>JBMNMS010000001.1:0-1362668 GCA_050953445.1 Anaerovoracaceae bacterium
ATTTTGCTAGTCTTTTCAGAGCAAAACGATAATCCTTGACCGCCTGTAGAATAATGGCATTTGCCAGTTTTTCAAATGCATCCATCATACAACACCCCTCGCTTTCCCCAGATTTGCTTTGACAGCGTTAATAAGATCGGACTGTGTCTTTTCCTTTCGTTTCAAGGCTCTCATCACATCTTCATCAATCGTGCCTTTAGTAATAATGTGATGGATAACCACCGTTTCATTTTGTCCTTGTCTCCAAAGTCTTGCATTTGTTTGCTGATAGAGCTCTAGACTCCAGGTAAGACCAAACCAAATAAGTGTTGAACCACCACTTTGTAAATTGAGACCGTGTCCTGCTGATGCGGGATGGATAACCGCCACAGAAATATCTCCGTTGTTCCAGTCTTTGATATCCTTGGATGTTTTAATTTCTCTAACATTAAATCTTGCTTTAATACGCTCTAAATCGTGATTATACCAATATGCAATAAGAACAGGTTTGCCGTTTGCACCTTCGATTAAATCTTCAAGAGCATCCAGCTTGCGGTCATGGATAATATGAGTATTTTTATCATCATCATAGACAGCACCGTTTGCCATTTGAAGGAGTTTGCCCGAAAGGACTGCTGCATTCATGGCATCAATCTCCTCATTTGCAAGCTCAAGCACCATCTCTTCACGAAAGTGATCATATACTGATTGTTCTTTATCATTTAGATACACCGACACTTCATTTATCACGCATTCTGGCATTTTCAGAAAATCAACCGACTTCATTGAAATGGTAATATCTGAAATGAGCCTATATATGGCATCTTCTGCCCCAGGTAACGGTTTATATGAAAATACAATTTGCTGATTACGTTTATCTGGAGTAAAGAAGGAATTGCGGTAGTGAGTTATGTATCTGCCGAGTCTTTTACCCATGTCGAGAATACGAAACTCTGCCCACAAATCCATTAACCCGTTACTGGATGGAGTACCTGTAAGACCCACGATACGTTTCACCCTAGGTCTGACTTTTAGTAAACTCTTAAATCTTTTTGCTCCATAAGACTTAAAAGATGACAATTCATCAATGACCACCATGTCATAATTAAAAGGAATGCCACTTTTGTTTACTAACCAGTCAACATTTTCTCTGTTTATAAGATAGACACTTGCTGGTTTCCTAAGAGCTGCTAACCGCTCCTGTTCTGTTCCAATAGCCACTGAATACTCCAGTCCTTTTAAATGCTCCCATTTGTTTATCTCAGCTGGCCAAGTATCCCTTGCTACCCTTAGAGGGGCAATGACCAGAACCTTTCCAATTTCAAAACTATCAAGACATAAATCAAATATAGCAGTTAAAGTGATTACGCTTTTGCCAAGCCCCATCTCTAAAAACACCGCTGCTATGGGATGCTCAAGTATGAAATTCGTAGCATATGTTTGATATTTATGAGGATTGTATTTCATAGAGTATCCCTCCAATCTGCTCAACATCATCAATGACATAGCAGGTAAAGCCTAACTTCTGTAATTGATTTATTCTTCTAATCTGTAGTGGACGAGGTTTCTTTCCAGGAGCCTTTAATTCCACAAATGCCATCTTTCCAAGTGGTAAAAGCACTAGGCGGTCTGGCATCCCATCTAAACCCGGACTAACAAACTTTGCTGCAATGCCTCCCATCTTTTTTACCTCAGCCACCAGTTTCTTTTCGATATATTTTTCAAGCATAAATACCTCCCATATAAAAAGGCTCGGAACAAGAAAACAACTTTGACCCATTTTTCCTATACGCGCGCGTATGCGTGTATGCACAGGCTACACTTTTTTTTTTTACTATTTATAAATAAATAGGATACTTCTTGTTCCACTTGTTCCGAACCGTAGATTTTCCTTTTGATTACTAGCTTCGGGGAAAGAACCAGTATGAGAACAAGGTAAGGTACAACTAGCTTTGTTCCTCGGTTCGGGAATAAGCTCGTTGCTTTCCATAGATAGGGAAATTGATTGTTCCGTTCTTGTTCCCGGTGTACTTGTTCCACCCACTGATCTTTCTCATAATGGCACCGATGGCATAAGAATCAGATGTTCTCATTGAGGATGCATCTTTTCCAAAACATTCACACCAAATCTCCATATTGCAGACAAGGGTTCTTTTTACTGTTCCAACACGGGTGCCGCCGCCAAATTCGCTACCGCCGAGGAAATTTCTACGCTCGTATAAAGACATAGTGTCCCAATCATCCGGCAAAAGAGTATCGAGATAGGTACGAACCAATCCTTCTCGTTCATCTGTTTCCATGGCATCTGCCTGCTCACTAGTTGCCATGGATGCATCATCACCTTCAAGGTAGAGTTTTTCTCCCTTCTCATAAAGCACTAGTGTCTCTGCCCAAATCTGCTGTACTTCCTCTTTAGTCATCTGCCAAGCTTTCTTTTTACCATTACCGCTAATACGGACTGGCCAGAATCTTCGATTGCCGGTTATATCTCGAAGAAACCCGCTTTCTGCATTTGTTGAACCTACAATCACACATTGACGGGGATGGCTTTCCACATTGACTCCATAACTTGCCCGGTACTTATCATCTGCCCTCGAAATAAAAGACTTCACAATTTCCACATCCGTCTTACGCATACCAGCAAGCTCACCCAGTTCCAATAACCAATATCCCTGAAGTTTCTCAGCTCCAGATTTATCTTTCATGTCCGTAATGGTCAAACTATCTGAAAACCAATCTCCAGCAAGTTTTGCAAAGAAGGTTGACTTACCGATACCTTGAGGACCGTTTAAGATAAGGACACTATCAAACTTTGTGCCTGGTCTATAAATGCGGGCTACCGCTGCAACCATCGTTTTGCGGATAACTGCTTTTGTATAGGAATTATCTGTTGCACCGAAATAATCAATTAATAGATTATCTACTCGACTAATTCCATCCCATTTTGGCAGTGAGTTCAGATACTCCTTAACAGGATGGTAGGCTCGTTCAGCCGCTACCGCTAACACAGCGTCCTTGGTCTTGGTAGGTGAATAAACTCCGTATTTGCTGCTTAAATACACTTTAAGAAGTGCATTATCTGAATCATTCCAACCCGCCTTGATCTGTTCCCAAGGCAGGCCTCCTTTGGCATCAATACCATCACGGTGGCAATTAAAAGCTATATGCTGTAATTCCTTGTCATGACGAATAATCAAAACGATGTTGTCTAGCGTGTCTTTTATTCGGCCTTGCTTATCTAGTTCCAAACCTGTCTGCCAATCCTCATCACTAAACTCCTCTTCAGCCTGCGCCTGTCTTTCCTTAGAAAACTCAGCTTTTACTCTTTCATCTTTTATAGCAAACTCGCACATTGCCACAAAAGATGGCATCTTACCAGGAGCTGTAGTGGTAGAAGCTTTATCATCTAAAGAACCAAATTTATGAATACGAACGAGATCAAAAGCATTGAGGAGCAATCCACTTGCTGGGTCTGTAGCATGATGGCTGTATGCGAATTTATCATCATAGATAATCACACCGGCACTACTATCAGCTGGAATATAATCGTATCGTCCTTCCATAGCAGATGGGGCATAAACTGCACCTAAGAATTTCTCAATTGCTTCACGTACGGGATAGGCACGACAGAATGTTCCTACCACACCTTCCTTTAAAAGCGGATCTGCTTGTTCTTTAAGACTGCGATTTATAACTTCAGACTGCCTGCTTGATACTGGCCATGTTGATGTATCCCGCCAGTTTTGATATTTTGAAAGATAAACATCAGGGTCAAGCAATTCTCCATCCTGCTCTTCATAGACGAATTCACCATTAGAGGAAGTAGATGGCCAATACATAAGGCGATGGGCTTCATAAGTCGTATCATCGAAAAGATCTATGCCGATTTCTTTTGCCACCATACGTCCAACGGCTGCGTATTCTTCTTCGCTGATTTCACGAGCAAGAGGAACGATTAGCCTAAGTCTTGGATTTTCCGGTGTATGCTTATGGGTGGAATAAACACAGCATTTGAAATCAAAAAGCATACTGATTTGTTCCCAGATATCTGGTCTACCGTAATCCATATCTAAGGTAAGCAAAGAACGGCATAAAACATTGCCCTTCTTTCGCCTTCCCCCTTTTAAATGCCCTCCAACAAAACCACCCACATCTTTGATATCATCTTGTTGACCTCTTTTTAATTTCCGATATTCTTCTACTGTTTCCGTAGTACGTTGTGTTGTCTTTACTCGGGCACAAAAATCCTCCCAGGATATATCTTTGTTTTTCCATTTTCTATCCATCCGGCTGTTGCCCACAGCGATTTTCATAAGCTTTCGACCTCCTCATGCTCTGGACTAAAATATCTGACCGTTTGTCTGCGTTTCTTGGCTACTTCAATCTCCCTTGCCATACCGCTTGAGATGGTATTGCCTAGCACCCAAACCTCGGAGCATTTGCCCATAAGCACGATGTCCATAAATATGGCAAGTTCCCGTTCCTCTGGATTTTCATCATCCATAAACTGTGGAAACATAAGGTGGGGAGCAATCGGAATACAGTTTTGGTCTAATGCAAACCTGCAAAAACTGCGAGCCTTTTTAATGTTTCCTTCTACATCACCGGAATAGGGAGAACAAATATATACAAGTGGCTTAAAGGCAGATTTTTTCTCTGCCTTTTTCTTTCTTATTATGTTGGTCAGTGCCTCATGGGGAGTTGGGTCATGGTATCCTTCATGATTAAACTTATCGATTCCCATTACACATCCTCCACTTCTATCTGCGGCAAAATACCATCTGCCTTCAACAGTTCGTAAATGAAGAGTCTGCCTTTTTGAGTCCAATATGTATGGACTTTTGTATGCAGTTCACCGTTACTACCGATGTAGCTATGTGTCTTGGTGCTGGTATAGCCTTTTTCTGCATACTTCTGATATAAAAGCCAGATACCACCTTGTTTAAATTGGATGCCCTTTTTATTAAGATAGCGGTTCATCCAAATAGCTGACTTGCCGTAATCTTTGGCAATTGCTGATGTAGAAATGAGGTCTTTGCAATTTAGAACTACATCATAATAGGAGACTTTCGGTTTCATTTCCGCAATCTGCTGATTCTGAACAGCAATCGTACCTTCAAGTAATTTATTTTGATTCCTTACTTGATTTAATTGCTGATTAGCAAACTGTAATGCCCTTGCCATGATTGCTTCTGGAGAGTTCCATCGTCTTTCAATTTCAAGAAAGTACCCGCGGCATTGTTTTCCTTTTGGAGTACGCTGTATCATGCATAGCTCTTTTGCCATATCAATTGTTATTTGGTGGTCAACAGCTGGTCTTCCACCTGTACTTTCCGACAGAAATGTCGAAAAGTCCGTACCCTCCACAAATCCATACTCACACATTCTTGGAAACCATTTATCATAGGGTGTTTTCACTTCCAAAACTGCATGCAAATCACGGCCAAGCACTGTGGGGCGGTCTTTTTCATAGTTGATTCTTACTAATTCGTCCATACGAATTACCTCCTGTAATATAGTCAGAGAGGAAACCCCTCTACCTAATAGCCACAGGAGGTAATGAATGTTGAGGATTTTGAAAAAATATATTTAATCTTTTTGATAAAACTGACACTCATAGCCATCAGCACTAAGTAACAGACCATTTGCCCATGTTGGTGTCCTAGCCATTTGTTCACAAATAGTAGTAAGTGACATCCTCATATCCGCTTCGATTATAATTTCATCGTGCACATGAGCCACAATGGAACAATTCTTTAACGTCTGCATGGCATAACACAAAATGTCACGACTGATTGCCTGAACAATATTCTCTACAAATTTTGGTCCATAGCTTTCGATTCTTTCCCATTTCTTTGCCCCACCAACCCCTTCATAAGTAATTGACTCACCGCCAAATACATTCTCTCCCATACGAGGTTTCACATAGGAAAGCCGCCTGCCGGAAGGAAGGACAATAAAGAGCATTCCGCTTTGATATATAAATTTAATACCGTGTGTTTCTGTAGGAGTTTTCTGCTTAACACAGGTTTTTACAGCGCGGTCAACATCCCACCATAATTTTGTAATATTGGGATTGGATTGTCTCCAAGCCATTACAAGAGGTTGAAGTTCCTCTTCTTCAATTCCCATCTCCAAAGCACCCATTGATTTCAACGCTCCAACAGATCCTCCGTAACCTAGGGCTAGTTCAGCAATTTTTCCCTTCTGACGAAGATGTCCATTAACACCGTTTTTCTCCACAGGTACGTTAAACATCTGAGATGCGCTTGCACAGTAAATGTCACCGCCATTTTGGAATACATCTAATCTCCATTTTTCTCCCGCAAGCCAGGCGATAACGCGGGCTTCAATCGCTGAAAAATCTGCAACTATAAACTTCATGCCCTCCTGTGGTATAAAAGCAGTTCGGATAAGTTCCGACAGTACCTCCGGGATAGAATCATAAAGTAAGGTAAGAGCATCAAAGTTTCCGCTACGAACTAAAGCACGAGCCTGTTCCAAATCAGGCATATGGTTTTGAGGGAGATTTTGTAGTTGAATAAGCCTGCCCGAAAACCTACCAGTTCTGTTTGCTCCATAAAACTGAAACATTCCTCTTGCACGACCATCATTACATACTGCATTCTCCATTGCTGTGTATTTTTTTATCGATGATTTTGCAAGCTGCTGACGAAGTTCCAAAACGGTGCCTAGTGGTTCAGGTGCTGTCTTTAACATTTCAGCAACTGCTTTTTTACCAAGACTATCTGTTTCCAATCCGTTATCAGCAAGCCATTCTTTCATTTGTTGTACAGAGTTTGGATTCTCTAAATTAGTTATATCCTGCATTAAAGCCATTAGCTTTTCCCGCGACTGTTCATCCATCTTGACGGCTTGTTTTACAAAAGCCATGTCAATAGCGATACCACGATCATTGATTTTCTGGTCAAGATGATATTCTGACCATATATTCTCTGGAAGCGGGAATTTAGATAGTCTCTGCTGTATTGACATCTCAGCTTCCACATCACGGAGGTTATATGCTTTAAATCGCTCCCATTTATCCATGTCGTGTTTTGGCAAATTACGAACTCGTCCTCCGTTTGATTTAGTAGGGGAGCAAGGTGTACAGAAATATTTAATGAGGTCTTTGCTTTCCGTCAATTTTTGTTTTTCCAATCCTAAGACTGCACCGACGCCCTCAAGAGAAAGCGGAAGTCCCATATAAGCCGACCATACCATTGAACATTTCCATGATGTAGGGTCAAGATAATCAGTAAGGTTAAGCCATTTTGATAGGCAAACACGCTCAAACATAGCATTAAAGGCCCATTTAGTAACAGAATTATCCATAAGAGCATTGATTATTTCATTTGGGATTTTCTCTCCACAGGCAAGATCAACCACCTGAACTGCACCGCCATCAACCGAATAACCAAACAACAGAATTTCAAACTCATCACTCTCAGCATAACGGTAAACTCCACATTTTTGAAGATTGGCACTACTAAATGTCTCAATATCAATAGAAATAGAATTCATGTATTACCGCCCTTTCCAATGCAAACGAGGTAGCAGAAGAACAACTTCCACCACCCCGTTTGTATTCATACTTTAACTGTTATGCTAGGAAATCATCATCTTCAATTGTGGTGAAATCATCAGCCGCTGTGGTTCTGCTGCCTAAAGGCTCTCCATCTCTAATCTTCTGGATGTTACCAAGTCCGCAGGCCACACCCTTGTTCCCGTTAGAATTGAAAGCATAAAAATTAAGTGACACTCTTGCATAGCAACCACTGTATACCTCATTGCGATCCAGAATAGGCTTGACTGCTTTATCTACAATCTGAGGCGGAGTAGTGCTGTTGGCATTTACAAAATAATGTCCTTTATAAGCCTCATCATCTCGTTCTACATCACCATCTCGAAGCGGCAGCTTGATAGCAGCCTTATTTGGCTTTTTACCACCAAACTTTGCAATGCCCTCTTCAATAGCAGCATCAACTGCTGCATTGATGGCATTAATGGTTTCCTTATCCGATTTAGGAATCAATACCGATACACTATACTTTTCTGCCCCACCATTGATGGATACCGGTTCCCAGCCATGAAAGTAGCTGAGACGTGTGTTTACACCAGTGATAACCTTCGTTCTGTTTTTATTATTCATATTCACATTCCTCCGTTATTTCGTTAAATTCGTTTTTTGCATTAGATACGTTCATAGCCGGACGCTTATCCGATAGCGGGACCAGAGTCGGCTTTCCCGGTGGCTTGTATATAAGATCACCGAGTATCTTCTCAAATTTTGATTTGCCCATCAGCCTTTCCATTTCCGTAAGAGTGATGAGACTCTGACGAAAGATATCTTTATAACCGTTTGCTTTGGCTACTTCAGCCACAGCATCTTCATCCTTGAATTTGCGGACAGATCTGCCCTCAACAACCTTAAAACCATGCCACTCTTTACCGTGATTAACAGCTGCATCGGTGGCATAAGCAATGATTTCATTTGCCCACTTCGTAAGATCGGACAGTTTAGATAGAACTTCCTCGATTTCAGAGTCCGTAAGTAGTGGGGGTAGCTTGAATTCCGATTGTGCCAATTTCAGTTTTTCCTCGGCCCTAGCACGGCATTTAACTGCCGCTCGACAGAAAGTACACCACTCACCCGGAAGATATTCACCTTCACCGTCATAAGCTTTTTTAGCCCTTGGTTTTAGTTCTTTTTCTGCCCAATCTTTCAGATCCTCTACCCGTATTGTCCATGTGCTGACATTCTCTCTGCGTGGCTGGAAAATGGTCATGGAAACTTCCTCGATGTCGTACAAACTATCGTAAATTTCTAAAGCACCCAGTGCGTACAACTTCATCTGTGGATTGTCCACTGCATCTACCAATACTCCCATGCCATACTTGAAATCGATAATGTGAAGTTTCTTATCGGCAATAATGATGCAGTCACCGGTTCCAAATCCCTGTGGAACATAGCAAGAAAAATCAAGACGCTGTTCGATTAGTATTAAAGGGTCTGTGCAGCTCTGCTTTGCCAGCTCAAGCTGTTCCATTACAAATTCCACATAGGCATCACTGTGTTCTTCCATCTCATCGGAGTTATAAACTGAGACAGGACGCTTACTTCTCATATGAAGTGCTTTTTTAAGTTTATGTTCGCAGAGAGCATGGGCGGCGGTGCCTTCGGCAGCTGCACTGGATTCGTTATTTACAAACTCCAGTTCCAACCGTGCAGACGGAAAGCAATTCAGCCACCTATGGGCTCCTGATGCGGAAAGAACTGCATGATCACTCATTCCTAAGTCCCTCCGCATCTTTTAACATATCTGCATAATGTTTTGGGTCCACTTCACTTAATTTAGAGCCACCGTATTTTTGGATAATTTCTCTTACTTGGGCAGTAAGACCGGCTTGACTCTTTTCAGCGAGTTTTGCTCTGACTTCCTCCAGAGTGATTTCCTTTTTATTTGGTTCAGGCTCTTTTACAGTTGTAGTCGGTTCTTTTGTTTCGACAGGTTCATTGCCCGCCATTACATCAGCAACCGCTTGTATGCTGTCTGCCAAAGAGCGCATATCGGAAACCACATCAAGGAGTAGCTTGATCTTGCTCATGGCTTATTCCTCCTTCCTTAATCTCACTGATGGCGAGTTCCTGTACGGTGTCACCCGGAACAAGGATGGTTATTTTCTGCTTATCACCAAGTAAGAAACGAAGGAAACGCTCCCTAATGGTGACGTTTCGACAGGAAACAACCCCGCCAGTCTGTGGTTTTTTTGAAACACTGATTTTCAAGTTGTGCTTCATGTATTCACCTCTTTCCGAGAGCGTTTATTTGCTGCCCTCTAACTATTAGCCGTGGCAAGAGGGGAAAGTTGAGGATTTTGGATAGATTTTTTTGAAATTCTTCTTAGCTGTATCTAAGCGGTGTGAAATGGCACTTACACTTACTCCCTCACGTTCTGCATACTCCGTTACCGAAACACCATCCAAGACTATAGCTATCAGTAGCTCCGCTTGTTTTTTCTTGAGAGCCTTGCGAATAATTTCACAGATATGCTCATACTCTTCTTTTTTCTCTCTAGCCATTTCATCTGAGTAGTCAGGGAAGTAGTCCATATGGTCGGTTTCATCAACCTCTTGGTCATCCTTGCGGAATGGTTTCTTTGGCATACCTCTGTGTCTGTCAAATTTGTGCCAGTTATTGTACTCCGGCTTGTTGAAACGTTCGTCCATTATCTCCTGTGGAGAGCGCCGGGTCACGATTTCTTTGTCCTCTGCAGAAGATAGCCTGTCCTCATAATCCGCCTCAATCATTAAGGTGAAGTCCTCGTCTGGTACCTCTAGATAGATAGATTTGTTTTCGTGCTGAATTCTAATTTTCATTTTGCATCCTTTCCGCCGGATTGCATTGGCGGCAAAGGATACAAATATAGGCCTGTGCTTGAAGTACACAGACCCCTTGTCCTGAAAATGAGCGCAATAAGGTAAGGTACTTCTATTGCACCGCAACAATCCTTACGGATTGGAGCGAAACAATATGTATCCTCTGCCCTTATTGCAAATCAGGCATTCGATATTTTTTTTGTAGACAAGATTGGCTCGTCCTAGCAGGCTACAAAGAACCTTTTCCTTGTCTGATTTTATTTTACGGTTTCCATAAGATAACTGATAGTCAGCATATTAACTATTACTTTTTAGGAATTTTTTTCTTATAGTTATTGTTAAGATTACGAAAATGAGGTATTATTAACCTATGATTATTTTTACAGTTACTAATTCTGGAAACCGAAAATAATAGATTACTTTTACCATTACTTTTGGGTGTTAAGGAGGTTGTACTAATGACTCCAAAAATTGAAAATTTTTTTGAAAATAATTTATTTCGATTCAATAGTTGCTCCTGTGATTGCGTTGAAGATATCATCCATACTGCACCTATGCAGCCAGAGAAACGAGTTTTAAAGATACAAGCTGTGCCAACAGACACCATTCACTTTGCTTTCGCAGCTGGTGACGTAGGATTAGTTCGCCTTGGAACCAAAGGAGCATTAATTGAAAAGAATATTCTAGGTAATTTAATCTCTATTAAAAGTGGGGACACTGCTGAATTATTTAGTTTTTTCAAAAGGAATGGTTTCTTCTTTAATGTAAGCAGTACAGAATATGAGGAGATTGACGGGGCATTAATCTTTGAATTAGTTAGCAGAATCAGAGCAACAGTAGAACTCATGAGTGCCCTTACAGCAATCCGCAGAGACTATGACAAGATATTGCATTTAACTTTGTATTTGCTTTTATCTGAGCCTATCGTTTTAGACCTTCCTTCACTGGAAACCCCATATACAACTTGTAAGCATCCTTTTTTAGAGAAAATAAAAAATGCCTCTAATCTACCAGTAGTAGACCGAGGACAAGAAAGTTTTGATAAAAATACTTATTCAATTTCTGATACCATTTACTCTCCAACTTATGAGTTGGATATTGGTGACTACAATGATATTATTGGTGGTTATATGAAATCTAAAATTGGATCTGATAATCCATATTTTAAGAACCTAACACTTTTATACTGTAATGGTATTAATGAAGACTTACAGCTACGAGAAATTATCGATTTTCTATTTCACTATCAGTATGATGTTGGTATAATAAAGTCAATTGATTATGAAAACGGTATTCAATATTACTCGGCACCAGACAGAGACAAATTTGATAAACCTCTTAAAGATGCACTGATTAAAGTTGCACAAATTGTACTAGGAGAAGAAATAAATGCGAACCTTGACGGCATTCACCCACAATACGATGCTGTTAAAATGTCTCCTTCTTGGAATATTGATACTTTGATGGCGGCATTGTACTTTTCGATTTTCTATATGACACAATCCGAATTGTATCGTCGCTGTGCTAATCCAAACTGTGGAGTATATTTTCTTGTAAGAACTACTTCAACTCGAAAAATATATTGTTCTGATGAATGCCGTAACAGATTTCAGCAACATAAACATCGACAAAAGAAACGTTCACAGCGAGAACGACATGAATAAAAAAAGACCTCTGTCATACAGTCAGTTACTGCATAACAGAGGTCTTTCATTATTTATTTTCTGTAGCTTTAGGTGGCGGCACTTCACCCTTTGAAAGAACCGCCTCTATGCAATCTGCTAATTGCACTTTGCATTTTATAGGATTTCCTGTATAGTGATACATTAAGTATCTTGTATCTACCACAATTCCTTGAATTCTTTCATAATTAAATTTATTTGATTTCCAATCCCCAACAGCCTCTCCAATTCTTCCAACCGGCTCATTTAAGCCAAAGTAGTTCTTTGCCATGTTATATGGCATGATGAAAGCGTTAAATAATGAGTCATTGGCTACTCCTTGAGTTTGCTGAATATACTCACCATATGTAATCTGCTTATTTATTGATGATGCGTTAGGCAAATCATTGGGGTCACCAGTCCAACCATATTTATAGTACTTCGCATCCAACACATAGTATTTTCCGTTATATATCATGATACTATCTGGAATTAGTGGACGCTTTTCTTTGTACTTACCATAGTCAAGCAACCAGCGAGTTCGAGGAAAATATTTCTCTTTATTCTTCTCTCCAAATACTCTATCTATCAATCGTTCCCATACACCCTCAAAGTTATCTGTACCAAAATAAAATTGCTTTTCAGATGTCTTTTCATCCATATATTCTAGCATATCCTTCATAGCTTTAAATAATCTCTTATCTTTGTCATTGTAGGTATGCATTAATTTATCATTGATTATGATAATTGATGTTTTAATATCGGGATGTGGACCTGGAGGCTGTGGCATATATGGGACATATAACCAACCTAATTTTTCAAAGCTCTCATATACACAGAACTTATTAATTTGGGTAATAAGTTTTGTTTCGTTAGGTGTAACCGAACGTACTGTAAATTGAGTATAAATAAGCGAATTTACACCATCTTTTTGTTGTACAAGCGGAGTCTGATTCCGGAATGTCTTAGGCCAATGTGCTCTTCCTCTTGCACTTGTTACATAGGTTGGATCCGTTTCAACGTAATATTGCCCGCCTTTGCCCAAGTAGTAATTAATTACTTCTAAGTAGGCATGGATGGGAAAATCTACACTCTGCGGTGCCTCAAACTTATTCATTGCAAGCACACGGTCTTTTTTTTCTGTAAACTCTGACAACACTTGAAAAAGATGCTTTATATCTGTCCTGATTTCCGCATCTGTTTCCGGCAGTTGATACCCAAGTGGAAAATAGACCATAGCATCATCAGAATCCGCCTTTACTCCTACAAAACAGTCTCCATCCTCATTCGTATTTACATGGCAGCGTTTTCTAATATCTAAATCTTCCTTCATATAGAATCACCGCCTACTAATTTTGTTCAGTATTATTTTGATTGATAAAAGCATCACGTACATTTTGTTTAAATATTGCAAAACGTTCAAATTTCTTAGCTTGCATAAATTTACGGATTATTGCCTCTAGACTTTGATATTCATTAGTTTCAAATACTACTTCACGTGAGAACTTGAAAGCATCATCCCACAGGTACTTAATAACCTTTTCTGGAAATCTTCGATTATGCTTCATTGCTTCTCTGATTTCTTCAAGACGCTTTTTCTCATCAGAAGTAAGGGTCTTTTCCTTTTCTTTTTTACAAAGGTTGTCATACTCACCCTCTGTCTTATCTTCAGCTGCATCATTGTATTCAAGATCTCTTAGATGTACAAAATATGCACCTAATCTTTTGTCCTCTGCAGAAGTCATCCGTGCATTGTTACCTACAATAATATCATTAATAGCAACACAGAAGTTTTTCCATGTAACTGTTGTATCTAATATCTCTGCATTTGCAAATTTTGGATCCACTCTGTCAAAACTATTTTCAATCATGCGCATTTCCCATCTACGTTGGAAAGCAGTATCCAAAGTAAATACATTTTGATCAGATGTATTCATTGTCCCTATAATCGTGAGATTTGAAGGTATTCGCACCTTATGTCTTGCATCTCCATAAACTTCAAGAGCTATATTTTTATTGGTAATTCCATATTCACTTGTACCAATAGGGAATCCATCATCATCTTCTTCTTTAATTCTTACTTTTCTATCTAGTAACTGAAACACTTCTCCAAAAATAGCTGGTGCATTCCCACGATTAATTTCCTCAATTATAAGTATGTATTCTTTTTGGGGATTAACATATGCATCACGTAAGATAGTAGTGAATGGACCTGGTGTAAACCTATAACTGACTTGTCCATCTTCTGATACATCAGGTAAAATCTGACCAACAAAATCAGAGTAAGTGTAATCCGGGTGGAATACCAACCGTTCTACATTACTATCTTTTTTACAGTATTCATGCTCGATGGTCCAGCTCTTACCTGATCCAGGAACACCATATAATAAAATGTTTGAACCACCCTCAATGCGCTCTACTTTATCAAAATCATTAAGTCGTTCTTCTTCAAAGATTTCAAGTTCAAATAAAGATTTTGTAGAACCTAAAAAATCAAGATAATTTTCAGTTGCAAAAATATTTGGGTTTTCTTCAAAAATAAAAACTTTATGTGCTACTTCTTTAATCATATCAGGATTCAGTGAAATTGAATCCCTTTCTACTTGCAATGTTGGTAGTTGCTTTAATGCCTGTATCAATCTATTGTCAAACTTGCTACGATACTGTTCAAATTCATTAGCAATATTCATTTCTTTACGTAATAAAGTAATTAATAAAAGAGTATCTAGGAAGTTTTCAAATTTTTTTGTAGTCGCCACCAAGTACCTGTACTCTGTCATTGAAATCATGTAATTACCAGTAGTTCTCCCTAACTCCAACAAAATCTTATATAACAACATTACTGGATATAGTCTGTAGTCTTGTCTAACACCATTATTCTCTTCGTCTATGGATGAACTAATAAACATTTTTTCTATTTGTCTTTGTATGATATCAGTATATAAATCAGTTCTCTCAAAATCTCCATTACATCTTGCGTTGATTTCCTCATAGGTAGCAGTTATATCAGCATCTGCATAACCACTTGATCTCATAGTAATTAATCCAAAAAATGCAGCTACCCTTAATGCACGATAATTATTAGAAATCTCCACATCTGGTTTAAATTCCTTTAATTCAGAAATTTTAGCACCAATAAAGTCTTGTAGATTACCGGGATTATCTTGTTTTTTATATTCCTTCAAAAAAGAAACAAGATAACATAAGCAATCAAAAGCAGTAGGCTGTTTAACTAAATACCAGCACTCATAATCAGATGCACTATTTAGTTCATTCAACTTCTCCTCCAGTAATGGGTTCATCAGCTTATTCCTCCTTATCTATTATGTTACTAACAAATCGGGCCAAAAAATATGATATTTTTGGTGGAACTGCATTTCCAATTTGTTTACATATCGATGTTTTATTTCCATAAAATACGAAATCATCCGGAAAACTCTGTATACGGGCTGCCTCTCGAGGTGAAAGGGTTCGATTTTCAACCGGATGAATAAACCTTCCACCTGCTGGAGTATCAAATCTAGTAGTTATTGTTGGTGCTTGATCCTCCCAACATAAACGTCCATATGAACCACTATGAACAGAATTTATTTTTTCATCTAAAACAGTAAAATTCTCACCATTGCCAACCTGCTCCATTCTTTTTATAGCAGTTTTAGAGTGCTTGGTTTGAGTATGATTTGTTATTGTCGTCAAGTTACAAGATAAGAATTTTTGGTACTCTGTTTGAGGTTCTGGATTAATAATAATGCCATCGTCTGTAGTATGCGGTAAATTACCGATTGCATCAGCAACAGTTACTGGTTTGAAATAACTAGGATAATCGTTTTCTATTTCATCTTTAGTTTTTTGCCATATAACCTCAAAATCAATTTCCTTTTTTCTTGTTCCAATAATTATCATTCTTTCACGTTTTTGGGGGATCCCAAAATCAACAGCTTTTACTATGCGATGATAAACTGTATAAGGGTGCCCGTCTAACAACTTCTCGTCTGAAAATATTCTCAGTATTTCATTAAAGATTTTTCCTTCTTGCATTGTCATAATACCCTTGACATTTTCCATTATAAAAACTTTCGGTCTTACTGTCTTAACCACATTAAAATAATGTTTAAATAAATAGTTGCGCGGATCATCTATAAAACCGTTACGAATTCTCGCTCCTGCCATTGAAAATCCCTGGCAAGGAGGACCACCAATAATAACATCCGCATCACCTTTACTAAATACTTTAGATTGATCAATATTCTTAATATCATCCACAATCATATTTACTTTTGGGTGATTCATGGTGTAAGTTTTAGCTATACTAGGGTCAAACTCCACTGCCTTTATTATATTGAAATTATTTTTAATAAAACCATAAGAAAGTCCTCCACATCCCGCAAATAGGTCAATTACATTCATCTTCAACACCTCCACCTATCCTATATCGGAAAGCAAAATTTTTGATGTAAAGGCTCTCTTCTTCCGTTAATCCATATAGTGCATTAATATAGTCATCGATTTCATGAATTTCTTCAACACACTCTTTATGTTTATATTCATACTCTGTTTGCTTTGTCCCTACATACTTTTTTGTTTCTTCAAGCTTTTGCTCAAGTTGCATAGCTAATCTATTGGTTGCATTGAAATCAGGATTATCTGGAACGGTAAAACCTATCAATTCTTTCCTAGTTATGTGCCAGCAATCTGATACACAAATCCAGTACCACCAAAACAAAGATGAATTCAACAAACACATGACATAGTTGGCCATTTCTTCATTTTTACAATTGTACTGCTTGTATTCTCCACCATTATGCTTGTTGATAAAAGCTTTTATCCAAAAAGTAGCTCTCATATTTAAGTAAATAGGTCCATCACCGTCTTCTTCTAATATGTCTATCAAACGCATTTGATTTCTTATAACTTTTTGATATACGTTATTATCTGTTTTCGTTCCCAACTTTGGGATATAGCCATCTGTTAAAAATAAATTTCTTACCACTTCTACAGTATTGAGTAATTCTGGTCTTTCCTCACTGTACCAGTAGCGATAATTACTTGTAAATATTGTTTTTTCAGTATTTTTATTTCTGCCGATTAAAATACATAATTTTTGATGTACCGATGTAAACAAACAATCGGGTCTATCTGAATAACTTAATATATATTGTTCAGGCACGATAGAATAAAGAACATCCCTGATTTTAGACATTCTAGGAGTTGAAACATAAGAAAGAGGAATTACAAACCCAATAGAGCCATTTGGCTTAAGGTGTCTTCCTGCATTTTCTAATACATTTGCATATATATTACCGTATTTATTTTCTGGGGATAATCCACTCTTTGAGTCTTCAACATAAGGAGGATTTCCCACAATAATATCATAACGTTTCTCTAAATTTGGAGCTGTCTGAACAAAATCATAATTCTCAAAAGAGTTATTCAATACCATCCCTAGTCCCATAACTTTTGATACACCTTGTCGTTGTAATGCGCATAAAAACAATCTAATTTTCGTTATTATTACTGAATCAATATTAAGATCGTTCCCTTTTATTGTGCTAACAATTTTCTTAAGATTACCTTTACTAATATTTGTTTTATGTAAATCTAATAAGTCTAATTTTATCTCCAATGCCGCAAGAAGGAACTCACCAGATCCACAAGTAGGGTCATATACTGTTTTATTGAAACAAAATGAATTATAGGGAATACCATTTAAGTCCAACACATGTAATCCATTAGGTTTCAACTTTCCACAAGCTGATTTTATAGAATTTATTAATATAAATCTCACAACATCAATTGGGGTATAGTAAACTCCCTTTATTTTTCTTGTCGATTCCTTTTCGTTTAAGGACGATAAAGTTTTTTGGATACTCTCATATGAGTATAAAGTATCATCTTTTTCAAACTCTATTTCATCAACACCTGCTATAACTGATATTTCATTAATAAGGTTCCTATAATCTACTTTACTATAATTTTGAGATAAATAATTGCAAGTAATTTTTAATGCCTCTTCTATCATTTCACTTATCATTTTTGCTTACACCGCCTGCTGATTATTCTATTGCACTTTTCCCGCTTTTAACCCATTCATCTAATTCAGAGTACTTAAATTTCCACTGCTTTCCAATTTTATGAGCGGGTATACCATTTTTCTTTTTAATCCAAGTTCGTAAAGTCACAGGTTTTACACCTAAATACTCTGCAGCCTCATCAATATTTATCCAGCTCTCACTGACTTGTTCACTCATTTTATGTTTCACCTCAATGTACCTGTAATTTGGCAACAAAATACAAGCCTATTATACTATACAACAAACAGTCTTTCAATATATTTAGTGATATTTCTTTATACTTATTGATATTCATTAATATCCATTTGCTAGTTTTCCAGAAAAAAATAACAGATAAACTCTTGTAAGAATTATCTGTTATCGGTTCTTTTTTAATTAAACATATTAATTAACAATCTGATATTAGTTAGATTATCTAATGGTATAGCCTTACAATCAAACTCACCCAAATTAATTGTTCTTCTATTCCTTAGTTCATCGTAGGTACAGAAACCTCTAATTGTAGCTCTAGTAAATGTATCCCGATTAATCAATCTATAATCATTCACTCTTATAGGACACTCAAATTTTATACCAACATAATAATTTTTAGGATTATTTATAAATTGGTCAATAGGTACAACTAAGTTACGATGATTATTAAATACTGCAGCTTTTATATCTATGGTTCTTCCACTTGGGAGACAAAAATCAAAATCATCTACATTTTCTTGTCCCTCAAATATTAAAAACATATCATCAATATTTACGAAAATACCGTTTGCTTTTAGATATTCATTAAAACATACTTCAGCAAGTTTTCCCACATAAGTTCGATTAATTCGAATAGTATTTCTTTCATTAATATCTCTAACATTTGCAGGATGCATTCTATCAAATTGATTATTCTGCATTATTATATTCGTCGAAAACTCATATGCTATATTTCTCATTTCTTGTGTTATATTAATAGTCGTCATGCAATCACCCTTTCTACTTATGGAATATATTAACTATATTATATGATAGGGTTTTATGACTTTACAATGTATATTAATATTTTGTATCTGTTAATAGCCTAGTTTGATATTATGAAATCTGTTTATTTTGCCAGTTACCAATTGTCATCTATCCTATCTACACAACCCTCTAAAATCATCTAACTTATCTACTCAACCTTAAGCCAATTATTACTGTGGATATGTTTCCTCAATACATAAAAACAGGAGTTTCCAAGGTCAAAAAGTACCAATATACTTCAGGCACAAAATCTTCCAAACCTGAAAACCCTTTATTTATCAGTATTTTGAATACTCCTATTTCTCCACCCTTGACATCAATACCACGCACTCAACGTGCCTTGTCATGGGGAAGTTATCATAAGCCTTAATCTTGCTTACCTTATAACCCCTCTCCGTAGCTGCCACCAGGTTTTCCGCCATAGTTTTAGGGTTGCACGAAATATATAAAATCTGGTCTACCCGATAGTCCAATATTTTACCCATAGCTTTGGGTGCAATACCCGCCCTCGGAGGATCCACCACTATCACATCCGGTTTCCCCTCAATATCATTTAATACTTTAAGCACATCCCCTTCAATAAAACGGCAATTCTCCAGGCCATTCAACTGCGCATTCTCCCTGGCAGCGGCTACTGAATCACCGTTTAACTCAACCCCTATTGCCTGTCCCGCATGCATGGCAACAGCCTGTGTTATAGTTCCGGTCCCGCAGTACAAATCAAAAACCCGTTTGCCGGTTACATCGCCTATTAGTGACAACGCTTCCGTATACAGCCTTTCCACTGCCTCCACATTTGTTTGAAAAAAGGAAAAGGCACTAACCTTAAATTTAAGCCCCATTATTTCTTCCATGTAATAATCCCGGCCTTCCAATACCTTTAAGTGATCGCAATTAACGCCATCACCCAACCTATCATTAAAGGTACGCAATATGCCCACCACCCTATTTTTCAGCGGCAAACCGCGTATCATCGATAAGTACCCTTCCTCATCAAAATCGGAGGACGATCCATTTTTATGGGATGCCGTTACTATGTTTATAAGCAATTCCCCAGTTCTAACACCCTTTCTCAAAACCAGATTTCTTAGCAATCCCTCATGGCTTTTCTTATGATAAAATGGATAACCTTTCTCTCTGGCAAAATCCAAAGTGCCTTTCAGGATTATATTAAAATCCTGATCCACAATCTGACAATGATCGGTGGTAATAATCGACATAAAACGACCTTGGCGATGAAGGCCAAGGGTTAACTCTCCTCCCTTAACCTCATCGCCAAAGGTATACTCCATTTTATTACGATATTCATACTGACTTGGGCTGCCCTCTATTCCTAAAAACTCCTCCCACTTTACGTTTTGCTCTTGAAGATACATCAACACCTGTCGTCCCTTCAATTCAACCTGCTCATCATAAGGAATCCCCTGGTAGATGCATCCCCCACAATCACCATAGTGTTTACATATTTCCATTTGAACCAGCTCCTTTATCACATTATCCCTATTTCCCCATCACCATTTCATTTGCTCCAATTCATCCAGATTAAAGGGAGTCTCCTGATACACAAAATTTAACCAATTAGCAAAAAAAAGGTTTGCATGCCCGGTCCATTTCACTTCAACCCGTTTAGTGGGATCATCATCCTTGAAATAATTAATTGGAACATCGATGGCTATACCTCTTTTTACATCCCTTTCGTATTCTAACTTTAATGTGTTCCAATCATACTCCTCATGTCCTTGAATGAAGATCCACCTTTTATTCTTAGTGGCTATGATATGAGCTCCTGCCTCCTCTGATTCTGCAAGAATTCTCAATTCGGAAATCTGCTCAATATCCTTCTTTGATACCTGTGTGTTCCTGCTATGAGGTGCAAAGAATATTTCATCAAAGCCCCTTGTAAGCTCCGAAGTTCTATCCTTTACTGTATGCGGGAAAACACCAAATAATTTCTTTGGGAGAACATACTTTTCTATGCCATAATGGTGATACAAAGCCGCCTGCGCCCCCCAACAAATATGAATAGTGCTAAACACATTACCCTTTGTATAATCCATAATTCCCATTAACTCTTCCCAATAATCCACATCTTCAAAAGGTAAAAACTCAACAGGAGCACCTGTTATTATCATGCCATCAAACCTTTCGTTTTTAATATGATCATAGGTTTCATAAAAACTGGCCATGTGATTAGGATCTGCATTTTTGGATTCATGGCTATCCATAGTGAGAAGCTTCAACTCCACCTGAAGGGGTGTATTTGCAAGCATACGAATAAGCTGGGTCTCCGTAACCTCCTTCGTGGGCATCAGATTCACTATGGCTATCCGCAAGGGCCGAATATCCTGGGCTTTTGCCCTTACCTCATTTATGACGAATACGTTTTCTGCCTTCAGTGTTTTATATGCTGGCAATCCTTTTGGAACAATAATAGGCATTGCTTAACCTCCTTCAAATTAATACTCACCGTACTTTGAATAAAATTCCTTCTTATACTCTGAAAACCGGCCCAATTCAAGGGCCTTACGCATTCGCTCCATAAGATGGACTAAAAAATGAAGGTTATGATTTGTAAGCAACATGGATGACAAAATTTCGTTTGCCTTATAAAGATGTCTCAGATATGCTCTGGAATAATTTTTACAGGTATAACAATCGCACTCCGGATCCAAAGGAGTAAAATCCCTTTCAAATTTAGCATTCTTTATGGATAACTGTCCATGTGATGTCAATGCGGCTCCATTTCTGGCAATCCGAGTAGGCAGAACACAGTCAAACATATCGACTCCCCTTTCCACCCCTTCGAACAGACAATCTGGGCTGCCGACCCCCATGAGATAACGAGGCTTATCCCAAGGCAGATGCTCAACGCAATGATCCAGGATATGATACATGATTTCCTTAGGTTCCCCCACCGATAAACCTCCTATTGCGTAGCCTGGTAGATCCATCTCCACAATTTCCATAGCGCTTTGATATCGTAAATCTACAAACATCCCTCCTTGCATGATGCCAAACAGAGACTGTGTCTGTATATTTTTATGGGCCTCCTTACAACGTGCTAACCACCTGGTTGTTCTTTCAAGAGATTTCTTGACATATTCCTTATCGGCGGGATAAGGAGGACATTCATCAAAGGCCATTATGATATCCGAACCTAAAGCATTCTGAACCTCAATGGATTTTTCCGGCGTAAATAAATGCTTCGAACCATCGATGTGGGAAGAGAATTTTACCCCCTCTTCGGTTATCCTTCTCATGCTCCCCAAACTGAAGACCTGAAAACCACCGCTGTCTGTAAGAATAGCGCCATTCCAATTCATGAATTTATGAAGCCCACCGGCTTCCTTTATAATCTCATGTCCCGGACGCAGATAAAGGTGATAAGTATTGGAAAGGATTATGTCAGCACCCAATTCCCTTACCTGTTCAGGTCTCATGGCTTTGACGGTGGCAGCAGTGCCAACAGGCATAAATACAGGTGTTTCTATGATCCCGTGGGGCGTATGAATACGCCCGCGCCTGGCCCTGCTTTTTTCATCCTTCTTTATCAATTCATAGGTTATTCCATGCATTTTGTTGTTCCTCGTACTTTTTTACAACGGCTTTCCACTTTTATTTAAAAACGATCTACCGCCTATACCCTAACAATTATCTTCTGCAACCCGTTTGAAAATCGACATGCAGCAGAATACTTGCATTTTGATGCAGCACACCTTTGACACCACCTAATCAGAGTATCAACATTGCATCCCCATAGCTGAAAAAACGATAACGCTGACTTATTGCCGTCTCATAGGCGTTTAGAATCCTCTCCCTGCCGCACAAGGCGGACACCAGCATCAACAAAGTTGATTTAGGCAGATGAAAATTTGTCAGCAAGCAATCCACTATTTTAAAAGAATATCCCGGATATATGAAAATATCTGTACTGCCCCTACCTGCTTTAATTCTACCCCTTTCATCGCAAACACTTTCAAGGGTTCTAACAGAGGTTGTTCCTACCGATATAATTCTCCCTCCAGCCGCCTTTGCACTATTTATGACAATAGCATTTTTCTCATCTATTTCATATTCTTCAAAGTGCATTTTATGGTCTTCTAATCTATCACATTGCACGGGACGAAAAGTGCCTATCCCCACATGCAAGGTGACATAGGCTATGTGAACACCTGCTCTTTCTATCCTTTCCAGCAAATCACCGGTAAAGTGAAGGCCAGCCGTTGGTGCCGCCACAGAACCATTCTCCCTGCAATAAACGGTCTGATACCTTACCTTGTCTTCCTCTTCGCTTTCCCTTTCGATGTATGGAGGCAGAGGCATAACCCCCACATCATCCAATATATTCATAAAATCCCCTTCATGCTTAAAGGATACTATGCGAGTACCTCCTGGCCCATAATCGATAATTTCTGCCTGTAAATGGGGATTTTCCGAGAAAATTATGGTATCCCCCGGCTTTATGCGCCTTCCGGGACGCACCATGGTTTCCCAAAGACCACCTTCCTTTTTCCCGGTCAAAAGAAACTCAACCTTGCCTCCCGTATCCTTTTTTGAACCAAGGAGTCTGGCTGGAATCACCCTTGAATCATTTAAGACCAGGCAATCCCCAGGCCTAAAATATTCGATGATATCCGAAAATAATCTATGCTCCATTTCCTCCCTGTCCCTATGGAGAACCAGCAGCTTAGAATGCTCCCTCTCCTCTGCCGGATGCTTGGCTATCAACTCCGTCGGCAGGTCATAATCAAACAAATCAACCTTCACTACCTAACCTCAATATCGTTAAAGTAATAATGGAGTATCTGCATATAATCGTATCCCTTCTTGCCCATAGCAATAACCCCATCCTGTGACATACCTACACCATGTCCATATCCAAGGCCGCTAAATACTGCAGCTCCATCCACCGGATTAACGGGATCGTAATCCCCCCATTCCCTTTCACCAATCTCCAACCTGGCAGGTGTCACTTTTTTAACCGTATCCCCGTTGAATACATGCACATCCTCCACCGAAACCGCCCTTTTGACGCCGCCATGCCCTAACGCTACAATTTTCTCATCACAGAGGCTGGAATCCTTCATTCCCTTTATGGAAATCCTATACGGCTGCTGCATTCCTTCCCCCCCATCCTGGGCGAGGACAAAATTCCTGGATTTAATTAGCGCACTGCCCAACACACTCCTGATGCTCTCTTTTTTAAGGCAAATGGTATCAGCCCCCCCTTTTATAATGAGTTCACTGATGCTCCCCATGGCATTCCTGCCTCCTACTGAAACGGAGAGAATTTCCCCCGGGTAAAACCCTGCCTCCTCCAACTTCTGCTTCAAGCTATCATATGCAATTGTTGCTGTCCAGGAATATCTGGGCGAATGGTCATCCCTTATTCCCCTTAAATGTCCCATTGCCTCATTCCAAACATCCTCACTGTTTTGTGTATATCCCCCACTGTTTTTTGAATAAAAGGCTACCACCGGCTTTCCCTTATGCCAAAGAATCTGGCCGGCAGTTTCCTCCACCGCCTTATTAGTTTTAGGATACTCATCCCCATAACCTCCATAGACCTGGCAATGGGTTGTACAGCAAACATCAAATCCCCATTCTTTATGCCTATCGAAATTCTTGACTGCGAAGCTCCTTGCCGCCACCGCCTGGGCCTTCAATGATTCCAAAGGACTGGACTGGCTCAACTCGCGATGAAGCACACCGCATACATATCTGTCTACAGAAAGGAAGTTAATAACGGTCATAAGTTCATTGTACTCATGGAACATCAAGCCACCCCGATAGGGCTTTCCGTCACAACTTATAATCCCGATATCCTCCTCCCCTGCTGACATTAGGCATTGGTCTTTTTTCAAACCGGTGACCACCGCTTCACCTTCGCTATCCAAAAGACTTATAATTCCGCAATCTAAGGATGCCACCAATGTCTTATGCTCTGACAGATCCCTTTCCTCTTTAAAACCACTCCTGGTTGCCGTTCCTATTACAAAACCCTCCGCAGCTGTCATTTTGCACTGGGTCACTCCCCCCACCCCATATTTCAAGCCTACCTTAATATAATCATTGCCATCGGCACCAAAGGCCCTTTCCCCCTGGGGAAATAACAGGACAGCAAGGAAAAACAAACCGGTAATACCTAACACCTTTACAAACGATTTCATAAAACACCTCGCAAAAATTATCTCAAATTCTATATCTTCAGTCGCTGCTGTTCTTCCGAATCGCTGGGAAGCTGTATGCCTAAATGCCTGTATGCCGCCTCTGAGACCATGCGACCTTTTTGAGTCCTGTGAAGAAATCCTGCCTGGATGAGGTAAGGCTCATACACATCTTCAATGGTAACCCTTTCCTCCCCTATAGATGCTGCTATAGTATCTATGCCAACAGGGCCTCCCTTAAATCTTTCTATGATTACACTCAGTATCTCCCTATCTAAACTCTCCAATCCATAATCATCGATACCCAATGCCTTTAAAGTCCTGTCAGTAACTCCTTCATCGATAACCCTTTCACCTTCCACCTGACAAAAATCCCTTACTCTTTTCAAAAGTCGATTGGCAACTCGCGGGGTTCCCCTGGACCTTCTTGCCAATTCCATAAGTGGCTCCTCCTCAATGGATACCCCCAGAATATGCGCAGATCTATGTATTATCTCACCCAGTTCCTCATCATTATACATTTCAAACTTGCTTATGATCCCGAATCGATCCCTTAAAGGAGCAGACAGACTACCCGCCCGGGTGGTGGCACCTATCAGCGTAAACCTACCAAGATCAAGCCTTATAGACCTTGCAGATGGACCCTTGCCTATAACGATATCCAGGGCGTAATCTTCCATGGCCGAATAAAGTATTTCCTCCACCGACCTGTTCAACCTGTGAATTTCATCTATAAAAAGGACGTCATGGTCATTGAGGTTAGTCAAAATAGCAGCCAGGTCTCCCGAACGTTCAATGGCTGGCCCTGACGTGATTCTAAGGTCCACCCCAAGTTCCTTAGCTATTATTCCTGCAAGGGTGGTCTTCCCAAGCCCGGGCGGCCCATAAAACAACACGTGATCAAGAGGTTCTCCCCGGATCTTGGCTGCCTCTATAAACACCTTTAAGTTATTAGTGACCCCCTTCTGGCCTATGTAATCCTCAAAACGCTTAGGCCTTAACGAGTTTTCTAAATCCTCCTCGCCATCACCCATGTTGGCCATGGTAATTCTTTCTTCCGAATAATCCATATCCTTCTCTCTCCGGTTTTCACTCTCAATTACTACAACTTGATTGACAAACCTCTTAGTGCTTTCTTTAAACACTCTTCCGCTGTCAAACCTTCCTCATCAACAGCAGCCACAGCAGCCGCAGCCTCGCTTCTGCTATATCCCAAGACCATAAGCCCTTCGATAGCCTCGCCCTTAACCCCATCCCCGGAACGGATAGTGACTTCATCTCCTCCGTCCATGTGAAAGGCCAGTTCCCCCAATTTGTCTTTTAGCTCCAGGACTATTCTTTGTGCAGTTTTTTTACCTATACCGTTTGCCCTAATTAAAGTTGACATGTCCTCAAACACTATTGCTTTATACGCCTCCGATGGTGACATTGCCGAAAGTATTGCCATTGCTGCCTTTGCACCAACGCCATTGACTGTTCTGAGTTTTTGAAACAACTTCATGGATTCCTCATCTGCAAAGCCATAAAGGCTTACATCATCTTCCCTGACAATCATTTCAATAAATACTGTAATCTCCTCTTTTTCATCCCTTAGATAAAGTGACGAATTATCTGGTATGGAAACCTTGTAGCCTATGCCTGACGCTTCAATTACCACACCACCATCTATCTTCGCTACGATATGTCCTTTGATATAATGAAACATCTCTCATTTCTCCTTATGTAGATGTTAAACCTCTTTTATCTTAACCTGGCGGAGCCGATCTATAAATCCCAATGAATTGCCATGACATATGGCCGCAGCTAGAGCATCCGCTGTATCATCCGGCTTAGGTATTGTGGACAGCCCTAAAATATTCTTAACCATCACCTGAATCTGTCTTTTTTCTGCCCTTCCGTAGCCTATCAAACCCTGTTTGATTTGGAGAGGAGTATATTCACAGATTTCCAGACCCGAATTGGCACAGGCTAAGATTGCCACCCCTCTTGCCTGGCCAACCAATATGGCTGTCCTCGTGTTCGTATTAAAAAATAGCTCCTCGATAGCCGCAACTTGAGGCTGATATTCACATATCAGATCCATCAAACCATTATACAGGCATTTCAACCTATGGGGCATTTCCATTTCCTTGTCGGTTGTCAGCGCACCATATGTAACCGGAGAAAAACGATTCCCCTTCATATCTATAATCCCATAGCCCATTATGGCAAATCCCGGATCAACACCTAAAATACGCATTTCGCCCCCATTTTTCAAATCTCATTCTGTCGCTACACCGCCCTTTCGGCAGAATATAATTATAGCATATGTCCTGTTTATTGTCTAAAAAAAACCGGATGACAGGGTAAAATAATATCTTGATAAACCGGTATCCCCTAATGTATAATATTCTTTAAAGTTAAAACTCACCGATAATATTATGACCTACTAGGAAAGATCGAGCAATTGTAGTTTTGTCGGAACAATACTCAGGAAAGGATATAATCTCATGAAACCTATAAAGATTACAGAAACAGCCCTTAGAGACGGGCATCAATCCCTGATAGCTACCAGAATGACAACCGAGGAAATGCTCCCAATTTTAGAAGTTATGGATGAAATAGGGTACAATGCATTGGAAATGTGGGGCGGCGCAACCTTCGATTCCTGTCTGCGCTTTCTAAACGAAAATCCCTGGGACAGGCTTAGAGCCTTTCGTAAAATCATTAAAAAGACTCCCCTCCAAATGCTGCTTAGAGGCCAAAACCTTCTGGGTTACAAGCATTATGCAGATGATGTGGTAGACGAATTCGTCGATAGAGCCATTGCTAACGGTATCGACAACATTCGGATTTTCGATGCACTAAACGATACAAGGAACTTAGAAGCTGCCATTAAGGCAACAAAAAAATACGGGGGACATGCTCAAGGAACCATTTCATATACCCGAAGCCCTGTTCATACCAATGAGGTGTTCATAAAATTAGGAAAGGAAATCCAGGACATGGGTGCGGATTCCATCTGTATAAAAGACATGGCCGGCCTTTTGGATCCATACAATACCTATGAATTGGTAAAGGCTATGAAGGCCCAATTGACCATTCCCATTGAGCTCCACACACATGCTACTAGCGGGCTTGGGAGCATGACCTATATGAAAGCGGCTGAAGCAGGTGTGGACATCATAGATACAGCCCTCAGCCCCTTTGCCGAAGGTACATCACAGCCACCGACAGAACCTATGGTTGCTGCCTTCCAGGGAACCCCTTACGACACAGGATTGAATATGGAGCTCCTCAACAAGGCTTCAGAATATTTCAGACCCATTCGTGAAAAATATATTGCATCAGGACTTTTGGATCCGAAATTGATGGGTGTGGATATCAACACCCTGATCTATCAGGTTCCCGGCGGGATGCTTTCCAACCTTTTGAAACAGCTAAAAGAACAGAATGCAGAGGATAAATTCGACGAGGTACTCAAGGAAGTACCAAAGGTTCGTGAGGATCTGGGATATCCTCCCCTGGTAACCCCCACCAGTCAAATCGTAGGTAGCCAGGCTGTTCTAAATGTTGTAACAGGTCAACGCTATAAGGTGGTGCCGAAGGAAGTGCGGGAACTTGTAAGAGGTATGTATGGCAAAACAACCCTTCCAATAAAGGAGGAAATTGTAAAGAAGATAATAGGCAACAAGGAACAGGTAACCTGCAGACCTGCCGACTTAATAGCACCAGAGATGGATAGCATCAGAAAAGAGGTTGCAGAATACATCGAGGAACCAGAAGATGCATTGCTTTATGCGCTTTTCCCCCAACCCTCAATTGAGTTCTTCAAAGTGCGCAACGCTGCAAGGCATGGTATTGATTCAACCCTGTTAAACGAAGAGGATAAAGTTCATCCCGTTTGATTGAATCGCATTACTTGAAAGATCCGATTTCTATCGGGTCTTTTTTTTTAAGGTCTGGATAACCGGATCCAAAATTATTGATAAAAAAAGCATAAAATGCTATAATAATTTATAACTGAACAACAAATTGACCAAGGAGAATAGCCTTCCATGAGAAGCTTACGCCAAAATAAAATATTGGAAATAATTGAATCTAACCAAGTCGAAACCCAAAGTCAACTTGTAGATCTCCTTAACCAATGTGGATTTAATGTGACACAGGCTACAATATCCAGGGACATAAAAGAATTGCAGCTGATCAAATCCCAGACAGCTGACGGGAAATACAAATATGCTCCTGGCTTTTCTAAAGCGGAAGCCTCCACTGATAGCTTCAGAAACATCTTCAAGGAAACCATCATGTCCGTAGGTTCTTCCGGCAACATGATAGTAATAAAAACCCTTCCCGGTTGTGCCAACGCAGCTTGCGAAGCCATCGACACCATGGGTTTACCCCATATAATGGGCTCCATCGCCGGGGACAACACCATTTTCCTGGTGGTAGATGATTATTCGAGGGTTTCCGGTCTGGTCAAACGCTTCAGTGAGATGATTCAACCGAGGTAAAAAATGATAACACATATAGAAATTCGCAACTTTGCAATCATAGACCATCTAAGCCTTGATTTTCATCAGGGCTTTAATATAATTACAGGGGAAACCGGAGCAGGTAAATCCATTTTAATTGAAGCCATCAGCATGGCTCTGGGAAACCGTGCTGATACAACCTTGGTGCGCAGCGGCAGCGATAAGGCCATAATCGAACTGACCGTATCCACCCATGATCCGATAGCTCTTGAGATGCTAAAAGAAAACCACCTCCTGGAAGGACAGGTCAAAGAATCTACTTTTATCATTTCCAGAGAAATCTACTCTTCCGGCAAAAGTCTTTGCCGCATTGATGGCAGCATTGTGTCCTTGAATTTCTTGAAAATGCTATGCGGAAGAATCGCCGACATACACGGACAATATGACCACCAATCCCTACTTAATCCGGAGCGGCATATTAATCTCCTGGATAGATATGGTGAGGATCTCATAGGCCCTCCCATGGAAAATGTTACGATACTATATGAGGAGTACATAACCGCAAAACGAGAGTACGACGACCTTGAAAAGAACAGTGCCGAAAGGGAAAGACGCAGGGACTTTATGCAATTTGAATTGGATGAAATCCATGCCATTGCACCGATGCCGGAAGAGGACGATGCACTAAACAAGGAACTTATCGTATTAAAAAACGGTGAATTAATAAAAGAAAAGCTATCATACGCATTTGAATATCTCTCCGCCGGTGATCCATCAACAGATTCTTTGATGTCTAAAGCCATTTCCTCATTGAAGGAGATAGAGAATCTTTCAGATGAGGTTGGTCAACTTGCCAACACTATCTCCGACTGCTATTATCGCTTAGAGGATGCGGCAGGTCAACTCCGCCGTCTGGGGGATAATGTTGAAGTTTCGGAGGAACGGCTAAATCAGGTTGTGTTGCGCCTTGATCTTCTAAACAACTTGAAACGAAAATATGGAGGTTCTCTTCAAAAGGTGATAGCCTACGGCGATGAGCTTCGGGAGCAGTTGCAAAAGGTGGAGAACCATCAGTCTATCCAGAAGGATTTATATAAAAAGATGGAACTGCAAAGAGAGATGCTGTCAGAGGCATCGCTCCACCTTACCCGCCAGCGAAAAAAAGCCGCCTTAAAATTAGAGAAGGAAATTTGTGAAGAATTAAAGGATTTGAATTTCAAAGATGCCACCTTCTCCATCCACTTCCATGATACCCATGAGCCTGCGTTTGGATCAAGGGGTTGGGACAGAATTGAGTTTCTCTTTTCCCCAAACAAAGGGGAACCGGAAAAACCTCTTGCAAAAATTGCATCAGGGGGTGAAATCTCAAGAATCATGCTGGCTTTTAAGAGGATAATAGGGGAATATGATCTAATTCCCACCTTGATATTTGATGAGATAGACACTGGTATAAGCGGTGTAACTGCCAGCATAGTAGGCAGAAAATTATTGGATATTTCCAGCCGCTTACAGGTTATTTGCATAACGCACCTGGCTCAGATAGCCGCCTTCGGTGATCATCATTTCAGGATAGAAAAAATGGAGAGTCAAGGTAGAATAAATACCACCGTCATCCCTTTGAAACCTTCTGAAAAGGCTGCTGAAATCGCCAGATTGCTAGGTGGAATTCAAGTTACAGATCTGACTATGAAAAATGCAGAAGAACTTATACAACTTTCCAAAAAAGATAACTAAGGATATTACAGGCTAACGATATACCATCTAACATTTAACACACTTAAAATGCAGGGCTATGCGCCCTGCATTTCGACAATCCTATTATCTATTCTTCCTCTGAATTGTTATCTGAATCAAATACTGCTTCACCTGCATCTTCTTCCGTATTTTCCGCTACGGGAGCTTCTTCAACCTCCGGTACATCTGTTTCTTCCGCCGCTTCATCCGGGTAATCCATGTCCGTGTCGTCTTTTCCTAAAATGGAATTATCAAGGGTTTCTTTTATAGAAAGGCTTATACGCTTGCGATCCTTTTCTATTTCCAATATTTTAGTTTGTACGATCTGCCCTAAGGATAGCTCGTCGGCAACATTTGTAACCCGTTTAAAAGCTATTTCAGAAATGTGCACCAGACCGTCTAAACCGGGTTCCAATTCCACAAATGCACCATATTCCTTAATCTGAACCACCTTACCCTCAATGACCTGCCCCACCTGATATTTCTCCTCAATAATAGACCAGGGTTCCGGCTGGTTTTGTTTGAGACCTAATGAAATCTTGCCTTTTTCATCATTTCTTGATAGTATCTTAACATTGATTTTTTGACCAATTTCAAGGGCTTCCTGAGGATGTTTAAGCTTACCCCAGGAGATTTCAGAAATGTGGAGAAGTCCGTCTATACCACCGATATCTACAAAGGCACCATAATCGGTGAATCGCATTACCGTACCTTCAACATTGTCTCCCACGTTAAGGGAATCCCATATCTCCTGAATCCTTTTTTGCTTTTCCTCCGCTAAATAGGCCTTATGAGAAAAAACAGCCTTATTTCTTTTCTGATCGACCCGGCTAACCTTTACGGGCAGAATCTTGCCAACAAACTCGTCCGCCTTTTCCACATATCTGTCCGATAGCTGGGACATAGGAATGAACCCGGCAACCTCTTTGTAGACTGCGATTACACCGCCCTTAACTTCTTTGACAACCTTTGCATTTACAACTGTTTTGTTGTCAAGTGCCAGATTAATCTCATCCCAGTGTTCATTTACTTCAAGTTTTCTTTTTGAAAGAAGGATATTTCCATCTCCGTCGTCATTTTTTATAACCTTAGCTTGAATGGGATCACCCTCTTTGAGCAATTCCGTAAGCTCCTGATCCCCTTCCAGAGTCATTTCCTCCTTCGGGATTATTCCGTCCTTCTTGCATCCCAGGTTTACAACTACATATTTGTTAGTAACCTGAACAACTTCGCCATCGACGACTTCACCTCTCCCCGGCAATCTGAGGGATTTTTCAATCTGATCCATTAAATCCTGCATCTGATTTACTTCTTCTGCGGCCGCTGATTCCGTCTCCTCGTCAGTGGCCAAAACCGTTTCATTTGCTGATTCTTCCTGGATAACTTCGTTTCCTTCAGAAACAGATTCTTCTACGATTTCTTCAGTTGCCGAATCCTTTTCTGCCACTTCATCAATAGTATCTACATTTTGTTCTTTGTCGGTGATAAATTCACTCATGGTAGAAATAACCTCCTTAATGATGCGTTCAGGCGTCGATGCACCTGCCGCAACACCTATTCTATTACATCTTTCGATTTCTTTCAATGGTAATTCTTCTTTTCTTTCAACAAAATAAACTTTTTCACAGTACCTCTTTGCTTTTTGATAGAGCTTATTGGTATTGGCGCTTAACCTATCCCCTATTACAATCAGAATATCGGATTCCCTGGCCAATTCTCCGCAGCTATTCTGCCGTTCAGAAGTAGCATTGCAAATCGTGTTAAAAATCTGGACATCTCCGCCTTTTTGAAGCACTACCGCCGTCACATCATCCCACAAATCGAGGGCAATGGTGGTTTGGGCTACCATGGTAATCTTATCGAAATTTATGGATTGAGCCTCATCCACATTTGAGATGACCGTCGCCCTATCATCCGCCCACCCGCTAATTGCTATTACCTCCGGATGCTTCCTATCCCCCACTATTACAACATTGCGTCCTTCCTCAGCGGCCTTTTCTACCAGCCTGTGGATTCGAAGCACAAAAGGACAGGTTGCATCCACTAAGGTTATTCCTTTTTTGAAAGCCTCATCATAAAATATTTTGGGCTCACCATGGGATCGAATCACAACCACATCACCTTTTGATGCCTGTTGTAGGGTGTCAATCCGTCCTACTCCTCTTTCCTCCAATTCTGCAACGACAGATTTGTTATGGATTATAGGACCGCAGGTATAAACATTAACCTTCCTTCCCTCGTACTCCCTTATAGTTTCCTCGGCCTTTCTGAGCGCCTCCTTCACACCAAAGCAGAAGCCCGAATGCTTCGCCCTTATAATTCTACTCTCTGTCATCATTATCTCTCCCTAAGCTCTCCAAATACCTTTTGAAAGCCACCTCTTTACCTTGCTCCGTAGGGTGATAATAGCGGGTTCCTTCCCTATGTAGATTGTCCGGCAAATACTGTTGCCTGACATAGCCTCCATAGCTATGAGGATACTTGTAACCTATGCCAATCCCCCTATTTTTTGCCCCAGAATAATGCGCATCCTTAAGATGATCTGGCACGTCATCCATTCTCCTTTTTTTCAAATCTCCCAGGGCGGAATCGATGGACATTATAGCTGTATTACTCTTGGGACAGGATGATAACAGCAACACTGCCTGAGATAAGAGTATTCTTGCCTCGGGGAATCCCACCATGTTGGCAGATTGGACGCAGGAGTAAACGATAGAAACGGCATGGGGATAGGCAAGTCCGACATCCTCACCAGCCATAACGATAAGTCTTCTTCCTATGGTCATCACATCCGCCCCCCCATCTATCAATCGGGCTAAATAGTGGATGGAGGCATGGGGATCGCTGCCCCTTATGGATTTTTGCAAGGCAGAAAGAAGGTTATACTTATCCTCCTTCTTATCATAGAATAATGTCTGGCGTTGCATGGCCTCCCCCACGATATCCAGATCTATTCTCCCCCCCTCATTCAGGTTATCGGCAATAAACCCCAGAGTGTCAAGTGCTATTCTCCCATCCCCTCCGGACAAATCGGCAAGTGCCATAAGGGCATCATCATCAACCTGCAGTTTAAGCAGTCCCAATCCCCTTTCAGCATCATCCAACGCATTTTTCAATATCTTAACCAACTCTTCCCCACTAAGCCTTTTAAACTCATAAATTGAACGCACCCTGCTTAATATGGCATTGTTTATCGAAAAATATGGATTTTCAGTGGTACTTCCAATGAAACGAATTGTGCCTTCCTCCAAAGCCTTCAAAAGGGAATCCTGTTGCAATTTACTCCAACGGTGAAACTCATCTACATAAAGATAGGTCATACCTCTGTTAAAACTGAACAATCTATCCTTCGCCTGATCTAATATTGCTTTCAATTCCTTAGTCCCTGATGTTGATGCATTTAACTCCTTAAAATCTCCATCCATTGCCCCGGCAATAATCCTGGCCAAAGTGGTTTTCCCTGTACCCGAAGGTCCAAAAAATATTGCAGAGTCGAATGTCCTGTTCTTTATCGAATTATAAAGCAGGGACCCTTCGTAAAGAAAATGTCCCTGTCCAACAAATTCATCTATTACAGTCGGTCTCATAGCCGTTGAAAGGGGAATCATCACATCCATGCCTCCATCTTAGTTATAAAAATATCATCTCCATAGGTTTGTTTTCTCTCAGGCAATAATGCCCTCACCCGTGCCTCATCGGCGTAGGGCTCTTCAACCACCTTGTAAACACCATCTTTAAATAATACTATCCCGCCGATACCTGCGGACTTCAGCTTATCAATTGATTCCCTGGCTGCCGCCTCCGTCGTAAAACTGCCGTATTGAATGGTGTATATCTCCACCTTGCTCCTGTTTGTTTCATTGTTTCCAACTGCAGTTGTCTCTGACGGATCCTCTCCTGTCTCCTCTTTGACCTTCTGCTGATCCTCAACAGTATCCACTTTTTTCTTTGCTTCATTTTTTTCACTGGTTCCCTTTTCTCCTGTTTCTTCATCTTCCTTAACAGACATGGGAATTCCCTCCCCTAAAAAATAGGGATAGATTATGTGTTTGGTAAACAAAAAGCCCGTCCCCACTGCCAGTGCGATTATTATGGCGAATATAATCAATCCACCCAGGATACCGTTATATGACCTTTTATATCTCCTGTCCACCCTTTTCCCCTCACTTTTCCTTAAAGTCTTATGCCTTACATATATCTATGAGGAGACAAGCGTCCTTATGCCCTTTTATGAATCCTGTATCCATAGAATTCGATGGCAAGCTTTAAAACATAATCATAAAGTAAGAACATGGGCTGAGCAGCCAATAGAATAATCCAAAGGGGGATGTTAGGGAGTATGGAGCTTCCTAAGAGAATTTCTTTAAACAACAACCAGGATGCATAAAGCAATCCGTTAAAAGTAATCAATTTTAGGATCAACCTTAACACCCTGCTATTTATTGGTTCTACCAATTTCCTTATACATGGGTAGGGCCCAAACAAAAAGAAAAAGGGCAGCAATACCAACTTATTTGGAAGTAGAATCAATGCTAATAAAAAAAGAGCAATATAAAGCAAAACACCCCCCAGGATTCCCGTTTCCACTATGGCCGCCGCTATGGTAAAGGAAGCCAATACCTGAAGGCTAAGTTCGATTGCAGGTACAAAGGAGGCAAAAAACAGGAACACCATTGCCAATGCTAAAAGTAGTGCATTTGCCGCCAACGCCCTTACCTGCAACCTGTTATTACCCATTAGCTTCCCATCCTCCCCTTCTTAACACCCGGTGAGGCAATCCAGACACATGCAACATGTACACATGCGACAGAGTTCATCTCCCGAATTGTTATACCCTCTTCCGTAAGCATCCTGCCTAAAAGCACCTGATGCTCCCATAAGACTGTTCATTGCGGATTTATATTCCATGTTCCCCGGATCCATTGAAATCGCAATTTGAACCCCGGAAATTGCTTCGTCGTACCAACCACGTCTAAGGGCTATCATTCCCGAAAGAAAATGCCATTCAGCACCCCTGTTCCCACTTTTAAGCAATATGGCCTCCGCCCTGTCCAATTGGCCCATATCAATAAATCTGCGTACTTCGCGAAATTCCTGAGAGTTGCGAAATGATCCTTCCGAATTGCCGGCACCCATACCTCCGCCGCCACCCATAAGCTGCTCATAGGCCCGGTTTATTTCCCGCAGTTTTTCCTCGGCTAAATCCTGTAAGGGATTCTCCTGATATCTGTCAGGGTGATATTTTTTTACCTGTTCCCTATATGCCTTTTTTATCTCGTCAGGACTTGCACCCTCTTTAATTCCAAGTGTTTCATATGGGTTATCCATTATTCGTTTTACCTTTCCGCAATATTTGCTCCGTTTTTTTCAACAATCCGAAGTATATGATGTTTTCGATAAGCTCCTTATTTTTAAGGGCATCAAGTTCTTTCCAGGCCTTTGCTATTTCCCCTAAATAGAAATACAAATTGTATCCAACCCTTTCCCCTATCCTATGGCAGAATCCTTCAATTGTCTCAGCCTTATCCCCTTTCCCCGGGGATGAATATTCAAATTGATGTATTAAAGGGTTGTAATTTCCTGATTTGATGTTTTCCTCGATATCATCATAGGCATCTATAAGATATATCCATTTACCTATATGGTAGCCTATTCTGCTAAGGCTCTCCGCTTTTAGTTGATCCGTTAAAATCTCCTCCGGCACGAATATTTCCTTCATAAATTGTGCAAATGGTTCGGCCGCCCTATCAAGCGACCCGCATTTTCTCTCCTCCAAAAGGGACAATTCCTCAATCCGAGACCTCATTATTATACCTTTTTCCCCGTAGGATTTCATTATTTTTTTAAAAGTATTTCTCAATGCCAAAAGGGATGAGCCGGTTTTTATTCCTCCATCATCCCTCTTATCATCCAAGAGTTTAAAATATGCTATCAGAAGCATTATGTCTGCCGCATAATCTATCCCCCAATGTCTCCGGACTACAATTCTGCTTTTTATGGGATGAGCTATACAGCGCTGTTTAACTATATCCTCTTCCTCTGAATCGAGGGATGAAATGATCAAGGCTAAAAAAACTGCGTCGTAACTAAGTACCATGCGAGGAATTTGCCCGTATCTGTGGCCAATGGATTTGCATATGCCACAATAATATCCGTTATATAATTCATAATCCTTTACTCGTAATTCCGGCTTATCCGGCACTATATAACCAAACATAATTATTTTTACCCTTATCGTTAGCAAATGTTTTCTTTTAGCAACATTATATATTATGAATGAATTTCTTAATAAAAGCAAATGATAGATATATGAATAGCAATCTGGAACTTACAAAATCTTTAGATGAAAATATTGATATGCTTAAACGACTTTTCCACGGAGATAAAACAGTGAAATATCGAGAGCTGGTCAATCGAGACAATCCCGGGATAAAGGGTGTTTTGGTTTTTATTGACGGGATGTGCAACAGTCTGGTGCTTAACAGTCATGCCATACAACCTTTTTTAACCGCAAAAGGACTAAAAAAGGATGCAGATCTGGTGGACACCTTGTGCAAAGAAATACTTTACTATAACGAAATTAGCAAAAATCGCATAATTGGCCCCTTGCTTTCAAACCTGCTGGCAGGCGATGCCTTATTTTTTATTGACGGTTATGAACAAGCCATAGTGATATCCGTAAAGCATTGGGAAATTAGAGGTGTACAGGAGCCTGACGGTGAAAAGGTCATATCCGGGCCCCGGGAAGGTTTCAACGAAGCGATTTTAACAAACCTTTCCCTGCTCAGACGGAAGATAAGAAATCCGAACTTAAAATATGAATTCATAAACCTCGGAAGGCAAACCAACACAAGCGTTTGCCTGTGTTATATAAAAGGTATTGCCAACCCCGCAATTTTACAGGAGCTTCAAAGCCGCCTTAATAGAATTGATATCGATGGGGTTTTAGATGCAAATTATATCCATGAATTAATACGGGATTCAGCCTGGTCACCCTTCCCAACTGCCGGTTCCACGGAAAGACCTGATGTGGTTGCTGCAAACCTGCTAGAGGGTCGGATAGCCATTTTAATCGACGGCACCCCCGTTTCTCTTACAGTTCCTTTCTTTTTGATTGAGAATTTTCAAACCAATGATGATTATTACAGTGGTTTTTATTTTGGTTCCTTCAGCAGAATTCTTCGTATTCTTGGCTTTTTCGTGACCATTAGTTTACCGGCGCTATACTTGGCCGTGGTTACCTTCCATCAAGAGCTGCTACCCACCCGTTTCCTTCTCAATCTTTCAGAGTCAAGATTAGGGCTTCCTTTCCCCACCTTTCTGGAAATGCTAATATTGATTCTGGCCTTTGAATTGATACGGGAAGGAGGCTCCCGCATTCCATCAGGATTCGGACAGACCCTTTCGGTGGTCGGTGGACTGGTGTTGGGTCAGGCTTCGGTGGATGCACGATTGGTGAGTATACCGGTAGTCATAATAGTGGCTTTTACGGGAATAACCGGGTTAACAATCCCCCAACTAAAGACACCGGCTCTTTTGTTGAGAATTATTTGGCTGATTTTAGCCTCTGTTTTGGGGATATTTGGTTACCTAATAGGTATAACGGGCCTTCTTATTCATATGGCCTCTTTGAAAAGCTTTGGTATACCCTATGCCTCATCCTTATCCACAACCCCCTCCCAGAAATATAGGGACATTATCCTCCGTGCTCCCTGGAACAAGATGATCATGCGCCCTGCTTTTATTTCCTGCAATAGAAGAAGGCAGGTGGTTCCCAAATGACAATCCGCTTCAAAGCACCCAGGAAGCTGCTATACGTCTTGCTTTTCTCCCTAATCACTACATTTTTGTCAAGTTGTGCAGAGGCAAAAGAAATAAACGATATGGCCATCGTTGCAGGCTATTCCCTGGATTGGAATCCGGATTCTAAGAACTACACCGCCATAGGAGAGGTTGTGAGTAAAATCCCCGATTTGGGTGCTGTTTCCGAGAATATGCAAAAGGTTGTTGGCCAGAAGCCCGGCGTGAGCGCAGCCATAGCTCATTGTGAAGAATATGGGGAGCAGCAGATATATCGCAGCCATGCTAAAATACTGATTTTGGATAGGGAACTTGCGGAAAAGGGAATAAGCCCTTTAATTGATCATGTTATCAACAACTACGAAACCCGGCTCTCCGTAGATCTCGTCATGATCGATCATAGCGATGCCTCCGCCATATGGGATCTGAATACAGGTGCATCCGGCATTAAATCTTTTGACCTGGTGGAAATGATAATGACAGGGCAGGACAATTCCTTCTGCACCCGTATAAAGGCATATCAGGCGGCTGAACTCCTGGGAAAATCCGGGATGTCCATTACCATGCCTATAATATGTGAAGATATTAATAAAAGGATCAGGCTTTGCGGTACAGGTGTTTTTCAAGATGATGAGCTTGTTGGTGTGCTGAATGAAAAGGAAACCATGTATCTTCTTTTTATACAGAACAGAATAAAAGAATGTACCCTCACATTGACAGAATATGAGGATAAAAAAAACATAGATCCGGTAACCATAAAGGTATTACGGAGTAAAACCGGGTTAATTCCTGAAATTAAGGAGGACACCTTGTCCCTGAATGTAGATATAGATATAGTTGCAAGATTGTCCCAAACCGGGGAACATCTCAGGGTAAGGGGTATCGAGAGGGCAATGGAAGAAAAGATACGGTTAGAGTGTGACAAATTAGTGAAGAAAACTAAATATGTATTTCATTCCGATATTTTCGGATTCGGGAGAATTATCGAGGCAAGACACCCCTATATCTTCCACAGGCAAGGGAGCAACTGGAATATAGAAGGGTTTCATCAGCTACCTGTAAAAATCAACTGCAAAGTCCGCCTGGTCCCGGGATAAATAAACCCTTAAGGAGTTTTAAAATGAATATAAAATTTCAAAACATGGAAGAGCCCGGACATATTAAAAGCATTGCTTTTCTATTTTTTATCCCACCTTTCTTTTTTATCGGAACATATTTCCCCATATCCCGTTCCTTTTGGCTTGCACTTCTTTTGGCTGCCTTATTAAACCTTCCTTCTATCTATGTCTTGGCCCGGATCTTTAAAAGGTTCCCTTCCCCTGTTGCCTTTCGTCTGCTGGCTTCGGTGTTCGCCATCATTATCTGCATAGGAGGATTATATGGTTTCTCCAACTTCATCCACTCCAATGTGCTTCCTCATACCCACCCCGTAATAATTCCCCTAATTCTTTTGATACTGGCACTTTATTTTTCTTCTCAAGGCCTCATACCTGCCGGAAAATTCTGCTTCATGTCCGGTCTCATTACCCAAATACTATTTTACATTTCAGTATTATCCTCAATTTTAAAAATCGATATGTTCTTTTTACCACGCTCATTTACAGATTATTTCCCTATTGGATTATGGAATAATCGAAATGCCTTCATCCAAAGCACCCTGCTTCTTTGGGCTATTCTGCTGATGCAATCCTTCATTATGTTTGCCTTATTTGCCAAATCAAATAAAACCTTTATCATCTCAAAGGAAATGACAAAAGGTTTAATATCAGCGATTATCCCTCTATCCGCATCTTATCTAACTGCCGTGGCAGTTTTAGGCCCCAATGTTTTGGAATCCCTGACATATCCACTGTATTATCCTCCCGGATTAACAGGAAAAGCTGAATATATGGAAAGAACCGAAGGAATACTGCTCACAATTTTTTTGCTTACATCTTTCATACAAACATCTTTGCTTTTCTCTACCCTGCGAACCTTATTACCACCGCAACCCTCCGACTAAAACTCTACACATGGTCTATGACAGCCCCTATGGCAGTAGCAAAATTAGCCTTTTCCGGTATTATGAACTCTATATTGTGAAGTTCTTGAAATATTTGAAAGGTCTCCTTTACCTGAGGGAATCCCGTAAGGCCTCCCGTCAATATAACATGATTTACACTATTGTTTTTATAGGCAAAGACTGCCAACATGCCTATGGTCTGCACCACCATATTCACAAGTCCAAGGGCCACATCATGGGTGGTTGCATTTCCCTGTACCTTCCCAAAATTAGCCGCTGTCAAATAATCGGGGAGGGTTTCTATATCCCCATCGCTTATATCCCCGATAGTCAAATCGACCTTGGATAAATTGCCTTTTGAAGCAAGGTCAAGCAAGTCCTTAAAATCTTCTTTTTTAAAAAGTATTTTTGAAAGCCCCAGCAAGGTGCCCCCTCCTACTCCACTGCCACCGATATGGCTCACCCGTCCTCCCAATGCGAGAACATAAGCTGTCCCGGTTCCCATGCTCACCAATATGGCATCTTCCTTATTAGCAAGGTGGAGGCCGCCTTTTGCTATTGCTTCAAACTCATCCACCCATAGAGTGGGCACATTTAAAACATCACCGGTTATCCTGGTAGCCCCCATCCCCGTAAGGACGATACGGGATACCGTAGCCCAGGCTACATCATAATCCTCAATAAATCTTCCGATTGCACCATAGAGAGCTGTAATTTGATCCTGAGTATCAATCTGCAGGCCGCCAATCCATTCTCCATCCTGATAGCCCACAATCTTTGTTGTTGAACTTCCTATATCTATTCCCAATACGGTTTTCATATCCCTTGCCTCTTTAAGCTTTTCTGTAATGGAGGGCATATGGCAGCCGCTGCAATAGCACCTATTATAGCCTCCGGTATTCCATTTGTAAGCACTATCATTCCAAGGAAACCCAATAGATATTCATAGGCCTTGTCCAGAAATGCCGCATAGTCCCTGCCAAAAAACAAATAGATTCCCCCCAAAACCCCAAAGGTGTTTGTAAGGCTTCCAAGGGAACCACTCAGGAGATAGGGTAAAGCCTTGCTTTTTAATATGCGTGAGAAAAGCCTGTATGTTATTCCTGCCACAAAGCCGATTAATATTCTGGGAACAAAACAGATTACTAAGCTCCAGTAATTCCCGGAAATATCACCTATCGAATAAAAAGGTGTAAATACAAAAGCCAATGGAGAGGGTGGCATAAATGTCCACACGATGAAACTAAAGGTTCCTGCGGCAAATCCCATCAGTGCGCCGGCACCCGGCCCCATTACGATGGCAGTAATAATTACAGGCACCGCTGCAAGGGTTGCCACCAGAGGCCCTATGGGAATGCTGCCAAGAGGCGTAAAACAAAAAAGCGCTTCGATGGCAAGCAAAAGTGCGAATTGAACAAGAAACGTGGTTTTTCTTCTCGATTTATTGTCATTTATCATTTTGAAACTCCATCCTTTCAATTATATGCACACCATAGTCTTATCGAACCTATGATATTCCATCATTCCATCTATGTCAAGGGATTGACCCTCATCCCTTCCTCAACAGCCAGGAAAGGCCTTTTTTTTCCTTAGTTTTCTCCTTCTCTCCCCACATATAATCATAGACCTTTCCATGTTCAATATCATCGACTTGCTGTCGGTTAACCTGTCTTTCCTGGTCTTTAAAAAAGGCCGACATTTCAGAAAGACCCATCGCATTTTCCGATAATTCCCTTCGCAATCCGTTGGAACAGACCATCCAGCTGCTATCGCTATGTTTGTCCTCCAGGTGTTTCAAAAGCTCTACCATGCGACCCCTAATACCTTCCCCTTGAAACTCAAATCTGCAAAAAGCTAATTTAACCTGCCCGGTTTTCTTGTTTACAAAAATGGTTCGAGGGTTTAGAGAGAAAAGGTCCAATGGTAAAAGCCATGATTCTGCCTCCAAAAGACCTTTGGTCAACAGGGTTAGAATCCTCACAACCTCCCCCGAAAACTCACTTGGTACCCCCTTCCACCTGTTCAGATACTCATCTAAGGGCAGGTAATTGCTCAGACTATAATAGACAATGGTTTCACTTCCTTTACGCAAGAAAGCCATAGGTAAAAGGCTTTCGCAAAAATTACCCTCCAACACTTTCATGGAATGATCAGAAATGTTCCAATCCTGATTCAAGGCAAGCCTTAATTCTCCCCCCACATCCATAAAATCCTTTCCCATCTTAAAGGACATGATATCTTCCTTAACCGCATCCCCTTCCTCCCTCTCATAGAGGTGCCCCTCAGGTTTATTAAAAGGCTGGGCCGGCAAGATTTCTGTACCTCCGTCAAAAAAATCCCTCATAATATGCTCCTTCCTTTATCATCTGCAAAGCGCACAGGGCATATACCCCCGGGCTTCCGCTTTTGTCCTGCTAATCACCAAAACATATTTATCCACAGTTGGACAATTGCCTTTATGATATACCCTTCCATCAGTGGTAAAACAATAAACTATACTGCCAAATGTCAAATCATCCGATCCGCAAATCTTACAGGAATCATAGCTTCGCATAAGACTTTTAGTCAGCACTACCTCTACGGGATAGACGCTGACCATTCTACATTCCCTGCTATGATAGCGTTTCCCGTACCGGGGGAATATTACTACCGTCTCCCCGTCATCCCCACAGGCAATTTCCTCGTACGACATGGGATCATTTTCGATTGAAGTTCCCACATATCCGCGGAAAACCAAAAAGTCTGCAAGGCTCGGATCTCCATAAAACAATAGGGGGAAGGGTATATTATAGGTATAGGCAAACTCACCTGAAATCAAGCCTTCAATCCGGTTGTCAGCATATAAATATCTGAACTTGCGAAGATTTAAATCCGTCGGTTCCTGTACACCATCCCCTAAGCACCCGTGCTTCACCCCCGCATTAAGATATGCTTTAGCGGCAATCCCGCCTGCTACCCGGCCATTAAGTTCCCCAAGAATCAGATTTTTGTTGGAAACATATGCAGATATAGCCACTTGAGATGCTGCGTCAACATAGAAATTCATAACCCTTTCTTTTACCGCCATCATTGGAATTAAGCAACCCAGAGTTAAAACACCTATTATAAAGATAGGGAGTACAATGGTGGCCTCAACGATCAAAAATCCTTTTTTATTTCTCCTTTTTGCCATCATCTCCACCGCCCCCCGGAAAATAATTGCACGATGTTTCAATCATTCCCCTTCTTCCACTTAAAAATCCGGCAAAGCTTTTCTTTCTTCCCATGAAAACAGAGGCATCAAAGCCTGTGAAACATCTGGTTATTAAAAAATCCCCATCATATCTTCCCTTCATATTAAGCTGAATTAAATCCATAGTCCGGATCAACTTGGTATTCCTATCCTGAAAGAACAGCAACAGAAGGAGATAATCCCCGTATTCCATTCCCTTGTCACTTTCAGGCTCCAGGGAACCTGTCCACATAATGTTCTTCACCGCCGATTCCAAATCAATCATCCAATCCTCTTCCGTCTTGTAAAGGGGTACCCTTCCTCCTCTTTCCAGGCGAGCCATATCATTTGCCCCCTCCGCCGCTGCCCATGCCGTCGCCAATGCGGCCTGGGTTACTACTGCCTCCGGCCCTGGAGTGAGCATTGTTGCCATATCGATAACCGCCTGACGCTTTGTTGAATTCGAATAGATATGAGTTAGATTTATTCCACTGCGCAACGTTATCAGTGATAGTTTAACCGATTTCCTGTTGGAATCATCGCTCAATCGCCCGCTCAGTATGTATTCTATCTCACCCTTAAAAAAAGTATCCTTCCACAACCCGCCTTCATCATATGTATGACGAAATTTCTTTAAAATATATAAATTGGTATAGAGATTGCTTTTAGATCTAAAAAGAAGGGAAGACAATTCAGGAATGCTATCTATTTCCGGCAGCAATCTATTCCCTACGCCATGAATTCTGGAAGGAAGCTCCTCTATTATTCTCGTGTTCTCCAGCCTTATATCCCCGGGACTTATTGTCTTCCCTTCTCCTTTTCCGGACCTTTTGATTACCCCTGAGGATCCCTCCAAAAAATCGATACCGTTTCTTATCAAGGATTCAGATACACGCAATCTCATGTATTCATTGATCTGTTCCTCCAAAACATCCGGGTTGCTTAGAAAGTTGTTGGAAAAGTCCACAGTCAACCTGTCCAATTCCAGTTGAAGAGGATCCATATATCCCCGGTTAGCTTTGAGATTACAATTTATATACCACTCCATCCTTTCCTCTACATCACTCCTGTCAAGGGAACAGCCTAACAATCCATAATCCCTGTTCAGCTCAATGGCAAATTCAGACATTACGGAATTACATGCCATGCTAACCAATCCATCGCAATAGCTATGTGAAGCCTTCCTTGCCCCACCCTCCACTATGATCCCAAGGGCTGTTATTACACTAACTATGATCAATGCCAGGAATACGGAGATGGATCCCCTCTTTCCGGAAAGTGCATCATTCCCCTTCTTGAAGTTTTTCGTCCAGGAAATCCGCATTAACTATAAACCTTCCCCCTCTGACAGGGGTTTCCTTTCTGATTTCCATATGCTCGGATGTTTGTGCATCCAATCTGTCATACAGGCTAATGGCTAAAACTATCATTGAAACAACTATCAGAATTACCGTAGGCAACACAATTGCACCATCGATGAATAAGAATCCTCTTTTGTTATTCACTCAAAACCCGCTCCCCGCCAGACTGTCAAAGGTCGCTGTTACAAACGCACCTATCCTTGTTCGAAATATTACCCCCAAACCCACGGCAATAGCTATCAAAATGGCCACCTGAACCAATTCCATACCTTTTTTGTTGTTTTTCATAAAAACCACCTCCATAATCAAACATCTATCAGCACCGGGCTGATTGTTATCAATACTATTGTGAGAAGAAGTATCGATAATGGTAATATTAGCTTTGTTTCCGCCATCCTTCCTTTTCTTTCCGCATCTTTTTTGCGACCCTGCCAAATCAGATATCTTTCATCCTCCAACTTTTTTGAAAGAGGCGTTCCCTTCTCGATCGAATCCGTCAGTAGTGCCGAGAACCTCATCAACTGTCTCACCCTGCTTTTCCTTGCCATCAGCGATAATTCCGCAGTCAGGGAAGCATTGGTATCCCTTGCCCTTTTCACAGCCTCCCCCAACGCCTCATAAAGAGGACTTATGGTGTGGATATTTATCCGCTTTTGCTCTTCGTAGTCCCATACCATCTTTCTAATCGCCCCCTCTGCCACCAAACCTGCCGACAGGAGCAGTATTAACCTGCCAATGAATTCGGGAAATTCCTTTTCCATATCCTGACGCTCCCTACGAATCTGACGATTTATCTTGTAATATCTGTCCTTGTATATCAGAAAAAACAGTAAAGGCAGCAAGAAAATCGATATGGGGAATTTCCCTCCCTCATCCCTCACCCAGCTTACCCTGGCCCCGGACGGAAGTCGTTGGGGTAAAACCATTTTCCCCTCCACAGATCCTTTTTGCTGTAGCTCCCCTATCACCCCTCTTATTTCCTTGACTAGGGCTCCCCTGTATGAATCCTCCTTTTCCGGCAATTGAATACGCACCGGGATCCCTGCTTCCTCCCTTAGATTTTTAAAGGTTATAAATACGGTAAGCATGATTTCCTCACCGTCCCCGGCTTTTAACAGATTTAACTGCCCTCTTTCGTCGATCAAGTCCGGGTTGCCACTATGCCATTCCAACTGAATATCTCCATCCACAACGGGTAGCTCCAGATCCTCTGATATGGAGTTCAAGTCCTTATTCCTACCTAAAATTTTCTGCGGCAACTGGTCAATATACTGCAAAATATAAAGTTCAGCCTCTTCTTCCGTTAATTCCCTTGATGGGATTTTCAGTGCCACCCTCTCCTTTAGCTTGATGTCCCTGTGATGCAAATGTATCTTAAACCGTTCTTCCCTTGCCGCCTCACCATAATCAGGGCGCTGGATCCACATTGTTGGAGGCTCTTTTTTAATGGCCGCCGATAAGGCTCCCCATGATTGAAAGATTATCAAGGGAAGTGAAATAAGCAAGACGATAAAATACAGCCCCCCCATCCTCTGCCTTTCACGAAGGGCCTTTTCCCGCCATTCCCTTTCCCCATACCTGCTTCTGTACTTTCCCTCCAGAACCTCCCTATGTCCACAAAGAAATTCCGGTAAAACTCTTTCCATCAATCCGCCTATTTTATAGAAAACTGACTTTATCATAACTCCACCTTTGTAAGCTTAGATGATATGATTATGGCGAACACCATCCCTAAAAGAGCCACAGTCATTATCACCCTTCCTTGAATGCTGTGATACATCACATCTAAATATCCGGGTGATATTAATTTAAGAATAACTATTAACATTAATGGCAAAAGAATTAAGATTCTAACCTCCATTTTTTTTTGGGCTGTAATGGTATGTATCTCCCTTTTCACATCTATCTTATCCATCAACACCTCAGATGCCTTGTTTATTGCCTCTTCCAACCCACTTCCCGTCCGCCTGCAAATGGAATATACCTGACTGAAATCCCTTATATCCTCCAGGCCGCTTCTCATTCCCAGATCTCTAAGTAACACTTCATCCGACTCCCTAACCTCCCTGATACTAAAGCTAATATGCCTTAGCTCTTTAAGTATTAATGCGTTTTCGTCATAAATTAAAGCCATGCTATTTTCCGCTTCCATCAGGGCTTGAGCCATCTGATGTCCGGCAGCAACAGATGCGGATAGGGAGTAAAGCAAATCCCGAAACTGATAGGATAGTTCCCTCTTTCTTGATTCCACCAGATATTCTTCATAGAGTTTTTTTGCAAGAAATCCAGGTAGTGTCAACAGAAATCCGGCAACTGTGCTTTCATAAAATAGATTTCCCAATATCATGGCCCCCGAAAACCAAAGGGAATAAAAGGTTATCTTCTCCTTGGTGTTCAAAGAATATTCATCATAGTCCGTCATCCAGCACCACTCCTTTAAGCTCTAATTTAATTCGGTTTTGAAGGGATTTTCCGGTCCGATGAAGGCCTTTTTCTTTGCCATATGAGAAGATTGTATTCAAGCCGATTTTGCCATCTTCACATCCCAATACTTCCACGATCTCCAACACCTTCCTGCTTTTATCAGGCATTCTTCCCATATGAACAATAATATCTAGGGCCTCAGCGATTTGATTCCTGACCGATTCCAAAGGGAAATCCGAAGCTGCCAGAAACATGGCCTCTAACCGGTATAGCATTCCTTGTGCCGAGTTTCCATGACCTGTCGATAGGGATCCATCGTGACCTGTGTTCATAGCCTGCACCATATCGTGAACCTCCCCACCCCTCACCTCTCCGACAATTATTCTATCAGGTCTCATCCTCAGACTTGTCCTGATTAGCTGCCTCATGTTTATCTCCCCCTTCCCCTGTACATTAGGGCTTTTAGTTTCCATCCTGACAAGATTTTCTACACCATCCAACTGTAATTCTGCCGAGTCTTCTATAACGATTACTCTTTCCTCTCTGGGGATAAATCCCGACAATACGTTTAAAAAGGTTGTTTTCCCCGATGAAGTCCCTCCGGAAATAAATATGTTCAAGCCACCTTCCACAGCCTTTTTCAAAAATTCCGCTCCTTCTCTGGTAATAGTATGATTTTCTATAAGCTCCTCCATAGTGATACTCTGCCTGGGAAACCTTCTTATAGTCAGAATAGGGCCCCCCAAAGCCACATTTTTATAAACCGCATTTATCCTGGATCCATCGTCTAATCTGGCATCTACAATTGGATTGAGTTCATTAATCTCCCTATGAACCTTGCCGGCCAGCCTTCTAATCAATTCTTCCAGCTCCTCCGTACTTTGGAAACACCTTTCCCCTCTTAATATCCTTCCTTTTTTCTCTATGAAAATGGATTCAGTACCATTTACCATTATTTCACTTACCTCTTCGTCGTCGGCATAAGGTTGTATCAACCCTAATTCCCTTCTGGTTGCATTGAAAATGCCATTCACCAGCATTCTTTTTTCTTCATGGCCGTATCCCATTATCCCAGGATCCCCCAGAACCACATCCTCAACAATCGATAAAAAATCATCATCCGAAAGCTCGGATTCCATGCAGTTAATTCTATCTCGGACACTTGTTATCAAGTGCCCTTGAAGCTCATAAAACCTATGCTTTTCTGCGAATTTCCCCGGCAAGGTTTTTCACCCCCGCTCCAAAGTTTCTATTTATACCAATTTCTATTCGATCCTCGCGCAATATGAAGCTCTCTTCATCCATCTCCACAAAATAGTCGCTGGTTATGGCACCATTTTCCTGCCTTTTCCCATTGGTAACTCGTATAATCTTTTCATCCCAATCCGCATTCGAATAGAAACTCAGATATTCTATCATTTTTCTGTTCTTCCCTCTGGAAAGCATGCCACCATCGTCTATCAAAAATATTAAATCGCAGCATTCCATAAGATAGAGGGTCTCCTCCGTGCCATCCCCATCTAAATCCATGCAAATATAACGATGTCTTCCATATTGGGTAAGAGATTGTAAAAACCTGCTCAATTGCTCTTTATTTAAACCCTTCAATTCATTCCATTTTCCCGAAGGAGGTATGGCTTCAACCCCATAATCATCCCTATATACGAAAGAATCCAGATATGTAGCCATATTCTGCTCCCTATCCGAGAATAGATAGTAAAGATAGTCCCCAAGGGTACGTCCATTGCCCTTACCCATATACATTTCTGTGGATTCCATATGCTCTGCCGAAAGATAAAGCACCTCCGTACCCGGAACGGAAGCCAGCTCCCTGGCCGTCCCCATTGCTAAGGCACTCTTTCCCACCCCGCCGGAGGCACTACAAAATCCGACCAAACAACAATCATTAAGACCGCTGATCATGCAGCTCTTCCCAGTTATCTGTCCAAAGATGTATCGCAATCGGGTAGCTATTTCCGGTACAGGCATGTATTTATAGACCCATCCTCTCTTTTCCCCTTCTTCCGGAAGCTCAGTCAGCCCGATAATTCTATCCGAATCCCTTTGAAAGTTTATAAATCCTGTTTTTTTAACCTTATCCACCAAGATCAAATCATACCCGTCCTTTCCCAAAGCATCCTCAATAATCTTCTCCTCCTTATCCCTATCCGCGGGTAAGGCCACTGAAAAATCTCTCTGCATATTGGCAATAGCCTGCCCCAGTGTCTCGTTATACACTTCGTCATCGGTAAAGATCAAAAGCTTTATCCGTTCCAAGATTGGCACCTCCTTTTTATGCAAAATTTATTGAAACAATGTAAAATAATTACTTTTCTGTATTATAATATGTAACACCCTGCCATGCAAGCCATGTTTTTCGACAAGTGTTATATTTATCCACAAAAAAATCGGGCATCAAGCCCGATCCCTTAATCCTACAAAGTACTATTCTACGATCATTTCTCTCAATTTCTTTAGTGCCTTGTTTAATCCTCCCACCTCATTTATGAGTCCTACCTTTACAGCCTCCTCACCAAATAACAATGTACCTATATCGTTAGACAGGTTATCGGTGGCATTCATCAACTCCTTTATCTTATCACGACTGGCTCCGGAAGTCCTCACAATAAAGTCTATCACCCTGTCCTGCATCTTCCTGAAATAATCAAAGGTAGGTTCGGCACCGATTACCATCCCGGTGAGCCTTATGGGATGGATGGTCATTGTTGCGCTTTCCGCAATGAAGGAATAATCCGCTGCCGTAGCCAGCGGTACCCCTATACTATGTCCTCCCCCCAACACCAGAGAGACTACCGGTTTTGACATGGTAGCCATTAGCTCAGCTATAGCTAATCCTGCCTCCACATCCCCCCCCATGGTATTCAAAATTACCAGCATCCCTTTTATCTTTTTATTCTCTTCCACTGCTACCAATTGGGGAATTAAATTCTCGTACTTCGTGGTTTTATCCTGTGGGGTAAGGAGGGTATGACCTTCAATACTGCCTATTATGGTCAGATATTGAATATCACTGTGAAACCCGAAAGCATCATTAAAAACTCCAAAGTTATCTATATTTTCCTTGGCACTTTCATCCCTGTTTTCATCCACCCCATGGCTATTACCCTCTTCTTTATCCTGATCACTTTTTTTAATCCCGGCCTCATCCAATTTCCAGTTTCGTAAAAATGCAGTACCTCCGGGGCCAAATTCCGCCTTCAGCGCATCCTCTATGGTGCAAGGTTCCTTATTCATCATTATCTTCACTCCCATCTTGCTTTTCCTGTTATTCTTATGTCATTTTTTATTTTGTCCAAAATATAATAAATAATAAACAAAAAATAATCAGGAGGGAAATTATGAGATTGTCGGAACTTGGTGATAGGGAAATCATTGATATTACAACTGGTTGTCGCTTTGGAGATTTAGCTGAAGCGGATTTACTTTTTGACGAAAGGAATGGAAAAATAAAATCCATCCTAATACCATACGGTCGGAGTAGGATGGGTTTTCTAAGCGGCCATGACATTCAAGAAATACCATGGGCCCATATTCGAAAAATTGGGGAAGATCTTATTATAGTTGAAACCACATGAATAAACACCATTACGAAATTCCAGCCTGCTCCTCCTCCTGTGAAAAAGAGGTGTCCTCAGGCAAGAGGACAAGCCTAATCCTTTCAATCCTTCTGTCCTTTACGCTCTCAATGGTAAACTCACAATTGTCAACCTTTATCACCTGATGCTCATGTTTCCCTTCCTCAGGAATCTCTCCTAAAATATCTATCAAATATCCACCTATTGTCTCGCTACTATCTGATTCTAATTTGATTTCCAATTCTTCATTCATTTCATCCAAGGTTGCCCAACCTTCGATCATGTAAAGATTCTCTCCGATCTTAACGATGGATTGCTCCTCTTCATCGTACTCATCGTCAATATCCCCCATGACCTCCTCGATTAAGTCCTCCATGGTTACTATCCCTGTAAACCCTCCATATTCATCTATGAGAATGGCAATATGTTGTTTGGATCTTTGCAAATCATGGAACAGATCATCGATATTTTTATTCTCAGGAATGAAATACGGCTTTCTTAGTATTTCCCTTATATTAACATTATCAAAACCTTTTTCTCTGGCTTTGATAAAATAATCCTTCATATTCAAGATACCAATTATATTATCACTATCATTCTCATACACGGGTATTCTGGTATAGCGTAGCTCCATCAACTCCTCAGTGTATTCCTCCGGTGGATCTTCCAGATCGATAGCAAAGACGTCGGTTCTGGGGGTCATAACCTCCTTGGCTATCTTGTCGTCAAAGTCAAAGATGCTGTTAATCATCTTCCTTCCTTCTTCTTTTAGAACACCGGTCTCCCTGCCAACTTCCAGCATGGACATAATCTCATCTTCCGAAAACTCCTCTTCCGCCGTATGCTGTTGCCGAAACAGCTTCAAAAAAACACCAACGGTTTTAGAGGTAAGCCATATGAAGGGAGAAAGAATTCTGGATGTCAGTGTTAGAAACCTAACTCCCCCCAGAGCTATGCGCTCAGAATGAAGTGCTGCTATGCGCTTAGGGATATTATTTCCGAATGCCAGGAAGAAGAAGGAAATGACTATTGTAATTAATACTGTTGCGATTATCCTTCCATAAGGGATATTATAAGCATCAAGAATAAAAGCGATTCTTTCAGAAAAGCCTATAGCTGCTATAGCGCTTGCAAGAAATCCTGCAAACGTAACTATTATCCCTATGGCCGATGATGATTTTAAAGGATTTTCCAGCAGATCAGACAGACGAACCGCCTTGCGATTGCCTTCCTGTGCCAAAAGTTTGATTTTATTTCTATTGACTGTTTCAACAGCCTTTTCCATAGCGATGAAATAGCCGTTGATTATAGTGAGAATTACAATGGAAACAAGCATATACGCTGCTGACATACTAGGGTCAGGGCTTCCCTCCATGAATATTCCCTCCTTTTAATACAAACTACAAAACAAGAAAATGTATGTCTTAAAAAGTATTATAGCATATTTTTTTGCTTACGTAATAAATATTTTGCTTTAACCGGCTTAATCATCGGCATGCTTATAATCTGTTGAGGGTGTGGTGCAGACTCTATTTTTAATCCCCGGTTATCCAGCATGGTTACAATCTTCTGGGTGAAAATATCTCCTTCTGGTCCGAATACTTCAATCTCATCCCCTATCTCCATCTTGTTCCTTTGTTCGATTACTGCCATCTTGGTAACAGGATCGTAGGATTCGATAATTCCCAAAAAAGTGTATTCCCTATTATACTGACTGGTTTCATAATTTTGACCCCTTTCATCCGGTCTTCCAAAGTAAAAACCGGTTGAAAACTGCCTATGGCTGACTTTCCTCAGCTCCTGCTCTAATTTTCCGGCATATTCGTCTAAATCATCCCCTAAATAGTATGCATCCAATGCCCTCCGATAAGAACTCACCACCGTGGCCACATAAAAACTGCTCTTTACCCTTCCCTCGATTTTTAACGATGTTATCCCCGCCTGTGCCATCTGTGGAATGTGATGTATCATGCACAAATCCTTTGAGTTAAAGATATAAGTGCCCCTCTCATCTTCGGTTACGGGAAAATACTCCCCCGGACGCTCTTCCTCCACTAATGCATATTTCCAGCGGCAAGGATGGGCACATTCACCTCTGTTGGCATCCCTTCCTATCATGTAATTGGAAAGAAGACAACGGCCCGAATAAGAGATGCACATGGCACCGTGAACAAAGGCTTCCAGCTCCATATCTTCCGGGGTTTTTTCACTAATCACCTTTATTTCATCCAATGATAACTCCCTGGCCAGAATAATTCTTTTAACTCCTTGCCCATACCAGAAGTTTGCGGAGGCATAATTGGTGGTATTTGCCTGGGTGCTAAGATGTATAACTGCATCAGGATACATATCCTGTAATAGATGGATGACGCCGGGATCGGATACGATAAATGCATCCAGAGGTATATCCTTGATTTCTTCAAGATATCCTTTCAGCTTATCAATATCTTCGTTATGGGCAAAAATATTCATAGTTAGATACACCTTCTTGCCCCTTTCATGGGCATAGCGTACCCCCTCCTCCAACTGATGGTTAGAAAAGTTTTTCGATGCCGTCCGAAGACCGAACATAGGGCCGGCGCAATATACTGCATCGGCGCCATAATCAATGGCTATTTTAAGTTTTTCCATATCTCCCGCCGGAGCCAGTAGTTCCATCATTACAAAATCACACTTATTCCTATACCATCCCCCAGGGGCAACACCGATGTAGTGACTCCCTCCTGCTTTGAAATATGCTCCAAGTACTCCCTCATCCTATTCATGATGGTGCGGTTCCTTCGTTTATCCAGAAATTCATCGGAGGCAGTCATCCCCTTAAAAAGCACGTTATCGGATACTATCACAGTTCCCTTTCCCCAAAAGGGCATTAAGGCATTCCATATCTGCAAATAGCGCCCATGACCTCCATCTATGAATACAAAATCGTAGGGCTTGACCTCCTTTTCCATGGCCATTCCCTTTAAAACCTGAACCGCATCCCCCCGGATCAATTCTATTTCAGCCCCCGCCGCCAAAAAATTATCCCTGGCGAGCCGGGCCATATCCTCCCTGACCTCAACGGTGGTAACGACAGATTCCGGCAGCAATTCTTTAAAATAAAGGGCTGAATATCCTATTGCTGTTCCTATTTCCAGAATCCTGTTAGGTCTTACAATACTTAATAGGGTTTCCAGGAAGTTTTCCGTTTCCTTGAGTAGAACAGGTATTCCTTCATCCTCCGCCTGGCGGCGAAGCCTGTCTAAAAACTTAGATGGAGGTTTGTAGAAGCCCTCCAAATATCTGCACACCCTAAAGTCCGTAATATTACTCATTGTCTCGATTTAATATATTCCTTGTAAGCTGCCTTATACTCTAAAAATCTATCATAGTCCTTTGAAAAATTGTGAGCCCCTGTTCCATCTGTCCCTAAAACATAGTAAAGATAATCTGTTTTTTCAGGATTCAAGGCTGCCTCTATGGAATCTATGGCCGGTGAGCAAATTGGCCCCGGCGGAAGACCTTTGATCCTGTATGTGTTGTAGGGAGAATCGATTTTAGTGTCTTTGATGGAAAGAGCTTCCTTAGGCTTTTCCAGGGCATATTGAATAGTTGCATCTATCTGCAAAGGCATACCTTTTTCCAAACGGTTATATACCACGCTGGCTATTTTCCCCTTTTCCTCCTTGACAGATGTTTCCCTCTCTATCAGCGAGGCAATGGTTATTATCTCATTGATGTCATATCCCATCTGCATAGCTTTCAGCTCCATCTCCTCTGTAAAGAGTGTCCCAAAATGATTTAGCATGGTATTTAAAATGCTTCGATCTGATGATCCGGGTGAAACATCATAGGTCTGCGGATAAAGATAACCCTCCAAAGGATAGGGAACATTCTTTGGAATATCCCTTAAAAAGCCATGGGGAAACTTGCCTTCTGACGCCTCCTTCTCCAAACCCTCTTTCGTCCCCAAACCTTTCGCTATAATTGCACCAATAGTTTGGTCAACCGTATATCCTTCCGGAATCGTAAACCTGATCACATTGCGCTTATCGCCATTTATCAGAGAATCTATAATGGTGTCCATATCCATGGAAGGGGTCAAAAGATATTCACCCGCCTTATAAAGGCCGTCATTCCCCCTTATTTTTGATTGAACACGAAATACAAAAGCGCTCTTAATGACCCCTTTTTCCTTTAACAATTGTCCTATGGCCTGCGTACCGCTTCCCATTGGAATATTCACGATTACACTCTCTTCATTTCCCGGATCCGGCGCAAGTTTGGATCCTGTCAGATACAAGGATGCACCGCCTATCATCACCGCCATCACCAGGAACGCCATAAAAATAGATTTCCCTTTTTTTTTACGGCTATATCCCCTTCTTCGACCCTTGCCCATCATATTACCTCAATTAAGCCGCGACTATTTCCTCCATTAATGTCATTCCTTGGCTCTGCCCAAATACTCCCCTGTTCTCGTATCTATCTGTATTACTTCACCAACCTCGATGAACACAGGAACCTGGATTACAGCACCTGTTTCCACGGTAGCTGCCTTGGTAACATTGGTTGCCGTATCTCCCCTGACACCCGGCTCCGATTCTACAATCTTTAGATTGACGAAATTGGGTGGTTCCACCAGGAAGGCATTTCCTTTGTAAAACTTAATTGTGGCTATATCGTTTTCCCTGAGGTAAATCATGGCACCTTCAACCTGGTCTTGCATCAATGGAACCTGATCATAGCTTTCCTGATCCATGAAATAGTAAACTTCTCCATCAGAATAAAGATATTGCATCTGCTTTGTATCTATATGGGCTTTGGGAAATTTGTCATTGGGATTAAAGGCTTCCTCCCTGGTAGCCCCCGACAGTATGTTCTTATATTTTGTTCGTACAAATGCAGCACCCTTTCCAGGCTTAACGTGTTGAAAATCAATTACCACATAAGGTTCACCATTTATTTCAAAGGTGATTCCCTTCCTAAAATCACTTGCATAAACCATAATAACCTCCATATAGTCTTATAAAATAATTAATTCCTTTGATGATTTAGATTTGATTATTATACCAGAATCAGTTATAAAAACCAAGTCTTCTATCCTTACTCCAAACTCACCCGGTATGTATATCCCGGGTTCTATAGTTACAACCATATTCTTTCCCAAAACCTCATGGCTGGATGGGTTTAAAGTAGGAGCCTCATGGACTGCAAGACCAACCCCGTGACCGAGCCCATGGCCGAAGCATTTTCCGTATCCCGCCCCCTCTATCACCTGTCTGGCACTGCTATCCCCAAAGCTGCATGTAACACCTGCTTTCAGCTCTTTGCAGGCTGTTAACTGTGATTCCAGCACTAACCCGTAAATTTCCTTTTGGAAATCCGAGACGGGCCCTATTGCGACGGTTCTTGTCATATCGGAACAATAGTCTTCTAAAACGCATCCAAAATCCAAGGTCACAAAATCACCTTTTTCCAAGGGTTTATCGGAGGGCATCCCATGGGGCAATGCGCTTCTCCTACCCGATACGCATATGGTATCAAAGGATAGGGAAGAAGCCCCATTTTGTCTTAAAAAGAATTCAATCTCAAAAGCGAGCTGCCTTTCTGTAATCCCGGGACGGATTAACCCCAAAATGTATGAGAAGCAACTATCGCAAAGTGATTCCGCCCGTCCGATAACCTCAAGCTCCTCCGCATCTTTTATGGCTCTAAGTTGTTCCACCAGCCCATCGGCGGCGATCAATCTCCCGTCACCACCTAAAGCATCTGAAAGCTTTTTATAAAGATGAGCGCTTACAACCTTTTCTTCTATTCCTATATGCTCAATGCCCAAGGAAGCCAACGCTTCCGGCAAAGGTTTTCTGCCAGAAATCAAAACCAACCGGAAATCAGAGCACTCCTCCCTTGCAGCCTGTTCATATCTGAAATCTGTTAACAGATAGTCCACATGATCTGTGATCACAAGGGAACAATCTGTAGAATTGAATCCGGATAAATATTTTATGTTCTCCTTCTTCTGTACCAGAAGTGCAGGTATTCCCAAGGCTTTCATTTTTTCTTTAAGCCGTATTCTTCTTTCCGTCCTGTTCAATTTTATCTCCCATGTTTCGATTAGCTTTCGCTTTCTTCCTTTTCCCCCGTCCTTACCACATCACCTATGATGGAATAAACATCCGCCACCATTCTGCTAAATGCAAACTCAGCCTGCAAATACTGAGCCGCCACCGGATCCTTTGCTATAATTTGATAGAGTGACTGTATCTGCTCCATCATATCCTGCTGGCCTTCCCCACCCATCATCTGCTGAGCCTGGAACTGAAATTGCTTATCCTGAAAGTCATTAATCATTTCTGACAATTCACTATTCTCCGATACCTTAGCTTTAATCTCCATATAGCTCTTATACTCATCGGACTCCTTCAATGCCCTTGCCAATGTATGGGCCTCATCGTATACGTTCATCTTTACACCTCCATAAATATAGGTAATATCACCGGATTTCTCCTGGTTTTCTGATAAATATATGTTTGCAATTCATTCCTTATGGCATTTTTAACACTTCCCAGGTCACGAGTTGTTTTTCTGCGTCCCTTTGAAAGTCTGTCGATTACTATTTTCTTTGCTGATTCTTCCAGGTCGTTTGGCCCATTGGCATAGATAAACCCTCTGCTTATAATGTCAGGGCCATCGATGATATGACCTGTTTCACTATCCAATGTGGCAACTACGATAAACAACCCCCCCTCCGATAGAAGTTTTCGATCCCTGAGGACGATATTGCTTACATCTCCAATGCCCAACCCGTCGACAAATGTAGGTGAACATTGAATCTTTTCCTTCATTTTAGACACCTTGTTCTTTTTTAGGGAGAGGGTTTCACCATTTTCCAAAATGAATATATTATTCTTCTTCATTCCCATGCTTTCAGCCAAAACCCCATGCTGATACAACTGCCTGTACTCCCCATGTACCGGCATAAAATACTTGGGTTTTATCAATGCGTGCATCAGTTTTAACTCCTCTGCATTGGCATGTCCGGAAACATGGATATCTGCAATGTCGGAATATATCACCTCCGCACCACGCTCTAAAAGGCGATTTACTACATTGGAAATCATCTTTTCGTTACCGGGTATAGGGCTTGAAGAAAGTATCACAACATCGCCCTTTCTTATTTGTACCGCTTTATGCTCATTGCTGGCCATCCTTGATAAAGCAGACATAGGTTCACCCTGGCTTCCCGTGGTTATTATAACTAACTGAGAATCGCTTATATTCTTTATCTTGTTTATGTCCACCAATGTGTTTGCCGGTATTTTTAAATAACCAATTTCAGATGCAAGGGCAACTACATTAAGCATGCTCCTTCCTGAAATAGCCACCTTGCGGCCATACATTACAGCCGTATCTATGATTTTTTGAACCCGGTGCACATTGGAGGAAAATGTGGCAACCATTATTCTAAAATCGCCGTGGTCCCGGAATATATTTTCCAGGGCAACACCCACGTTTTGCTCGGAAGCGGTATAGCCCTTTCTTTCCGCATTGGTGCTATCAGCCAGCAGCAATAAGACTCCCTTTTTGCCATAATGGGCTATTTGCTGCAAATCCATAGGTTCTTCATCCAAAGGGGTGTGGTCTATTTTAAAATCCCCTGTATGGAATATGGCTCCTGCTGGAGTATCGATGTATAGGCACAAAGCATCTGCTACTGAATGGGTTGCCCTCATAGTTTCTATCTTAAAATGTCCTAACTTTATGCTTTGCCCTATCTTTACCACGTTAAGTCTGGCCTTTATCCTATGCTCTTCTAATTTGTTTGCCAAAAGTCCCATGGTGAGTTTTGTTCCATAAATCGGCATTTTAACTTGCTTGAGCAGATAGGGGACTGCACCAATGTGATCCTCATGGCCGTGGGTGAGAATCATCCCTTTGATTTTTTGCCTGTTCTTCAGCAAATAGCTGAAATCAGGAATGACAATATCAATCCCATACATTTCATCATCGGGGAAAGAAAGACCGCAGTCAATAATTATAATCTCGTCTCTGTATTCCAACAGGGTTATATTTTTCCCTATTTCGTTTAACCCTCCCAGAGGAATCAGTCTGACCTCGTGGATCTCCTTTTTATTCAATTGTTCAGTTTTCAATTTGTTGTCTTTTCCTTTCTTCAGGCTATTTAACGACAACATTTAAAAGTTTCCCGGGAACAGGAATTACTTTAATCACATTCTTCCCTTGTAATAATGCCTGTACCTTGCTATCCTCCATAGCAATTTTTTGAAACTCATCTCTGGTGAGCCCGGTAGGCACCATTATCTTTTCCCTTACCTTTCCATTAAGCTGAATCGCCACTTCTACCTCATCCTTGACCAGATCCTGCTCATTCCATCGTGGCCAGGTTTCTTTGTAAAGCGTTTCCTTTTGCCCTATCATCTCCCACATCTCCTCACATATGTGGGGTGTAAAGGGGGAAAGGAGCAATATTAAAGTCTTTATGGCATATTTCAGCAATTCCATGTTTCGCTCTTCCAATTCCTTGTAGCGATATAACTCGTTGACAAGTATCATTATGGAAGAAATAGCCGTATTAAAATTATATCTATCTCCCATGTCTTCCGTGACCTTTTTAATAGTCGCAGAAACAACATAGGTAAGTTCCTTATCATCTGCCGTTTTGACAAGATAGTCATCGGACATCCCTGAAATATCATCAATCAATTGGGCTACCAGTCGAAATACCCTGGACAGGAAGCGGTAGCTCCCTTCTACCCCGGTATCAGACCAATCCAATTCCTTTTCGGGGGGGGAGGCAAAAAGTATGAAAAGCCTTGCAGTATCCGCCCCGTAATCCTTTATTATCTCCTCGGGACTCACCACATTACCCTTGGATTTAGACATCTTAGCACCATCCTTTAACACCATTCCCTGTGTGAGGAGGTTGGTAAAGGGTTCTTGATTTGTGGTAAGTCCTAAATCGTAAAAGAATTTATTGAAAAACCTGGCATACATGAGATGGAGAATAGCGTGTTCTACTCCGCCAATGTACTGGTCCACCGGCATCCAATATTTAGCATTGTTAATACTCCATGCCTCTTTATCATTTTTTGCATCGGTAAACCTTAGGAAATACCAGGATGAATCCAAAAAGGTATCCATGGTGTCAGTCTCTCTTTTAGCCGGCCCGCTGCACACAGGGCAGGTCGTGTGGGCAAAAGTCCTGCTGGTTATAAGGGGGGATTCACCTTTGCCTGTAAACTCTACATCTTCCGGAAGCAATACCGGTAAATTCTCTTCCTTCTCCGGCACCCATCCACATTTCTCGCAATAAATCATGGGTATTGGAGTCCCCCAGTAGCGTTGCCTAGATATAAGCCAATCACGTAGACGGAAGTTTATGGCTTTCTTCCCAATTCCTCTTTCCTCTATATCCTGAATAACGGCTTCTATTCCCTGAACATTGTCCATGCCATCGAATCTATCCGAGTTTATCATCTTGCCTTCCGCCTCGAAGGCTTCTTTTAAATTATTAATATCTATCTCCGGATCCTGAGGATCTATAACCGGTATTATGGATAGTTCATATTTTTTCGCAAAGTCAAAGTCCCTTTGATCATGGGCAGGCACCGCCATAATAGCTCCTGTCCCATATTCCATCAACACATAATTGGCTATATATATGGGTACTTCCTTACCGTTCATAGGATTGATCCCATACCTTCCGATAAAGAGACCTTCCTTTTCCAGGTTGGCAGCCATTCTATCCATATCGCTTAATTTCTGAAGGTTCTCAATAAACTCCTTCGCAGGTCTTTCATAATCCGTCCCTTTGGTCAACTCCTCAACATAAGGATGCTCCGGTGCCAAAACCATATAGGTTACACCGTACAGGGTGTCAGGCCTGGTGGTGAAAATCTCCAAATATCTGTCTGATCCTGAAATTTTAAATTTTACATCAGCCCCTATGCTTTTACCAATCCAGTTCTTTTGCATGACCTTAACCTTGTTAGGCCACCCGTCCAAAGTGTCCAGATCATCCAGCAGTCTATCGGCGTAATCGGTTATCTTCAAATACCATTGTTCCAGATCTTTCTTCCCCACCGAAGTTGCACAGCGCTCACAGGCGCCATCCACCACCTGTTCGTTTGCCAAAACGGTCTGACAGGATGGGCACCAATTAACCGGATTTTTTTTCTTATAAGCCAGTCCTTTTTCATAAAACTTAATAAAAATCCACTGCATCCACTTATAGTAATCCGGATTACAGGTTGCCACCTCTCTATCCCAATCGTAACTGATCCCCAAAGTTTTTAGCTGGGCTCTCATCTCGTCTATGTTTTTTTCAGTCCATATAGCCGGTGGAGTTTGGTTTTTTATAGCTGCATTCTCTGCCGGAAGCCCAAAGGCATCCCACCCCATTGGATGCAAAACATTATACCCACACATTGTTAAGTACCGTGATATCACATCACCAATAGAATAGTTTCTCACATGGCCCATGTGAAGTTTTCCGGAAGGGTATGGGAACATCTCCAATAGATAGAATTTTTTCTTGTTCTCATCTTCTTCAGTTTTAAACAACTTCCTTTCTTCCCAATAAGCCTGCCACTTTTTTTCTATTTCCGAAAAACGATATTGTTGTTCCATAACGCTTATTCCTTCCTCATAGCAATTTTTCTTTTTATTCCAAATCCAGGAAGATGCCATCTCCCCATATCTTTTCTATATTATATCTCTCCCTCTGCTCGGCAGAAAAGATATTCACTATTATATCGCCATAATCTATGAGCACCCAGCCGGAAGAGCTTTTCCCTTCCACGTTCTTAGCTGTTATCCTATCTTCAGCCAGTTTGTCCTCCACCTCTTTTGCAAGGGCAGCTACCTGACGTTCAGAGCCCCCCGTAGCTATTACAAGGTAATCGGCAAAAGAGGACTTTTGAGCAACGTCTATGATTACAATGTCCTGTCCCTTCTTGGCCCTTAGTATTTCTCCAGTCTTTAAGGCTATTTCCCGGTTATCCATTCCTTTCCCCTTTCCATCATTTCCTTCTTTAAATCCTTTTTCGCTTCATTAGTGATTGGATCGTATCTTTGTCCCATCTTCTCCAATCGCCTAATAAGATGCTTCATTGCCAAAAAGCAAGCCATTGTAATATCCTGTCTTGCCGCACTCCTTATTTCCTCTATACCCGAAAAGCTTCTTGAAGGTTCTATTACATCTGCTAAAAAAACTATTTTTTCAAGAGTTGTCATACCCGGCCTGCCCGTCGTATGATATAAAACCGCATTTAGGACCTCCCTATTGGATATTCCAAAATCCCTTTCCATAACTATAGCAGCGGCCTTCCCATGAGATAGATTTCTGTTATCTATGTATAAGCCGGGCATCCCCGTTTCCTCCATCATGGAATTTAATAGACCAATATCGCTATCCCTCATCATATCGTGGCAAAGTGCCGCAATTTCTGCAAGTTCGGCATCGACTCCATTCCTACGGGCTAACCTTATTGCTTCATCCACCACCTTGTAAGTGTGATCTATTCTTTTTTGTGACAGATTTTCACCAAGATACCTTATAATATGGCGCTTTAGTTTCTCGTAGTCATTAATTACATTCATACAAGCCTTTTTCCTTGATATATTCCTCCACCTTTGCCGGCAGTATATAGCGAAGGGATCTTCCTGCCAAAAGCCTGCTTTTTATATCTGTGGAAGATATCTCTATTTTAGGCATAAATGCCACAATGATTTCAGCCCCGTATTCACGCCTGAATTTATCTGCCAACTTATCCCTTTCTTCATCCCTGCTGCCGGCACGAGATCCTACTATTACGGGGTACTCCTGCAACAGCCTTTCAGCCTGTACCCATTTCCCCATGGAAAGGAAGGCATCTGTGCCCACGATAAAATAAATTTCCGCTTCTTCCCCCCAATGGTTTCTACATTGATCAAGAGTAGTAACAGTATAAGAAATCCCTCTACGCTTAATCTCCATATCCGATACATGGAATCTGTCGTTATCTTCAATTGCAAGCTGCACCATGCGATAGCGATGCTCCCCATCGCTTACATCCGCCTCCTGTTTAAAGGGGGGTGAACCGGCGGGTATAAATATTACCTTATCCAGTCCAGCTGCATCTCTTGCCTGTTCCGCAAGGAGCAGATGTCCAAAATGTATGGGGTCGAAGGTCCCCCCAAAAACCCCTATTTTCACCTGACCACCTCTTTTTTTTCACGCTTCCTACCCATCTTTTTACTATCGCTATTCTCCTTCCCCTGTCACGGCAATACCTAATTCCCTTAGCTGTTCTGCCGTTGCAGGTGAAGGTGCCTCACATAACATACACATGGCAGCCTGATTTTTAGGAAAGGCTATTACCTCCCTGATGCTATGCTCTCCGCAAAGAAGCATTACTAACCGGTCAAGACCGTAGGCAAGCCCTCCGTGAGGTGGTGTCCCGTAACGGAAAGCCTCTAAAAGGTATCCGAATTTGGTTTTTGCCTCTTCCTCGGATAATCCCAATACATCAAACATCTTCTGCTGCAACTCCCTGTCATGTATTCTGATGCTCCCTCCCCCTAATTCAACGCCGTTTAATACAATATCATATGCCTGGGCCTTAACACTACCCGGATCGGTATCTAAAAGAGAGACATCTTCCATAGCCGGGGATGTGAAGGGATGGTGCATAGCCTGGTATCTCCCTTCCTCTTCGTCGAATTGCAACAACGGGAAATCCACCACCCAGAGGAAATTGAATTTTGAATCATCTAATAAATCAAGGCTATCTGCAATTTCCCTCCTGAGAAAACCAAGACTATCCAGTACTACGGACTTCTTTTTATCTGCCACTATCAATATTAAATCGCCTTCACTTCCTTTAAATCTATCTATTATCTCTTTCATTCCATCGTCAGTGAAGAACTTTCCAAAGGATGAGCTATTTTCATTTTTCCCAACCCGAATCCAGGCCAGACCCTTGGCACCATATACCTTAATCATTTCCTGAAGCTTATCAATATTCTTTCTACTAAACCGGTCCCCGTAACCATCTATGTTGATTCCCCGAACCTGCCCCCCCGCTGCCGCATCGGAAAACACCTTGAAGTCGCAGTCTTTAACCAGGTCAGTAATATCCACCAATTCAAAGCCAAACCTAATATCCGGTTTGTCGCTGCCGTATCTATCCATAGCTTCTTCGTAAGTTAGTCTTGGAAAAGGCAATTTTATGTCTTCTTCCATCACGGCCTTAAACAGAGTTGCCAGATATCTTTCCTGTGTTTCAATTATATCATCCATGTCTACAAAGGACATTTCCAGATCTATCTGGGTGAATTCCGGTTGCCTATCCGCCCTTAAATCCTCATCCCTGAAGCATTTCACTATCTGAAAATATCTATCAGTGCCGGCAACCATCAATATCTGTTTAAACAGTTGGGGAGATTGGGGAAGTGCATAAAACTGTCCCCGATTAACGCGGCTTGGCACCAGATAATCTCTGGCTCCTTCCGGAGTAGAATTGATAAGCATAGGCGTTTCTATTTCCAAAAATCCTTCGCCACTAAAAAATTCCCTCGTAACCTGCGCAACCCTATGTCTTAATCTAAGATTGTTTTGCATCTTCTGCTTACGCAAATCTAGATAACGATACTTAAGCCTTAAATTATCCGATACCTGATCATCATCTTTTATATATATGGGCGGGGTTTCCGATTGGGAGTAAATAATTAAATCATCAACGAATACTTCTATTTCCCCGGTTTCAATCTCTTTGTTTTTTGCCTGTCTTTCCTTAACAACACCTTTGACTCCGACGACAAATTCACTGCGAAGACTATCGGCCTTATGGAATAACTCCTTTGGAATATCCTCGTTAAATACGATTTGAACGATTCCTGAGCGGTCTCGGAGATCACAAAAAATTAAACCTCCCAGATTCCTTCTTTTTTGAATCCAGCCATTAAGCATGACAGAGCTATCGACATGTTTCAGTCTTAAATCTGCACACATATGGGTCCTTTTAAACATTCCCGTCATCACTTTCCTCCTTGGTACATCCTTTGCCCTTTAAGATCTTCATTTTATAGGGTAATTGGAAAAAATGTTCATTTCCTTTCTTTGCAGCATTTCATCGATCCTTTTTATATATATCTCATAATTAGATACATTGGGAACCCTTTCTAAACGATTTTCGCCGGGATACCAGATCTTGCTCATACCTCCTGCCCCCAATGCGATAATCGTCTGGTCCTCCTCCATGGTCCTTATATTATATAGATTCTCCGTTCCGGGCAAGGCGTATCCGACATTTTCGAAATTGCCCGCCATCTGCTTTTGCCTGTAAAGGTAATAGGGCCTGTAACCCATGGCATTCAGCCTTTCCCTCCCCCTGTTCAACATGTAACCTACTTCTTCACCTTTACTGTATGAGTATTCCTCATCCATTTCTTTCAATCGGGAGGCTCGCTTTACCGCCAGGGTGTGCAAGGTTATATTCTCCGGTCGGAATTTCAGTATCCTTTCCAGGCTGTATGAAAAATCCTCAGGTGATTCGCCGGGCAGTCCCGCTATCAAATCCCCGTTAATTATGGAGATTCCCGCCTTCCTTGCCAGAACAAAGGCGTCATCTATATCTTGGGGGCTGTGATCCCTGCCAATCACAGCCAGTGTCTTACTGTTCATGGATTGGGGATTTATACTTATCCTCTTTACACCATAGTCTTTTAAAACCTCAAGCTTTTCCTCGGTAATCGTATCAGGCCTTCCGGCCTCGACTGTTAATTCAACGGTTTTGTTTACATCGAAACCTGACAACACTGTATTTAAAAGCAGGTTCAATCTGCCTTCATTCAAAGTTGTGGGTGTACCTCCCCCAATGTAAATAGTTTCAGGATACAGGTTTGTTTTTCTCATCCTTTGGGAGACGTATTTGATTTCCCGAAGCAGAGCCACCATATATGATTCCATATCACCCGGTTTTGCCGTATAGGAGGGAAAGGAACAATAAAGACACCTGCTTGGACAGAAGGGGATGCCGATATATAACCCTACAGCTTCGGGATCCCTTTCCCGTGCTATTCCCTGCTGTACCTTATAAACATCCAATAAGAGCTCTGTTTTTTCATGGCTTACAAGATAGGATTCTTCAAGCAGCTTTCTTGTACCCTGAAAGGAACCGCTTTTTAAAATCATTTCCCCTGTCAGCTTGACAGGCCTTACACCGGTCAGTATGCCCCAATGGGGTTTTCGGCCCGTGATTTTTGACAGGGCTTCGAATATATATCTTTTACCATCATTCTTTTCTCTTATACCGTCTGGAATTCGAATGATAACATCCTTCTCGTCCTTTAAATCACTCATCACTGACAAGGGATCCACTTCCAGCAGTTCGTAACAATGACGGGGCAGAAACATTCGAATCATTTCGTTCATTTCATAGGCACTTTCCACCTCGTTAAGATAAATTTTATACAAAGGGATTAAACTCCTTTTCAGTCCCTATGGTGGTAGCCCCCATGTGTCCCGGATAAACTATGGTTTCGTCGGGGAGAGTATATAGTTTTTCCATTATTGAGCGAGATAGTTGCTCAAAAGAGGATCTTGGAAAGTCAGTTCTGCCGACGGATTGAGCAAACAAGGTGTCTCCGCTGAAGAGAATACCATCTTCCGGCATATAGATGCACATTCCCCCGGGGGTATGCCCCGGAGTAGCCAAAAACTTCAACTTTAAATTGCCTACTTCCAAGGTATCTTCATCCCTTACATACATATCAGCATCCATCTTCATCCGTTCACCATAGGTTTCCATGGAAAAATTCAAACCGGCATTGTTTAACATTTCCTTTTCCCCTTCGGCTGCCACTAACTTGGATCCATTGTAAAGCGCCAAATAGTTCGGTGCTCCCCCGATATGATCCCCATGTCCGTGGGTAAGAATAATATATTCAATCTTTATATCCTTTTCTTGAATATAGGCTTCCATGCGAGGGTTTGTCCCACCGGGATCTACCATAAAGCCTTTTCCCGTCACTTCATCGGATACCACATAACAATTGGCCCCTAAAGGACCGCACATGAATTCTGCCATCATCATAATTATAGCCTCCCTATCCTATTTTAAAACCTTTTCCTACTGTCTATCAGAAGGGTAACCGGTCCGTCATTACAGATGCTCACAAGCATTTCTTCCTGAAAAATTCCTTCGGATACCGAAACCCCTCTACCCCTGCACCCCTGAACAAAGCTATCGTAAAGTGCCTTTGCTTTTTCCGGCTTTGCGGCTTCGGTGAAGTTAGGGCGCTTACCCTTTCTACAATCCCCAAGCAGGGTAAACTGGGAAACGGCAAGTATGCTTCCTCCCACATCAAGGACAGATAGATTCATTTTGCCTTCTCCATCCTCAAAAATCCTAAGTCCTGTAATCTTCTCCACCATATAATCGGCATCGACGATTTCATCTCCGTTTTCAACGCCAATCAACACCACCAGCCCTTTTTCTATAGACCCTACCGGCTCCCCTTTTACTGAAACGGAAGATTTTATAACCCTTTGTACTACTGCTCTCATATTTTTCCCTTTGAATTAATATTTTACTACGAATAGGATGCCCTTTGCACTTCTATTATATCGGGCACATTCTTCAACCTGCGAAGAGCTCTTTCAAGCTGATCTATGTTAGAAAGGCGTATTGTCATTATGATGCTGACCACATTGCCTCTGGCACTTTTAAAATTAACTCCGGAAATGTTGATGTCCATTTCTTCACAGGCTCTGGATATATCCGCAAATAATCCCTTTCTATCATCAGCTAAAATGTGAATATCCACATCGTAATCCTGATCATCCTTTTCCTTATCCCACTCAACCTTAATCAGTCTTTGCCTCTCGCTCTCAGGAAGAGATACCATATTGACACAGTCCGTTCTATGTATGGAAATACCCCGGCCCTTGGTTATAAATCCTACTATGTCATCTCCCGGCACAGGATTACAGCATCTGGAAAAGCGAATCAATAGATCATCCATACCTTCAACGGTTACTCCGGTCTGACTCCGTTGTCTTTCTTTTTTACGGGCAACTGCCTGAGCTGCCGCTTGAAGCTCTTCCTTCTCCTTCTTTTTCAGCTCCGTTTGACGCTCCTCGTGATAATACCCTAAAAGGGTGTTCAGCACTTTGGAAAGCATGACCCCTCCATAACTCAAGGAGGTGTAAAGTTCATCGGAAGATGCCTGATTATATGTCTTTGCAGCCTTATTTATCCAGGATACCCTTATCAATTGTTTGGGATCGTATCCCTTCCTCTTGATATACTTTTCCAGCATATCCTTTCCCTTGTCTATATTCTCTCCCTTATTTTCTTTTTTTAAATACTGACGTATCTTATTTCTTGCCGTGTTACTCTGTGCAATTTTAAGCCAGTCTATGCTGGGTCCCTTACTGGATGAAGATGTGACAATGTTAACTATCTCTCCGTTTTTAAGAGTATAATCTATGGGAACCATCTTACCGTTCACCTTTGCCCCCACACATTTTGCCCCTACGTCCGTATGGATTTTAAATGCAAAATCTAAGGGTGTTGATCCTGCCGGCAATTCGATGACATCCCCTTTGGGAGTGAACACAAAAACCTGGTTGGAAAACAGATCCATCTTCAAGGTTTCCATAAATTCTTTCGAATCGCTTAGATCCTTTTGCCACTCCAATGTTTGCCTTATCCACGCCAGCTTCATCTCTTCCTTGTCTTCCGAGATGCCTTCCTTGTATTTCCAATGGGCGGCTATACCGTATTCAGCCACCTTATTCATTTCCACAGTGCGAATCTGTATCTCAAAAGGCTCGCCGCTATTGCCTATAACCGTCGTATGCAAGGACCTATATCTGTTAGGCTTGGGCATGGCTATATAGTCTTTAAACCTTCCCGGAATCGGCTTCCACATGGTATGGACCGCCCCTAAAACGGCATAACAATCCTTAATAGTATCCACGATTATTCTAACAGCGGTCAAATCAAAGATTTCATCCAGCTGCTTATTTTGATATTTCATTTTTTGATAGATACTGTAAAAATGCTTGTTCCGCCCCTTTATTTCATATCTGATATCTAAACCATCCAGAGCCTTTTCTATTTGTACTATTACCGCCTGTATATTGGCCTCTCGCTGTGCCTTCTTAACCTTCACCTGGTTCACCAGATTATAGTAGATTTCTGGCTCCAGTTCCTTTAAGGCTATGTCCTCTAATTCAAATTTCATGGTGTAAATACCCAGCCTGCTGGCAAGAGGTGCATAGATTTCAAGGGTCTCATTACATTTTTCCTTTATTTGAGCCTCGCTCATATAGTTTATGGTTCTCAAATTATGCAGCCTGTCCGCAAGCTTAATGATCAGCACCCTTATATCCTTAGACATGGCTAAAAACATTTTTCTAAGGTTCTCCGCCTGTCTTTCCTCCTTATTTTCGAAAACCAATGACTTAAGTTTTGTGACACCATCAACTAAAAGTGCAACATCCTCGCCAAAATCTGCCCTAAGATTCTCTTGAGTATAGGGTGTGTCCTCAACTGTATCATGGAGCAATCCTGCCGCCAGAGTATCCTCATCCATTCCTAAATCCGCAAGTATTAATGCCACCTCCATAGGATGAGTCAAGTAATCCTCCCCGGATTTACGTTTTTGTCCTTGATGTACTTCCTCAGCTTTTAGATAGGCACGCTCCAACAGATCAATATCGTAGTTGCTATTGATCTCCAGCATCTTATGCAAAAAATCCTCCATGCGCTCCCGGTTAATTGCTTCCGCCATTATTTGTAATCTATCCCTTCCCTGTAACAGGCAGTGATGACTGCCCCATTCTAACAATGCGCCGGCCGTTTCCGGCCGGTGCATTGAGTTGTCAACCTTATCCTCTATATTTAGGCTTGTTTACCAGCCGATCCAAGTCGTAGTATATGGGACTTGCTATAGCGATAGATGAAACTGCCCCGGCTATTATGCCTATCATCAGAGGAAGTGTAAATTCCCTGATTGTAGCACCCCCCATAATATATAAGGGTATGATGGCTATGACGGTGGTAACAGACGTCATAACAGACCTGACGAGAGTTTGGTTGATGCTCTTGTTCACCAATTCTTCCATCCTGCTCTTTTTCATTATTTTCAGGTTTTCCCTTATTCGGTCAAATACTACAATGGTGTCGTTTATGGAATACCCCACTATTATTAATACCGCCGCTATAAAAGGATTGTTTATTGGTATTTTAAACAAACCGTAAAAGGCTACCACTATGAGAACATCATGAATCAAGGCTATCAATGCCGCTATACCGAATTTCCACTCAAATCGGGCAATTATATAAATCAGAATCCCAATGGATGCTATTAATACCGCATTTAGTGCATTTTGTTTTAACAGCTTTCCAACTGAAGGGCTGAACTGTTCAATAGCAATAATATCTTTTTCAGCTATGCCGAATTTATCATAAAAGTCTTCCATAAGCTGGTGCCTTGCATCGGTATCCAAGGCGGATGTTGTTTTTATGACTATCTCCTTATTCCCCTCGCCTGCATGAACCACAGTACAATCCATGCCATTGTCACCCATTATCTTCTCAACATCTTTAACCGCTACCACCTTATTCATATCAAGGTGGAGCATCGTTCCCCCCGTGAAGTCAATTCCTGTATTAAACCCTCTTACAAGACCACTGCCCAACCCAATCACTATCAGGGCAACAGATACTATATAGAACCACCTTTTATATTTTATGAAATTGAAATCCTTTTCAAATATGTTCTTTCTTTCAACTCCTAAAAGCTTGGAGCTCCCCAGGGCCTTTGTGTCCACCACTGTTTTGAGGAGAAATCTGGTGATTATTACCGCTGTCAACACGCTGACTATTATACCTATCATAAGGGTCATTGCAAATCCTTTAACAGGGCCTGTCCCAAATTGATAAAGAATGACACCGGCAATCATGGTGGTTAATTGAGAGTCAATAATAGTGGCCATGGCCCTTTTAAAACCCGAGTCGGTGGCAACCCGTAAAGATTTTCCGTTTTGATATTCCTCCCGTATCCTGGCAAATATGATTACATTGGCATCCACCGCCATCCCTATGGAAAGTATTATACCCGCAATCCCTGGTAGATTTAATACTGCCGCTAAAAGTGCAAGCACCCAAAAGGTTATGAGGATGTATAAGGCCAGTGCTATGTTAGCCACAAAACCCATAAGCCAATAACCTACCACCATCACCAGAGCTACCAATCCCACACCTAAAACACCGGCTACAAGGCTGCTCTTTAAAGAGTCTATGCCCAATGTGGGCCCGATAACAGATGTTTGAACCTCTTCAAGGCCCACCGGCAAGGCGCCTCCCTGTATTAAAAGTGCCAACTCTGTAACTTCATCCGTAGTGAACTTTCCGGTGATGATAGCCTTGCCGCCCGGAATGGCACCACTGGCAGCAGGCGCTGAAATAACCTGATCATCCAGAAGTATATAAATAATCCTATCAGCCTGGTTTGTCTCCGGATTTATTACCAGTCCATTGCCTGCCAGCCTTGTGGCCTCCTCAAAAGCAACGGCACCCTCACCGTTAAATTCCAAAGTGACCGCAGGGAAACCTTTTTCATCCTTACCTACTCCCGCATGTTTTACCATGCTTCCATCTACCATTACCCGTCCATCACCTAAGACAAATTGAAGTTGCGCTGTCTTGCCTATGGTTTCTATGGCACCTCTTGCATCCTCCGCCCCCGGCAATTCTACCCTAATCTTGTCTAAGCCTTCAATGGTTACTATAGGCTCGGACAGTCCCATACGATTGACCCTTCCCTCTATTATAGCCTGGGTTTGTTCCATCAGCTTACGTAAATCGGATCCGGTTGCATCTGTCTGGGCTTCCATAACCACATATACACCGCCTTGAAAATCCAGACCCAGCTTGAGTTGATCTTTTAATTTTTCAACGGGACCAGCACCGTTTATGCTGACTCCCCAACCTAAAATAATTATTGCTACCACAAGGATTGCCAGTATTTTCTTCATCATCCCTACTTTCCTTCCATTGAAATTGCATTTCAAATTATTTTACTACTTTTTGAAGTCCTTAACAAGTAATTATAGTAGAAACATGAGAAAAACTGTCCATAATAGTTGACTCTGCATGATATTATGTGGATTTTCCATTCAAAATCCGCTAAGATGACCTGTTAACCCCTGCTAATCCGCCGGCCGCCCCACAGAGAACACAGGGAATATAGGCTGCCCGGAAAACCCCGACATAGGATATACCTCCACCGGAAATCGTGGAAAAAAACATGGAAAGAGCTATGGCAATAAGTATGAGAAATATAGAAAAAAGCGTTCCAAACACAAGACCCTTTTTACCTATCCTTCTGCCGGCAAGCATACCCGAAAAAAAACACCCCAATGATAATGAGGCAATCATCGCATAGGGCATCCATTTTTCAGAAACAGGCGTAAAGCAAATCAAAACGCCTCCTGCCAGAAAAGCCAGCACGAAAAACAAAAATCCTACAATTAAAGCCTTAAATCCACCGCTCCATAATTCCACTATCGATGCCTGTTTCATGGCGAACCTCCGTTTTTTTATTAATATATTAGGGGGTAGTGAAATTTATGCATGGTTTTGATTCCAATATAAAAGCGCAACTCTTTAAGAAGGTTGCGCCTGTGTCAATGCAATATTCAGTCGGCTTTTTGATCGCTTTGCTCTGGTTTTTCTTCAGTTCCGACAGGGGTAGCTACATCAGCGGAAGCCGTTTCGGCCCCCTTATCCGATGCCTTTTCAAGTTTCTTGGGACGAGTTTTTTTGGGTTTATCCTCATCCTGCTCCACCTCTTTTGCCCTTTGCTGCGCTGGCTTGCTCCTCCCCGGATCGCTGTCAACCTTTTGGGATATCGCCCATCTGGTCACTTCCAGCTTTGTTTTGTCCGCACCTACCTGAATGGTCAGATAATCGTCTCGTACTTTTGAAATAACGCCTCGTATTCCTCCGATCGTAAGGATCTCATCCCCTACCTTCAGGTTACTCCTCATGGTATTAACCTGTTTTTCCTTCTTTTTCTGTGGTCTGATCATCAGAAAATACATAACGGCGATTAAAAAGGCCAGCGGCATTAAAGTATAGATAAAATCCATATTTACGTGTTCCTCCTCTCGGTTCTAAAAAAAATTATATCCTAAATACAAAAAAATGCAATGTTTTTTTCTTGATTTCACCATATTCTTGTGCTATCATGTGTTTATTGCGCCGGCGTGATGGAATTGGCAGACGTGCGGGATTCAAAATCCCGTGGTGGCAACACCGTATCGGTTCGACCCCGATCGCCGGCACCATTATAGATATTATATTAGTTTTCGGGGCGTGGCGCAGTTTGGTAGCGCGTTTGACTGGGGGTCAAAAGGCCGCAGGTTCGAATCCTGTCGCTCCGACCATTGAAAGCCTGTAATCCCAACAGTTACAGGCTTTTTGCTTTCCTGCACACTTCACTTGAAAACCAAAAAACGCACAGAAAATGCACAGGGTTATAAGAATTATTTGTTTTTAATCTGTTCTATTAATTCATTTCCGTATACCGTAACAGCTGCTATAAGTACGCTCTGTATTATCATGGCCACAAGTGCCGAGGGACTGAATCCTTCTCCAAGAACAAATCCAACATATGCTATGGTGATCATCAAACTAATAGCAAGCAATATGTAAGGGATTAGCCAGGAATTCTCTTTCCATTTGCCGTTTCTCACAAACAATCCTACTGCATAAAGGAATATTATCAAAACAAAAAGTTCGGGTCTTATAAATTGCATAATTGCATCCATTTTACTTTCCTCCTATGTGTTCATCTGGTGGGGTTGTGGGAAGTGCATAAACCTTCTGCATACGTGCTTCCATGTCGCCATTCCAGCCATTCGCTTTATAGGCATCGTACAATATACCTAACGATTTCCTTTCGCTCGGTGTCGCAAAGTCCTTTGCTATCATGCACTCAATCTCTGTAGATAACATGGAATAGGTTACTGCTGCCAATGTGCTTCTTATAAGCCGTTGGTCTAAACAAGTCTTTGATTTTCTTGTCAGCCTGTGTTGTACTACTGCTGTTAATGCGTTGCTGCCGATAACCGCAACTGCTATCGCTGCTACAAAGTCAATCATTTTACACCCCCCAACAATCTTTCTAAAAGCTCACGTCCGTATTTGTAGTTATACAGATATTCGATTGTGCCATCTGAAAAGCCATACATACACTGGATTGTTTCTTTTAGTGATTTGGGCGCAAGTAGCTTCTCGTACAAGTCCTTAGAGTATGGATGGGAGTTTAGATACTCCATTGTGCTATCGCTAAACCCGAATTTAGCTTTTACTTTATTGTCTATATCGCCTATGCTCATTGCGTCCTCCACCTTTTCTATGAAAGTTTGCCATGAATACGGTTTGCCGGCCCTTAGCATTTGTGGACAGTTTTTTCCGCTCCAATGGTTATGTTGGAAAACCTGTATAAGTTTTAGATTATGCCTTTTGAGTATATCGGCTGTTAGAAATGCGGCCTTGTCTGTTGCAACCCTTAAATCGCTATCGGGGTTCATGCAGATTTCAATTCCGATTGTTGCCATGTTTCCGTTTCCGTTTCCATCGCCAGCATGCCATGCAACCTCGTTTTCGGGGATTGACTGCACGATGTTCTTATCATCTACTGCATAATGCCAGCTTGCTTTCTTGTCCTTGCCTGTGCCTTGCAAGTACCTGCCATGACTTATAGCACCTGCACCTTTGGCCGAATTGCCTGTGTTATGTATTGTAACGCCTACAATCGACTTTAATTTTCTACCGCTTCTTGCACCTGTGGGGATTGTAGGGGCAAGCATTTGAATAATGCTGCCCCCTATATTTGTGTTCATGCTTGCCCCTCCTTTTAGCTGTTTGCTTTTCTGTAAACCTCGTTCACATCTTCTAAAAATACAGCAACGTCCATTTCAGGTACAGGGCCATATTCCTTTATAGCATAGTCTTTTTCTGCACCTTCCCTGCGTGTCATGGCTATAAGCATATCCAAGCCTACTCCCATGTCCACATCGTTTTTAGTTGCTACTGCTGCGATAGCTTCCTTGTGCTTTGTCATTACTTCTTTCCAATCTAATCTTGCCATTTTAAAATCCTCCTGTTTTTTTAATAATATAAAAAAAGAGCCTTATTGCTCTTTTAGTCGAGATGTAGTTATTTGCCGTAAAATTGAAGATTGGCTATGGTCGTATAACGTGTATTCCCATTGTTGTAACGGCTGAAAAGCCTCCATCGATTATGCTGACCGGAAGCTGATGCTACCACTTTTTCCTGCAAGTTTGTTACTGCGTCAAACTGGATATCTATTGCAGGTACCCAACTACCACTATAATCACTATAATATTCCAATCTTGCGTTTTTAGGTGCAGAAGTAGAGGTCGTATGAGCTTGTAAGCTTACCCTATAAAGCCATACCGGTTGAGCAAATTCGTACTCTATCCATGTGTTTGTTATGGTGCTAGTGACCCAACGTGTATCAGTCTCTTGGTCAAAAGCTTTCCATCCTTCGTATTCTGTATTTGCTTCTTCCACCCTTACTACCCCGTAGGGGGTAGTATAGCTTGTCATTTTCGGAACGGTTATCGGAGAGCTGTTGTCAAGCTTTTGGATTATTGTTGGTGAGTTACTTATAATTTCACACGCTGGAGCTGAGTGGCTTATCGCTGCCATAGCTGGCTTTGAGTTGCTTATCGCTGTCATAGCCGTTGAGTTATTTAATAGCGCACTCAGGCTGTTATAATTGTTAGGGTTAAGTCCTGTCATAGCGCATAAGCAAGTTACTCCTTGCGTATCGGCTCTTGCGGGTCCAAGCGCATAGCTCGTTACTACCTCAAAGGCTATCGGGTGCATAAAAAGAGCTTTGGCTTTGTATAGCTCGTATGATAAGTCTGGATCATCTATACCTGTATAGCTGCTACCTACCAAATCAATGTGGTTTATCAAATTGGCTATATTAATCGGTGTTGATAAGTCACTATTTATTTTCTTCACTTTCGCCCAGCTCAAATCCTTCACCTCCTTGCTTCTCGTTCAGTTTTTCAGTAAGCTCATCCAACTCGCTTTGCAATTCCGCCATTTTAACCTCTATATCTTCTTCGGTGCCTTCCACCTCTACCCATTCCCCATCAACATACATCTGGCCAAGGTTTTCATATGTGGCTTCTATGCCCGTGACATTAGGAGTTCCTATTGTGCGACAGACCCCGTTTTCGTCAAATTGTGCGTACATATTAAACAGCACCTCCAAACTCTATTACTTGCCAATCCACTATTGCGTTAGCTACGGAGTGTTTTAATTGCAAGTTCGTGCCGCTCGTTAGGTAGGCTGTACCTGACCCACTTGTGATGGAGTTCCAAAGCACTATACACTTGCCAGTGTTTACGGCTTCGATCTCGACATTTATCGTCGCATTAGCCGCCCCTGTGTTAGTCGAACCGCTTTGTATTTTTAGCTGCAAGAGTCCTAAAATCATAACATCACCTCCTCGATAGAGCCATCTTCCCCAAAGCTCGTTTGCTTGGCTATGCTGACTCCACCTGCTGTAAAAGTTTCAATGACAGACCCATCCTCTTCAAAAGTTGTCACCAGCACACCCCCCTCTGCATTGGTTTCAGTGATAGTTCCATCTTCTCCGAATACCGTAGTAGCGCCTACAAAGCCCTGCATAGCCATCAGCAAAGCACGATTAACAACTGTCCCTTCCTCCGTGACTGTTCCTGGTTCTCGTGATAAGTCGTATGTATCACCGGATATATTTGTTAGTTTGTATCTATGTGGGTGCTCTACCACCCTGTCCTTTACATTTATCACAACACTACCCCCTGTCCACTAAAAAAGGTTCCTGACCTACGGAACCCTGCAATCATTCGCTGTAGTAAAATATCAATGTTTTTTATGTTCTGATCTAACCACAAAACAATCCCTCCCTTAGGGACTGCGTGTTGTACATTTCTATCTTTCAAAATTAAACCTCCTTATAAACTTATAAAAAAACTACATATATCTTTGCTTGGGTAGAGAACTTATTGAAAAGTGTATCGCTTGCAGTTACTATTATCTGTCCGGCGGATGAATCGTAAGCATATGAAAGTGTAATATCATAGGTATACGTTGTTTTGGAGATACCTGTAAACATCACAATTAAGTTGTCCATAGTGATGTTTTTGTAGTCTGCATAAGCACTTGCAATGCTAAACTTTACTTCCGTGGTCGATGTTCTAGTAGCGCTAATCTCGCCGAGATAAACAGGTTTTTTGCCGCCTCCGCCCACTTTGATTATGTTGGGCATTACAAATCCCCCCTGACTATTACCCGTAGGGGTAAGTTGATACTTGGCTTATCCCCAAAAGCTTTTAGTGTAATGCTACCTGTTGCTTGACCTCCATCTTGAATGTTTGCCGATTGCAGCGCTTCAAGTTGTGCGGCAGTGATTGTAAGCGATGGCAAAACCTCATTTGCGCTCGTGGTTGTTACACCTGCCACAGGAACCGTTATAGAAAAAGGTGCAGATGAGCCTGTCCAGCTCGCCGCAGAAAGGGTAACCGATATTACTGATGAATAGATTTTCTTGACTTCGCTGTCTATGATGTCCATGTTGTAATTGATATCGGCTATGTCTACATAGTCTGTCAGCTCTGGCTTTTTTAGCCCTATAAAAGTTGTATATTTCATGGCTCCTCCTATCTAAAATGTGTAACTCTGTCCACAAATAAAGGCACCACTGTACAGCCTTGTCTCCCTGTGGTCGGGGTCTCTGTAGGTGAAGAAATCCTCCCATTTATGAGCTTTTATCCCTTGCCATGTGAAGGTGGATATATCACCCCATTTATAGTCGTCAGATGTATATGCAGCTTCCACGCTCACCAAAAAGGTTTGTCCTACGGTTACGATTTGAGGTGTGAGTGCCACGCTTACAATGTCTATCATGGCAGCATACACCCCCCACTGATGGAAGTCGGTGAGCCGCAATACCGGAAGCTGTCCTCCATCCTGCCTATCATGTCATACATCTCTTGCAAGACCTTTTCTATGCTGTTTATCTTTTTATAGTCGGGTTTTTCCAAGCTATTTGGCAGTTCCGTTTCTTGGCTGTAATAGCGTTCTTCCAGCAGCTCGATGTTTGTCCTTATTCTTTCAATTTCTTCCGAATAGGGGAAGTCTGCCATCATCCAATCAGTTTTAAAGTTTGGATTAGATATACCGTATCCATAAGAAAGCAGTTTCTCTGACAAGTATTTTGTGTCAATCTCCACACGGTTAATATCATCAGCGTTCCATGCCCCAATCAGGCCAGCAGCCCACTCTGTCCTTTCCTCCGGTGCCAAGCTATCCCATCCGCTTCCGATTATCCTTTTGTTTAGTGATTGTACCCTGTCTACGTCAGCTTGCGTTCTCCACCAGATAGGAGGTATCCATGATCCATCGACATAAGTCAAAGCCTTATATAGTCCGATGTTCCCATGGTCGTCATGCGCTTCAATCTCTACGTCATAACTGTCTTTTTCTTCCGCTTCCGTTGTTGCTATGTATCGGGTAGGTTCCTCTTCGTGGTAAATTACAGGCTCACCGTCTACATAGCCAACAACCTTATCAATTGCCATATAATCACCTCTACTCTATAACCGTACAACTTATGGTTATGTTTTCGCTTGCATTTACAGGGTTGGGGGTAACGCTGACACTGCTTATTGATGGCGATGATGTTTTTAACGACACTGACCGGGTTATCTCTGTATACTGGCCTGCTGCGTCCGTTGCCCTAACTTTAATAGTGTTGTTGCCATTAGCAAGCGTTATTGTCTTAGAAAAGCTGCCATCTCCCTGTACTGCAGCTGTCCCTTGGTCGACGTTGTTTAGTTTAACCGTCACTGTGACGGGCGAGCTTACCGCATCATTGGTTGTGCCTGTAACATTGAGTGATGCTACGTTGGTTTTCAGATTGTCTACCGGAGCTGTCACATTTAATATTGGCGGTATGGTGTCAATGGCAAAGGTTGTTGACTTTTGAGTTGCTGTGTTGCCGTCATTGTCAGACACGTTTATCGTTACTGTGTGCTGTCCATCTGATAAGGCGGATGGCGGCGTGTATGTGCAATCATAGCCATTGGTAACCGCAGTACATACCATGCCGGATGATGAGCTGCCGACAGTAGCCCCACCATCTATTTTTAGAGCCAATGTGGACAGTTTAACGCCTGATCCGTTGACTTCATCTCGTAACGTAAATACTATCGGCTGTCTGTTGTTGCCTACAAAAGCTCCATTGGCCGGGGATGTTATAGTTATGACCGGCTTTGTGGTTTCTTTGACCGTCAGCCTTGCCGATGTGTCTGTCGCTGTATTTCCATGATCATCTGTGGCTTCTACTGTAAGCTGGTAATAGCCACCGGGCTGGTTGTAAGATGTTACCGACGGTGCGGTTATGGTTTTCTCGTACTGTCAATAACTTGTGAAAATGTCCCTTTTTGAGCATCAAATTAACTTATGAAAATGTCCCTTTAGCAGCCCCGCAGAAATTTTTATCTTATTCGGTTGACATGGAGCCTCCTATGCTGTGTTTTTAGGCGGTAGGGTGGTACCAGTACCGCCCGGCCAGGGGCCTACCACAGCATAGCTCCATGTAAACCGCGATCAAATTTTCTGCTAAACGGCTTCTTTGTCAAAGAAAAGTTCATATAAGAACTTCAATGACAGTTCATAAGGTTCACTATGCCAGATTTCTTTCCATTTATCAGAACTATGAACAAGATGAGGTTGTACTACTTTTTTCACCTTGTGTCGGACGGTCAAGTTGGCATCTTTACGCTCTGGCTTTAAATATTGGATAGCTTCATATACTTGGTCTTTGTAACGAACCTTCATTCCAACTCTTGGCCCAAGCAAGACCTCGATTTCTTTTCTGGCGGGTACAAGTGGGTAGCCTTGTGTATCAATTTTGAACAACCTGCCTTTGAAGGAGAAACAGCTTGAAGAATCTGTTTTTCGTTTCTTTTTAATGCATAAAATTGTGTCTACATCAATGTTGGACCTGAGAGGGACAAAGATAGATTTTCCTTCCGGTTCTACCGCAAATTTACGATTATGCCTTGCAAGGTACTCCTCTCTAAGAAAGCGGTTCGCTTCCTCAATTGTCTTTATACCTTTTCTTGCAAACTCAACCGGCAGCCGACTTTGTAATGTATCCCAAAGCCGCTCTATTCGCCCTTTTGCCCAAGATGTTCTTGCAAAGATGATATCCGTCCCCATATCGTGCATAGCTCGTCCAAATTGGGTTAGATTCACGATCTTGCCCGCGATGACTTCTTCGACCGTTAATCTGTCTGACTTGGGTGAACGGAATATTGTATGACGATCTGAATAAATTGACTGAGGCACCCCATGGCTCAAAATGCATTGGCGCATGGTTTCAAAATATCCGTTTAAGCACTCATTTTCACAAATGTAAAGCCCCACTACATTACCAGTAGCATCATCAATGGCTCCATGCAAGGCGAGCATCCTGCCATCTCTGAACCAGTTATAAGGCGTGGCATCGATTTGAATCAACTCGCCCGGGCAGTCACGGCGCTTGCGACGGCTCCGGCGACGTTTTGATTTTTTTGATTTGGGGCTTTTATTTCCTGCGGATTTCAGTATACTTGAAAGTGCGGTATATGATATACGAATATCATAATCCTCAGCGAGGGCTTCTTGGAAGTGAAGGAAATTGACGCTTTCATACTGGGGCAAAACGTATGTTTTAAGTATCTTTTCCTTCACCTCGCTGGATACGGCATGAGAGGGCTTTCTGTTTGTATTTTTGTGGATCAGAAACGTCCCACCTTGTGTAATCAGTCCTTTCTTTAGGCGTGAAATCTGACGTTCTGAAAGGGAAAGCAGCTCCGATGCTCTCTTGCGATCGATGTTACCATCTATGTAGGCATTCATCACTTTTAATCGTTTAAGCTGGTTTTGAGTCAATGTAATTCTTCCTTCTTTCATGTTTCATATTCTATTTCAAAAAGGGACATTATCCCAAGTGAATTATATAGTGACATTATCATAAGTTAACCACATTATGGTTTTCTCGTACTTGCCCGACACGCTGTTGTATGTTAGCGTATGCCATGTACCGTTTATTTGTACTCTTACTTGCTGGACTGCCATTATGTTACCCCCTTAGTTTCTGCTGTTAAAACACCGTCCACAAAATGATATTGCTGTTTTTCTACATATACTGCTTTATTTTCCCCATAAGAATCGGCAACTGTAATAACATCCAATATTTCCATGCAAGGATTTCCTCTTTCTTGCATGGAATATCGGAGACGTCTTTGTAAGTTGCTCAAAACCCACTCGCCCCATACAACTGCATTATCTGATCTTACAAGCTGATTTTCCGCAGCGTACACATATTCATCTTCGTCATCTTGACCACCTGATACTTTGTGTACCGATTCTGCAAGGGATAAGCGATATCCTTGTATTTTTATCGTTACAGTACCCATCCCTGATATTGTAAGTCTGCATGAGTATAGGTAATATTCCGCTGCTATAAGTGTCCCGTTTGTTATCGTTGCGCTGGGAGATGATACTGCATCGTAATCAATCCATATAGTATCGATACCCATAATCTCCATCTCCGCGTTATATACCTCTGATTTGCTCGGTGGATAGCTACCGTCATTCCGGTAGTTAAACCCTTTACACTCCACAGTGTTGTAGTAGTCCGTTGCTATCACATTGGCCGGATGATACATATCGCGCATCCGTACTTCCCCGATGGGGATATAGTCAGGCAAGTCGGTGACTACCAACTCATTATCCCTACTTATATAACATACTGCCATTGCCGCTTGCGCTGCCATTCTTACGGCTTCCCTTGGTGATACAACTGGGATATTCCATCCAATCACCCTGTCTCCAACACCTTCTCTAATATCTAATGTTAGTCTGGCATCGCTTTCCTCCATAATTTCTGTTAGGATTTCTGATAACGTTCCTGTTATGTTCTTGCCTTTTCTGTATTTGCCCTTGTTTAATCCCATAACTTTATCGTTTGCGGTTATCTGTGCTGTCAGCGAATCATCCGCAGTGGCAGAGCTTGTATAGAAAAATGTACCTGCTTTCACATATTCAACATCATCGAAATTGCTGCCCACCCCCATTTCATAAGTTATTTTTTGCCCCTGTTGGAGATATTGGTAAACTCCGGTAGGATTGATTAAGTTGTATCTATGATCCTGATTGTTGATCGTCATTGTAACCTCGCCCGACGGGAAAGATTCCCCTATCAAGTCTGATTCGTATGTCAGGTGAACATCAAGCATATTTCCATATTCCCTACCATAACGATAAATGACTCCAAAGACAAATTCTGTAAGTCTAATCCTTCTAAAAGGTATCGATGTTTTTAAAAATGTAATCCTTATTGCGCTATAATCTGGTGTCGGCATATCAACAACACACACCACACTCTTATTCCCTCTTACCTGTAAGGTTTTTATAGGCATTCCAGTCGTATCATATGCAGTAACATCAAAATCCTTAGCATAATTCCTTGATTTGTTATCAAAGCATACCGTAAAACCAAAAGAAGAGTGCTTTTGAGCAAAAGTAAACTCCACTATATCTGAAAGGCTTCCGTCCCCATCTGATAGCTGTTCGGAGATATATCCAACTTGCCCGTTATCATCACTTGGCAAATCAAAAGACCCATCAAGCACAAGAATATTGTGCTCAAAGGATGCGAGCTTTCTATCCATCTCCCAAAAACCGTCATATGTCTGCTCAGCTTTTGATACTTCCGACTCTCCTGTCACCACTACTATTACATCGTCCGCTGCAGTAGTATCTATCATCTCAAATGTTGCCCGTATGTCACATACCCGATATGGAGCGTATGGATCATGCATTATCCCTCCTCGCATCGTCTCAAACCTCCTCAAGCGTAAAAACAATTTCAGCCCACATTGGAGATGGCGGTTTTGTTCCAAAGTCCCATTCCCTTATTATCGGGCGTGGCTTTACAGTGCAGTGAAAATTCGCCGTTACAGGCGAGTTTGTGTCGGGGGGAACAAATTGCACAGGGAAAGAGTCCTTTCTTAGTATTGGAATAAGTTCTTTCAACACCTCGTCCCTTAAGTAATCGAAATCGCATTCGATTACCCATTTTTGATACTTTACCTCCGTTACCATTGTGCCGTCTGACATTCTTATATTTTGCTCTTCTATTCCGAGGTGAGGAATAACATGCCTTTCCCTCCACAGTTTTAACCCATCTATGGTTATCCCACCAGCTTTTAGGCTCATCATTCACCCCTCCTGATCTTTTCATTTTTCGCATGATCGTACGCTGCAAGCGCTATTTGCTTTCCGTCAAGATATATAGGTATCTGGACAGTCATGCTTCCCCCACCACCCTCACTCATTTGCATAGTAGCTAAGGCGTTTATTAGACCTGTTATCTGGCTCATGGATTCGGATTGTCTACGCTGATCTATGCGGCTCACTGAATATGCAAGGCTTTCTTTCATCTCAGCAGCCCTTGCTAATGCCAGCGCCGCCGATTCAACGGCGCCATATTCATCCATGATTCCAAGCGCTATAGAGTCTCCATAGTTTTGCCCTATGCTTCTACCAACCTTAGAGGGGCTCCTTATTTCAAGTCCCGCCTTTGTGCTTGCGCTGGCCGCTTTTGCCAATCTTTTAGCTACAGCTATAAGTGCGCTTTCCCTTGATAGCATCCCTTCAATCATGGCGTTGACAAGATTTGTTCCAGATTCCCGCATGTCATCTCTGACCTCATCTACTTCGTCAGGCAGTTTAGACAAAAATTCACTGTCCAAAGTTTCAAGCTCCGATTTGTAAAAGTTTGTGGCTATCGCTCTTGATGTTTCTTGCAGCTCCTCCCATGTGGCTATGTATTTGGCAATTTCTTCTTCTGTCATGCCGATAAGCGCGCGAGTGTATCTTAACGCATCATCGGGGTTCATGTTTTTAATTTCTTCAAGTAGCCCTGTGGGCAATTTTTTCTCTGCCAGCTTGTCCATCTGTATGCTAAGCTGCGAGAGTTTTTTAACATCCTTTTCAAGATTTGTTAGGTTAAAGATTTCTTTTCCGGATTTTGTTGTTGTGATGGAAAACAAATCTGCTCTTGCTAAATTGCTTGCATAGCTATCAATGCTTCTTTGTACACCTTCAACATCTTTTTGGTATTGCTCAATTATTTTCTTTTTCTCGCTCAAGGTTTGCTGTTCAAGTCTGATTTCTTCCTCACGCAGTTTTCGTTCCTTATCGAGTTGTTTGTAATTCCAGTCTTCGTTGAGCTTAGTGATTTCCTCTTGTATTTTTGTTTGCTCGCTTTTTTTTGCTTTTACTTTTTTTGCGGTAAGCTCTTTTACTTTCTTTTGGTATTCCTTTAATTCCTTATCAGCAGCTTCCTTCTCTGCTTTTATGCGCATCCCTTCCAGTTCGTTAGCAAGTCTTTTTTCTTCCTTTACAAGAATGTCACTAACTTTTTCGGCTATAAGCTTAGTATCGCTATTTATCCTCTTGTTTAGACCTCTAAGCATAGCCTTGGCCAAGTCCTCACCCGATATCTGGATCTTTTCCTCTTGCCTTTTGAGACCTATAGCGAAACCCTTGCCAACATAGTCGGCCGCCTTCATGGCTACCCGTGATGGCGATTTAATTCCAAGCTCCGAATGGAGCCCATATTTAGCCGCCTTTCCTAAGGATCTGCCGGCCGCTTCTGCAGCTGGTGCTTGAGCCTTAAGGTTGGAAGAAAAGGTTGAGCCTGCATTTGTTCCGGCTTCCCCATAACTTGTTTCTGTTCCACTAAGGTTCTTTTCTTGGGCTGCCTTGGAGTCGTTCAGAGTGTTTTCGACCTGCTTGATTGATCTTCCCAAGCTCTCTCTGTGCTCCACAAGGGCTCTATCTTGTTGAGTCTTATATCTGTCGCCCGAAGCCATAAGCTCGGCATATTTCTGATCAGTCTCCTTTTTAGCATTCTCGAGCCCCTCTTTTATCAGCTTGAGCTGACCTTGTGAAGCTTCTTCTATCGCCTTCAAGTTCTCTGTTTTGTACTTCTCGGCGTTGGAAACCAAATCTTCGTACAAAGCGGAATTTGTCTCCTTAAAAATTTCGGCATAAGCTATCTGCTTTTCGTAGTTTTCATATATGCTTTTTGTTGCATCCTCGTTGGTCCTTTTTACCTCTTCCAAACGTTCATTCGCCTTTTCGATTGTCATTTTTGTCTTTTCATCTTCAAGGCGAGATGTAAGTGCTTTTTGTTCCACTTGGTTGTCTGTTATGACTTGCAACTGCGACGCTTGCATTTGCGCAGTCAGCTCGTTAATGCGAGCAAACCCCTCTTCGGTCAATCGACCGTTCTCGTCCATCTGGGTCCGGAAGATGTTTGTGATTTCTTTTTGTATACTATCAACCTTTTCTTTTTGCTGGTTGCCATGCATCGCCATAGCAGTAAGGATGCGCGTCTCTTCTTCGTCTATTACATCATCAGACAAAAAGATCTCCATGTAGGCTTCTTGAGCCCCCGACACTGTATCGTCTATGCTCTTCTTTATGCCTTCGCTCATAGCCGCAAAACGCTCTACAAAGCTATTTGCCGCTGCTCCTCCTTCTTCTTGCATGATGGCAATATCTGCAAGAAGTAAATTTTTTTGCTTCGTGAAAGCTTCCATGACCTGTTTTGATGACTCAGATATTTGCTTGTGTGCATTGCTTATGGCATCAGCCACTATCTGTTCCCTATCAGCTACGGTATATATAGACCTTGTTTCTTCTTCCCACTTCTTATACTCATGGTATAGCATGCCTATCAAGACACCCGCCGCAGCTATCATCGGGGCAACAGTAGATAAAGTCCTACCCAATCCGCCTATCGTAGTCCCTGCTGCATATGTGGTGCTGCTAACCTTAGTGAATGCCGACGCCATCGCCGATGCAACAGTTGTGTTTTCCATCAAGGCCTTTGAAACTTTGCTAAAACCTTTCATGAGGTCGCCTGTAAGACTTACCGCTTTGCCGCCTATCTTTAAGACAGGACCTGCTGCTGCAGTCAACAGTATGATGTTTCCAACCATTTTTAGCTGTTTTTCATCTGCTTTGCCGAGCCATTCAGAAAAACCTTTAAGGCCATCGCTCATTTTCTTTAGTGTAGGGCCAGCCGACAAGCTGACCGCTTTGAAGACTTTAGGCAGAGCATCTAAAGATCCCGAAAAAGAGTTGATTAGATTGATGAGCTCAGGGTATGCTTCTTCTGCGTTCCACATTTCGATGGACATGTTGCGAAACTTGGATTTTAAGGAATCCACGGAACCTGCTAATGTGCCTTTCATCTTGTTAGCAAGTCCACCATAAGCCGCGGTCAGGCCTGCTGCCCCATTTGTGCCGTTATTCATGCCATCAACCAATCGAGGCAACACATCATCCGCCATAAGCTTTCCGGTACGGATCAGTTCCATCATTTCATCTGTCGTAACATTGTATTGATTGGACAATATCTTGACTGCTGGTATTCCCGCTTGCGTGATAAGGTTTAGCTCGTTCATGGTCACCTTGCCACGGGAGGCAATCTTTCCAAAAGCATCCGAGAGTCTATCTATTTCAGCGGCAGACCCACCTGCTCCAACTGCCGCATCAGTTATTGCCTCCAAATACGGAATAACGCTTTTGGCATCAATCCCCATAGCTACCATGCTTTGCCCTGCTTGCAGATATGTCGTGTACGGGAATGGTGTAGTTTTAGCAAACGAATATAGTTCGTCCATCATGGCCGTTGCCGCTTCACCACTACCAAGCAAAGTCGTAAAAGCTATATTTGCGCTTTCCCTTATTTTTAGAAAATCAATAGCTACTTTCGCTGATGCCACGCCTATCCCTGTGACTGCCGCGGTAACTGGCATCAGCTTGTTGCCAATACCCTCAATCGCTTTGCCAGTACCCGACACCTTTTCTCCAACTTCCCCCATTTTTTCTGCTAGCTTCGCAATATTGGTGCTTTCTGCCGCAAAGCGAGATACTGCTTCTTCAGCCTTTTTAAGCTGATCGGTCACCTTTACGACCTCGCGATTTAAAGCCCTGTACTCTTCATCGCTTATCTCTCCTTTGGCAAGATGCAGGTCAGCTTCCTTTTTAGCCTCCTTTAAAATTTCAAGCTTATGAGAAAGTTCCTCTGTCCTCTTCTGGAGTATAGTCATCTTTTGGGCCGCCAACTCGCTGTTCCCAGGATTGAATTTTAAGGCCCTGTCTATGTCCTTGAGCTCCCGCTGCAAGTTGTTTACAGGTTTATTCAAAGTCCTTATTGCAGAGCTAAAGCCCCTTACATCACCATCTATTTTTATAGTTAATCCTTGTACTGTGCTCATTTTCTACCACCCCAGTATCTATCTATATCAGCTTGCGTTGCTTCCCGTACTGTGTCGCCAGCCTTCTCACCACCAGAAGTATATTCTTCAAGGTAATCCATAAATAATTGCATGCTCATCTCGTTTAGGTCATCATAAGTCAGCCCTATTTTCTTTGCGGCGGTCAGGATGATGACTCCTGCTGAAGCTTTGGTTTTTCTTCGCTGCTTTTTAGGCTCCCGCCACTTGAAAAAAGGCTACTCACTTCCTCCGCCACACCTTCATATACGTCAAAGAATTTTATCTCGTCATATTTTTCAACCCACTCCATGAATGGCATCTCTTTTTCTCTGTCTTTTCTTGCTTGCGCTTGGTTCAGAGCCCAGACTATCTGCATAAAGATAGTCATTTCGAGATCCATATTCTCAAGCCTTTCTTTCTGCGCTTCGCCCCACTCGGCTAAAAGCCTAAGAGCTTTTTTTGCGTCCTTAGTCTTGGCGAGCTTTTCCGCCCAATCGTGCGCATCAGGATTTATCCCATGCTTTTCGCATAGGCTTACTATCGCCGCTTGTTTTTGCTTTTCCATCTCCGCGGCCTGTACAAAAGAGTGGGCCCGGTACTGCACCAGGCCCCAATCTCCCGTAAGGTCGCTGTTAAACTCGTTATTATATATCACTGCCGATAAAGCGCTTGCTCTTATCCTTATTTCTGTCTCCTTGCTTCTCAGCGTCCTCATCCTTAACCTCCACACCATATATCTTCACTAAATCACCTAGCTCCACTGCCCTTTTTTTCTCTATTGCGAAAGGCCGGCCAGGTATCCTCACGATGTTCTTTTGTTTGTCTAAAAAGGGTCTTGTTGCTTCGTATACCATCTTGCCGCCTGTTTCTTTACCCGGTTCCATACCTTAAGCTCCCTCGCTTGGTACGGTGGGCTTGTATACCGCATTAAAGAAGCCTTCATAGGCCGCCTTGTTGCCAGTGATGCTTTCGTCATACGCCAAAGAGTATTTAAGCATCAATTTCCCATCCTTGGATAGGGGGACTGGCTGTGTGCTTATAGTCATGGTCTCTGTGGAAGGTGTGATGCTATCCTCTGTGGTGTGGGCCTCTACATTGGGCTTTGAGCCTGTGCAGCAGAAATAGCAGAAACGTCTCGCCGATATGTCCCCTTCAAGTTGACCCATGAGAGCAAACTGCTTTTGTATGCCTCCGTTGACCTCTATGAGGCCTCCTACGGCATCTACTATGTCTCCTAACATCTCTGCAAGTATTTCGTCAGAAAACTTGGCCACTTCACATTCAATGGCACCTCCTGTGCTTGCGTGAGTGATGTAGTATTTAGTATTATCTGCCCAGAAGATGGTTTCTGTTGATTCTGAATCTGCGCTCAAGGATACTGCTCCTGGGATAGGCTGGGGAGAGCTATATGTAGGTACTCCATCTGCGTCAAAGCTACTTATAAAAGCAATATATAGCTTTGAGAGTCCAAACCTAACTTTATTTTTATCCGCCGATACTGGCGTTGTTGGTGTCTGTGTTCCGCCGTCACTCATTACTTGTTCCTCCTATGCTTCTCTTAAGTTTTTTTAAGGTTTTCTATTATAATATTTGCAATTTCTCGTCTTTTTGCGTTATATGTTCTCTTGACAAAAGGCTTACCACGTGTTGTCGAATACTCTAAGATATCGACCAAAGGTATAGGCTTACCTTTGCCGTAAACTATTTTAGTATTATGAATCAATCGTAATCCTGTAAGTTTTTCTACATTCCAGCTTTTAGCAAACCCACCTGTCTTTCTGGGAGATGCTTCCCCTAAGACTTCTTTGAGCAATGCAGCCCCTTTGTCAAGCCCCTCATCTGTGGCCTCGTATACCTTTTTCTCATAACCCTTGATGATGTTGTCTATTGTAGATCCTAAGGCATCGATGCTTATTTTAATAGCCATCAAAACATCCTCCCGTAAAAGCTTTCGATAACGGTCGCCGCAAAGCCTGTGTCGTCTATGTCACCTGCGTCAAAGTGTCCGTAAGGTACTTTGAAGCCGCTGCCCTCTAAAGCTGTTATGATGGTCCCTATCCTTGTCTCTATCTGCGTTTTTCCCGTCGAAGTGTCTAAAAGCGTGTCGCGATAGTAGTATCTGATAGTGATGTTGGCGTTTCTTATGAGGGGGTCGTTATCTGCATATGTAGCAGCATCACCGCCTATGGTATATACGATATACTCATCAACCGTCGAGCCGTTGGTTTTTGTTTTTCTCTTCCAGTAAGAGTATACGCCAGAGGATGCTAAGGCTGTGTCTAACACTGTTTGCACTTTGTTTATCATTTTTCCTCGTACCTCCGGACGGTAAACTCTATAAACTGGTCAACTTCGTAGTAGTTATCTATGCCGCCCCATAACTCATAGCAGTTAGGGTTCCCTTTGTTAGGCACTCCACCAACAAGAGCAGTTTTATCATCGCCCTTGATAATGACACACTGCGTTGTCCTTAGCTTTTCATATATCAACGGATGGAAATATGCCCTTATAGTCGCCGAGTCGCTTACACCTAGCGATTGTACTGCTGTTACTCTATCGCCATAAGTGCCTCGCCACTCGCCATGTAAAAGACCTGCGTCAGTCCATGTAGTCGTGTGACCTGTCCCTGCGGTATAAGTGCTTGACTTGGCGTATACCCGCATAACGCAGTTAGGATTAAACTTAATCACTAGAAGTCACCTCCTGTGGGTCTTCAGATGGCTTTTCTGGAAATACTATCACTGGCCCTGCGTCTCCCCGTCTGCCTTGTCCTATAAAAGATAACAAGACAGGATGATGTGATAAATCTTTTACATCCGTCGACTGTGCCATCTTGCAGTATAGAGTTATAGCTTCTACCGATAGAGGGGTGGGGGCAAGTGCGTCTATCTCCCACCCTGCCCCTGCAAAGTAGCTTATAGCTCCGCCTATCATCGACTGTACCTCATCATCTCTCGCATCGTGATATACAGGTATCCTTTTTTTAATCAAGTCTAAGAGTGCCATATCAGCCCTCCCCTTCTTACATGATGGTGTAGAGACTTAGTGCTTTTGTGCCGTTTGGTGTTCCGGCTATAGAATATACATTTTTTTCTATATCCTCGCCATCTTCAGTGACTGTGCCGGCGTCTGCTGCGTTGTCAAAAAGTTTCAAGATGACAAGTTCATCTGCTGGTAAGGTGTAAGGCAAGCCTATTTTCTTACCCCATCCGATGCTTATCCTATCTTTCGAACCCGTAACTGTATTCTTAGTGATAGTGCCTATGACAAGCCCTGTGTCGCCGGCCGACTTTACGACTAGATTTATCGTGTTGTCTTGTGGCGCGGCTTTTTTAGCTTCCATGATGACGTTTGCACTACTAGAAGTTACTACAAAGTGTGCCCCTACGATCTCATCAGCGTTTAGGGTTTCTTTTATGGCTGTTGCCACTGTCGTGGTTGTCGATGCGTCGTCTGAACTTAACGTTAAGGATATATCCCTTGTTGCAGGTATTCCAAAAACTGCCGCTGTTACTGTTAAGGTGACCTCACCCTCTTTTGTTATGCCTGTAACTGCTGATGTTGTCTTTTGCTTTGCTTCGGCGTTATGTTCAACTGGCAAGGTTGCTTTTGTTACTGTCTTAAAAGCAAGGTTGCCGGACTTAGCATCTGTACCATCTGCCGCGATTTCTTCCTCTATGGCTTCATCCGCAAAGTTTGTGCCGTAGATTTTTACGTTTCCAGATATTCCGGATGCGTTTCCTTTTATTTTGATGTTGCGCGGGATGTCGGGCTTGTTGAAGCCTTCTTCTATCGTCTTAGCTTGTGCTCCTAGGTCAGCCGCTGCTAGTATCCCGTCGTTTGTCTCCGCTGCAGGCTTAACAGTATAGTGCCCTAGGAAAGCCCTATCTGTCGCCACGCCCGACACATCCGTACGGATGCGCTGCCCCTTTTTGTGATTATATGGATACATATGTCTTACGCACCTTTCTTAACTATGATTACACCAGCCGGGTCTAAAAGCTTTCCGTCATTTATTAGGATTGCCTTGTCTACCCACTGATTAGTGTCATGATCTAACCAACGATACATAGCCATCTGCATGTTACTGTTGATGGCATATTCCCCTAAGTCCACAAAGACTGCTACCACATCGTTAATATCTGCGTTGTCGTAGCTTGGGAGCACATCCTCTTCCACCTCAACTACGTTTTTTCCGCCAAAACGATAGACGGGGCCGTCAGAGATGCCATAATTAGTGCGCCCGATAGGCTGTCCGTTAGCGTCTACCATGCCATCGATATAGCCTTCAAATGTGCCTGCACCCATAAATATTTCGTAGTTTCTATGAGCAAGAGGCACCTTTGCAAAAACTTTCTTTTTCCAGACGTCCCATTCACCAAACTCATCGGCTTTCAAAGTTATTTTCTGCTCTGATTGTACCCTTGAATCGTTCAGTATGCCTTTCATTTCCGTAGAACCGTTACCGTTAAAGATTTCCCTCTCGATAGCAGCTATCATTGCATCTACTATCAGCGGTACGATTTGCGCCTCGAACATCGCCAGGGTTACAGCTGATGCCAATAAGGATGTTGCGACTTTGCACTCTAAGCCAAGGTAACCAAAGCTTACATAAGTATCCATTTCAATTTTCTTGCGGGCTGATGGTGTGGATTCCGGGATTCTTGTCGCTACTGGCTTAAGGGATAGTATCGGGTATCTAACTCCACCCTTTACGTTGGTGTGTCTGCACTTTGCGTATATATGACCGCGCACTTTCATCTCTTTGATGATATCTGTCATGATGGTAGTTGGGATAACTGCCGCTGCGTCTGCCACTCCTGTAAAAGCATCACTGTCTCTATATTCTGTCGGCATCTCTGTGCCATGCACCACATAGTCCATAAACGCTTGACGATATTCAAGCGTGTCATGTCTGTCTTCTGCCATGCCTGCAACATTACGCTCCTCTTTTTCCTTAGCCCCCGACACCACTATACCGGGAATATTGCCGTTTACGATAGCTGTCCTTTTGTCCGGATCATCTTCTTTGATGCTGTCTATCATATCTTGTAAGTTCCTAATTTCTTCGTCTAAAGTTTCGATTTCTTTTTGTAAAGCTCTCAGTTCCTCGACGCTTTCAGATGCGTCTACCAGTGCCATTTGGGCTGTCCTTGTTTCGTTTTTAGCAGCCAGCATTTTTAAAAGTTTATCCTTCATGTTTCGCTCCTTTAATTTTAATTTTTAGTTTTAACAGTTCTATCTCCCGTAAGCTCTCCAGCCGCTTTTCCTCGCTCTCCAGCAAGTCAAAACTACGGGAATATATCTCAGTGGTATCATAAAAAGGCGTATCGACAGCCGAAACATCATAAATCCTTGCAATGTTGGTAATGTCTCTTTTCGTTTCATTTTCTCCAAAAGTCCACGTGTCGCCTTCGTCTGCTACCGCAAAAGCAAAACTCATCTTATCAATAAGCCTTTCTTTTATGCCTTTATACAGATCTCTATTACTTTGAGTGTCTATTAGTTCGGCCTTAATCCTCAGGCCTATGTCGTCTACTATTAATTGCAGAGACTTGTTTCTTGTCCTTGCCATTATCATCACATTGTCATTGTGATTGTATCGCATCGGTACGTCTTTCATGTCTGCATGATCAAGTGCTCCACGCTTTATCACCTCAGTAAACTTCCGACCTCCATACTCGTGAGTGGCTGGCTGATCAAATGTAATAGCATAGCCTTCCACTATCATTTTGTCTTCTTGCCCTTCAGCTGCCCTTATCTCTATAAGGCGTTTTTCATATCCGCTTTTACTCTTCATCATCATCACCTCCAATTTGGGTGCCTTCTGGCTCGTCCTCTTTCCTTGATTTGTCCTTTGACATTTGGTATTGGTTGGCTATCGCAGAATCTACATAGTTGAGACTTTGTAATCTTACGTCACCGCCCTCGAAAGGCTCAATGCCAAACATCTCATTTATCTGGTTCAGGGTCATCAACCGCGTCCGTGTGGCCATCTCGGCAAGGTTGAGCTTGTCTGCTGTAGAGTAATATCTCACCTTGCGATAGTAGCCTTTTATCTTTCTTCCGACATCTTGCTCTCTTTGGGTGAAGATACAAGCAGTGAAAGCCTGCTCCATCTGTACTATAAAGTCCTCTATCGCCGTCTGATAAAAAGCGTTATGCTGAGTACTCGTAAAGTCGCCGGCCAGTATAGCCGCCGATATACCGTACCTTTCCTGTACGACAGACTTCAAAAATTTCAAGGCATCGCCAGGTATGTCGGGTACAGTGATATTGATAGGGGTAAAATCTCCTGCTAAGTCGACTGCTACTATGCCTGACCTGCTTTTCATGATGTGGCTCTCAAAGTCTGTTCTTTCTTCCTCTCTTCGCTTCTCATCCATAAGAGACTTAGAAGTATATACCCCTTTTATTTGCATAGACGCCTCTATACTCTTAGGGAGTCCCTGTATAGTCTTGTCAAGCGCATCTATCGTTCGTATGATGTCGTAGTCATTTGCCTCTCCATAATCATCACCACCGCCGATAATGGTATTAGTGCCTCTTCGCCATTTAAGATGTATCAAATCCTCATAAGGCAAGGTGAAACTTTTACCGTCTAGGAAGGTCAACTGCACTTCCCACGCTTCTCCATTATTCTGCCCTATGGCTATGGATGAGGGGTTCAATGGATAAAAAGCTATGTATTTTCTTACAACCCTATCCCCTGCCTTTATAAGTACATACTGAGGATAAATAAACGCATTACGGTTTTTTCTCCTCAACCATTCTATTGAAGACAAGAAGTCACTTGTGGTTTGCAGAGGGTTGGGTTTATAGCGAAAGAGTCTTGTCAGCTCATCATTTTGTACTTTTACCTCATCCGGTCTTTCCACTATACTCTTTATGTCTATCTTGGATATCTCGCTTGCCACACGATCGATGGCATTATTTACAAAGTCCGACAAATATATGTCCTTGCCAAAAGACGAAAAAATTGGCCGACTGTTTGACAGCCATGCCGCATACTTGTTCTCCTTCGTTTTCCCGAAAACCCCTTTTATGTAATCAAAAACGCCCAAACCATCACCCTCCTTTGACGAGGTTTAAAAACTCGCTTTTATGCCACTCAAAAACTGCGTAGCAGTTTACAGCCGCTGCGGCTCCGTCTATCCTGCCTGTGTCTGTTCTCTTTGTAAGCATTATCAATTCTCCCGGATGCAACTTAAACCCTGCGTTTCTAAAACACCAGTAGTCACCGTATCTATTGTTATAGTTTACTAGCTTTTGTCTTAAGTCTGATTCTAGCCGCCTTGTTGGGTTGCTTATAACTCTTGGTTGTTGTCCCACATTTATGGCATCGCTTTTATCTCCAAAATACTCTTCATAGCGTGCTAAAAAGTCATACGCAAAGCGGTTATCATAGCCTGTTTTAAAAGGTATCAGTCCAAAGTCCTCGTAAAGTTGCCATTGCCACTCGGCAACCACCGAGCTATCAACGCTTCCACCGGGGACTATGGTTAAGTAACCATCCCTTGCCCACTGCTCATAGTTGGCATCATCAGGGCTGTCTATGAGCTTGGTTTCCGGTATCCAATAGTGCGACCAAAAATATACCATAGGATCATCGGGTTTTATCATCAAAAGCTTGCTCGCTGTTAAGTCTGTGGTTTCTGCAAAGTCATGACCGGCAATATAAAATGCGCCCCTGAAATCCTCCAACTCAAAGGTGGCTGTATTTATTATTTCAGCATCTTGTAGCCATGCAGCTCCACCTGCCTGTTTGACGTTAAAGTCTTTAGCCAGCACATAAGCCCTTGTCGCTGAGTTGGTTTTGGCTTCTTCAACCATCTGTCTAAGAAAAGACCATTTTTTAATGGTGCCTAAATCCGGATTTGATTTAACCCATGTCTTTTCGTTTTGCCAGATTTCCGATTCACTATCTTGTGTAAAGAGCCATATCAACCATCTGGGTCTCTCAAGTTCACCTGCTAAGACTTGCCTCGCTTCTTGTAGTCTCTTATCAAGATAGCCGCCTTCAGTAAAACCCTCAGTCGTGATTTCAAAATATAGTGGTTCATCTTGGGTAGAAAGGGCTTGTCTAATAGGCATAATCGATGAGTTGTCTTTTAACTCATGAATTTCGTCTGCTGCACCCACCGAGATATTACGTCCTTCTTTACCACCAGTCTTTGCTGATATCTTCCGAATGCTGCCTTTGTTTTGCCTGGTAAACTTGCCCTTGATCTTTTTCTGCGTACGATTACCGAAGAAGATTCCCTTATTGTTCTTTCTCGTAACTCTTTCCAGGGCTGAGGATTCTTCTCTCATGGCATTGATTGCATCAAACATCAGAGCTGCCTGTTCATGATCGTTAGATGAGCATAAACACCGAGCCCCCATGGGACCACAGAACCACTCAGCCAATATTATCGCAGCAGTAAGAGGCGTTTTACCACATTTTCTGCCAATCAAAAGAAGTGTTTCTTGGTATAGCCTTACCCATCGTTTGAGCTCCTCGTCATATATCTTGAAGCTATACAGAGCTTCTATAAAGGCCTTTTGCCTTAAGGTTAAAAGAAAAGGCTTCCCTGAAAAGGGAGCCTCATAAAACTTGCATCTCGTCTCAATAAACTTTATACGGGTATCTGCATCTGCCATATCATACTTTAAGTCGGGATCATCGAGCTGCTCTATATGCCTGTCCAACGCCTGTATCATCTCTTTTCCGATAAGTATCTCGCTTGTCTTGCATCTTCCGATATACTCTTTCAGCCATGATTCCGATTCTATCCAGTCTTGCCAGTTTGTCATCTTTTCCCCTCTTTTAGTAGAACTCGCTCAGGTCGTCACCATCATCATCCATCTCAACGGCAAGGTGCCGGCACAGCTTGTCTAATATATTTGTCAGCGCTGCCGAATGCCTGGCAATCTCTGCGCTGATGGGTAATGTTCTTTGCAGCTTTACGTTTTCGGGATGAAACTCTATTAAACCCGACATCAAAGCTTGTTCGTTTAACCTTTTTAAGTAAAGCCGCTCATAGGCGGCTTGTTGTATTAACCCCTCTAAAGCTACTAGTTTATTTTCATCTGCTCCGGGAAAGGAGTCTGTAATTCTTTTTATTTCATCGGACAATTCCTGACTATGCATATCTTTCCACCTCCTCGATTTTTTAAGATCAAAAAGTCAAAATTACCACACGGGTAAATTTATCAACCCCCATCAGTTAAGCCCCCTTGAGTTATTTTTCTTGAGTGGGGGGGATATTTCTTCTTATCGTCCCGTCCTCTCGTAGACACTAAACCAGTCCTCTATATGCTTATCCCATGATGAAGGTCTACCTGATTCTTTGCGTCTTGCAAGGCACTCCTCCTTTGTGCTTTCACAGGATATAAGTTCTGCGCCTAGTATGCTTGCTACCCTTTCTCTGGTACACTTGTCGGGATATCCTCCTATGACGTACGCATCATACCACTGTCCATGCCTTGTCTTAATTTGGTCTAATAGATTGTCCCTTAACGCAAAGAGATTGAAGCGGAGGTTGTCAGGCTTTACAAAGTCATCTTGCATAGAGACCGCCGTCCATAATCTATCTATGTCTACTACTATATCTCCATATCTCATTACCTGCTTGACTAAGGTAGACTTCCCTGACAGTGGTGCACCCCAAACTATATAAACTTTTTTCTCATGTCCAAACCTTCTGTGATTTTTGTTATGGCACCACTGACATATGATCTCTATTTTTTCAGGGTTTAATGCTACCTTTGGATCACTTATGTTATGTTCGGCAAGCTCTATCCTGTGGTGTGCTATGAGCTTACTCCAGTCTTCTTTGGCTGTGGCAGTATATCCGCAGCGTTCGCACTTGCCGCCACGTTCTATTTTTAATTTATATGACAAATCCCTCCAAGGCTTGAGGGTGTAGAACCTATATACAGAATCCATCACCAGTACCTTTTCTTGTCTATATCCTTTTCATGTTCAAACTTCTTCTCGTCTAATTTTTCTTTACCCGCATTGCGTCTCCATTTATCGGGTCTCCTATTATTCAGCCAAATTGCAATAGCCATTGTATCGGGAGGTATAAACACATCTACATCCGCCACCTTGACAACTTCCTTTTCGCATCTGTTACCTTCTTCATCATAGTATACTTCTTTGCACTTAAAAGCTTTCCCTACTTTCGCATAGTGCCCTACGCACTTTTTATACAGAGACCTTTCCACTTCATAATCAGCTACTTCTTTTCCGCTTTTTAAGGAGTCCTTAATATCGGGATGCTTTTTTTTCCATTCGGATAGCGTTGACCTTGATATGCCGATGTTCTCGGATATCTGCTCGTCCGTCAAACCATCACGCGCCCAGCCTCTCAGGAGCGTCAAGCCGTCTTCGGTCAGCCAGTATTCATATTTATTCTTGCGTGCCACGCTTGTCACCTTCTTGCTTGCTAAAATAAATAGACACCCTTTGCTTGTGCCTGGGGTGCCTATCAATGAAAGGAGATATGCAACTAAAAATCAACTTATGTACGGGGCGTATAGCCTCCGCAAAATTATAATACCATGTCTAGTATGCCATGTCAACCCCACGCACAACATGTTGTGCTAATTTTCTACGAACAAAGTTTTAAGCAGTCTGCTGTCCCAGTCATCTGTATCTTTTATGTATTGCTTAATACTTGCCCTTAATGTGCATACACAATCAATTAGTCCGTCAATCTCCCTGTCCAGATCCACAACATGGCACATAGCAATCTCCCTCTGACTTTCCCCATCGTTATTCTTCGGCATACCGGATATTAAAGGAGTAACGCGTTCCGCTTTTGTTTGCCAATATTCTTTAGTTTCAATGAGCATGCAAATCTTTCTATTCAGCTTCTCGTACTCATCCAGATACTTTTTCTTCACGTTCAGTGCCCTCCATCTCAATCAGGAATGCGATATTACAAGCAAGGTGATTTATATGCGGCAGTCCGCTTTCTTCGTCTTTCCCATCAGGATTATCAAGATAGGCCATGAAATGTCGAAACGCTGCATCCTTATATCTGTCCGGGTCCACATCTCTCCAATTTTCCGGGTCTCCGTACTTAGCGTTACCATATTCCCTAATCTCCGCAATAGCCGTTATTATCCTTCTTGGAACTAAAGTCAATCTGGGCTTACCATCGTCTGCTTTAACAGACTGATCATTTTTCCTGCTAACCATGTTAACGTCTGCAAGTATCTCCTCAGTAGTAGGGCTAACCTCATGTTGTCTCTTATGGCTACTTTCAATAATCTCCTTGCGGAACTCTTCATCAATTATTTCTGTCCCAGGCGGTATCTTATAACATTTAACCGGAGCTTCTTCACTGTCTATAAACTTGTACAAATCTGCTGTCTTGGAGAAATCTTTTCTCGATATAGTTTCCGTGCTCATATCCATTTTTCTTACAACCAAATAAGTCTCTTCTGCCGACACCACAACTAATCGTTTTCCATGTCTAAGTAGCCGGTCACCTGCTCTGATCTCTGAAAAATTTGGTGGATTTTCATTAAGCATTTGTATAGTTTTCTTGATAGCATCAAACCGCTTATACGTATACGCAGATCTTGACAATCCTAACATCTCCATAATTCTGCTTGATGTCAACTCAGGGTTCCTGATCAAAGCATTTCTAATCTCGTCATCTGTAACTCTTTTCTTTTTAGCCATTTGATACCTCCTCAATCTTGATATAGATTCCCGGAATCTCAGAATAAAACTTCTCAACCACAAGGCTTGCCACCAGGCTATCATCTTTCCAGTATCCTAAATCCGTCATAACATCCTTGAGTAGCTTAACCATGTTGTCAGTATCGGGCCTGGTGTTTTTATATTCGCCATCCTGACGCTTGCCAGTTATGGGAAAGCACCATTTAGTTACCAACCGAACGGCACCGGTGTATTTTTTTTCCGGGACATACCAGGCCAGGTGAGCTTTTAATTTTTGCCTTACTGCCATCACCTCAGGCGGTTCATAGAATACTGGCTTTCCCTTTACCACTCTGACCTTTTTCATCTGGTGCGTTTTAGTCGGCGGGATCATTGGCAGAAAGAATTCAGTTATCATGTTCTGCTCCTTCAAATGCTTCCGCCCAGTCCTCAAGCGTCTGCATGAGATATGACGCCCCTTCATTGCTATTAAAAATATCATCGCGGTCGAGTACGAATTTTACAGCATAGGCTTTCTCGCCGTCTTTTTGTGTGTAGCAGGTTCCGAATTGTAATTTTCCAGATTTGTCGTAACAACGCATAAAGCTGTTTCCGAATTCCACAGTTTCACTTTCTTCCATCTCCCAGTATTTCACATTTTTTTTTTCTGCTTTTTTCATTTTCGTATTAGCCTCCTTTTCTTCGCTAACGTAACGGGTAATGAGGGACGACGACGCCGTGAGGGAAAGGCGTCTTTCCTCACTTACGTTTACTGTATACATGACTTATCTTTATTTTATTTACTACGGGCGCGCGTTATATATATAATATATAGGGCTTATTAATGGGAAGGAAAAGAGGGAAAGAAGGGAAATTCTTCGACTTTTTCCATTTACTGCCTGAGGGAAAGAAGGGAAATTCTTCGACTTTTTCCCATTTACTGCCTGAGGGAAAGAAGGGAAATTCTTCGACTTTTTCCCTCACTTTCCTCTTATTTTTTTTCAACTTTTCCGTTATTAATTCGAAATCCCTCATGCTCTTTTATCCTATTTCTCACTGTTTTTTCTGTGACCCCCATATATTCTGCAATATCTTTTATGGTAATTTGTTCATTAATGCTACATGCTTCATAGGCAGTTTCAAGAGCGTTTTCTTTCTCTTTTTTGTGTTCTTCAGGAGATTTCTTTTTTGTTAAATTCCTTTTCCACGGTGGGGCTTCTCCTTCGGCTTCTATATCTTTTAAGCTGCCGATTATATCCATGTTATGCACCGGATAATCAAACCACAGATTTACCGGCGGGAACTTCGGGAACTCTCTTAATGTCCCCTCAATTCGCCACGCTGTCCGGCTCTGTACAGCTTTCTTGGCAGCACGAATTGCCTCTTGCAGTCCATTGTGCTGTTCTCCTAAAAGATACATGTCGCAAGCCTTTAGCATAGCATTTTCTGAGCACATATCATCCTGTGACACGTAATCTTCCCAGGTCTTATGATAACGATCTAACCACTCGATACAGACCGCACAAGCCGCCTTGTTTTCCTCTTGTTTTAGCAAATCGTCGTTAATCTCAAGCTCAATCAAGTCGAGCAATACATCTGGGTCCCTCGCGAACACTCCAGACCCTGAAGCTCTATCCATGGAGCGTTTACTTCCTTGGCTCCCCTTGCTGTGGTGATGGCAATAGATTACCGCAGACCCAACCTCAGAGCATACAAGGTCAAACTGATTGCAGAAATGAGCCATCTGGTCTGCGCTGTTTTCATCTCCGGTGATTACTTTGTATATCGGGTCTATTATGATAGCTATGTAGTTTTTCTTCTGTGCCCTTCTTATAAGCCTCGGAGCCAGCTTGTCCATCGGTACAGACTTCCCTCTTAGGTTCCAAACATCTATGTTGTGAAGGTTGTTAGGGGACCATCTCAAGGCATTATAAACATCCTTGAAGCGATGCAAGCAAGAAGCCCTGTCAAGCTCGAGATTTACGTATAGAATCCTCCCTTGGGCACAGTTCCACCCAAGCCACATTCCCCCTTCCGCTATTGCACAGCAAAGTTCAATAAGTGCATAAGATTTTCCCGCTTTTGATGGACCGGCCAGAAGCATTTTGTGCCCCTGGCGTAAAATCCCGTCAATAAGAGGTGGAGATAGCTCGGGAAGGTTATCCCATACTGATTCCATGTTCTCTGGCTCTGGAAGGTCATCATTTACACTCTCAATCCATTCGTACCATTCCTTCCAGCTTTCTTTACCTATATTGGTATCGATTAAGAATTGTTTATTTCCGTTCCGGAGGATACCCGGCATACGGGATAGTCGAGAGGGATTTTTGTTTTGGGTGTCTATTTTAAGCCCATTTTTCTGACAAACTGTGTAAAGATAATCCACCCTCTTGCGATATTCAGCATAATCGGCGGCTTCCACTTTTACGATTGCGTGTATGCTTTTGTTCCCGCTATAAACAAGACAAGCTATTGGCAACTCGAGTTCTCGAATTATTGCATTTTGTTTTTCAAGTTCAAGGTCATCGGACTCGACTAAAGCGTATCGGTAATCTGTAACGTTTTCATTTTTTATGCCGTTTCCATCTAGTGGGTTAAAACGAATCCATGCCCCTGCCATAGGATTATAGTCGCCTAGTACCGCACCAACATCCCCCTTGCATTTGCTTAATTCTTCTATTAACTTTCCAGCCGACCTGCTCCAATCTCCCTTTGATGGCAAGAATCGCCCATCCTTCTCCCAGCTTTGTGTTACATAGCCAACACTTTCTGATGCCTCAAACAGAATTTCCAGGTATTTTATTAGTTCTCCTGCCGGATCCCAGTCGTTCGGTTCAATAATATCAATGCCTTCAACCCAATCCCTGTTTATTACCACAAAATCCTCTTTTGTTCCTATAACATCATCCCAATCAAGATCATGTCCAGGATCTTTTTCTGGTCGCCATCCTTGATCTTTTGCAAGTTGCACGATGGTACCTGCTGTTACAGGATTAGCTGTTCCGTTAAAACTTTCCCATTTACGAAAGCATTCACCCTGTTTGTATCGTACCCGATCCCTTTTGCTCCATTCATCCCAGTCTGCTGCTGTAAGGCCTTCATGATTGAGAGCCATTCCCACTAAACACCAATCACTGTACGAAAGGGAAGATGGATCAATGTGTTCTAATATTTTTATCAGGTCATACTGTTTATCCATGGCTCAAAATCCCTTTCCTTAATAACTTGCTTTGGTTTATAGGTATATGGGTCAATATCTCTTGGGGTTCTCCATCCATTGGCCGCAATTCTATCAATTAATCTTTTGGCAGACTCAAACTGCCATGTCCCTACGTGCCGGAATCCCTTACTTTCTAGAAACCTAATCTGTTTAGGTGTAGTTAGCCCCTCAGATCTTCGCATTGCTAGCTTATCGAGCAATTTGGCGGCTTTTCCGGCATTGTCTATTTCATCAGGGAATATTCCAAGCTTCTCAAGCGTTTCTATTTGTTTCGGAGAAGGAGGTGCCATTTCCCAACCAAAGGCAGGAATATATCCCGCAAGATCTTCTGACTGAATGGACAATTCAAATTGTAAAGGATCCACCAATTTACGCTTACGTGTCTTCATTTCAGATAGTATTTTGGCTAAGGCTTCTTCACGCTGCGCTACAACATCTTCTTCGGCCTGTTTTTCAGCCTCTTCAATATCAACAGGACAACCAGCATCTACAATGTTTTCGGTCATCTTCTTTGCAATTTCATTATTGTCGCAAATCAAATGGGCAGGATGGCAGAGTTCATGGCGTTCTGTATGCCAAAGGAAATCAAGCAGCAAAAGGTCGGTTTTGCCAGTGTCTTGTGATAGCCTGGTACCTCTGCCAACCATTTGACAATAAAGACTGCGAATCTTAGTAGGACGAAGCACCACAACGCAATCTACTGACGGGCAATCCCAGCCTTCTGTGAGAAGCATTGAGTTACATAACACGTTATATTCGCCAGTATCAAAGCCTTTCAATATCTCTGCCCGATCCCGGCTTTCCCCATTTACCTCGGCAGCGTTAAAGCCTTTTTCTTGCAATATTTGCGCGAATTTCTGGCTAGTTTTTATAAGCGGGAGAAAGACAACTGTTTTTCTATTCATGCAGTATTTAGTCATTTCTTCCGCAATTTGATGCAAATATGGATCTAATGCTGATCCAAGATCCGCAGCTTTGAAATCACCAGATTGCTGTGCCACTCCTGTTAAGTCGAGTTTCAATGGTATAGTCTGTGCTTTGATTGGAGAAAGATAGCCTTCTCTTATGGCTTTTGGAAGTGTATATTCATAGGCTAAACTTTCAAAATAGCTCCCTAAATTTCTCATGTCCCCACGATCAGGTGTGGCGGTAACGCCCAGCACTTTGGCATCAAAATGCTCCAAGACTCGCTGATAACTATCTGATAAAACATGATGGGCTTCGTCTACAATAATGGCATCAAAGTGATCCTTAGGGAATTGCTTGAGTCTTTTTTCTCTCATGAGAGACTGTACAGATCCAACCACAACCCGAAACCACGTACCTAGGCTTGATAGTTCAGCTTTTTCTGTTGCGCACCCAAGGCCGGTAGCGGTGGCAAGTTTATTCGCAGCTTGATCAAGTAACTCTCCACGATGTGCAAGGACAAGTGCTCGTTTACCATCCTCCACTAATTCCTGTATTAGCTTAGCAAATACAATCGTTTTGCCGGTGCCAGTTGGCAGGACAAGGAGCGTCCGGTCAACACCCTTGTCCCACTCACTACGTATTGCATTTTTAGCTTCTATTTGGTATGGCCTTAGTTCCATTAAAACTTACCAGGTGTGAATTCTTGAGCGGTCTGGACCGGTGCAATCGTTGTTTTTTCGTTTGCCTCATAAAACCGTTTAATTTCATTATATTGCCTTGTTTCCCCTTTATCATTTGTATAATTACGAATTCCTAGCTTCAACCTTCCAGTCGCTCCTGGCACCATATTCCAATTCATCTTTAGCTTTTCGCCTTTTTTTCGCTGCCCAATACTTAAAAAGAAAGCACATAGCATCCCTTCCGTTTTCGTATGCAAGAAAAGATTATGTTTAATTGTTGTGCTGCCTTCTGCCCCGGTAACCTTTATGTGAACAATCGCCTTCTTGCACGGTGGGAGTTTTTCACTTCCGGTGTGCGTGGCTCTCTCAAAGGTTGTAATCTCAAAGTCATAATCACCTTCTGGCAACAATATAAAATCTGGTCCGTCATTTTCAATCTCATCGTCCCAATCAAGGGCGCGCTCATCGTCCCAATCAAGGGCGCGCTCATCGTCATATACCTTGAAGCCTTCTGGAATTTTGTTATTCTCATAATTCATTTTTGTTTCTCCTTCCAAAATTAAAATGGGGTTTCTTCGTTTAAATTTTTTTCTATCATCTCAGACACCTGTTCCCAGGCGCCAACAAGAACACCAGTAATAAATCCGGGATCATACTTCTCCAATGGTGTGTTGAAGGTATAGTAACCTTTTTGTGACACTACTTTCCGAACATCTTCATCACTGTACATTTTTAAAGCCATTAGATCACGGAGCGCTGCTAATGGATCCGAAGATAAGTTATCGGCGGGCTCCGGCCGTTCAGGAATTTCCGCTGGGGTAATGGTAGGCTCTTCCACTATCTGCTGGGGGGCTGGCTCCTCCGTATGGGAAGGTTCCGGCACAAGAACATTTTCAGGTTGACCTTTAACAGGAATGCAATGAGCAATGGCAGAGTATTCAAATGGTAGTTCGTCTGGTAGGCCGTGGCGATTCTTGGCATCCCAACAGGGATGATGAGACGTGTACATGACCCGTTTACCGCCCTGAGCTTTATTTTTACCTTTTTGTGCCCCTTGGTTGTCTACGTTTACCACGTAAGTTTTATAGTTCGCGAAGAGAACCATATCAGCCCATTCTTTTAATAATGGGGCCGTCTTCTTCTGAAGCTTTAACTCCCAACGATCATATGCTCCCATTTCATCAGGCTGTTCAAATTTGCGCATCTGAGCATGAGCTGTCATGGCTATGTTTACGCCCTTCTCTCTGAGATCTTCAAGTAGATTGAGAAGTCTGCCGAATTCTTCTGCAAGATACACATAACCGCGTCCATAACCTGTATCTTCTATGCTTTTCATTTGTCTACTGCTACAAATTTGTTCAATGCACATTTTTTCCGCCCAGTCAGCGGTGTCGATCACCAAAGTCTGAAGCTCCTGAGGATTTCCGATGAAATACCTAACCTGTTCCATTAGCATTGTCCAGCTACTGGGTTTAGGGGTTCTAATTACATCCATATGTGTAGTGCTTCCTTCTGTGTCAATAAAAATAGGTGAGGGAAAATAGCTTACAAATGTGCTTTTACCGATTCCCTCAGGGCCGTATATCAGGCACTTGATCGGTTTTGACTGCTTTCCTTTAATTAACTCCATTTTTCATCCTCCTTTGCCGGCGGTTTTTTGCCTGTGTTTTAAGATTGGCCCATCTGCAATTGGAAGGCTCATAATTACCGTTTACATCGATTCGATCTATGGTACATTCGCCAAATGGTGCCTCTGGGTTGTATCCCGCTAAAATCGCCCATTCATGAAAATTTTTATAGTCATTCCATTCTTCACAAATCTGAATGCCTCGGCCACCCTAGTCACGATAATATCCATCTTTTGGGTTCAGGCATCTCATGCGCATGGATTTCCATATGTTGTATAGCCTGGTCCCTGCTTTTCCGTGTTTCTTCATCTGGGCACCTCGCACCTGCCCTGCGTGCTTGCTTTTAGCGGCTGCCAGCTCCTTTTTAAGACATCCGCAGGACGAGGTTTTTCCCGACACTAAATCACCTGACGCAACACATGATATATTTCCACAGTCACATACACATGCCCAGGATGCGTGCCCATGCAGGGAGCCATTCCTTTGAAGAACAGTTAACCGCCCAAACCGTCTTCCGGTTAAATCAATAAGTTTAGGCATATTATTAAAACTCACCCGCTTTCCATTTTGGTTCATCTTTGACCGGCTCCGGTTCACCCTTGACATAACCGTCCTCGATAATTATCTCGCATTCTGGACCGGTACTGACCCGAGTGGCAATAGCTTGTAACCCCTCAGCCTCAAGCCAGTCCCCGAACTCTTTTAGGGTATCTAGGTCCATTTGTTCAAGCTTGTCCATCAATACAAAACCACAATTGGGGTTAAGTTTTCTTACAATGGCGGTAGAGACCTTGAGTTGCTCAGAACCCGACATGTTATCCCATTTATACCCATTGTAAGTTAGCTCACCATCCTCTACAAAAAGTCCCGGAAGTGGTAAGTCTGCATCCTCCAAAAGATTTGTCTTCTCTTTCCTTATGGCTTCGATTCTTAATGTTAAATCATCATATTGTTGCTTATAATCAGTAGCCTCTTGCTCGGCTTTGGCCTTGTCTAAATTTACTCTAACCTTGCGATTGATTTCATCTATAGCTTGGATACTATCCTCTATTTCGGCCGTGGATTCATCAATTAAACTCTCAGCGCTTTTTCTTGCAACAATCACATTTTGTTCTGCTTTTCTTAACCTTTTTTGTGCTTCATCAAAGTCAATTTGTGCCCGCGCTAGTTCTTTTTCGTATCTTTCTTTATTTTCTCTCTTCTTTTGGTTTTCGCCATTCCTGGCCAGAATTTCTTGTTGCCTTTTAATGAGTTCCGATGCTGAAATAAGATCTTTTGGGGCATCTGGATAGAAAGATAGCTCCTCGGCATATTTTTGCTTTTGATCGGCTATTTGACCAATTGTATGGCGCTGATTGTAATAGGTTTTCTCTTCATGTTCCAGCTCATATAACTTGTCACCTACTCCTATTACTTGTAAAAGAATGTCGCTTTTCTCCTTGTTGTTAGATTGTATAAATTTAGGTAAATCCAATGCAAATGTGCTAATAAACTCATTTAACAGTTGTTGTCCCGCACGGTTCCCTAAAGAATCTATAACTTTTAAATCGGAATTTTTTCCCTTCCTTTCCACTATAAGGCCATTTGATAATTCGATATGTAAAGATGGTGGAGTAACAGACCCCTCTCTCCTTGGCTCGCTAGGTCTATACCGATCACCGCCAAGGGTCCAAGCAATGCTGTCTAGAACCGATGTCTTACCTTGTTGATTTCCTCCGCCAATTATCGTCAACCCATTTGATGTAGGCTCAATCTTTACCGCTTTTATACGTTTTACATTTTCAAATTCTAAACAATTAATTTTAGTTGACATTTTGCTCCTCCTTAGATACATTGTTAATTGATTATTTCCGTTTGCCCCCGACGAGTCGCCACTCAAAGGGGCATTACTACTTAATAACTTCATGGCAGCCGACTCCGTAATTCTTGCCATCCTCGTACATGATGGTTCTTTTAAACTCCTCCTCCGTGTAGTCCCAGGAGTAGTTCAGGCATTTCGGATGTTTATACGCTTTTTCCCCATATCGCTCTATAAACTTCTCCTGCGCCTCTCTGAGACTATCCGCATGGATCTCCACCCATCCGCCATCGTAAATCTGGCCGGAACTGCCAAATGTGAAATAGTATTTATTCATTCTGATTCTCCTGTTTTTTCGGCCAATGCTCTTAACACTTCCTCAATATCGTCTTTTAATTCTTGATCATACAGATGCTTTATAAGTAGATTCGCACCATCCAACCATTCTTGACGCTGGTCACTTAGTGGATACTTAATATCCTCGGTCAAGATAAGCAGATGCGTCCTAACTATTTTTAAATTCTCGATAAAATCTTCTCTGCTTCTCATCACACTTCCTCCCACCCACATTTAGAAAGTCTTGTGGCTCTTCCACAATCTTCACACATAAACTCTTCCTCCCCCTTAAAATCGGTTCTTGCAAACTCTATCTTCTTACTTCCACAATGCGAACAAGTTAGTACAATCATTTAGGTTCCTCCTCGTTCAACATTTCCACCATGTGCTCCGCCTCGCTTCGGTCTTCCGTATATTCGCCGAAGTGTTCCACGTTCCCGCTATGCACTAATAGGTCAGTGTTAAGTATCCGGTAGGGAATATACATTTTCTTACCAGCTATAACATTACTTTGAACTTTCCATTTACTTTTTGGCATATTTTTTCTCCTCTCAATCTTCTCGATATACTCCTTTAAAAACCTCTCGCACTCCACGCTACAGCCGTCCTTGCAGAAATGCGCAACTTGCTTTTCCGATAATGGGATATCTTTAGTCATTGGGCATGTCATTTTGTCACCTTGGGTGCAATTAGATGAGTCCCACAAGTCGGGCAGTAGTGCAAGTTCTCATCATCCATGTATAATTCTTGCTTGCACACCGGGCACTTACCTATTCCATGGATGCGTTTATTTGGGATTATCTCTTTTGGCTCTGGCCTACGATTCCATGCGGCGATGGCTTCGGTTTCGGTGATGTAAATGCCTAACGATGCGCCACATTTTCGACAGTAAGGTTCGTATTCTTTGCTAAAACCATAACTTGTCCCTACGGCAATATCGCCTTCTCCCCCGCAAAACGGGCATTTTTTAAGCCTCACCGTTACCTCCTTTTTCAACCAATTCAAGCAGCACTGGCGGCAGTTATGGTCATCGCTATGGTCGCATTCGATTTCCGCCAGTCCCATTTCATTGGGACAGGTAATAGTGACGGCCATCTCCTCGATGCTCATGTTCCTTATCATTTCGTAATTCGTCATTTTCTCACCTCGTTATAAACCAAATAGAGCCATAAAATACAGTTGCAAGAACTGCAAACCAAAGAATTCCTTGGATCATAATTGTTCTGGCTACCTTTTTCCTTTCCTTTAACAGAAATTCTTTATATGTCATGTTTCTCCTCTTTTCCTCGCTTTCTCTTTTTCTCTTTTTCTGTATACACAACATGGGCACATATAATACTTCTGCTCCATTATCTACAGGCATTCCTGTCTAAACTTAATCAGTTTAGGGTTTTCTGATTCGGAATCCTGGCTTTCAATAAACTGCAGGAGCTGTCTTCCGGTAGTATAGTTTTTGCTCCTAATTTTTTTCCTTGGCAGACCCAAGGTGTAATAATAATCGATAGTCCTGATACTGCACCTAAGAATCTCTGCCAGTTGGTGGCGGTCGTATATGCCGTTTGGATTAACTTCCATGGTGGACCTCCTTTCTGTTTACCCCATTCCATTGGTAATGCCTTGATATGGTTTATTAGCTGGTATCGCAATCGATTTAAAATTCATATTTCGCTTGACGCATATTACAATGATTCTATAAAGGGCTATTCTACTTATTGGTGCAGGCTCACTTTTGACAATTTATCCAAAGCCCCCAGTCGCAATTAAGCGTATAAACTTATTAGTGGGCGAAAAATCTTTGTCTTGTAGAACTGAGCCACAAATAATCAGACGATTTCCCAGTAATGTTATTCCAGGTCATTACATAATTCACGAAACCATACGCTTTCCAATTAACCTTTCAGGGCTTGAATCTGCTAGCGGTTATGTTCTTTTTGTAACGCAAGAAGAAACTCCTCCACAGCCTTCCACTCACTTGAATCTTCAAATTTGCACCAATCGTGGTGTGGCAAAGAAAATATCACTGTCGTTGGACCAGGTACCGAATCTGCATAAAGAGTTGTTTTTGTAATGTTATGGAGCCCATACGATTGTTTAATTTGTTTATCATACCTTTCCAATTCGCTTATATGGCGCATATTCTCTTTTTGTAGTCTGGTTATTTCCCGTGCTTTTTTAAAAAGCATTATGTCTTTCCTCTTCTCCTATCCATTCCTTTTCTCTTACCTGCATCTTTCGCTCCTTTCATTTCGTTGGTATTATTTTTCGTCTAGCATCCGAATGGCTTCGATTTTGGTGACTTTGCTCTCTTGTTTACAAACTGTGTACCTATTCATTAAAAAAAAGTTCTTCAATTGAGACTTTGTAATATTGAGCTAGTTTCTTTTTTATTTCGTCCCTTGGGATGCGTTCTCCACATTCATACATAGATAATGCAGACGTGCTTATTCCAACAGATTTCGCCACTTCAGCCTGTCCCTTAGCTCCCCTGAGCTTGGTCAGCCTTTTTGCAATTTTTTCATTGTCCATTATATCGCCTCCTTGTTTACATTTCGTGTATATTTCAAATATATATTATGCTCGCAGTTTTGTCAACACGTTTTGCAAATAATTATATTTACTTTATCCACAATACGTGATACCCTGAGATTAAAGAAAGGAGAGTGAAGAAAATGGGGAACTTCGGAAACACACTAAGGTTTTTAAGACTAGATAGACAAATGACGCAAGATGAATTGTCCAGCAAGTTAGGTATATCGAAAAGCACTATAAGCATGTATGAGAATGGTAGGCGAGAACCCGACTTCGAAATCCTTGAAGCCATCGCTGACTTCTTTAATGTGGATATGAATCGTTTGCTCGGAAAAATTACCATTCATCCCCTTTCCCCTATCCACTACAAAAAGCAAATCCCTATCCTTGGGCGTATCTCTGCAGGTATGCCTTTGCTCGCTGTAGAGCATATAGAAGGATATGAGGATGTAGATGATGAAAATATTGATTACGGTCTAATAGTTAAAGGGAACAGCATGATAAACGCTAGGATTTGTGAAGGAGATGTTGTCTATGTTGTTCAGGATACAGAAATTAGAAATGGCGATATAGTGATTGCTTTGATTAATGGAGAAGATGCTACGATAAAGCGTTTCTATAAATATAATGACATGGTAGTTTTGAAACCTGAAAATCCAACCATGAAAGAGCAGCATTATAAACCAGATGAAGTTAAATTGCTCGGCAAAGTGATGGAGGCTAAGATCAGGCTAAGGTAGGAGGTATTTGTCATGAATGTTTTAGGAATCATAGTATCTGTTATTGGAATATTATTTGGACTTTTGTTGATTATCGGCGGAATTACTATTAAAGATACTTTTGTAACAATACTTTCTATCATTGTCATACTTGTATTTACCAAGCTTTTCATAATGTTTTACAAGAAGCATAAAGGAACATGGGTGCCGCGTGAAAAAAAACCAAAGCCAACAAAGAAAGCAAAGATGCCTAAACCTCCAAAACAGCCAAAGCCAATAAAACTAGCAGAACAACAGCAAGAACTGAAGGAAAGAGAACTATATCCTTTAAAGTTCGAAGTAATGTCGTGGGGGCAATATGTCATTAATATAATGGAATGGCAAACGGCTAACGCTAAGGATCAATGGGTCGATGGGAATTATTCCGAAAAAAGACTGTATCAATATGCATGGACAAAAACATATGATGTACTTCTTATCGCAAACCCCTCTAATGAGTTTGACCAGTATGCCATAGAGGTCTTGCTGGGTGGTAAAAAAATCGGTTATGTCCCGGATCCGATAAATAAACAATATTACAATGAGCTTCTTAACAGCAAAGATCTCTATGCAGACGTCCGTAACGGAAACTCCAAATATTTAGATATATATGGCGATTTAGTTGTTGACAAGAAAAATCCCATTGTGGATTTAACGGTATTCATATAGCTGAAGAAGGGGTGATTCTATGGGTAGCGTATTCAAATTAAAAGGTGGAAAATGGGCCATCAGATTCGATGTGCCAGGAGAAGGTCGAAAACAGAAGCAAATAGGGGGATTCCTCAAAAAGGCAGAAGCTGAAAAAGAACTTATACGTATAGAGGCGGACATTCTGAATGGAAGGTATTTCAAGTTATCTGATATTAGCGTATCAGATTTTATGGAGCTGTGGCTTGCTGATCATGTAAAGCCTAATCTTGCACCCAAAACATATATTTTTTACAAGGCATTGTTCGAAAAGCATATTAGGGAATATTTCTCTCAAATAAAACTGTCTGATTTAAAGGCCAATAAAATAGAGGCCTTTTATCGACATCTAAGAGAAAACAGCACCCTAGGCACAAACTCTATCCATCATTGCCACAAAACACTTAGGGCATCACTGGGTTGCGCAGCTAGATGGGACTACATTAACGTATCGCCAATGACCAAAGTCACCCCGCCTAAAACGGAAAAAACTAATGCAAAGTATTGGGATCCAGACATCATCCCTATGTCAATAAGGCTTTTTGAGAACAGCCTAATATCCTTCCATGTTCAACTAGCCTTACTTACCGGACTTAGAGTAGGTGAAATTTGTGCGCTTCACAAAGATAACATCGACTTTAAAAAGAGCGAGATCCATATTGTAGGTACCGCACAAAGGGTAACAGGCCAGGGGATCATATTCAAAAATCCCAAAACAGAAGAATCCGCTTCCATTCTCCCCATGACAGATGATGTTCATAGGATATTAAAAAGTCGGTTGTTAGACATAAAGAAAAACAAAATAAGAAATGCAGATATTTACAAAAAAGAATATGATGGTTACCTATCAGTTTTCGCAGACGGGAGTTTTATGGAGCCTAATTATGTTAGTGGACAATTTCGGAAAATCTTAAATAGCCAGACCGATATTCCAAGGATTCGATTTCACGATCTTAGGCATTCCTGTGCCAGCTGGCTAATTTATAATGGGGTCGATTTGAAATCTATTCAAGAAATTCTGCGCCATTCTGATTTTGCTACTACTGCAAACACGTACAGTCACGTTTCCCATGAAATAAAAAAGAAAGCCTTAGATACATTAAAATTGACCAAATAAGCATTTCAAAAAACGCACAAAAAACGCACAGAGCTATGTAAATCCTGTGCGTTTTTTGCTTTTTGGTGCAAAGTAAGAAAATATAGGTTGTTGAAATTTGAACGTTTCCGCGCTACTTTTCCATCCTCTGCAAAGCGCAGAATCTAACTGGGGGTCAAAAGGCCGCAGGTTCGAATCCTGTCGCTCCGACCATTGAAAGCCTGTAATCCCAACAGTTACAGGCTTTTTATCTTTTTGACTTTCATTGTTTTATAAACTATCTAATGGGGTGATGTGTGGCAAAATGAGGGTAAAGTGTGGCAACTTTGCATTCGGGCTTACTTTTTTACAGGAACAATTACAGTGTACCCTCTTACATACTTTGCCACATTAAATGCGTCATATAATTTGTTGCGCTCGCCTTGTGTCAAGTTTGGAATTATGACTAACCTTCAAACTTCCCTCAAACCACCACACTATTGAACTACTCTATCATTAATCAAAAATCTACAGGCTATTCATTTACTACAATATTCATTTAAGGCATTGCAGCAACTACAACAATAATATACAATAATAGACAAGTTATTACTATAAAAATGGGTTATTGAGGTGTAGAAAATGATTGATAAGGAAGAAAACTTAACAGAAAACCAATTGTACGTGTGTGTTCGCCTAAAAGACCAGGTTTACGCCTTAGATGCTGCCAAGGTCGAGTCCATCTTCGAGATAAAGGACAAAATTACTCCCCTGCCGGAAGCCAACAGATTCATATTAGGTGTTATCCTTCTGAGGGGTGAAGTTTTATCCCTGTTGGACCTTAGAAAACTTCTGAATATCGAATCTATGGAGGAGGAACACAAGGAATTCGTTGATATGCTTAATCAAAGAAAGAATGAGCACGTTCAATGGGTAGACGCATTAAAGCATAGCGTTGAAACCGGAGAAACCTTTACCCTGGCCATCGATCACAGGGATTGTGCCTTCGGTCAATGGTATGATAAATACGAATCTCCAAATCAAACCATACAGATGCGCTTCAACAGAATCGGTGAACCCCATCGGGCCATACACGAATCCGCCATTAAAGTATTCTCCCATAAGGATAAAGAAGCTCAGCATAACGTTATTAATAATATAACGATTCCGGCAATGAAGAATGTTATAAAATCCATCGATGACATGATTGAAGAATTTATACATACCCAGAGAAGCCTTTGTGTAGCAATTTCAGATGGCAACGATAAAATAGGCGTTGTGGTTGATGAAGTACTTTCCGTAGAGGAGCTTGCGGATATGAAATTTATCGACAAGGAGGAGCAGGATCGGATTGCTCCTTATGTGGCAACCTCCCGAGCCGGGGATAATGTCCTAATCATAAATGATTCTCGTATAATGGAAATAAGACAATAGTATAGCCAATTTTTTCTTGACTTTAATAGGGCAATTGGTATAAAATAATTAATCATATACGAATACAGGAAGGAAAATATCATGGTATCCTTTAATCCTGCAAATACATATTTCGGTTTCTTAGGCTATAGCTATTCTGGTTATGGCTACTTTAGCTTTAGAAAATTGGATAAGGATTTCATGAAACCTGTAACAAACCAAAATATACTGCTATAAAAATTTTTAAAAGTAAATGCGGCGGAAGGTTCATGAACCTTCCGCTATTTTTTTAGAGGTGAATATGAAAATATATGTAATAGGACTTGGACTCATGGGGGGCTCTCTTGCAAAGGCTCTCAGCGGATTTAAAGGCTCGCAGGTTATCGGATTCGATAAGGATAAAGGGGTTACAGACCTGGCGATAAGAAATTCCCTGATCAGCCATGTTTGCACCGACTTTGAGGAAATATCAGAAGGTGACCTAATAATCTTTTGCACCTATGCCAAACACATCCCCGCTTTACTGGAAAGGATTCTGCCTTCTTTAAAGCCCGGATGCATAATAACCGATATCTGCGGTGTTAAAACCCCCCTGTACCAGAGAATACTTCCAATGATTCCCGACCTTGTCCAATACATAGGGATTCATCCCATGGCAGGCAAGGAAAGAGACGGTATAGAAAATGCCAATCCAAACATTTTTGAAAACAGCAGTATGCTTATCTGCCCGACAAACCTGTCGGAGGAAAGCACTATTCACCTTATGAAATCGATAGCTTCCTACATCGGTTGCAGGAGAATTCAGGTTGTGGACTACGAAACTCACGACTATATCATCGCATATACCAGCAACCTGATGCACGCCGCTTCCGCTGGTCTTTGCCTCAGTTTTCCCGAAGAAATGAATCTAACCTTCACCGCTGGAGCCTTTCGGGATTGCACGAGGATTGCCGATATAAATGGGGAGGCATGGTCAGAGCTATTGATGGAAAACCGCCACCATACTCTAAATGTAATGGATACCTATATTAATGACCTGAAAAGGCTAAGGTCTGCTCTTTACAACAAAAATGAATCCGATTTAGCTAAGCTCCTTAACCAGGCAGGGGAAAACAAAAGGGAAATGATGAAAAGGTGAAAACAAATGATAAAAATCAGTGTGCCTCTAACCCATAAGGGTTACGAAATACTCATAGGCGAAAATATAATGAAGGAATTATCAAGAATTTCTCAACTGGGTAACTACGAAAAGGTCATTGTTGTCAGCGACGAAAACATTTGGGGCCTCCACGGTGATACCTTATCCTCCGCTTTGAAAGAAGCCGCTATCCCTTTCACCAGTCAGATTATTCCTCCGGGGGAAGAAGCAAAAAACCTTTCCATGCTGGAACATCTATATGAAAGTTTTTCGGAGGCCCATCTGGATCGCAATGATCTCATAATAGCCTTCGGAGGAGGAGTAATAGGAGACCTGGCAGGCTTTGCTGCAGCCACATGGATGAGGGGGCTGGACTTCATACAGATACCGACCACTTTGTTGGCCCAGGTCGACTCGGCCATAGGGGGAAAAACAGCCATTAATATGAAATCCGGGAAAAACCTGATCGGAGCCTTTCATCAGCCCAGGTTGGTATTATCGGAAATGTCCTTCCTAAAAACCCTCCCCTCTCGGGAAATTAAATGTGGAATAGCTGAAATGGTAAAATACGGGGCCATTCTTTCGAAAAAAATGATAGACCTGCTAAAAGAGCCCATTGATAAATTATCCCTCCCCCATCTCATAGCTGACTGCTGCTCCTTGAAAAGCCATGTGGTGACAGAAGATGAAAAGGACAAAGGAAGGCGTATGATATTAAATTTCGGCCACACCTTTGGACATGCCGTAGAAAAATTGGGAAATTACAGCAGATATAATCACGGGGAAGCCGTCGCCATCGGAATGGTAATTGCCGCGGCCTTCGGCGAAAAAACAGGGATTACCAAAAAGGGCTGTCGTGATTACATTAAACAGATCCTTTCGGCACAGGGAATAGAAAGCCACTGCCCTTATTCATTTAAACAAATTGGAGATGCCATGGCCGGAGACAAAAAATCAAGAGGTAAAGGGATAGACCTTATACTCCTTCAAGATATAGGAGAAGCAACAATTGTCAACTATCCCCTCGAACTTATAAAACAAACTCTTTCGGAGGTAATATGATGGAAAACACTAGGATCATTAATCTGTTTCCTTCAGGAGAGGTAAGGATCCCACCTTCTAAAAGCTTAAGCCACAGAGCATTAATCTGTGCCTCTCTGGCAGCGCTAAATGGTGGAGGTCACAGTACCTTATACGATGTCGGGGATAATGAAGACATCAGGGCCACCATGAATTGCCTTTCCAACTTAGGGGTTCTGATACAAAAAGATGAAGATGTTATAAGGGTATATGGGTCTGAAAGGATTCCATCAAAACAGATGATGAATTGTTCAGAATCCGGTTCTACCTTGCGTTTTTTGATTCCAATCGCCGCAATCATGGACAGGGAATATACTTTTACCGGAGAAGGTCGTTTGCTAAAAAGACCTATGGACCTATACGAAAAACTATTTCATGAAAAAGGAGCCCAATTCAATGTGTACAGGGATAGAATAGTACTAAAAGGCCCCCTGCCCCCCTCCCAATATACCATAAGGGGGGATGTAAGCTCCCAATTCGTTTCCGGGTTGCTTTTTGCCCTGCCCCTCCTTCCCGGTAACAGCACCATAACCATAGACCCTCCCTTAGAATCTATCCCCTATGTGAAACTTACCATAAATGTAATGAAACATTTCGGTGTTCATGTGGAAAATAAAGATTATAGCCTTTTTCATATCAAGGGAAACCAAAGCTATATTTCGAAGGAATACCGAATCGAGGGTGATTGGTCTCAGGCAGCATTCTTCCTTGCTTCCGGCCTCCTGGGTTGTCCTGTCAAATGCCAAAACCTGTCTCTATCCAGTGCACAGGGGGATATGGCCATCTTAGAAATAATAAGGAACATGGGAGGGGAGATTGCAAATGACGGAGGAAGCATAATGGCATTGCCCTCTACCCTCTCATCTATAGATATAGACGTACGCGAAATACCGGATTTAGTTCCCGTATTGGCCGTCCTTTGCAGCCTGGCTAAAGGTAGGAGCCATATTAGCGGTGCCGGCAGGCTTCGCCATAAAGAAAGTGATAGATTGTCAGCGATAACAGCCGAACTGAGGAAATTGGGCGCAAATATAGAGGAAAGGGCTGAGGGACTGATAATTGAAGGAAGGGAGTTTTTAGACGGTGGAAATGTAGATGCCCACAATGACCACCGCATAGCTATGTCCATGGCAGTAGCAGCAATTAAATGCAAAAATCCTGTAAAGCTTACGGGGTGGGACAGCGTAAATAAATCCTACCCTGAGTTTTGGAAAGACTTTCAAAAGGAGGCACGTTATGAGTGACAATTGGGGAAGGCGCATTAAGCTTTCGATTTTTGGAGAATCACATGGCCCAGCCGTTGGCATTACCATTGACGGTCTGCCCCCCGGCATACCCATAGACCATGAGTATATTATATGGGAAATGGCAAGACGGGCACCGGGGAAAAACCGACTTTCCACGGCAAGAAAAGAGGCAGATTCGGTGGAAATACTCAGCGGCGTCTATAAAGGAAAAACCACAGGCACTTCAATCTGTGGCATTATCAGAAATTTAGATACAAAAAGCGATGATTACGATCCAGTTCTGCGCCCAGGCCATGCGGATCTTACCGCCCTATTCAAATATAAAGGGCATGGTGACATGAGAGGGGGGGGACATTTTTCAGGCCGGCTTACTGCACCGCTGGTATTTGCCGGAGCCTTTGCAAAATTAGTGCTGAAAGGATTGGGTATATCCATACATGGCCGCATATATTCCATAGGCACCATAAAGGACGACAGCATCCCACTCCCCGAAAATTGGGTAGAAATAGGGAAAAGGGACCTTCCGGTAAGCAACATGGAAGTAGGGCACCTTATGGAACAATGTATATTGGATGCCAAATCGAAAGGTGATTCTGTTGGAGGTATAATAGAGGTTTACGCAACAGGTCTCCCCGCCGGCTTAGGGGATCCCTTTTTCTCCTCAATAGAAAGCGTTTCATCCTCTTTATTTTTCTCAATACCAGCGGTAAAAGGAGTTGAATTCGGCCGGGGATTTGCGCTTTCCGAAATGATGGGCAGCGTCGCCAATGATGACATTGTGTTGAAGGAAGGTTCTCCAACCACCCTTACAAACAATTGCGGTGGCATCCTGGGGGGAATAAGCACAGGGGAACCTATAATCGCACGTCTTGCCTTTAAGCCCACACCATCAATAGCTCTAACTCAAAACAGTGTGGATTTGAGAGGCATGAAAGAAATCCAGCTAAATATCAAAGGGAGACACGATCCTTGCATAGTGCCCCGAGCCGTGCCTGTAGCCGAGGCCGCTTTGGCACTAGCCATACTGGATTGTGTTCCGGAAGGAGTCATTCCATGAAGAATATAGTTTTAACAGGTTTACCCGGCAGCGGAAAAACCACCATAGGAAAGCACCTTTCCAGGATCATCGGTCTGCCATTTTTCGACTTAGATGCCGAGATAGAACAAAGTGAATCCATGAACATCGGTGAAATATTCAATAAGCTGGGAGAAGAAGGTTTTCGCAGAATCGAAGCAGACCAGGTAAGGAGAATCTCTTCAAAAGAAGGTATAATATTGGCTACTGGCGGAGGCACGATTAAAAGCCCCGATAACATGAAACTGCTTTCCGGGAATGGGTTTATCGTCTTCATTGATCGGTCATTAGAGGATATCTTAAAAGATTTAGAGACATCTAACCGCCCCCTGCTCAAGGACAATCCCCGGGCCCTTATTAAGTTAGATGCAGAAAGGCGCAATAGCTATGTCTCTACAGCAGACTATATCTATAAGGGCAGCCATGATCCCTGCCAGATAGCAAAAATTATTGGAATCGCCTGGCTTGCGTTAAACTCAACAGGATACGGAGTGATCGGCGACCCCATAGCTCATAGCCTTTCCCCCGAAATACACGGTATTGCCTTTAAACTCCAGGACATTTCCGCCCAATACAATTCAATCCAAGTGCCTGAGGATTCTTTGGAAGTCTTCATAAGGGCAACAAGGAAAGGTGAGCTAAAAGGCTTAAATGTTACTGCACCTCATAAACAGGCTATAATACCCTTTCTTGATGAAATTTCCTATGAAGCCAAACTCTGCGGTGCGGTAAACACAGTGTCGGTGCAAAACCACAGACTTTATGGGCACAATACAGATATGGAAGGCTTTAGTAGGTCCCTTGCCCACCGGGGCCATCCCATTACAAACAAAGGCATAGTTATTTTAGGGGCCGGGGGAGCATCACGAGCCGTAGCTATTAAGGCAGGTTTAGAAAAGGCTAAAAACATACATATAGTGGCACGGGATCCTATCAAGGCAAAGAACCTTTCAGAATATGTGGAGGACGCAACCGGCGTACCCTCCTCCTTCAGCGGGTGGAGTACTAACGAGATTTCTGAAGCATGCCGGGATTCCAACATCCTCGTCAACGCTACCCCCTTAGGAATGATGGGCATAGATGCTGCATTTGAAGACTTATCTTTTCTATCAAAACTTCCTAAGGACGGATTGGTATGCGACCTTATTTATTCTCCGCCACAAACCTGCCTGCTGAAGGAGGCATCACGACTTGGTTTAGATGGACTGAATGGTTTTCCTATGCTGGTGTTTCAGGCCCTTTTAGCACAAGAAATTTTTCTTGACAAAAAGATCCATATATCTCAATTATATAAGTCTATTTCCGAATATTTTTTAAGTCAAAGGAAGGGGTTAATGATATGATATTAGTATTAAAAGCAGATGCAGGAGTGGAAGAGATCGCCCAATTAGAAAGGGAAATGCAAGGGAAAGGTATGATCACCCAGGACATTGTGGGCGAGCACACACACATGATAGGGTTAGCTGGGGATGTCTCTTCACTGGATAGTGAATCCCTGGAAAGATTGGATATTATTGAAAGGGTAATAAAGGTAAGCGAACCCTACAAGCTTTCAGGACGGCGGTTCCATCCCACCGACACAGTAATAGAGGTAGGGCCGAGCAGAATAGGAGGTGGTGACCTAACCGTGATGGCTGGCCCTTGCAGCATTGAATCCGAGGAGCAAATCCTATCAATTGCACAGGCTATTAAGCATTCCGGTGCGACATTCCTTCGGGGCGGTGCATTTAAGCCCAGAAGCTCCCCCTATTCCTTCCAGGGTATGGGACTAGATGGTTTGGAACTTCTGAAAATGGCAAGGGAAAAAACAGGTCTTCCAATTGTAAGCGAAATAATGTCTTTAGATACTTTAGAGATATTCCAACGGGATGTGGATGTCATACAGATTGGCGCCAGGAGCATGCAAAACTTCCCGCTTTTAAAGGAGGTAGGTCGACTCAATAAGCCTGTGTTGCTTAAAAGGGGCCTATCCAACACCATAGACGAACTGCTGCAGGCCGCTGATTATATATTGATAGGCGGCAAAAGCGATGTAATCCTTTGCGAGCGGGGAATCAGGACATTTGAAACTGCTACCAGGAACACCTTAGATCTTTCCGCTGTCCCTGTGCTGAAAAAAAAGAGCCATCTCCCCATCATAGTAGATCCATCCCACGGTACGGGTCACTGGGATCTGGTGGAATCCATGTCACTGGCAGCGGTGGCTGCCGGCGCCGATGGACTGATGATAGAAGTGCATAATCAACCCCAACAAGCCCTATGCGATGGCCAACAATCTATTACGCCTATATTGTTTCATCGTCTGATGAAAAAAATACATAAAGTGCATGCTGTAATTAACGAAAAGGAAGGGGAATCATAATGGATTGGAAAAACGAGTTAAAGGAAATAAGGGAAGAAATCGATGCAATCGACGAGCAAATTTTGGATCTTTTTGTTAAGCGTATGAGGGCTTCCCACAGGGTAGCCTCCTTGAAATCCAAACAAAATTTGGCGGTTCAAGATACGGAGAGGGAAAACCAAATAGTTCGGAATGCTCTTCTTAGAGTCGATCAGGATTTAAAAAGCGAAACCGCACTTTTTATGAGGACAATCTTATCCTTGTCCAGAGAATATCAACGCCGGGTACTATTCTCCGGCGAAGCGCCCTTCTTCCCTCCTCCTTCCCCACCCGTCATCGAAAATGTCAAATGCGCCTACCAAGGGGTACCCGGAGCATGGAGCGAACAGGCGGCCATATGCCTCTTCCCAAAAGGGGAACTGATTTCCGTCAATAGTTTTGAAGATGTTTTTATATCGGTAAAAGGGGGGAAAACTAACTACGGCATCGTACCGATAGAAAACTCCAAAACGGGTGCTATAGGGGAAACCTATGATCTTCTTCGCAAGTATGGATGCTTTATAGTGGGACGTACTTGGATAGATATTCGTCATAATTTAGTCGGCTTACCCGACGGTTCAGTTAGCAATATAAGAGAGGTCTTCTCTCACGCCGAAGGCTTCAAACAATGCTCTCAATTTCTTGGAAGCACAACCTGGGATCATACCACCTGCCGCAATACAGCTGTAGCAGCAGAGCATGTATCCAGATCCGGCGATAAGAGGAATGCAGCCATCTCCTCAGTTAGAGCAGCTGAACTTTACGGTCTAAAAATACTCATACCCGACATCATGGATTCCAGCGACAACCGCACATCATTTGTGGTCATTGCCAAACAGCCCGAGTATGATCAAAACAGCGACCTGATATCGGTAACCTTCTCCACCATTCACAGAAGCGGAGCCCTATGTGAAGCCTTGATGCCTTTCATGGCCGATAACATAAATCTGACACGAATAGAATCCCGACCGGTTTCTGCCGATAAATTCCGTTTCTTTGCGGAAATACAGGGCAACATACAGGACAAAATCATGATTTCCGCACTGAAACATTCAGCAGCGGCAAGCGAATATTTCGAAATATTAGGATGTTATTCCTGTAAGGATTGTGAATGATATGAAGAAAATAATGATCATTAACGGCCCCAACCTGAACATGTTGGGAAAAAGGGAACCTCACATATACGGCAACATTACCCTGAAAATGATAGAGGAAGCTTTAACCAAAAAAGCTAAGGAGAACAATGTAAAGTGTGATTTCTTTCAAAGCAACATCGAAGGGGAACTAATTTCTGCCATTCAAAACGCCACAGACTATGATGGAATCATCCTGAATGCTGCGGCCTACACCCATACCAGCATCGCACTTCGAGATGCTATACTATCGATAAACGCACCGGTCATAGAGGTTCATCTATCCAATATTCATGCTAGGGAAACCTTCCGTAACACATCGATGATAGCCGCTGTATGTAAAGGCATCATATGCGGATTTGGAATGAACAGCTACACACTAGCCCTGGAAGCCCTGTTATAGGAGGATGACAAAGGGGACAAGCACACTGACACCTTATGGATAACAGTGTAGCTGTCCCCTTTTTAATTTATATTACTACCCCTCCATACTAAATGCAATTACTTTGTCTTGCTAAATACCGGCTCCCCAACCAGGATTTTGTTGACCTTACCATGATTTATCTTTAATTCAGATTCAAAATAGAGTTTATCGACACCGCTGATATCTATCTCGATATCCTTAAGGGTTTCTCCCGGTTTTATTGTAAGGGATTTAATCACCATGCCATCCTTTTTGTTCTTTTTCACATTTATAACCAAATCGGATTTTGCACCGGTGTCAAGATAAAATGACCCTTTGAACTTTTCATACTTCCCACCCGGATTCAGATAAAAAGCATAATACTGCAAAGTCATAGACTTATCGTTTGTTATACCCCATTCATATGTGCCCCCCGGTGATGTCAATAAGGCTGCATCAGTAGTCAATATGGTTCCATAAAGATTTTCATAATAGGCACTATCGTTTATCTTCAAAACATCTTCTTTAGAACTCAGTCCCGGTAATCCTGGTTTTTGCCATTGAAGATCAGGAGCTTTATCGGTTTCCGATTCATTAAGCTCCGGCACTTTGTTAATGTCGGGTATTTTAACATCTGGCTTTTGACTCTTACCCGGCAGAACAATGTCCTTGGATTTGTCAAGGTTATTTATAATATCCTTTATAAAATCGGGATTTTTTAAGATATCAGGAATATTGACCGCATCCGATGATGAAGCCATCTTGATTATAGCCACCCTTTTATCCACAGGATCCCACTGGACATCACATCCAAGCGTTTCGGCTACAAAACGAAGTGGAAGCATCGTACGTCCTTTGATAATAATCGGCTTAACATTAGAATTATCCGGATCAATAGGAACCATCTTTCCGTTAACCAGTGATTTACTATCACCTATCCATAGTTCTATAACCGTATTCTCCAAGGAAACTGTCGCCTTTTTCTCCTTCGGATCCCAATCCACATCGGCACCTAAAGGTTCGGCAGCATATCTTATAGGAAGCAATGTTCGACTCTCCACTATTGTTGGACTTACATCCATCGTTAACAACTCACCATTCACAGAATACTGATTGTAATCTATAGCAAAGACTATAACCACATTGCCATTATCATCGGTTTTACCCATGGCTGAAAGCGGCATTAAAACCATTGTCATAATAACCAATATGGAAATCACCGATTTTAAGCTAAACAACCCTTTCTTACAAATTTTCATAAATACTACCTCCAATCATTTTTCTTCAAATCCTTAAATTCTATTTCTTATACTCCAAATAGTACTCCTTGTTCACGCAATAAGTTACGGTTTTAGTTCCTGCAGGAAAACCCATGATTATCCTATTCTTTTGAACAGATACTCTATCAGGTTCATTCTCCGCCAGGTTTTGACGCTTACCAGTATTGATGTTCAACACCGGCAGAAAATCCGGATCATTGGCGGTATCATCAGGGTAAAAGGTTGTTTTACCACCCGGACAATTAGAATCATTTCTGACTCTCAAAGCTGTCATCTGAGGTTTGTTACGACTGGTAACATAATGGAGACTTACCCATTCGTTAACATAATACTCAAGACCTGAGTCCGGCTCCATGTTCTTTGGATAAGCCCCCCACAGCTTCGCATCAGGATCATTACCATAGGCCTTATCAAACATTTCCCAAGGATTGTCGCCTTTTGTATGATTGGCTATGATGAGCCCCACAATAGGTGGCTTAGAAACATCGTTACTGAATCCTTTCCTCACATATACTAATGCAACCTCCGGATTGCTATAATGGTGGGAGGTAGCCCTGACATTTCCCACAAGCTCCCATTCATCATTGGTTTTTGGGTCAACATACTTTTGCGGATGGTGTTCATATAGTCCAAACCTTTGAATTCTAATACCATTTATGCCAAAGGTCACTTGTGATGGTAAATAGTTTTTAGATTTTGCATATTCATGGTATTCCTTCTCTAAATATTTGCTCCTCGCTCCGTCCGCTAATTCCCAAATGGGGATTAAAGGATTATCACCATAGTCGCACATTCCCGGATTGACGCACATTGCGTTATACCATTTGTCAAATGACTTGGGATCAAGCTGGGGAGATCCAAAGGAAGGATATGCCTGTATATTCGTATCACTATGTTCACGATAAGATGTGCTGGCCTGGCTTTGACTCGCTTCAACTCCTATATTAGCAGATGCAAAAATTGCATTAAACGAAGCCTTCACATCCAGCTCCATATTGTTACTCTTGCTTTGATACTGACTATCCGTAGTAGCATTGTATTCTACTCTGCCACCCATTATTACAGACCTTAACATATGAGTACCATACAGATCAAACAGCTGTTTTGCGTCCATAGTCTCAATGTTCTTTTTAAAGGAATCTGTAAGATAGTTCTTTAAATTAATAGATAAATCGTCAATGTATAAATCATATTTAGGAGCCCGATACATAAGGGTCGCAAAGGATCTGTTTTTTTCCTGCAGATGCGTGGAGCTGAATTTTGCACTTACACTGCCCCCGAAGCATAGATATTTACCCCCGGTTTTTACCGAAGTGGAAAGACTTTCGGAGTAAGTCCATGCATCCTGACCGGCAATATATCTGCTTGAACTGTTATCGTTTAGCTGATAGTAAATTCTCCCATCCTGCAAGAGTTTTTTGCTATCAAGAATATGATAGTTCTTTACATTCTCCGCGTATTTATCTGTGATAATATTTACGCCCTTGCCTAACCAGTCAACACCCCGTATCCCTGCATCATTGGCGGTAAGAGGAAACCCCGGAGCCTCTCCCGGTTCCGTCTTATTTTTATCAATAAACCATGGGAGTCCTTTATAATCAATGTATGGAGGAACCTTTGTAATGTTGGATATCTGGTTTTTTCCGATAGCACCAAAGTTTTTAGAGGGATAAATCTTATTCTTTTCAATAATGGCTAACATCGATTTATCAATCTCCCTTGGCAAGCCATTTGAAGATCCTTTTACATATGTTCTTTTCAATAGTGCTATCGCCTGTTCCCTGGTGGTGTTAGAAAGGGGGGAAATCGTATTTGCACTAGTTCCTTGCATGATATCATGCTGATAAGCATATTTTACGTCTTCCAAAGCCCAACTGGCAATTTTGTGAGCATCGACAAAGGGAAAATCACCGCTGAAAGTAGTTTTCAGATTGGGATAACTCCCCTTTAATGCCCTCTTAATCATTGCACATATCTCTTGTCTGGTAATGTTTTTAGAGGGAGAAAATTCCGTTGCGCTGGTTCCCTTGACTATCCCAATATTGTAGGCTTTTAAAATCTCGGGATTTGATGTGTCGGTAAAGGGGTTCGCTGCGGGAGTAGCTGTTTTTCCTGACAATTTTTCATATAGCTTCACAGCTATGGTTGCAAACTCTTCCCTTGTAATCTGTTTCTTATAATCACCCTCCACACCAGCATAGGTAAGTCCATACTTATATGCTTCTTCAATTTCATCTTCCGCCCATTCGCTTTGACTCCCGTCAAAATTTAAAGGGGGCATTTCTTTAGAAGGCTTCATTTCGAAATTTTTTAAATCAACCTTTGGCATGGTTCCAGGTTTAAATGCATCCGGTATTTTAAAGCCGGTATCGGCAAAAATAGCCGTTGGAAAAAGCATAATGAATGCCAGAGATAAAACTAAAACCAACCTAACTCTTTTCATTTTTCCTCACACTCCTTTTTTAGTTTTTATATTTTCCCCTTTCCTATTATAACCATTATATTGAAAGTGCCGGATTTTAATAGCTACTAATCATAGTAGGTTTAAGAAATTGCAAGGGGACAGGGACCCTGTCATCTAATTAGATGAAGGATCCCTGTCCCCTTGTGACTTTGTCTGGAGCGGGTGAAGGGAATCGAACCCTCGTATCCAGCTTGGGAAGCTGGTGTTCTGCCATTGAACTACACCCGCAAGGATTGCCTGAACAATGGATATTATAGCATGAAGAAGAAAATCGGGCAAGAACAAAAACTAATTGAAGAACACAATTGTTTCAATTGCATATAATATATCAGCACAGCCGATAAACCTCCACTGTGCGAACATTAGGAGTTGATATATATGCCACTGATTATACCATTAATTGCCGGCTATGTAATCGGCAGCTGCCAATGTTGCAACACACCCAGATACACCTGCAATTGCCATTACCATTACCGGTGCCGTTAAAAAATTCACACCCATCCTCATAGATGGGTGTTTTTATGCACACTATTATTATGTCAACCCGTATTTGACTTTAATCCTGTTCAGCTTTTCAAGCATGGGATCGGCGATAAAATACAATATTATAGCCGTTGAAATGGCGTGAATCAAATCGAAGGGTATTCCATACAAATAGGCAGTTAGAAACATTCCCCAAGTTGGATGCCCCTGGAAAATCAATATGGAAGCCGAGTTCATAAGCCCCCCATATACAAAAAAGGTGGCTAAGAATCCAAACAGACAAATAGAACCTATCCCCTTATCGGAAAGCCCCTTTAGTTCCATTACACCGGCTAAAAACCCAACGATGCCAAGGGCAAACATTTGCCATGGAGTCCATGGCCCCTGACCGAAAAAGAAATTTGACAAAAAGGCCGTTAAGGATCCTACATAAAACCCTGTCTCCCTGCCAAGGGACAGTCCGGCGATAATCACGACGGCCACAACGGGCTTAAACTGAGGAATCATAAAAAAAGCCGCCCTTGCCGCCACCCCTATGGCACACAACACCGCTATGGTCACTATTTTTCTGGCACCTGGCTTACTCTTTTCAAAACGATAGGCAAAGGGCAACATAGCTTCTAATAGAATCAAAAGGCTTATGAAGTAATACTTCCTGTCACCAAACCAATACATCCCCATTAAAATAGTAGCCGGTATGGCAATAAGAAAGATGGCTCCATCCATCCCTAAAAAACGCTTTCCCTTATCCTTCTCCTTTCCCCTCCTTTTGTAATACCTATCCCCCGGTTCCATAGGGGTTTCTTCCCTCAGGCTGCCATTGTCCTTAGCAAAACCTTCAATATCAGCACCCATGCCCCCTATTTTAGCATTTTCAAAACTCCCTCCCAATACCCTTATAACCTGATCCGCCGTTACTGCACCGGGCAATATATCCTTAACCATTTTTGCCGCACCGGTGGTATAAAAACGATTATTTGAAAAAAAGCTTTTCGGCCTCCCCTGTGACAGTATGCCTCCATCAAAAAAAAGAGCACATCTATCCGCATACCGGGCGCAAAACTCCACATCGTGGGACACCATTATCACCGCAACCCCCGATCCTTTCAGTTCCTTAATTATTCCCCCCAATCTCCTTTTAAACCAACCATCCATCCCCTTGGTAGGCTCATCCATAATCAATATTTCCGGCTGTCTTAACAAAACTTTAGCCAATGCAGCTCTCTGCTGTTCTCCTCCAGAAATATCATATGGATGCTGATCCAGCACCCCTTCAAGACTACATAACCTTATTACTTCCCCGATTTTTATGTTCTTTTCTTTCACATCCATACTCAAATCTTCCAGAGCCTCTTCTAAATCCTCACCAACAGTCTTTTTAACAAATAGATTCTGTGGATTCTGTGGTAGAATAAGAACTTTCTTTCCCTGACTATATACCTTCCCCCTAAAGGGTTTTAACAATCCCCCCATAAGATTTACAGCTGTAGTCTTTCCCGCCCCATTAGCCCCTAAGATGGCCAGCAATTCCCCCTCATCAACCGAAAGGGAAAAACCCTTAACCACATCTTGATGATTCTTCCCATAACGGAACCACAGATCCGAAACCCTCATGGCAACCCTTGCAGAATCCGTTTTCGAGCCCTCATCATCCTCCACAATTTCCAACTGTCGCCCCTTTACGATTTGTGAAAGCCAGGCTCTCCCTTCCCTTATAGTAGTCGGGGGTGCAAGATTGTTATCAATCGACGCATAAATTCGTATGGGAGCCGGCATGGATAAAAGAATTTCCTGTCCCATTCCCCTAAACGCACTTGCTATCTCACCGGGTATCCCATCAAAAATCACACTTCCCCTTTCTACAATTAGAACTCTATCGGACAGAGGAAGTACATCCTCCAGCCTATGCTCTGAAATAATTACAGTCACTCCCAAATCCCTGTTAATCTTATAAAGTTCGTTTATAAAACCGGATGCAGCAAGAGGATCCAGCTGGGCAGTAGGCTCATCTAGGATAATAACCCTTGGATCCATAGCTAATATCGATGCAAGATTTAATATTTGTTTTTGACCTCCCGATAGGAGATGCACATCCTTATAAAACCAGTCCTGGATTCCAAAATATGAGGCCATCTCTCCTACCCTCAGGCGTATCTCCTCTGTTTCATATCCTAAACTTTCAAGGCCGAAAGCTAATTCATGCCAAACCTTATCCGTTACAATCTGATTTTCCGGATCCTGCATTACAAATCCTATCTTAGCTGCTTGCACCTCTTGAGGGATCTTTGCTAACTCCTCCCCCTCAAAAAACACTTCTCCCTCTCTACCGCCATAGGGTGTTAAAGAACTTTTCAATTGGCGAAGTAGGGTGGTCTTACCCGAGCCCGAACTACCACAAAGGGTAATAAATTCACCCCTAACAATATTCAACGAAATATTGGTCAGGACAGGCTCATGGCTTTTAGGATATGTAAAAGTTAAATCTCGGATTGAATACGCTTCCATCTGCAATCCTCCCATAAATTGATGAATAACGGAATCAGGCAAAGCAATAAATATGCCGAAAAAACACTGTGCAACCACAGATCATCCTTCATTCCTTTTAAATAAGGAAAATACTGAAAAGCAAGATACCCCCTTATGGCCGCCCCTATAATGTAAAGGCTCAATGCCCCTATAATCAGAAGAACCGCTTTATCACCTCTGGAAAAGCGGAAAATTGAAAAGGCTTTTCGACCCGGCAACCCATAACCCCTGCTTTTCATAGAATCCGCAGTGATTATGGCATCTTCCAGCGCTCCGGTAATTAATATTGACACTATCTTCACTCCACTGGTGATTTTTTGTATGGCCTTGGCCTTTGAAATATTTCTTCCCATTGCTTTTTGTCCAAGACTAATTGCAATCAATCTATGTTTGAATCTGGGTACAAACCTTAAGGCCATGGATAAAAATAAGGAAAGGGATGGCATGATTTGCCCAAAGATATATATGATCTTATCAGAAGTTATTACCTGATTAAAACATGAAAACCAGCATATTACACTTATAAGCATTATAGCTGTGGCACCACCGTATAAAATTGACTCCAGAGTCAAGGGGTTTCCGGTCCATAAATAACCTACGATTGTGGCTCCCTGATGGTTGAATACGGGATTTAACAAAGCCGTTATCAGAGTCAAAAGAATCAGATATTTAATTAAAAAACCGGAGGCCTTACCTCTATGCAGATAGATGGTATAGGATACAGAACAAACGAGGGATATCAACAAGCACATAGGATGCATAAAAAACATGGTAAATAGTATTACCATGGTAAACCAAAGAAAGTTCACAGTGGGATGGTACTGAGAAAAGGCATCTCTCATTCCTGACGCCCTCCCCTTGGAGCCCCCACATCCCTGCCCCAATCACAGGAATATACCCATTCAATAACGTCACCATCATTCAATATGTATTTTGAGCTGCTATATCCGGGGAACTCTCCATTAACTCTGTACATCCATCCCGATAATTCTCCGCAATCAAATTCATACAAATTGCCTATACCTTCTATATATATGGAATTATAGGCTGGGGTTTTGACAAATTCCATATGTATTTTATTCTTTCTTACTTCTCGGCTTAAAACATTAAAAACAGATTCTCCCTTGTAAAATGTCACCTTTTCGGGTTCAAGCAAAATGCCCTTCCCTGGAATAATTTCTTCCTTACCCTTGGTTAGTATCTCCATGTTATCCAATACCGTCGCACAGCTTATGGATAAGATACAATTCAACCCCTCACTAATTTGACTCTGCACATCAATAGCTTTATCTGTCGGGGATAATTCCTCATGGACATCCCGGGGCACTGAAGGGGTTACTCGCTCCTCCCCTCCCACTTCCTCACCGGGTGGAATACCATCCTCACCACTTTCCGCCTCCATAGAGTCCGCTTTCATCTGCTGCTCAACCGGCTGAACTTGGGATTCTTCCTTTTCTTTATCCCCATTCACCGATGTGTTGCTGCCATAATTACCTCCCCATACAAATGCTGCGGCCAAAACACAAAGGATTGCTGCAATCCCAGCTATTTTCTTCTTAGATAACTTAATTCCCAACTTTATCTCACCTTTACATCAATCGTGCAGCGCTTAACATCCTATAAAACATCTCAGCAACCTCAGATCTGGTAATGCTCCTTCCCGGATCTATATTGAATCCTTCATGAGAAAAGATTTTCTCCCTGTATGAAAAAGCAACCGCCTCCATAGCCCACTTCGAAATATTCATATAATCCGTAAATGACGCCAGGGTATTGCGAACTTCCTCCTCACCCATGGCCACCTGAATTCCGCAAAGATCAGCCGCCCTTGTCACCATCACCGCCGCTTCCTCCCTCGTTATAGTTCCATCAGGATTAAATCTGTTGTCCCCTACACCCTTAACTATTCCGTAAAGATAGGCGGTACCCACATAGGATTCATACCAACTGTTTTTTAAAACATCGTTAAAAACCTTCCCCTGGTTGGGTAAAAGCCCCAAAGCCCTCACAGATATTGCCGCAAATTCCGAACGTTTCATCGTTCCGTCAGGGTTAAAATAATTATCAGAAGTTCCGTTTATTATTCCTCTTTCCGCAAGAGCGCCAACAGCATTTTGGGACCTGTGGTTCTCAATGTCTGAAAAGGTTTTTCCTTCAAAGATAATGGGGCAAGGTTTAACATCCCGTTGTCTATCTCCAAAGATCGTCTCCTCATCTTTATCGGTGCTTCTTTCCACATCGATCATTCTGTAAAGACTACTTCTCCCTTCTAAGGCTCTCTTAACGCTCACCATCCCATAGAAAGCCTGCTCCGTAGCCATTCCATTCCCCTTATCATCGGAAGATAGATGGGAGAACCCCTCACCCTTTTTATAGTAACTGAGCAGCGCTTCCATGAGGTTTTTGCCATTTTTGACGAATCGATCATCTTCATAGGAGATACCCAATTCACATAAGGCTGTCAGCACTTGTGCTATCCCCTCGGAATCCTTGAAGCCAGCATCCTCATCCTGCATTTTACTCAAACAGTCCAAGGCTTTTTTAACCGCAGTCTCAACCTCATTCCTTCCTCTGTATTTGGCCAATGCCTGGAGTGCCATTCCTGTCAAATCGGGATCCGCTTCGCTCCCCGCAAGTGCAAATCCTCCATTTCCAAGCTGGGCAGAAAGTATAGCATCCACATACATATCCCTGGTTCCCTGTTTTACACCTAATGGAACCTGAGGCATATCATAAACACCGCTGTCCAATGCCAACAAAGCAAAGATGGGACCATTGATTCCCTGTCCCGTTACCTTATCGTAATCCCCCAAAGGAGCCAAAAGATCATATCCTCCCACATTTTCAGGTTCCTTACCTATTGCCGTAAGTGCCAGAACCACCCTGGAGTATTCAGTATATTTCCGAGCGTGAAGAATTCCATTGTTTTTTATAACGTAATTTAACAGATTTTTATAATACTTGTCAAGATAACTTTGAGACACTGCTTCTCCGTAGCGGGCAAGACCAATGACTGTCCATTCTCCCCCAGCGGTATCCATTTCAGGGTTGTCTATCCCACTGATCAAAAAATCTGCTGTATCCTTCAACACATCATCCAAATCATATTTGCCCTTATCCGCCGCTACAGGCATTGATCCAAATATCAAAACTGCAATTAGAGCAAGAATCAGCAGATTGCTGTTTTTTTTCATATCATTTACCCCCATAAGGTGGAGCAGCACCAGCATTTCCATATGCCGACAACTATTTTTTTAATGCTATCAGAAAATATCATAGGTGTCAACGGACACAAAACATCGAAATCTATGGACAATTTATTCCTTTGCCTTTATGATAAAACCCAAAGGATATACCCGTTTGTCCCCGCAGGATATTGTAAAAAGAAGGAGATAACTAGATGAAAAAGCTATTGTTAGTCGTAGATATGCAAAAGGATTTCATTGAAGGGAGCCTTGCAACACCGGAGGCGGCCGCAATTTTGCCAAAGGTTATTGAAAAGATGGAGAAATGGGATGGTGATCTAATCTGCACCCTGGATACCCATTCCGACGATTATCTGGAAACTCAGGAGGGGCGCAATCTTCCTGTACCTCACTGTCTTAAAGGTACCCCCGGATGGGAACTACAAAAGGAAGTGGCCCGACTATGTGAAGTTAGAGGGGGGAAAAAGGTGGAAAAACCCGGATTTGGCATTAAGAATCTTCCCCAGCTTATTATGGAAAACTATCCGGAAGGCCTGTCAGAAATCCATTTGGTAGGTCTATGTACGGACATTTGTGTAATAGTGAATGCTTTGTTGCTTAAAACATATTTTTCTGAGATTCCAATATATGTTGATAGTAACTGTTGCGCAGGTGTAACTCCCGAAAGACACTACAATGCACTGTCGGCAATGGAGGCCTGCCAGGTCGGCATCCTTTAATCTTTGATGCTGCCGATTCCATAGTTCCGCTTATGTGCAAGCCCCCCCGAGCTCCCAAAATCAACAACAAGAAATCCTCCCCTTTAATACCCATCGTTGAGCATTAAAGGAGAGGATTTTGTCTTCCTATATCTTAGCATAAAAACTTGTGGTCATTTCGGTAACAGCAAAAGTTCCAAAGGCATTAGCAGCCATAGCGCCACTGCTTTTAAGGTAAGCCTCTGCATAAACATTTACCAATCTCTTGCCTACCGAGATTATTCTGGCAGTAACCAGTAATTTGTCCCCCTTTGGCGCCGGCTTTATGAAGTTTACATTTATGTTGGATGTCGGTGAAAAACCGGTGGCATAGTAATTTGCTAAAAGCCCCATTGAAAGATCGAACATCAATGACATTATCCCTCCGTGAAGCACATCTTTAAAATTCAATTCCCAATCCAAAACGGGATATTCATATGTGACTTCCTTCTTGCCGGCATCGCACGAAATTAACGAGGGTTGAATCATGCCGTTTGGCCTCCCCGATTCCCTTTCGTGCATAATGTTAATCCTAACCTTGAATTCTTCCTCCATTTTTTTATTGGCAATCATCTCTTTTTCATCATATGACATCTTTTCCTCTTCCTTTAACCTTTCTAATATCTGCTCTCTCTACCCTCTCTCCTCTCCTGCTCACCTATCCATGGCAAGATTAAAGACAACCATTCCAACGGATTCTTCATTCGTTTCTATCGCTGATATAGTTTGTAGCTTCTTCACCTTTTATAATCTGAATCTTCAATTCTTCTTTTATATATTGTTTCTCCTCATACATTCTTCCATCCGCAACCTTTATCAATTCTTCCAGGCAAACCCTCTTCAAGCTATCATATTCCGCAATTCCATGGCTTACGCTAACTATATAGGGCCTGTCCTCCTTTTCATTTATTTCCTGATACTTTGTCTCTATCCTCTGCCACACCTTTTCGGCAGTTTCACCATCGCTGTCTTTTAGAACTATGAGAAACTCGTCCCCCCCCATCCTTATCACAAAATCTTCTGCACGTATCTCCTTTTTCACACAATCTACCACTGTGGTAATCAATTCATCGCCGTATCTATGGCCAAGTAGATCATTTACCATTTTTAGACCATTAATATCGATAAAGCAAAGGCTGAGCAGGGTAAATCTTCTATTCTGCTGTATGATGCTTCTAAGCTTCGCAAGACCTGTGCCGCGGGTATATGCCCTTGTCAATTGGTCGTACATCATCTCGTTAAAATAACGGCTCATCTCCGATATCTCGTCCTTGCTTATCTCCTCCAAACTCCCTGCAACCTCTTCATCGATGAGATCCAGCCCCTTGATTTCCTGCATAAGGGTATCGATGGGTTTACTTATCCTTCTATTGTTAATATAGAAAGAATAGATGGTTATCAATACGATGACTATCACCAGTACAGCGTTTTGTTTCAGTGCAAAATCAATCTTTCCCTTGGAATGTTTTGAGTAAGACGCCACCATTGCATCTATCTCATCGACATAAGCATCGATTTCTTCATTTAATACCTTGCATAGTTCCGTTACATCCTCTCCCGTAAGCAATCGCATATAAAGGGGTTTAAACGTATCCCTCCATTTATTTGTTATTCTACCTATATCCTTTTCCATTTCCTTGTAATCGATTTTCTTTTGCATTTCGTTTAAGGATTCAAGGACAATCTCGTATTCTTCAATTTTTAATTCTAACTTCTCGTATAGATAACCCAAATCAGCACCATAGCCATTCCCCCCGATTTGACTCGTTATCAGCCCCATATTGTAGCTTAACGAGCGCAACTTACCGGCTCTATTAATAGCAAAGGAATCACTTTCCATCCCTTTGTATTCTGTAATGTTTATAAAAATAATGAGTAACGATAATAATACCAATAACCCATGTGTCAATAACAACCTGTTCTTTATCCTCATCTGTCGCTCCCCCGAATGTTTATAATGCCTGTGGATTATTGTAAATAATCCATATGGAATTTTTATTATAACATAAATACACAGTTCATATAATCCCTAAACCTTAAAAAAACGCTTATCAACAACTTTTTATCAATAGTTATTGACATATGTCACAAAATCGCTATAATAATCATAGATGACATATGTCGCAAACCAAAAGGAGGTGATTGTTGTGCCAAGAAGAGATGGAACAGGACCACAGGGTGTGGGAGCAACGGGATGGGGCTTTGGTTTTTGCACAGGCAAAAATGCTCTGGGAGAAGGCACCGGATTTAGATTGGGTGCAGGAGGCGGTGCCGGCTATAGAATGGGTCCCGGAAGATGTCTTGGTCTAAGACAAGGATATGGTATGGGTTTTGGCAGAAGTTATATGACCGAACAATCGATACCTGATACCCGGAAAGAATTTTTGCAGAACCAGAAAGATCTTCTGAAAAACCGTCTAAAAGTAATTGAAGAACAGCTTGAAGATCTTTAAAAAGTAGTAACCGGGGGACGCTCCGGTTACTATATGATTGTTTAAAGGGGATGATAATATGCCAAGACCGGTCAAGTGGCGGAAGGTATGCAGCCTGCCTCAAAGCAACCAATTTGGTCCCATAGGGTCATACACTGATATGGAGAATCACGTAAATATGACTGTCGATGAGTATGAGGCTATCCGACTCATAGATTTGGAAGGCTTTACACAGGAGGAGTGCGCCGAAAAAATGAATGTTGCCCGAACAACAGTTCAAGGAATCTATGCCGAAGCAAGGAAGAAACTGGCGGAATCACTTGTTGAAGGCAAGGTTCTGCTGATTCAGGGCGGAGAATATCGGCTCTGCGATAGTTTAGGTAAAGGATGCGGTCATGGATGCAGAAGGCATGGACGGAACCGCGATTAATGGAGTACTGCAATGGAGGTATATATGAATATAGCTATTCCCACTGAAAGAAAAAATATTGACACTGAAGTTTGTGCATCCTTTGGACGCACACCATATTTTCTCATATATGATACGGAAACCAAATCCGGTACTTTTATTGACAATAGTGCAATAGCCAGTACCGGAGGCGCAGGTATAAAAGCTGCCCAAAGCATTGTTGATAACAATGTAGAGGTGTTGTTGACACCTCGCTGTGGCGAGAATGCCGCTCAAGTTTTAAATGCCGCCGGAATCAAGATTTATAAAACCAAAAAGGGATTGGCAATGGAGAATATAGATGCATTTATTTCCGGCAATCTATCTCTATTGGATGAAATCCACCCCGGATTTCATGATCACGAGGGCGTTTGATATGTTGGTAGCCGTACTCAGCGGTAAAGGCGGAACGGGGAAAACCCTCCTCTCTGTAAACTTAGCTGCTGCATCAGAAAACTCTACCTATATAGACTGCGATGTAGAGGAGCCCAATGGTCATATTTTTCTAAAGCCGGAACCTATGGAGGAGAAGGATGTTGCTGTACAGATTCCTCAGGTTGATATGAATCTTTGCAACGGATGTAGAAAATGTGTAGATTTTTGTAATTTCAATGCCCTTGCTTATGTCATAGATTCTTTGCTGGTATTCGAGGAAATATGTCATTCCTGTGGTGGATGTGTTTTGGTTTGCCCTGAAAAGGCACTAAAGGAAAAAGAGAGGGTTATCGGAAAGACTCTACACGGCATTTCCAGCCACAACATCTCCGGCCGGATGATCGTTCATACCGGCCTTCTCAATACGGGGGAAGCTTCCGGCATTCCCATAATTAAGGATCTTTTAGATTTCGATAACGATGCAAAGAGCAACCCCGTTTTTATAGACTGTCCCCCGGGAAGCGCCTGCATAGTTATGGAAAGCATTAAGAATGCCGATTACTGCATCCTGGTTGCTGAGCCCACATTGTTCGGAGTCCATAATCTTGAGATGGTTTATCAGCTGGTCTCATTATTTGACAAGCCTTTTGGTGTGGTTTTAAACAAGTGTTTGGATGGCGAATACAATCCTTCCCAAGACTTTTGTGAAAAAAAAGGTATCAAAATATTAGGCAGCATACCCTATGATACCCAATTAGGGCTTTTAAATTCCAATGGGGAAATAGCTGTGGAAGTCAGCGAGAGGTATCGGGATATCTTCACCAATCTTTTGAATACAATCAGGGAGGAGTGTAGGCAATTTGAAACAGCTTTTAATACTTAGCGGAAAAGGCGGCACAGGGAAGACGACTGTAGCCAGCGCATTTATAAGGCTTTCAAAGGCAAAGGCATATGCGGATTGTGATGTGGATGCCCCCAATTTGCATCTGGTAGCAGGAGGGCAATCCTCGTTTAAAGCAAGCGATTATTATGGATTGCCGGTGGCTTATATAGATACAAATATATGCACTTCCTGTAACCTTTGCAAAGAGAACTGCAGATTTGATGCTATTTCATCAACAGATGTATATCGGGTGGACTCTTATTCATGTGAAGGCTGCGGAGTTTGCGAATATCTCTGTCCTGCCCATGCTATTTCCCTACTGCCCAACATATCCGGGGAACTTATGCTTTATTCGGATAAGACAAGCATTTTTTCCACAGCTCGGCTCAAAATGGGAAGCGGCACCTCGGGGAAGTTGGTTACAGAGGTGAAAAATCAAATGAAGGGAGCTTCATTGGAAGGCACCGATTTAGCTATAATCGATGGCTCCCCCGGCATAGGATGTCCGGTTATAGCCTCCTTAAGCGGCGTAACCATGGTTCTCATTGTTGCTGAACCCTCCTTATCGGGGTTTAGCGATATGTGCCGCATAATAAAAACCGCAAAAATTTTTGGAGTTAAAATTGCAGTTTGCATTAATAAATATGATTCTAATATAGATAACTCAGAAAGGATTGCAATTTATTGTAGCGAAAACAACATCCCACTCACCGGGAAAATACCGTTTGATATTCAAGCCATTAAAGCCACGAATAATGGGCAAACTGTGGTGGATATAGAATGTGCTGCGGGATACGCTATTTCAAATATTTTTAGACAGGTTCTGGATTTAATCTGAAATTCAAAATCCGTGGATAGGTCTTAATCCACTTAATTCGTCACCAATAAAAAAAGCCGGCAGAAGATTACCCTCCCCGGCTTTTTCTCATTTCAAAAGTCCTTTTTCCTCCAAAAATTCATACAGCATTTTACCCGTATTCCCTGTGATTTTAAGGCATGTTACCAGGTGTTCCCTGCTTTCAAAAGGATGTCTGTTTAAAACCCGACAGCATGTAACACCATATTTGTCAGTAAATCTATCGGTAAATTCCTTCGTCAAAGCATATGCCTCATCACGAGGTGCCTCGTTGGTAGTACGGCCTTTGAGAATATTAATGGCCACCACCGAACCTGTAAGAGCACCACATAAGCACCCCGATTCGCCAAGTCCTCCCCCAAAGCCTGTGAATAAGCTTACGGTGGAAGGATCCATGTCCGGGGCTAGCAATTCACGAAAGGTAAGAAATATTGATTCCGCACAATTGTACCCTTCTTTAAAATAGTTGCCGGCCTTGTTTCTTATTTCCAATGCCATTTCTTCACTCATATCGTCCCCTCCGCTATCATGACAATCTAACTTGCAATTTCCATTCGTACTTATATTATAAATTTCACAAGAAAAATGTCAATAAGACCTAAAACAATATGTCCATGACCTAAATCTGTGTTATAATGCTCTTTGATATACAGGAGGTCAATTATGGAATTCAATTATAAAAAAGTGTACTCTGCAGCCATGTTGTATGCAATAATCACCGGACTTTCATTTTTATTCATCAAAATAGCTTTAAGGTCCTCCGATCCCTTCGATTTGCTGGCCCACCGTTTTACTGCGGCCTTTATTTCCATGCTAATAATATATAAGGTAAAAGGGATAAGGCTAAATTATGACAGGAAGAGAATAATTAAAATCATTCCCATATCGATACTCTACCCTCTTGCCTTTTTTGCATTTCAAACCTTCGGACTTTTATATATTTCCTCGGCAGAAGGCGGCATCCTACTGGCAGTATCACCAATATTTACGCTCATTCTGGCGGAAACCATATTAAAAGAAAAAACTAACATTCTTCAGAAAATATCTATTCTGATTACAGTCACCGGCGTAATCTACATCACAATTAAAAAGAGTACCAACCTGGAATTCGATAATATGCTGGGAGTCATTCTCCTTCTTCTATGTGCCCTTTCCATATCGGGATATAGCGTAATGGCCAGGAAGGTTACCAGGGAATTTAGCAATATAGAAATAACATCTATGATGATTTTGATTAGTTTTATCGCTTACAACCTGCTATCCATAGGGAAACATGCCATCAAAGGCACGTTAAGCCAATTCTTCATGCCATTTACCAGTATGAGTTTCATCATAGCTGTTTTATACCTTGGAGTGCTTTCCTCTCTGATCACATCCCTTATGACTAATTACATCCTTTCAAAAATAGAGGCTTCAAAGATGAGCGTATTTGCAAATCTGGGAACTGTTATCACTATTATTGCAGGTGCCGTCATTTTGAAGGAAAACGTATACTACTATCACATTATAGGATCTATTCTAATAGTAGGCGGTGTGCTTGGTGTCAATTTTCTGGACAAGAATGCCATTGAACGCAGGAAGAAAGCAGGGGGAAAGGATAAATGAGAAGAAAAGATCGCCAGATGGATGCAGACTTTGGATTGAATGTTATTGACAAATCCAGGTATGCAACACTTTCCCTGGTTGACAAGAATGAGCCCTATTCCATACCCCTTTCTATTGCAAGGCATGGAAATCATTTGTATTTTCATTCCGCCATGGCTGGAAGGAAGGTAGACTTGTTCAAACAGAATCCTAAAGTCAGCATCGTTTTTGTGGGTGACACTAAGATTCCCGAGCTTTATAGCGAAGCCTGTCTGGACAAAATATGTCAGGATCAATCTAAAACAGCCCTTTTAATTAAAAATGTTTTTACAACGGAATATGAGTCCGCCATCGTGGAAGGCACCGTATCCTTGGTCATCGAGGAAGGAGAAAAAGAGAATGCCATGAGGGCTATATGTGAAAAATATGTACCCAGCAAAATGAAATATTTTGACACGGCCATCCGGACCGGGCTAAGCAGAACAAATGTATATAGGATAGAAATACAGAGCGTCAAAGCTAAAAGAAAAAAATATGATTCTAAGTTTAAAAAAGAATAAAAAAAGGAAATAAATTGGGAACAAAGCCTTATCTCCCACCGTCTTATTTTATGTAAAGGAAAGGAGAGATAGAAATGACCAACAAAATAACAAAGAAAAAAACCATGATTGTCATCCTATCGTTGATGCTGATTCTAACTGCTGCTTTTCCGGCCCTTGCCGGTAATCCGGAAACAAATCCGGTTATAACGTCCCCCCCTCCCCTACCGGATTATGCGGCATACAATGCCATCATTAAGGAGGTTTTGTTTGAAAAGGATAGTGTGGTTGGAATTTTGGCTGATGCCGATGGCAGTGAGGAAATGTTCCACATCTTCAACGACACTATAGTGATCGATAACGAGAACACAACTGCTGCAGACCCAAAGTCACTAAAGGCGGGTGACATGGTGTTCATCTACGGAGGCATGCAAAAAACTTTCAGCTTACCACCCCAATCCAGGGCAATGGCAATACTTACCAATATAGGCAATAAAGCACCGGCCAGATATATGACTGTGCAAGATATGAAAATGAACGACAGAGGTGACCTTGTTCTGTACGATACCAATGGCGAATATGTCGTAACAGTTGGCAACGAAACCCTTCTTTTACCCTATCTGACAAAACAAATAGTTTTAAAGGATGATATAAAAGTTGGTTCCAAGGTTCTCGTATGGTCCGAAATTATGACCTTGAGCCTACCTGCCCAAATGAATGCCGACACGCTAATGCTATTGCCTCCATCCGAAAATGATTTATTTGCATCGGAAATAACCCTGTCCTTAGAAGAGGAAATAATATACGTTAATTATCAGAACATTACGGCCACCTGGCATGAAACCTTTTTGTATAAACATAATACCACCCTGATTCCATTGCGCAGAGTTGCGGAGGCTATAGGATATGAGGTAGAATGGATTCCCGATGGGCGCAAGATAAAGCTGACAAAAGGTGATAAAGCAAGCATTATCCAGATAGGGAATCTTAAATATGATGGCAAAAACCTGTCAGTGGCTCCGGAGTTGATAAATTCCAGAACCTTCGTTCCAATAGATTTTTTTGAAAGCCTTTTAAATATACAGGTGAAAGTTCTTTAACAAACGGGCCATACGGCCCGTTTCAAACTCCAGCGACGCTCCCTTCTCAGTTGGTTTTTTTATGTTTTTACCGCCCATGATATGTTTTGTTTCTCCCTACATTTTATAAAGCTCCCAACGGCAATCTTCTATTAAATATTTCAGTTCATACAATTTAACAGTCCCTTCTATTTCACTTTGGCAAAGATATTTGAAACTTCTTATGCCTGCTATCCTTGCCTCCTCCACCATAATGATTTTATCCACCTTTACCTCATGATAGGTGTCATCAGACAAATACCTGAATTTATAGGGCCTGGGTTTTTCTCCACCTTTAAATTTTACTATAGCATCTATTGGTTCAGCCAATATCCTCACCGCCATCCCCCTCCAATCATTATGAAGTCGGAATCATTGGTACCTCCCTGTATGGGATTAATTTTTCCATTGACGAAAGCCCCCCGCACAATCGACCTAATACCATACTTTGCGCGTATTTTGTCAATAGCATCATCCAATGCCTGCAATTTTTCTCCGTCATCCCTATCAAACAAAGATAGCTGCCTGACCTCAATATCTTTAAACCCTGAAACGCTTACCCCCAGATGTCTAATTGGCTCTCCCCTCCAACAGCCATCAAAAAGCATACACACATGTTCAAAGATTTCACTGGTAGTATTGATACAATTTCTTATTTTCACCTGATGGCTATACCTGATAAATCCATCGGTTTTTATGGATACCGATATCAAAGAAGCCATATATCCTAATTTTCTCAACCGCATCGCAACCCGCTCTGTTAAGGCTAGTAATATCATAATGGCCTCTGATCGCTCCGTGACATCATAGCTTATCGTGCTGCTATTCCCAACACTCTTTTGCATAATTTCACTGTTTCGCGTTACTTCCGCATCATCTATACCGTTGGACAAATTCCATATTAATTCCCCGTGGGATTTCATCAGGGCCTTCATATGGCTTGGGTTCATCCTTGCAAGATCTCCTATCGTCCTTATGTTTATTTTCATCAATCTTTCTTTTGTAGCCCCTCCCACCATGAAAAGATCCCCTATCGGCAAAGGCCACATTTTTTGTGGGATTTCTTCTGGCCATAGGGTATGAACCAAATCAGGTTTTTCTAATTCACCCCCCATTTTAGCCAAAAACTTGTTAGACGAAACCCCTATATTTACCGTAAATCCTAATTCGTTTTTTATGCGCTCCCTAATCTCGTTAGCAACCTTTACAGGATCGCCAAATCTGTTTTTAGAGGATGTGAAATCCAAAAAACATTCATCTATGCTATATCTTTCTACAAGTGGCGAATATTCCGACAGAATACTATACATTGCATCGCTGCAATACATATATAAATCGTAATCCGGCGGGTATACTGCCAAATCGGGGCATTTTTGTCTGCCACTAAATAGACTTTCCCCCGTTTTAATGCCATATTTTTTTGCTGGAATTGATTTTGCAAGTATTATCCCATGTCGCTTTAAAGGATTTCCGGAGATTACAGATGGAATTTCCCTTATATCAACTGAATATCCTTTTTCCAGCATATTTGCCGCAGTCCAGCTAAGATATGCCGAATTTGCATCTATGTGAAATATTATTCTCATATTATTACCGTTGCTGAAAACCTCAATAACAGATCCTGCCGGCAATCAGGTTATGCCTTTGCTTTTCTGCAACTTCTCTCCAACTTATAGCTTTGCAAACCCGATCCCCTATCACAATAATAACAGAACATATGTTCTTTTGCAACAGATTAATTCATATAAGTAAAAATAGATTGCATAGGTATGCCATGGATGATAATATGGAGTAAGAAGTCACTATTAGGACAAAATAATGTTTAGGAGGTTATGACTATGAAAGGTGATCCCAAACTAATTGAAACTTTAAACTCACTGCTCGCCGATGAATTAACTGCGATCAATCAATACATCGTCCATGCCGAAATGTGTGCTGACTGGGGCTATAATAAGCTGCATGAGCACTTTGAAAAACGTGCCATCGATGAAATGAAACATGCGGAAAAACTCATTGAGAGAATACTCTTCCTTGAATCCGTACCCGTCGTCACCCACTTAAATACCATCCATATTGGAGATGAAATTCCTAAGCAGTTGGAAAATGATCGTCTGGCGGAAGTAGATGCAATTGAGGCATATAATAAAGCTATTAAGCTGGCGGGAGAAGCAGGGGATTTTGCAACTCGTAAAATTTTACAAGAGATACTTATGGATGAAGACGCCCATATGGATGAAATTGAGGAGCTACAGGATCAAGTTGCTCAAATGGGTGTACCCATATTCCTAACCACACAGATCTGATAACCCGGCAGATGTTAAGATTCTATAAAGTATCAATAAAAGTTTAATTCCATCGTGTAGAGGTAGGCAATTCTTTCACCTACCCCTACACGACTTTTATTTGTTGATGTTTTGATTTATTTCACTCCTTTACAGCCTCTTTGAAGGTCTCATTGTCAAAAACAACGAGAAACACATCCATATCATGCTCCTTTAAAAACCCTAAAATTGCGTCTTTAGCAACCCTTATCGCCTCTGCCCTTGGATAGCCATATATTCCGCTGGATATCAGTGGAAAAGCTATGCTTTTGCAGCCATTGTCTACAGCCAGTTTTAAGGAATTGCTATAACAAGAACGAAGAAGCTCCTCCTCGCCTTGCCTCCCATCACGATAAACCGGTCCTGCCGTATGTATGATATATTTTGCCGGCAGATTGAATCCAGGTGTTATAACAGCTTCACCTGTCTTTATAGGTGCTAACTCCTTACAAGCATTCTGAAGTTCATGGGTTCCCGCAGCTTTGAATATCGCACCACAAACTCCTCCCCCCATACGCAGTTCCACATTAGCTGCATTCACAATAGCATCCACCTTCACTTTTGTTATATCATTTTGAATTACCTTAAATGGCATACTCCCACCTCCATCGAACACTAAATCTTTTGTTCTTATTTACAATTATTCTTCTGTCTCTCCGCTTTTTGAATCATTTCCATTCAGCCATACCTTCTCATCCTTAGTTTTATGACGTCTATCCTTCTCCTCATACAAGCGAACATCGGCACTTCTTAGGAGTGAATCCATGTCCTTACCATCATCCGTAAATAATGCATAACCGGTAGATAAGGACACCTTTATCTGGTATCCGGATATTTCAAATCCTTGATAAAATGATTCCAAAAGGCGTTTTATTATAGCCTTAAGCTCTTCCTCATCCTTTATTTCCGGTATCATTATCAGGAATTCATCCCCACCCAATCGAAATGCAGCCTCATTGCGGCGCAAAGTACTTTTTAAGATGCGGGCTGTTTCCACCAAAACCCAATCCCCCACCTCATGACCATAGACATCATTTATCTGCTTAAAATCATTTAAATCCAGCATTATTATGGCCGCCTTATGTCCTTCCCTTTCTGCTGCCGACAAAGCAATTCCTTGATATTCGTCAAGAAATCTACGATTATATAATCCTGTTAAAAAATCACGGTTAGACATCTCAAGAATCTTATAATTGACTATTAAAGATCTGTATGCAAAATAACCGATAATACCGGAAACTGCAATGGATGCAAATAACAGTGCCAGAAACAGTCTTAAGTTTTCCATCAAGGTGCTGGGAACACTAACAGCAACTCGCCAATTTATAAGTTCCGGATTTAAATCGAATTCCAGTATGGATTTGGCAGGGGCATCCAGGCCCCCATAAAATGGAGCACCTCCGCCTTCTTCACTGCTGACCGCTATTTTTAAATCTAAATCTGTTGCGTAAGAATCTATTCTTTCAATCACCTTATCTCCTTTGAGCACAACGCTTATTTGTCCCCAGTAATCTCCCTTTTCATCAATTAAGGGAACTCTGATAGTAAAGCCGCTGCCCCCTTGAACCAGATCCACCGGCCCTTGAAACAATGATATACGTTCCTTTTTCACTTTGAGAATCAAATCTTTTTGATTCTCAATTTTCGATAAGTCCACCCCTTTTGCGGATTCATTGTGCGAATCCGGATAACTCCAAAGAATAGTGGTATCATCAAGCAATCCTATGTTTCTAATAATATCAGGTTTATCATAAAGCAGAGCATCCAAATATCTGCGGGAATCTTCCTCCTTGATTTGAGGAAAGGTTTTAATGTATGCCTCATACCCGCGAATTAACGCGATATTCGTGTATATAAACTTCTCAATCTTGTTTTCAAAGATCATGTACTGGCTGGTCGTTTCTAAAATCTCCTTCTGTTTCATGCTATAATGCAACATGAACAAAAAAGATAGGCATACTAAAAGGATCAGGGTCGATACCGCCATCGCCTGGCATTTGAAAACACTATTCTGCGAAACACGTTTTTTCCCCATGTTGCGACCCCATCCTTTCACATGCCTTCTTCGCACCTGTTCATTAAGACTTCCTCTTTATATCTCTGCGTATTTTACAAAAGACTCTTCCTGTAGGCTGCATACAAGATCCAGTGTGTTAAATCTCTCAGGAATTTTTATTAGGATTTCTAAATCCATTATTCCAGGGCTTTCCTCGTTCGATTTAACCCTTAAGCTTTGGACAGCCACATTTTTCTCTTTAAAGAACTCCTGTATCCTTTCCATGGCACCGGGCTCTTTAAAGACATGTAAGGTTACCAGCTCCGTCCTTGGTGAGGATAACCATTTAATCTTTCCATGGAGCAATAGCTGACCTATGATTACGATAATCGTTGCAGCTATGCCTACAAAATACAGTCCCGCTCCCACGGCAAGCCCTATACCGGCAGTAGCCCAAATTCCGGCACCCGTAGTCAGACCCTTAATAGTTTCTTTGTGCACAAAAATTATCCCCGCACCTAAAAAGCCAACCCCTGACACAACCTGTGCTGCTATACGGGAAGGGTCAAGCGACAGATTGTTCCAGCCTATTTGATCCTGGAATCCATACTTTGAAACTATCATCATAAGTGCAGCGCCTAATGCTACTATAAAGTGTGTGCGAATACCGGCCTCTTTTAATCGACTTTTCCTTTCATACCCTATTGCACCACCACATATAGCGGCCAAAAAAAGTCTTAACAAATATTCAAGCTGTATTAACACATAGGTTGACATAGTGCGCCTCCTTTTTTGTTCTATTCATTTCTTTTTTTGATCCTTATATTTATAGGCATTTTTTGCATTTCCCCCCAACAATAAGTTCCCTCAAATTTTACACGAATAGCTATGAATTATATCCTGTCTCTATCTAAAATTTTACCTGTAATCCGCAGTTTTGGCAACATAAAAACCTTGAAAATCCCTTCTTTTACCTACTTTTACCTCTTTTATTTGCTTAGTTATTTCATATGGTAAAACAAGCCGAAATATTCTATAATGAAAACAGATTTTGATTGTATGAGGTATGAATTATGAACGAAAAAATAGAAACACTCCAGCAATGGATAGAAAAAAGCGACAATATGGTCTTTTTCAGCGGCCCCGGCGTTTCCGCTGAAAGCGGAATTCCTGATTTTAAAGTTGCCGATATACAGGACGAAAAATATTATGAGAAATATGAATACCCTCCACAAACAATAATGACCAGAACCTTTTTTGAACGTAAGCCGGAGGAGTTTTTCGAGTTTTACAGGGAAAAGATATTGGAGCCCCTTACTACCGCCGAGCCCAACTCAACCCATTACAAACTAATGGAGCTCCATACGGCTAAGAAGCTTCGGCGAATTATAACATCTAATATGGACGAGCTTCATCAGGAAGCCGGATGCCGTAATGTGGTCGAGCTATATGGTACATATATGAGAAATCCTTGCCCTAAATCAGAATGTGAAAGGCGTCTTACGGTCTATGATATTTATACAAAAAAAGGAATCCCTTATTGCGATATAGATATGTGCGGTTGCGTATTCACCCCTGAGATTTACCTCTTCGGAGATAGCCTTGACAAGGATATGCTAACAGAGGCCATCTTTGATATATTAATGTGCGACTTGCTTATTGTGGCCGGAACTTCCCTTGCCGATAACCCCGCCGCCACCGTGATAAACTACTATTTCAAAAAGAAAATGGTGCTGATTAACGAAAAGGAGCATCCCTCCGACAAGCTGGCAAACTTGGTGATTCATGCTCCGGTGCACGAAGTAATGGAAAAGATAAAGGTATGACAGTGCCACAGGTGTAAAGAGGACAGGTACGCTATCATCCCAATACGACAGTGTACCTGTCCCCTTGGCCAACAAGATATGCCAACAATCCCGCTATGGGTCTAAGAGCTTTCCTCTAAAACAGGAACAACTTGCGCCATTAGAAACGCAATGGTGCTTTTACGCATCACATTTTGTTTTAATGTAATTAATGCAACTTTCACATATATAGAATCCCTTAAACACTACACTCCCATAACCCCCACAAATAATACAATCAGTCGATTTTTTTGAATCCATGCTAGTTGCCCCTGAATCATTCTTTCTTGATTCTTCCTCAACGCTAAAAACCTTCATAAGCTTTTCTGATGTTGCATTTTTCTGCTCCTGTGATGGTACTTGTAATGAATCATTGATTTTCATTTAGTCTCCTCCTTTTGTTTTAGATAGTAATCGGATAAACCCGAAATCACTTATATTATAATGTGCTTTTAAAAAAATCCAACCATGTATTTTCAAAATGTAACAATCAATACACATTTTGTAATTATCAATAGGTTTTTGGAAGTTTCTTGAAGATATTTCGGTATTTTTTTTGTTTTTATGCCACCCACATATTTCTATACCTTAAAAATATCCTCCTGATAGGATTATACAATTTTTATACATTCCTGTCAATATTTTACTAACAATTTTTGGTTATTTCTCCAATGGGCGCTATAAGTTGACGAAGAATGACAGAGGGAAAGGTACTTTTATCTCTCATTAAAAACCGCATTTCAAAACTACAAAATGTTTCAAAATGCGGATTTTTAAGCCATAAGGATTATTATGGTATATATTTTAAAACCCCTTAAAAATACAATTTGCTTCATCAGAAGATGTCAGAGCACCTGTCCTCCTGTCATCATTCTTTGGAGTATTGCTGCCACCTGAGCCCTTTTGGCACTGCCTTTTGGGCTGAGTTTGTCGCTATCTATGCCGCCTATTATTCCGTTCTCCACAGCCCATCTTACTGCCTCCTCGGCCCAACCCGACACGTTAGCCTGATCCTTGAATTGTGCAAGATCAGCCTTCCCCTTCATGTCATAACCCTTAAAAGCAGCGTAATTGTTGATGATGACCGCCATTTGCTCCCTGGTGATCCTATCCATGGGTCCGAACTTATCCTTGCTATATCCTGATACGATTCCTTTCTCTGATGCCCAGCTAATGGCATCGCTATACCAGGTGTTACCTTGCACATCCTTGAATCCATTAGCACCTGCACCTGGCATACCCTCCTGGCGCCAAAGAATTGTCACAACCATTGCCCTGGTCGTCTCTTCCAATGGGGCAAATCTGCCATCGCCTACACCATTCATCAAGCCATTGAGATAGGCATAAACCGTATTCTCATAATACCATTCGCCACTGAAAAGGTCTGTAAACGGGAAATATGCCACTACATATTTTGAAAAATGATTTGCAACAAAAGTAGCTCTGCTATTTTCCTCATCGTACATGCTACTCTTCTTCTCCAATTTCCCTTCTTCTGAAAGATACCATACTACTATACCCTTTGCATCTTCTCCTTCTTTCAAAATGTAGGGAATGGTGACGGTAGCTGTGCCTCCCTTAAAATCTGCTATCCTTATTCCCCCGGAAATCACATAAACATCAACCACATGTACACTGCCGACCAAAGCCTGCTCCTGTTTGTTCATGCTGGTTTCTTCCATGTCCTCAGCGACGATGACTATATCCCGACCCGCTGCCGACTCTCCGATGGCTGCCAAAGCCGTTCTATCAAAGACAATCGTGCCTACGGAAGTCGTTATTGTCATAGTAGCCGTCTCACTTTTCTCTGTGATTCTCCTCAAGGAATCCGCCGGTATGCCCAACTCTATTTTCTTCACATCATCCTCTGTCTTCACCTCCAACACCACATTTGCATTGGTGTTATTCTCTGATGCCGCCTTCATCACCTCATCTATAGCCTTATTCATTTCCACGGAATCAATCTTTGCAGATGCCGTCGTACCTTTTGTTGTCACGCTTACTCCAACCTTTATAGAGCTGGTATCCCCTATGGTGGTAACGGGATCATCCTTTGAAGGAGGCTCTCCCCCTCCTGCAGCTCCTCCACCGGATTGCTGATATGGATTAATAATCAACTTATCATCTACACTATCTGGCGAAGGTGGATCCAAGTTTACAGGATTAAGATTTGAATCCCCTTCTGTTCTTCCATAAATCTTATAGCTTCCGGCTACCTGTGGTACCGTGGTAGTCCACTGGTACACGGCGGCTGCATAACCGCAATTCTCATCATGGCTTTTATGATTTTTTGTACAACTACAATCTGCAATATCACCGCTGACAATAGAAGCACAATCGGCATCATGTTCCACATTACACGGCGAACCCGGTGATAGGAGTACCCGGTAAAAAACCGTTACTGTGGCATCTGCACTTCCGGGATTGAGAGTTGCAACCACATCTGTGATGTTTCCACCTGCACTGGTTAAAGTCTGATTGGTATTCGTGAAGCTTAAATATGGTGTGGCCTTAGCGATAATAAATGTTGTAGATGCCGTTCCCTCATAATTGCCTTTACACTCAACCGTCAATGTTGCTATTCCTGCACCGGTGTTGGAGGAAAAGCTCCCATGGTAATCCTCGTTCGCTACAAGGAGTATTGAGTCACCTGTCACTGTATAGGCCGGCTCTATGGCTGAACCGGTGTATGTCTGTTCCCCAATGGATGATATGGAAACTGTGGATAGCACCTTTTTTCGTATGGTTAAATTCACCGATTTACTTCCCTTATGAGTCAAGGTTTCCACGGTAGCTATCACTCTATATGTCCCTGCATTCTCAGGTGGAGTTGAAGACGGACCGTAGCTGGTAGAACCTGTCCCCACATACTCATAAGTAACCTCATATCCAGGATAATTGTCTCCGTTCACAGTAGCCGCTGATGACACCGATTCTCCATAGGTTATGTCCTCGGCGGCAAAAGATATATCTTCACTTGGAATAACAAATTTGTTTGTTATGGTCAATTCCGTTGAAGGCAGGATTGAATCTAATGTGGCCCATTCCGGAAAACCCGCATTACGCAAACTAACTGTTGCCTTCTTTTCCACATTATCGCTAACCTGTTGTGCCAAATTCTTTAATGAAGCCACAGTTGTATCCCATTGGCATGTTAAACTACCATCCGCTACCTCATTATCATGTTTTAAAGTTACAGTAGAGGGCAGCCCCAAATCAGTTAGGGAATCCGCCCCCATAACAGTAGCCTTGGCTACCGTCAAAGCTCCTGGAACCCCTTCTATTCCAGTTATCTTAACCGGGGTAACTGTTAATTCGGCGTCAAAGGTCTCTGCATAGGCTTTGAAGTTTGATCCATTATTGACTGCACCTTTATAGGTATACTTCTCGCCTTTTATGTTAAAATCCTCCATAGCATCATTCCATGTTATTGTAAGGCTTTCAGTTCCATTGGGAGAATAGCTTACTTCCACGGTAGGCGGCAAATCCAATACAGAGCTGCCCTTTAGAGATTCAGCGTTACTATTATCAGCGTGATTGGCAAGCATGGTTTTAACTATTGGGCTTGTAACAACACCTGTGATGGTGGCCGGATTGATCTTCGCTTCCGCCTCAAGGGAATTGGATGCATTAAATATGTAATTGGGAGCATCTAAACCTGTCAGAGAACCAAAGGTCAAGTTGACCTTTTGCACTTCATTAACATTCTTGTTGTCATAGCTGTATCCCGTCACATCTATATTCAGATCATCTCCTTCTATCTTACCCGTTAACGCCAATCCCTCTATTGAGGAATCCCCCTTTTCCGTTGTTCCGTCATAAGTCTTTTCCACTTTTTGTATTGTAACTTCTGAAATATTTCTTCTAAAGATTTCACAGTCCACCTCTAAACTGCCTGACTCCAAAGTATAATTACCTGCCTTTGCCCCAGTTAGGCTCAGAGAGATAGTGATTTTACTCTGTCCACCCACATTTTTATTTCCATACGCAGGAATCACCGCTGTAACTTCGACATCATCATCGTTAACCTTACCCGTCAGCTGCAAAGTCCCCCTTCCTTCCCCCGGGGTATTTGAGCCATCATAAGTTTTAGATACATTGTAGCCATCACCATTCACTGCTAAAATCTTGGGGTTCACTTCTAAAATAAAGGACTCAGAACCCTGGGCATATTCCCCCGGTACCGCTGCTGCTTTGACTTCAATGGTGGTTTCTCCACTTCCCACGATGGTGACATTTCCTTCACCATCGATGGTAGCTACAGATGTATCGCTGCTGCTCCAGGTGAGCATCCCTCCATTTGAAACGGCTGCCCCTCCGGTAGTCGTCACTGTAGCAGTTAGCTGAAAGCCTGAATCCCCATAGGATGGATTGCTTGCCGGTATACCTGTGATGGTTATGTTTTGCGGATCCCCCTCCACTATCTTAATATTAGTTGCCCCCGTTTTAAGGCTGGTCTCGTAATTATCGTCACTTACAGTAAATTTCCAATATCCCACATAATCGCCTAAATCATACTGTTTTAGATCATCATCCTTTAATAGGTGTGTTCTATCCGCATCCTTATACCAAACCAGGTCTCCTGCCGGAACCTCCCCATTCACACCTTGAGTAACAGCGGGAGGCAGGTCTGACAATCCGCTGCCCTTCTTCATGCTGACGGATGAAGAAACCGTCAGGTTATAGGGAGCAGGGGTAATTGAAGCCAAACTATAATCGATAGTTTTCGGGAATTCTTCCCCAATGGTATAGTTGCTCGCCTTGCCGCTTTGATTCTCTAATGAGTTTAATGTAGTTCCTAAATTAAGGTTAACGGTTAAATTCCCTCCTACATTAATTGAAGAATACTTACCTGTACCCGGCAAGTCTATGCCTACCTGTTCCCCATTTACCCCGGTCTCTACAATCAGCACATCATGGCTAAGCGTACTTAGGGCATCTGTGCCATCGTATACCTTGGTGGCAGTAAAGCCGGTGGGGAATCTGATTTCGACATTCCCTAATGCTAAGGGACTTATTATGTACTTAAACAAAGTACTTTCGGACTCATTATAGTTATCTGTTTCTGCTAAAACAGCCTTCACATGGTAGGTTCCGCTATCAACCGGTGGGGCAGTTAATTCAATGGTCCCCTGATCATCTTTGTAATGAACAAAGGATACATCACCGTTAAATTGAGCCGTATAGTTCGGATCATGGGCCTTTTGACCATCGTAGTCTTTGTCCAAAGCTCCATTAACGCTAATTATGGATATACTGGAATTAGCCTTCACTATTTTGAAAGGGATTTCCCTTATTTCACAATAGTTGTTCTTACCTTCTATTTTCAAAAAAGTCGTTCCCACATCGGTGATGGATGGATTGCTCAATATTATATAATCCTTATCCTCACCCTCTACTAAATCCTCTCCACCAAATTTAATGCTACTTATAGCTGCATGATGTGTCTCCCCATCGTAAGGTTTTTGTTCATCGATTAGAGTTATCGCCACATCCGTTAAAGCCCTGGGTTCAATGGTTGCCGCTGCTTCTATTAACAAATCCGCCTCTATCTCATAGTTGGCTGAGAAGGATTTCATTGCAAAGGTAACCTTTGTCGCTGTAACATCCTTACTATCGTAGGTCAATCCGCTATATTCCAGGGTGGGAGATTGATCCCCCCACACAAGGGCTTCATCTTTCACGACGATCCTTCCGTTATCTGGCAAGGAAACAGAGGTAGTTCCATCGTAGGTCTTCTTAATGCTGTCTCCTTGATATTCCAAATCCCCTGCACTCAATACCTTCGCCTTTATGGTCAGATACTTCCCCTCGACAAAAGTTATTTCATAATTGGGGTTAGTTGCCTCTGTAATGGTGCCTCGCAATATCTCATATTTACCTTTATTCTCCCCTGTGTCCCTTTCAAGAACCCCTAAAATATCCACACCATTTTCTGGTTTTCCCTCAATTACATAAGTGAAAACCGGATCCTGCTCCCCATAAATTTTTTCCTTCTCCAACGGTGTGATGGTGATTTTAGCTTTCTTTATCTCAAAGATTGCAGTTTTCTCTCCATACTGAGAATCATCCTCGTAAATCGCTATAACCTCATAAGACCCTCCGTCCTTTATCGTGGCTCCTATATCAGCTAAAGAGTTGTAATTGTTTTCACCATAGCGATACAACATGGTTGCGGTTCCGTCCCCAGTCCCGGTAAAGACAGCCTGATTAAAAACATCTTTAATATCTCTACTATTACCGTCATAATCGATAGAACCTATAATAGCTTCAAAAGTGATGCTGGCGGATACATTCTCCTTGTTCTTAACAGTTACATCCACCACCTTAACCGCATCATTATAATTTCCACCCGGGTCGACAGCTGTAATAGTAACTTGGGCACTACCTGTTGAAACAGCCTCCAATCTGCCCTGGTTATCTACCTTAACAACATTGTCATCCCCTGAGCTGAAGCTATAATTCGGAACGATTCCTTCTACGGTGTAAGATGGTGAAAGAATCTTAGTTACACCATTTAAATAAAGTGTGACGGTATCATCCATACTTATCCCGGCATTGGCCTTCTCAATTGTAAAATATTTTATTATCTGCCCGTTATAGTTGCCCTTTCCTCTTACTGTTATCTTCCCTGTACCTGCATTTTTATTGTTCTCATACTCCACCCAGTAATCGTCGCTGGATAATGAATCCGATGTAACCGATGGCTCTATTTCCGCCCCGGTATATGTAAAGCCATCCAAAGTGAACTCAAAATCAGTTTCCACTATGTTTTTCGGAGTCACATTTATCGTCAACGTAGCCTTGGCATCATTATAGTTCACAAGGGAAGCGGTGATCTCAATTGTTGAAGTTCCAATCTTTTTAATGCTTACCATGCCTTCATTGTCAACCTCTACCGAGTCTCCTGTTTTCAACTCATAGGCATACCCGGGAGTTTTCCCACTAACGCTATATGTTAATAGGCTGACCAGAGAAAAATCTGAATCCTTATAAGTCTTAGATATTTCCGTTTCATTTAGGCTTAGAATAGCATCCCCTGCTACGGTCTTTCCGTAGGGAATGCTCACGCTCACAGACTGTCCATCAGTTGAATTGACGGTGATTGTCGCCGTTCCGGCAACGGCAACTTCTACAGGAGTCCCAGTTAAAAGTCCCGCCGAACTCAAGGATACCCCGGGGGGCAAACCTGCGCCTTCATAGGTGTACACACCACTTCCCCCGGATACTTTCAAATATTCCGTTACTTCCTTTGAAATTGGCTGTCCCACCTTGAAATCATCGATGCTATTTTCCACCGTTACCGCCAATGTCATGTAGGGCGCTTCCACTTCATTGCTCTCGTCTCCAACCGGTGAATCGCCGTACCCGGAACTTAATGCCGCTACCGCATATGCCGTCGCCTTATACTTTTGTCCACCGGTAATATCCTCGCCGGGAATAATCACCGTCTTAGTTCCCGGATCAACTTCATAGCTTTTTCCATCCAGTATCACTACATATTTCTCAATAGCATCCCGGGCTTCCCCCTGATTTACCGAGTCTGAAATAGTAGCTTCAATTCCACCCCCCTCTATGGCGGATAATAAAACCGTGGGAGAGCCTAAGGGCGTAGCCACATTATCATTGGTATAACTTAATTCCAATTCTATGTTAAACGGGTAATAATATTTCCGATCTCCACCGGGATACTTATCTCCTACAACTATTCCGCTTGAAGTTTCCAAGGATTCAGGGGTGGTGTTTATCATAGCAAGAAAGGACCCTTCCCTCTTATCTGTTTCAACCCTGAATGTGGCTGAATTTAAATCCTCTTCTGTCTTGCCATCGGCCAGGCGAAAATAGAATTCAAACATGTCTGTGTATTGATTTATGCTGACAACCGGACTTGCAGAGTATATGTCGAATATGAAAGCATTTCTGGCGCTTGCCGCATATGCCTTTGCCCCGGAAACAGAATAATACTGCTTGTTAGTACCTTTTATAAGAACCTTAAAAGGTGCGTAAAAATCTTCCCCGGAAGCTACACCTGCATCGGTGAAATCCTCCTCATCAACCGGCACAATTACCCCTTTGTCATAGGACATTACAGTACTGATTGCACTTAACCCATGAGGGCTTATTATGCTATAAATTAGTTTGTAAATCTGTTTGCCTTCATGCTCTTCCGCCTCATCCATTGTAATTGCAACTTTAACATCCTTTTCAGGCGGATCAGCCTGCACCGGTTGGAAGGCTAAGGTTGTCATCATTATTATAGTCAGCAATAGGGAAACCCTTCGTTTAAATTTCTTCGTCATAATGCATTCCTCTCGATTCTAATAAACAAATACCTTCAACCAATATTTTTAAGAAGTTATCCTAAGCAATATCTCGCTTGTGGCTTCCTTCTCCAATTCACCATCTATTAACCAGGGGTTATCCGAAGGAGTGATTAAAATTAGCTTATTTACCTCATCCCATTCTACAGCTCTTCCTAAAGCTTCGGCTACAAACCTTGCAGGCACTACGGTTCTTTGCCAACCAGAAACTATAATAGGAGCTGTGTCCATAATACTCCCTACTCCGTTTATCGTATAATTCCTTTCCCCTATTTTCATAACCACTCGTCTATCACTCAAATTGATAGTCACCGTTCTTTCTTTCGGGTCCCAATTGACCGAAGCACCCAGGCTTTCTGCAATGAATCTGACAGGTATCATGGTTCGGGAGTTTTCGTCTATAAAAGGAGCCACATCTTTGTTCTCCTCGTCAATATAGGCAATTTCCCCCTTTGATGATGCTTTGCTGTTACCTATTTGAAATACGAGGGATTCTTTGATCCGCTTATTTACCGCTTTTACCCTTTCCTCAACAATGGGGGGAGAAGAACCCCCTCCCCCGCTGCTACCGGAATCTCCATAGTTCAAAATATCGAAGAGGACATCAAAACTAACCTTTTCCATCCCATTAAACATTAGGGCGCCTTCCGGAAGAAATTTTGAATATGGCTTATCCCCTTCCTTCTCAGCAACCTCAAATCTTACAGCACCCTTGCCCACCTTTTTAAAGTGAAAGGTAAACAATTCAATTCCACTTTTTCCGATATTCCCATATCCTTGTATCTTAGCGAGGCCATCAGTTCTCACGAAGCTTCCGGGATTAACAAATCCCGTAAAGTCTATAAGACCTGCTTCAGTGTTTATACTTGTTCCCACCGTAGACAACCAGTCTGTCCCTTCACTTTTTGCTGCGAAATCCTCAAAAGAGGAAGTCTTAACACCTTGACTATCCACCGGTATTATCACAGAATTGTCATACCTTATGACGAACTGGAAAGCATTAAACCTGACATTTGATATTTTAAGGGTCACAACGAACTGATTGTCGCCATACAACTTTTTTGAGGTAAATACAACGCTTCCCTTGCCGCTGCCCGCTCCAAAGCTTCCCACTAAAGCAGTGTTCACCAGCAGCGCAATCACCAAAACCTGAACAATTCTTTTTGACATACTCATATATGCACCTCGCTTTAATTCTCAACAGTCCTTGATTTGAGATAATTGTTGAGTACTATTATTAAATCATCAATCTTGATTAAACCATCACCATCGATATCGGCAGGGGAATTTGTTTCCGTCAGATAAAGACCCAGCAATACCAAAAGATCATCTATCTTGACCATGCCGTCCCCGTCAATATCTCCTCCTTTAAGAATGACTTCTCCAAAGTCTTTATCATCATCCATAGCCAAGTTATTCTTTACATAACCAAGGTAACTGGTCATTTCAATACTCAGGGAATAATTACCTTCAAATACTACTGGGAACTCATATCCTCCTGACGCATCGGTTACTGCAGTAGCCACCGCCACCCCATCTTTCAGTAGTTTAACTGTAACGCCCCCATGCCTTCCATCCTTTCTGCCTTCAAGTCTTACACTACCCTTCAGCTCAAAGCCTAAGCTCTTCAACTTTACGTACAGGGCATCCAAATGAGCCTTTTCGTCGATGAGTTTGGCCTTTGCTCCATCGGATAATTCCTCAAAGTCTGATAGCGCTGCATCCAAAAGGGGTTTATCCTCCTTAGCCACATCTTCCACCGCCTTAGACAGTATGATTTGATGATCCGTCTTAAACCCAGCAGCCGCTGCCACATCCTTTAAATCTCCTATCTTCGCCTTTAATCCATCTAACTTGATTTTTTCCTCCGACAACCTGCCCTTTACTTCTTCAGTCAGTTGATCATAGGCACTTAGCGCTTCGTCTACTTTACCTTCATCTCCTATAGTCACAGTCTCCGTATCAAGGTCTAAAGCCTCTTCATGGAGCTGTCTAAACTCGTCAGCAGCCACCTTTGCAAGCCCTATTAGCTTAACATCAAGGTTAATATCCTCACCTGATACGCTGAATTCCCGGAGCTCAGATGTAAGGTAACCATTAGCAGAAACTGTGAAGCTGTAATCTCCTCCTTCAAGCCCAAAGGTGGCTTTTCCGCCTTCAGACGTAGTGGCACTTATGACCTTATCTTCGCTGGTGATTACTGTGATTGTGGCATCACTTACTGCCTCATCTGTCTCATCATCCTTGACAGTAAAGGTCACGTCCTTAGCCTCCTGTAAAACTATGGTCGGAACCACTGTATTTCCATCAACAGTAAATTCACCAATTACTGCTCCATATCCGGCCAATACCACCGAGTAGGAATATTCTCCATTATTAAGACCTATCTTCGCCCTGCCGGCAGAATCTACAATGGCAGTCTTCCCTGTGCCAATAATAGCTATCTTCGCACCTTCAGCAGCGCCTCCGTCTTCACCCAGTTTTACGGTAAAGGTAACTATTGGCTGGCCATCTGTATTGAAACTTGTTGACAAGGTAGTCCTATATCCTCTGTCGTTTTTAGCGCTGATATCAATAGCGTGTCCTCCATTTTCCAGGTTTCCTTTTAGATTGTAATTGTATCTTCCCTTGTGGTCCACATATAGTTCATCACTGACATCTACCCCATCCAGTTTGAGGCTGACATCATCTTCTTCCACGCTTCCCAGTATATCGGTAACCGTAAAGGTGATTTTGGTAATTTCATTGCTTACTTCAGCTCCATCCGCAGGTGTAATAAGTCTGACAACAGGGCCTAATTCCTCTACAGGCAAGGGTGCCGATAAAGTTCTTGTACTGGTCTTGCCTTCACTATAATTAGCATTGTAATCCGCACCTTTCATGTAGACCTTATAACTTTCCTCCCTTGGCTTGAGCTGATATGTACCTCTAAAGCTTCCAAAGCTGTCGGGTATAAATATATTAGCCGCCACATCATCTACAAAGAGGACTGCAAGTCTTCCCTGTTCCATGATCCCGGTCACCGTTATCAAACCATTCTTAAGGGAATAGCTTACCTCTGTCGGCAATGGGATATCTTCCATTTCCTCAACCTTAATGTTAACATCCATCAACTTGCTGTATGAATTCTCATCATCTTCTTCCCAGGAGGCTCTATCCATTAGGGCGGATGGAGCCCTGGATCCTCTCACCTTGGTTTTCAAACCTAAGGTATAATTACCTTCCGGCAAATCCTTTGCCAGCGTGACTTCGACTATGAAGGTCTTTCCACTACCTGCCGACACACCGAATCCGCTTTCAAAGCCCGGATACACCCTGTGGCTTATATCAGCTGTTACTTCCTCGCCTTCAGAATTCTTCAGATAGACCTTTTCAAAGTCAACATCGATGAGATCCCCAAGACCGGAGGTTTCATAAACTTTAACTTCGGTGCTTATAATCTGACTTTCCTCATCCTCCGTTCTCTTAGCCTTCATTCCATAAGGAGTTGTTGCATCAAAGACTATTCCATCAGCGGGTAGCTGCACCACCTGCAAGGTGAAGTAATCTTCTTCGTCAGTTCCCTCTACGGTTATTGAGTAAGTCCCGGCGGGATTTTTTATCACCATCAAATCACCATCGTTTACAATGCTTCGGGTCTCAAATTGCCCGTCGCCTTCCACCGTCATCCTTATTCCACTGCCCTCTAAGGTGGCCAGGAATATCCTCATCTCTTTCATGCCACTTTCAGTTTTCACCGTAGCTGAAACGGACTTAGGATTATCATCTCCTCCCAGGAAACCACTCCTTGGTATGCTATGCTCATTCCTGTTCCGTAGAGCCTTTATGGTTTCGCTATTACCCGTTGCAAAGTGTTTTACATAAGGCCCGTGAAGACCTGCTATTGACATGCTTTCCGGTTCGGCCAATTCGAAGCTCACATACAGGTTGAATCCTGCAGGATCTCTCAATGTAGCCTTTGGTGCTGCCAGATTGGCAGTGAAGGTTCTGGCCTCTCCAGGATACACCAGTTCCCTTCTTAGTGCGTCAGAATCCAATATGCCATAACCGTCTACGATCATAATCCTGGGTGATATATAAACCGGACCCGTATGATCGTTTCTCACTGTTATTACAGCCTTTCCAAAGCCAAAGTCCACACCATCCTCAACCTCTATATCCATCATGTCTATACCCATGACAGTTACAGGGATTGGCGGATCTATCTTCTTCCATCTGTCTACCGCATCAAATACGGATACAATAGAAGCGGCCACATCATATTGTTTAGCTGCTGCGAAACCAGAATTCAAATAGACATTAGCTATTGAATTTGCCACTAATCCGGCAGTAGTTTTATCTGCTGTGTCCAGGGAGTCCTGCCAGGGTCCAACGACAGCATCGCCTACCGCACCGGCAACAGAACCGGCCAGAGAAGCCCCTGCCACTGCTGAACCTGATCCGAAAGCAAGTGCGGCCCCCATTATGGCATTGCTGGCTATGATATTCTTCATAAAGTTTAGATTCCAGCGGTCTGCCACATTTCCGTATCCCGTAGCCAAAGCTGAATTCAAATTCCCATAAGCCCTGTATAGGTCTCCAAATTGCAGTACCCCGGGCACTAAATCTTCATCATCCCCTCTGTATATCCAAATATCCCTATATCTTCCCATTCTACCCTTTGGAAGCAGAATAGGTTCTCCATCTTCATCCCTCCCTGTAGCGTAGATGAATTCCAACTGCTGATTCAAATTCTTCACGTATTGCAACAGCACCTCCGCAGGATAATAGGAAGTATGGGGAATTGGCTGGGATTTATAGCCTTCAAGAAGCTCTATCGTCCCTAACAGCACTTCTTTAGCATTGTTGGATATGCCGTTTAACTCCATATATCTTGTGGACTCTATGTCGGCAATCCTGTATGCCTTCAGCGGATCCACCAATCCTCCCTTACTTTTATCCACTAAATCATTGTATACTTGATGGAATCTATCGCTTTCAACCACGGGTACATTCATAGCAAACACTGCATATTCCACCAGAAGTTTAACCTTATCCTTGTTTGAACTACATGCTTCTACCTCATGATAGAATCTTGCAAGATAAGCATCTGTGTTTCCGTCCACATCCTGTCTACCGCCAAGGGTGCTTTCCAGTAGATCCATCAATTCCCGACTGCTGTAATCGGTAGCAGCAGCCTGTCTTGGAAGATTTCCTATCTTTTTAACCCAGGCAGGAGCAGCATCGGCAATTTCAAATACCTGAGAAGCATCGGATATCGCTGCCAACGCATCCACCACTTCGCCAATCTTGAAGGTCGCCTTGTCAAAAGCCGAAATTATGGCCGTCGCACCTTCCTTGCTAAGAATTCCATGTTCATTTACCGCATCAAGAACCTCCACTACCGTTGCTGTATCCACCCCTAAGAACTGAGTGAAAGTTATGTCAGCTCCTAACTTGGCAAAGATCTGGGTCGTTTCATTGCTGTCAATCATAACTCTGAGCTTTCCTGCAACCGTATCAAGGGCCCTTGCCTTTGAAGCCGCCGCAATAGATGCCGAAGCAAATGCTATATTTTTACCCGCTATATTTTGCCCCTGAGTGTGCAATTTGTTGAGTTCCATCCTGGCATCACTTGGTGCAATCCTATAAAGTTCATCGTAAAGATCCCTGGCCTTTTCCATATCTTCAGCGGCCTGGATATTATATGTGGTAGCCAGATCAAGATACCTTGCCCTGTCCTCGTCGTTTCCGGCTTTCGCCGCTTTTTCCGCCTCTGCCGCAGCCATTTTGGCATATGCATGTGAGGACTCGACATACTTTTTGTAGCCCTCCAATTCCCTGTAGGAACCTGCTGCCTTCATGGCATTAATCGCATTTCCAAGCTGATCATTGAAGAATGTAAATATTTCTTCCCAATTAATATTGGCAATGGTTTCTGACATTATATCAAGGGATAGTTGTAAAGCACCTACCTCATTGACCAGGTCTTTGAAATCCTTAACAGCAGTTCTGAAAGTCTTGGATTCAAGACCTAAAATTTTCTGTTCCTGAGGAGTCAGTTTTATTAAATCCTCTTTGAGGCTTTCCACCTCTATGTTCATCTTAGATAAAGCCTTTTCCAGTCCTTCGTATGTGTCCTTCCAACCGGCCACTGTTCCTAAGACATTGGCCAGACCCGCAATGGCGTCAAGGCCATAGGTTATGCTCTCCGCAGCTATCACATGGGTAAAGTAATTGTCGGTATCCATTATGCCTTCCACAAGTCCTTCCCCAATTTTGTTTATAGCTCCATCTATGTTCTGACCCATAAGTTCCAGTTCTTTAATAATATCATCCAAAGCATTCACATAGGTCTTGCTATCATATCTTTGAATGGAAAGTGGAGCTACAACTACATTCCCTATTTTGCCTGTCCTCACCGCCAATCCTGGTAACTTTGTCCAGTCCCCTATGGCGGGAGCATAGATCGTAAACTCACCGTAGGTGGTTTCTCCTGCTTCCACATCACCGATAAGCATTTCCGGCCCATCCTGGTTGCCATATTTTTTGGAGTAAACGTCCCATATCTCCGCTACATTACCGGGTGTAGGAATGTTGGGAGCAGCCACGACCAATCCGTACGCCGGCCCATCCCCGATATTGGTTACATTTACCCTTAGCTTGTAGCTATCGGCTAAATGTGCCGGTGTGATTTCATAACTGATATAAACCTTAGGCGGTGGCGAAATTTTTTGACTTCTCACCGCTGTCATTCCTTCATAAAGCTCGCCCTCTTCACCCTCCATTCCTGAAACTTCAAAGCTATATTCTAGCCAGGAGAATATCTCAGCCACATCCAATTTCATATCACCGAACAGGTCTTTATATTCATCCATGTAGTCAAGTGCATCCCTATAGAAGGAATTTAACCCTTCGGGAGGTATGACATTGAAGTCAATTTTAATCTCTTCGTTAGGCCCTAATTTGTTTAGAGTCAAAACCCCGGTGCCTCTATCGAATTCAACGGTAGATTCCGATGTATTTCTTCTAATCAATATCTGGGGATCCATCAGTCCGGTAATGATATTTAACCCTTCTCCCAAACTGCCATCCGAACGAGGCTTACCATCTGCAACCCTTAAGGTTATCTTGATGTTGTTCATGAAATCTGAATTTGAAGGATTCTTCAAGCTGAAATTCAACCTGGTGCTCTGTTTTTCCATAGCCACATCATGGGCAAAACCAAAATCCGAAAGGGCTTCACCCATTCGTTCGGGCTGGTTTCCTCCATCAGACAAGCTGCCTATGAAGCTGCGGCTGAAGTTCTTCTGTTCCTTAACAGTAGTTCCTGCAAAGAGACCTTTATATTCCTTTGTCATCCTTGTGATTTCACTATCATCCCCATCAAGGTAAGACTTAGCTGGCAGATATCGAACCAGTACGGGGATATCACAACTATAATGAACAGATTCCTCATTCTCCAGGGCACTACCTTCAAGCCTGAGGGTAAATCTGAACTCCGTCTCATCGATGTATTTGGGTACAGCGTTAAGAGGATGTACATAGTCACCGTTCTCATTCTTCAAGTTGGTTGTAAATACTCCCCTGTTGTTCTCTTCATCATAGGAAATCATTTTCAATGATCCGCTGCCAAAATAGTCCACCTCACTGATCCATGCCTGCACATTGTTGATTCCAACTTCCTCAGGTAAAATCACTTCGAACTGGCCATTCTCATCGATTTCGCCCAGCTCAGCCTCGTAGTAGAAATTATCTGTATAGGCCATCCAGTTAATGTCCTTAATATCCGAAGGATTAAGAGCCCCAAGTTCTCTGCTTCCAACCCTTCCCACCGGTGTATTGAGCAGGAATGTTCCTTCAGGCAACCCTGTGTCGGATTCGTCCACCCTGACAGTTAACCCCATTATAGGGGTATTGTTAGCCGAAGGATTTGTTACGGCGACCCCTCCTCTGACCATTGAACTTAAATAATAAAACTCTGCTTCGTCACCGGGGAAGTTGGCTATGATACCAGTTTTACCTGCGGCATAATCATTGTTTTCCATCTGGTAAAGAGCACCCGCATAGTTACCGGCAGTTATGGCTGTTCCATCTGCATTCATCACAAGATCTGAATTAAAGTCGAATACATAGGCCATCTTCTTTACGGTAATTATCTGTTCTTTTAAGTTGACCATGGCGGCTACATCTACGGTAGCAACATAAGGTGTTATTCCCTCCCCTGAGACACTCAATGTATAAAGCCCTGCCGGTATATTGTCGAATCTCACCTGTCCATTTTCATCGGTTTCGCCCGCTATCATCCTGGCAGGAACCACCTGGCCTTCCTCATGTTCCGGTCCAAACACTTCAACCCTTACACCCTCTAAAGCCGTCTGCTTTTCGTTTCTGACCTCAAATATAACAGTTCCCTGATTTTCAGCACCTACATAGATGGAAACGGGTATCCTTACCGTATCAATGCCATCAGCCATAAGGATCAACTCATCCTCATAAATTCCCTCCTGCACATATGAACCAGGTGCTATATAAAGGCTTATAGTAGCCTTGGCATCCTTATCTCTTATGGATAGTCCGTCGGATAAAGGTCTGATTTTTTCTGTTCCGCCGGTAGTTATGCTTACAAAGGGCAGTTCCTCCCTGGTAGTAACCCTCAGATTCTCAATATCCTTAGTCCCCTTATTTACAATCCTGACAACCTGGCTAACACCTTCTCCCGGTCTTACAGATGCCGCTATTTCCTTCTTAGCCGGACTACCATCCGTCTCTCTGTTGGAAAGAACCGTAACATCCATGACGGCAACAGCTTCAACTACCGTAATCTCGATCTTCTGTTTTCTCGTCTTGTTGCCATTAGCATTATAGCTGGTGGTAAACTCGTATTCGTAATTGCCGGGATCAACTCCAGCCTCCGCCTCTATACTTAAAGTAACTTTGGCGTTTTCACCAATATCCAAGGATGTTGCCCCAAGGGAGATGGCACTAAGATTTAAACCGCTATTAACCGGAGTTAATTCACCGATACCTATGCTATTTGCCTGCATGGTTCCCACATTTACTATGGTTCCTTCTAAGTTAATGCTCTTTCCCTGTACTATCGTAACCTTTGAAGGCAGATTTACGAAAATTCCTTCAACTGTAAATACTTTGGATTCGCTAACCTTGCTAACCCCACCCACATTGGAAGTGGCCTTAACGGTGTAACTGCCGCCAAAGTCAGCCGGAAGGATGAATTCATGGCTAAAATTACCTGCTTCATCGCAATCTACCACTGTTCTCCATTCCTCTTCCCCGATTATGCGGATAAGAGCCTTGGTTCCTGAAACGCCTATGCCTCCAACTTTTCCGGTTATCCTTATCTTTTCACCTGCCCCATACTGACTGACCGGGCTACCGCCTTCATTTACAGTATTTATACTTATGTCGAAATCTTGTACACATGCAAGTGTACGCTCCTCCGTGGCCAACAGTTCCAATCCGCTCTTGGCCTCAAATGCTACCGTGTATTGACCAATAGAGAGGTTATCGAATTTAACGCTGCCCTTATAGGTTCCCGTAAGCTGGTTATATTCTAATTCACCCTGTTTCATAACTTGACTTTCAGAGTTCAAAACCTTGTAGGTCACCTGAGCATCATGTATTTTCAGCCAGTTCCGATCCGTATGTATCAGGCTAACAGCAAATAATGCCGTTCCATTTTTCGTAATTGCCTGTGTTGAATCTATGTCGAATTCATAACCCCCGGTAACGGTCAAGGATCCATTCAATGCAGCATTATCTCTGTTTTTCAGCCTCATCTTCATTCCGCTGTCAGCATAAGCTTTGAGTATATATTTCCCTGTGGGCTTTATTTCCGCTTTCCAGGAATCCATAGTGACATTTATGGTCTGCCCGGGATTTATAATGGTAGTCACCAACTTTTCTCCAACCTTTATTCCATTGGCATAAAGGGTCAGAGTAAAGTCTCTGTCCGTCGGTGCCTCGCCATCATTTATTAAAGTGATAACAGTGTTCACATCGCTTCCCAGGGACACCTCCCCCTCGGTCACTATGGCCACTATTTTAAGTCCGGGAAGTTCTGTTGTAATGCTCCCATCAAAGCTGGCAGATACCTCGTTATTGGTTATATCGCTTTCAACTATAGAGCCTCTTTCGTTAACCCTTGCTGTAATGGTCCTGCCTCCTTCAACCGGATTCTTCCAAATGAAGGATACGGGCACAGTTTCACCCCTATTTATAGATTCCTTCTTAACGGTTCCCAGATATTTTCTATCTGCATAGAAGTTTATGTCTATTACGTCATCTTTTATATTGCAACCCTTGTTGTGCAACTTCAATGTTACGACAACAGGATCGCTGCCAGTTAGGATGCCGCTTGATGGTGTAAGCTTCATATCCTTCAAAGATAGATCCGGATAGACCATGCGTATCTCTTTGGTAAGGGTCAAACGGTTATTAGTTTCATTGGATTCTATAACGTAATTGGTGGGACCGTCCACCATTACTTCAAATTTATAAACACCTCCTGATGTGGGCTTAAAGCTGCTGTAAACGGTGGTCTGATCGCCTGGATTCAAGCCACCTTCCACCATTTTTGAAGCTATTAGCTTTCCGTTGGCGAAGAAGCTTACCTTGAAAGCTTCCCCGTGTGCATCGCCGCTGTTTAACACATCCACGGACAGGCCCACAGAACTCCTGTATCCAACATCATCGTCCAAGTCTACTGTAAAGCTATCCTCTATTGCCACTAAGTCAGGGAAATACACTTGACCGGCTCCTACCTGAACATCCAGCCTGTTATTATCATGATTCCTTTCCTCCACCATCTTCCCAATATCATTAGCTATCACCGAAACGATATGACTGCCGGCAGGAACCTTCCAGTCAAATTCAATGAAGGCAGAACCATTGACGTCTATAGGATTATTGTCCCCGTCAAAGACCTTATAGCCCTTGTATTTGTAATCCACATAAAAGCCTACATAGAATTTGCTGTTCACTGCTACGCTATGTTTTTCAGGGCTTTCATTTTCCCACCAGGCGGTATTAGGCTCATTATAAATCTCAGCCCTTACCGTCACCTCATCACCCTGATTAAGGCTGTTTTGGCTTACCTCTACTCCGTTTTTATAGAATTTTACTTCTCTTATCCTCAGGTCAGCTCTTTTATCTTCAACATTTACCAAAAACTCCAGCGTTGAAGATGTCAGGTTATTATCGGTAACCGTCAGATAAGCCTTTTTTGAACCCCCTTCTAAATACACATGATTCACCGTTAGACCATTGGCAGAATGACCGTCACCAAATTCCCAAAGATAGTTAACTATGTATCCATCGGGGTCATAAGACTTAGAGGCATCGAAATGTGCCACTTCACCTGCCAAGGTCACCAGATCTGCGGTCATGGCTATGGGGGGAGCATTGATTATTAGCTGGGCCTCTTTCTTTATAAATTGATTCTTCTCGTCCTCCTCCATAAGCCAGGCTCTCAATATCCATTTTCCGCTTACCTGAATATCATATTCTTCTTCCAGTCCTTGTGTAACGAACTGCTGATATACATAGATCTCCTCACCGGCAATGATCTCATTTATTATATTGCTCCTGCCAATTGTAACTGTTTTCCCATCCTTTTCCGCCTCAAAGAGAACGGATATCTTCTCCATTGTATACTTGCCCTTGTTTTCAAGTAAGGCTCTTACGGATATGGTGTCTCCGGGATTTGGCTGAACCCCAATATCATAATAGGCTATTCCCGGTTCGTCATCTCCCTCTTCCGTATAACTGCGTCCATATTCTACGGCATTTATAACTATGCCGGTACCATACTCCACCTCGTACCAGACCGGATCTACAAATCCCGATCCATCTGATTTCTTCGGTATTTCATCGATTATATAAATGTAACCGTAATCCCTCCAATAGTTATTTATAGAAAGGGTAACTCCTTCATCCTGGGGATTATCCGTCAGATAGCGCTTTACCGATGCCAAAGAGCTGCTTATCCTTTCATCAGGCAGCATTATCACCTGATACCTTACGCTGCTTTCACCCAGAGTGAATCCGGGTTTAGGTACTTTCAGCCTGATCATATTGGTATCATCGCTGAGAGGTACCGTTACCTCAGAATTATCAGGCACATGAATAGCAGTTTTTTGTCCGGTTTTCAGATTGATCAGGTAATTGGGGAAGCCTGTATATCCCTCATTGATAAGGGATAGGGTTTCTCCTGTCTCCGGATCAGGCAACAATCCATCTCTGCCTATGATTTCAGTGGTTACATCAACTATCAACGAGTCTAATTCCACCCCGTCGTAAGTTTTATGAGATAGACTTGCTGTAAACTTCTTGAATTCCCCTTCATAGGGTTTGTCGCCTTCGCCGCTTTCATACATCTTCCAGCGCACCAGCCAATAACCGCTTACAGACTCACCCGGCTCAATATCACCAAGTGATAGCTTAAACCCTCCACCTGTGGAGGCCGAACCCCAGGATCCGCCGATTATCTCAAACTCAGTCAACAGTCCGGACTGGTTGGTGGTTACCTCTATCTTTCCTGAATCTATGGACAGATTTCTTGCCCAGCCACTGCCGTTGTTGGTGGCGGTAACCCCTAATTTAAACGGAACACCAGACAATATCTTATGTGGTACATAATAATTCAAAGTCACCTGAGGCTGTGGATATATGGTAATTTCCACCCCCTCAGTACTTGTCTCCACAAATTTACCATTTACATAATAGGTTATTATGGCTTTCGCATAGTACTTTTTACCTACTTCCGGATCATCTCCCCCCAGGCCCTTCATAGGTATTATCTGCCACTTGCCTGTCAAAGATTTCCCGGCACCTAAGGATGACGTTCCATCCAAGCTTTCTATGCCTATAACCCCATCCGATTTCAACACGTAATCCGACGGTGATATCTCCACTCCGTTTTCATCCGTCAGCACCACTCGCACATTAACGTTTTGAAGGGCATAGGAAGGATAGCCATTGGATACCCTCAAGGTAGCATCGAAGGCCTGTCTTTCAATAGTAGCCGTCTGATTCAGACTAAGCTTGACAATTTCATACACGCTGCCTCCGCCCGTTTCATCATCGGTAGCCGGTGGTGCAGGTGGTGGGAGCAGATAATCTATCTCCGCTAATTGACCTTCCGGTAGCTTGAATTCCTCTGTGGTTGCAGGGCTCCCGTCTAAGGGTTTCACTGTAACGCTAACAGGGGTGTCGCTGGGATTGTATAAGGGTAATTTAGCTTCTATTACCTCAGGCGGATCCACAGGAAGACCTGTGTCGGGATCAAAGCTTACATAATTGGCTTTCAGTCTTATGAAGTTGGGAGCATTGCTGTAGGGTAACAGGTATTGACCCGGCTGCACCTGAAGCTGCAGCCTTACGCTGCCATGAGCCGGTATCTCCCCTATATAGCCTCCCCCTATAATGCTTATGCCCGTATCCGTACCTTTTTCCCGTACCACCTGAGCTGTTACATCTGTTAGAGCCACAAGCCCCGTATTTATAATCTGGGCTTCAACTATCATTGGCCCCTGAACCTCTTTAGGTATGTTGATCCAAGGTGGAACAAAACCGAAATTGGGTTTGGGAATCTTAACACCGAATTCCAATTCCAATTTAATCTCATACTCATCTTGTATGGTGGTTGGAATAACCGTCCATTCAATCTGAACCGGAAGGCTCTCCATTTCAACCTCCAAGGGAGCCAGGTTAGCTCCAGGCATTATGCTGCATTGGCCTGTAAGCTTCTTCCTTCCGCTTGCTGTAATGGAATAGCTATATTCCCCCAGGGGTTTATCAGTCAATGTGACAACACCTTCGGTATTGGTTCTGCCTGCAAAGGTCTGATAATAGGTTTTAGTTTGACCCCCCTCCTGATAGGTATAGGGCTCTTTTCCTATCAAGGATACTTCGGCGTTTACCACCCTGCTTCCTGTATCATCGGACACTATAAACGAGATGTCGCCCCGGTTGGCACTGGATATTTCCGCCGCCACGGTGACTACTGCCGAATAACTACCATTTGTTACCATTACCTTATCCTGATATTGCCCTAAGCTCACCGTTTCTCCCGGAGCAAAGATGACATCGAAGGTGGCACTTTCCTTAGGCATAAGGTTAACCTTAGAAAGGTTGGATGCACTTATCCAGGGAATAGTTGAAGGCTGTTCAAGTCTTATGCCGTTCATTGCACCAAGACCTTTGTTCGTAATCTTTATCGTCTTTACAATTTCGCTTCCGGGGTTAAGTCCTACCATAACGCCCTTTGGATCCGTTATAGGAATCGGCGTGGCTGGCCTGAGGTTTAACTTAATATTGCTCACCGCTTTTGTTCCGTCCGATGCGGTTACCTCCACCTTGAAATAGGCTGTATCGTCAGCCTCCAAGGGAGCATTAAAGTCCACTATTACCGATGTGGATTGACCCGGCAGCAGTGTTTTGAGCATACCGGAACTATCTATGGTAGCGACTATGTTGTTCTCCCCCACAGGCATAATCTTGGCGGTAAGCCCGGTAAGGGCATTATCCCCTGCAAGAGCTGCGTTCTTTATGGTTATGGTTTTTGAAAACCTTGAATTCTTAACGGCTGTTAACTCTAAATTAGATGGCTCGGCAACCATGCCCTTAACATCGAAAGTGGTTGTGGCGGCATTTCCAAGAAGTCTTTGCAAAGCAAATACAGCTACATTCCACTTACCCGCTTCGCCGTATCTGGGATAGAAGTTATAGCTGAAGTTACCATATTCATCTGTTTTCAGGAATCTTATATGTTCTCCCTGATAACGATAAATTACCTCGTTTCCTCTTTCATCTCTTCCAATTCTGGGTTCATTAAGCTCCGGCAATAGCATCAGATCAAGGACCACCAACTGGTCGGCAAAAGGACTGCCATCCTGATAGGTGAAGTTTCCGGTTATCCTTACCTCCTCTCCCAACCTATAGGACTCCTTATCCACTGAAACATTGGCTATGGTATTTTCCACAACTCTGATGTTTACTATCTCCGACAAGGCAGGCCTTCCCGATTCCCCACCTTCTATGGTCAATGTATAGGTGTTGCTCGTAAGGAATCCCAGTGCAATCTGCCCCCTGAATACTCCGCCAATATATTGCAATTCTCCCTGCCTTATCACCTGCTCACCCAGGTTTAAGGTATAGGAAGCTGAGACATCATCATCAGGTCCCAACAGTTTAGATCTGTTGCTGGAATCATAGAATTTTGCCTCCACATCAATGTAATGATCCGCAGATGAATATAGTACAGCCAGAAAATCATCATCCGCCATCCTCTTATTCGGACTTGTCTCCATTATTAGCTGATGACCAACTTCTATGGGCAGGGTGATCCACACCCTCTTTCTTGGCCTCTCGGGTCGCACGGGCTGCTGACGTATGGCATTATAGGTGTCAGCCACTATCTTATATTCGAATTTTCCCGCTTCTTTCGGTGTATAGGTTAAGGGAACAACAGATGTGCTATATCCCCTTAATCCCTGCAGGTTATATCCTGCCACCTGTTTCCAATCCTTGTCTACATCTTCTTCTGGTCTGCCCTCGACATACTTTCTTGCATACAATCCGACAGTGAAGGGAGTGAAGACTGTTGCCATGCTTTCATTGCCTACCGAAACCATAAACGTCATGGGCGTCCCATAGCTTCCTGTGCTGGGAGGGCCGACATTGGTAATGTTAAGGTCCGGGTATATGATATTAAAGGAAGGCAAGGTTTCTACCTCCTCTAAAGCTTCCTCCAACACCATCCTTTCCTTATCTACCGTAACCTTCAGGGAAAAAGGCTTTTTGGTACCATCGGCCTCTTCAATGGGCTCTATAACCTGCCACCTTCCTGTAACGGTTTTCGTTTCCCCTGCTGACATCCCATTGATTGTAACATTCCTAAAGGACAATCCACCTATGGAAAGATCCACTTTAAAACTGTCTACCACCGGGAATACGGAAATATTGGTAAGTTTCACGCTGAACATCAATGAAGTTCCCTGTGAAAAAGTGGTTTCCTTAGGCTCCCAATCGATGCTATCTATCGTGATCTTCGGATACTCCACATCGAAGACGGGAGTCTCCTTTTCATAAACATTGTTGATCTTGTCAAGCTCAATGTGGACAGGATCGGTTACATCCGCTGCAACTTTGATCAAATGGGATCCCCTCACAGGTTTTGCCACAAAAGTAACTTCTCTCTCCTGGTTTTTATCTAACCTCCCCACCTGAGCCTTGGTAACATATTCATCATCCACATACAGATATGCGAAGAAAGGTTCCGTCACATCCCTCTCTCCGATATTCTTAACCTTCGCTGTATACTGGAAGGCTTCTTCGGAGTTGAACACCCTTCTGCCCTCTTCTTCCCCAAGCCAGCTTATATCTGTAACCACTATGTCTGCAAAATCCACCTGGGTTGAAGAAAGGCTCCTTGTTAGACTATTATTGTTCTTATTTATCTCCTTTAGATTGTCTAAAATATCATTGGCCTTAACGGTTACAACATGACTCCCAGGTGAAGCTACCCATGTATAAGTAACATCTACGCTGCCACCTACCGGAATAATGGTACCGTCTGCAACCTTGGAATATCCCATATATTTATTGTCTAAATAGAACCCCACCAGGAATCCTAAATTACTGGGTCCTTTTCCCTTGTTTCCAATGGTAGCTCTTATGGTAACCACATCATTTTCATTGGGATCTTCCGGATTCCATGTGATTGATTCAACTATAAGGTCAGGCCTGTTATCCGTTATTTCAATATTGCGGGTTTCCGTAGTCTTAGCTCCTAAATTGTCTGTAACGGTCAATTTAAGAACGTATTTACCAGGGCTCACATAACCGTAGCTGACATTTTTGCCGGTTAAGCTCTTGCCATCTCCGAATTCCCATTTATATTCACCTATATATCCTGAGCCAAAATCCTTGGACCCGTTTGCAGAGAACGTGAGAACCCTACCGGTGGACACGGTTTCACCGATTGGTTCGTCGCCGTCCTTAACGGTTATCATGGCTTCAGGTGCTTCATTAAGATTGAAGCTCTGTATCTGGCTCTTAGCTTTGCCCTCTAACTCCACAGTATCATCGGTCTTTTGGACTGTTGCCTGTATTTGTATTTCCGTATCCGATACCATGTTCTCATCCGGTATCCAGCCAATGGATACCGTGGTGGCTCTATTCCCGGCAAGCCTGCTAAATGATTTTTCTCCTATCTCAGTCCAATATCCGGTATTCCCAACTCTGTATTCAAAGATAACCTTGCCATCTACAGGAGCATATCCTCCGTTCACCACCTGAGCAGATACTGCGTTTTCTCTACCGATTACAGGCTGGTCAGGAGTCACCGAAATGGCGGCAGGATTCTCGATGGTAAGACCGCTTACGGCTGTCGGCACTCCTGCAAGCTGTGCCGAGGTGCTGCTGCTGACATTGCCTGCCACATCAGTCATGGTCACCCTATAATAGTATGTCACGTTATTTTCAAGGTTTGCATCCTCATAATTGCCCCAAACCTTATCTTTTACCTTGTTGCTTTCATCCGGGGTAAAACCGGATATGTGGCTGCGATAAACGGTAAAATAGTCCATCGGTGCCTTATCTTCATCGGTAACAACGGGAAGTTCCATCAAAAGCTCCAAGCTCCCACCGGTTCTTGGATCATATACTGTTATTTCAGGAAGCTCTTCGATATTATCTTTTATTAGACGGAAGGACTTAGTCTGCCTGCTAAAATTGTCCTGTCCCCCCATATTTTGCACCGTTATCCTGACCACATAATCACCGGGATCAAGACCGCTGGTATTGTCCCAGGTTGCCTCACCGCTCCACAGATACTCCTCAAAGCCTTCATATGAGGTCAAGTTAAGCTTCTTTTTCTTTATATCATCTCCGGTCACCGTGGCAATAGGATGCCAGGGGTCATTTTCGTTAGCCCCTTCCTTTCGATATTCATACACGATGTTGGATACCCCAACCTCATCTTCCACCAGAGTCTCTAATTCTAAAACCCCTCCGAAATAGAAACTCTTCGATGATCTTATCTCCCTGATTATAGGTTTAGTTGATTGATGTTCCGGACTGTGACCCTGACTTTCTATACCGTTACTCTCACGCCCCAAATCGTTTACCACGGTAATCCTATAGTAGTATGTGTTTTCAGGATTTAATCCCTTATCCACATACACATTTGATGTGGTCCTGGCCACAGGCTCACCAAAAGCTGCTGCTTCGGATTCTTTTCTATATATGTTATAATAGGCAAAATCCGAGCCTCCCACCGCATTGAAGCTTATCACAAGCTGCCACTGCCTTGAAAGAATTTCAAGACCGGTGGGAGGTGCAGGGGGATCGTTGGATATAGTATACGTGTCGGTTTTGTAACCTACATTTCCAGCCTCATCGTAGGCTGCAGCTCTTATCTCATAAATCCCATCGGGATAGGTTTGTGTACCGGAAGTCTCCGCCACCGTATTCCAGTTATATGAGGCTTTGCCTGATACAGGGTTCTTAATAAGAGCAAGGAGTATCCATTCAGTGCTTCCCTCCGGCCTTATTTCAAAGCATATTTCGGTTACCTTAACGTTGTCCGTTGCGGTAGCCATAAGGTTAACAGTTCCCCTAAGAGGAGCTTCCGAAAGAGGCAGCAGTTCTTTTACTACAGGGGGAGTAGAGTCTCCTTGTGGAGTAGCAAATTTCTTTTGACTGGCTGCACTTTCATTTCCAACCGTATCTACCGCCGTCACATAGTACCAATTGCCTGCTGTCAACGCATTTTTGTCGGTATATGCAGATGATTTTACCGATGCAATGAAGCTATAGGTTCCGTTTTCTGTTTCTGATCTGTAAATATTATAATGTGAGAAATCTGAAGCCGCTCCCCCGCTTTGTATGGTTAAAACAAGGGATAGCTCCGCCCCCTCTGCCTTTAAGACGGGTACTGGGGGTGGAGTGTTATCTATAACATAAGACACCCCCTTAGAAGCCACATTTTCAGTAGAGTCATAGGCTTTGGCTTTAAGCCCAATTCTGCCATCAAGCAATCCCCTCGTATCAAAAGGAATGGTTCCAAAACCGGTGCTGCCTGCAAGACTTGTTCCTATGAGGATGTCAGCCCCACCTTCATTTTCACGGAACAACTCTATCTTTGCCACGCCCACATTGTCAGTGGCAAGAACACTAATATTTGCCACCTTGTTTATTGTGGTTCCGGACATTGGGGAAAACCCGCTTATGACAGGGTCTTCATTGTCGGCATTAGGAACTATATAGTCGGCCATCCAGACTATATCGCTTTCATTTCCAAAGGTATCCAGTGTGGAAATTCCGTATTTATAGTATTTGTTCACACTATCAGGTTCAAAGCCCCTGTCCGTATAACTAAGCAAACTGGTAGATATTACGGCCTTAGGCTCCGACCAATCATTTCCGTTAAGGCTATCCTTACGGTATATCTTATATACGCTTACTTCCGGATCTGCGGAGCTTTCCCAGCTCAGTTTTACCCTCAATGCTCCGGCATGGGCGGTAAGCTGTCCTTCATATGCCACCGCACCGCTTCTAACTACTACTTCTATGGTTTTATCAATGCTATTGCCGCTTCTGTCCGTTGCGATAACCTTAACCACATAAGTCCCGTCATCTAATGCTGATGTATCCCAATCCAATGAAACAGTCTTTGTTTTTCCCCGTGCAGTATCAGGATTGATAGTTTCTCCAATTTTCTCGTATTCTCCAACCTGTGCCTTGAAGAAGAATTCCACCTGAGTCACACCTATGTTGTCCGACACCAATGCAAGAAGTTTTACGGTATTTCCATCCCTGTTTGATGCCAAGCTCAGGGCAGGTTTTTCTTCATCAGGAATCGGTGTTATTACAGGGCTAATTTCACTTCCACCAACATTTCCGAAACTATCTGTCGTTTCGACAGTGTATTCGTATTCCACTCCGTTTTCCACTGTCAAATCGATGTACGTATTACTTCTAATGCCGGTGGCTATTGGCACCGGTTCTCCTTCTTCGCCTTCCAACGTCTTAGTTGCCTTACGGATGATGTTGTATCCCCCTGCTCCACTGACCTGATAGCCGGATACTTTAATCGACAATACACCAGTGTTTTCCACGTTAACAACAGATGGTCTATCGGGTAAATCCGAAGGTACCGGAGATTCAGTAGTGAAGCTTATTTCACAAAAACCCTTGCTGCTTCCACCCTTCAACCCTATTTTATGCTCCCCGGGGCTGGTTCCAACAACATAACGCCAATTAATGGTAAGGCCCCCCAAGGCATCTGTTACCTTAGACAGCACTGATATATTTGTCGCACCCTGAGCATCATCGTAATCGATGAACATATCCACCACTTCGTAAGGCTTAAAGCCCGATGCCTTTATGGTCAGGTAGTTCCCTGCATAAATCTTCAAAGGCTCCTCAGGTTTTGTGGTATTGATAAGCTGAGTGATGGAAGGGGTATACCCCGGTGCATTTATTTCACCACTTTCAGTCCTTTCGCTTTCATTCCCCAGATCGTCCCTGGATGCCACCGCATACTTGTATGCCTCCCCCGCCTCTATGTTATAGTCTATAAAGCTTAAAGCAGAAGCTTTATTTACACTACCTATGTACCTGTAAGCTGGCAGGGGTGTTTCCTGCACTTGGCGATATATGTAGTAGCCCCATAAATCTTCATCAGTCACAGCATTCCAGGTTACCTTTATGCCTCCCGATACTCCTTCAACGTTTATGCCTGATGGAACCCCGGGAGGTGTTCTGTCTAATCTATAAGTAGCCGTCATAGGTACAGTTGACATATTCCCACTGAAGTCAACAGCATTAACCCTTATTATATATAATCCGGATCCAAGTCCTCCTATTTCCCACCTATAATAGCCACTCTGCTCTGCACCTATTGCAGCGGCGGCGGCAGCCACTTCCTGCAGCAGAGTATAATCCACCTCATCTATTCTCTTGTATTCGATTATAAATTTATCTACCCTGAAATTGTCTTGAGCCCTGAATGAGAGATGTAAGGTCCCAAGTGCAGTAGCATAACCATCAGAAGGTGATAGGTATTTCATAACCGGGCTCACTTCATCCCTGCTGGCAGTAGCCCATACTATCTGTGTAAAGTCACTGAAATTGCCGGCACCATCTATTGCCCTTATGCGGAAATACCTGGTGTCCTCTTCGCTAACCTCAAAGGTTGTGTTAGAAACCGCACCCACCTTTCTGGTGTATTCAGCCATACCTTCCACAGCTGCCTCAGAATCCCCCATGTATATCTCGTAATAGATAACATCGCTACTTTCACTGGGTGTCCAGCTTAGATTTATGCTTCCGGCAGAACCGTTAGCCATCAGCCCTGTCGGTGCCTCGGGTTTTACGGTGTCAATGTGACAAGCCAATGTATATATTCTTTGATTGCCTGCAAAGTCAGCAGCTTTAATTATAAGTTCGTATTCGCCATCAACAGGACTATTTTTCGCTATTTCCCAACTAAAGCTATCATAGTACGAAACCGAATATTCCGTATAGTATGTGTTAACCCCATAGGTCTTGCTCCAAATGATTTCCTCATCACCATACACTATATTTCCAGATAAATCCTTTTCGACCTCTCTATAGCTAACAACGATAGTCTCTACACTCTGATTGTCGGAAGCATAGACAGTAAAGCTATGATTACCTTCTTTAAATCTGGGATTATACCCCGCATTGGTGATGGACACGTTGGGAGGTGTTGTATCCTGTGCCAAACCGATCCTCACCTCCGATTTAGTACTTTCATTTCCAAGCCTATCTACTGAGGTTATCCCATAATCATATATTTCGCCTATGTCTACCCCATTTCCTATGTAATCGGTATGACTTAGATTTCCTATGTTGTATGTTTTTATAATCTCCCATTCAACATCTTGCTCTTTCTTCCTGTATAATTTATAACTATGGGCATCATTTTCCGGAACCTGGCTCCAATTTATCCTTATAGTTCTCACGGTAGATGATGCTTCTGCTATGGGCCTTGTAGGCGGGGTGTTATCCACCCTAAAGCTTGCAGATGCCTCCTCCGAGTTGGAGGTGTTTATCTTTACCACATAGGTTCCATCATCGATATTCTCTAAGAGATAGGAGTATTCAAAGCTGCCTCCGCTTATAATCTCAGCTTCCGCAATCACCTTATTTCCAAAACTGATACTAACGGTACCATCTTCGTAATTATTCCCCGTAATCACCAAGGTCTGACCATTTCTTCCCTCTGTGGCTTTTTTATCGCCGACCTTAAGATGAAGTACGCTGGACTGGGCTTCAGCTTCAAAGGAAACGGCCTTACTCATTCCCCCTCCGGAAGCCCTCAATATATGTGATCCGCTCCCCAAAGATTCGGGCAGGGTATATTTAACACTTAGGCTTCCGTCTTCGTCGGTTGTGCTTGTACCCGTTATGTCCTCAGTTGGAATCTTAACTGAATCCAGATAGAAGCTAATGACTGAATTACCGGGGAAGTCCAATATATCTATATCTATACTTCCCCCCGCCTCTATTTCTCCTCCCGATGTTGCTTCAACAGAAACGGCGGGTTGAGCTAAAAGGATTTCCAATTGAGTGGTGGCAATCTTGCCCGAGCTAAGGCCTATCGCCTTTAATTCAGCCTGATTTGAAGGGGCTGAATTCAGTGGCAACATTACCTCTTCTGTTTTGCTGCCAGAGGATAAGGTGATTTCATATGGAAGTTCTCTACCATCTAAGTATAATTGAACCTTTTCAGACCCATTAAATCCGGAAAGAGAAACTGAGATAAACTGTCCCTGCTTCGCTGCCGCCTTGTCTAAGCTGATTGCGGCGACTTCATCTGCAACTACAAAAGCAGTGGTTGCATTTCGTTTGCTAATTTTCCCCCCTGCCGTTATCCTGTGGGTTCCCGGACCAAACAATGCCTGAGGCTCATAAGTAGCATTGCCATTTACGGCAACGAGATCCTCCTTCTTGCTACCATCAATCCATAGCTCTATTTCTTCCGATGCCACAAAACCGCCAAAGCTTATAATATGTGTTATTTCATCAATTGAAATGGTAACTTCCGGGGTCACCACGGTAAAGTTCCATTCGCCTTTTTGACCCTCCGATGTGGTAAACACTAACTTATGGCTGCCAATAAGGGTATTATGGGGAAGTATATATTTAAAGGTGGTGCTTTCTTCCCCCCCTTCGAAATCTCCTGAAATGTTAATCCCATCTAAATAGGCAAAGCAATTGTCTCCGGTATGATCGCCTGCAAGAACAATCTCCAATTGCTCTCCAGGCTTTAAGGAAGCAGTACCGGTAAGGCCAAGGCTACCGGTGATGCTGACAGAATGTGCAGCAGTTAATCCTGAAGTTTGACCGGTGGCACTGAACACCAAAAAGGTTGGAGATTCGGGAATCTGGTATTCCTTGCTTGCTTCACCATCTCCATTTGATTTCACATCACCTGTCAGAGCCACATTATTGACATAGAAACGAATATTCTCATTAGCTTTAAATCCGGAGGCGGATAAGGTAACAATCGTTCCGGCATCATAATTATCCGCAATAGCAGTCAGCGATGGATTGATCCCATCCTGCCCTTTGACCTGGCAGTACATAAACGCTTCCTGACTGTTTTTGGTAGTACGTACGCTTATCAAAAGCCTTCCCGTTTCCCCCAAATTAGTTCTGAAAGTATGACTGATTTCCGCCTCGGTTTGATTGCTGCCCACACCGGAAGAGACTCTTAGAGCACCGTTGACATATAACTGTATCATTTGACTGGATGCAGGCTTTATACCGGAAATATTAAAGGTTGCATTAGCTCCTTCATATACGCTTGCCGGACCCGTTATTTTAAGGGTGGCCGTTTCCGCAGTGTAAAGATAATGGCTTTTAAGTCCACTATCATCGCCTTTTGCTTCAAACAGAATTACCCCTTCATCGGCAGAAGCAAGAGTAACCTCCGCTACAGCTTTTCCGTTGCCGTCGGCATAATTTCCTGTGCTGTAGCTGCCTTTTTTATAGAATGATACCCTTTCCCCCGGCTTATATCCCTCTGCTGTAAGAGTAACCTTCTGTCCTGCCTGATATCCTTCCGGCCCCACCATAAGAGAAGGTGTTGCCCCTTCTACCTGAATAGTCGTATATGCCGAATAGGTTTTTCTATTATCCTCAATATATTCAGCCCGGATTTCCACCCTTCCCGAAATACTGTAAGGCAGATCGTATGTTTTGCTTCCAGATGCCGGCCCTCCTGTCTGATTTATGGCTGAAATAGTATCGCTCAGATTCCAATCAGCCATCTGTTTAACATTGTCTATATAAATATCTACCTTATTTTCCCCTCCGCTGTTTACCCAGCCAAAATCCTCAACGCTTATCAGTATGGGGTCACCTGCATTTGCTGTTGCGGGAGCAGTAACCTTAGGCATGTAATCTCCTATGGTATATGCTTTTATGACTTTTGCTCCTGAGGTTTGACCTTCAGCTTTATAGCGATGAACGCCTGTGGTGGCTTTGGGAATCTCATAGTTTATTACAGCATTTCCGTCTTCATCAGCCTGTGCCCATGCAAAGGCGACACTCTTATTATCTAAATAGAAGCTTATGTATTCTAACGGCTTAAAACCGCTAACAGTTATGATCAAAGTTTCCTTAGGCCTCGAGGCTTCCGGCTCAATATCCATAGAAGGTTGATAAGGTAACATCTTATATGCGTCCTCACTTGTCTTCGGTTGAGACTCATTACCTGCCTTATCATAGGCCTTAATTGTAAAATAGTATTCACCATTCACTTTCAAGGGGATAAAATCATAGACCGCTTCCCCCTCACCGGCCGGAATGGGATCGCTCATTTCATAGGTAGTGACCCCTCCTTCGGTACAAGAACCCGTCACAATATAATGATCCGTATCCTCTGATGGACTTGAGAATGTCAAGCGTATTTTCCCTATGAGGGGTTGAATGCTCACTATGTTTACAGGATCCGGCGAAGTTGTATCTACAAGGTAGGAAACCTCGTAATTACCTTGATTTCCTGCCATATCTTCCGCTGTGATCTTCATTACATATCTTCCATCAGCCAAAACACTGCCTGAATTGTCGTGGGATGGGTAGGTGTAGTAATCCTGACCATCGGTGATAACTTCTCTTGCAAACCATTGCTCAGGCTCATCATATGGTCTGATTTGAGCATTTACAGATTTTATTGCAACTTCTTCATCGATTATAATCTCATATGGGTAACCGTTAACCTTGTCTATTTTTATGTAGGAACCCTCTGCCACTATGGGAGATGCAGGCACATGAAGAAGGCGCAATCCTCCAATTTCAGGTGCTGTAGTATCTTTATAATCTGTTATGTTAACCGATATCACATTGGAAAATGAGCTGTAACGACCTTCAATAAGATATGCCCTGACAGCAAAATAGAATAACTCCCCTCCATCATTAGGAATATATGACACATAAGGGTTCTCAACAGTAGGAGCAGAACCGCTTGAAATATTATAGGCTATAGAATCTATTTTCTCCATGGAAGATGTATCCGCTGTAGTTCCACGGAACACTTCGTAATTGATTGTTCCCTCCTCCGGGGTATCGATGGGAGCACTCCAATGCAATGGAATTCTCCCAACACCCACCTCACCATTGGCTAAATCCGCAGGTGGGGATAGGGGGGCAGTCTTCATAACGACATTTGCTATATATGCCTGGGAATTGCCGTGGATATCATAGGCAACAGCGCGCAACCGTGCATTTCCGTTGAATAAGGTTTCTGAAGTGACCCAATGCACATCCTCTGTTGTGAAATTATAACTATTTTTAGAAACTAACCCTCCCCCCAACAAAACCGAAGTGCTTCCGTAATCCAAGTACAGGTCTACATGGCCGATTCCATATCTGTCCGTTTTATAGGCATGAATATAATAGTTATCTTCCTCAATTAACTCTCCACCTGTGAAACGGTTATAGCTCTCGCCTCCATCCATGTTATAATAAAGCCAATTAAGCTGCAAATTAGCTATAGGATATTTTATCGATATGAGTTCACCATCTTCCCCTTCTGAATCTTTCACATAGGCTTCTATTTCTCCATTGTTTGCAACATTAACCGCTTCTCCGATATATTTAATAAAAGGTGCTCCCGGCTCTGCATTCTTATGCCTATAATAAATGTCTGCATCCTGTTTTTTAGTGTATAAGTTAATATTCCAGGAGCCATCACCTGTTTTCTCCCCATAACTTGTAATATCAGGGGATTCTACATTGATTTCAATGGTATAGTAAACATCAATATCTTCATCGCTACTACTACTTACCATGGGGTTTATTACAAGAACACCATCATTTTTGTATAAATCATTTTCAGTTAATGTGAAACTATAAGGGAAACAGCTGTAATCGATGCTCTCGCCTTCATATTGCCCAAAACCTATGTGTTTGTAGAACCCCGGTCCAAAAAGCTCTACCTTCTCCAGCTCATCTCCCGTCAGCTTTATCTCATAATTGCCCGGGGCAACCATAGGTATTCTAAACCTTTCATAAAAAATATAACTGCTGTTAATTAGTCCCGATTCCGCCTTCCCTAAGGATATGTCTCTGTCACTATACATTTTAATAAAGGCATTAATTTCTTCAGAATACTCTCCGCCTATTTCTTCCACCACACGAATACGAGTATTTTTGCTTATGACAATGCCCCCTTCTGTATAGACTCTCTTACTATCGCTTGTCTTAGGATCTGTACCATCAAGGGTATAGAAAATGGTACCTTCACCACTTCCGCTAAAAACTGGTTGATAGCCTTCCGCTACCGATGTATTTTGATTTTCCCATATGGGTCTTGGTATACCAACGGTATATAGTCTTTCTATGACTTCACTGGATAGACCTTTTTCGTCATATGCGATTGCCTTTATGTGAAGACCTGACGAGGTGATAACCGCTGTATTTGTTCCCTCAATATTGCCCTCCTCATCTACTATAAAACTATTGGGGGAATTCTTATCCGGTGTGCTTCCGTCGGTAGTAAAATATACAGTAGTACCCGGTTGGGATGATATTGTAACAGTTTTTCCAAGGAGTTGAACTGTATCTTCTGGGGTTATTCGAGGACTATCAGGAGTGATTATATTAAAGTCTTCATAAAGTGCGATGGATCCTTTTCCATCCTTATATGCATATGCGGTTAAATATGCTTCCTTATCGATTGTGAACTCCCCAAGATATTTAACGTATTCACCCCCGGTGGAGCCTGATCCATTCGTATCTACCTTATAATAAATATCTGCTCCGACAGTTTCTGTTGCCAATTCTATGGGAACCGCTTCCTCATAGTATTTACCATGTCCTGTCCCATGACTGATGGCAGTAGTAGACATTACAGGCTTTGCAGGAATACTCTTAGTCAGTGTAATTGTTGCACTTCCAGAATCATAGTAACTTTTCAAGGACAACAGATAGGTTCCCGTTGAAACAGCAATGAACCCTGTTTCCTGCCAAGATCCGGCTTCGCCACATATATAGAATGGATATCCATACTGGTCGTTATTAAAAACCTTACCCGTTATTCCATCAAGTATCCTACATTCTAAACACCTCAATTCTTCAAAGGAGCTGCTGACTCCATAGGTTATACCCGCTGTACCATTGAATTTATATGTAAGTTCTTCATGTTCCTCTATCACCGCAGTCACTGTGGCTTTATCACCTACAAAGCTTAATGGGCCGCTGATATAATAATATACCAAATCGATGGTGTCGCTTACTAATCCGGTATCAGGATCCTTTGAGTATAAGGAAATTCTAAATAAGCTACCCGGAATCATAGGCTTCGAATACACATAAGTTCCCGTCCCTAAAAATTCGGCTTCATCCCAAGATTCTTCCGGTGCGCGGTAAATTTCCATTCCCTCTCCCGCCACTATGCTTAATTCAAGATTTCCATCTATCAAATCATTAGCAAACACTTCTCCAGGTGATCTGTTTACCACCGGTGAAGTAGGTTTTGTTATTTTAACAACAGTAAAGAAAATATCTAAATAAGGCTTATATCCAGATAACTGGTAATCATAAGATACCCTAACAACCAATTGCATGTCATCCTGGGCCTTTTCCAAACAATCCTCTTGTCCCCATTGACTTTCAAATTTAAGTGGTGTGAATATTCCATTTGAAATAGTGCCTATTGAAATAGAAGAACAATCAAAGGAATCGTAGTCTTTAATCTTTGCAAAATAATAATTATCCTTTTCAGCATTAAACACATAAAAGGCTTCCTGCTGTTCCATGCTAAGGTGTGCCACTGCCTCTGTCCCCAGCGTATATGCTATCGGTTCATTGGATGGCTCTCCTCCCCCCATAGGCATCATCCCCATAGGATGCATTACCCCCATAGGTTCGTTAATACACAATCCTCCTTCATCTTCCGTAGCCGATTCCTCTTCTTCTTCTATTTCCTCCTTCACATCTCCTTCCCCGTTATCATCGTCTTCTTCATTCCCTTCCATTCTATCGCCGTCCTCATCTCCCTTGCCGCATTCCTCGTCATTAGCACTAACATCGACGCTGCTTTCTTCATTTCCATCAGCTTCATTATCGACTTCTTCATCTATTTCTTCGCCAATTATTGCGATGGTCTCTTCATCATTGTCACTTTCTTCACCATCATTTTCATCTTCTGCATCAGGTGAATTCTGGGAGGTTTCTTCACCATCTGCCTGTGGTTCATTGTCTATTACGGGATCGATGTCAGAAAAATCGATATCCAACTCAATAGGCTCACCAGAAGGCTCACCAAAAATCTCAGAGCCCCCCTGACCTAATTGTAAACCGGAATTCTGACTTTCCGGTTCTTCGTATTCTGTTGTGGGGAGATCTTCTTGAGCACCGTCCTCCGGTTCTACATAATCTTCAATTTCCATTGGCGGATTTTGCAACCCTTCCTCTGCAAAAATTGGGCTCATATTAACCGACATGGAAAATACCATTGTCAAAGATAAAATGGATGCCAAGATCCTTTTACTTGCAGTTTTCATTTTGATTCCCCCCACTACTCAAAAAAACAAATACAAAAATGACGACACTATCGCCTTCATAAAAATTATACTTATTAAAGCAAAAAAAAGTATCACCCGAAAATGGTGATATTGCTTAAATCAATGGTGATAACGTCACCCCCACAACATACTACTGCATTAAACAGACCCCTGTCTCATACCTTAATCTCTCTCCAAATTCCTTCATCTCACTTTCAGACAGGATGAATCCCAATATTTTCACTTCCTTTCCCACACCGCTTTTCCCATATACTACGGTTAACATGCCGCCATTATATATGACTGCCCCTAAAATCTCCTTTTCAGGCTCAAAGAATACCACCTTGTCGCAAAGCAACATACCAAAGGAGGATAAATATATATCGACCTTATCATTATTGTGGGTCTCTGCTGAGGTTAAATGAAAAAGAGGGTTATCAACTATTAACTTTGCCCTGCCAATATCGTGAACATACCGGCAAAACAACCTTATAAAGCATATGTCTATCACGCTCGCAGCCAGAACCATCGCTGTTAATTCCCAATAACCCTCATAGGCTAAAAGATATATGAGCATGAATACGCAAAGAGTTGCCATCAAACAGCTTACGCTTAGAATTTTGATCTGAAACATAATCCTTTTCATAATATTCCTCCTGCAGGAACACTATCATTACTAAGGAACTACTATATGCTACTGTTATTAAATATACATCACCGCTTTCGGGTGATTTTCATCATTTCCAAAAATTCTGTCTTGTTAACCACATTCATTTTAGTGTAAATGTTTTTAATATGGGTCTTCACTGTATTTTCACTTATAAACAGCTCCTGCCCGATCATTTTATAGGTTCGACCTCCTAATAATAGCCTGGCAATCTCAGCCTCCCTGCCGGTAAGTCCAAAAACCTCCATAAAATCCGGTTCCCTCTCCCTAACCTCCTCCTTGCTGTCAACCTCCTCCCTTGCACTGCCTCTGTTCTTCGTCAAGCCAATTAAAAACGCCTGATTTTTGATCAATCTGGACAGTTCATCATAAAGTTTGGGAAGTACAAGAAGGGAGATAAGTACTATGCCCAATGCAATTGACACGCTTATTTGCTCTGGCATGATGTTAAGAGCACTGCACATGGCGTAGCCAAAGAAAACCCCTAATACATTTGCCGAAAGTCCTATGCCGAATATTTTTATCGGATTGTTGGTAAATGCCAGCATCTCACCCAAAATGACCCACCAAAACAGGTCGCATATACCGAAGGCTCCTAACATAAAAGTATCTATTATGACATAACTTAAAGCTGATTTGTCTAATAAATAAAAAAGAATATAGGCGAAGCCTATCATAGCCACCGCCATATATAAAACATAGGAACGGTTTATCCTTTCAGGCAACTTTTTCAAAAGGAAAATGGTTCCTATGTATGGAACAGCCCAATAAAAACTAATCAGCTGCACATGATGGGAAAAAGCAGGGTTTACAATATTGTACATCATCCCCGAATCTATCGTGATTAAAGCTATAAAAAGATATAACAGTATCAACGATTTTTTCAACAAAGGCATATGCCTTTCTTTTTCATCCTCCCCCCTTTGAACCTGGCTGTTGGCCGATTTTTTATCCATCAGAAAAAAATAAAAAGAAATCAAAAGCATCATAAGAGAAACTGATATTCCCAGATATGTGGATATGTTTGCGGATATCACATTAATAATTATCATTCCTACATTAGAATATATTATGATGTTGGCCGCAGCTTGAAGCTTTTCATTGGATGTTTTATACCCTTTGAAATATATTCCCCAACAAGCTATAACAGTTCCTGCTACAAAGGAAAGCACTATCATAGATATTTGCCACAATATAGGGGATTTGATGAAAAACACAGCCGTCCCAACGATAGACAGGATTATGGATGCCTCTATCGCCAGCCTCGCCTTCTCCATTGTTTTTATGTAAAACCCGGTAACAATGAGGCCTGAAATAGTTGCAAGAAGAGTTAAACCGGTAACGAAGCCCGTGGATTCTATTTGCATTTCTACTGCATGAGCGTTCATTGCCTGCCCCATAAATACTATTGCTAATGTCCATGCGGAAAAAAGCGAGAAAAAAACCATGGGAGAGTCTAAGTTATTAAATATTCTGTTTTTCAATACCTTGCCGGTCATTTCATCAGCCTTTCTTTCACATGGGCATAGGACAAAGGCCACATAGTGCCTATCGCCTTAACACCTCCTTTCGATAATATAGGATTTTATGTTCATTTACAACCATTATTGTTTTACAAATGCCCATCACGACATTATAATTGAAATCAAAGACAGGCTTTATATTAGGTTCGTATTTAAAAACTGAAGGAGGTTCCTATGATTAAAAATGCAACTATTGACGATTTCGATCTGGCCTTTGATTATATTGAAAAGCTGTGGACCTACAACACCTACAACCGTCAAACCATTCGTCAGGTTTATCAGGAAGTACTGGACAACCCCAACGATTTCGCCTTCTTCCTGTACGACAACGATAAACCGGTGGGGTTTTGCCATGGTACCTTTTTTAATACCTTTTGGCTCTCCGGCAAGACCTGTTACGTTTCCAGCATAATAACCAATTCGGAAGTCCGAAAAAAAGGCTATGGCAGCAAACTCATGGATCACGCAAAAGAATTAGCCAAAGAAAGGGGCTGCAAAGCTATTGTATTGGATTCAGGGATTCCCAGAGAAGAGGCTCACCATTTTTACCAAACCTATGGATTTGAAAAATGTGCCTATTGCTTTGAATATAAGCTAATTTGAATCGACCTGTATTCAGCTTTCAGAATATCTGCCACATATTCTTGATACCCGGCTCTTCCTATAGCCTTCATCTCCCCAGCCAATTCAACAAGCTGGGGATTTTCTATATTGGCAAGCTGCTGTAATCGCTTTTCGCTTATGACATTACCTGAAATAGATCTGCGATACAAATCCTTTTGGTACCCGAACAATACAATTTGATTCGGATACTCCGCCCATAGCTTGTCTGCAATCAAAAGACCCTCCGGATCATAATCCCCACTATAATAAAGTCTGTGCTCCGGATTGCTAAAAAGGAGTTTTAAAAAACGATGATCCAGCATGTTCAATTGTCCCGAGGTACAGACAAAGGTTCCCACGGGCTCCAACTCCGTCATCCTTGTGAAAAGAGCCGGATTTTCAAAGGCAAACATCTGATTCTGGCTATTAACAGGGTATATCCCTATAACGTCCTCCAAATTTCTCATGGTAAGGGTAAGGGGCTCACCGTTCTTCCAAAACCGATCCCATCCCTTGTCACCATAGGCAGTCCTACCGTTAAAACCGTAAGTAAGGATGGTTCTGTTACCCACATCCACACTGATCCCGGCACTATCAAACAAAGCAAGAACACCCTCTAATTCCTGCGGAAAATCAACCCCCTTAGCATGGGCAAGGAAATATAGTAAAATGCGATACAGACTTTGATCCTTATCTAAAGCATGAGGATTTTTTGTAGCCTCAGCGGCCAGTATGGGCAGCGACGTTCTAAGGCCTTTTTCTAACAGGCTTTCTATCTCTCTCAACCAGCCCACCGCCAATTTAAGCTCCTGGGGATTTCTCCTATACAAGGATTTAATAAATCTCCCTCCCCCTAAGGCAGTTTCTTCCCCCAAAGACGATATCCAATCCCCGACGCAACTTCCATAATACTGCTTTTGCAATTCCGAGAAAAACACCTGCATTTCCCTGGAAATCTCCCGCCATTCATCCTTTTTGGTTTCAAGAGGATAGCCGAAATATTGGTTGCATACCTGCAGGAAATCAAATCCCTTAAATCTGGTCTCCTCAAAGGCTCCCAATAGCTTTACTATGGACAGCCTAATCCTTTCACCCTGGCTATAATGCTTCTTCATAAGCCCGTTAAGAAAATCCGCTTCTTCTCCCGTTAGCACCATTTCCAAAGTTCCTGAAAACCTGCCGAAAGAACGATATTTTTCCCTCATTCCATCCATCAAGCGCCAGGCTCCCTTATTTCCTTTCAAGTAATAGGCCATCTCCTCATTAAGCTTTTCATATGCTATCATCAAGCATCAACTCCCTTGACCTTCCATTCCATCTATACGGAATAACAGTCACATATGTAAGATTCTCCGGGCGTATTAGTTCATATGATTGTTCACATAAAAAACACGCATGATGCTTCTGTAACGCCATGCATTTGTATGTGCTAGTCTAAAAAGGGTCCATTTTTCATAAAAAATCCAATTGAAAAAGGGTCCACTAACAAAAGCATTTCCGGATATGCAATACTGGTATTCGGAAGTGAGACAAGGAGTGAAAGACATAATGGACAAGCACACAATTATCCGGCTGAAGCAGGAAGGTGTTTCTAACCGGGAAGTAGCCCGACTAATGGGCATTGATAGGAAAACAGTGGCAAGGTACTGGAATGCATTTAATGCTAAACTAGTTGAAATTGAGCTGGCTGGGGAAGATGAGATCCCTTTGCTGCAAGAGGAACTAACGGGGAAACCCAAATACAATGCCGCCAACCGGATAAGGTACAAATACACAGACGAGATTGATGAGCTGTTAGATGAATTACTAGAAGAGGAAAAAGAAAAGGACAGGCTTTTAGGCCCACACAAACAAAGTCTGACCCAGCTTCAAATCCACCAGCGAATCAAAGATGCCGGTTGCGATATTGGCAAATCAACTATAGCGGAAAAGATAAAAGAAAAACGAAACAAGTCTAAAGAATGTTTCATAAAGCAAAGCTATGATTTTGCAGACCGTCTGGAGTATGACTTTGGTGAAGTCAAATTAGTGATAAATGGAGTAAAGATAAAGCTTTACATGGCTGTGCTGTCCTCGCCGGCCAGTAACTTCAGATGGGCCTATCTTTACAAGAATCAAAAACAAGAAGCCTTCATGGACTCTCATGTCAAATTCTTTAATATGCTTGGTGGTGTATTCAAAGAAGTCGTTTATGACAACATGAAAAATGTAGTAACGAAGTTCATAGGCAGAAACGAGAAGCAGCTGAATGTGAATCTTCTCACCCTGGCCAATTACTACGGCTTTAAGATAAATGTCACCAACTGCTTTAAGGCTAATGAAAAAGGCCATGTGGAAAGCAGCGTAAAAACCTTGCGTAATCAAATCTTTGCAGAAAAATATGTTTTCGAAAGCCTGGAAGATGCTATAGAATATCTTGAGGCCAAACTTACTAAACTAAATAAAGCAAGCAAAATTGAAGAAGAAAAGCAGCATCTCTTGCCGGCTAAACCTAAGTTGGCTTTAGGAAAAGTCAGCCAGCAAACTGTAAACTCATACAGCTTTGTCCAGGTGGAAAAGAATTTCTATTCAGTTCCTGATTACCTTGTGGGCAGGGAAGTAACAACCAGGGTTTACCCTGAAAGCATCAAGATATACTCCTGCAACAAGCTTGTATGCTCCCATAAGAAAGTAGATGGAGATGATCAAACAAGTATTGACATCAAGCACTACTTGCCTTCTCTGACCAAGAAGCCGGGAGCTTTAAGAAATTCCCTAGCCCTTAAAAGCATACCGGAACTCAAATCCATCTACGATGAACATTTTACCAAAAATCCAAGGCTATTCATAGATATTTTAACTAAAAACCAGGATAAATCCATAGAGGAGATTATCAGCTATTTTGATAAATACAAGCAGTTTTCCTTTGAGGTGGCTCCTTTGGATTTGATTCCAACCCAGGACTCAATCAACGAAAAAGCTGCCAGGCAAATGAGCAAATACAGCAGTCTGTATTTATCTGCAGGAGGGGAGCTGGCAAATGGATATTAAAGAAATGGCCTCCTTCCTGAAATTATCCTACCTGCGGGACCACTATGATCTATTAATCGATGAGGCTACCCATTTAGATTTAGGCCCTGAAGAACTGCTGACAATGCTGCTTCAAAGAGAAGTTGAGAAAAGGCGGCAAAATGGCATTGCTAAGCGAATTAGGCGGGCTAAATTTCCTATCAAGCATTATCTTGAGGATTTCGAAAAGGATAAATATGAGCCAAAAATCAGGAATAAGTTCAAAGAGCTTGAAAGCATGAACTTTATCGGCAACAAAGAAAACATTATCCTGATGGGCACTTCCGGCTGTGGAAAGACTCATTATGCCACAGCTTTAGGCATTAAAGCCTGCCAGACAGGCAAAACCGTGTTGTTTTCTTCCATACCCAACCTGGTGCTGGAATTAAAAGAGGCTATGAGCTTAAATCAGGTTACTCTTTACAAGAGAAAATTTGAAAAGTATGACTTGGTGATTTTAGACGAACTTGGCTATGTTTCTTTTGACAGAGATGGCTGTGAGATCCTTTTTAACCTTCTGTCCAACCGAAACGATAAGGGGTCAATAATTATCACCACAAACCTGGTTTTTGACCGCTGGGTGGAAATTTTCCAAGATACCATGCTGACTGGTGCCATAGTAGATCGCCTGGCCCATAAGGCTCACATTATTGATATGTCCCTGGATGTCAGTTACAGGCTGGAAGAAACGATGAAATGAATAAAAAATACTGACGAGAATTAGTGGAAAGTGGACCCTTTTTCGACTGGATGTGTGGACCCTTTTTCAGTTGACAAATGCAGCATTTTCTACAGAAAGGTATTTCGTCTCCTCAATAGGCTTTACCAATTTATTGCTCATGACACCATCCATTACCCCCCCCCCGATACTCTTCAAAAGCACAATCCCTCTTGATTCTGCCATTATATTAATTGAAAAAAACATCTGCAAGCATACTGATCTTATGGATAAATGGAAAATCCCGTTATTTACAATGGTTAACGGGATTTAGCCGAAATAAAATCAGTGGCAGGCCGCCATTAAATTCTTACAATTATTTTCTCCAATAATTGTTTGCTGCAGCCACCGTTTGAAAGTTTATGGCAATAACCTGAGACGCCTTTGTAAGGCTATCAGCATTATTAGCATAATCCTCCCTCAATCTTTTCTTTACCTCTTCATCAGATTGAACATAACCAACCCCCTTACGAGACAAAGTGATGGCCAGTTCAAACCCCTCCTGGGGTGTAGCAGTAATAAGAGACTCCAACCAAATACTCATTCTTTCTCCCTCCTTTTCAAAGGCTACAGGGGGACAAGTACACTGTCATCCACCCTTATCATCTTCTTTTTAATAAAGCTACGGTTTCCGTGCTCCCTGTGTGGGGGAACATGTCCACCGGTTGAGCCTTTATAAAATCATATCCTCCTGCGCAAAGGATTTTTACATCCCGTGCCATTGTAGCAGGATCACAGGAGACATAAACTACACGCTGGGGCAAGGTGTGGGAAATAAGCTTTAATAGTTGAGGATCACATCCTGCCCTGGGCGGATCAATCACAACCACATCCGCTTTCAGCCCACCTTTCCCTTCCTCCATTAGTTTCGCCATCTCCTCCTCTGCCCTACCGCAAATATATTCAACGTTGACTATTCCATTTAATACTGCATTTCGGTTGGCATCCAAAATAGCATCCTCTACCGCCTCGATCCCAATCACTTTTTGGGCCTTCTTTGCTAAGTAAAGTCCTATCGTACCCACTCCGCAATACAGATCAAAAACCGTCTCACTCCCCGTCAGATCTGCAAACTCTGCTACCTTCTCATAAAGGCGCTCCATCTGCACAGGGTTTACCTGATAAAAGGACTGGGGGGAAATTTCCAGATTCAATCCGCATACAATATCCTTAATGGTGGTTTTGCCGGCTACGGTCAACCAATCCTTCCCCAGAACCTCGCCTCGCTTATTTCTATTTACATTGAGGATTACACTCTCCAAAAAAAGATCCGGTAACTCCCCAACCGCCCTATCCAAATCGGTCACCAACAGCTCCATTTCCGGAAGCTGCCCATGTGTTGCCACTAAGATCACCATCACCTCACCGGTGCCAAAAGCCGTTTTAACGATTACATTTCTGATGACTCCGGTTCCAGATTCATGGTCATAAACCGGAACCTTATTCCTTTTAATATAGCCCCTGAGTACCTCTGCAACCTTTTCCGCCGCCTCCGTCTGAATCATACAGGTATCGCAATTGACTACCTCGCCACTGCCCGCTTTAAAAAAACCTATATCACAGCCTCTAATTTTCTTTTCCTTCCCCCTTACCCTTCCTACTGTAAAAACAGCCTTATTCCTATACCTGACAGGCTTGTCCATTCCTAAAACGGGATACACCAACGGGTCACCAACACCACCTATCCTCACAAGACAATCTCTGACCCATTTCTCCTTGTATTTCAATTGCGCCCCATAGTCCACATGCTGTAATCTACATCCACCACAAATCCCCCCATATACACAAAAGCCTTCATGTCTATCCGGCGATGGCTTTAAAACCTCCAAAAGGCTCCCCCGGGCATAATTCCTCTTAATCCGATCAATACGAGCCTTGACCACATCCCCCGGAACACCCCCATCAACAAAAACAGCAAGGCCGTCAACTCTGCCAATCCCCTCCCCTGTGCTGCCGATATCAATTATCTCCACCTCACATGGTGTGCATGCTTTGACTGTTTTTTTTGTTTGCAACTCCTTCTTCCCCCAGCATTTCCCTTAACCTTGCAGTAGCCCTTTCCTGCATCTCTTTCGTAGAATCCCTTTTGGGTATTATAAGGGCCAATTCCCTACTTAAAAATATGAAATAATGGGTATCCACCTCATACCAGACATAAAACTCCTTCCAGTCGTAAAGCAAAGGATCCGGAGTATCGCTCCATTCTATAACAAGATAATCATCCCTATCCATAATTGCTTTTTGCTCTAATCCCACCATGGTTTTAGCCGGGTTGGTCATCTTCCTCACCTTGCTTTTTACCAAGGTTAAAGCAAATCCCGTAACCAGTGCTATGACTATGAAAATGTCGAATATGACTATTGGCCATTTAATAGCACTGAAAAAATGAATCAGTATCATAGACAAGGATCCGCCAAATAGCAGATAAAGGGTATGCTGCATTTTAGGTGTTTTCTTATACATATAAAAATGCTGGAGCATTTGGAAATCTGATTGTGTAATCTGGCTTTCAAAAACTATTGAATCTAACATATGAATACTCTCCTCACCATCATCTAATTCAACATACCCGGCTGATGCCAGTGTCCCAATGACTGATGCGCACAAGGTTTTTTATATTATAGCAGAATGGAAATTATTCTACAACGGTTACAAATTCAAAATTAAGGAGCAACCGCCCGGCTTCACAACCCTGCCATCTGATCACAAGATCCTTTGGAATACCTTGCATCTGAGGAATCCTGTCTAAGTCCACCAATATTCTATCGCCGGTTATCCTTAAGCCCTCATTGTTTAAGTGATGGGCAGCCATTTCAATCAACGGCTGTTTTGCAGAAAATAGCTTAAATATTGTGGCCTGCATCATATTGCCTTTAGACCTGACATCCTCTTTGTAATCCAATGAAAAGCTATGACCCTTGGAGCCAAAATAAAACTCCTTCATTTTCATTTTATATCCCAGCGACAATAGACCTAATTGCCTGATATCTGCTTCTACCGAGATTAAAATATGATCGTCTATAAAGCTAACATGGTAATCCCTCAAATATGGATATAGGGCATTTAGAATGACATTGCGCAGGCTTTGGTTAATAAGATTTTCGTCGATATAAAAATTCCCATTATAAATATCCTCCGTCCCCTGACTTCCCAGTACGTCATAGATTAAATCCCTTTTATCAACTGCCTCGGCAATCAATCTTTTTATTATGGCATCCTTCATAGATATTCTCCTTTTCTAAGCCATGAATTTCTCATATAATTATCATACCATAGTTTTATTCCCATCGAATCGATTTATGTAATTTAAAAATAGTCTGCCTTATCCCGGCTATTTGATAAAGACTCGGGCAAGTGTATACTATTTATATACCGATGACATCACACCTTATCTTTATCCTCATTGAACTGGCTTCCCTGGCAATAAACCTATGGCCGTTAGACCTATACCTAAAAAGACACAAAATGAGAAAGATACAAATATATCGGGAGGGGGAAAAATGAACAAAGGCAAAAAGATATACCCGCTTATAATCATAGGTGCCGGTGCTGCCGGTTTATTTGCCGGTGCCTCCATTCCCCAAAAAACAAATGGATTAATCCTGGAAAAGAGCTCCTCCCCCGGAAAAAAACTTTTAATAACCGGCAATGGGCAATGCAACCTGACCAGAGGTGGCAGCATAAAAGATTTCATACCCTGCTATGGAAATAACGGCAGGTTTATTCGCTCCATATTGTACGGATACAATAACCTAACTTTAATGAACTTTTTTCAAGAAAATAATGTACCCCTGTTGGAAAGGGAAGATGGCAAGGTCTTCCCCAAATCCTTAAAGGCGGCAGATATCCTGTCCATCCTCGTAAAGCGCTGTACCACCAACGGTTTTACGATTTTACCCTCCACACCGATTACTTCTATTAAACGACAGGATGAAATTTTCACCCTTAATTCTAACCACAAAGAATTTCATGCCAAAAATGTTGTGATTGCTACAGGAGGTTGTTCCTACCCGGTAACAGGTTCGGATGGCAGCCTTTTTCCCATATTAGCAAGCATGGGAATAAGCATATCTCCACTTAGACCCGGTTTAGCCCCTATCCATGTGGAAGACTATCCATACAAATATCTTGCAGGGGTAACCATTCCGCAAACGATAGCAACTATAAATGATAAAATAAAGGCTTCCCAAACCGGTGATTTGCTCTTTACCCACAACTGCTTTTCAGGACCGGTCATGCTAAACCTCTCACGCTATGCCGCCCCCAAGGATAAACTCAGCATCGACTATTATCCCCAACAATCATGGGAGCAATTGGTTGCCATGGTCATCTCAGCTACCAAACACAACATTGAATCTCCCAAATCCAACCGAAAACAATTAGTAACCTTATTATATGAAACCTTAAGCCAGTCTGCCCCCATACCAAAGAGGTTTATAGAATCCCTATGCTACAGGTGTTCTGTCCATCCCTCCAAAACCGCTTCCACCGTCTCAAATGCCGACCTGAAATCGATCTTGCGACTGATAAAAAAAGACGAATATACGATAGTGGACAGAGGGTTCAAAAACGCTATGGTAACTGCGGGTGGAGTGTCGCTAAATGAGGTCAACTCTAAAACTTTGGAATCCAACAAGTATCCAGGACTTTACTTTGCAGGGGAAGTTCTGAATGTGGACGGAGATACGGGAGGCTATAACCTGCAATTTGCCTTTTCATCCGCATATGCCGTTGCCAAAGCCATCGCCTGTAAAGCATAATCCATAGATATTTATCTTACCGCTATCGCCTGTCTTCTTTCATCATATATTTTTTCAAAGGTGTTGCCATCAATCCAGTACTTATACTCCTTGCCGGGGGTCTTGCTATTGTATGGATCCGAAATATAGTAATGTCCATTTTTGTAGTCATAACCGCAAACTAAAACCGCATGGTTATTGCTCAATAGAGTTTGAAAACTCCCTTCAATATTATATGTTCTGTAATATGGTTTTTCCCACCACATGGTAACATATACCACCACAGGATTTCCCATGGCGATTTCCCCTTGAATCACCTTCGCCCCACTTCCGGAAATATCATCCACTTTTCCGAAGGCTCTTGCATATTCCGTTAACTTGGCGGGGAAAATCGTCGTGCGAGTTTTCTTCGCTTTATCAGCGACATAAGGGGATCCAACAAACCCCTTTGCCGGATTGGATGGGTGCTTTGGCATTCCGTCCAAAAACTCCTTTAGACCTACGTTTAAGGCATAACCCTTACTATGGAGTCCCGACAGTAATGACGTACCTTCGCACCCCACTACGGCTGAAACAGGGTAAAGCTGGCTTATGTAAGGTACTTCTATTACCATCTTTTCCGGTATTTCCACCGATGGTGGAATCTCCAACCACCCCGATAGTTTAAACAAAACGGTGGCAACCTCTCCACGGGTCACAGTATTTTTAGGCTTAAAGCTTCCATCCTTGTAGCCATTTATAATACCCTTGCCGCTTAACTTGATTATCTTTTCAGAGGCATAACTACCTGAGATGTCTTTAAAATGCACAGTCTGAGGTAAATCTATAGGACTATCCCCTTCTCCTACTATGGACTCCCCTTCACAATTACACTGATTGAAGCAATTGTAAATCATGGTGGCAAACTCTTCCCTTGTCAGATATCCCCTTGGATTGAAAATATCGTTAGGATACCCGGATATGATCCGGTTGCCTACAAGAAAGCTGATAGCTTCATAAGACCAGCGATAATCTTCGACATCATTAAATACTATCCCTTCCGGACACCCATCTTCATCAAGCTCCCCGGCGTCCCCTGCCTGTCCACAACTATCAACAACTACATCATCTGCAAGCTCCTTTATGAAACATGCTAAGACTACCGATGCTTCCTCCCTGGTGATCCCGCTGTCCGGTCGAAAACTGCCATCAGGATAACCCATTATTATCCCTTTCTCCAACAGCGTGTTTACCGATGAACCTGACCAATGCCTTTGAATATCCTTTGGAGCGGCAAAGGTAACAGAGGTGGATAAAAGGATTAAACAAAACAGCGACGCTAAAACAGTCCTGTTATTCAATAGCTACACCTTCCTTTAATTGATGAAATCAAAAAAATTCCTTTTCAAAAACTTAACTGTTGCCTCTACCTTATGCTGATAACACGAGCTTGTGTAAATTGTCTATGTCCATCAGGAGAACCATGATATCCGATACCGCTTTCCTTGGCCCCTACCCAGGGAACATCTCCCGCACTATTGCCGGCAGCTTGATTGATTCCAACCATTCCCACCTCTAATTTATTAGCCACATACTCCGCATCTTTCTTCCCGAATACCGAAGCCCCCAGGCCCAACCTGCTATCATTGGCCAGCTTTATTGCCTCATCTAAATCCTTGAATTTCGTAATACAGGCCACTGGGCCAAAGGTTTCCTCTCTCCAAATCAGCATGTCCTCGCTTATATCGGCAAGGACTGTTGGGGTGACATATCTTGGAGGGTGATTCTTTCCTCCCGCTAAAACCCTTGCCCCCTTTTTTACGGCATCTTCAATATGTTCCAAGATTTTCTCCCGCTGCCTCTCGTTTATAATGGGGCCGATATTCGCCTCCGGATCGTCCCACCTTCCCACCTTGTACCGTTGAACATAGGATGCGGCATATTCTTCAAATTCACTTAAAATCCTTTCGTCAACCAAAATTCTTTCGGTTGAAATGCACATTTGCCCCGTATTCTCAAAACTGCTTGCGATGGCAAAACGGGCAGCTCTTTCCACATCCGCATCCCGAAGAACCACCAGCGGATCCTTACCTCCCATTTCCATAACGAGCCTCTTAAGACCTGAAGCAGCACCTGCCATAATTTTCTTTCCAGCCTCCCGGGAACCGGTGAATGCGATTAAATCTATCTTAGACCGAACCAACGCCTCCCCTTGCTCTCTGCCGCCATAAACAATTTGAAGCACCCCTTGGGGCAAAATCTCATTGAGGGCATCCACATATGCGGAGGCAATTAGGGGAGTCTCCTCCGATGGTTTAAATATAACTGCATTACCTGCGGTGAGGGCCGGGAGTATAAGCCAATGCCCCATGGATACAGGATAATTCCACGGCGCAATGACACCGCATACGCCAAGGGCATTATATTGAATCTGGGTTGCTATGCCGCCCTCCTCCACCTTCACAGTTTTGATTGCATCCTTAATCCATTTCGTTTTATATAAAATGTCATCATAACAACTTTGAATCTCATTTCTTGACCGTTTTAAATTTTTGCCCATCTCCCTGCAAAGCAACACCGCCATCTCTTCGGATCTTCTTTGCAAAACTTCCGCACATCTTAAAAGATAGTCGATCCTTTCATCCACACTAAGCCCTGACCAGAGTTCATGGGCTTTTCTTGCCACTTCCACCATCCCTTCTATTTCTTCACTCTTCGTTACCTCTACCCGACCAACTTCTTCCCCGTTTCCGGGGTCGTATGAAATTAAAACATTATCTGCCATTAGTGTTCCTCCTTTGCAATATAACCCATAAGCAACCGGAAATTGTAGAATTATAAATCTGTGCCCATAGGGCTTGAATACCGATACTTCATAAACAGTAGTATTGGTTAGTTGACTGTATTCATATAACGCCACCAAAACGGATACCATCCATTTAATCATAGACTTCATAATTAGTAAACGTCAAATCAATTATTTGAATTCTGAATTTTGCCAATGATTAATCATGACAAAAATACTTCAGAAAAATGCAGGTTGTCCTCCCCTATGACCGCTCCTTTCGGCAAATTTATAGTTAAGATACCGTGACAAATCTTTTGACGAATAAGTGTAGTAACCGCCGCTTTTATATTTGCCAAGCATAGCAATATACGCTATAAAATCATCGGCAAAAAGTACATCATGCAATTCATCAAGGGAAAAGCCCGTTAAAATATATAACCCGCCATATACCCCCGTCCCCGGCTCACAAGGTTTAAGTTTTATGTCTCCAACATCACGAATTAGCGTATTAATAGCATATTTCATTTTACCTACATCCTTTATGCCTTGTGACCGTCCGAACCCATACCAAAGTGCCGGATGGGCTAAACTTCTATTTTTAAGTTTTTCGGAATGAGCTTCATAATGACAACGAATTGTTGGGTTTTTAGCCAACAAGTCATAAGGCAATAATTTACCGTGTTCATCATAGGGGTAAAGACAGAGTGTTGACTGCCCGGTAGATGCCTTGACAATGGGTATTGTGTATTGCGAAAAGCTCCAATTGCCTATGAAAAAATCATCATAGAGCGTCGCAAAACCGTTTTTGACAACACAGGCAGGGGTTGCGCCGCCAATGTGAGACATCATTTTTTGCAAGCTAACCAATATGTTTTTATGTCCAAAAACATAGGAACCGTTAATATTGAAATCCTCGTAATTTAATCGTGATACCACAAATGGTGCCTTAATTTGTTCGTCATATTCATAATAATCAACATGGTTATTGTGCTTTTTTGTTAATATCATTATAGTTGTGTATGTTGTGGCTTCGAAGGGTTGATAGTGTTTCAAGTCCACGACCTTTTTTATACTGCGGTTTTGATTTAAATGATTGCGCATTGTAGAAGCAGCAACGCTGTTAAATAAAGAGGACGGAGAAATATATCCAAGAACCCCCAAGGGATTAAGCATATTTAGCCCTATTTCATAAAAGACGATAAACAGGTCAATCATTCCTTTTTGCGCAAACGAATAGTTTTTTACTTCCCCGTAATTATCCAGCAGGTTATGTACACGCACATATGGCGGATTACCGACCACAAAGTCCATTTTGCCTCTATAATCCCCCACATTTAAAGCGTCAGCACATCGAATATCCCACGCCACATCAAAAACATTAAATTCTGCCGCCACTTTCGCAACATTAAGGATACATTTTTGACATTCATCTTTATCGATCTCAATACCATGAATAAAAGTTGCCAAGTCTTCACCTAAACGGTCAGCCGACATGCCTGCACTTTGCGCAACAAAACAATAACGGCGCACAACTTCCGCAAGAAAGGCACCATCACCGCAACTATTGTCAATGACATGCTTCTTTAATAGATTTGCACCGCTATATTCGCACAGGTTAAGAATATTTTCCACTATATAATCAGGTGTATAAATGCGCCCCTTTGCCTTTTTCTTCGTAAGCAAGTTTGGCTTTTGTTTCATGGACACTCAAGCCCTTTCAATAAAAACTATAAATCATAATAGCATGCATATTTCGTTAAGTCAAAAAACGAAAGGGTGAGCCGTGAAAGACTTACCTTAGTCTATAACCCTTACCCTCAAATTAGTATGATTGAGTCTTAAAGACTTTTACGGAGTCCCAAAGCCATTGGACAATAAGATCCGGATTTTTTCCTGCAAAATCCATAAGCGATTTGCTCAGGGCCAAGCGGCATTCATTGTTCTTTTTACGCTCATAATATATCAACCTGCCCAGACCTCCAACAGACACATCCCCTTTAAGCTTCTGGTATAGCCTCTTAACCTTTTCGTTGAATTTTAATGCCTCTTCTTGATCATTTTGTCTATCCTTTATGTAAAACAAAACTTCTGGATAACCGTCATGGAGTGGCTCGTCATAGTACCAATTGTTGTCATACCTGAAGCCATAGTAACAATCAAAGCCATTTATATTTCTATAGCTTAGCGAATAACTACCACTCTCCTCTATGTATGTACCTGATGCTGAAAATGCCTCATTATACAGCTTGTTAACCTCATTTAGTATGTTTTTAATTTTCCACCAAATTTCATACCGGCTTTGTAAGCAATTTATTTCTCCAATACTTGTTAGGCCTTAAATTTGACATACAGGATAGGCTTAAAAAATGTGGATGTTATCGCCGGACCGCTAAAGGAAGACAGTATATTGACAATAGAAAAAAGGATACGGTTATATGAAGCATAGAGATATTCAACTGCTGAAGAAAATTGTTTCAAAAGAAGTCCCCGCACTAAAAGAGCAAGTCACAAAATTATTGGAATAATATTGAAATCCACAAAAAAAAGAAACCCGCTAAATACTGTATTTAGTGGGTTTTGTTTGGTTGCGGGGGAGGGATTTGAACCCCCGTCCTCCGGGTTATGAGCCCGACGAGCTACCAGCTGCTCTACCCCGCGACGTCATGTCTATTTATTCAAATACTTGGTGCCGGAGACCGGGATCGAACCGGTACGATCTTTAAGGATCGCAGGATTTTAAGTCCTGTGCGTCTGCCAATTCCGCCACTCCGGCAACTAATGAAATTGGATATCGTTCTGGCTCCGAGGGAGGGGCTCGAACCCTCGACCTTGCGGTTAACAGCCGCCTGCTCCACCATTGAGCTACCTCGGAATGGAAAACATCTAATCAGCGACTATTTAAGTATACTCTTATTACCTATAGTTGTCAAGCAATATTATTTTTGTTGCATCTCCTGCGTCTTTTCCTGCCCATCATAGGCAGGGGCAATCTTTTTTATCCTCAGCTCTAAAGCTTTCCTGTCATCTGCCCTAATTACAGTAACATCCAGGCAATCAAAGATAAATTTATCTCCTTCCTCCGGAATTTTACCTAATTCCTCCATGGCCCAGCCCCCAACCGTTGACATGTCAAAATCATAATCTAAATTAAAAATATCAAGCATATCATCCAGATCGGCATGGGCCAAAACCCGATAAGTATCCTTACCATCCAAGATGAAATCCTCAACTATCGTATCATGCTCATCCCAAATGTCACCTACCAGTTCCTCAAGAACATCCTCCAAAGTCACAATACCTGTAACTCCACCATATTCATCGGCCACAGCAACCATATGGGTCTTTGAAGCCTGAAGCCTTTTAAGCAGTTTTACCACCTTCATGGCAGGGGGTACATAGGACATGGGCTTAACTATTTCTTCAAGGGATTTCTCCGTCTTGTAAACATTCATATAAAAATCTTTCGCATTGATCAACCCTTCAATGTAATCTATCGATTTTCGGTACACCGGAAGCCTTGAAAAACCACTTTCACGAAAGAAAAGCTCAACATCCTCCTTCGTATCACTTTCAAGATCCACGGCCACAATCTTAACACGTGGCGTCAATACATCTTCAACCTCAAGGTCATTAAACTGTATTACGTTTCGGATCAACTCCCCTTCATGTTCATCTATTCCACCTTCCTGCTGTGCCGCATCCACGAAGGTGAGCAATTCCCGCTGGGAGATACCTTCCCCCCCGCTCAATTTAAAAATACGCTCTATCAGCCTTTTCCATTGTCTAAATACTAAGTTAATAGGATGAAAAACTATAGTAAAGATGCTCAAAACCGATCCGAAGGCCATGGCAACACGCTCAGGAGCCTCCTTAGCCATACTTTTGGGTGTTATCTCCCCAAACAGGAGAACCAGCAAAGTCGTCACAACAGTTGCAGCAGTGACCCCTTTTCCACCCATTATATTGACAAAAAAAACGGTAGCCAATGATGCCATCATTATGTTTACAATGTTGTTCCCTATTAAAATGGTTGATAGTATCCTATCGTAATCCTCTGCCAGCTTCAAGGCTTTGGCAGCCTTAACATCCCCCTCATCCGCCATGCTTTTCATCCTGAACCGGTTTAGCGAAGAAAAGGCTGTCTCCGTAGATGAAAAATAAGCAGACAATATCAATAATCCAGCGAATGCAAATACTATGGCTATACTATCACTATCCAATACTTTTCTCCCTTGCCCTTATATAATAATTGTCCGGTTAGGTTCTAATTATACACCGATCATTCATTTTTCTCAACTTAAGGAAAAAGAGCCCCGATTCACATCGGAGCCCTCTTAGGTATTGATTCTAATTAGACGGGGCAGACATTGATCGCTCTGATCTTGCTGCTGTTCCTGGAATCAATTTCCGTGTCAAAAGTGACCTTCTGGCCTTCTGCCAGAGTTTTAAAACCGTCGGCCATGATAGCTGAGAAGTGCACGAAAACATCATCGCTGCCATCATCATTGGAAATGAATCCAAAACCTTTGTCTGCATTAAACCATTTTACCGTCCCTGTGTACATTGTGGGTCCTCCTGTTTTTATAATCATATTCATATGTGCAAAAAAAATCACACGCGTCGTAACCACCAAACAACAGATGATTTACAATACATGTGAGCTTAGTTCGTACATTCCGAATATGGTTTAATGTTACCCCTTCTTCAAGCTTTTGTCAAGACAATTTGCAAAATAATTTCATGAATTTGGTATCCTTTTTTTCCTCATATGCAGCTCAAAACTCTTCACTTTTAGCATCCGTTATGTTATGATGAATTCGCTGATAAATTCTATCTATTAAAAGAAAGTGTCCGGGGGAAAGATTATTGCAAAACATAAAGTCTAATGCCTGCTACAAAGGCCATACTTCATCTTTAAAACTCCGTTTGAAAGAGCGGATTTTTATATTATTATCGATCTTCCCTGTCACTCTTTTTGCTTTAATCCTGGGAATTATGGCTACGGATCTATTTGCCCCCGGAGAAAATGAAATACCGGATAGCCGGGTTCTAAAACAAATGAATCTGGAAAACATATCACTTGACGAAGCTGAACAAAACAAAATAACAATATCCCGTTCCGAAAATCAGGTCAAAGATGTTTCGCCGCCGGCGCCTCCATCCGACTCTAATAGGGAGGAACCGCCCAACGCTATAATACAGCCTGAAAGCAACCCGGGAATAGATTCCTATTTTTCGGACGCCCTTTTTATCGGTGACTCTCGAACCCAAGGGCTTATGATATACTCGGGTCTCACTAATGCCACATATTATGCTACCAAGGGTCTAAACATAAAAGATATCTTTGAAAAACCAACGGTTTCCGATGGGAATACAAGAAAGACAGTCTATCAGGCACTTGGTGATCACAGTTTTGGCAAGGTATATATAATGCTTGGTGCTAATGAATTAGGCTGGCCATATCCCGAGGTTTTTTTCAAAAAGTATGGTGAGTTGATCGATCGCATAAAGGAAACTCAGCCGGAGGCCATTATCTACGCCCAGTCGATCCTCCCGGTGTCAGCATCTAAATCCAACAGGGACGGGATTTTTAACAACACTAACATCAATAAATTCAACGCCTCTATCGAACAAATCTCAAAAGAGAAGGGTATAATCTACCTTAAGGTAAACGAAGGGATTTCGGATGAAAACGGCAATCTTCCCGAGGAAGCAGCCACAGATGGACTTCATCTGACAAAAGAATATTGCATAAAATGGGAACACTATTTAAGAAACAATAAATACAGCTAACACTACGTAATTTTAGCACCAGGAGAGACAACATGAAAATATATAAAACACTGATACTGTCAATGCTCATTTTGCTAACATTAATAATATCCACAGCCTGCAGCCATCAGGAAATCGAAATCGATACCAGCCTATTAGCTCAATCTTTGGTTAGCCATAACACTTACCAGGATAAACTCTCCCCCATTGGCGAAAAAGCCTTTTATGCGCTTTACGGAATAGACGAGGCTAATGACTATCTAGATGATTTCCAGGTCTATGTCAGCACCGGAGCCACAGCTGAGGAAGTGGCAGTTCTCACCGCCACCGAAACCTCCAAGGCAAAGACTTTAGGGGAGGCTGTGAACAGGAGAATCTCTGCACAGATAGAAGGATTTGAAAACTACGTCCCCAAAGAAGTTGAAAAACTCATGCATCCGGTTTTGATTACCAAGGGGAAATATGTAATACTCTGTGTTTCCAACCACAACGAAAAGGCCGATGAAATCATTGGAGAATTTTTAAAGTAATGGTATTTAGCAGTATAACCTTTTTATTCTATTTTTTGCCTATAGCCTTGCTGTTATATTTCCTTGCGCCCTTCTCCGCAAAAAACCTGGTGCTCCTTATAATCAGCCTCTTCTTCTATGCATGGGGAGAACCGGTGTATATCGTGCTAATGGTCTTATCCATAATCCTCAACTATGCAGCCGGCCGCTTAATTGATCGATGGACAAATAGGAAAAAAGCCTGCCTTGTTATAGCTATCATAGCCAATCTTGCCCTGTTAGGCTTTTTCAAATATGCTGATTTTGCCATAAATACGCTGAATTTAATCTTGCACACCCGGATACAGACCCTACAGCTACCCCTTCCTATCGGCATATCCTTTTACACCTTCCAAGCCATGTCATATGTAATCGATCTCTATCGCGGAAGCGTAAAAGTGCAAAAAAACATAATCAATTTTGGCGCCTATGTATCCCTATTCCCCCAGCTTATAGCCGGGCCTATCGTGCGAATAGCCACTATAGAAAAGGAATTGATAGAACGCACCCACCACCTGTCTGAAATAGCTGACGGCATAAGACTATTCATATGCGGACTGGGAAAAAAGGTACTCCTTGCCAACAACATAGGTCTGCTTTGGGATCAGGTACTGGAGATGCCTTATCAAACCATGCCCCTTGCCACAGCATGGCTGGGGGCTATAGCCTTTGGTTTTCAGATATACTTCGATTTTTCCGGTTATTCAGACATGGCCATTGGATTAGGAAAAGTTCTTGGTTTCCACTTTAATATCAATTTCAATTACCCATATACTTCTAAAAGTATAACTGAATTCTGGCGCAGATGGCATATTTCCCTTTCCACATGGTTTAAAGAATACGTTTATATTCCACTGGGAGGAAACAGGAAAGGTCTTTTAATTCAACTTCGAAACATTGCCATAGTATGGGCTTTGACAGGACTTTGGCATGGTGCCCATTGGAACTTCGTTCTCTGGGGACTCTATTTTGGTGTGCTTCTAACGATGGAAAAACTATTTCTTCTAAAACTGCTGAAAAGAATTCCCTCCTGGCTAACCCATATCTACACCATGTTTCTTGTCACCTTTGGCTGGGTTCTTTTTACCTTGGATTCCACTGATGATGGTTTAGGATTCATTAAATCTCTTTTTGGTCTTTATGGCTCAGGATTTTGGGACTCCCAGACCTTCTACCTTCTTTATACCAATGCCACAATGCTATTTATCCTTGTAATAGGATCGACTCCCCTGCCGAAAAAACTAATGGATAGATGCTATGGATATAAAAAGGAAGGACATGGATTTACCCTATTAATAGAGGTCATAGGCCCCCTTCTCATGGTGCTGCTTTGCATAGCATACCTGATTTCATCGTCATATAACCCATTTCTATATTTCCGTTTTTAAGAAAGGAGGAGAACTGTTTTGAAATATAATGCGACAAAAAAAGATATTATCCTGTTAATAGGTTTCTTTACAATTTTAATAGCATATCTTTTATCCGCCCTGATTTCGCCTGATAAAACATTTTCGGAAAACGAAAATCGTTATCTGTCACAGGCCCCCGAAGTCAGCGGAAAAACAATTTTTGAAGGAAGCTTTATGGATGATTTTGAAACCTACACCGCAGATCAGTTCCCCCTCCGAAACGGATGGGTGGCTATTAGAAACACATGTGATATGACCCTTGGAAAAAAAGACAATGGCCATGTTTATTTCGGTAGGGACAATTGGCTTTTTGCATTGGAGAAAATTAATGAAGACCAGCGCAAGTCCAACCTATGCTATCTGATTGAATTTCTGGCGGAAACTAAAAAAAAATACCCCCACGTAGCATCCTTTGTATTGCCGGCTCCTTCAGCTTCGGAAATAATCAAAGCACCCCTGCCAGCTTATGCCCCTGTGCCCCACCAGCTTCCCCGAATAAACGAGCTAAAAGCAAATCTTAAAGGACTTGCCACGGTTTGCGATGTCAGCGGTCACCTTGTAGCCGCCCAGGCATTCGGGGAAGACTTATATTATCGCACAGACCATCACTGGACTACTCTGGGTGCATACTATGCCTATCGACATTTTGCCATTCAGGCCGACTTCCCTCCTCATGATCTTGATGATTATATAGTGACCCCTGTCACAGACAGCTTTTACGGTACTAATGATTCTAAAGCTAACCTTCCATGGACTAAACCCGACTCCATTATGCGCTTTAGCTTAAAAGAACATGATGCTGCACAAAACCATAAGATATATGATGAGTCCTTTTTAAACACTAAGGACAAATACTCCTATTTCCTTGGGGGCAATGATTCCCTAATACTAATCGACACTGAAATCCAAAACGGAAAGACTCTACTCCTCATTAAGGATTCCTTTGCAAACTGCTTTGTCCCCTTCCTCACAGATCACTATGAGAGAATAATCCTAATAGATTTGAGATACTATAAGGAAGGGGTTCATGAACTTTTTAAAGAAAACAATATTACAGACCTTCTGATCCTTTATAGCTTCGTTCAATTATGCAACGACCAGAATTTATTCTATTTAAAATACTGACAATCCTTTAAAAACATAAAGCCATCATATATAATAAATGGTTGAATAGACTTTTACCAAATGCACAAGGAGAATCACGATGTTTTACTATGATTATACAATCATAATACTGATACCCGCCATGGCATTAGCTTTTTATGCCCAGCACCGGGTCAAATCTGCTTATTCCGGATACTCTCGGGTAGCAACAGCTAAAGGGTTTACAGGTGCTCAAGTTGCAAGACGGATATTGGATACTAACGGCCTGAGGGATGTTCCCATCGAAAGGGTTTCCGGAATAATGACTGATCACTATCATCCGGGGAAAAGAGTCATGCGTCTTTCAAATCAGGTGTACTCGGGAACCAGCATTGCCTCCGTAAGCATAGCTGCCCATGAATCAGGCCATGCCATACAGCATGGCAACGGATACGCCCCTTTGAAAATCCGCAACGGATTGGCACCCATAGCTTCCTTCGGCTCCAAGCTTTCCTGGTTATTGCTCCTTGGAGGACTTGCCCTTACCGCTGCGGGAAGCATCGAATACTATTCCATAGGGGCTTTCATTTTTGATTTAGGGATAATAATGTATGCATCCGCAGTGCTTTTTCAAGTCATTACCTTGCCCGTAGAGCTAAATGCCAGCAAAAGGGCTCTCATTCAATTGGACGGTCTTGGACTCATAACCTTAAATGAGAGGCGTGGAGCAAAAAAGATGTTATCGGCGGCGGCCCTTACCTACATAGCTGCCATGGCCGTTGCAATAGCTAATCTGATGAGGCTTCTTTTAATAAGGGGACGCAACAACTAAAAAAGCCAGGGATTCCTGGCTTTCAGTCGGATTAAATTAGTATTCTGCTTTCCATAGACTGTGAAGATTACAGTATTCATATGCAGCAATAACCTTATCCCCATCAAGAATTGCAAATTCAGCTTCAGGTGCTCCGGTATGATCCAGATATTTTATCTGTTCGCCCTGCTCTGTTAACAGGTAAATCCATGCGATATGATGAGCCTCAACCATGGGATGGGTAACCGTGCTTACGACTACCTTCACCTTGTTTCCATCAACATTGATTACCGGAACATGCTTTTCACCTGCACCATCTGATGTGTTGGCATCCAATAACTTCATTTCTTCTCCACAACATACCAGTGGCGGTCCAGCTGCTTCAATCAAGGTGGCGATATTGCCACAGTGTTCACATCTAAAAAATTTTACATCCTTTTTCATTTTCATACCTCCCGTCAGTCTAATCATTTTTCAACTATCTGTAAAATACCTTTGTAAGCATTTACATCCCATGAATTAATATGATATCACAAGATTATCATTATTTCTGTTGTATAATCAACACTTATTTGACTTTTCCCTATATTTCTTCATGAACTCCTCATCCTTCTTTTCCAATCCCCGCTCCCCTGCCAGCGATTCCATATGGTGTGTAAATTCGTGATAGAGAGTCTCCCTCAACTGTTCCTTCAACGCTTTTAGTGTCAGATGACCATAAAGTCTTTTAAAGGATCCATAGTAAATCACTATGTATCGCCCCATACTGAAGCTATAGTGATATTCCCCCATAGTAAAAAGATCGTTGTCCCGGGCCTCCCTGCTTATCTTTGTTTCGGGAAGCAGGAGAATCCCTCCATTGAGTTCCTTATAAAACTCTCCCGGTAACTCTTCTGCCAATTCCTCCAAGATCATTTCCATCTCATCTATACTGATCATCGATTCTTCCTTTTCTCAAAAACCTATCGGACGGGACAGACTCCGCTGTCACATCCCTCGTCCCCTATGTCAAACAGACTTTCTTCCTTTTCATATTTAGAAATTAGGGAGGGAATAAAAGGTTTCATTCCCGAGACCCTCTCCTGATACTCCGCTTCCGTAATTTCTTCAAAGGGAAGCAATTCATAAAAGTTGTCCTCGTAGGATAAAAACGATAGAGCAACCGTATCCTCCCAATTATCCCACACCCATTGCTCAACCTGATCCCATTCGTCATCCCGCACATGAACCGTTATAGAGCAATTATGATCAACATAATGGGTCATAAACATCTTATAGGTCTCCAATTGCTCGATGGCTGAAACATCCCCCTTCATCCTTCCGGGAGGCGCCTTTACGGGAAACTCCACAACTTTTGTAACACAGTTATCCTTATCCTGTCCTACCTCCGGAAATACGGGATAACCCAGCTCCTGGCACACCTTTACCAGAGGATCATCGCTGCTGATTCTAATCCTTCTGATAAAATAGGGTGCGTGGGAAAAGTGCACCCCACTTGAAACTACCGGAAGAAGGCTTAAAGTGCCTTCCGGTTTAACAGTAGTCACCAGAAGGGGTTCCTGTTGACCTAATTCCTTTGCATAATCCTGGGCAGCTTTTTTTGCAACCTGACGCATTTCACTTAGCAGCTCCTCCTGTTGCTCCTTTGTATATTGAAGTGCATTGACCATATCCTGCCACCCGGTTATTGAACAGCCTAAGAGCCTATCCCTTTTTTGAACCTCATTCCACTCGGGAATCTCTAATTCAGTACAGGTCATTCTGTAGCCTGCCCTTGCAGATAGACGCTGGGCCTCTAAGAGTCCTTCCCTGTCCAACCTGCCTCCATCAACAAAGGCCATAACATTAACACTGGTCAGATTACAAAGTCCCTTTGAATCCAAAAGTATTTCCGCACAGGGATTGACGCCGTTAAAGTCAGGTCTGCGCTTTGCACCAGCCTCCTGATTCACCCATCCCGGCTCTCCGGAGTAACGCATCTGGGAAAGATGCCAATGGAGTTGCTCTCTTGTGGGTTTACCTGTATAGTAGATGGAATTATTGCTCATCTGCCTATGGGCAATTTCCCCGTCTATCACCCATTTTTCATCAACCTTTTTATAAAGGCCACTTTTTGCCTGGATACTTTCCTTATCGTCCTGATCTAAAAGGACTATCTCAGCAGTTCTGCGTACGCCTCCCACAACCACATTTTCTCCGATTATATTAGCTATGTCCAGGCAATCTATGGGCAACAATTTGACCCTATCCGTGGTAGACCTTGTAGCCGCTTTCTCAATGACCCTGTTTATCTTTAAAAACATATTCTTCATACTTGAATGGCCGCTTGCAGTACCCCCAAAGGTCTTTAGTCTTTCCCCCTTACCTCTTACATGGTCGTAATTAAGTATTACGGTTTTAATCTTCCTGTACTCGGTGCTGTAAAGTACCTTCAAATAATAATCCAGGGATTGAACCCATCCCTCCTTGCTATCTCCTATGGTGATTTTTACCGTATCATTGTGGGTGAATTCAAGGGAGGTGTTATCCTGGCGCAATGTCCTCATAATAGGCGTATAGGATTCGTGGATTACCTCCACGTCGGTTCTGACCGTAGGCAACTTCTCTATATCCGACTTTAGAATCCTCACCCCGACACCGGAACCGACCATAAGCAGATAAAAGATATCCTTAAAGGATGCAAAGCTGTCAACCACCTGAAAGGAACAGTTATAGTTCGACATGGGATAAAACTTGGAAACATCCGTACTTCCCACCCAAAGGGTTCTTCCCGATAAAAACTGTTTGAGTTCAAACACATTTTTATAGAGTTTCTCAGCCTCCTCCCGAGAGGTTGGAATTAGGCTGCAGTTATATTCCACTGCCCGTCTAACGGTTTCCCACCAATATTCCCTGCGTTTCTCCTCCGGTATCCATCTGGAATAGGTTCTATAGTACACAAAACTACCCAACTGCCCCATAGGCGATGGCATATGCTTATACTTGCTAACAAAATCCTCGGAAATTATCCGCCCGTCCCGGCGCTTTCTAGCATCCCTGGTCCTGTCCCTCTCATAGCGATATATTATATACTTCTTTGCCGCATCCTTGCGTTCGCTGGCCATAAGGAAGTCCTCAACCAGATCCTGTATATCTTCCACATTTACTCGACGCTGAGACCGTTCAACCTGTTTTTCTATGGCAATGGCAATATCTTCTGCCAACTTTTCCTCCACACCTTTCGTGGTCTCCATCATTGCGTTTTGTATGGCCCTTTTGATTTTATCTCCGTTAAAGCTTACCTCTGATCCATCCCGTTTTATCACCGTCTTCATCTGTTTTCCCTTCTTTCATAAGCCATAAATGCGTATTTTGATTTTATTCGATGTACACCATGTAGATGTTTTTTCTTCCGTCTACCCATTATATAGTATATCCTCACTTTGTCAATGGGCTTGACAGTGCAGGCTTCTTGACTATACCGGCGTTTCAATGTATGATATTAAAGCTGAAAGCGATTAAAATGTAACATTATACCTTACCCGAAAGCAATCCAACTTATTGGATTTAATATAACTTAGAAAGGAATATGATATGAGCCAGACACTAACCTATAAAATCTTAGAAAATCATCTCCTGGAGGGCAATTTAGTTCCCGGCGAAGAAATTACCATAAAAATGGACCAAACCCTAACCCAGGATTCAACGGGAACAATGGTTTACCTTCAGCTTGAAGCTATGGATGTGGATAAAATTAAAACCGAATTATCCGTCGCTTACGTGGATCACAACACACTTCAAACAGGTTTCGAAAATGCCGATGACCATGCTTTTATACAAAGTGTTGCACAACGTCACGGCATTCTTTTTTCAAAGCCGGGAAACGGAATCTGCCACCAACTGCACCTGGAAAACTACGGTATTCCGGGCAAAACCCTTTTGGGTTCCGATAGCCATACACCTACCGGTGGAGGGCTTGGGATGATCGCAATCGGTGCCGGCGGCCTGGATGTGGCTACCGCCATGGCAAAAGGGACTTACAGCCTTACTGTACCAAAGGTAATAGGCATACACCTGACCGGGGAATTGAAACCCTGGGTTTCAGCTAAAGATGTCATCCTTTATGTTTTGCAAAAGCTATCCGTAAAAGGAGGAGTAGGAAAAATTGTAGAATACTATGGCCCCGGAGTTAAAAACCTGACAGTTCCCGACAGGGCCACAATAACCAATATGGGAGCCGAACTTGGCGCCACCACATCAATATTCCCCAGCGACGAATCAACACGGGCATATTTAGCATCCCAGGGCAGGGAAAAAGACTATGTTGAATTATCTGCCGATCCCGGAGCCGTATATGATGAGGTCCTGGAAGTTGACCTTTCATCACTAATCCCTCTAGCAGCAAAGCCTCATAGCCCCGACAATGTGGACAGCATTGAAAACATAGGCGAAATAAAGGTGGATCAGGTGGCCATCGGAAGCTGCACCAACTCATCCTATGCGGATCTTATGAAGGTTGCCGCAATACTCAAGGGCAAAAAGGTTCATGAAAATGTCAGCCTGGTAATCTCACCGGGTTCCAGTAGGATACTGTCAAAGATGGCTGAAAACGGTGCCCTTGCAGATTTAATCGATGCCGGTGCAAGAATAATAGAATGTGCCTGCGGGCCCTGCATAGGAATGGGTCAATCCCCAAAATCGGGGGGTGTATCTCTTCGGACCTTCAACCGCAACTTTAAGGGAAGAAGCGGAACTAAGGATGCAGATGTATACCTTGTAAGCCCGGAAACCGCTGCAATCTCTGCTATATCCGGAGTTCTGACGGACGGCAGAAACAGCGGTATACAACTTCCGCCAATACCTTTGGTGGATTTCAACCCCAATGACAACTACATCGTATACCCCCACGATAAAAACAAATCCAATACGCCTGTGGAAATGGGCCCAAACATAAAACCATTCCCACTGAATGAGCCCCTTCCCCAATCCCTAAAAGCGCAAATCGTTTTAGTGGCAGGCGATAACATTACTACCGACGATATAATGCCCTCTGACTCCCGGTTACTTCCATATAGATCCAACGTGCCCTATCTTTCAAATTACTGCTTTGAGACCATAGATAAGGATTTCCCCAGCCGATGCAAGAATGTGGATAGAGGGGTCATAGTAGGTGGAGAAAATTATGGGCAAGGAAGCAGCAGGGAACATGCAGCTTTGGCACCCCTGTATCTGGGAATACGCATAGTAATAGCCAAATCCTTTGCCAGGATTCATCGTTCAAACCTGATTAACAGCGGTATAATCCCCCTGACCTTAAAGGATCCTCAGGATTATGACAGTTTCACATTAAACTCTACCCTGATTATCGAAGACGTACGGAATCAACTAAAAAACCGGGAGATAATAGTAAAAGATCTAAAATCAGGCAAAGAATATATTACCTTAGGCAACTTCAGCCAACTTGAAAGATCTATGCTTTTAGCCGGCGGAAAAATAAATATGATGAAGGGTTGAGCACATATAAAAAAACAATAAGGAGGCTAATATGAACAATTTTACTCAGTATACTGATGCACTAAAAGAAATAATAAAGGATCAGCTGGCCAGAATTGAAAGAATGAAGGCCGATGAGGATTTTATAGATTATCAGTCTTTGGACACCATAATCATCGGTGTCATAGGAGGAGATGGCATCGGCCCTGCAATAACGGGACAGGCCAAAAGGGTATTGGAAACCCTCTTAGCTGATGAGGTGGAAAAGGGCAAGGTGGAATTCAGGATGATAGATGGCTGCACCATTGAAAACCGTGCTGCCTTAGGCAAAGCTATTCCCGATGATGTTCTAACAGAGATAAAAAAATGCAACGTTCTACTGAAAGGACCTACCACTACACCTCGAAAAGGTGACAAATGGGCAAATGTGGAAAGCGCCAATGTGGCCATGCGAAAGGAGCTGGATCTCTTCGCAAACGTACGCCCGGTTAAAGTGCCTCAACTTGGAATTGACTGGACCTTTTTCCGTGAAAACACGGAATGCCTTTACGCCATGGGCAACCAGGGCCTTACAATAGGGGATGAGCTGGCCATAGATTTTAGGGTGATAACCAATCCGGGAACCCAACGAATAGCTAAGATGGCCTTCGATTACGCGCGGAAAAACAACAAAAAAAGGGTAACAATCGTGACAAAGGCCAATGTGGTTAAAGCCACAGATGGTAAATTCCTTGATATTTGCAAACAGGTGGCTAAGGATTATCCCGAAATAGAAACAGATGACTGGTACATCGATATAATGACAGCTAAGCTAATTGACGAAAAACGCAGAACCCAGTTTGAGGTAATGGTGCTCCCCAACTTATACGGGGACATTCTGACGGATGAGGCCGCCGAATTCCAAGGCGGTGTAGGTACTGCCGGAAGTGCAAATCTTGGAAAGCGCTATGCCATGTTTGAGGCAATACACGGTTCCGCTCCAAGAATGGTGGAGGAAGGAAGAGACATCTATGCAGACCCCTCCAGTGTAATCCGTGCAGGTGCCATGCTCCTTTCCCATATCGGCTATCAGGAGCAGGCGGACAAGCTGTTTACAGCTTTGGAAATATGCACCGTTACAGAAAAAAAGATTTCAACAACCGGCCGACCGGGGGGAGCAACAAGTGCTGAATTCGCCAATTATATTCTGGATACGGTCAAAAAACTATAGGATTATAAAAGCAGGTGCTAAATTGCACCTGCTATCATTTTTTCTCCCTTAAATGTCTACCTATCTATTTTCTACGAGCTGCCTTCCTATCTTCCTCGCAAAACCACGCACCCTATCTATGGCTTCATCGGAATAAAAGACTTCCGGATTTCCTCTATCCTGAATCCCCAACTTTCCAATATATTTTAACTTGGAATGCTTGCATAACCTTCTAATGCCCTCCTCAAAAGGCCCTGCCCCATACTCTATATCGTACCCGCAGGTAGTGAGAATCCAGCATTTCTTTCCCTCCCAAAGACTTGTGCCCCTTTTAGCACCATAATATTTGTTCAACCCATAATGCCTATCCAACATGGCCTTCATAGGGGCAGTGCAATACCAGGAGTAAATAGGGGTGGCAAGGACAAATCCGTCACACCAGAGTAGGCCATCAACCACCTGATGCATATCATCCTCTTTGCAACAGCCATATTCATCAAGGAAATTCTGGCATACCTTACATCCATCACAGGATTCGATATTCCTCTCCGCAAGTCTTATGCACCTGACGCTGGCCCCGCCGGATTCTAATTCCTCAACAAAGGGTCCAATCAAGGCCTCCGTATTGCCTTTAGGCCTTAAGCTACCCGATAACACTAACACCTTCATCTTTTCACCTATTTCCTAATTCTTTAAGCTTTGAAGCGGTGCAGGAATTCTGCCGCCCCTGCTGATCATTTTCAAGGGGGAGCGCTGGTTGATTTTCATCACGGGACCGCTGCCTAAAAGCCCCCCAAATTCCAATATATCCCCCACATCTTTCCCAATGGCCGGAATAATCCTTACCGCTGTTGTTTTGGAATTCACCATGCCTATTGCAGCCTCATCCGCTATCAAACCAGATATGATCTCCGGCGAAGTGCTTCCCGGTATCACTATCATATCCAAACCTACGGAACAGACTGCAGTCATAGCCTCCAATTTTTCTAAAGACAAAGCCCCGGATTTAGCCGCCGCAATCATTCCGGCATCTTCACTTACGGGTATGAAGGCACCGGATAATCCCCCCACATTAGAAGATGCCATCACACCACCCTTTTTCACCGCATCATTAAGCATGGCCAATGCTGCCGTAGTTCCGCATGCTCCACAACTTTCAAGCCCTATCTCCTCTAAAATATGTGCTACCGAATCTCCTACCGCCGGCGTCGGCGCAAGGGAAAGGTCAACAATGCCAAAGGGTACGCCAAGCTTAGCTGAAGCTTCACTTCCTACCAACTGGCCCATTCTTGTAATTTTAAATGCAGTCTTTTTAATAATATCAGCTACCTGGTTCAAGTTGCAATCCTTCCCCGCCTTTTCCAATGCGGCTCTTACCACACCAGGCCCTGAAACCCCCACATTGATTACGCAATCCGGCTCTCCGGGGCCATGAAATGCTCCCGCCATAAAAGGATTGTCCTCCACCGCATTACAAAATACAACCAGCTTTGCAGCCCCTATACACTGTCTCTCAACCGTAGCCATGGCTGTATCCTTAATTATTCTACCCATAAGGGCTACCGCATCCATATTTATTCCCGCCTTGCTACTGCCTATATTTACCGAGGCACAAACTCGTTCTGTCTCCGCCAAAGCCATTGGTATGGATTCTATAAGCTCCCTATCTCCCGGAGAAAAGCCTTTCTGCACAAGGGCGGAATATCCTCCAATGAAATTAACCCCTACCGACTCCGCTGCCAAATCGAGAATTCTGGCATATTCCATCGGATCGCCACCAGAAATCCCCGCCAACATAGCCATTGGCGTAACAGATATCCTCTTGTTTATGATTGGGATTCCATATTTTTGCTCTATTTCCTCCCCCACATTTACCAGTCTATTAGCACACCTTATTATCTTGTCATACACCTTTTCACAGGATTTTTTTACATCGCTCCCCCCACAATCCAAAAGGGATATTCCCATGGTAATAGTCCTTATGTCCAGGTTTTCTTCTTGAATCATGGTGATGGTCTCCATGATGTCCTTGGTATTCAACATATTTTTATGCTCCCTATATTTTGTGCATGGAATTGAAAATATCCTCATGCATCACATGAATTTTCATTCCCATATTGTTGTTTTCAAGTTCCCTGCGCAATTCTGATAAATCGCAATTCATATGGGTTATATCCACCAGCATTATCATTGCAAAAAATTCCTGCAGCACCGATTGTGTTACCTCCGTCACGTTAGCATTGGCCTTCGCACATATTCCGCTTACCGATGCCAAAATGCCGACCATATCCTTACCTATTACTGTTATTACAGCTCTCATCTTCTCCTCCGATTATATCCTTTCAATGGCAAGGCCAGTGTTGTTGCCATTGAGGTCATACTCTGTCAACGACTCTCCGCCCTCTATTATGGAAAGGGCCAGAGTTTCTTTCTTTACATAATCACCATGAACCAAAAGCATCTCCCTCACAGTCTCATTACCCCGGTAATATATATTTATGTTGTCCATCATTTCATAATCATTTTGCTTCCTCATCTGCTGAATCTTCGAAACCATTTCCCGAGCAATACCTTCCGATAGCAGCTCTGGCGATAACCTGGTTTCCAGAATCACAAAAAGGTTGTTCTCCATGGCTACAGTAAAACCCTCTTTAGCCTCGATGCGTATATCGATATAATCCCTTTCAATGACGAACATTTCACCGTCCAAATTCACCTCTGCCTGCCCTTTGCTTTCCATATCGGCGACGATTGAAGCGGCATCTGCTTTTGCAAGGGCAGCCCCAAAGGCCTTAATCTTCCCCCCCAGAGCCGGCCCTGCAATCTTGAAATTAGGTTTTAACGACAGGTTCATGAACTGATCTAACTCCTTTTCAAATACGACTTCCTTGACATTGAGTTCGTCCTTTAACAGCTCCGTCATATCACCTATCAGCTCTTCATATTTTCCGTCAACCTTTACCTCATGCAAGGGCTGACGCACCTTGATTCTCTCTTTCTCCCTTGCCCCCCGTCCAAGGCTTACAAGATCCCGGACTAAATCCATCCTGTTTTCCACCTTATCATTAATCAATTCTTCCTTTTCCTCGGGATAATAGGCCAGATGAACAGACTGATCCCCCGTTAGTTTTTGATAAATCTCATCTGTCAAGAAAGGTGCGAAGGGCGCTGCCAATCTGACTACCCCCACTAAGATTTCATAGGTGGTAAGGTAGACGGATTTCTTGTCATCACTCATTTCCTCCGCCCAAAACCTTCTTCTGGCTCTTCTGATATACCAGTTTGATAAATCTTCCGAAACAAACTCCTGAATCTTTCTTACGGATTTCATATGATCAAATCGATCCATTTCCTCCTTAACCTCTTTGATCAGCCTATTATATTTCGATAATATCCATAGATCCAACTCAGGTCGGTTATCATATTCCACAGACAGGGTGGAGATATCGATTCCATCGTTATTCGAATAGAGAACGAAGAAATTGTATACATTTCGCAGGGTACCGAAAAATTTACTTACGATTTCCTTCAGCCCTTCTTCATCAAACCTGGTAGGAGACCATGCAGGAGATACATGAAGCAGATACCACCTTGTAGCATCGGCTCCATATTTATCGAATAAATCAAAGGGGCTTACCGTATTCCCTCTGGATTTGGACATCTTCTTCCCTTCTTTGTCCAAAATCAAATCGTTGACCAATACATTTTTATAGGGAGCCCTGCCCTTGATAAAGGTGGATATGGCTATCAGCGAATAAAACCATCCCCTGGTTTGATCTATACCTTCACAAATGAAATCAGCAGGGAACAATTCCCCATCAAAATTCTCCTCGTTCTCAAAGGGATAATGGTGCTGGGCAAAGGGCATGGCCCCGCTATCAAACCAACAGTCCATGACTTCTTCTATACGGCTCATGATGCTTCCGCATTTTTCACATTTAATGTGAACTTGATCCACATAAGGCCTATGCAATTCTATGCTTTCATCTATCTCTTCAATGGCCTTTTCCACCAGCTCACCTCGTGAACCGATTGACTCCAGGTTATCACAGGTAGGACAGCGCCAGATATTTATGGGGGTTCCCCAGTATCTGTTCCTTGAAATAGCCCAGTCATTAACATTCTCCAGCCAATTCCCAAAACGTTTTTCCCCTATGAAATCAGGGAACCAATTTACCTTATTATTATTTGCAACCAACTGATCTTTAAGCCTGGTCATCTCAATGTACCAACTGGGTTTGGCATAGTAAATAAGGGGGGTCGTGCAGCGCCAGCAATGAGGATAGTTGTGATCCATCTTTTCCTTTCCGTAAAGCTTGTCCTCAGAAGCCAGCCACTTTATTATATCCACGTCCAGGCCCTCTTCCATAACGAACCTTCCTGCCCAGGGTGTTTGTGTATATTTTCCTTCTTCACTAACCGGATTGGGTACAGGTAGGTCGTATCTTCTACCAGTCTGATAGTCATCCTCCCCAAAAGCCGGAGCGGTATGAACTATACCCGTACCATCCTCAATGGTTACATAATCTCCACAGGTTACAAAAAACGCTTTTTTATCAACATTAACAAAGGGCATAAGCTGTTCATATTCAATATATTCCAAATCCCTACCCTTTAACTCGGTAATAACCCTATAACTATCTGCCCCTAAAACCTTGTCCGAAAGAGCCTTGGCAAGGTAGTAAATCCTCCCTTCCTGCTCGACCTTCACATAATCAATATCGGGGCCTACCGTAAGAGATACATTGGAGGCAAGAGTCCAGGGGGTAGTAGTCCAGGCCAGGAAGTATTCATCGGCATCTTTTCTTTTGAATTTTGCAATCAGTGTATTACTTTTTATTTCTTTGTATCCCTGTGCCACCTCATGGGAAGCCAGTCCCGTTCCACATCTGGGGCAATAGGGCAATATTTTATGTCCCTCATAAAGAAGACCTGCCTTAAAAAACTCCTTAAGTATCCACCAGCAGCTTTCGATGTAATCATTGTCAAGGGTGATGTAGGGATTGTCCATATCTATAAGATACCCCATCCTCCTGGTCATCTCCCTCCACTGGCTTTCATAAGTGAAAACCGATTCCTTGCATTTTTCGTTAAACTCACTTATTCCATACTTCTCTATATCCTGTTTGCCGGACATCCCAAGAAGTCTCTCAACCTCAATTTCTACGGGCAACCCGTGGGTATCCCATCCAGCCTTACGCTTAACCTCATAGCCCCTCATTGTTTTATATCGGCATACGGAATCCTTTAAGGTTCTCGCTATAACGTGATGAATACCCGGGCTTCCATTTGCCGTAGGCGGTCCTTCATAAAATATAAAGGAGGGATTCCCCTTTCTGGTAGTCACGCATTTCTCCAAAAGGTTCTCCCTTTCCCACAGCTCAGCCTGCTCGTTTTGTACATCTGCTATTGGTTTCGCCGATAAATTTTCAAACATTTTTTATTGGTCCTTTCTGCACTGTTTATTAAAATAAAAAGCCCCTATCCCGGGGACAGGATCTAGGGACGAAGACGCCTTTCACCCTGCGGCGCCTCTCTATAGGATTTTGCAAACATATGCTATCCATCATTGATTACAACTATTCTTATCTTAAACATTCTATTAGATTAACCAGGCCATGTCAATATGCTCAAAAGGGTTTTCACCTATCCCTTCCCTTTTTCATATGATATTGAAAACTTGATAGGGGGGGGTAATTCTCATGCCCAATAGTTTGGAAGGAACCAGAACGGCAGAAAACCTGGCAAAAGCCTTTATCGAGGAATCTCAAGTAGGCGATAAATATCTCTTCTTTGCCAGAATTGCGGAAGGTCAAGGCTATCCCACCATAGGCAAACAATACAGGGAGGTTGCCGATCAGGAACACGGTCATGCTGAAGCCTTTTATATCTATCTAACTGAGGGTTTGGCAGACCCTGTTTTAACCATACCGGTATCGGTGGAAGCTAAACAGGGCACTACATCGGAAAATTTATATTTTACAACCCTGCACGAATACGATGCCTGCAATACCTATAACTCTTATGGAGAAATCGCTATGGAAGAAGGTTTTGAGTCAATTGGGCGATCATTTTTTGCCATCGCCCAGGTTGCACAGCGGCACTTTCTTCAATTCCACGACCTGTTACAACGGTATCAAAGCGATATGCTTTACAAAGCGGCTCACAAAGTGATATGGGAATGTATCGTATGCGGTTACCACTTCAAAGGTTTTGAGGCCCCAAGAGTTTGCCCCGGTTGTCTTCGAAAGAGGGCGTATTTTAAGATAGGTTGCGAAGTCCCCTATTAATCCTTTGACAACCCCCATAGCTAAAGCGGGGGGTTATGGCTGAATTCGGTAAAAGGGGCATTCTTCCCCAATACAATCCTTGTTCTTCGATGATCTCAAACAGAGTATTCTTTCCGGAATCTCCATTGCAATCCCCAATTTTTCCTTTACATATTCTACGGCCACGCCCAGAGATTTATAGGTCTCCCTTTTACAGCACCTAACTCCTTCATGAGATGCTATTTCATTAAGGCATTTGGAGGTAAGAATGTTCGCCTCATCCCGTATCCTTCCGGTTAAAGGTGTGCCTCCCAAAATAATGCTGTAAAACATACCTGCACTTATGGCTGCCCCGCAACAACCCCAGAATCCACAGGCTCCACCGGGAACCTTGCTTCCCCTCTTTACCATTTCCTCCAATGCTGGAACAATATCCACATCCCCGCCTGCATTTCCATAGGCTGTTAGCAAAGCAGCTCCGATTATAATATGGTGCTCAGGACCGTGCATATGCACACAGGGCTTATCCATTAATTCTTCAGCGATTTCAAAAGGGTTTTTACTCTGCGTATTTGCACACAGGTACTTTACCGCTCCTACCGCCTCCTTCCCATGGCAGTCGTCGCAAACAAAATGCCCCTTAACACAGGCCCCATTGGACATAAAACTTCTATTGCATACAATACATTCCATTTCTTGTGCATTCTTGCTGTATTTAAGCTCTTCACCGCATATCAAACATTCACTTACCTTTTTCGTCATATGATTCATCATCGTTATCATCCTTCTTAATAATCCTAATAAGCACCACTAATTCGTGAAACCAAATAGGTAATGTAGACAATAAACCCAATCCAATCCACTCCTTTAATGAAAGGGATACTATGCCAAATGCCTCTGTTAGAAAGGGGATTTCGGTTACCGCTATCTGCAATCCCAGCCCTGCACAAAAAGCGAGAACCATGATTTTATTGTCTAAATGAGGAATTTTAAAAAAGGATTTTGATAGGTTTCTCATTCCAGCTGCATTGCACAGCTGGGACATAGCCAGAACTGTAAAAGCATAGGTCTGCCCCCTTAAATGTATCATTTCATCATCAAATGCCACTTTTATCCCATTTAGGCTAAAAGACATGCCCAAATCCATAAGATAAAGGAAGGGAGGAATCAAAAAGGCAAGAAGGGAGGTTACCGCAATTACGCTTCCAAAATAGAAAATTGCAAAAAGTCCTCCCCCGGCAAACAGTCCTTCTTGGGGGTTCCTTGGTTTCTCCTTCATTATTTCAGGATCCCCTTTGTCTACTCCTAAAGCAAGGCCGGGCAAAGAATCCGTTATCAGATTCACCCATAATATATGGATTGCCTTCAGGGGTGAAGCTAATCCAGCCAAAATAGCAGCAAACATAGTTAGGATTTCACCCAGATTGGATGATAGCAAAAAGAAAACGGATTTCCTTATATTATTATAAATATTCCTACCCTCTTCAATGGCCACCTCTATTGTGGCAAAATTATCATCGGTGAGTATCATGTCGGATGCTTCCTTTGCCACATCGGTACCGGTAATCCCCATAGCGACCCCAATATCAGCTATTTTTAAGGATGGTGCATCGTTAACCCCGTCTCCCGTCATCGATACTATGTGACCATGGGATTTAAAAGCCTTTACTATCATAACCTTATGCTCGGGAGAGACTCTGGCAAATACACGAATCTTCGGTACTATAAGGTTTAGTTCCTCCTGGGTCATAAGGGAAAGCTCTGCCCCGGAAATGCATTGTGATAGTTCATCAGCTATTCCAAGCTCTCTGGCAATTGCAAAGGCTGTGTCTTTATGATCTCCGGTGATCATAACCGTCATTACACCGGCATTCTTAAATATCCTTACCGCCTCGGCGGCCTCCCGTCGCGGTGGATCTATCATTCCCACCATCCCTATAAATGTCAGCTCTTCTTCTCCGGCAGTGTTGTCCCCTTCCTTTACAGCTATGGCTAAAACCCTCAGGGCATCTCCCGCCATGACCCGAGCAGCCTCCTTGATATTATTTACATCCTTCTCACCCATAAGGTAATTTTCCGTTCCTTTTTGAATTTTGGTGCATCTCTCAATAATCTGATCCATGGCACCTTTTGTATAGGCTACTATCCTCCCCCGATCATCCTCATGTACCGTAGTCATCATTTTGCGCTCAGAATCAAAGGGCTTTTCATTTATTCTGGGAAGCCTTCCTGATATCTCCTCTCTATCCATCCCTAATGAAGCACCCATATCCACCAAGGCCGTTTCCGTTGGATCACCGATTCTACCTTCCTGGCTGACAATCGAATCGTTGCATAGCAGCCAACCGGTCATAAAGGTTTTCCTTTCTTCCTCCTGTGAGTTTCTGCCCCATTCCTCAAATTCCCTCAATTCCCCATTATAATAAATTCTGACCACCGTCATCTTATTTTGCGTTAACGTACCCGTCTTATCGCTGCAAACTACGCTTACAGAGCCCAGAGTCTCAACTGCCGGCAGTTTTCTAACTATGGTGTTTGCCCTTACCATTCTCGTAACTCCCAGAGCCAAAACGATGGTTATAACCATGGGCAAACCTTCCGGTATGACAGCCACAGTTAAAGAGATTGCGGTAAGCAGCATTTCAGGAACATCTCTTCCCTGAAAAAGTGCAACCGCAAACAGTGCAGCACATAAAGCTATGGCCACAACGCCAAGAATCCTTCCCAGACCCCCCAGCCTTTTTTGAAGAGGAGTAAGGCTTTCCGATGCTGTATTGATCATTTCCGCTATCTTGCCTATCTCCGTATCCATCCCCGTTCCTACTACCACGCCCTCACCCCTGCCATAAGCCACAGAAGTCGAAAGATATGCCATGTTATGCCTATCCCCAAGCCCGACACCGTCTTGCGCCACAAAGCCGGCATCCTTTTCAGATGGCACCGCCTCCCCGGTTAAGGCGGACTCCTCGATTTTTAAATTAGCTGAAGCAATGATGCGCAAATCAGCGGGAACGATTCGTCCAGCCTCTATAATAACCACATCACCGGGCACTAATTGGGCCGCCGGCACCTCCATTATCTGACCATCTCGCTTAACAGCGGCTATCGGGCTTGCCAGCTCCTTCAAGGCCATCAGGGATCTTTGGGCCTTTGCTTCCTGCACCGCCCCAATAATAGCATTAAAAAGGATTATGGCAAGTATTATAATAGAGTCGGCTACTTCTCGCAAAGCCAACGAAATAGCCACCGCCACAAAGAGGATGTATATCATGGGATCCTTCAATTGCCCCAGAAACATCATAATCTTTGTCTTCGGTTTTTTCTCAACAATTCTGTTTGGCCCATAAATATCCAAACGGGCTTTGGCTTCTTCCTTGCTTAATCCCAAATCCCGTCTAATTTTTAGTTCTGCCAGAGTCTCTTCAATAGTCCTTTGTTCCCACACCTTATATGAACAATCCTTTCCTATTGTAATATCCCCCTACCCATAGTATAATTGCGGTAAAGCGGTAAAGCCTTAGGAGGATCTTAATATGAGCTACCAATCTAAATTGAAAAACAAGGAAACCGATGAGCTATTCAAAGCCATTCTGCTTTTAAAAAATGAAGAAGAATGCTATCGATTTTTCGAGGATATCTGTACCATCAAGGAATTGAGAGCTATATCGCAGCGCTTACAGGTTGCCAAGCTTCTGGCGGATAACAAGACCTATAATGAAATAGAGGCCGCTACAAATGCCAGTACTGCAACCATAAGCAGGGTTAACCGCTGTCTGATTTACGGAGCTGATGGCTACAAAACTATCCTCAAGCGGCTGGATCCCTCCAACCCTCCCGGGAAATAACCTTCTCTCCATCCTCCTCCTTAGTTAATATATTTAGAGCCTTCCGAAGTTGGCGATCATTTTCCCTTATTAACAGACCATCCACTAAATCATCCTCTGTGATTTCCACCTTATGATCCGGTTCTATTCCAACCTTGTGAATAACCCGTCCTTTGGGAGAAAAATACTGCATCACCGTCAATTTAACGGCATCACCGCTTTCAAGTCGAGCTATAGATTGAATTATTCCCTTTCCATAGGTGGAGGTTCCTATGAGAACTCCCCCCCTCGTTATCCTTAATTGCACCGGCCAATATCTCTGATGCACTGGCTGAATTCCCATTGACCAGTACAACATAAGGCATCTTCAAATGCTCAGCATCTGATCTGTAATACACCTTTCTACCATGACGATCCTCCGTGTAGGTAATAATTCCTTCCGGTAACAGAAAATCGGCTATTTCCACGCTGCTATCCACCAATCCTCCCGGATTATCGCGTAAATCTATGATAAGCCCCTGGGCTCCATCGGTCTCCAGGCTCTTTATCGCTTTTTTGAAATTCTCTGCTGTATGTTCCTCGAAGGATGTAATCCTAATATAACCTATATTATTTCCAAGCATCTCCGTTTTAACCGTTTCCAAAATGATGCTTGCTCTAATAAGCTGAAAATCCAGCTCCCTAACCCCTCGTAGCACCCTGATTTTAACAGATGTGCCGGGTTTTCCCCTCATTCTTTGTACCGCCATATCAATAGTTGAGGCATCAAAGGCTTCTCCGTCAACTCCTATTATTTTATCCCGTGGCAAAATTCCTGCCTTGTCGGCAGGAGTACCCTCGATGGGGGCCACCACATTAATATACCCGCTCTCTTCAGGCTCAACCGTTACACCTATACCTTGATATTCACCGCTGGTGGATATCATGAGCTCCTCATATTCCTTTTTATTAAGATAAGCTGAGTAAGGATCCCCTATACCATGGAATAACCCCTTGTACATTCCCTGGAATAAGGCCTCCCTGTCCACCGGAATGTAGTAATTGTCCTCTATGGTCTTTTGAAGCTCAGCCAGAGTTGAATAATCCTTTTTTATTCTTCTATATTCGTCATAGTCCTTTCCCGAAACCATGACCTGACCTGTCACCTTCCCCCACAAATAGAAAAAACCCACACCGATTAATGCACCTATCAATGCAACTATGATGGTAAATATCAGGAGGTTTCTTTTTCTTATCACCATTTGTTCCGACTCCTAACACTAATTTATGGCCGCTTATGGCCATCTTTTGACCGCCCTATTATATCACTGAATATCCCTTATAACAAATTGTATTTTCTCCTTATTGTTCCAACGGTTGATCCCCAGCTCACCCGCCAGATCAGCAGGATCTTGACCTTTTAGAATTTTTTCATATTCATCGCCCCTGTTAAAAAGTATGCACTCTACCCCTAATGCACAGAAACTTACGTGTTGCCCGTGTTCCCCCATGTACCTTAATCCGGTTATGCTGGCTTTTCTGATACAAAAAACCGGTGATGGATTCATATGTCCAAAGGGTGCCAACCTTTCAATCTCCTTGACCAATGCTATACTAAGTTCCCCACCTTCCAGTTCCCTGTCAATATGTATTTTAGGTATCAGTAGCTCCGGCTGATTCTCAATAATTTTATCCATTTCATAGTTTAGATTCCTTTTTAGCATGGGAATATATTGTTCTTTCATCGAAAAGCCACATGCCCCTTCATGTCCTCCGAATTTTACAAACAAATCTTTTGAACAGGAAAGCAATCGATAAAGATCGACTCCCTCTATACTTCTCCCCGTTCCCTTTAATAGGCCGTCGGACCCGGCTGTCAATATTATAGCCGGTCTATAAAAGGCATCCTTGATTTTTCCTGCAACTATTCCGGCTATCCCTTCGTGAACAAAGGGCGCATAAATCAACAGAAATTCGCTCTCCATACCATCATCTTTTATGATGCCTATTACCTTTTCAGTGGCTTCCTCCTGTATCCTTCTCCGTTCCCTGTTACTTTCAATCAGCTCTGCCACAGCAGCGTTAATCTCGCCTTCTTCTTTGGAGATTAAGAGGGTTACAGCTTTATCCGCTGATAAAAGCCTTCCAGCGGCATTTAAATGTGGTACTATAACGTATGCAACATTCTCGCAACTTATTTCTCCAGGCTTTAATCCGGTATCCTTAATCAATTTTGCCAGCCCCGGCCTGTTACCCCTGTTGATGATCTCCATCCCATATTTAACCAGAGTTCTGTTCTCACCCATTAAGGGTACAATGTCACCTATTGTCGCTATTGCCACCAAATCCAAAACACCATTTAATATAGTCTTAGAAATGGCGGATCTTCCCTTTAGCTCAATCTCCATCCTTTGAAGAGCCTGGGCCAGTTTGAATGCAACACCGCAGCCGGACAAATTCGGATCCGGATATCCACAATCCACTCTTTTGGGATTTACTAAAATACAATCTGCTGTTTTTCCATTACCTTCATCCATATTGTGATGATCTGTGACTACGATTTCAATACCCAGCTTCTTTGCATATTTTAGCTCTTCAATAGAAGTGCTTCCGCAATCAACGGTTACAATAACCCGGGCACCTTTTTGGCTGATAGCTGAAATAGCAGACATGTTCAACCCATATCCTTCTTCAAAACGAGAGGGTATATAATAAAAAACATCTGCAGAAAGTTCACTTAAAATTTCCATCATAAGGGTGGAGGCGCAAACTCCATCAGCATCATAATCACCGTAAACACAAATTCTTTTTCCCTGTTCTATTGCATCTAAAATGAGAAGAGCCGCTTCCCTCATACCCTTCATTGCAAAAGGGTCATAGGTCAGCTTGGGCCTGGGATCTAAAAATTCCTGCATGGCTTCCTTATTCTCTATTCCCCTATTTTTTAAAAGATCAAAAAGCACAGGATGTATTTCCTCAGTGTCCTTTTCATAAAATCCTTGTGCAGGAAAAATCCATTTCTTTTTCATAATATCCTCATTATTAAAAAAGGGGCCTAATCCCCTGATTCTACAAATATGCTTGCGGATCTTTATATTCTCCGTTTACCCTTACCTCAAAGTGGAGATGAGGCCCTGTGGATACCCCGGTGTTTCCCGAAAGGGCGATCTGCTGTCCCCTTTCCACCTTCTGCCCCGCCGATACAAGCAGTCTGCTGTTGTGAGCATAAAGGGTGACGATTCCTCCTCCATGGTCAACCATAACCATATATCCATAACTATTATTCCATGCCGCTTTAATGACGGTTCCCGAGTTGGCAGCAACTATGGAGCTGCCTGTTGGCACACCTATATCCAATCCGGTATGTAATTTCTTGGTTTTGGTCACAGGATGAATCCTGTATCCAAATTTTGAAGTGATCCTTGTGGAAGCCGGGCAAGGCCACTGCATTATCCCTCCGGAATAGGCAACATTGGGGTTTTGGAGCCTTAATATTTCGGCTGTCAAAGCATTTGCCTCCGCATTTAGTGCATCTAATTCCTTTTCCAAGCTGGCATTTTCTGCGGCAATCTGCTGTCTCGCCTCAGCCACGCTATTTCTGCTTATGGCCAGCTCACATTTTTTATCCGCCTCTTTTGCCTTCTTTCTCTCTAAATCCCCCCTGAGAATATCTAAAGTCTTCTTACATTCTTCTATTACATTGTATTGGTCCTCTATTTCCTCCAAAACTTCTATATCGTTATTCAAAATCTTTTGAACCATATCTAAGTTTGTCAAAAAATCGGTGATACTCTCTGAACCTAAAAGAACCTCCAACATGCCAACCTCACCGTTTTTATACATCGCCCGCAGTCTGGTTCCCATTTCATCGCTTTGCTGATCTATCTCTTCCTGTTTGGCATCTAATTCTCTTTGTTTTTCGTTAATCTGTATCGTGGTTTTGCATATATCATCCTGAAGGCACTTTATTTCTGCCTCTACACTTTTAATCTGCTTGTCCAGAACCTGAATTTCCTTGGTAAGCTTCCCCTCTTCATTTTTCCCTTCTTTTAATTGTTTTCTGGTTTCGCTTATCTGGCTGTTAAGATTATTCAGCTTACTCTTTTTTCCTTCATCAGCATAACCATATCCTGCCCCTGCCACACCTACCAATAGCATCATGATCAAGATACCGGCTATCCCTCTCCTTATGCCCATCTGCTTTTCCCTCCTTACGTATCCAGAAATCTTCTCATGGACGTAATGCTTCCAAATGCCCCTATGCTGGTACCAAGGGCTGTAAAAATCCAAACTAAATTTATTATTAAAAACTTTTCCGGTACTAATGCCGTTGAAAACATAACTATAACCCCTTTTTCAAGGGTTTCTATCAGCTTATAGTATACCAGGCTAATTAATCCTATCGAAATAATGGCTGAAAAAATTCCAATAAGGATACCTTCCACTAAAAAAGGTCCACGTATAAACCAGTTTGTAGCACCTACATATTTCATTATACTGATTTCCCGTTCCCTTGCAAGCACGGTAAGCTTTACAGTATTTGAAACTACCACTACGGAAACCACGATCAGAAAAACTATAACTATCAAAGCAGCTAATTTAATTATTCTGGTAACCTGGAGCAGCTGATCCACTGTGGTTTGATAATATCTGATTTCATCGACTCCATCCAGCTTGTTTGCCATGGCAACAACCTTATCTGCATCCTCAATAGCCGTTACCTTTACCCTCAGAGAATTTGGAAGAGGGTTATTTCTCAGACCCTCAAGGAGATATGCTTTTTCACCAAACTTAACCTTGAATTCCTCCATGGCACGTGCTTTTGAAACATATTCAACCGATGCCACCTCTTCCATTTCCTTAAACTTGTCGGCTATTACCGTTGCCTCCTTGCGGCTTGTCCCATCCAGAAAATATATTTGAACCGTGTCAAATTGTTTTTTAGCAGTTTCCGTCATCATGTTTACATTGACCACCAGAATGAAAAACAGCCCTAATAACAATAACATGGCGGTTATGGAAAACAGCGACGCAAACATCATCGCTCGATTCCTAAATATCTGTCTGAATCCCTGCTTGATTGAGTGAATCAGTCCTCTAAAAAACATGGCCGTCAAACACCCCTTCCCGCCTTAGGATTTGGCTGGGGTCTTCCTCATCATATGCCCCGTAGGCACCGCCCCTGTCATCTCTGACCAACATTCCCTTTTCAATAGCGATTACACGTTTCCCCATCCTGTCCACAATATCCTTTGCATGGGTTACCATAACAATAGTTGTTCCCCGGCGATTAATCTGATCCAAAAGCTGCATTATTTCCCAGGCAGTATCAGGATCCAGATTTCCCGTAGGCTCATCTGCTATTAAAACGGTAGGATTGTTTATTATAGCCCTTGCTATTGCGACTCTCTGCTGTTCTCCGGCGGAAAGTTCATGAGGATACCTGTCGGCCTTTGAGCTTATACCAACCAAGCTTAATGCCTGGGGAACATTCCTTTTTATATTGCGATTTGTGGCATGGATAATCTCCATGGCAAAGGCCACATTTTCAAATACGGTTTTTTTGGGCAGCAATCTAAAATCCTGGAAGACCATACCTATATTTCTTCGTAGTCGGGGAATCTGACGATTGGACATCCTCGTTACATCCCTTCCTCCAACCAGTATCATGCCTTCATCCGGATCTATTTCCTTTAATATTAGTTTTATAAAGGTCGATTTGCCCGCGCCGCTAGGGCCAACTAAAAAAACAAAATCACCTTTATTTATTGAAATGCTAACATTACGTATACCTATATTGCTTCCGTAGGTTTTCGTAACATTGTCAAATTTAATCATATGTAATCCCTTCTAAATACGGGTATGGGCGATTTTCATAAAAAACGCCTTTTATACATTATAATACAAAAAACTTCTAAGGAAAACCCGAATTATGTTACAAGTTTGTTACACCACACCATTCGATTATTTATCGTAATAAGCCTCAGATTTCTAAACTTAGGGTTGCGTACGCCTCAAGATATATATTATCTTCAAAACCTTCCTTATATTTATAGTAAGCAGCACATCCTATCATAGCTGCGTTATCAGTGCACAAAATGTTCGAGGGGGAGAAAAAAGCAATCCCATTATCGCCACAGGCCTTTTCCATTTTCATACGAAGCAGAGAATTTGCCGCAACACCTCCTGCCAAAGCTATACTTTTTCTTCCGGTCTTCAAAGCTGCCTTTATAGCCTTGTCAGTTATCACGTCGGTTACTGCATCCTGAAAACCTGCCGCCACATCTTCAATAATTATCTGCTGACCCTTCTGTTTCTGATTGTTAATGTAATTTAACACCTCGGTCTTCGTTCCGCTAAAGCTAAAATCCAAACTGTCCTTATCCAAATATACCCTTTTAAATTTTATTGCATCAGGATTTCCCTGCCTTGCTGCACGATCAATCAAAGGTCCACCAGGATAACCCAACCCCAATACTCTGGCTACCTTGTCAAAGGCCTCCCCTGCGGCATCGTCTCTGGTCTGCCCCAGCACTACAAATTCATTATATCCCTTCACATCGATTATGTGGGTATGACCACCCGATACAACCATGGCAAGAAAGGGAGGTTCCAACTCTTTGTTTTCTATGTAGTTGGAGCTAATATGCCCCTGTATATGATGTACTCCAACCAAAGGCTTTCCCACCGAAAAAGCCAGAGCCTTTGCGGTAGCAACTCCGATGAGAAGCGCCCCTATTAACCCGGGTCCGTAAGTGACACCGAAAAGATCCACTTCCTTTAAGCTTATCCCGGCTTCCTCTATAGCCCTATTTATAACATGTCCCATATTAGTCAGATGATGGCGGGATGCAATCTCAGGAACAACTCCGCCATAGGCCTGATGTATTTCAATTTGTGAGGATATAACATTGGAAAGTATCGTTCTGCCCTCCTCTAAAAAGGCTACCGAAGTCTCGTCACAGCTGGTTTCAATAGCCATTGTAATAAATTTTCCGTTTTTCATAAATTTCCCTTTAGTCTCTTCACTACCTCTATTCCATAGTTCCACCGGTGAATCGGCTATCCAGCCTTAGCCCACATTGGCCATCCGGTGACATGTGGCCACAATTCTCACAAGAGCGATAATTTGTCATATTAAACATATTCACATCTCTTCGCCTTATAAAACGGCTACAATGGGCTGCCACCGATAACATTTCATCTTCATACCCATAGTCTTCATCGTAAAACTTGCCTTTTCTCATTTCTGCACCCCCGCTAACCATTCTTATATGTGTTGACATCTTTACTTAGTATAGCGAAGGCGACCATTTATATTCATGTTAAAGAGATGCTCTCCACATGATCAAAGCATTCTCTCCATTATTCTCATAGTACCCTTTGCGGCATCCTGCAATGTGAAATCCATATCTTTCATATAGTCTGATAGCATTATCATTACCTTCACGCACCTCCAAGGTAAACCGCCTAAATCCGCCATCTTCCGCTAATTCCATGAGCCTGGAAAGAAGCCTTCCCCCTATTCCTTTGCACCTGTATCCCGGATGTACCGCAATATTCGTAATATGTCCCTCATCTACGATTAGCCAAAGACCTGCGTATCCAATTATCTCCCCATCAAATTCCGCCAGGAGGTAATAGGCAAGCCCATTATCATCAAGCTCTCTATCGAACGACGCCCTTGACCATGGGTCGGAAAAACACAGTCCATCCAAGTGGGCCATAGCCGCCCCATCATCGGGTTTAGCCTTCCTGAATATTACCTTTTCTTCAGTTTTATCATTCCTTTTGCTTATTGCTTTTCTTTTCATTTAACAGTCGCTCTTCCAGTCTTCTTTGCGCCTCTGCCTTACGGATATAAACAGGTTCCAACTCATCCCAGGTCAGCAACTGCCCTTTATTCCATTTTTCCAATGCTAATCTGGCTACCGAAGAAGCTTTATGATTATTAACATCTTCATGGGCATACACAATTTTCTGCCCCTCATTAAAGTTTACCCAATCCTTAAATCTTTCATTATAAACATGAGCTCCATCCCCGAATATCATAATTTCCTTTTTTGAAGGTTTATGCAGGGAATTCAACGCAAGATTAAAAAAATCCTCAATGGCATAGGCACCATCGGGAACGGCCTGAAGACATACCCCATCCTTCCAAAAATAGGCTCCACCATATACTTGTTCCTGCCTGGCATCGAAAACCGGACAAATCAATCCCTGGTAATGGGGGGTATTCCATGCAAAGGACATGAGAGTAGGCACTCCTATGACAGGAATCTGCAATGCCATGGCCAGAGCCTTACATGTTGCCATCCCTATCCTGATTCCTGTAAATGAACCGGGCCCTTGGGATACTGCTATGCATGACAAATCTTCGATGGCAAGGCCCCTTTCCTTCAATAGAGTGCTTATCATAGGAATTAAATTCTGTAAATGGGATAGTTCCTTTGGAGACGAGATGCTATACACATCCCCTTTTTGATTTATTAATGCAACCGAGGCTTTTCTGCCCGTGGTCTCTATAGCCAATAAATTCATATGACAAATCCTTTTCCGTCAATCCGACAGAGCCTTTCCTGCGGATCCTTTCCATAATCTATTTCAATTTTAATGCTGTTTTCAGGAAGTAGCTGGTCGATTTTATCCGCCCACTCCACAATACAGACTCCCTTTCCGAAAAAATACTCCTCATATCCAAGCTCGTACATCTCCTCTTCATCCATTATTCGATATACATCGAAATGAAATAAGGGCAATCTTCCCCCCCAATACTCTCTTACGATAGTAAATGTAGGGCTTGTAACAATTTCCTCAATCCCAAGCCCCCTGGCTATAGCCTTTGATAAGGTAGTTTTGCCGACCCCCAAAGGACCTGAAAGAGCCACCAAATCACCTGATTTCAGCTTTTGGCCAAGGCTTTCCCCAAATAGCTCCATATCACGTTGATTTTTCATAATCATGCTTTTCATTTTTTTATAATACCACAAATAGGCATGACCCTCAATTTGTTTGCCTATAATCTCCCTTTAAAACTAAATACCCTTCATCAATATATCAAACTGAGCTAAAAAAACCGGAGAGTTGACTCTCCGGTTACTCGTCGTTTAGTTGCCACCCATTTGTTTTGCAACCTCTTCTGCAAAGTTCTCTTCCTTCTTTTCTATTCCTTCGCCTACTTCATACCGAACCATTTCAACCACCTTAATGGTTTTGCCAATCTCCTTGGCTACCTGGTCGATATACTGAGCAACGGTTATATCGCCGTCCTTAACGAATTTCTGCTCCAAAAGACATGTTTCTTTGAGCTCTTTTTTAAGCCTTCCAATAACCATCTTTTCAACGATATCCACAGGTTTGCCTTCATTTAAAGCCTGCTGCATGAGAATCTTTTTCTCACTTTCGATATAATCGGGATCAACATCTGTTTCGGCAATAAAACGGGGATTCATCGACGCTACCTGCATAGCTAAGTCCTTGCCCATTACTACCACCTGATCGTGGGTTGCTTCAGTTTCCAATCCCACTATTACAGCTATCCGGCCTCCACCGTGAATATATCCCACATGGACCACCCCTGATTTTTCACATCTTACAAACCTTCTGATGCTCATATTCTCGCCTATTTTTGCAATTTTAGACGTCAAAACATCCTGTACGGTGCCTTCCCCATTATAATCCAGAGTCATGAGTTCATCAACATCTTTAACTGACGAAGTTAGAATTAGATTGGCTAAGTTTTCCACGAATTCTACGAACTCCTCATTCTTAGCCACAAAATCGGTTTCCGAGTTAACCTCAATTGCGGCAGCCTTTGTGCCTTCTTCGCCAAATGCCAGGTTTACAAGCCCCTGGGAAGCCACTCTGCCAGCCTTCTTAGCAGCGGTAGCCAGTCCCTTTTCACGAAGGACCTCAATGGCCTTCTCTATATCTCCATCGGTCTCCATCAAGACCTTCTTACAATCCATCATACCTGCGCCCGTTCTTTCACGCAGCTCCTTCACCATTGCGGCAGTTACAGCCATTGTATTCTTCCTCCTGTAAAAATCAATTTATACTATTCCGTTACACTTTCTTCTCTTTCTATCTCCACCTCAGCTTGCGGCTCCCCTTCATCAAATGATTCGCCCTGTTTAGCCTCAATTACAGCATCAGCCATTCTGGATGTGATAAGCTTAACCGCCCGGATAGCATCATCGTTGGCAGGAATTATAAAGTCCACATCATCCGGATCACAGTTGGTGTCAACTATACCTATTATGGGAATTCCAAGAATTCTGGCTTCCTTAACCGCAATTCTCTCTTTTTTGGGATCTACCACGAAAACAGCTCCCGGCATACCCTTCATTTCCTCAATTCCGCCTAAAAACTTCTCCAATCTTTCGGCCTCACCACGAAGCTTTAGAACCTCCTTTTTAGTCAAGGCATCAAAAGTTCCATCGGTTTCCATATCCCTAATCTCGGCCAATCTCTTAATTCTCAATGAAATCGTTTTGTAGTTGGTAAGCATTCCTCCAAGCCATCTTTCATTGACAAAGAACATTCCGCATCTTCTTGCCTCATCGGCAATAGCAGCCTGTGCCTGTTTCTTTGTACCTACAAAGAGGATTGGTCTTCCAGTTTCAGCGACCTCTTTGATAAAGGCATAGGCTTCATCGATTTTTTTGACTGTTTTTTGCAAATCGATGATATAAATCCCGTTTCTTTCGGTGAAGATGTAGGGAGCCATTTTAGGATTCCATCTCCTGGTCTGATGGCCAAAATGTACGCCGGCTTCTAATAGTTGTTTCATTGATATAACTGCCATAATATTACCTCCTGGTTTTTACCTCCACACCATCCTTAAAAAAGCAACCTACAGATGATATTCTGAGATGGCACCTACTTTTTCCATGATGGAGTGTGTGTTTTTTGCGGGGCAAAATACCCACAGCGCAACATACTATACTATAATCTGTGCATAAAATCAAGTGTTTTAAAATATTTAAATAATCATAATCAAAGAAGGTGGCAGCCTGAAGGATAGTTCTACCTATCACCTCGCACAAGGCAACATGACCAATCATATATTGCACCATAACAGGGTTTTTACATCCATAATCGTGCGGGAGGAGAAAATGAATAAAATCTTGCCATTGAACAGTCTAAAGGTTGGAGAAAAGGGATGTGTACAATCAGTAATGTCCAACATTGCCGAACGGCGGCGGCTACTAAATTTAGGTTTAATCAACGGCACCATAGTTGAAGTATTGCACAAGAGCCCGGCCGGTGATCCAACAGCTTATTCCATAATGGGCGCTGTAATTGCCCTCCGGAACGCAGATGCGAAAAACATTTTGGTTCAAATGCATCTGTAACAGGGGACTAATTAACCTCATAACCTATCAGTAACCGGGGAAATATTCCCCCCGGCTACATCAAACTTATGCAGGAAGGGTATATTATGAGCGATTACACCATCGCCCTGGCGGGAAATCCCAATGTGGGAAAATCTACGGTCTTTAACGCCTTGACGGGGCTTAAGCAACATACAGGCAACTGGCCTGGAAAAACCGTTGAACGGGCCATAGGCAGGTATGCCCACAAGGGAAAATTTTATAACCTTGTGGATTTGCCCGGTACCTATTCCCTATCCGGGTCTTCCGCTGAGGAAGAGATAGCCGGAGAATATATACGGAACAACAAAGAGGATTTAATAGTGGTAGTAGCTGATGCCACCTGCCTTGAACGCAACCTCAATTTGGTACTTCAAATACTTGCTCTGACCTCCAGGGTAGTTCTCTGTGTCAATCTTTTAGATGAGGCCAAGAAAAAGAGAATCAAAATAGACCTGGATAAACTATCGCAAGAGTTAAAAATCCCAGTTGTGGGAGTGGTTGCACGTATAGGCAAAAATTTAGAAACCTTAAAGGATGTTATCCAAACAAGCTGCGAGACTTCCCATACCAATGTTAATTCAAAAGATACAGATATTTTCACTGAGTCCTTTGCTCAATCCACTATTAAAAGGGCACAAGAAGTATATCATCGCTGTGTCACACTTGAGGTAAAAGACTATAATTACAGGGATCGCAAGTTAGATCGAATATTAACCTCGCGCACTTTAGGCTTTCCTATAATGATATTAATGTTAGCTATTATCTTCTGGATAACCCTCCAAGGATCCAATTATCCCTCAGAGGCTCTCGCCATATTTTTTAACAGCTTAGAAGTGAAGCTTTATGATTTAGCCGTTGCTGCCGATTTTCCCTACTGGATTCGGGAACCATTGATCCATGGTGTTTTCGCTACCATAGGATGGGTTGTGTCAGTGATGCTACCACCTATGGCTATCTTCTTTCCGCTATTCACACTTTTAGAGGATTCAGGTTATCTGCCTCGTGTAGCCTTCAACATGGATCGCTTTTTTCAAAAAGCCTGTGCTCATGGCAAGCAGATGTTAACGATGTGCATGAGTTTTGGATGTAATGTTTGCGGCATTGTCGGATGTCGCATCATCGATTCTCCCAGGGAACGGCTCATAGCCATACTTACAAATAATTTCATACCGTGCAACGGTCGTTTCCCCACATTAATAGCAATAATAACCATGTTTATGACCGGTGTGATGATTTCACCCTGGCGAGGAATTGCCTCTGCGGCAATCCTCACAGCAGTAATATTGATAGGCATCCTTTTTTCCTTATTGCTATCGAGAATCTTATCTAAGACCATGCTAAAAGGAATACCTTCTTCATTTGCTTTGGAGCTCCCACCCTATCGCAGGCCACAGATTATAAAGGTCATTATCAGATCCATAAGGGATCGCACAGTTTTCGTGCTGGGTCGTGCGGTCATGGTAGCAGCCCCATCCGGACTTCTAATTTGGATTCTTGCAAATAATACCGTTGGAAACAAAAGTCTTTTGGCCTACTGCACAGACTTTTTAGATCCTTTTGCACAATTATTCAGTATGGATGGTGTTATCCTAATGGCATTCATCCTTGGATTCCCGGCAAACGAAATCATCTTTCCCATAATAATCATGACCTATTTAGCAACAGGCAATCTGGTGGATATGGAAACCGCCCAATTAAGAACTCTACTCATCGATAACGGGTGGAATATGGCCACCGCAATATGTACCATGCTTTTCTCCTTAATGCATTTTCCATGCGGTACCACATGCCTCACCATAAAAAAAGAAACGGGAAGCGTGAAATGGACAGCATTAGCTTTTATCATCCCTACCGCCACAGGTCTAAGCCTATGTTTTGCAATCACCCAATTCGTAAATCTATTTCAATAAAGCCTTTTCAATATATTGTACCAGGGAAAAATCCACTTGACATTGCAATAATCTAATGGTAACATCTTTGTTGCAGCACAATGACAATTGTCGATGCAAGGCGGTGTAGCTTAGTTGGTTAGAGCGTCCGGTTCATACCCGGAAGGTCGGTGGTTCGACTCCACTCGCCGCTACCATTTTCTTTTGCGGTCCGGTAGTTCAGTTGGTTAGAATGCCAGCCTGTCACGCTGGAGGTCGACGGTTCGAGCCCGTTCCGGATCGCCATTTTTTATGGTGGGTATAGTCAAGTGGTTAAGACACAGGGTTGTGGCTCCTGCATTCGTGGGTTCGAATCCCATTACCCACCCCATATTTTAACATTGGGGTATGGCCAAGCGGTAAGGCAACGGATTCTGATTCCGTCATTCGCAGGTTCGAATCCTGCTACCCTAGCCAATTTTATTGCCATGTACAAAAAGTTTTCGGCCGGCGGATAAGAATATCTTATCCCCATGGATGTGCCAATATGGCACAAACAGGGCGACATAGCCAAGTGGTAAGGCAGAGGTCTGCAAAACCTTTACTCCCCGGTTCAAATCCGGGTGTCGCCTCCAAGAAAAGCCTGTACTTTCAATAGTTACAGGCTTTATTTGTTTTTGGATATCAAGTCTCACCGGGTTAATAATTATAGCAACGTTATGCCCACAGTGAAAACTTCTCATATCCCAGGCTTGATATTAAATTATGCAATGATTTTTGGATTGCAATCATCAAATTCACTTCTTCGATATACCTATTTAACGAATTATGATATCGTATACCATTTATAGTTGTCTTTCTTTTATAATCGCCGGCAATCTTCCCCCTCCTCTCCCTTTTCTCCAGGTTATACTGTTGAAATTTAGCCATAGATGGTGTATATTTGGAACAGTGGAAAAGAAAATGTTAATTTTCCATCAATCATGCTATGCCGATAAGAACGTATGAATAGAATAGTTGTCTACATACAAAGGTGGATATTTGGACATGGTAAAAAATAACGAATTCTTCCCGCTATCATTGAACCAACTAAACATATGGAATTTAGAGCTAACCTTCCCAGGTACCTCTATCAATAATATAAGTACAACCATCCGTATCAGGGGTAGAATTGATCTTCCCCTACTTCAAAAAAGTATTGACCGTGTTGTGGCATCGGATGGTTCCCTGCGAACCCGCATAACCTTGGTAAACAACCGGCCCAAGCAGTATCACCACGCATATTGTCAGGAAACCTTCCCCGTCTTCGATTTTTCACTTTCCGGGGAAGAAAGCCTTTCTCATTGGGAAAACATAGTAAGCCGTGAACCATTACCCATTATGGACTCCCCATTGTTTCGTTTTTACCTGTTTAAACTGGGCGAGCAGGAAGGCGGCGTTTTGGTAAAGGTTCATCACATCATATCCGATGGTTGGTCCCAGGTGCAATTATGTAACAAAATAGGGAATACCTATTTAAATATGTTATCCGGAATAGAAGATCAACTGGAAGCTGCACCCAGCTATAGGCTCCATGTGGAAAATGAGCGCGCATACCTTTCCTCCCCTGCCTTTGAAAAGGATTCTGTATTTTGGAAAAAGGCGGTTTCAGACATGGGAGATCCGGCATCTTTAAAGAAACCGAAAAGTGCCTCACTAAGCCCTGTAGGCCAACGCAAAACCTTTGAATTTTCAGAAATACTCAATCATAAAATACATAAATTCTGCATGGATAATCGGGTGGCACCTTTTTCCGTTTTCTATATGGCTTTGGCAATCTATCTCAAAAGAATGGGGGGATCTGATAGATTTAACATCGGTGTACCTATTTTTAATCGTACCAATTTAGTTGCCCGGCAGACTACGGGCATGTTCGTAAGCACATTGCCTTTTTTTAACCGCATTGATGAAAATCAAACCATCGAAGAATTCAATCAACTTCTGACGGAAGAATGGTACGAACTCCTTAGACACCAAAAATACCCCTTTAAAGACATTTGGGAATTAGCTCGAGAGGCCCGTCCCGATTTGGATCGTCTATTCCATATTTCCCTATCCTATCAGGATACAAAGATACTGAAAAGCCCTGAAGCTTCCGTACTCTTTTCAGGTCAATGGCATTATAGCGGATATCAATCAGAGCAGCTTTGCATACATCTTAGCAATCTGGAAGATCACAGGCGCTATAGCGTATCCTACGGTTACCTGACCCAGCTCTTCTCCGAAGAAGAAATAAACAGATTCCACCAGTATTTGTGCAATATACTGAGCGAAGCACTTTTGTACCCCAACCGTCCAATCTATCAGATTCCAATTTTGGGAAAAGAAGAGCAGGAAAAGGTTCTCTACACCTTTAACAGGACTGCAAAACCCCTATACGAAAAAAATTTGTATAATATGTTTTCAGCCACCGTTTCCGAAAACCCTAAAAAAGTAGCCATTATCCAGGATGGCGAACGCATAACGTACAATGATTTGAATAGGGCTGCCATCCCCTATTCATCCTTTCTTACCGGTCTCTTCCCTAACGGTGGTCAGCTAATTGCAATAATGCTACCTCGTGGGGCGGAACTCTTAAAGTCCATGATTGCTGCAATAAGATCCGGCAATGCCTGGGTTTTGCTCCCTCCCCAGCTCCCGGAAAAAAGGATTGTTGAAATATTAAAACAAAGCCGGGCTGCTGCACTGATTACCGATGAAAAAACCCTGTCCGCTCAACCCATTTTCCCGGAAAACATTGAAATAATAAAGGTTGATAAATTAGTCGCAATAGAAGGAGAAGATTACTTTCCCCCTATAAAAGGAGAACCGGAGTCCCTTGCATATGTAGTATACACCTCGGGGAGCACCGGTCTACCTAAGGGGGCAGAGATATCACAACGGAGTCTGCTTAATCTGGCGAAGGCCATGGCCCCCCTTTACAGCCAGCGAGCAATACTATCCATATGCAATACGGGTTTTGATGCCTTTCTCTTAGAAAGCATCGTGGCACTTTTAAACGGCAAAACCATAGTAATTGTAAACTCTAAGGATGAGGAGGATCCACGCCGCCTGTCCCAGCTAATACTTAACCATGGTGTGGGCTTTATGGCTACCACACCCTCAAGACTTTCTGCATATTTGAATTCCCCTGAGTTTATCGATGCAATCCGCCACTTAGATGTCATCATTTGCGGCGGCGAACATTTTAACGGTGAGCTCCTGCAACGCCTTAAAACTTATACATCCGCCCGTATCTACAATCAATATGGTCCTTCAGAAACGACGGTTGCTGTAAGTTACCAGCTATTAAACCATTGTCATAGGATTACCGTTGGCCGTCCTATGGATAACTGTCGAATGTATGTGCTGGATCAACATTTGCAACCCCTGCCCATTGGAACCTATGGAAATCTATACATAGGTGGGGTATGCGTGGGAAAGGGTTATAGGAATTCACCCCAGCTTACATCGGAACACTATATGGATAATCCCTTTGAGCCCGGAGAACTTCTTTACAATTCAGGGGATATCGCCTGTTGGACAGAAAATGGTGAAATCCTCCTCTCCGGCAGGAAAGATCACCAGATAAAGCTGCGGGGTTTGAGGGTGGAACCCGAAGAAATTTCTTCTTACCTGGCTTCCCATCCGGCGGTGAAGGAATCCTATACTAAGGTTATCAATAGCCGGGGGCAGAATATTATAATGGCCTATTTTACGGCGGATTCCCAAATTCCCACCATAACCCTTCTGTCATACCTGGCCGACTATATCCCCAACTACATGATCCCTTCATATATACAGCAGGTTCCTTACCTGCCCCTCACCCCTAACGGGAAGATCGATGAAGACCTTCTCCCCGGCCCCCCTAAAGAAACGGAATACAGCGGGATTTTAAGCCGCCACCAGGAAGGGATTCTCTCTGTATTTAAAAGGGTTTTAAATAATCCCTCCATGACTGCTAATGCAGATTATTTCCTTTATGGGGGCAATTCTTTAAATGCCATGGAAACCATCGCCATCTTGGAAAAACAGTTCAACAAAAGATTGAAGGTTTCCGATTTGTATGCATGCAGAACCGCATTAAACCTGGCAGAACATCTTCAATCTTCCGAAAAAGCACACCCGGCGGAAAGCTGCTCCATATTGCCCGAACCGATTCTGCCTGCGCCTAAACAAAATAGCTACCCTTTAACACCATCCCAGGAAAGCATCTACTTCCAAACCATGATCGACAAAAGCAGCCTAACCTACAATATGCCGGGGGCCTTGCGTTTCACCAAAGCTCCCGACATAAAACGTCTCACCCAGGCTTTTAAAGAGCTAATCGAAGTCGAGGAAGTGCTGCGAACATCTTTCATTGTAGAAAAGGGGCGGATTGAACAAAGGATTACTGAAAATGTGGAGTTTAACATCCCCATTTTACAAGCCTCCTCTTTTGAAGATGCCACTGGCCTCTTTATTGCCCCCTTTGACCTTCAATCTCCACCTCTGTTAAGGGCAGCCCTATGGCAGGAGCCGGAAGGCAATTGGATTCTTTTCATGGACATCCATCACATAATTTGCGATGGTCTCAGCACACCTTTGCTTCTTAAACGTCTTAATCTGCTATATGGTGGAGGGGACTTAGCCTTTCCATCTCTGCATTTCAAAGACTATTCATATATGATCAGTCAAAGAGATGAAGAGATTAAATCCCAAAGTAAGAACTACTGGAAGCAGATACTCCTTCCCTTACCCGCCCCCCTCTCCCTTCCTACCGATATGCAAAGGGTTGAAGGGCCTGATTACAAGGGAAAACATATGGATATAATTCTGGATCCCCATCTATCTAAACAATGCGATGACTATTGCAGGCTTAACGATTTGTCTCCTTTTGTGCTTTTTTCAGCTGCCCTGGGTCTGCTCCTGTCAAAGCTGACGGATCGGGAGGATTTTATATTGGGAACACCTGTATCCGTTCGCAACAGACCCCAGTTATATGAGATATGCGGATTATTCATCAACACCCTCCCCCTACGACTTCGACCCGAAAAAAAGCTATCCTGGAAAACCTATGTTCACAATGTAAAAAATAGTGTAGTGGAGTTGTTAGATCATCAGGATTTATTTCTTGAGGAGATAATCGCCCATCTTGGTCTATCTCGCACAGCGGGTAAAAACCCCCTATATCAAATTCTTTTCTCCATGCGCCCCCTTGACACCGATTCCTTCACCATCGATGGAAACCAGATGGATTATATGCCAATACACACAGGCACATCCAAGTTAGACTTGAGCGTGGAAGTTTCGAAGAAAAGAGATTGCTACTCTTTGAATTTTGAATATGCAACAGACTCCTTTGAAGGAGAAACCATCGCCTTATTAGGACGCTCTTTTGAAACAATCCTCCGTACGGCCCTAAAAAAAGATGATATGAACCTGTCCGATATTTCCGCCATTTCCCCCCGGGATAAGATTAACCTTATTGAAAACCCGTTGATGATACACACGCCTTTTTTAAACATAACCATAGACAAAATGCTGGATCAATCTGCCGCTTTTCATCCCGATTCCCCTGCAATTATATTCCACAATCAAACCATGACCTTCGCCGAGTTAGAGATGCGTGCCGAAGATTTTGCAGGACTTATTACAGAAGCAGGGGCTAAACCGGGAGACAATATAGCCCTGATGATGAAAAGGGGTCCGGATCTTATAGCCTCCATGTGGGGAATCATGAAGACCGGCTGTGCCTATGTGCCCATGCTGCCCTCACACCCTCAGCAACGGTTGAAATACATGATGGAAATTGCCGATATAAAAATCCTGCTTTGTGATGAGGAATCTAAATCCCAGCTTCCGCAAGGCCTGCCCTGCCCCATACTCCTGGCCAGGGAAAACTGCCCCCGTTTCCATGCGCCTATCAATAGAAGCAGCCACGATATCATTCACATACTATTTACATCGGGGACTACGGGTCAGCCAAAAGGTGTGAGCATAAACCATCGTTCCATTGCAAACCTGATTTCATCAATGCGTGAATATCTCCTTCCCGTTTCCGGTAACATACTTTGCACCACCAACATAGTTTTTGACACGATTATTACAGAGACTCTGATACCATTAGTCTTAGGAAAAACCGTGGTTTTAGCGGATGAAGAAGAAATGATGCTGCCCTGGAAGATAGCCGAATTGATTCAAAAAAACAATATTAAGATGATTCAAATGACACCTTCCAGGCTGCAAATGTGCCTTGCCAACGATGCCTTCCCCCCTGCCTTAAAGGGTCTTGACTTGATCCTCCTTGCAGGTGAGGTTTTAAGCAATCAGCTCCTTAATAGGTTAAAAGCTGCCTCCTCCGCATCAATTCTAAATGCCTACGGTCCTGCCGAGGCATCCGTATATGTGACCGCCGGCTATGTTCACGATAAAAATAATGTGTCCTTAGGGAAACCCTTAAATAATTGTCGAATCTATGTTCTGGATCAGGATCTGAAACAGACTATGCCTACATCCGTAGGTGAAATCTGGATTTCCGGTGAATGCCTTTCCAACGGATACATAGGGTGCCAACATCTTACAGATGAAAACTTCTTGCCCGATCCATTTTTTCCGGATGCACTTATGTATCGAAGCGGTGATCTGGGGAGAATGCGTTGGGATGGTTCCCTGTCGTTTTTTGGAAGGAGGGATCATCAGATCAAGCTTAACGGCCAACGCATTGAGTTAGATGAAATAAACGGCGCAATTCAAACCTTCTCCCCCATCGCTGAATCTGCAGTAATTCCGGTGACATCCATGGACGGAACCATGTATCTTCGCGCCTATATCGTCGCTAAAGAACAAAAGGAAAGAATTTCACCTAACAGCGTAAGATCTCACCTATTACAGCTACTTCCGGATTACATGATACCCGGGGAAGTCATACAGCTAGAAAAAATGCCTTATACGGCAAGCCACAAAATTGACCGCAAAGCACTGGAGTCCTACACACAGTCATGTGCTGAAGTCACACAATCGAAGAAAGAACGGGAGATGGATCTGAATTCCCTTTTGATTTCAATATGGAGTTCAGCCCTTCATCGGGAGGACATAGATCAGAATATTTCATTCTTTGAACAGGGAGGAACATCCCTTGCGGCCCTTTGCACCCTGGGAGAATATCATAACAATGGGCTCACCCTTTCCCTCTCTGAATTCTACGCCAACCCCACCATCTCCTCCCAGCTGCCTCTTTTTGAAAAAACTATCAGTTCAGAGGAGAGGGGAACAACTGCTAACCGTATCCACCCTCAATTCCCACGATACGTTCCTTCCCTTAGGGAAAAGTGGGGTCGCAAATCCGGCGATATTCTAATCACCGGATCCACAGGTTTTTTAGGCGCCCATCTTATTAAGTCGCTTCTTGACAGAGAAGAGGCATTTATTCATTGCATAGTAAGAGATGGAAACCTTGAACGATTGTTAAACATATTTAAATCATATTTTGGCGCAGACTGGGTAAAATCCCACCATCATGCAATTAAAGTGGTTCGCGGGGATCTAAGACAGCCTTTCCTTGGTATGGAAAAATCGGAATATGATTTGCTGGTCAAAGAAATAAGCAGGATCTTCCACATGGCTGCCGATGTGCGCCACTATGCCCCTGCCAATGAAATGCATGCGGCAAATGTCTACGGAACCGCCAATATTGCAGACTTCGCTTTTAAAGCAGGAGCTGCCCTGTCCCATATATCCACCCTTAGCGTTTCAGGAAGTGTTCTTGTTGAAAATCCACAAGGCATAGCTTCCTTTTATGAAGAAGACTTTTTCATCGGGCAAAATTGGCAGGATAATATATATGTTAAAACAAAATTCCTTGCGGAAATGGAAATATATAAAAGAATTGAGGAAGGCCTTAATGCCCGCGTATTCAGAACAGGCAGGTTGGTAGGAAGGTCCTGTGATGGCATGTTTCAGCTCAATCCCCACAACAACCTTTTTTTCAATATGGTCAAGGGAATGTTTATGCTGGGTGCAATACCATCTACAATGGCTAATACTTTACTGGATCTCTCGGCGGTAGATGTCTGCGCCGATGCCATACTTGCATTGGAACGCTTTGAACACACTTCCTATCACATAGTAGCACCCGATTCTATTTCCCTTTTCGATGTGTCAAAAGCACTGAATCCACAGGTAACCATATTGGATCCCCAGCGGTTTAATGCACTTATCAAGGAGAAGACAAAAATGCTGGATACGGATTCCATAGCGGTTCAGCTAAGTATATGGAATCATATAGGCCAGGATTCATCGAAGGTTCATCCAAATAGCCAACGCACACATTCCGATCTGCTAAGTCGTAGATTTGTGTGGCCAAAAACAAATGCAGTCCATTTACTAAAGGATTTTCTTCCATCACCGGAGGAAAGGGGGCTATACCTATGATTTCTGACATATCTATAACCATATTGAGCCTATCGGTCTTTATTATCGTATTGTTCATAATAATTAGCGTGCAGCCCGGGCAAAGGATGCAATTGATCCACAGGCTCTATCTAACCCTTTCATTTTTCTATATGATCTGGGCTATCGCTGTGATTATAGCCGGTCTTTCAAACCCTCATCACGTTAACCTGTTGTTCTATTTGGATTGCATAACCTACATTGGTGCTTCTTCAATGCCAGTGATAATCCTCCTAATCGCACTTTCCTTTGTAAACTCATGGAGCAGGGTACCTAAAGGCTACTACAGCCTATTTGTTTTTCCTATAATAACCGTTACAATCGCTTTTACCAATCCCCTGCACCATCTCTTCTACAAACAGTTTTCCCTCCATAGGAGTGAGGTGGTTTTCGGCCCCTATCTATATGTTAACGGCATCATAAATTATTTCTTTCTAATATTAGCCTGCACCCTTATGATTAGTTTTGCCGTAAGAAATCCCGACCGATTATACGTTTTACAGACCATATTCTACTGCCTCGGTAACCTTGTCCCCCTTATTGTCAACATAGTCGTCACCATGGGATTGGTGTATCAGGTATCATTTGCAATAACACCAATCAGCTTCCTAGCAACAATGTTTTTCCACGGCATGGCAATTTACAAGTTTCATCTGTTGGACATAAGGCCAATAGCCACCAAGCAGGTTTTGGACTGGATTTCGGACGGCTATTTAATACTAAGCGAGTCTGAGTTAGTCCTCAGCTATAATAAGCCATTTTATAATATCTTCGGCTCCACCTACGGCATTGTTGCAAACAAATCTTTGAAAAAATGTATTCAAGACGAGGATGTTTTAGGCAAAACAGCAATCTATAATCTGATGACAGCCTTAGACTCCTGTCGTCAATCCCTTTCCATAGTGTCCTATGAACAGGCTGTAACCCTTTCTATGAATCAAAAGCCTATCAAATACTACTATGTTGTAGATGTTTCCCCATTGTTGCAGGGGGATAAAATTACTGGATTCATAATCATATTCAAGGATATTACACAGGTCAAAAAAAGCATGCAGCAGCTTCATGATAGTCAAACCCGACTTATGGAAAGGGAAAGACTTGCCTTCCTTGGGCAGATGGTGGGCGGTTTGGCACATAACCTCAAGACACCTATTATGTGTATTTCAGGTTGCAGCGCATCAATTAACAATCTGATCAAGGAATGCCGGGACAGTCTGGAATGCCCCCAGGTGATAAACGAAGACTATATTGAAATCTATGGAGAGGTAGAGGCCTGGCTCACAAGGATCAGGGATTCTTGCTCCTATATGTCCGATATTATTTCAGCCATCAAAGATCAGGCAACTAACGCCAGCACCTCTACAAATACGATATTCACCTTGCACCAGCTGATTCAACGTTCATCACTACTGATGCGACATGAATTGCAAGCCGCTGGATGCACCCTTGTTTCAGAATACGATTCGTATAGGGAAATTGTCCTGTCGGGAGACATAAACAATCTAATTCAAGTACTGAACAATCTCATTTCAAATGCCATATATTCGCAAAAACTCTCAGGTGGCGGGGAAATATTTTTAGGCATCGAAAAAAGCGAAAACCACCTTAGCCTTTATGTAAAGGACACAGGGCCAGGCATCAACCCTCAGATTAAAAAGCGCCTCTTTAGAGAGATGACTACCGACAAAGGCACTTATGGCACTGGGCTTGGCCTATATATATCCAATGCGGTTGTCCGTGGCAAATTTGGAGGAACTATATGGTTTCGTGACAATCCGGAGGGAGGCGCCATCTTTGGCATTGCCCTCCCTCTTGAAAGCATAACCTTTAAGGACGCTTTAAATGCAGAAACACTTAAAAAGGAGGATTAAGGATGCGAATAAAGAAAAATAACAACGAATTAAACAATTTTTCTATTCTTGCCTTGGACGATGACCCCATCATGACAATTACGCTACAATCATATTTCCAAGCTTCCGGCTATAAGGTTGATGTTGAAAACGATCCCTATGCTGCCATAGAAGCCATTCGAAACGGTTCTTATGACATTCTTTTGCTGGACTTTTTAATGTCGCCTATTTGCGGTGATCAAGTGGTCCAACTTGTAAGGGAATTCAACAACGACCTCTTCATCATATTGCTAACCGGTCACAAAAGCCTTGCCCCTCCTTTAAAAACCATACGGGAATTGGATATTCAAGGGTACTATGAAAAAAGCGACCGCTTCGATCAATTAGAACTCTTAGTGGAGTCATGCGTAAAATCTATACGACAAATGCGTACTATAAAAACCTATCAGGAGGAACTGCACAACGCGTATACAGATTTACAAAACAGCTATGCAGGCACCATAAGTGCTATCAGGCAGATGGTGGATGCAAAAGATATCTATACCCGGGGCCATTCTGATAGGGTGGCTATTTACGGAACTTTGCTGTCCAAACAACTTGGTAAGGACGAAGCCTTTTCCGAAAGGGTTAGAGTTGCAGGGTTGTTTCATGACATAGGGAAAATGGGTATACCGGATCGACTGCTTCTTAAGGATACGGTCTTGACGAAGGAGGAATTTGCCATCATAAAGGAGCACCCTTTACGAGGTTATCAAATTCTCTCATCAATTTCACTTTTTCATGAAATCGCACCCATAGTTTTGAATCATCATGAACGAATAGACGGCAATGGATACCCCAACGGTTTGAAAGGGGAACAAATACCCTTAGAATCCAAAATTATTTCAATAGTCGATGCCTTTGATGCCATGACATCGAACAGGCAATACCGCAGTAATTTCGATTATCAGATAGCCATATCCCAGCTACAAGAAGGCAAGGAAACCCAGTTTTGCGGAAGCTGTGTGGACGCATTTTTAGAAGTCTTGAAAAACCGCGATATCATCACTAAGGAATTGGCATGGACCTATGCCGTTGAAGGAGGTATCAAATGAGCGCTTATCCATTTAACAAAATTGATTTTTACGATACATTTCCACAATACGTGTCCGGTCTGGCTCAAAAATATGGAGACATGCCAGCCATTTCCTCCTTTAATAAGAAAAAAGAGGAGGAGCGCCATTCCTTTTCGGATTTGGAAAAGGATGTGATAAGTTTAGGGGAGGCTTTCATTCATCTAAGTTTTAACGGGGAGCATATAGCGATAGTAGGAGAAAATAGCTATCATTGGATTCTCATTTATCTAGCCTGCCTTTGTACGGGAGGCGTAGCAGTCTGCATAGATATTGAGCAGCCTGAGGATGCAATAAGGGACATGATTCAGCGAGCGGATAGCCGTGTAATCTTTACCTCACCAACCCAGGCCGGTATCTGTGAGCCCTTGCTTCACTCAGAAGATGTGAAAGGTCTCTATATAATCACTGATGATATGGATGGAGAACGCTCCCTTGGCCGTCTTCTTCAGTTGGGAAAGGATCTTCGGGAAAAAGGCATTAGAAACTATGAATCCATAGCCATAAACCCGGATCAGTTAGGTTCAATAGTGTATACCTCAGGGACCACCAACACATCAAAGCCCGTAATGTTAAGCCAAAGGAATCATCTTTATAACATAAGCGAATCCATGGTAACACTTACACCGGACGAAACAGTTTTTACAGCCCTTCCCTTCTACCACGTCTATAGCTTGAACTGCGGTGTTCTTGGGAACATGGTTCGTGGAGCCCACATATATATAAATGGGGATATTAAAACCGCCATTCGGGATATGCTACTGGCAGATGCTAAAACCCTAATTGCCGTTCCACTGCTGGTAGAAACATTGCAAAGGAACCTTTGGCTCCAATTGGAAAAGGCAGGGATGAAGGATAAAGTTCAGCGACTTATTAACATAAACTTGTTTTTACAACCTTTCCGCCTATCCTGGAAAAAGCATAAGCTAACTCTGATTAAGGAAAAGATTTTAGGACAGGTACATTTCATTTCATGCGGCGGAGCACATCTGTCAAAATCCCTGTCAGACGAAATGATCATGTTTGGAATATTGGTTTTACAAGGATATGGTGCTACCGAATGTGCCCCATTGATTTCAGTAAACAGAAACTTTTCAAACCGCACCGGCTCAGCAGGCCATATTCTACCCAGCTATGAGTATAAATTCGTTGATGGCGAACTATGGGTTAAGGGTCCATCCGTAATGAAAGGATATTATAAAAATCCTGATTTGACTGAGGAGGTGCTCCATGACGGCTGGTTTAAAACCGGGGATGTGGGCCATGTTGACAAAAAAGGTTTTCTCCATATTTCCGGACGAAAAAAGAATCTCATAGTCTTTAAAAACGGCAAAAAGCTTTCACCGGAAATAATTGAGGCCCAACTGTCAAACATCCCCACAATAAAAGATGCTGTTGTCTATGGTGCTTCCAGCGGAGCATCCATCGATGATGTCAAGGTAGCCGTAAGCATATATCCCGACCCCCAGCTTACGGAGGGAATGGGATCCTATGAAATTCTGCAGAACCTGCATAAGAGCATAGAAGAACTAAACCAGAAGCTGCCATCCTACCAGCAAATACAGATGATCAATATTCGTGAAAACGAGTTTTTTAAAACGCCCCTACAAAAAATCAAAAGGCATATTGAATAGGAGGACACCATGATAGAAATTGTCAGGGAAATAGTGTATGAAGTCACCGGGAAATCCAATTTAACCTACGATACGGATTTTGTCAAAGATCTGGAATTAAACTCTTTCGATGTTATGAATATAATAGCTATTTTCGAGGAAAGATTCGACATAGATATTCCCGCCAGAGACATTTGGCCCCTTCACCAGGTCAGGGATGTAATCGAATACATGCGCATAAGGGGTGTTCAATAGCTATGGGCAGGAACGACATCCGCATTTATTACTGCAAAATGGACACGGATCTTTCTAAAAGCGAGAAGCTACACCTTGCAGCAAATCTCTATTTAAAAGAAAAAAGCTGCCCCCCTACCGATGTGAAAACTGTTCATAAAAACAAATGGGGCAAACCTTATTTCCCCAATTCCCCTCAGGTCAATTTCTCCATATCCCATAGCGGTGATTATTGGATCTGCGGTTTTTCTCAGGCACCCTTAGGCTTGGACCTACAGGAACATCGGAAGGGAGACTATGCCAGACTCTCACAAAGATTTTTTCACCCCTTAGAGGATATCTTTTTAAAAGGCGGCAATTATGAGGATTTTTTCTCCCTATGGACCGCCAAGGAAAGCTACGTTAAGTACATTGGGACAGGCTTCATTAAGGAAAGCAGCTCCTTTTCAGTAATAGACAATGAAAGCCTTATTGCCATGGGTAAGATGGAAAGGGTAACCTTCAAGCACCTGACATTTATAGCAGGCTACAGCCTTTGCGTCTGTTCAAAGCGAATCGATGAGGTTAAAATTTCCTCCCTATCGCTCTGATATTTCTGCCACTATGAACCGATAGGATCATTGTTAGAATAATTGTTGTCAAAATGAACATGATTGAAAACCTGGTTGAAATGTCCACATCGAAATATAACATACCCAGTTTGGTACCAGTGAAAAACAGTATGCCACCGACCCCATATTTTATGTATTTAAAACGTTCGTGTAGATGCTCCAAAACAAAATACATCTGCCTCAATCCCAAAACGGCAAAGATATTTGAAACATAAATTATAAAGGGATGGGTGGAAATTGAAAAGGCTGCCGGTACGGAATCGATGGCAAAAGCAATGTCAGATAACTCCACCACAAACACCGCTGCAAGCAAAGGAGTCGCCATCCACCGGCCCTTCCTTTTAACGATGAAGTTATCACCGGTATAGTCGTGGGCTATGGGCATGAATCTTCCCATAACCCTTATAATCCAACCTTTACCTACGCCATCATGACCTCCCTTCTCCAAAACCATCCTTATCCCGCCGATTATCAATATTCCGCCAAGAATGTATAAAACCCACTCAAAGCGTCCAATAATTCTGGCACCCAGCATGATGAAAAGGAAGCGAAGTATTATAGCACCTATTATTCCATAGGCTAAAACCCTATGTTGCCCTTTGTTCCTAATGCCAAAACTAATGAATATTCCCATGAATACAAATAGATTGTCCACACTCAGGCTTAATTCAATTAAATAACAGCCGAAGAACTCCAGAGCCAATTCCTTCCCCATGAAAACCAATACACCAATATTGCATATCAACGCAAGGCCCATCCAAAGAAGTATCCACTTTAAGGATCGATAAAAATCATCTCCCCGACTAATACCCCTACCCATTTATTTTAACCTTACCGCCTAATTTTTTGTATTCGTCAAAAAAATTAATATAGATTTTTTCTATACCCTCTCCCCCAATAATGGTCATCTCCTCCCGACAACAGGTGGCGGCAATGGCCATGGCCATACCTATGCTATAATCCCCCATGGCGTCCACTGGGCCTCCTTCAAGGCTTTCTCTCCCTTGTACGGTAAAACCGTTTCCCGATTCAGATATGTTTGCCCCTATTGCCACAAGGGCATTAATTAGGGCATCCAACCTGTCAATCTCCTTCAATCTCAGTCTTTCGCAGTTTTCAAAGCGGATGGTTCCCGGGGTAACAGCCGCCACAACCCCAAGAGGTGCCACCAAATCGGGGATGTGAGAACAATCTATTACCCCACCATCCTCTATGGACTGAAGCAAGGTTAGTATCCTCCTATTTCCCTGAACCGATCTTTGGTTCAACCCCTCGCAGTTAATTTTGTTACCCAGAGCATTTGCCGCCATCCAAAATGCCGAGGTGATCCAATCCCCTTCTATTCTAATTTCTCGAGGAGCCTTGAAATTTTGCTTTCCCGGGATTATATAGCCCTTTGGCTGCTCATAAACATCTACTCCATAGCGTTCCAGCACATCCCTGGTCAAATCCACATAATCCTCTTCCTCAAGATGAACATCCAATATTATCTCGCTATCTCCCTTCATAGTGGTTGCTGCCAGTATAAGACCTGTAACCCATTGTGCGCTTATCTCACCGGGAAGGTGAAAGACTCCCGGTTTCAATCTTCCCTTTATGGATAGAGGCATTCCTTCACCTGTTATTCTGCACCCCTGCCGGCTCAATGCCTCCTTAATGGGCTCCATAGGCAAGCTAACAAGCCGACCGTCTCCTTCCAGTGTTACATTTTCCTTGATAGCCGCCGCAACAGGCAATAGGAATCTGAATGTACTTGCGCTATCTCCGCATTGCAACACTACATTTGTTTTTTTATTGCCCTTCTTCGATATAGGTTCAACCCGAAAGCGATCCTCCTTTAACACCTTAATATGTGCGCCTAAAGACCTTAAACACTTCATAAGGATTTCAACATCCTTCGAATCCCCCTTCATTAAAACATCGGTGGGGCGATCCGCCAAAGCAGCACATATAAACACCCGCTGTGCATGTGATCCGGATGGAATAGCTCTTATGCTCCCTGACAACTTTCCAGGTGTAATATTTATGTCCATTAACCGATTGTCCGCCTTTCATATATGTATTATGGCCTATTTTTGTTTAATTGCGCCGTTCCTATATGCCCTTAAAAGCATTTTTAAGTCATCTATTTTATTCTGCAATTCCCTGCCTGTATCAGTGGCTTTATTTAATATGCGCCCGGTTATCTCGGCCTTGGCTACCTGGGTTGATATTATATCCTGTTCTTCCTGAACCGCTTTTTCTGCGGATTCAAAGGCCTGGTGGGCTGTTAGAATGTAGCCATAGGAATTATGTATCAACGAATATCCTGCGATTCCGGTAGTCTTTTGATAGGCTTTTGCAAAACCTCCATCAATTACAAAGACTCTACCGTTTGCCTTCACCGGATTGGTTCCCTTCTTTACAGGCATATGGCCATTTATAATATGGGATGTCCCGGGAGAAAGCCCGAATTCCAAGGCTATCTTTTCAACTATCTCCTCGTTTTCCACAAGTGAGTAGTATGGATTTTTCGCCTCACGCCAAGTACTTTCATCATCTATGAAGCATCTTTCAAATGTTGTAATTTTTTTCTTCCCGAACAAGGGTGAATTATAGCCACACCATAGGTACCAGAAGAAATCGATACCCCTTTGCTTCTGGGGAGTTCCCGGTTCATCGAAATAACCTTGCCTTGCCAGTATTTCCGCCTCATCCATCCATTCCTTTCCCCTTGCCGAACCTGTGCTGGTAAACACCTCGGTAAACTCTCCATCCTCATCCATAGGAATACAACCATGGAACAACAAATTTCCATTATAGCATTTATACATGCTGCCTTTGGCAAATAGGAACTGCACATCCTCCTGCAGTATCTCGCTTTCCAAAAACGCCTGTGTCAATCGCTCAACCACAGTAGCTTCACCTTCCGTAAGGCGGTAGGGATCCTTAGGGTCTATGGTGGGAAAATTCTTATCGTTCATCTCATAGGTTTTTCCATCGATCTCAACGGTTCCCTCCTCGTAATTAACCTTGTGAAGTAGGCGCAAAGCCTCCATTTTATAGTTAGGATGCTTCTTTATAAGTTGACCTTCCAGTTTAAACTGTATGATGGCGATAGCTTTATTTATCTTCGAAAGTGAGTTCATATCCGACGCATACAAAAAGTCCTCCTTGCTAACCCTGGGTCTGAAACTTGAACAGGGATCATCCGCATAGGTGGATAAGGCAAAGGTCACCAGGGGGCGAATACTAATTCCATAACCCACCTCCAAGGTATGAAGATTGTCATACCTGGTGCAAATTCTTATAATATTAGCTATACATGCCCCATTACCTGCCGCACCACCCATCCAAAGTATGTCGTGATTACCCCATTGTATATCTACGCTGTGATGCTTTTTAAGTGCGTCCATAACGATTTCAGCCCCCGGCCCCCTATCATATATATCACCAAGTACATGAAGCCTGTGAACCGAAACCCGACTTATGAGACCGGAAATTTTTATTATAAAATCGTCTGCAGCATTGATTTCTAAGATACTATCAATTATGCTCTTTTGATATTCCTGCTTCTGAACATCACTTATGGCACCATAAAGAAGCTCCTCAATGATATAGGCATACTCCCTGGGTATCTGCTTTCTTACATGGGATCTGCTGTATTTCTTGGTTGTAAGACCACATAGAATTATCAACTGACGCAATGTCTTCCTGTAAAAAGCATCCATATCCTGCTCAGTCTCTTTGATAATCTCTAATTTCTGTTCGGGGTAATATATTAAGGTCGCCAGAGACTTTTTTTCATTGGGGGTTAGCGTATCTCCAAAGGCATCATCAATTTTAAGCTTAATGACCCCCGATGCATTTTTCAATATATGTAGAAACGATTCATATTCACCATGAATGTCGCTTATGAAGTGTTCCGTTCCCTTTGGCAGATTTAATATGGCCATAAGGTTTATTATTTCGGAACTGGCTTCACCTATGGTTGGATAGCTTTCTGAAAGAAGCCTTAAATACTTTAGCTGTTCATCGGTAAAAATCACAAAAACACTCCCTTTCTTAGTTTCTCAGCAATTTCATCAATTTTACGAAGCCTGTGATATATTCCCGACTTTTTAACGGGAGGATTGGTCATGGACGCTAATTCCTCCAATGAAGCCTGGGGATTCTTTAATCTTAAATCGGCAGCTTCCGCAAGCCTTGGGCTGAGCGAATCCAGGCCTGCCAATTTTTCAATGGTTTTTATGCTTTCAATTTGTCTATATGCTGTATTGACCGTTTTATCCAGATTTGCGCTTTCACAGTTTACTATTCTATTAGTTCGATTTCTAATATCTTTTAATATGCGAATATTTTCTATTTCCAAAAGTTGTCCATGAGCACCTAAAATATTTAGAAAATCGATAATCTGTTCAGCCTCCTTCAAGTAGACCACATAATGCTTTCTCCTTTTTACTATCTTAGAGCGCAAACCAAAGCTATTTATTAGCCTTCTTAAATCCGATGCAAGAATTTCATTATCCACAACCATCTCTAAATGATATCCCTTTTCAGGATCACTTATGGTTCCCGCACCGATAAAAACGCCTCTCAAATAGGCCTTTTTACAGCATTTTCTTTTAATTATTTCCTCGTAAATATCCGAAGCGATATAGTCGTAACCTTCCTTAACCCTTAAAATTCCAACTTCCCTCAGTATCTGCTCGGCTCCATCCTTCCCATCTATGGCTATCTCATAGGTATGGCCCTTTTTTAAAACCTTACTCTTTCCTATATGAAGGTTGGCATGAACCTTAAAGTAACCCCTTATCTTTTTAAGATATAGCCTTGCGATGGCAGGATTCTCCGTAGTCAGTTTTAGGCTAACCTCGCCACTGTGGTCCATATTTATTAATCCGCACACCCTGATAAACCCGGCTATTTCCGCCGGGGCACAGCATTTCTTCTCTGTCTCTACACGTGACAATTCCCTTTTTGTCTCTGCGGAAAAGGACATGGATTTATCACCACCTTATGGGGTTTTCTGCATTCATCTCAAAGATAGGATTCTTCGTGCTTCATCAGGGGTTGCCACATCCCTGCCTAATAATCTGGCCAGCTTGACAATTTTCTCCACCAATTGCCCATTGCTTTCAGCCAATACCCCCTTTTCAATATAAATCGTATCCTCGAATCCTATTCTTATATGTCCCCCCATGACTATGGCGGCAGAAGCAATTGCCATGGTGGTTTTGCTGCCTGCGCTGGTAGCAGCCCAGGTGGATCCCGGAGGCAGGCTGTCCACGAGAAACACCAGATCCCTCAATGTGGCTCCCATCTGAATACCCAAAAGGAGATTGAAATGAAGGGGATGTTCAAAAAGCCCTAATTTGTCGGCTTTTGCCGCTATGTCTATCATTCCTTTGTCAAAGACCTCCAATTCAGGTTTTATACCCTTTTCCTTCATAATCTTCGCAAAATTAAATATGGTATCGTTTGTATTCACAAAGATATTGTTCCCTCCCATGTTGGGTGTTCCGCAGGTTATAGGTGCAATTTCAGGCTTGGGAACGATATTTAGGGAACTTAGTCTTTCCATATCCGACATTCCGGATTCTCCACTGGTCGATGGTTGAATTATCACATCGGGACAGACCGCCAGTATAGCATCGACGGCTTCCTGAAATCTGTCTCTGTCCTGGGTGGGGCTACCATCATCCCTCCTCACATGTAAATGTATAATGGAAGCACCTGCTTCATATGCAGATTTGGCCTCCCTAGCCAATTCTTCGATAGTATATGGAACCGCCGGGTTCTGTTCTTTTTTTACAGTCGCTCCGCATATGGAAGCGTTAATTATCAATTTCTCCATTTTAAACCTCTTTTCTCTATGGAAATAACTACCCATCCCCAGTGATATTATATCATTTTTAATAATTCCTTACAAATCTCTATGGGTGGTAACAACCTTTATCCCTTTATCTAAAAGGTCTTCAGACAGGATATTCGCCATGGTCACAGAGCGATGATGGCCTCCGGTACAACCGAAGGATAGAACCAGGTGCCGCTTGCCCTCCCTTATATATAAAGGAATCAGATCAATTATCATTTCTTTAACACGGTTTAAAAATATAGATGCCTCCGGAAATTTCATCACATATTCCTGAACCTTTTTGCTATTACCGGTCAGATTCCTCATGCTTGCCAGATAAAACGGATTGGGGATGAATCGAACATCAAAGACCATATCCGCATCAAGGGGAATCCCGTACTTGAATCCGAAGGAAGTGACCATTATGGAAAAATCCCTATCCTCCTGATCCGGAAACAAAAGGGAATGAATCTCCCGATATAGATCGGCAGCCTTCATTTCCGAAGTGTCAATTATATAATCTGACATTTTTCTCACCGGATACAGTCTTTTACGTTCCCTAACAATGCCCTCCGGAACATTCCCCCCATCGGTAGCCAGGGGATGCGCTCTTCTGGTTTCCTTATATCGCCTTATTAAAATTTCGTCAGATGCCTCGAGAAAAAGGGTTTTCATAGATGGGATGGATTCTTTTAATTCAGCTAAAACCGTCCGCATATCGTCAAAAAATTCCCCTCCCCTGATATCTATTACAAAAGCCGCCTTATCAATTTTCATTTTATTCTGCCCTGTCAATTTAATAAAATCCTTTATCAAACCCGGTGGCATATTATCTATGCAATAATAACCCATATCCTCCATACAGTTTACTGCCTGGCTTTTGCCCGCCCCGGATAGACCTGTGATTACTACGACCTCCATAAAAGACCTCCTTTTGCCTAACGACCTACCTCAATCCCTAAATTCACAAACTTCTATATTATCTATTCTTTCCATATCCAAGCCGGCCTCAATAGCCCTTGACAGCCCTCCTTGAAAGGTTCCCACCCGTTCCGGGCTGTGGGCATCGCTACTTATCACAAACTTCACTTCGGTTTTGGCGCAAATCCTTATCTCCTCAACAGTCAAATGGGAGTGCCAGGTGCTGATCTCCATAAGGGTATCCGTATCATGACAGGCTTTGGCGATTTCAAATATATCAACAGGTCCCTTGTCCCCCGGATGAGTCAGAATTGATATTTCATTCCCATATAAAGCAGCGATTATTCTGTCCGTATTAGCACTCTTTGAAAAATTGAGGTTAAGAAAATTTGATATGTGGGATCCGGTGGCTTTTAAAGGGTTTTTTCCCAAAACACCATAATGATATCCGGCCAACACGTAATCCAGATAGGTAAGCTCCTCCACACCAATATCCAGTGTTCCGTCCAAATCCATTATATTGGCCTCTATTCCTAAATCTATCCTAATCTGAGGATAAATGGCCCTCAGCCTATCTATCTCTTCCCGCATAATTCCCAGGCTGGATTTCTTTATACCATATAAAAGATGCCCCGACCCGTGATCGGAAATTCCCACCCTTTCAAGTCCCTTTTCCAAGGCTACCTTCACATTGTCCTCAATGGTGCCCTTCCCATGGGAAAAAACTGTGTGAGTATGGATATCATATTTCATCTTATATTTCTTCATAGCTGCCCTGGCCCATCTTCCCCTATAATTCTAACCTCCGGTTCAAGCAAAATGCCGGAATTGTTAAGAACCGTTTGCTGCACTACCTCCATTAGTTGAATGATTTCAGTGGCTGTCGCATTTTTTTCATTTATGAGGAAACCCGCATGGAGGGGAGAAACCCTTGCCCCCCCCAGAGAAAGACCTTTAAGCCCTGCATCTTCTATTAATTTCCCGGCGAAATACCCGGGAGGGCGTTTGAAGAAACTTCCCGCGCTAGGATAGCGCAGCGGCTGCTTTTCATTTCGTCTAATGGTAAAGTCTTTCATTTTTTCCTGTATTGTCTTTCCATCTCCCTTCCAGGTTTTAAATCGTACCTGTAGCACTATATCACATCGCTCCATTAAAAGACTATGTCTGTATCCGTACTCCATCTCTCCACCGGAAAGGCTGTATTCCCCATCCCCCTTTCCGCTAAGAATTCTGACCTCTTCCACCACCTGCTTCATCTCCCCATCGTAAGCACCTGCATTCATAAAGGCCGCCCCACCTACCGACCCCGGTATTCCTCCTGCAAATTCCATACCGGATAATTCATATTCCAAAGCCCTAAGGGCTACCGATGAAAGAAGAGCACCAGCCCCTGCAAATATTCTTTCCCCTTCCACCTTTATCGCTGCAAAGGCTTCTCCTATGTGGATTATAACCGCCTTATATCCGCCATCCCTCACCAATGTATTGGTTCCGTTTCCCAGGATATAGTAAGGTGTGTCGCTGCAATTCAAATAGTAGATAATATCCTTCAATTCATCAAGGGAACCGGGTTCAACAAACACCGATGCCCGGCCTCCCGCCTTAAAAGAAGTATAAGAACTCATGGGAACCTCCTTTAAGACCTTGCCAATATTTATTAAACTTGATATTTCCTCAAAAATAAAAGGATTATTCATAAACTGGTACCTTTCCACATGTATTTATTTGTATCACCGGGTGCATTGTCCTCCCTTTTATAATACCATAGCAAAGCCTTCCATACACCTTATATCAACATATGCCTTTAAAATTTTCTAATAACCATAGTGACAATTGTTCATGATTCTTCGGCATTGCACAACCACAATGTAAATGCTATACTTTCTCTAACTAACACTTTCTATTTTGATGAGAGGTATTTTTTATGGGAAGAGATAAAGCTATTCTTGCATATTCAGGCGGCTTAGATACATCCGTCATCATCACGTGGCTGAAAAATAATTATAATTATGATGTTATAGCCGTCTGCTGCGATGTAGGACAGGATGAAGATTTTGCTGCAATTATGGAAAAAGCCTATGCTACAGGAGCTTCAAAAGCTTATGTCCTGGATTTAAAGGAAGAATTCATTATTGACTATATATGGCCCACCCTAAAAGCCGGTGCCATCTATGAAAACGATTATCTTTTAGGGACCTCCATGGCCAGACCCCTTATTTCTAAAAAGCTGGTAGAAATAGCATGGGAAGAAGGTGCTGCCGCCATCGTCCATGGAGCAACAGGCAAGGGTAACGATCAGGTAAGATTCGAAGCCACTATAAGGGCATTCGATCCCTTCATTGAAATAATTGCCCCCTGGCGCATATGGGATTTAAGATCACGAGAGGACTGCATAAACTATGCCCGGAAACACAATATCCCCATAACTCAAACGAAAGAACAAATCTATAGTAGGGATCAAAACATTTGGCACACAAGCCACGAAGGCGGTAGCTTAGAAGATCCTTGGACAGAGCACAAATCCCATATTTACGTCATGAGCCTTTCACCGGAAAATGCCCCGGATCAGGCGGTCTATGTGGATATAGATTTTCAGGAGGGAATCCCCAAAGGAATAGGTGGGGAAGCTATGGATCCTCTCCCCTTATTGCAATTTCTCAACAAAATCGGTGGTCAACACGGTATAGGCACGGTGGATACTATTGAAAACCGGTTGGTTGGCATGAAGTCAAGGGGGGTATATGAAACCCCCGGCGGCACCATACTCTACAAGGCCCATAACCATTTGGAAAAACTCATATTGGATAGGGATACGATGGCGTATAAGAACTTAATTTCCCAGAAATACGCCCAGCTTCTTTACGACGGCCTTTGGTTCACCCCTCTTCGCTCAGCCATAGATGCCTTCGTAGATGACACCCAGAGACAGGTTACAGGAACGGTGAGGATGAAGCTCTATAAGGGCAATGCTGCTGCCGTTGCAGTGAGGTCGCCCTACTCCCTTTATGACAAAAGCTTTGCAACCTTTGAGGATGAGCAGGTATTTGATCAAAAAGATGCCGAAGGTTTCATTAACCTGTTTTCCCTACCTCTTAAAATCAGAGCTATTCAAAACCAGAAAAGGAAGGAGGCCCCTCCCAAATGAAGCTTTGGAAAGGCAGGTTTTCACGAGAAACCTGTGAATCGGCTGACCGTTTCGGCGCCTCAATAGACGTGGATAAAAGATTATATGAGCAGGATATAAAAGGCAGCATAGCTCATGCTAAAATGCTTTCTAAACAGGGGATAATCTCACGGGAAGACGCAGATTTAATCTGCCATCATCTGCTGGAGATAAAAAACGATATTGAAAATGGAAAGGTTTCTTTGTCGGCGGATCTGGAAGATATCCATATGAATATAGAAAGCATCCTGACGGATAGAATCGGGGATGTGGGCAGGCGGCTTCACACCGGACGAAGCAGAAACGACCAGATTGCTACCGATCTTAGACTTTATCAAAAAGAGAGGATAGATGAAATAATCCACCTCCTGCGCCAATTAAAAAGGAGTCTCAAGGAGCTTGCTTCTCGCAACCTTCATACCATAATGCCCGGATATACTCATTTACAACATGCTCAGCCCATTAGCCTGGCCTTCCATCTAATGGCATACCATGAAATGTTTCAAAGGGATGAAGATAGATTTTCAGACTGCTTTAAGCGTACGGATTGTCTTCCATTAGGGTCGGGTGCACTGGCCGGCACCTCCTTTGATACGGATAGAAACTATCTATCTTCCCAGCTAAATTTTTCCCAGCTTTGTAAAAATGCCATGGATGGGGTGAGCGACCGTGATTTCGCCATAGAATTTGTATCCTGCTGCGCAATAACTATGATGCACCTTTCAAGATTTTGCGAAGAACTTATAATCTGGAATTCCCAAGAATTCGGTTTTGTTGAAATGGATGACGCCTACAGCACAGGAAGCAGCATAATGCCCCAAAAAAAGAATCCGGACATGGCAGAGCTTATCCGGGGGAAAACCGGCAGAGTCTACGGTGATCTGACTGCCCTTTTAACCGTAATGAAATCCCTTCCCCTGGCCTATAATAAGGATATGCAGGAGGACAAGCCCCCTCTCTTTGATGCTGGCGATACTCTAATCGACTGCCTTAACATATTTGCCAGGTTAATGGATACCATTAAATTTAACAAGGACGTGATGAAAAAATCCGCAAAGATGGGATTTATGAATGCTACCGACTGTGCAGACTACCTGGTTCGCAAGGGACTCCCTTTTCGCAAAGCCCATGAGATCATAGGCAGCCTGGTGCTTTACTGCATCGAAAAGGAAAAAATTTTAGAGGACTTGACTTTAACAGAGTTTAAAAATTTTTCCCATTATTTCGAAGAGGATATATTTGAGAACATTTCCCCGGAAGCCTGTGTCGCATCCAAGCGTTCCTCCGGAGGGACCTCACCGGATAGAGTCGAAGAAATGTTGTATTGAATTAAAACTGTCCCTATTCTAAGGTTAATTGTAATAACAACTCCATTTTATTGTAGATTCCACTTTCTAAAATTTGATAGATAGGTTGATATTCTTCATTATCCAGGTACTTCATTATGGCACTATGGTATTGCTTTATTCCTACATCCCAAGGAATAAAAGGAAAACCATGCCTTAGCAAATAATACTGTGCTACTATACGTGCCATAGCCAGGGAATCATTCTCAAAAGGATATATTTCAATTATCCTGTTATGCAGCTGCGCCGCCCTTACTATCGGGTTTTCCCCTTCTCCATTTGAATAAAGCCAGTAAAACAGTACCTGCATCTGTTCCTCTATTTCAAAAAAATGGGGTGGTCTGTAATCAATCTCCTCTATTACCGGGTTGCTTTTTCTATAACCTTGAACAAAGGGCTTATACATTGCTTCATATATTTGAAACAAAGATTTTTCCGTAAGGTCTGTATGGATATCAACCATAAATCGTATCTCTTCTATACCTTGACGATATTTCGCAATGGTTGTATGGTCGCTTACCGACACATTTTCTCTAATGTCCCCACGGATTATAGCCTGCACATCATCCCTTTTTGCATTGCTTCCGTCCAGAAATAAGATGGAGTAAATGAAATCTAACGAATCCAATTCCTGCAGGTAATTGGACACTTCAACAGGATAGGGTTTCCTGTTTTCTAATATCTTTTTCTTCCTTGTTATTTCTTGATACATTCTTCCTTCTCCTTCGGTTGGCAGGATGGGTTTATTACTTTGCTATGATTTTTTCATCCTTATGTCCATTTGGGGTGCGGGAATCTTTATATCAGCCACATCGAAGGCCATCTTGACCTGTTCATGAAGGATATAGCCCATGTCTATAAAATTCTCCGTTTTTACCCATACCTTCATGTCCAAGGCTATCAACCCGTTCTCCCAGGAATATATTCCTATCAAAGGCCTGGGCTCTTTTAAAACACCCTCTGTCATCTCAGATACGTTCCACAGGATTTCCATGGCCTTTCCAACATCCTCACCGCTGGCAATGTTATATCTTCTATCTAACCGCCGCATAGGTTCTTTGGAATAATTTATTACGGTGGAATTAGCCAACTTCCCGTTTGGAATGATTATATTCTTGTTATCCAGGGTTTTCAAAGTGGTATAAAGAAGGTCAATCTTCTCCACCAACCCAGCAATCTCCAGATCCTCAATATAATCATCCTTGCTGTAAGGCTTGGTAAAAAGTATCAGGATTCCTCCGGCAAAATTGCCAAGGCTATCTTTCATGGCCAGAGCCACTGCAACACCGGCAGCACCTAAGACCGTTATCAGGGGTCCTGTGGGAATATTGAGAAAGCTTAATATCATCATGGCCAGAACAACCAGCAATGCTATCCTTACCATATTTACTATAAATCCATGGAGGGATTCATCAGGCCCGGTATGCTTCAATGTACGCTTTAAAAAATACAGAATTATCAATATAACTATATAGCCTATCGCCAGCATAGCCGCCGCAAATCCAATTTTTATTAATATTTCTATTGTCTTTTCATACATACCCTAATCCTCTTATAACGAAGGAACACTTTTTTTCTTCCGCCATATACTTAAACTATATGCTATAAAATATTGCATGCATTAGCCTGCATAATTGAAAGGAGAACACCTTATGCCTTCCATTTATCTAAGCCCTTCCTTGCAAGAATTCAACCAATACATCATCGGGGGAAATGAGGAGTACTATATGAATCTCATAGCCGATGCCATGGTTCCCTATCTCAGGGCAATGGGGATAGATTTTACCCGGAACAACCCAAACGACACCTTATCTGCCGTAATAGCCCAATCCAATGCCGGAAACTACGATCTACACCTGGCCCTTCACTCAAACGCCTCCCCCGAGGCCATAGCCGGTACTTATCAGGGGCCGGAGGTCTATTACTATACTACCAGTTTAGAAGGAGAAAGGGCTGCCCAGATTATAGCCAACAACCTAAAGCTAATCTATCCTAATCCGGATCTTATCATGGTTGTTCCCACCACTGCATTAGCCGAGCTGCGCCAGGTAATCGCTCCCTCCGTCTTAGTTGAAATCGCATACCACGATAATTATGAAGATGCCCTATGGATTGCCAATAACATAGATCTGATTGCACGCAATTTATCCCTCTCTCTGGCAGATTACTTTGGAATCCCCTTCATCGAGCCCTTTGGATAATGACCAAAGTTCCTCATCATCAGGCACATGATTGCCGGGCCTATGGTAAGCTATCCGTGAAATGTTGATGAGATGATAGTAAGTGAGGTTTTCGGAAATACTGTTACGCCCCCAGGAACCGCAACCCAATGTGTTGGTAGGATTGAGGCCATTAAAAAAACTGCCTCCCGCACTGCTGGCACACACCTGATTGACCAGAAATCGTGAAACGCAAAGCTTCTCCCCGGCATATTCGATGTTCGCCTCATTATTTGAATGGATAGATACGCTATGCCCTTTTCCTTCCGCCTCCAAATTTACCCTGGCAATTTCCACCGCTTCCGGAAAGCTCCCATAGGAAAAGGCCGCTATAACCGGGCACATCTTTTCCTTTGCAAGGGGATCCTCATTTCCCGTACCTTGAGCCCCAACTACTATAATACGGGCATCTTCGGGGATCGGTATGCCTGCAAGCCGACCTATCTGCCAGGGGTTTTTCCCTACCGTATGCCTGTTAATGGAGCCATCCACGAACATGGTTTCCCTAAGCCTTATCCTTTCATCCTCACCCCTCACTACATAAGCTCCCATAATCTCAAAGATTCCCATGATTTTATTTAATTCTTCCTCAGGACATATAACGCTTTGTTCTGCCGAACATATTATTCCATTATCAAATCCACGTCCCACAATTATTTTCTCAACAGCATCCTCATAATCGACCCCCCTATCAATTATGCATTGAACATTGCCGGCACCCACGCCTAAAGCCGGCCTTCCTGAACTATATGCAGCATGAACCATTCCCATTCCTCCGGTGGCTATGACAACATCTACGGATGAAATAAGGTTTCCGGTGTTCTCCCTGGATTGTCTATCCAGTATCTGAACCAGATCCACCGGCAACCCAAGCTCCTCCAATTGGTTTCTAATAAGCCTTACCGTTTCACCGCTGCATTTGACCGCACTGTGGTGAGGAGTGATTATTATGGCATTCCCCCCCTTTAAAGCAAACATTGCGTTGCTCATAGGTGTAACAATAGGGTTTGTGCTAGGCGTTATAGCTCCCGCTATGCCTATGGGCTTTGCAATTTTAACAATGCCCGTAACAGGATTTCTGTGAATGATTCCCCTTGATTTTTTACCCTTAAGGCTGTTCCATATTATGGATGCCTTGCTCTTATTTTTTAGTACCTTGTCCTCATACTTACCCATTCCCGTTTCTTCTACTGCCATTTTGGCAAGGATTTCGCTATTGTCATAAATTACTCTTCCTGCAGACATAACCGCCAAATCCACCGTTCCCTGATCGTATCCCTCAAAAATTGCCTGAGCCTCTCTGGCACGCTCTATGTACCCCTTAATATACTCCATGCTATCCATCATATTTCCTCCACAGGGGATTGCTGTCCCATACTACCTACAATCTGATAAACCCCAATCTATTTCACTTCCATAACCCTTTAAAAATTCATTGGTTAAAGAAAAATGACCGCAGCCAAAAAATCCATTAAACGCCGACAAGGGGCTGGGATGGGCTGCCGTCAACATTAGGTGTCTTTTCCCGGACAACAGGCGAGCCTTTGTCTTAGCCTGTCCGCCCCAAAGCATAAATACCATGGGTTCCTTCCTTTGATTAAGCAATGTCATAACCTTATCGGTCAGTTCTTCCCACCCCTTCCCCCTGTGGGAATTCGCATGTCCTCCTCTCACCGTCAGCACGCTATTCAACAATAAAACCCCTCTTTTGGCCCATTCGATCAGACATCCATGGGATGGTGCAGTAATGCCCAAATCCCTTTCCAACTCTTTAAAAATATTTTTAAGGGAGGGGGGAATAGGGATTCCTTTATTAACGGAAAAAGCCAGTCCATGAGCCTGCCCCGGCCCATGATATGGATCCTGCCCCAGAATGACAACTCTAACATTTTCAAAAGGCGTATACTTGAAGGCATTGAAAATATCGTACATGGAAGGATAAACGGGGTATTCTCCATATTCTTGGATTAAAAATCGGCGAAGCTCCTGATAGTATTCCTTTTCAAATTCTTCCTTTAGCAGTTCATCCCAATCATTCCCGATTTCCACCATGTCAATTCTCCAAATCCTCAAACTAATCCTATCTCATTATCCCTATTATGCACTTGAAATTCAGCTATGGCAATATGATAGCCAAAGTTTACTTCACTTAACGGGAAGCTCCCTGTATAATATATTCTGTGTAAAGGAGAAATGAAGTGAAAACCCATGCAATAATTCCAATCTTTTTACCCCATATCGGCTGTCCCCATAACTGCGTTTTCTGCAATCAACGAACAATAACCGCCAGGCAACATCCGCCTACGGGAAAACAGATGCGGGATATTATAGATAGAAATCTTTCCACCATAGCAGAAGCGGGCATAGAAATTCACAATCGGGAAATTGCCTTTTTTGGGGGTAGTTTCACCGGGATTCCCTTAAAGATGCAGCAGGAATATCTATCCATAGCATCGGAATATAAGTCAAAGGGCAAAATAGGAAAAATTCGCTTATCCACCCGACCCGATTATATAGATGAATATATCCTGTCCTACCTGAGGGAATACACTGTTGACTTAATAGAATTAGGTGTTCAATCCTTCAACCCAGAAGTACTAAGAATGTCCTGCCGGGGCCATGACAGAGATTCCATATACGAAAGTAGTTTTCTCATAAAGGAAAATGGGATCCAACTGGGGATACAACTAATGGTGGGCCTGCCGGGGACATCCTATGAAAGGGACATAGATTCTGCCCGGGAAACGGTCAAAATTTCACCTGATGTTACGCGACTCTATCCCACCGTTATTCTACATGGTACCCGATTACATGACCTATATTTAAGCGGAGCCTATAAACCACTGCCCTTGGAGGAAATGGTTAAAACCGTTAAGGATATGTATAGAATAATTGATAGGGAAGGTATAAATATAATAAGGGTAGGCCTGAAAAGCACTGACCTTATTAATGACTCTGGCATCATGTCTGCAAGCGGTTACCATCCAGCCTTTCGTCAATTGGTTGAGGGCGAAATAGCCCGGGAAGATTTGGAATCCCAGCTAATTGGCCATATGAACGATAACAATCCTGTTAAAGTGGAATTTCTGTGCAATACGGTCTCCTTTTCCAATATGGTCGGAAACAAAAAATCCAATCGAATATTTTTTAATCAGAAATATCCGAAAGTCCAGTTTAAGTTTAGGGTGGATAATAACCTTCCAAAAGGCACCTACATTGCACGGATCATGGTATAGAGTTAATTCGTATCCCTTTTTCTGGTCTTTCTTGAATCCATAAGGGTACGGATCATAAAAACAGGCAAAGCTCCCATCCTCTTGTAACGACTGGGTTCCTTTATAAACCGGTAAAGCCATTCAAGACCACTTCTTTGCCAGAATTCTGGAGCCCTTTTCACATTGCCTGCCCATACGTCCAAACTTCCACCTACACCGATTGCTACCTTGCATTTCAACCTGCCCCTATTCCTCATAATAAATAGTTCCTGCCTGGGTGCTCCCATGGCCACACAGAGGAAATCGGCATGGCTGTCATTTATTTTCTCTATAACCCCTTCTTCTTCTTCAGGGGTGAAGTAGCCATGATGGGTGCCTGCAATAAGAAGGCCAGGGTGCTTTTTTTTCATTCTTGCCGCCGCAAACTGGGCAACCCCCGGCATATCGCCTTCACCGGGTCTACTACCCAGCAAGAAAATAGATTCTTCCCTTTCTTCCAATCTTTCTAATGCCCGGGCCAAAAAATCAAAACCCGTAACCCTTTCCCTTAATGGTGTTCCCATCAGACGAGAGGCATAGACCAAACCTATCCCATCGGGAATGACCAGGTCAGCACTCTGGATAGCCTCCCACAACTTCCGGTTCTTACCTGCCATAATTATTATTTCAGAATTTGGTGTAACCACCATGGAGCACCCATCCTCTGCCATAAGCTTATCTAAAACATTTAGGGCCCGGTCCATATCAACCATATCTACCGGTATTCCAAGTATATCCATTCGCCTTTTGTCCATATGTGACCTTCCTTTACATCCATCTGTTTTTATGCTATATTCTCAATTGTAAAACTGAATTTTAAAAATGGAGACTATTATATGAATATTTGCGTTATTGGGTTAGGTTATATAGGCTTGCCGACCGCTGCCATGTTTGCATCCACCGGGCACTATGTTACAGGTGTGGACAACAATCCCCAAGTGGTCGATTCTCTTAACAAGGGTGAGATAATCATTGAGGAACAAGGTCTCGGTCAGCTTGTTTCCAAGGCGGTTAAGGAGGGGAATTTAAAAGGCTCCTTAAAACCTGTGGAATCCCATGTATTCATTCTGGCGGTCCCAACACCCATCACTTCGGACAAGAAGGCCTGTATGTCCCATGTCATCTCTGCTGCCGAAAGCATAGTCCCCTATCTCAAAATCGGCGATACGGTGATTTTGGAATCCACCTCACCTGTGGGAACAGTGGATGAAGTCCTCGCTCCCATTTTAGCTAAATCCGGTCTCAAACCCGGCACGGATTTCTATTTAGGACATTCACCTGAAAGGGTTATCCCAGGTCAAATATTAAATGAGCTTGTAAATAATAGCAGGATTGCCGGTGGTATTAACAGTCAATCTGCGCTGAAAATTTCTCACATCTATAAATCCTCCTTCGTCAAAGGAGAAATCTATATAACTGACTCACGAACAGCCGAGTTATGCAAATTAGCAGAAAACACCTTCCGGGACGTTAACATCGCCTTTGCCAATGAGCTGGCAAAAATCTGTGAAAGCCTGGGAATAAACGCCTGGGAAGCTATTGAACTTTGCAACAAACACCCCCGGGTAAATATTCATCAACCGGGTCCTGGTGTAGGCGGTCACTGTATTGCGGTAGACCCTTGGTTCATCGTGGAAAAGGAACCCGATCTATCAAACATAATACAGCAGTCCAGGATAACAAACGATTCCATGCCCTATCACGTAATGTCTAAAATCGATTCCATCCTGACGGGAATAAAAAACCCCAAAGTTACACTGTTAGGCATAACCTATAAAGGAGATGTGGACGATGTAAGAGAAAGTCCTATTCTTGCCCTTTCCAAGCTACTCCGGGAAGGTGGATATGAGGTGACTCATTTCGATCCCTTCGTTAAGAATCCCGAATTGGCATCAGATGATTTAATCGATTCCTGCCGGGACAGTGATTTACTTGTGCTGGGCGCTCCTCACAGCCAGTTTAAAAGCCTGCCCTTTGAAGATCTTAGCAGGATTATGAGAAACAAAAACCTGCTGGACACTCGCAATCTTGCAGACTCTGCCGCTGCTGAATCGTACGGTTTTTCATATCATCTGCTGGGTAGGCGCTGATTAAAGAATCCTATATACATCAATAATGCGGCCAAACCCCAAAAATATGACATCATGTAGGGTACTTCAAAGATATTTTCAAAATAGCAATGCACCAAAACCCCGCACATACCACTGAAAATCGACACTGCCAGGACACGGGGATCACCGATTGATCTTTTGAGCGGTTCGGAAACACCCTGTCCCATCCCTCTGTTAAAACCCTGTCCACTTCTATATATTGCCCTGATACCCCATACTACAAAAGCTGCCAGCAATAAAAGGTATATTAGAATTCCCAGATATCCCATCTCTACCATAGTCTTTAGATAATAATTATCCATGTAAAAGTACTCAAAATCATCGGTTTTGTCCAAAACCTGATTATTCATGGCCACGGCACCGCCAAAGCGACCAAGGCCAAATCCAAACCAGGGATTATTCTCCAAGAGAAGCATTCTACCCGTTTCCCATCGGAGAGATCTGCCTCCTATAGCAGAAGCTTCCGCATAGTCGCTTGTAAACAGATATGTTAACCTGCCGGTTATGGATGGTACCGCCACCAGTATGATGGCAATCCCTCCCCCCAACAACAATAGAAGCCGTCTATCCATATAAAGTGAAAAAATCATTACAGCTACAATTATGCCAACCCACGCCCCCCTGGAAAAGGTAAACAATAGGCAAAGGCACATCATCCCTGTCACACCTGCATAAGTTAGCTTTACCCATATGCGCCTACTATAATAAACCAATCCGGCGGCAAGAGGAGCCGACATGACTATAAAGGCACCAAAAATATTGGGGCTTCCTGTGAGGGAAAAAACACGTGTCCTCACACCCATCTCAGTTTTTGTAACCCATGATGCCGGAATTTCAACTGCCACTAAATATTGATAAATTCCATGAAGACATAAGGCCACAGCAACGAATAAGAATGCATGGTATGCGATTTCAAAATCCTCATAATCTTCAACCAGCCTGATTATTAAAAAGAACCATATGAGGTAGGTAATCTGTGCTCTAAATCCGTCAAAAGCAATAGCCGGGTATGGGGCTACGAAGCACATTAAAAAGAATGCTGCTGCCACATAGAGGATTATATAAATGTCCAAAGGGGATTGCCTTCCAATGGACAGAGTGTTTTTCAAAGACCTTCTCCACACCACAAAGAGGATCACTCCAATTATAAAAAGTTCCTCCCATGCGGATACCACCAGAGGGATTTTTACGTAGTTTCTTATTCCATATTCCAAGGGAAGGTATAGGGCGAAGAGCACCAACACCCATTGATGTAACTTCAATGAATATCTACCGGAAAACACTAAGCTGCCTCTTATCAACCTCAGCCAAAGGCTCTTAAGCAACATGACAGCCTTATAGAAAAAGCTGTTGCAAACCACACGCCCCACGCCTTCAAGGCCACACCCCAGAAAAGCCATCATCCTGCCATAAAGCGATGAGGGAGCCGGATTATCCACATGGCAAAACCTTTCCCACATTCTTCTTGTAACCGATACCTCATAGCTATATCCCAATCCGGATGTGATTCTCTTTAACAGGCTTTGTTTTATAGCATTGCTGATGTTCATCACTTTCTCCTATTCGTCAATGACAACCCTGCGTATCGTGGCGATTACTTCCATCGTCTGAGTTTTAAGAATGAAAGTTTTTCCCGCCTTTACCTCCTGGCTTCCAATCTTCGGGTTGGGTGTTCCTGCCGGCACCTTAGCCTTTATGGTAAATACCACATCCTTCTTGCTGGGGTCCAGCGCATTCACAATCCTTCCATCGGCAGTAACCGCCTGTACAACATAATCTTCCACGGTTACATCCTCTATTGTTGCCGGCATATATTCATTTCCTGCAACCAATCTCTGCCCCTTGGGATCCTGTCTTTCAATCTCCTCAATCAATCTTGGAGGTGTTCCAATCACCACCATATCCGCGGTCATTTCCACCTGTGGTGCCACCTTCTCGGTCACCTGTGGCCCCAAAAGCTTCCATCCCACTCCGCCTATCACTCCAATTACAGCGATTATAAGTAGCAAATCCACAATATTGATAATGCCAAAGAGTTTTCCCTTTTCGTTAATAATTTTCATCCCGCCTTATCTCCTGTTTTAAAATATCCTTTTTTCTTTTAGCGCTCTTTCCATTTCCCTGACTCTTTCATCCCATGAACAGGCCTTCCCATATTCCATTCTCTTCTTCCTCTTGTTCGGATCATCCTCCCGGAGAGCTTCTTCACATTTTGTGATAAAATCCTTCTCATTTTCCCCTATGTAAACCACGTCGGCAAAATCCTTTACCTGCACCGGTTCACGGGTGCTAACAATAGGTTTTCCTGTGGCAAGATATTCATAAAATTTTAAAGGGCTAACATCCTTTGACAGTCTGCCTTCACGAAACACATTGAGACAAACATCGAATTCCCTTATGTACTCCGGTAATTCCTCCTGGGGTTTGAGACCTAATAATCGTATGTTTGACCGACCCTCTATAGCTTTTAAATCCACCCCCGGCAAAGGTTTCCCTAAGAGCCATACCTCACCCTGGGGAAAATGATCTGCCACCGATGCCAATAGATTGTAATCAATGCAATCTTGAAGCATACCTATAAAACCAAAGATGGGGCCTCCATCCTTTCTTTTCTTTTCACCCTCCCCGGCTTTTGAAAATAGGTGATAAGCCGCGCCATTGGGTATTAGCTTAGTGTTTTCGTTGTATTCTATCAAGGTCTCATAAAGCCCCATAGCTGTACAAAAAACCATATGAGAACAGGTTGCCAGATCCTTTTCCATTTCATCTACAACCTTGGGATTGATCATTCCCGGGTATGCCGAGTGTCTATCAACACAGTCATAGATTACACCCCTATTCTCAATCAGTTTAGTTATATCGCAAGAAGTAGGGGAATAGCACCATAGATATGGCTTTTTAAATCCATGCCTATCTAATATCTTCGACAGATACCCGGCCAATCTCCTCTGGTTTATTCTATTAATAAATCTAAACTTATTGAAAAAAGGGAGCACAGGGGGCTGTGCATAAACCGTTATATTATCCTTCACCCTTTCCCCCGGATTCCTATATGCTTTTAATCTCCTCCTTGTCCCTTTATCCTTCAAAGGAGCCAGCAAGGTGACAGGGGGCTCAATGTAAAGTATTTCAGCATCGGAAAGCCTGTTCATTACGTTTTGCTTTCTGGTGGGGAAGGGATAGTAATTTGAGGTTGAAAGGCATAGTATTTGTTTCATCCTTAAACCTTCACCTCCTCCAACAGTTTTTTAGCTGCTTCCATGTTAAGCTTTTCCTTATCCTTTAACCTGATGGCCCCTTCAATGGCCGCTGTTCTACCTTCGTCCTTCATGATAAGGTCAATTTCCTCCTTTAAACTGTTTTCAGTCAATGCCTCTAAATGTATACAGGCCCTTGACCCTATATCCCTGATAAAGCTATCCACCTTAACATCGTATGAAATACCAATTACAGGAGTCCCGCCGGCAGTGGCAAATATCAAGGCATGAAGTCTCATCCCCACTACCGCTTCCATAGCTCCAAGCATTCCAATGAGATCCTCCACCTTGTGTTTTTTAGTTCCCATATAATAGGGTATATCCAGATGTTTCACCACCTTTTCCGCCGCATCTATATCCTTAGGTACCTCGGTAGGCAGAAACACGGGAATCAGCCCATATTTCACATAAGCATATCGGGCAGCAGCGGCAACTCCTTCAAACTGGCGAAATGTGGGCCAGTTTCTAAGGCTGAATCCTATCATCCGCTCATTGGTGGGGATCCCCTCTAAGGCAAAGGCTCTTTCAATCTCCCCTAATGAAGATTTTTTAATATTGATCACCGGGTCAGCGGTGAGTATTATTTCAGGCTTGCTCACATTCATTTCTTCCAACAATTCAAAGGATCTGCTATCTCTGAGGGTAATCGTTTCAGCTGTTCTATTCAATACCTTTGCCGATATCCTTCTATTTATATCCTTGTTGATGGGCCCTATCCCGCAGCCATACATTATGATGCGACAGCCTAAAGCTTTAGCCGCCTGCAAGGTAAACAAATAGAAGTAAAGGGATCTGGATGAAGTAATATCCTGAATCAGGCTTCCACCCCCATTTACAAAGATTCTGGCCTTCCGCAAGCTTCTAAAAAATGCCGGTATATTAAAAATATACATGGATTTAGCCTTATGGGCTAATCTGGTTTCCTTTTTGTTTCTGGACATTATCCAAAAGGGCATATCCGGATCCAATTGACGGAGTTGAGATAAAATCGCCTTGAGTATGGCTTCATCCCCTGCGTTACCTTTACCATATGCACCGCAAATAACGGCACCGTGACGGCCCTCACGCCTTCTCCTTCTCATTATGATCGAATAGGCTTCCTCTTGCTTTTCCTTCATTCTTTGCAAAGAAAACTCCGCTTTTGCACGGTGAAATAAGTTTTCAGCCAAGGTACTTCTAAGCCCTTCATCCGCTGAAAGTTGGTAAATATAATCTGCAAAGGTGTGTACATCCCCCGGTTCAAATAGAAAGCCATTTTCTCCATGGCTTATCAGTGCAGGAATACCACCCACCCTGCTTGCTATTGCAGGACAATGCTCATATGCCCCTTCCAAAAGTGAATATGGAAACCCTTCGGAAAGTGAGGCAAGGACATTGATATCCACCTGTGAAAAGAAACCCTTTACATCGTCAACCCATCCTACAAATTCCACCCTATGGTTGACTTTTAACTGCTCAGCCAAGGCTTTTAGCTCACGTTCATCCTCACCTGTTCCTGCAATGCGTAGTTTTAACCTATTGTTTTTCCCATAGGCAATTGCAAAGGCCCGTATTAGCGTCGTTATATCTTTTACCCGGGTTAAACGGGCTGCTATTCCAACCACTATATCTCCCTCAGATTTAAGTGGTTTTGGTTCTTCGGAAGCACCGGTAAAATCCAATCCGTTGTAAATTGTAAATATCTTTTGAGGATCGAATCCTCTATCGATAAGGTTTCTTTCCATCTGTTCTGCAACCACCATATAGAAATCCATCTTCCGAAGTGCTATGGCATTGATGAATCCATAGGTGCATTGTTTAAATGGCATTCCCAGGTAATCTAACTTGGGATCCGAATGTACGGTTGTCGCCACCGGTATAGATCTTAACCCTTTAACCAGAATGCCCATCATATTGGCCTTTGCCCCATGACAGTGAATTATATCAGGCTTGTATCTATCCACAGCCTCCAATGCCATGCGCAGATCCTTTATAACATTCCAGCCGTTGTCCATGTCAATCACTTCCAGGCCCATTTCCTTTCCCTCTTCGGATAAAGGCCCTTTTCTAAAACTTAGTATCCTTAGCTGGTTATTTTCAGATAACTCCCTGGCCAGGGACAAAATATGGGTCTTCCCCCCACCTATATCTCCCCCAGCTGCAAAGAGCATAATATTCATAAAAACCTCCCCTAATTTATCTAATTCATCTCATAAATAATTTTAGCCACCTGAGCCCGTGTGATAGGGGATCTTGGATGCAGCTTTCCATCTGAGGAGCCCGATATTATTCCTTGGGAAACCATGGGTTTTATGTAGGGGAGTGCCCAATCATCGACACTAACACTATCGCTAAAGGTAAGATTTGCCTCCTGATAGCCTCTGGGCTGTGTCCTACCTATTATCGTCATGGCCTCTTGCCTGGTAACAGGATTGGCGGGATTAAATAAAATCTTTCCTCCCGTGGAAGAACCTTGAATAATCCCCCTGCTGTACATTGCCTTAACTGAATTCATAGCCCATTTGGGAATTTTATTCACATCTGCAAAAGGCAGCGTAACACCGGCATATTCCTCCGTATTCTCCACCATCCAGTTGGACATTATCATGGCAAACTCCGCCCGGGTCATATTCACATCCGGCTTATAAAGAAGCCCTGTTTTAGATGATGTCCCGTTTATTATACCATGTTCGTAAAGATAAGACGTATTCTCCCTGGCCCAGTGGGTTTTCATGTCTGCAAAGGGTTGCTTCATAGTGTTTCCCGAAATGGTTATTGCTTTACGGGCAAGATTTCCGCTTTCATCCCCAGCGATAACGGCTACTCTATGACTTTTTCCATCGGCGGCAGGAAGGGATGCGGTCATGGTAGTTCCATCAAAATTGAAGCTCTGTTTTTTTCCATCGTAGGTTAACTCCAATTGAGCTGTCTTTAAATCCTTATCCAGATTATCGGTTACAACTCCTTTTAGATTCCCGTTGTTCACCTCTAACTGTATGGCGGGGGGTGTCAAATCCATGTATTCACCGTTGCATGCCATTAACTGATCAAAATAAAGTTTGCCCTTGTTAGCCCCCTTATTCTTAATGTTAAACGATATTATGGATTCTATATCCTTTGGTATATCTACGCTGATAAATCTCCACCCTGCAAAATCTACGGTGCAGGCTCCGTATTCCCAATCCAAACCATCTGCCCCCCTAACCTTTACAGATACCTCATTACCTGATTTGTCACCATACAGCCAAAAATTTATTGCCCCAGGAGATCTCTGAAAGTTTATGGTAGTGGGTATTGCAAGACTACCGGATCCTGTCTTGCTAAAATCATATGTGGCCTCTAAGCTCTTCCATCCGTATTTTACTCTAATCAGATCCCGGGTGACCTTCACCTCAAGGGGTGCTGTGGTTCCCGTCCACATCTCGTAAGCTGTTCCCTCAAATCCTTCCAACAGGCTTCCGCTTCCTGTTCCGGTCACAGATACTATAGCGGATTTTCCACCTGCCGAAGCAGTTATCGTACCTTTGCCGGAAGAAACCTTAGCTGCAGTAAAGACTCCTGCCTCATCGATTGTCCCTATGTCCCCCTGAACAGTCCATGAAAAGCTGGTGTCATCGGATAATAACGGGGTTCCTTTGTACATGGCCAATGCGCTCAAATCATAAGATTTACCAGCCACCACAGTTAGAGTGGTAATAGGCTTTCCGCCAGCCTTGTCCAATATACTGATGCTATCCGGTGTTTCAATTATATTAAAATGTGCTTCCCCATAAGCATCTCCAGATGTTACGCTTATGACTCCCTGCCCTGACTGATTTCCTGCCTTAAAAAACCCCTTTTCGTCAACCTCCCCCATGTCCTGATCTACATAATACTTTATTTCTTCAGAAAGCCTCATGGGATAGTAGGCGCCGTCAAGAGCTTTTACGGTTAATTGCTGCCGTGCTCCGGTCAATAACTGGAATTCATAGGGATAAGGCTGCAGATATGTAAGGATACCGTCCTTTTCTTTTGTATTTATTAATAGAATATAGTTTCCACAACTCCTGAGGGCACTGCCGGAGGGACGATTGATGGTAGTCAGACCATCATCTCCCGGATAAATGGATTGTAAAGTGGTAGATCCGCCTCCATCCAGGTTGATAGCCTCTGTACATCCCAGCTCCCTCAGCCTTGATGCCAACTCATTCATGGTGGCTCCTACACTGTATCCCGCCTGCCTTCCGTCTATAGTGTAAAAAATTACGGTGCCATCCCCCTTGATGCCAACCGCTGTCCTTGGCTCCTTCCCCGATGAAGGCGCCACAATTGAGCCAGCTGTAATCAGCTTAGTCTCTCCACCCAAAGCCATTACAACATCGTCCCAGGCCCGATCAGCTCCAAAACTCAATGTCAGGTTGTCCCCTGACTGCAACTGGCGAATACGGCTTAATACCCATGTATAGGGACTATCTTTCGCCATGGTTAGAAGCATTTTCCCTTTGGGGATGGGGGTAGCACCCACCGATTCCGTAACAGATTCTACAACCCCATTGACTATTCCGTTGATTACGGGCTTTGAGTCCACATTCAAAATAACATTAACCGTAGGAATGGTGGCCTTTGTGGATGATTCGAAGTCCTCACTATATAGCATGAGCCCTGATTGTAAGCTAACAACCTTATTGAAGTTAAGGGATGATATTCCTTCTCCCAACTTTTCTCCATCCACTCGAATATTTAGGTTCATCCTAGCGATAAAGGCGCTGCCGTCATCGTAGAATCCAATAGATTGAAAACGACTGCTTTCGGAAGTGCGAAGAATTCCATCCTTTATTACCGGGCCGATAACAACGCCATTGGACATATTAAAAAAGTCCCCATTCATTCCGGCAATCACCCTCTGACCTTTTTCTGCCGCCATTGAAACAACCTTCTTTAAACTGGCTGCCCCATATATGTCATTTCCATAAGCAACAGCGGGGATTACAGAACCACCGGGACGATATGCTATGTAGTTTTCCGTCACCTTATCGTTAGCCGATGAATTCCAAAATACCCCGTTTGTAAGAACAGTATTTTCAGAAATGGTAAGGGATTTGGAGAACACTTCCGACCCTAAGCTTCCTGCATACACTGCACCCCATATGGAGCTTATGAGCATCATCACCGCAATTAGCGTACTTATCCTCTTTTTCATAATATGCTTTCCCATTATGTACCCCTTCTACTGAATAAAATATGTTCCTCTTATCATCACCCATAATTCATTTGAAGCAGCGATTCCCCTCCCATCATCTCTGGGAATGAGAAGAAGATGATTCCTGGCAATATCCTGTCCGGTTTTTAAATCACTCCCCCCCGTAATATCCGATACTCCGTCAATTCCATTATCGATAGCCTTTGCCTCTCCGGAACGCAGGATGAATTCAGCTCCCTCACCACCTATGAGTTTTTTTCCGGCAGGGATCTTTACCGCCGTAAAAGATGGCATTTCCCCATTCCCCACTGAAATCGCTGATTTCAATTCCGATATTTTCCCATCCACATAGCTTTTGGTTACAACAGGATCATCCTGAGACCCCGGTTCATATGTATTGGCCCATACCGCCGCAGTTGCGACGGTAAGGGTGAGAACAACTACTGCAATAGTTATGATTTTTCTTTGGTTTTTTTTCATGACTCCTCATCCTTTCCTTTTGTATCCATTATTCATTGTCATCCATATTCCAGAAACCATTATAGCATTTTTCCTTCGGTATACTTTAAACTTCTATTGCTCAATAATCGACAATGCCCAAACTGATTGCCAGTGCCTCATCAATTTGTACCAACCCTTCTTCCTCTATTCTGCCAATCCTTTCACGCAATCTTCGTTTGTCTATCGTCCTAAGCTGTTCCAACAATATAACCGAATCTTTTGAAAGACCATGACCTTTCGCTCCCACCTCCACATGGGTGGGCAATTTTGCCTTATTTATCTGCGAGGTCACTGCCGCCACTATCACCGTAGGGCTATATTTATTACCAATATCATTTTGCACGATAAGGACAGGTCTGATTCCTCCCTGTTCCGACCCCACTACCGGGCTTAAATCGGCAAAATAGATTTCACCTTTCTTAACAATCAAATCATTCACTCTTTCTTTCATGTTTTAATATCTTCTCATAAGCTGTAAGGCTTTGTAAATCAATTCCCAGGCCTTCCTCGGAAAGCTGAAGATTTAATTGACCCATAGCCAAATATCCTTCCCTCATACACTTTTCGATTTCAGCTTTTTTTCGCTCCGCAAGGTATAAGGCCAAGGCTTCCCTGATAACTACGCTTCTGTTTTTTCCTTCCAACTTTGACTGGTCATCAATCTTTACCAATAGGGATTCCGGAAGACTTACGATAATTTTCTTCATATTTGACATATGCATACCTCTTCTATTTCCAAGTTTTGCTCTAAGTATATACAATTATATATACCTATGGCACAGGTTAAATTATATACTCTATGTTGCATTATGTCAAAAAGAATCGGAAGCCACCGTTGTCATCACCTTTTTAAAAGCCAATGCTGTCATGGCGGCTATATCAGAAGATATCATCCCGTATTCCCCAAGGGCCTCCGCCGCAAGATCTCCCGCCTTTCCGTGGAGATAAACCCCGCAAACAGCTGCCTGCTCGCAGGAAAGGCCTTGTCCCGTCAGTGCACCGATTATCCCTGACAAAACATCTCCGCTTCCTCCGGTAGCCATTCCGGGATTACCTGTTGTGTTAATATATGTTGGCCCCCCATCAATTGCTACCAATGTGCCGGAGCCTTTCAAAACAGCTATTGCTTTCAAGTCCTGGGACAACTTTTCCGCAGCTCCGACCCTATCCGCATTTATCTGCTCCCTGGTACATTTCAACAATCTTCCCGCCTCACCGGGATGAGGTGTTAATATTAATGACGTCCTTCTTGAGCCTTTTCCGCTCCCACCTTTTGACGAAAAATCCCGGCAAAGCTGAAGGAGTTTCTTATCACGGGCAACGGTGTTTAGCCCATCGGCATCGATGAGCAGAGGCCCTTCGTATAAAAGAAGTACCTCTTCAATCAATCGAACATTCTCTTCATCATCCCCCAATCCCGGTCCCAGCACCACTGCCTGATGCTCATTTAGTATGGGCCCCGTAAGCTGACGTGGAATACAGGTAGCCTCAGGCACGGAAATTTGCAGTATTTCCCACATATCCTCAGGAGCGGATATTCTAACCAGACCTGCACCTGCCCTCAGTGCGCCCCTGACACTGAGAACGGCAGCCCCTGCCATACCTCTGCTTCCGGCAATTACCAGAGTTTTTCCGCAATCGCCCTTATGTAGTTCCCTGTCTCGCTTCTTAATCAGAGTATTTACCAATTCCTCACTTATTAAACGAGGATTGTGATTTTTTTGTTCCATGTTCTCACCACCAATTTGTCAAATAAGGCAAATTACACTATTCATATTATTTTACTTGAAATACTTGCATTGCACAATAACAATGGGTATAATTTTGTAGTCAGAAAATGGTTGTTGATTCTAAGGAGGTGAGAATATGGATAGTAGCAGTCACAAAGGGAATGAAAGTAATTTGAATCCGGTACCCGGTGATATTCCCTTGCGAACCGCTATAAAACCCTTCGGTCTCCCTCTTTTCACGTACATTGTTTTTGGCTAATGATGCCACTTTTTCTACGTCGCGAAAACTGGGAATACCTAATAAAATAAAGGAGGTACCAGCCTATGGAGAATGTACGCGACAAATTGCTGGACAATTCAATACAGGAAATTATCAGCTTCTTAAAAGACAAACACTATTTTGCAGCAAGAACGGAAATTCTGAAATTTAACGCGGTGGACGTTGCCGAGATACTTGAAGAAATAATACAGGAAGTGGATTTGGATCGAGCCATCGTTATTTTCCGCACCTTGCCAAAGGATCTTGCAGTAGATGTTTTTTCCTATCTCAATTCGGAAAGCCAGGTTAATATTATAAACGCTATCACCGACAAGGAAATCACTTATATTGTTGAGGAACTTGCCTTTGACGACATGATAGATTTATTGGAGGAACTCCCGGCAAATATTGTGGATAAAATCCTCGAAAAATCGACAGGTGAGGAGCGTAGACTTATAAATACATTTTTAAACTACCCGGAAAATTCCGCTGGCAGTTTAATGACCCCCGACTATATAACTCTAAAAAAGGATATGACCGTAGGGGATGCCTTAGCAAAGATTAAACGGGAGGGTATGGATAGCGAAACCATATACACCTGTTACGTTAAAGACGAGGGGCGCAAGCTGATCGGCATCGTATCCCTGAGAACAATAGTGGTAAGCGATAACGATGTCACCATAGAAAGTCTCATGAACAGGGATTATATCTACGTAAACGTTTTAGATGATCAGGAGCAGGTCTCCGCCCTTTTTACACGGTATGGTTTTCTGGCAATGCCTGTGGTGGATGGCGAAAACAGGCTGGTAGGCATTATCACCGTAGATGATATCTTAACTATAATCGATGAAGAAACCACTGAAGACTTCCAGAAGATGGCCGGCGTAACGGTTTCAACCGAGGAATACCTGAACATGAGCGTTTGGAAACACGTTAAGAATCGTTTCCCCTGGCTGTTCGTCCTCATGTTAGAACTCATGGTCACCGGTATCATAATAACCCAATTTGAAGATTTGCTATCGGCAGTAATAGTGCTCGTCTCCTATCTCCCTCTACTCATGGGAACCGGAGGAAATTCAGGCAACCAATCAGCAACCCTGATAATCAGGAGCATGACCCTTGGGGATATTAATCTCAGCGATGCGGGAAGGGTTTTTTGGAAAGAAACAAGAATCGGTTTTTGCATAGGTTTTGCCCTTTCCATACTCAATTTTGCCAAGATAGTCCTCCTGGACCGGCAAAGCCCCATAATCGCCATAACCGTCTGTGGATCCATATTGATTATCATCATGTTGGCCAAAACAATCGGCAGCATGCTCCCCATACTGGCAAAAAAAATGAAACTTGATCCTGCTCTCATGGCAAATCCTATGATAGCGTCAATGACAGATTTAATCTCAATAATAACATACTTTGGCCTTGCCCATTTTATAATAGGCATATGATACCGAACTATTTTGGGGAATTCATTTGACTAAGGAAAACACCCCCTATCATTGACAAACCATTGTCAAATATCCCCTTGACGCTGAAATACTGATATGCTATGGTTGAAATAGCGGTTCAGTATACTAGTTTTCACATTTTCGAATGATAATATTTTTACGAAAAGAGGAGAGAAAATGACAAACTTAACAGAAAAGTATCTTAAGATCGTAAAGGAAAAGAATCCTGGTGAAACAGAATTCCAGCAGGCGGTGGAAGAAGTTCTAGTTTCTTTGGAGCCGGTTATTGCAAAACACCCCGAGTATGAAAAAGCTGGTCTCGTTGAAAGACTTGTTGAACCTGAAAGAATGATTTCATTCAGAGTTTCCTGGGTGGATGATTCTGGTCAGGTACAGGTAAACAGGGGTTATAGGTGCCAATTTAACAGCGCCCTTGGACCATATAAAGGCGGTCTCCGGTTTGCGCCTAACGTTAACCCCAGCGTAATGAAATTCTTAGCTTTTGAACAAAACTTCAAGAATGCTCTTACGGGACTTCCCATAGGCGGAGGAAAAGGTGGAGCGGACTTTGATCCCAACGGAAAATCCGATGGCGAAATAATGAGATTCTGCCAGGCCTACATGAACGAATTGTATAGACATATTGGTCCCTACACTGATAGCCCCGCCGGCGATATCGGTGTTGGCCCAAGAGAAATTGGCTATCTTTTTGGACAGTACAAAAAATTAGTAAATAGGTTTGATGAAGCTATCACAGGTAAGCACATCAACTACGGTGGTTTGAACGGAAGAACCGAAGCTACCGGATACGGAATTGTTTATTTTGCCGATTGCATGTTGAAAGCAAACAACGAAACAATGAAGGGCAAAAAAGTTGTAATTTCAGGTTTTGGAAACGTTGCATGGGGAACAGCTAAAAAGCTTGAGGAGTTAGGTGCTATAGTAATAGCCTTCTCCGGACCGGATGGATATATTCTGGATGAAGCCGGCGTTCTTGGCGAAAAGATCGATTACATGACAGATTTAAGAAATAGTGGCAAAAACATATGCCAGCCTTATGCCGATAAGTTTGCAGGCTCGAAATTCGTTGCCGGCAAAAAGCCTTGGGAGGTTAAAGCAGACCTTTACATCCCCTGCGCAATGCAAAATGATATCCACTTGGAAGATGCGAAAAACATCGTAGCTTCCGGTGCCAAATTCCTTTGTGAAGGTGCAAATATGCCCACAACCAACGAAGCTCTCGAGTACCTCGTAGAAAACGGTGTCATAGTAGGCCCCTGTAAAGCTGCTAACGCTGGCGGCGTAGCCTGCTCCTGTATCGAAATGGGGCAAAATGCGGGTCATACCGTATTCTCACCGGATCAAGTTCATGAACAGTTGAAAACCATCATGATCAGCATCCACGACAGCGCTGCTGCTGCCGCAGAAGAATATGGACTTGGTTACAACCTCATTGCAGGTGCCAATATCGCCGGCTTTATGAAAATTGCAAATGCCATGATGGCACAGGGAGTGGTCTAAAATATTTAAACTAAAACCCGGTTAATTCCAACCGGGTTTTTTATTTTCTTTCTATGAAGGCATTATATTAGCCTTTTATACGACTTAAATATCGTGGCGGTGGATTACAGTATATTCTTTAGCCAAGCGTTTGTAATCTTCAAACCTCTCTCTGGAATCAAGTTCCGCCTGAACCAGCAATTCCTCCGCTTCTTCGGGGAATTCCAAAATTAGCGAGCTATACCTTACCTGACCCATCAAATATTCCCTAAAGCTTCTGGTAGGCTCCTTTGAATCCAAGGTAAAGGGATTTTTCCCTAACTTTTTTAATTGCGGGTTATACCGGTACAGATGCCAGTATCCGGCTGCCACCGCATCCTTAATATTCTCCTGAGCGGTAGACATTCCCTTCTTAATACCATGGGCAACGCAAGGCGAATAGCAAATTATGAGGGATGGCCCGTGATAGCTTTCAGCCTCTTGAACAGCTTTCAGGAATTGATTTTTGTCGGCACCCATTCCTACCTGAGCCACATAGGCTGTTCCATAGGACATTGCCATTAAACCAAGATCCTTCTTCCTGCTTTTCTTTCCTGAAGCTGCGAATTTTGCAATAGCAGCTGCCGGCGTAGCCTTGGAAGACTGTCCTCCCGTGTTTGAATAAACCTCCGTATCAAACACCAATATATTTATATCTTCCCCGGAGGCCAGGACATGATCCAAACCTCCATAGCCTATATCGTATGCCCAGCCGTCCCCGCCAAGAGCCCACACCGATTTTTTCACCAAAAAGTCCTTCCTATCCACTATTTCCTGAACTAATCTGCTTGCCCTGCTTTCCTTATCTAAATCCCTGCGCACGGATCTTGCATCACCTATGGCAGCCAAAACCTTCTCGCTGGCCCTTCTGGACGCTTCGCTGTCATACATGGTTTCAAGCCATTCTTCAAAAGCATCTTCCACTTGCGGCAGAAGGTTCAGATTCATGGATAAAAGTCTCCACATATTATTTGCAATCTTTTCCCTCATCTGCCTTACAGCGACAGCCATACCTAAACCATACTCCGCATTATCCTCAAAGAGAGAATTAGCCCAGGAGGGTCCCCGTCCATTGGCATCGGTGCAATAAGGCATGGAAGGCGCAGAAGCCCCCCATATGGATGAACAACCGGTTGCATTTGCAATCATCATTCTATCACCATATAGTTGTGTGATTACCTTAATGTATGGTGTCTCACCACATCCCGCACAGGCTCCTGAGAATTCCAGGTAAGGCTGTGCAAATTGGCTTCCTTTCACTGTGCCCTTGCTCACTCTATCATCCTTTAATGGTACCCTCATTCCATAATCCCAGTTAGACTGCTCGATCATTTGGCTTTCGATGGGCTTCATTATTAGAGCCTTTTTCTTTGCAGGACAAATATTTGCACAAATACCACAACCCATACAATCCAAAGGTGACACCTGCATCCTGAAGGATAAACCCTCCAGCCCTTTGCCCGCAGCCTTAATCGTCATAAATTTCTCTGGTGCGTCCTTTTTCTCCTCATCCGTTAGCAATATCGGACGTATTGTGGCATGGGGGCATACAAACGAACACTGATTGCACTGTATGCAATTCCCGGGTATCCATTCGGGAACATCAAAGGCAACCCCTCTTTTTTCATAGGCGGAGGTCCCCAGAGGGAATGTTCCGTCCTCAACACCGCTAAAGGTGCTGACGGGTAAATCATCACCATACTGCTGTTCCATCGGAATTAATACCTCTTCGATAAATTCCGGCAGCTCCCTCTTCATCGCCGGCGGATCCTGAGCATCCTTCCAATGTCGGGGAATTTCAACCTTGTGGATGTCTGTGATCCCCCTGTCAATGGCCGTATTATTCATATCTACAATTCTTACTCCCTTTCTTCCGTAGGAGTCATTTACAGCCTCTTTTAAATATCTTACCGCATCCTCTATGGGTATTACATTGGCCAACTTAAAAAATGCAGCCTGCATTATCATGTTGATCCTACCGCCAAGCCCAATCTCCTGTGCTATTTCTGATGCATTTATGGTATAAAAGTTTATATCATTCTCTGCTAAATAGCGTTTCATAGATGCAGGCAGACTCTTCTCCAAACCATCATCATCCCATATACAATTGAGTACAAATGTGCCACCCTTTCTTAAACTTTTTAATAGATCGTATTGATTCACATAGGACTGCTTATGGCATGCCACGAAATCCGCTTCCGTTATCAGATATGAGGATTGAATTTTTTCCTTTCCAAAGCGCAGATGGGACACTGTAAGACCACCAGATTTTTTTGAATCGTAAGCAAAATAACCTTGTGCATACAGATCCGTCTTATCTCCTATGATTTTTATTGCATTTTGATTAGCACCTACAGTCCCGTCAGAACCGATACCCCAAAACTTACATCTTATAGTTCCTTCAGGTTCCGTTGAAATTCCCTCTACCATAGGCAAGGACGTATGAGTAACGTCATCGATTATTCCTATAGTAAAGTGGTTCTTGGGTTCTATCCTGTCTAAATTATCATATACAGCTACAATCTGCCCCGGTGTGGTGTCCTTTGACCCAAGTCCGTATCTTCCCCCATAGATTTTAGGGCCGTTTTCCTCGTCATAATACATGGTTTTAACATCCATGTACAAGGGGTCGCCAAGAGCACCCGGTTCCTTCGTTCTGTCCAGAGTAGCTATGCGCTTTACAGTTTTAGGCATAGCTGCCTTCATATATTCGGGTGCAAAGGGCCGGTACAGCCTTACTTTTATGAGACCTACCTTTCTCCCCTGCGCCACCAGTACCCTCAATGTTTCCTCTATAGTTTCACACACAGAGCCCATTGCAACTATTATGTTTTCAGCTTCCGGATGGCCCACATAATCAAACAGATTATACTCCCTCCCCGTAGCCTCCTTAATCTTGACCATATAATCGGCCACTATGCCTGGAACCGCCTCATAAAATTTATTGGCTGCTTCTCTGGCCTGGAAAAAGATATCCGGATTCTGAGCAGTTCCACGCACCACCGGATGCTCTGGATTTAAAGCTCTATCCCTGAATTCCTGAACAGCATCCATATCCAGCATATCCCTGAACACGTCATATGGAATAATTTCGACTTTTTGAACCTCATGAGAGGTGCGAAAACCATCGAAGAAATGCAGGAAGGGAACTCTGGATTTAATTGAGGCCAGGTGTGCAACACCACTGAGATCCATGATCTCCTGAACGGAACATGTGGCTAATAGTGCAAAACCAGTCTGTCTTGTGGCCATTACATCCGAGTGATCGCCAAAAATACAAAGAGCGTGAGCTGCCAGAGTTCTAGCAGTTACATGAAATACGCCCGGAAGCAATTCCCCGGCTATTTTATACATATTGGGAATCATTAAGAGCAATCCCTGGGAAGCGGTAAAAGTGGTAGTCAGTGCACCTGCCGCCAAAGAACCGTGAACTGCACCTGCTGCGCCGCCCTCAGACTGCATCTCAACCACCCGAACCTCCTGCCCAAAAAGGTTTTTTCTCCCATGAGCAGACCATTCGTCCACAACCTCCGCCATAGGCGATGAAGGGGTAATGGGATATATGGCAGCAACATCTGTAAAGGCATAAGATACATAAGATGCTGCATAGTTGCCGTCCATTGTTTTCATAGTTTTCTTCTTATTCATATCGAAAACTCTCCTTTTCCTTTTTATACCCGACGGGAGATGAGAGTAACCCCCCGAACAAATATTCTATTCCCTAACAATTTTGTTCTACATTATATTACAAACGGCTGGCTCAATCAAGCAATTCGTCGCATTTTTTAAAAATCAATTAGTTATTAAGTTTTTCAAATAAGAATATTCTTAATTTTCAATTATCTAAAATCTCGTCAATTCCTAATTTCCATTTTGTTATGACCTTGTTTAAAAAAAGCATAACCTGTATAATACTATTTGTACAATCGGGCTCCACTGTATTTTTACAATTTGCGAGGATGAAATGTCAAAGATCAAAGAAACTTTATCCGATTCGAAATACCTGCGCTTTTGCATTTACCTGGCCTCGGCGGCCATTATTCTGTATTCCCTTTACTTCGCCATAAAAAACATAGATGTTATTATACCCGTCATAACAGGCGCGATTTCACATATTTTAAAAGCTTTATCACCGCTGTTCATAGGACTGACAATCGCATACTTAATATCCCCCTTAGTAGAAATCATTCAACAAAAGATTATTAACAAATTGTTTTTTAAGTTACCGGAAGACCCTGTTAAAGCGGAGAAAAAGCTCCAGCTGAGAAGAACCGTAAGCGTTGTTATAGCATTCCTCATCCTGTTCCTAATCATATGCACAATAATCTATTCTTTTGCCATACTCATAGTGGGACAATTGGTCTTCGATAATCTCACCACTACCTTTGATAATGTGAAGGCTCATCTGCTTGAATATGAAAATGATTTAAGGGCATGGGTTGCTTCCATTCCCGGCTCCGGATTGGAAGCAAGGTTGCAGGAAGGCATATCATTGGCAATGAACTGGCTGGCAGATAATTTTAACTTCACTTCCGGAATCAAAGCGCTTTCCTCATTAGGAGGGAGCATATTGAATATGCTTTTAGGTATCGTTGTATCTCTCTACTTACTGAAGGATCGGGATTTCTTCATTCGCCTATGGCGCAAGTTCCTTCACACCTGCATCCCCATGAAACAATCGGCAATCATTACGGGAACTCTTCATGATATAGATTCTATTCTGTCACGCTTCCTGAGGGGGCAACTATTAGACGCCCTTATAGTTGCAATCCTTTCCTCCATCGCCCTTACGGCTATGGGACTGCAATTCTCAGTGTTTATCGGATGTTTTGCAGGAATAGCTAATATTATACCCTATTTCGGACCCTTAATGGGTATGATTCCTGCCGCAATAGTGGGCATTATGACCGACGGAATAACCCACGGACTGTTAGCCGTAGCCCTGCTATTTATAGTACAGCAAATAGACTCCAATCTAATTTATCCCAAGGTAGTAGGATCAAATACCGGGCTTCACCCTGTTTTCATTCTTCTAGCAGTAACTTTTGGAGGTTATTTCCGTGGAATTTTAGGCATGCTACTGGCGGTGCCTATCGCTGCGATTATAAAGCTTTTTATCGTAAAAAAACTAGGTACGCTGGGAGATGATCAAGGCTAATCCTGTCCATGCAAGGATATCCCCAAAACTACAAAAAGGCTAAATGTTATTCTTCTTGCATATATCATATATGTGGCATTGATTGCATTTAGGTCTTCGGGCCATGCAGATCTGACGTCCGTGATATATCATCCCATGATGTATCAGGCTCCATTTCTCTTTCGGCAGAACCTTCATAAGAGCCAGCTCAGTCTTTAAAACATCCTTTTCCTGGACAAGGCCTATCCTGTTTGCCAAACGGAAAACGTGAGTATCCACAGCAATGCGCTGCCATCCAAATCCGACAGAAAGCACAACATTGGCGGTTTTGCGCCCTACACCGGGAAGTTCCACCAGCCTATCATAATCCTCCGGCACCTGACCGTCATATTTTTCCACCAGCATCCTGCTTAGACCTTGGAGGTTCTTCGCCTTGGTTTTATACATACCGATGGGTCTTAGTATCCCTTCCAGAATCTCCGCTTCCGCATTGGCAATGGCCAGAGCATCAGGGTACTCCCTGAACAGGGTGGGGGTTACCTGATTAACACTTTTATCCGTGGTTTGAGCCGAAAGCATTACAGCAGTCAACAGCTGAAAGTGATTATCGAAAGTCAAGGCGCATCCCGCTTCCGGATACATCTCCTCCATTCTTTTCACAAATATTTCTATTGCCTTCCCGTTTAATCTGCCCATATTCTTTATCACCCCAAAACAAAACCTTTTCATGTATAATTCTATCACGATAACAACTACCGGGCAATTTCCAATTTGTTTAACTCTCTCAAGCCCCGGCGGATTGTAAAAAACATTGACAATATCAGCTATGATGACTATAGTAATAAATGTGATTCCGACCCACGGGTCGGACTACAAAATGCAGAATCATATAAACCATTAGGAGGCGTTGAATATGGAAAAACCATCTTCCGAGTTAGGCCAAAGGGACATTGTTTCCGATTCAGTTGTTAAGAAAAAATGGTCCGGGAAAAAAATGATATTGGTTGGCATCGCCGCTATACTGATCATAATAACCGTGATCCGGTTAGTGGATGCTTTTAAGCCTGCCACAGTTACTCAAATCCCTCCGGTCAACGTAAAGGTGCAAGAAGTGCAGAAGGGTTCAATATATGCCACCGCCCCCCTTTCAGGGCGGATACAGGCTAAGGATGAGATTGCCATCATACCCTTGGCATCAGGAGAGGTTACATCTGTAAACGTAGAAATAGGGGATTTTGTCAGCAAAGGTACAACACTATTTGAAATAGATAAAACATTAGTGCAAAACAACTTAAGCCAGGCCCAAAGTGCTGTAGATCAGGCACATGCGGGAATCCGACAAGCCCAGGCCGGATATGAGCAAGCCGTACTGGGACTAGAAAACGCTGTATTTACATACAACAGCATGAAATCCCTTTATGATGCAGGTGCTATTTCCCTACAACAATTCCTACAAGCGGAGCTTCAATACAAAAATACCCTGCAAAACATTGCTGTTGCCGAAGAGTCACTTAATGTTGCAAAAGCAGGAGCAAAAACCGCAGAATCCGCCTTGTCAACAGCCAGGGATGCACTTTCAAACTACATAGTAAAAGCCCCCATTTCTGCATATATTACATCATTAAATGTCAATGTAGGCTCTCTTGCCCCCTCAAACTCACCTGCCGCCACCATGGCTGATATCAACCATCTGGAAATTAAAACTACAGTTTCCGAATACCTGGCGGGCAAACTGGCCAAAGGAGATAAGGTTGAAATAAACATTAGCAATCTGTCCGATACTCCCTTTCCGGGAACGGTAAAAGCTTTATCACCCGCCCCCGCCATGGGAACGCTCACCTATCCCATAACCATCTCCATAGACGATTCCGGAGGCAGAGTCAAGGCTGGCATGTTCGCCGAAATACAGATAGTATCAGACAAAAAAGAAGAGGCTCTTCGCATACCCTCCTCGGCGGTGATGGTAAAAGGGGGGAATAGCAGCGTTGCAGTCCTGGATAAAAAAAATATTCCCACGATAAAAAAGGTCACCACAGGCCTTGATAACGGTGAATATGTGGAAATTACTAAAGGTCTGGGCTTAGGTGAAATCGTTGTGGTTTCCGGCCAGGAATATGTTACCGAAGGTGTTGCCGTAAAAATCGTGAAATAATAAGGAGCGCAGAATGAACCTGTCAAAAATTGCTATACGCCGTCCTGTCACCACTATCATGGCTGTAATGGTAGTGGTGCTGGTTGGCTTTCTCTCCATAATAGGGATTCCCATGGATCTGATGCCGGACATTGAATTTCCAATGGCTATAGCCTTTTGCGAATATCCCAATGCCGCTCCCGAAGAGGTGGAAAACCTGATTACCATACCCTTGGAGCAAACCCTTGCATCGGTTGAAAACCTTGATTCCATATCCTCAATGACATCAGAGGGCATGTCCATCGTTATGATAAAGTTCGCCAATAAAACCGACATGAATTTCGCCACATTGAACATGCGGGAAAAGATTTCATTAATATCACCATATCTTCCCGACAATGCCACCGAACCTATGGTTATAAAAATGAGCATGGACTATACCCCTGTGATGCAGGTCTATATAGCATCTGATTCCATGAATTTAGGAGAATTAAATCAAGAGATAGAAAATAATATTAAAGCCTTTTTCGAGCGAACCGATGGTGTGGCTTCCATTAGTGCCTATGGCGGCCTGGTGAAAGAAGTAGCCATAGAATTTGATCAAAGCAAGCTTGTTGGCAACGGCCTGACTTTAGATGGGATAAGCACAATACTTTCGGCGGAAAACATCAATCTCCCCGGCGGTGAAATAGCAAAGGGTTCCGCTAAAATGCTGGTTAGAACAATAGGTGAATTCAAATCGGTGGAGGACATTCGAAGATTGCCCATACCCCTTTATGATGGCAGCATAATCCGTCTCCAGGATATAGCTTCCATCGGAGAAGGCTATCAGGAACAAACCTCCATCAGCCGAGTGGACGGAACACCTGCAATTGGCATTACCATAACAAAGCAATCCACCGCCAATACTGTGGATGTATCCAGCGCCGTTAAGAAAACCCTGGAAAAATTAGATGACAAATACACCGACATCACCTTCACCATCGGTTTTGACCAGTCGGATTACATAAAAAACTCCATAGCCTCAGTAGCCAAAAGTGCGATCATCGGAGGTTTATTAGCCATAATGGTAATCTTCCTCTTCCTACGCAGCGTTCCTTCAACCATGATAATCGCCATATCCATTCCAACGGCCTTTTTTGCAACCTTCTCCCTTATGGCTTTGGGCAAAATGACACTTAACATGATCACCTTAAGTGCTTTAACCCTGGCCATTGGTATGCTGGTGGATAACTCAATAATAGTTACAGAAAACATATACAGGGTCAATCAGGAAGATAATCAGGGCCCATTGCATGCAGCGGAAAAAGGAAGCCAACAAATCATATTGGCAATTTCAGCCTCCACATTGACAACGGTAGTCGTCTTCCTCCCCATAATATTCAGCGGAGGCATGGCATCCCTGCTTTTCAGCGATTTTTGCCTTACCTTTATAATAGCGTTGGCATCATCGCTGCTGGTAGCTTTAACCGTAGTACCCATGCTCAGCTCTAAATTGCTGTCTACCCACTCTAATACGGATTATTTGAGAATAGGGAAAAATCGATACCGATACCGGATTTTGCCCGTTTTCGCTCGATTTGTTGAACATTTAGGAGAAACCTACGGCATCTTTATTGCTAGGGCACTTAAACACAAAAAAAGAGTAGTGGCCATAAGCTTTCTCATATTCATCCTGTCAGGAGCCCTAATAAGCGTACTGGGTATGGAATTTTTCCCCGCCTCCGATGAAGGAGTTTTCACCATACAGGTATCCACCCCTTATGGAACTTCTTTAGATGAGAAGAATGACTATATGACCGAATTTGAAAAGCATATTCTAAGCATTCCCGAACTATCCCATTGTACCGTCGATATCGGACAGACCAATGTCTTCGGCGGAAACAGCTCCACTATAACGGTGGTATTAACACCGAAGGAAAAAAGATCCCGACATGTAGATGATGTCATGGATGAAATAAAGAAAAAAGTTGAAAACCTTGCAGGAGCAGAAGTTACGTTTAGCAAAACAGGAGGCATGGAAACCATGATGGGAAGCTCCGACCTCTCTCTCACCATCAAGGGCCCCGATTTGGACTATCTGCGAAAATTAGGCGATACCCTGTCCAGCAGTATACTTGAAATCCCCGGCGTTAGCGATACATCTACCGGACTTGAAGAAGGCAGCCCTGAGGTACGCATCATAATCAACAGGAGTACAGCGGCTTTCTACGGTATCAGCGCATATGAACTGGCCACATCCCTTGATAGTGCACTAACCGGGACCTCCTCCACAGACCTTAAAATAGGGGGAGAGAAGATCAAAATAAACCTGTCCTTGTCGGATGATTACGGGGAATCAATCAACAACATGCAACAGATAATGATTCCCACAAGAACCGGAGAAACAGTGCCCCTGGGGCAGATCGCAATGATAGAATACGGCAATTCTCCTGCTCAGATAGACCGTAATGACCAGCAACGTTACGTTACCATCGATGTACAAATCAGTGGAAAGGATTTATCCAAAACATCAAAAGCTGTACTAGCCTATATGGATTCCTATTCCTTCCCAGCCGGATACTATTACGAACAAGGGGGGGTATATGATGAAATGTTAGATGCCTTTTTTGACCTTTTCCTGGCCTTAATGGCAGCCGTCCTCCTCGTGTTTATGGTGATGGCAGCCCAATTTGAGTCCATGATCCTATCCCTCATAGTAATGGGCTCCGTTCCCTTTGCCATGTCGGGAGCATTTTTGGTGCTGTTCCTAACCGGAAACACCCTTTCTATAACATCCTTTGCCGGTCTGATAATATTAGTGGGAATTGTCGTTAACAATGCCATACTCCTTGTGGAATTTATCAAGATAAACCGAATTCATATGGAACGGGACAAGGCCATCATCTTAGCTGGTCAATACAGGCTCAGACCCATACTAATGACCACAATAACCACCATCGTAGGGATGTTCCCTCTATCCCTGGGGCGAGGGGATGGAGGCGAAATAATGGCCCCACTGGCAATTTCCGTGATGGGAGGTTTGGTAGGCTCCACCCTGGTTGCACTAATATTGATCCCCATACTCTATGCCCTTGTGGATGATGCCGGAATAAGACGCAAAGAACGCCGGAAAGCAAAAGAGCTGATGCTGGATATGCTTGAAGATAAGTGGAGAGAGGAGGATGAAAAAAATGTCTAAGTCCTATAAGCGAGAGCAATTGATAAAAGCTGCCTTTCGCCTCTTTACAGAAAAAGGGTATGTGGATACCCGAATTGCAGACATTGCAAAATCCTGCGGAATGGGCAAGGCCACATTTTATGACTATTTCAGCAGCAAAGAGGCACTTTTTGAAGAAGTTTTTAGAAATCATGTAGAAGAGGCATATGCCCCGCTACCAAACATTATTGCCGGGAAGAACACATGTAAGGAACGATTGGATGCTTTTGTCAATTTTGAATTCCAACTTGCCCTAAAGTTCGGAATCCACAAAAATACCATTGATCACCTTTTAACAAAGATGACATCCATGCAAAACCATTCCTTGGAAACTGCCATGAGAAAATTTTTCGTTACCCGCTATGGCTTGGTTCTTCACATCATCAGAGAGGGCATGGAAAATGGCGAAATAAAGAAAGCAGATCCTATATTGGCCACCTCCATGTTCCTTGGTGCATATAGCCTTTACTCCAGCTTTCATTATGGGCTATTAGGCAAGCCCCGGGATTATGCAGAAGACTTAGCCTCCAGTGATGGGGCCAAAGCCTTCTCTATCCCCTATATCCATGACAACTGCACCTTCCCCCCGCCCATGGATGATTTTTTTAATTTAATCTTCTCAGGCCTTGGAAACGATTCCCCCCAAACAATCTAATCCTATAAATAATCTAAAGGATTTATTGCAGATCCATCCTTCCAGATTTCAAGATGAAGATGTGGGGGATCAAGGCTTTCAAAGAGGGCGGTGGACCCAACACCGCTTATTACTGTACCCGCCTTTACAACATCTCCTTCTTCCACCATCTCCTTTGTACTCAAATTTGAGTACTTGGCGATGATTCCATCCCCCTGAGTTATTTCTATTGTTATTCCCATTTGTGGATCATCCCTGACAGATGTGACAGTTCCTCCTGCTATTGCCCTGACCGCCGTATCGGCAGGTGCTTCAAAATCCACCCCCTTATGGACTCCATACTGGTCAAGGGTTTTTAAATACACCAACTCATCATCGGAAAATTCCCGTGAAAGCCTGCCTCCCTCCACAGGTTCCACATACATTGCTCCTTCCTTTCCCTTCTCAACTTCCGAGGGCATTGGCTCCGATTCCCTTCTGCTATCCACCGTCGGCACCGGCTTCGTAACTTCTGTGCCTTCGCTTCTCAACTGGATTTTATCTCCTGCCCTATCATTTTCCAAAACCCCTTTATCCTTGCTGCGAAACACATTTCCGCCGAAAATAGCTGCAAAGCCCACACCGATTATCAATATGCATATTATGATGCCAATGGTATAACGAAAGTCCCAGTTCCCTCCTTCGTCATTTTTTCTATCATATGGGCCACCGCTATCAATCCCCATAAGCTCACCTCCGTCCTATTTTGATAATATTATTGCCTTAAAAGAATCATCTCATGCAATTTTTACATGGTTTTTAAAATATTCACCATCTCTTTTCTTTTTTACCCTTCCAAACTTGTCATTTTAGGGATTATGTAATATTATAATACTGATTATTCTAAGGTTAATTTATGCTTTGGGAAAAGCAACAGGAGGAAAAAGTATGAATCAGTTTATTATGGCCGAGCAAAACGCAAGAACAATAACCGGAGATGACAAGATATTTGCGTTAAACGGCAAGGCCAAAGAGATGATCGCAAAAGTGGGCAAGGATAAGGTTGCAAATGCAACATTAGGTGCCCTGATGGATGATGAAGGAAACCTTGTGGTTTTATCTACGGTGGTAGATGTATTAAAAAGCCTTTCACCCCTGGATTACGCTGAATATGCGCCCATTGCCGGTGTACCTGGATTTTTAGAAACGGTGAAAACTGCGGTATTTGGAAAGGATATACCCACAGATTTAAACATAGCCACCATTGCCACACCGGGTGGCACAGGTGCAATAAGAAATACAATACAAAACTATTCCAGAAGGGGTGATGTAATCCTTACCTCAGACTGGTATTGGAGTCCCTATCTGACCATAGCACAAGAATTGGAAAGAGGTCTTGAAACCTATCCTCTCTTTACCGAAGATGGAAAATACTTTTTAAAAGGCTTTTCCGATAAGATGAACTCCATTCTAAATCGTCAGGGTAGAATAGTTATTCTCATCAACACTCCTGCCCACAATCCTACCGGTTACACCCTTTCCTCCCAGGATTGGGATGGTATTCTATCCGCCATGAAGGACGCCGCATCGGACAAATCAAAGAAGATAGTATTTCTTGTCGATATTGCATACATCGATTTCGCCGAAGATCCGGAAGCCGACAGATCCTTCTTTAAAAAGTTCAACGATCTCCCGGAAAACATACTGCCCCTCATAGGGTTTAGCATGTCTAAAAGTCTTACCATGTATGGAATGAGGGGCGGTGCCCTGATGTGCCTTACACCAAATAGTCAGATAGCTGAGGAATTTAAAAAGGTGGTATCCTTTTCAACCAGAGGATCCTGGTCAAACGGAACCCGATCCGCCATGGTAGCCATGCAGAGAATCTTTGAAGACCCTGCGCTTTTGCAAAAGGTCAACGAAGAACGTAGCAAATATGGCAACATGCTTCTTAGGAGGGGACAAACCTTCGTAAGGGCAGCAGAGGAAGCAGGGTTGGAATTGATCCCCTTTAGAGCTGGTTTCTTCCTCATAGTGCCATGTGATAATCCCGACGAAGTGAGCGAAGAATTGCAAAAGGACGGCATCTTTGCAGTCCCTTTCGGGGGCAGAGGTTTACGTGTTTCGGTAGCTTCCGTACCCGAAACCATGTGCGCCACCATGCCGGCTAAAATAGCGGATGCAATTAAAAGGGTAAATGGTAAACAGTAATTATCATAGGGGGCGCATATGCGTCCCCGTTATATTCCCGGAAAGGCTAAAATATGAAAACCCATAGCAATAGCTCCTTAGAGCAGGACTTTATCTACGAAGTGCCGGTGGAAGTGGCACATTTTAATGAACACAATATGCTTAAACCCCACGCCTATCAAATGCTCTTCTCGTCCATCGTGGGGGAACACTTGACAATGTTTAATTCCAACATGTCGGAAACCATGAGGTATGGCCTGGCCTGGGCATTGATATCGCAATCCTATGAAATAAAAAAACCCATCACCGATTCTATGAAGCTGAATGCGCAAACATGGTTTTCAAAGCGGCGAGGCCCTTATTTTCGGAGGGAGGCGCTGTTTAAAAATAAGCAGGGTGAAATTATGTTTATTGCAACATCCTACTCCATTTTGCTTTACCTTGAGAATCGGGGAATATTTCGAAAGCGTCAAACACCATTTCCCATGGCGCCACCCCACGAAAATCTGCTGATGGAAGCGGATCCCACCTTTAAAACAAAACTCTCCTTTTCGGACATTGAGGAAAGGAAGGTCTACAATAGCTACATCGACAGTCTGGGCCATGTAAACAATTGCAGATATGGCGAATTTGCCTACGATGTCTTTGAGGAATCCGAAAAATCACGTTTATCAACTCTAAAAAGAATGGATGCCTATTTCATATCTGAGATGCGCAATAAAGATGTTTTTATGCTGCAAAAAGCAGTTGAGCTGCCTGATGAAAAAAGGGACGATTATAGAATAACCGTCCGCGGGAAAAATCAAACAAAGGATGATATAGCCTTTGCAATGGTGCTGAGTTTTTAGTCACTCCGAACAAACCTCTGATTTGTCCACAAGGACAAATCCCTTATCCATAAGAGCCTTTGCCGCCTTCATAGTATCATCGGTTTTTAACACAAATAGGGGATCCCTTCCCTTTATCACGAAGCAATAACTATATTCCACATTCAGGTTCTGTTCAGCCAGCACTGCAAACATGCTATGCAGCCTCCCCGTAGCATCATCTAACTCTACCGCCACCACATCGCTGATTGTCGCAACATACCCCTCCTTTTTAAGGATTTCCAAGGCCTTTGCCGGCTTATCAACCACCGTTCTAAGTATTCCATAATCAACCGTATCAAAAAGTACTGCAGCCCTGATATCTATGTTGTTTTCAGCAAGCACACCCGTAAGACCGCTTACATGCCCCGGGCGATTTGCTATGAAGATGGATAATTGTTGAATCAACATGCTATTTCCCTCCCCTTAAATCTATAACCCTCTTTGCTTTTCCCTCAAAACGTGCAAGGGATCTTGGCTCTGTCAAATTCACCTTAGCATCTATTCCTAAAACTGCTCGCAGCTTCTCCCTGACGGATTGCTTCAAGGATTCCAGCTTGGGAAACGATTCCAACAAGTTTTCGTTGGCCAATTCCACATCTACCTCAATTCTATCCAAATAGCCTTTTTTCGTCACCTTGATCTGATAATGTGGCCCTATTCCTTGACAGTTTAACAATACCTCCTCGATTTGTGACGGAAACACATTGACTCCGCCCAATATCAGCATATCATCCGATCGGCCTTGTATTTTTGCCATCCTGACAGTGGTTCTCCCACATTCACATTTTTCATAGTGGAGGGAGGTAATATCCTTTGTCCTGTACCTGAGTATGGGCAAAGCCTCCTTGCTTATGGTGGAGATTACCAACTCCCCCTCTTCTCCCTCTCCCAAAACCTTGCCGGTCATCGGATCTATTATTTCCGGATAAAAGTGATCCTCATTTATATGCATTCCGCAAAGAGCCTGACACTCCCCGGAGACTCCGGGGCCTATCAATTCACTCATACCATAATTTTCTGTGGCGAAGATCCCCCATCTTTGATTTATTTCCCTTCTCATCGCCTCAGTGGATCCCTCTCCGCCGAACAGACCCCATTTCAGCTTTAAATCTTCGGCAGGATCTATCCCCATCTCACCTGCAATCTCAGCCATATGAAGAGCATATGAGGGGGTGCTTATCAGAGCTGTTGTTCCAAAATCCTGCATAATCATTATCTGCTTCTGGGTATTTCCGCTGGACATGGGTATTACAGAGGCTCCCACATACTCAAGTCCCTGGTGAAGGCCAAATGCCCCTGTAAAAAGTCCATAGCCAAAGGCGATTTGAGCTACATCTCCATCATTCACTCCTGCCATTGTAACGATCCTGGCTATCATTTCCTTCCACAGATCCATATCATTTCTATTGTATCCGACAACGGTGGGCTTCCCCGTAGTTCCCGATGATGCGTGGAGTCTGACGATTTCCTTCTGTGGGACTGCAAAAAGTCCAAAGGGATAGTTATTCCTGAAATCATCTTTTACCGTAAAGGGTATTCTTTGTATGTCCTCCAAGGTTCTTATGTCTTCCGGCTTCAGCCCGATTTCTTCAAACCTTTCACGATAATGGGGCACCTTTTCGTAACAGCGCCTTACCGTATTTTGCAATCGAAGGAGCTGTATTTCTCTATACGCTGCCCTATCTAAAGTTTCATCCTTACTCCATATTTTGCAGTCATTCATAATTCTTACTCTCCTGTAAGCCAATTTAATCAATATTTTCAACCAAATATGATTATATCATATACATCCCCTTTTCCCTAAGACTTTTAGGCTGGTGATGGAAAACTTAAAAGCCCCATCCTAACCAGCCGCTTCCTGAATGGGATAAATACCACTGCACAAAATGCCACCTTTATGATATCCATGGGAATAAATGGGATCACCGTCATCATAAGTGCACCGGCAAAGGGGGTATGGGTGGTAAGGCTAAACCATATTGTTCCCGCCGAATAAAGTATCAGGTGGGAAAGTACCATGGCAGAAACCACCTTAACATAGAGATAAAGCCTACCCCTGACATTCTCTTTTTGTAAACTTCTATTCCCGTTAATTGCAATGGAAACCAAGAAGGACATGAGGGGAAAAACCATGAGAAAACCTCCCGTAGGCCCCAGCAATGCACCTAACCCACCTTTAAAGTTTGCAAATACAGGAAGTCCTACAGCCCCTAAGAGCAGATATGTAATCTGGGCAAAAGCCCCATGCCTGGGTGATAAAAGAATCCCCGTCATATACACTGCCACCAGTCCGAAGGAGATTGGCACAGGCGTAAAAGGAAGGGGAATGGAGATCTGCGCCATAACCGTCGTTGCAACGGTTAGAATACTTATGGTGCAAATATCCTTAATTGAAATCCTGCTTTTTTTCATCTTCTCACTGCTCCTTTATCCTTTTAATCTCACCTGAAACAATATGTCTTATTAGCCCGGCGTCATCCCGGATAATCAATCCGCCTTTTTCATCTATTCCTATAACGGTAGCCTGGTAATCCTCCCCCAATCCGGATATGAGAACACTTTTCCCTTTAATAAACAGCCTATCCTCATAGGCCTGAATTATCTCCTTCTTGCTTCCTTTTACGGAATAATCTCTGTACACTTCCTCAAACCTGTTTAATATTTCAGCTATTAGGGGATTCCTGTTCCCCTTATTACAACCTATCTCTTTCAATGATGTGGCTATACTCCTTATATCAGGAGCCACCTTCCCCGTATTTAAACCTATCCCCAACACCGCATATTCCACCGTCTGCATTTCCGCCGACACGAAGGCCTCGGTCAATATCCCGCAAAGCTTCTTTCCTTCATAATAAATATCATTAACCCACTTTATGTCCATTTTAACCTTACACAACGCCTCAATAGCCCGGGATACGGCCACCGCGGCACAAATGGTTAAGAACTGTGTTTCCTGCAACAATAGCTTCGGTTTAAGCAGAATACTCATGTATATTCCCTCCCCAGCCGGAGATATAAATGGCCTTCCCATCCTGCCTCTGCCGGAAGTCTGCTGGTCGGCTATGACCGTCATGCCCTCCTTTATACTTCCGATATCCAGTCCTTTAATGTATTGATTAGTGGATTGAGTGCTCCTCAATATTACCAGATTCCTTCCCATAAAATCTCCTGTGAGGCCTTCCTCTATGGCATGTTTTATCAGGCTATCTCCCCTATCAAGAAGGATGTATCCACTATTTGGTCTGGATTCAATGACCTTACCCTCCTCCTTCAGTGCATTTATAGCCTTCCATATTGCCGTGCGGCTTACACCTAACTCCCTGGCTAAACTACCACCTGTTACGATGCTGCCCCTCCCCTTTTCCAGATGATAGAGAACACGATCCTTCAACATGTCTTCCACCTCCAATAGAAATAATATAGGGGCATCTCCACATTGTCAACCCCCAACGATTTTAAGTTAACAATATTCGCCTGACGGAAAACTTAATGTTTATGATGATGAATAAATGCCGGTCATTAAGAATAGCAAAACGACATAGCTTTTTACAAGTTATGCCGTTTTAAAAAAATATAAATCTCTAATCCTATCTTTCTCTACTCAAGTCCCTTGCTATGCTCAATGTATAGCTTCAATCATTCCGATTTCATCGCCCTTCAATATCTTCTCACTATCTAAGATAAGCTGAACTCTGTTCCCCGCCTTACCTATTCCCTTGATGTACTTGTTTTCAAAACCCGTCTTATTTGCGGGTGGCGGCGCTATATCCTCATCCTCAATGGTTAAAACCTCGTCTACGTTATCTACAATCAACCCTACGGAAACATCTGAAATATCTATTACGATTACGCAGGTTCTATCGTTATAATCGATTGCTTCCTTACCAAATTTAAGTCTGACGTCTATAACAGGTATAATCTTACCCCTGAGGTTGATTATGCCTTTCACATAATCCGGCACTTCAGGAACCTTGGTGATAGACTGTATTCCAATTATCTCGGTCACATACTTGATTTCTATTCCGTATATTTCTTCCTCCAGTGTAAATGTGAGAAATCGCCCGTGTTGAGTATCTTCCTCCATAACTGCGTTTTCTTCATAAATATCTGACATTGCACAAGCTCCTTTCGTTCAATTATTTAACGAACATATTCCCCTAAGTCGAATTATACACTAAAAAAATATAAGGTCAAATGAAAAATATTCTAATCATGGCAATTTCGCCGATTTTCTGATTATATCCTTAATATTCGGTTACCTTTCTCCCTAAAGATTGGACCTTCATAATTCCGGTTTTCAAATCAAAGAATACAGTTCTTCCATAATTCGATCCTGTATCCTGGGCTATTACAGGTATGCGCAGGGATTTCAAGGTATTTTTGACACTGATTACGTTCCTTTCACCGATGGCTTCCATGAGGCCTCCGCCTTTCACTTCAAACATTTGCGCCCCGCCGGCTATCTTTGCCGTAAGTCTGCTTCTATTTGCGCCTAATCTTTGCAGGTCCTGTATCATATCCACTATTGCCGTATCTGCAAATTTCATTCTATTCATATCACTTTTATTAAACATATTGCTTTCAGGCAGCATTATATGGGATAACCCCCCGACTTTCAGCTCCTTGTCGTAAAGACAGATTCCTACACAGGATCCAAGAGCATAAGTAACGATTACGTTAGGATTTCTCGAAAGTTTGTAATCGGAAATCCCCACTACCAGCAAATCGCTCATATTACATTCCCAATCTTTCCATAATAGTTTTAAGTGTTTCAATTTCAGCAAACATAACGACGTTGCTGGTTAAATTGTTTTCTTCTGTTAAGAAAGCTTCCTCGATAAACATCACCTTATCACCTATAGAACCAAATTCTATGATGGGAACACTCATCAATGCCCCAGCCATATCAATAGCCACATAAGGAACAGAAATATTTATCCTAAGGCCCGTTAATTGAGAAATGGAATTAATATAGGATGAACCTAAAATATTGCCAATCTCCTTAATAGCGGACAATTTTAAATCGCTGAGTTCACCTTCCGCATCATCCTCGTCCTCCTGAATGAGAATGCTCATTATCCCCTTTGCATCCTCCATATTCAAAAGAAACATTATCATGCCATTAGCTTCACCGTCATAGTTTAAAAGAACCCCTACCGTCATTACCTCAGGGCCCCCAAGGGCATTGATGGCTGTATCAAAATCGGATATTCTAACCTTAGGCAAACTTATATTAACCGTCTCATCCAATATGGTGGAAAGTGCAGTGGCCGCATTTCCGGCACCAATATTCCCGATCTCCTTCAGTACATCCAATTGAACATCATTTAGTTCTTCATAATTTTTAATCAAAACTCCACCTCGTTTATTTGCTTTTATGCCCCATTCCCTATGGGTGTCTGGGCATACTCTTTACCCTTGTGCAAGCTTTTGTGAGTGCGGCAATAATATCGGTTTCATATTGGTCCTTATACAGATTAAGCTGCAAATATTGCTTCCCCGAATCCGTTGTAACATATTTAGGTGGTATGGAGTTCAGCGTTATGGCCAAAACATCATTGGTACATTTTTCGCAATTACACACGCCCATACGCTCCATTACCTGAGTAAGTTTCTCCTTAACAAGCAGCTCCGCAAGATTTACCAGGTTTTCCCGCCTCTCCATCACTGCACTGCGAGGGCTGGAAAGATCCCCCTGCCTTTCGTTTTCTGTCATAAAGTCTACCTCCTTTATACAATCTTATTCTACCGCTGATAAACCAAATTTTCTCAATCGACAGCATTCTTTTTTCTTCTATGGTTTTCAAGCTGGGTTTTGAACACAAACTCACAGAGAACTCTTTCTTTATGACCTTCTACATCCAAAAAGTTGCACGCATACTTGTATCGATAACCACCTGGATATAGCCCTCTCGTTCTCCTGAGCACCTGTCCCGTTGCCTTATAGCCGGGTTTAATCTGAGAAAAATCCATTTCAATTTTCTGCTTCTTAAACAAGAAACTGTTGGAATAAAAGGCTACCCCTCCCAAGCTTAGATCCCTTGTCTTGATATTTTCGTTTATTAAATAAGGTTTTTGTCTTTTTCCCAACGAAAATCCTCTTATAAGTTTTACGTCCAGAAAAATCCTCACCTTTAAAAACTCACGTCTATCCTGTTTTTCCTTGCCGGAGGCGATTATATCAAGATTTACCTGGGATGCAGTGGAAAGAGTGATATTTGCTTTCATAAATTCTATTCCGTCCTCGAAATAACCCACAATATCGACGACGGATTGATGAGGCAACAATTGAAAGCCCTCGCCCCTCACTATGATGCGATTGTTCTCAACGGTAATATCCGTAGAACATATCTCCACATTTTTATCGTTATAATATAAACATACCTTTAATAAAGAGTCCTCCATCATTTTCAACCCCTTGCCCTATAATGTAGTATGTATGATTTCTCCCTTTGCCCAATAGATTCTGGCATGCTCCACATCATCCAATCCAAAAAGGAAAACCTCATCTCCAAACCAAACCTTGACGCCTTGATATAGTTTATGTTTGCATATGATGGAGCCGTTATACTCCATCGCCCATTTACCCTCTACCTCTTCTATCTTCTCAGTAACATTTTCAATTTCTTTCTTCAACGAAAGCATTTGCCTTCTTATAAGATTGATTTTGTTTATCGTATCCTCATCTTTAGTGCCTTTATCCAACTGCTTTTCAACATTGATAATATCCTGCAGCCGTGCATAGTAACCATCCTTTTCGGCCTTTAACCGGTCAATTCTCTCCGTATCCACTATCTTGGTACCTATCATCTCTATCTTCGTATGCCTTCCGTTTTCCGAACCTATGTCCTTTGCATGCAGATTGCCCAGGATTTTAGTCTCCCCACCGACGATGAGCTCCCTCCGTCCCGACAGCTCTATATCCCCATAGCATGTTATATCGCTATCAATAATATAGTCTGCATTAATATTCCCCTGAACCTCTAATTTGGCATACTCTATATACTTGCATTTTAAATTGCCGCCTACCTTAATGTCGCTTTCCCCTCCACCGTTAATCCCGTTGGAAATATGTACATTGCCTGTGGCTTCTATAAAGGAGTTTTCAACCACACCCTGAACTATTATATTGCCTCCGGATTTGACGGTAAATCCGCTGCTTACATCTCCACCTATGCTAACATCTCCGGCAAAGTTAATATTGCCGGTGGCCTGCCCCACATCCCCATTTATCCTGAGGATATCGTTTACGTCTATGCTATCCCTTACAAAACGCACCACACCATCGCAGTTGGACAATAGTTTGCTGCCGTCCTCCGAAAATCTGGTGTTTTTCCCCAAGGGGGAGGGAGCCGGTCTGCCCGGTCTTGTGGGTACGGTGGCTCCGTAAATATTAGTACCTTCACTGCCCTCCGTTTCCTTTATGATTTCGGCCAGAACCTGATCTGCTTCCACCATTTGAAAGTAATCTAAATTCTTGTAATCTACAGTACCTTCTACATCTATTTCAGGCCGATATTCTGAATCAGGCTTGACAAAAAAGTCTATCCTGCCATCCATTCCCAAGGTAGGAGGATTTCCTTTAGCTACTTCAATGCGGATATTATAAATAGGTCTTCCTGCCAGTTTTTCAACAGTCGATTCCCTGACCCCATATATCACCTTATTGTTTTTTAGCGTTTCCAGTATTTGCTCCTTAGTAGCAGGTATCGCATCTTCATTTTCCCTCACCAGCTTAACGTAGCCTGTCATTCCGTCATCCGATGCGGAAACTTCCACTATTACCTGGGGGTTAGCACCCTTGTCAGTCTCCTGGTTTTCTCGAATATCCATTTTTACTCCATTCTACGCCATTGCACTACATTTACTAAATTTCTTATATTATAACATATTGCTGAATATAGTTGAACTTCTTGCCTATCTCAACTGATTGATTGTCTTTTCCATATCATCCGTAGTTTGCACTACCCTGGAACCAAAGGAAAAACTCTTTGAAGCTTCTATCATTTTGACCATTTCCTGGGCAACATTCACCCCCGACGCCTCCAGATATCCCTGTTCCACTTTCGGGTTTTTTACCGCTTCCCCCTCTCCCGATTGCTCCGTTACCAAATATCTGTTTCCACCGGTCAGTTCCAATCCATATTGGTTGGGGAATTGAAACACCCCCACCTTTGAAGAATCAAAACCACCGGAAGTTGTGCTCACCCCTTTGTCATCCTTTTTCGTGGTTACAGGATCTACCTGAACCTTTTTCCCGCTTTGATCAAGGACATAATGGCCTTCCCCGTTTACCAGATAGGTACTGTTCCCTTCCAGACTCAGACTGAAACATCCATCCCTGGTATAGGAAATCTTACCGTCCCCACTTTCCAAGGCAAAAAAACCATCACCTATTATGGCACAGTCCGTAGGCACTCCTGTGCTTATTAACTCGCCCTGCTTAAAGTTAATGCCGCTCTTAATAACCCTTGTACCACTACCGCTTTCTATAAAGTTGGACGGTCCCCCACCACCGGGGATACTCTTATACATCAGGGCTGAAAAGGACACCGTCTGTGGTTTATATGATGTGGTGCTTGAATTAGCAACATTGTTGGCTATTGTATCCATATTTGTCTGCTGGCTTATAAGACTGCTGGCTCCTGAATAAAATCCTTTTATCATTGCTTTCCTCCAAATCTAACCGATTCTTCCTATCTGGTTTACGGTCAATTCATTAAGCTTGTCATACATTTTAATTATCTGGGTACAAGAGTTATATTGATTCTGGCAGGCGATCATCCGGGTTAGCTCCTTCGCCATATTCACATTGGATCTTTCTATGTATCCCTGCATTATGCGATAAGTGCCTTTTTCCGCCTGTTTGAATCCATCGGTCTCTTTGACCTGAAAAATCCCATCGCCAACCATTCTTAGATTCGTATTTTCATCTACTTTGGCTATATACAAAACAGCCGTTTCATTGTTCCCACTTCGGATTACACCATCATTATCCACAGTAAATCCGCTATTTTCAATACTGATTCTACCCTTTCCCTCATCTAACACCCGTCCAACCCCGGGGAGATAAAGATTGCCCTCCCCATCTATCTCAAACTGCCCATTCCTGGTAAGGACTGTTCCAAAAGTATCGCTTTCCACAAGGAAAAAACCCTCCCCCTGTATGGCCATATCCACGTTTCTTTCCGTAGCTTCCATATGCCCCTGCGCAAAATCCGTGTATTGGGAGCTGTTAATTGTAATAAAGCTGCCCGGCCCTATATTTTTGGAGGATACTCTGGGCAAATCACTTAATCTGCTTGTCAAATGTTCCCCAAAGCTGGATTCCAAGGTTGCCTGTGACTTATATCCTGCCGTCGATGTGTTTGAAATATTATTCGCTATAGAATCCATGGATTTTTGTTGCACAAAAACCCCGGCTGCTGCTGAATACATTCCCTTTACCATTTCATACCCTCCTAATATTTACTTAATTTATGCTTCATCTTGATTATCGCCGCCGAATGTATTTGAGATACCCTGGATTCAGAGACCTCCAACACTTCGGCGATTTCCTTCAGTTTTAACTCCTCATAGTAGTACAACGATATAACCAGCCTTTCCTTTTCATTCAGCCCATCTATGGCTTCTATCAGGTTTTGCTTCAATTCATCACGCAAAATGTTAGTTTCCGGCTGGCCTTCCGTATCATCTTTTGCAATTAGAGGAAAAGCGACCATCATCTTTTCATTTATAGCTTCTTCATAAGACAGGATTATGGCGTTGTGCCTTTGTTGCAGTATTTTATCAAGCTGATCTATTTCCAAGTTCATTCTATCCGCTATCTCCTGCCTTGACGGTTCACGTCCTAAATCGGAATACAGCTCGTTGTAGGTATCATCAAGTTCCTTGGCCAGAGCCCTTTGCCCCCTTGGAATCCAATCCTGCTTTCTCATAAAATCAATAACAGCACCTCGTATTTTTATGGTTGCAAAGGTTTCAAATTTATTTCCCATTTCAGGGTCAAATTTTTCAACCGCATCCATCAATGCGATTATACCTTGATTTACCATGTCATCCAATTGGCTATAATCGCTATAGCTGCCTTTAGCTCTCATGACAATTTTTTTAACCAGGTCCATATATTCCAAAACCAGATCGTTTCGCAATTCAATGTTTTTGTTTTCTATGTATTCCTGCCATTTCAGCAGATTGTTATCCTCACCCATGTCACACCCCTATCCTAAAGCTGAACAACTCCTATTGCTTGAATTTGAATGTTGCTATCTATCTCATTGAAGGAGAGCACCGTCAGGTTTGGTAGAAACTGATCTATCATCCTTTTGAAGTATATTCTAACGATAGGAGATGTCAGTATTATGGGATGATGAATCAGCTCCTTTACCTTATCTATTTGTGCGGTCACATCCTCAACTATTTTTTGCACCGTTTGAGGATCAAGGGCCAAATAAGTTCCATGATCGCTTTTTTTTGCCGAATTGAGTATTGCATTCTCAACACCTTGATCAAGGGATATTACCTTTATGCTGTTCCCATCCGCATATTTCCTCGTAATGGTTCTCTTCAATCTCTGTCTCACATATTCGGTCAACATATCAGTATCCTTAATGGATACGCCATGATCTCCGATGGTCTCAAGAATGCTTTCCATGTCACGAACAGGTATGCCTTCTTTTAGAAGATTCATCAGGATCTTCTGCAAATCCGATACGCTAATGATCCCCGGAATGACATCCTCTACGATAGCCGGATTGGATTTTGCCGCATTTTGCAAAAGCACATTTATATCCTGCCGGCTTATCAATTCGTGAATATGACGCTTTATTATCTCCGATAGATGGGTAACTATAACCGATAGAGCATCTATCACAGTATAGCCGTAAATTTCGGCCATCTCCCTTTCGCTTTCGGTTATCCATTTCCCCGGAATTTCATAGGCTGGTTCAATAGTATCTATCCCCTCTATCGGGCCGGTACTTCCTCCCGGATCCAAAGCCAGGTAGTAATCCACTAATACATCTCCCCTTGCAATTTCCTCACCCTTAATCTTAATCAGGTATTGATTTGGATTAATGAGCCCATTATCCCTAAGGCGAACCGTAGGTATAACTACACCCATCTCCTGGGCAAACTGTTTTCTGAAAATTACTATCCTGTCTATAAAGCTTCCGCCACTGGCCTCATCCACCAGGGGTAAAAGGGAATAACCAAATTCCATTTCAATGGGCTCAACCCCCAGTAGGTTGTATACATTGTCTATATTGCGATAATAATCCGCCTCATTGTCCTCTTCAGCCAACAATTCCTGAATTTGATCCTCTTCCTCCTTTTTTTGCCTGACCGCCGAGGTTCTCATGAGATTAATTCCTAAAACTATTAGAAATATGGATAAAGCCAGAATTTGTGGCTTAGGTGCTCCAGGAATGAGTGCCATGAGAAAGACCACAGAACCTGCAATCAAGAGCACCTTAGGCTGCGAAAGAAACTGCTCCTTCACATCCTCATTGAGGTTTCCTTCCGAGGCCGCCCTTGTCACTATCATGCCTGTAGCAGTGGATATCATCAATGCGGGAAGCTGGCTCACCAGGCCATCCCCTACGGTGGCAATGGAATAAACTGTAAGCACCTGGGAAAAGGACATCCCACCCTGCACCATGCCTATTATTGTTCCGGCTATGAGGTTTACCATGGCTATTATAATGGCTGCAATGGCATCTCCTTTTACTAATTTTGTGGCACCATCCATGGCACCGAAAAATTCGGATTCCCTTTGAATGTTCTTTCTTCTTTCCCTGGCTTCCGTCTCACTTATGAGGCCAGCGCTAAGATCCGCATCTATTGCCATCTGCTTCCCCGGCATGGCATCCAAAGTGAATCTTGCAGACACCTCCGCTATGCGCTCTGCACCTTTGGTTATAACTATAAACTGGACTACTATGATTATTACAAAAACTATGAAACCAACTATAGCATTGCCCCCTAAAACAAAACTGCCAAAGGTGGCTATCACCTGTCCAGCCTGGCCACTGTTTGAAAGGATAAGTCTGGTGGAAGAAATATTTAATGCCAGCCTCAATAGCGTTGTTATCAAAAGTAGGGAAGGAAATATGGAAAACTCCAGGGGCCCCTTAATAAACATCGTCATTACAAGTATCATAAGCGAAACTGATATGCTTACTATGAACATAAAGTCAAGAAAAAACGGTGGCAATGGTATTATGATAAGTGCCACTATCAATACTACAAATATTACAACTACGTTCTTTAGTAATTTCATGATACCTTTTTCCCTTTGTTCTTAATCCCATAAACCCAAGCCATCAGCTCAGCCACAGCTTGATACATTTCTGCCGGAATGTACTCATTAACTTCTACCGTATTATATAAATTCCTTGCAAGAGGCTTGTTTTCCGTAATTAAAATATTGTTCTTTTCCCCGGCAGCTATTATTCTAATGGCCATGTGATCACGCCCTTTGGCCAGAACAATAGGTGCCACATCTACATTGACATCATATTTTAACGCTACCGCATAGTGGGTTGGATTTCTCACTATTACATCGGCCTGAGGAACCTGCTGAAGCATTCTGTTCATGCTCATTTTCCGCTGCTTTTCTTTAATTTTGCCCTTTATGAAAGGATCCCCTTCCGTCTGTTTATATTCATCCTTAATTTCCTGCTTGGTCATCCTTAATTTCTTTTCGTATTCATATTTTTGATATGCGAAATCTAAAACCGCTATGGCTGCGAAAATCAGGCATATCTTATATACGATAGCCATTACCCGATTTAACATAAAAGCTAAATTGCTGCTTAACTCCGTGTTCAGCATGTCCGGTGTAACAACCATAAGATCCTGTATGCTGGTATATATAATCCATAGGATTACTATAATTTTAATCAAGGACTTGACAAGTTGGACTAAGGATCTCATGGAGAGAATTCTTTTGAATCCTTGAATCATGCTTATCCTATTCCCCTTAAACTTAAGCAGATCCAGGGATACAAGAAATCTTGTCTGTATACCCGTCATAACGAATGCTGCTAAGGCCAATGCTATAAGTATGGGAACAACCGATATGAAGAACATCAGCAGGGCTTCCCTGAAAATCTGCATACATGTTGAAATGGTAAGCTCGTGAAGCCCGCCGGATTTACCTATACATGAATAAAACAAGGCCTTCATCTGAACCATTATGTAGACACCTAACTTGCTTATCATGACAAAGCCGATTAAAAGCATACCAACGCTTACCACGTCTCTACTTTGAAAGGCATTACCCTTTTTCCGTTCATCCTTTCTCTTTTTAGGGGTTGCTTTTTCTGTCTTATTCGTTTCCGCCAAGCTTAATCCCCCCCTTCACATAAAAAAGCTCAAAACCGTTTCCATTCTTTCAAGCATTACCCTGTTTACGCTTCCAAGATACTTTACTAAAACCGGTATTATAGTCATGAGGACTACTAAACCCACGATTACCTTGAGCTGAATATTGACAACGAATACATTTATATTGGGAACCACCCTCATAAGAATCCCCACGGCAACTTCTGTAAGAATCTCCGTCACTATTATGGGCAAGGCCAGTTGAAGGGCATAGATTAAAATATATCCGAACAGTTCCGCCATGAATATTCCAATCTTCCCGCTCACGCCCTCTACGCCTATTGGAACAACATTATATGATTTTGCCGCCAGAGCCATCATCGTCATATGGCTGTTTGTTATAAAAAACAACAGTATAAACATGGAAGTAGTAATATTCCCCGTGATAGATACCTGAGAATTGGTAGAGGGATCGTACATATGTGCCATCCCAAGACCCATCTGCATATCTATAAGTTCACCACCGTAGTGAAATACAGTAAGGAACATCTGCATTATGAAGCCTATTGCAAAACCTACGGCGAACTCCCTCATCAGTGACAGCAGGAGATCTATTGTTGAATAGTCGGCTACGTAATAATCGCTCAGCCCGTAAGCTATGTTGTATGCCAGCCCCAGGGCTAATCCGATTTTAACTATGCCGGGGGAATTCCTTCTCCCGAAAATCGGATTAAAAAAAATCATTCCGGCCATTCGGCATCCTACGAATAAAAATATGTACCAATTGTTTATATCGTTTAACAAACCATGCCACCTATGCCATGTTCATCACAATGATGCACCTATAAATTCAAATATTCTATTGGTCAAATCCACCATCTGTTGTAACATCCATCCCCCAAATATTGCAAGCACCAATCCTATCACTATCAGTTTGGGCACAAAAGTCATAGTCTGCTCATTTATCGATGTAGCTGCCTGTATGATCGAAATGAAAAGACCTACCAGTATGCTTACAAATAGTATGGGAGCAGCAACAATAAATCCTGTAAAAATTGCATCTCTGAATATTTCCGTCAGCTCTGTCATATTCAAAACAAACGCCCCCAATCAGTTATAGGTCATTACAAGGGTCTTTACCAGAAGCCCCCAGCCGTCTACGACCACAAACAACATTATCTTGAAAGGCAATGAAACCATAACCGGCGGAAGCATTATCATACCCATGGACATCAAGGTGCTACCTACTATAAGGTCAATAATCAAAAAGGGTATAAACAATAGAAATCCTATCAAAAAAGCCCGTTTCAATTCGCTGGTTATAAAAGCCGGTACCACTATGTGCATTGGCAAATCCGACGCTTCCACCTGAGAAAAATCTTCATTTGACATGTCTATAAACAGTTTTACCTCATTGGATGTAGTCTGTTTTAACATGAATTCCTTTATAGGCACCGATGCCCTATCCAAAAATTCCTGAGTCTCAATCTGTCCTTCATTGTATGGTTGGAGTGCCGTTTCATTCACCTGAGTCAATACGGGATGCATGATAAAAAAGGTGACGAAAAGAGCCAGCCCTATCAAGACCTGTGTAGGCGGTGTCTGTTGTGTACCCAGGGCATTCCTCATAAAAGCAAAGACTATTACAACCCTGGTAAAACAGGTCATCATAAGCAAAAGGAAAGGGGCAATGGCAATCAGGGTGAGTACAAGAATCATTCTTACGGCATCGGAACCCTGTCCGTTTATAATGAACTCCATTACTCTTTTCCACCCTTTCGCCTCTTCATCGCATCTGTAAAGCCTTTATAGCGATCCATGGAGAATAAATCCTTCAAGCTTCCTTCCCCAAAATCCTTTTCCTCGTGATAAGTAATGGGCTCCTCTATTTCCGCCATAATTCCTATATTTTGATCGCTGACCCCAACGATGTACTGTTTCCCTTTAACTTCAATGATAACTATGGCTCCATTCCTGCTGACCTGCAATCTTTCCACTACCTTAATATGCCTGCCCTTGCCTATAGGGCCCATTCGCCCTCCATACCACTTGGCTGCAAAATATGTCAATCCAATAATAAGGATAATTCCTATGAGGGCAAAGATCATTGAGATGATATTACCTATGTAATCCGGCACATCCACGCCTCCCTCTCATCAGCCCAGTATATTCTTAACGGTTTGAACAAGGCGTTCAGGCTTAAAAGGCTTTACTATAAAATCAAGAGCCCCCAATTTAATGGCCTCAACCACCATTCCCTCCTGTCCCATGGCGGAACACATTACCACCTTCGCCTGAGGATCGAATTGTTTGATGGACTGAAGTGTCTGAATACCATCCATTACCGGCATGGTAATATCAAGAAGAACTAAATCCGGTTTCTGTTCAGTATAAAAATTAAGTGCCACCTCTCCGTCCCCTGCTTCTAAAAAGTCTGCATACCCTGCCTTTTGCAGGTTGTCCTTAATCATCATCCTCATGAAAGCCGCATCATCAACAATTAAAATCTTTGACATCTCTTTTTCCTCTCTAATTTGAAATTTTTATTAATTTATCTCTTACTTTCCGGGTTAACCTTTACTATTTCTGTGATCCTAACGCTATAATTATCGTCTACCACCACTACATCACCCCTGGCAATGAGTCTGCCATTTGCTATTACATCTACCTGATCCCCCGCCTGACGATTTAATTCGACGATGTTTCCAATAGTCAGATCTGCAATGTCCTTTATCTTCTTTTTCGTCCTGCCAAGTTCCACCGAGATTTGTATTGGAACCGACATTATCAATTCTAAATTATTCTCATCTATGCCTAAATCTGCAGCGGCAGCACCCAAAGGTCTGAATTCATAAGGGGTAGCCTGTATGGGCTCCTTTGGCACTGCCTGTATAGGTGGAGCCATATGTTGATGAGATTCATAGGCATAGGGTTGATAAGCGGGTGGCGGCGGAGATACATATTGCACCTCATTCTGAGGTTGTAGGGGAACCTGCTGAACCTCCTGCTGAACCTGAGTCTCCTGCTGTGTCTGAGCAGTAGGCTGATCCTCCTGCACCTGACCCATATCATTCTCTTCATCCATATTGCTAACACCCAAAGATCTTTTTGCTATATCTCTGGCCAGGACAGGATCCATAGCACTTATAAATTCACTTTCCACCAATCCCTCTATATTCAAATTGAACTTAATGCTTACCAGAGAATCCCCTTTTATGGCAAACATATCCACTACATTTTCCGTCTCTTCTAAAACTTCGGGAGGTGAATTGTTTACAACATGGCCTAAAAAAGTGGCCAGAGCGCTGGCTGCAGAACCCATCATCTGGTTCATGATTTCACATATTGCACTGGTGCTGATTTCATCCATCTCCGTAATTTCAGAGGGATCCATGGACAATAGATGACCTAATATCCTTTTTAAATCATCTTCCCTAAGCAGCAGTATGTTGGTACCTTCAATCCCTTCAACATATTTGATTAGAACGCCTACCACCGGTTCTAAATACGAGAATTCAAAGTCTTCAACCGTAGTACATTCTATGCGGGGAGTAGTTATCCCTACCTTTTTTCCCATTATGGTTGACATAGCCGTAGCCGCCGAACCCATGCTGATGTTCATCACTTCCCCGATTATATCAATTTCCATTTCTGTAAGGCTCTGCCTTTCGTTTTCGCTTGTCATTTTGTTTTTTCACTTCCCCTCTTTACTAATTTCTTTATGGCAATAGCCTTTTTTCTATTATGGGAGCCTATTTCACCTTGAAACCAGACCGTTTCTCCTACAGCTAGATCCACCTGTGATCCTGCGGGCTTGTTTAGCATAATAATATCTCCTACCTCCAGATCTATCAAATCCTTGGACATTACCTCCACCTTCCCCAGGATACCGGTCATCTCCAGCTCCGATTCGTTGATCTCCTCCAATATTTTAGCCTTTCTCTTAGCATCGGAAAGGGCATCCCCCCGTCTTTCCTTTTTTTTACTTAAAGCATTTTTTACCTTAAACATGCTATCCAGTGTTACAGCAGGGATGCAAATATTCATTTTCCCCTGGGTTTCATTAACGGTAACATTCATAACTATAATTACCACATTTTCATCGGCACTGATCCCCTGCAGTATTCTGGCATTGGTTTCCACCTTAAGTAAACGTGGCACCATTTCAAGATAGTCACTCCAGGCGTTTTTCATCAGGTTTACCATCCCCCTGAGAAGATGCTCCAGTATACCCAGCTCTATTTCCGTAAACTCCCTATCGATCTCCATACCCTTACCGGATCCACCCAGCATCCTATCTATACACGAAAAACCGATGTCCTTAGAAAAATCAAGCAAGGCCACATCCTCATCATGCTGGTTATCCTGTACTGAAAAGTCAACTATCCCCATCAACACGGAATCCGGTAATGCATTATTAAATTCATAGTATTGCTGTTCCTCAACCTCTATTATTTCCACAGAGGTATATATTTGCAAAATTCCCGTTATATGTGACGATAGTATTCTGGCATAGTTCTCATATATGCTGAACAGCAGCTTCAATTGTTCCCTGGTAAATAATTTGGGGCTTCTGAAATCGTAGTCCTTGATTTTTTTCCCAGGAACCTCCTCCGGTACATCAAGTTCCTTGGCTCCGCTGGTTAAGCTGCTGAGCAGGCTATCTATTTGACTTTGAGAAAGGATTTCTGTCATTGTTTTTTCTCCTGCATCTTTTCGTATATCTCATCAAGCTGTTCTTTTATGCTATCACTTTTTGAAATCAATATTTCTACCCTTCTGTTCTTTGCCCTGTTTTCTTCCCTGTCGTTTGGAGCGACAGGCCTAAACATACCGTAGCCCACGGCTATCAATTTGGCCGGATTCTTGACATACCCTTTTTCTAAGTACTTTAAAACTGCATTTGCTCTGTCGGTGGAAAGGATACGATCATCTACCGTACTGGTGCCCGGAGCCGCCTCCGCAGTATGTCCGTCTATCCTTATAAGCTTGACTATCGGTTCCACATACCCCATAGCCTCCCCAACAAAATCCAGTATTTCCTTACCACCGCTTTTTAACTCCGCCCTGTCCGCTTCAAAAAACAAGGTAGACATAAACCTTATAAAAACAGCATCCTTACCTTTTTGAACTTGAACGGATTCTTCAAGCTGGTTAGCCGCTACATACTCCTTTAAATAGCGATAAAGATCTTCCAAATCCTCTATGTCGGAAATATTATCACCTTTTATCCCTCCCTGCAACGGATCAGGCAGCCCATCATCATCCTCTTCCTCGATTTCCAGCAGCCTGATCTTTTCCAGAGTTTCCGGATCTCTGGTAAATGCCTTTACCAGCATCTGGTATTTCTCTTGATCTATGCTGGACATGGAATATAACAGGATAAAAAATACCAGGATTAAGGTGATCATATCTGCATATGTATTCAACCATCCATCCTTATTAAGTTTGTTTCGTCGCTTTCTGTCCCTCATTCCCTATTCCTTTTTCGCCCAGACCCTCCTGGCCCTTTTCCCCTTTTTTCCTGTCCCATCATCCTCTTCATCCAGAGCAGTTTCATCCCCTTCCTTTTGCAACTCATAGTCAGCCAGGAAGTTCTTTAATTTTTCCTCAATATATCTGGGGTTTTCACCCTCCTTAATTGAAATTATTCCTTCGATAATCATATCCTTGTAGAGCAGCTCCCTCTCCTGAGCCAGCTCCAATTTGTTCCCCATGGGTATAAAAAAGCAGTTAGCCAGAAGAGATCCGTAAAAGGTTGTTATCAAGGCCACCGACATGTTCAATCCTAATGTAGCCCCCCCATCATCTAAGTTCATGGATTTCAACATGTTTACAAGCCCTACCAGAGTTCCCAGCATACCGAAGGCCGGTGCCAGAGTGGCACCCATATCATAGAGTTTTCTTTCCTCAGCGTTTTGCCTTTCTATATTGGCCACCTTTTGTTCAAACCATGATTTCAACTTGTCCGGCTCAATGGCATCCACTATTAATAACACGCTTTCCTTGAGAAAATCGTCTTCAAATGTTAATGCCTTTTCCTCAAGGGCCAGAAGACCTTTTCTTCTTGCCTCTTTTGACAGATCGGTAATAATTTCGATGTATTCGTTTGGATCCTTTTTATCCTTCATGAAAATCATACTCAAGTGTTTGGGAATCAATCGAAATATTTTCATAGGAAAAGAGGCCATGAGGACGAAAAAAGTTCCCCCGAAAACTATGAAAATACTCGGCCCGCTTATGAAGTTTAAAAGCAATGTAAAATCAAAACCTCCATCGCTGAAAACTATTCCAAACATTATCGCCAATATAGCTGCTATGTAACCTATTAAAATGGTGATCTCCATTATCTATACCCTGACCTATCTACTATTTATCCCTCTTTTATAAGCTATAACCTTGGATACAACCTGTGCCGCACTCTCCGCTACCACAAAATGTTTTCCATTCACCAACCTTATTGTGGTATCCGGTCTTTCCTCAATCGTCTCAATAAGTTCCCCGTTTAAAATGAATTTCTCATCCCTTCCCTTATTTAGCTTTGTAAGTTCTATCATAGCTTCTTCCTCCCCGGTCTTAGCTGCCGGAGGGGGCAGGATCCCCCTCCGCCGCTACTTTCTATTATCTCTTCATGCTTACAAGCTCAGATAACATTTCATCGGACACCGTTATCATCCTGGCATTGGCTTGAAATCCCCTCTGGGTTATGATCATCTCTGTAAACTCCCTTGATAAGTCTACATTAGACATTTCCAGGGCCCCGGATCTGAAATCGCCGCTGCCTCCACTCCCGGGCACTACTGCCACCGCTATTCCCGAGTTTGTTGTCTCAGCAAAATAGCCTTCTCCATCCTGTGCCAGCCCATCCGGATTGGCAAACTTAATCGATGCGATATGACCAATTTTAAACGGCTCACCCGGTCCTTCTCCTGCCTTACCTATGTTTACGTTTGTCATACCTCTGTCAAAGGCTTCCTCCAACCTGTTCCTGTCAATCTGCATGGTAATATCACCAAGGGTCAAGGTTTCAGCCGTTGATCCCACCGTCCAACTCCCGGTTAATTCCACCAATCCCCCGGATTTATCTACCGTGGTAGCAGTGATATTGTAAATCGTTCCATCTACTGTACCGCAATTTTCTAAATCACCTACGTTTGTCAATTCATAGCCCCCGGTGCCTATCGGTACTTCTATCGTAGCCTCCTGGCCACCGCTTTTATCCTGCACTCTAAAGGTAAGGGTGTTGGGAACTGTATCCTTATTTATCAAATGCTCACCCATCTCCACCGTAATGGGAATTCCCGAGTCGTCCCCATGATATGTAAGGGAATATCCCGAAGCTGTGCGTTCCAGCAGAATATCTTCACCGGCTTCTATCTTAGCATTGGAGCTCACCTTTAAAGGATGGAGTCCCCCATCATGTTTTTGGGTAACTGTCATTATCACCGGACCCCTGTAGGGGGAATCCTTTGCCACCGTTGGGGCCGCCGTCATCCATGAGGTGTTTACCGCCGATGTAAATATAGGATCCCCCTCCTTTATCGCTGTAAGTTCCCCGTTTCTTCCGATGGCTATGCCGGTGTATTTATCCATATCCTTTGGATCTATTCTGATTTCTGTTAAGTTCTGCACATTAGCGGTTCCATCTCCGCTAAGTTGAGGATTCTTTGTGGCTTCATCGATTTTAAAACCTAAAACCCTGTTACCATTGCTGTCCACCAGGTTGCCAGATAAGTCGAAGCTGAGTACTCCCACCCTGGTATAATGGATTATCCCATCTCCATCCTTGACCGGCAAATAGCCCTCACCATTAATATATATGTCCAATCCCCTGCCGGTGCTGGCACTTCCCGAACGTGTATTTAAAACATCTATGGAGTTTACCTTTACCCCGTATCCCAATTGTGTAGGATTGGTTCCCCCAGCTGTGTTGGAGGGGGCAGAAGCTGGGTTTAATGTCTGATAAAAGACATCGGAAAATGTCACCCTGCTGGCCTTAAATCCATAGGTATTTACGTTTGAAATATTGTTACCGATTACATTCATCTTAGTCTGATGAGAAGATAAACCTGCAACCGCAGAAAACATTGATCCTAACATTTCATATCCTTTCTGTGCCCTATTCAAGCTCATCCGTCATTCAAAGCTTGCCATAGCTCCCCATTTCCGGGTCCGGCTATATAAACATGGCACCATCAATATTTGTAAATATATTATTTTGCATTTCATTTTTATCAACAACCGTAATTACAACTTTATTAGGAGCATTTACTATGAATGCTGAATCATTCATTACGATTAAAGCGTCCCTGATTCCCTTTTGCTTCGCCCTGTTACAGGCGTCATCCAGCCGGCCTAAATCACTTTCACTTATGCTTATGTTTCGTTGTTCAGTGCGCAGATCAGCATGTTTGGAAAATGAAATCCTTTTATTTAACTGTTGATCCAGGATTTCTTCAAATGATTTCCCTCGGTTTATTCCCTCAATTCCGGTCTTCCCTTGTTCCGAGGATTTCATCCTTTCCGTCTGTCTGATGATGGCATCTCCGGGAGTATACCTTATTCCGTTAATATAGTCTGCCATACATATCACTCTCCCTGCTCCGCTTCCGTGTCATCCCCGGCTTCTTCCATGTCATCCAAAACCGCATCGACATCCATATCTTCTCCGCCTTCTTCCCGGGCTTCAGCAACCTCTGGGGTGGGAATTATTATATTGGGCTCTTTTACCGACATTACGCTGCTTAGCGAATAACCCTTTCCTTCCACGACCACCTGGGGACTGCCGTTATAGAAATTGACACTATCAACAAGACCTGTAAAACTGTTCATCACTCCGTCGCTGCCTACCTGGGCTATGGTCACTTCCTTTCCGATAAGGCTTACCCCATAGGTAGTCATGGACAATTCGCTTAAATCCGCCAGAGCCTGTATCATGGAGAATTGTGCCATCTGTGCTATAAACTGTGTATCATCCACCGTATTGTACATATCCTGATTCTTTAGCTGAGCCACTATAAGGGAGAAGAAGTCGTCCATCTGCAACATATTCTTATCCCCTAACGACTTGGTTCTGCTGCCTGCGTCGCTAACGTCTGACACCGGATTATATGTGCCATAATTGTTAATTAAATCTACCGGCATTTTTTCCTCCTTTCTAAACCGTATAATTCATTTTGTAAAATCCCTTGGGTGTGGCTTTTTCAACAGGACTGTTTTCGCCAAAGCCTGTACCCTGTTTAAATCCTATTGATGTTCCGAAGCCACGGCTACCCTTTTCTTCCCACTGACGCTGTCTTTCATCATGGGAAAAGTTCATAGCAGACTGCATCAGGTATCCCTGGTTTTCCTCCCTGCTTCCCAATTGGGATTGGCTATTCAGTTGAATGTTTTCTACCTGTACATTGTGAAGTCCCAAACCCGCTATGAGTTTATCAACCTGGCTGGTCAAAAGACTTTGAGTTTTATCACTTAATGCTGAAATGTCAATAGTCAGCCTTCCCCGATGGATTTTAAGCTTAACGTCAATTTGCCCCAAGTCCTCGGGCTGCAGCTGAATCTTAAATTCCGTAGGTCCCTTTTTCACAAGTCTTGTCAGTATTTCGGCTCCTATCTGTTCATGCACCTGATTAAGGGTTTCAGACTTTCCTTCACCGCTGACGCCTTGAGCCGAGAGCATCTGTTCAACAGGAATTTCAAATCCTGATCCGTCCAGAGTCATAATTAAGCTTGACTCCCCTTTCTGCTGGATCCTTCCCTCTGCAGCATCCATATAATCATTTTCTACGGCATAACCTTCTCCCGAAGTAGCCTTATGGGCTTCCATTTCTAACTTTTCCATACCTGCAGGTATCGTCGGGGCCATCTTAAACCGGGATATGCCCCCTAATCCTTCTTCGATAACCTTCGGTTTAACATCCGATATAGACGGCAATATGTCTTGTGGATTCCCTTTCTCTGTTCCTTCCGGCATCAAAACAGTTGCCTCCCGTACTCCGATTCCTCCAACCTTGATTACCTCAGGTCTATTCCAGGCTTCCCCGATTAAAATCTTGGGCTGAATCTCCGGTGCCTTCTGCCTGTCAGCTTCTCCCTGCACCATAAGTGCCCCGGGCATTGTCGGATATCCCGCCATTTCGTTCAGCTCCTCATAATCCATTTGACTTTCGAAAGGATTTATCATATATGGAACAGAGTATGATGTCAGAAGTTCTTCTTCATCCCCATCGTCACCGGCCACCATATCCAATAACATTTGTTGAAAGGATGATATTCCTTCCAGTTGGTAACCGTTCCTCCGGCTATCGGCATTTACCGATAGCCCTTGATAATCGGCTGAATTGGCAAACATCATTAAACAGTTTTCAAAGTTCATTTTCTCACCTCCTTTCATGCGATTTTTATAGGTAAACGTCTATTAAACGATTGCCTGCATCACCCTTGCTGTGGAAATGTATTCTTCCAAATGCAGTTCTTCTTTCTTCAAATTATCCTTTACATATTCGTCGTATCTGACATCCCGTAAGGTTTCCAGAGATTTAGTCTCCAGTTTCAACCCCTTGATCACCTCTATTTCCTCAGCTATTTCCGCCTTTATCTGCTCTATGTTTTTCTCCTCTTCCTTAATGTTCTTTTTGAGATGATCCATATATTCTATATAAATCCTGCACATTGCCGGCGTTGTATTTCCGGTTATCTTGTTCTCCAAATCCTGACTGCAACATTCCATCTCTTCTTCCATGTGGCAGAGTTTCCTTTCCGCCGCCGCCAACTTATTGTTCAAGACAGCCAGAACCATGATTTCACTATCTAACATCTGACCTTTGTATGAATGGATTTTCTCAAATCGAAAATTAAACTTCTTCATCTCTCACACCTCTGTTCCTTTAATTGATGGAAGCCTTCATCATCTCTACCGTATCCTCATAAGATATTTTCTCTCCCACTTCCTGTTGTAAGAAACCATTAATTTTATCCATTTTCGACAGAGCTTCGTCCAAAGCCTGATTGGTACCGCTCTTATATGCCCCTATATTTACCAGGTCATAATTGGCATCGTGTATTGACATGAGATTTCTCATTCTCCCCGCCGCATCTATTTGTTCCCTATCCGCAATATCGTTCATCAACCTGCTCACGCTTCCCAAAACATCTATGGCGGGATAGTGATTTCTTGCAGCAATCTTCCTGGAAAGCAGAATATGGCCGTCTATAATGCCTCTCACCGTATCAGATATAGGTTCATTGACATCGTCACCTTCAACCAGCACTGTATATATTCCGGTTATGGAACCCTTTTCAAAGTTACCCGTCCTTTCTAAAAGCTTCGGCATCATGGAATATATAGAAGGTGTATATCCTCTGGCCACCGGTGGCTCTCCCGTAGCCAGGCCTATTTCTCTTTGAGCCATTGCAAATCTGGTAAGAGAATCCATCATCAACAGTACATCTTTTCCCTGATCCTTAAAATATTCCGCTATTGTCGTTGCTACCATGGCGCATTTCATCCTTTGCATGGGAGGCTGATCAGAAGTAGCCACCACCAACACGGATCGGGCAAGGCCCTCAGGTCCCAGGTCCCTCTCTAAGAATTCCCTTACCTCCCTGCCTCTCTCTCCCACCAGAGCGATCACGTTGACATCAGCCTTAACATTTCTGGCTATCATCCCCATCAGGGTGCTTTTTCCAACTCCGCTTCCAGCGAAGATTCCCATTCTCTGTCCCTTTCCTATGGTTAAAAGTCCGTCAATAGGCTTTATTCCAAATTCCAATATGTCCTGTATCCTGGGCCTGGACAGGGGATTAGAGCTAACACTTTGCACCTCATATTGAGCGTCCCATGATATGGGGCCGCCATCATCAATAGGGTGTCCCATGGCATTTATAACCCGTCCAATTAAAGCGTCGGACATTCCTATCTTCAATGCGGAGTAGGTGGGCTCAACATAGTTACCCGAGCTTATTCCCTCGGGTTCCTCGTAAGGCATGAGTAAAACCCTGTTTCCTCGAAACCCCACAACCTCTGCATCTATGAAACCTTTGCTGCCATGACCGTAAATCCTGCATAAATCGCCTATACTACATTCAGGGCCATTGGATTCGATCATCATTCCCACCACCTTATCTATCTTTCCATAGTATAGATAGGGGTCTGTGCTGCGTATTATGCTTCGATAATCCTTGATGTCCATAGTATCTCCCACAATTGTTTCCTACGAATTTTTAGACACGTGATCTACTGCTTTTTTCAGCTGGGCAAGCTGGACCGGTATGCTCATATCCACAATGCCACCCTGATTTTCCACTGCGATTAAATCCTCTCCCTGTATAAGCACCAATTTAGCATCCTTCATTTGTTCTCTTAGTTTTTTTGCTATATCTTTGTCCACACGGGCTTCCAAGGTTTTTTGATGCTCGGAGAAATATATTTTTACCGCCTCCTCGTTCTCAGCCATTATCTCCTCCATCATCCTTTGTATCGCATCTTCGTCAACTTTCACATGCTGCTTCATTATTTTTTCAGCTAATCCGAAGGCTATATCTATTAATTCTCCTGTCTTTCTCTCCAACAGGCTTTGATGCTCCCTATTTATAGTCTCTATAAGGCTTTGTATCTCACGAATACCTTCCTCCGCCGCTTCTTCTGCATTTCTAATCCCCTCTTCCATACCCTTGCGCAATCCCTCTTCATAGCCTTTGCTTTCAGCTTCCTCCAAAATCTCTCGACTACTTCTCATTGCGCTGTCTATTATATCTTCCGCCCTTTGTCTGGCCTGATTTTCAAAATGTCTAATCTTCTGTTCAACTCTATCCAGCATCACCTGCCTGTTTTCATCGGCCCGTGGTGCACGTAAATCCACATCATCTTTTCTTGATTGACCTTTTCCCCTATTGGAAGCCTGTGTATCCCAGGAAGTATGAACATTAGTTAAATACCTTGATTTTACAATATTAGACAATTATATCATCCTTTCCACCTTTGGCTATCACTATCTCTCCTTCTTCCTCTAACCTTCTGATAATAGCCACTATCTTTTGCTGGGCTTCTTCCACATCTCTTACTCTTACGTTATGCAAGTATTCCATCTCACTTTGTACCGTCTCTCCCATACGCTGAGACATGTTATTGAATATAATCGCCGACACATCCTTGTTGGCTCCTTTAAGAGCAATGGCCATTTCCTTGGTATCCACCTCCCTGAGAAATCTTTGTATAGCAAAGGGATCCAGTATTATTATATCTTCGAATATGAACATGCGTTTTCTTATCTCTTCCGATAGCTTAGGATCCATTCTGCTCAGTTCATCAAAGATGAATTTTTCAGTGCCCCTGTCAATATTGTTCATTATTTCCGCTATATAGTTAATTCCGCCCACCTCCAATAGGTCCACAGAGATAACCGATTCAAACTTCCTTTCCAGTATGGATTCCACCTGTTTTATAACCTCAGGCGATGTCCTGTCCATCCTGGCAATCCTTTCAACTACATCGACCCTTATATCCTTAGGAAGCTCTGCTATTATGGAAGATGCCTGATCAGCCCTGGCATAGGATAGTACCAATGCTATGGTTTGGGGATTTTCATTCACTATCATATTCATCAGGTTCTTATAATCTGCCTTGCGAATGAAGTCAAAAGCCTTTGTCCTCAAGGTCTTAGTAACCCTTTCCAGATACGCATTACCCTGCTGCACCCCGAAGGCCTTTTCAAGTACATTTTTTGCATAGGATATACCCCCATCAAGATAAACCTTTTGTGCAACGCATAGCCCGTAGAATTCCTCGATGGCCTGATCCGAATACTCCGGCTTTACGCTTTCCTGCCTGGTTATCTCATAGGTTAATTTTTCAATTTCATCCTCCGCCAGATGTTTATACACGCTGGATGCCACATCAGCTCCCAGGGCAATTATCACCTGAGCCGCCTTTTGTTTTGAAGTTAATTCATCCATAATACCAACTGCCATATCTCTTCCTCTTTTATCTTGTCCGCCAATCATTCAAGACTTTCAAGACTTTCTCATTCCTCACTCTTTAGCCATGATTTTATCATTTGGGCCGCTATCTCCGGATTGCTCTTAGCAAATTCCTTAACCTCTTCCCTCTTAGCATCCTGAACAGGAGTAATGGGCATTATGGGCTCTTCTTCCTCGCCAAATAATACGTCTAAAGCGTCATCCACCGGTTCTTCTTCTTCCTCCTTACGCTTAGCAAGAGCCTTTATCACTATGATAGCTATTATTCCTAACAGAATCAGAACCCCTGCCCCAATAGCTATATAAAGAGGCCATGGTACCTTTTTCTTGACTCCATCACTGGAAGGAGCCTTTTCTGAATAGAATCTGAAATTTTGTACGGTTATGAAATCTTCCCCTACCCCTGTGGCATAGGCAACTAAACGCGTTACTCTCTCTCTTTCCTCTTCCGGGAAGGAGGCTTTATCGATGGCTATGCCGATGGAGATACTTTCAACAGTGGCTCCGGATTTCTGTGTCTGAGATTTACTCTGACTCACCTGATATTTAATGTGATCGCTAGATCCGCTGGAGGAGCTTTCCCCCGTCATGCCTCCTACAGGATAAGAGGGTATTTCAGAATTTGTAGAAGTCCCCGGAACGCCGCCATCCCCCTGGCTGCTGGAAGATGATTCCTGAGTCCTAATTTCCTCACTTATAACACCGCTGTTTTCCCCCTGTTCCGATGGGATATATATTGTTTCTTCCCTTATCATTTCGTCCGTATTAACGGATGCAGTTACGGAAACCTTGATTTCATCGCTATTATAAGGCCCTACAAGCACAGATATTATCTTTTTTTTGATGTCGTTTTCGATTTCTCTCGTTATTCCAAGCTTTGTAAGTCCTGCGTTTTTACCTCCATCCTCTATCAAATCGTTACCCTGGTTATCGGTAAGGGCAATATTCTCCTTCGTCAGCCCATTGACGGATTTGGCAACCAGGTTTAATATTCCCCCTATCTGATTTTCCGTAAGGGTCTGCCCCTGTTTCATATGTATGATGACTGAAGCAGTAGGCTTTTCTTTCTCCTGAAGATAAAACACATCCTCCTTAGGCACTGTCACCGTAACCACTGCATCCCGTACCCCATCAAGGGTTTTAATGCTTGCCGCAATCCTTTCCTGAAGCTGCATATTCATGAATTGCTTTCTTTCAAAATCAGTGGTAAGCATGCCACTATTTTCTTCAATTAAATAATAGCTCAAACCGTTTTTTGGGTATCCTTCCGTGGCCAACTGCATTCTTACCCGGGATTCGTCCTTTTTGGGAACCATAACATTGCCCCGGGTATCCACCTTTACGGAAACATCCATATCCTGCAAGGCTGAAAGGATTTCCGAGGTCTCTCCCTGGGATAATTGCTCGAAAATAACCACATAATCTTTGGCCTTCATGTTTAAAACGATGCTCAGAACCAATGCTATGGTAACGACTGCAATTATGCTGCCTATGATTATCTTTTTTAAACCGCCGGATGCATTAGACCAGAACTGTTTCAGTGCTTCCACGGCTTTTTTGGTCTGTTCACTCATAATTAGTTATTCCATTCGTAAATTCTAAAGGTTATCACCAATTTCCTCATCCATCAACAAAATCAAATATTTATCCTCATGATTTCCGAATAGGCCTCCAAGAATTTATTCCTGAGCTGAACCATCGTTTGTAATGCCGCATCCGCTTTAAAAGCATTAATCATCATGGTATGCATATCATCCATTTCTCCAATGGACAGCTTATAGGCATCCATCTTGGTAGCAGCTTCCGTTTCCTCCACATTATTTACCATGTTTTCAAAGATTTCCTTAAAACCTGAGGATGTTTCACCGTCGGTCTTTAAGGCTGCTTTTCCAGAATCTAATGATTTTAATTCACTTACATTTATAATAGAGCTCATAGGAACTATAAACATTTTTTCACCTCTGCTATCACAATAAACCGTGTGATGAGCGCACTTAACACGCCCCCCAAAAACATATTTTTAAAACTTGATTATCTGCCTATTTCCAAGGCCTTTAATATCATGGTTTTCGTTGCATTGAAAGCGGTAACATTGGCCTCATATGCCCTGCTTGCACCCAGCATATCTATCATTTCCTGCGCCTTGTTCACATTAGGCAGCATTACATATCCCTCCGGATTTGCATCGGGATGTCCGGGGTCGTAAACCGGTTTAAAAGGGGAAGGATCCTCTATCAACCTTGCGACCTGCACCCCATTAGTTTTGACCTCCAAAGCCTTCGTTAGTCTGTCTTTAAAATCCGTCTGACCTGGTATGCTGCTTAGAACTACGGTTTTCCTTCGATAGGCTCCACCGCTTTGAGTGCGAGTTACCTCTGCGTTTGCAATATTTTGAGAAATTACATCCATCCTGAGCTTTTGTGCGGTAAGCCCAGATCCGGAAATATTAAGTGATCTTAAAAAATCCATCCTGTTACTCCCTTTCCACTTCTTTTACCCCATTTTTATTTCTTTCCTTCGCTTATGGCATAGCGCATCCTTGAAAACATATCCGACATGCTTCTGGCCAGGTACTGATATTGTATTTGCATCTTTGCCATCTCAACATTCTCTAAATCCAGATCCACATTGTTACCATCAAGCCTGTTTGTAAAAGCATCGTATGTATAAACATTCACTGGGGACGAGGCTATTTTTTCAGCTATTTCTCCCCTACTCATATCCGGGTTCATTCTCTTAATCTGCTTCTTTAAAGTACTTTCGAAATCAACCTTGATGGCTTTATAGCCGGGAGTTTCGTAATTGGCGATATTGTTTGAAACAGCCCGCTGCCTTTGCCAAACCCCATCCATGGCCTTTTGCATTATGGCCAAGGTTGCTCCATCTCCAAACATCTTTTCACCTCACTTGCATAAAACAATTTGAATTATTCACCTTATGCTTGAAATACGACTTTTTTCTATTCATATTGTCTACAACATTCTACTATATAATGCAATTTCACGCAAGATGCTTTTTTATTCGTCAAGAAGTTGCATATTTAAAGGTTTGGATAAACTTTGACACGACTTTGTGATTGTTTTTTTGGCTCAAGGTAATAAAAATTCGTTTATCGCCCTAACTAAACCGGTTATGCCCAGGTAATTGCATCCATGGTGTAGGTTTCCCGGCATGCCCCCCGCAAAACTATTTTATTTGCCGATAATTTTTTTCAAAAAAACTTCTAAAGTTTCCCGGGAACTCTCCGATAACATAAGCAAAGGATGAATGTGCGTCGTAAGACGCTTCGAAGATATTATTGATATCAACCTTTGAAGGGGGGTTACATAAATGGAAATATCGTTCATAGGAAAAAGCAAAGCGGTGCAACCGCAAAAAACCCAGGATGTCAACTACGATCCTGCCAAAAACATCAGCACCGAGGAGAACAAAAAATATGTGCTGAAAAACAAGGTCGACAGTGCTGAAATATCCAGCAGTTACAGCGGTTCCTTTGATGACAAGCGAATAACAGTAGCAAAATCAGCCATACTTTACGAGGCATCCCTCAGCAATGCTTCATCAAAGGTCGAAGAATTGAAGACAGCTATTAAGAGCGGAACCTATTATGTTTCTTCTGAAAGCATAGCCGACAAAATTCTGGGGGAATAAAAATGACTAATCAGGATATTTTTAATACCACCTTGGATGAATTTTACGCTTATCTTTCGGATATTATGGAAATTTATCGCCAAGCCATACCCGTACTTAGAGATGAACTGGAAGCCATAATGGCAGATGCCATTTTGGATTTGGATACTTCCCTTAAGTCGCAGCAAGCCCTGATCCTGCAAACAAGGAACTTCCAGCAGCGTACAGAAGAATATTTGTCACGATTGAACATCAAGGCAGATACTCTCAGCGAAATGGCAAATCAGCTTCCGGAAGAAGAGAAGTTTCGATTTTTTGATTTGTTGGGAGAATTTGAACCCATCATTAGCGAGGTGGACTTCTACAAAGATAAATGCAGATCCCTCCTGCAAGGCAAGCTTTATTCGATAAACAAAGCTCTGGAAAATCAGTCCGGGGATAATAGAACCTATAATAGCGAAGCGGCGGGGATTCAAGGATCGCTGATGCCTAAAGCATTCGAAAAGAAAATATAAAGGGGAAAAATCATGAGACCTACATTCTTAGCATTCCAAACGGCAGGCAGAGCACTTGCAGCCAGCCAGGCAAATATAAATGTGACCGGTAATAATATAGCAAATGTGGAAACCGATGGCTATTCGAGGCAGCGAACGGATCAGAATTCCATTTCCCAAAGCGGTTACACACAGAAATTCGCAAACAAAAATGTTTCTACCGGTTTCGGTGTGGAAGTAAGCAGGGTAAGTCAAATCCGAGATCCCTTTTTAGATGCCAGGTTTAGAAATCAGGCTTCGGAGACATCCATGTATAACACTATTTTAGGTGGCCTTGGCGACCTTGAAAGGGTTATAGACGAGGCATCCAACGTTAAGCTGCAAAACGAAATCTCCAACTTCATCAATCAGCTTCAGATCCTGACGCAAACTCCAACCAGTAAGGATATCGCCCTGGTGGCCAGAACCGCCGCCCATAAGGTTACGGAAATGCTCAACGTATACTCTGCACAGATCAACGAAGTTAGAGATCAACAAATACACGATCTGAGCAAGGTTATTATAGATACGGATTTCAATACATTAGTAAAAAATATTGCAAATCTCAATGTGCAAATAAGGGAGGAGTTAACTCACGGTAACACCCCCAATGAGCTTTACGACCAAAGGAACACGTTCATAGATCAACTTGCCGGGATTGCCAACATCAAGGTTACTACCTTGCCTGAAAAAATTTCGGAAGACCTCATAATTGAAAATCTCAATATTTCAATATATGACGAGGTTACCAGACAGGCAATCCCTATCGTAAAAAACGGTCTTTACAACACTCTATCCGCAGTCATTGACCCATCATCAAAGAATATGACTATTGAAATGAACAGCAGCTTTGGAAATACCCATGGCGATGTGACTTCCTATTTTTCAAGCGGCTCCATCAAGGCTAATCTTGACCTTATAAACGGTTCCGGAACCTATGCGGAATCGGGGGGGAATCCATTTAGGGGCACACTTTATTATGAAAAAGCGGTGGACACTTTTGCAGCAAATTTTGCAAGGGTATTGAACGATCTAAACGTACATCCCGTCAATGGTTCCCAACCCCTTTTCACCGATGGGGATGGCAACACCACAGGCATTACAGCAAGGAATATTTCAATTTCCGAAGAGTGGATGAAGGATTCTCAATACATCGTTACAACTGAATCCACCGGCAATACGGGGGAGCCCGACAACATAATGAAAATGATAGTTACCCTCACCTCAGATATTGAATTCTACAAGGACGGGGCAGGGCCTCCATCCGCCTTTAAGGGAAAGCCAAGCGAGTATATGTCCGGTCTTATAGGTGAATTATCTTTGGATTACGAGCTGCACCAGAATTTCGCCAATGCAGCCAATACTATACAAAATAATCTCTTCGCTGCTCGGGAATCTGTTTCCGGGGTCAATTTGGACGAGGAGGGCATTAATCTCATGGCATATCAAAAATCATATAATGCAGCGGCACGGTATTTTACGGTTTTAGATGAAGCCGTAGATCTTATCATAAATAGAATGGGCCTGGTAGGCCGTTAATTAGAAAGGATGGCTTAAAATGCGCGTAACTCACAAAATGATGACAAGTAAATATATCCGTTCTGTAAACGATCTGTCTTCCGGGCTTAATAAGCTTAACGACCAGATAATAACCGGAAGAGCCTTCGCCAAATCCTCGGAAAATACGGCAGCAGCTATAAAGGCTTTCCAGATAAGAAGAGACTTAATCAGAACCGAAGGCTATCAGGCCAATATAAGCCATGCCCAATCATCCCTTAGGAATTCCGAGTCCTCCCTTCACCACATCGGGGAATTGGTTCAAATAGCCAAGGATCGGGTAATTCAATCAAACACAGGGACCGTCAGCATAGATGAGCGCAGGATTGTAGCAAAGGAGCTTAAATCGATACAGGAATCCTTGATACAATCCTTAAATTCCAACGATTCAAATGCCTTCTATTTCGGCGGTACAAACACAGATGTAAATCCCTTTACCCTTATGATTGATCCTTTGGACGGCAAGGAAAGATTGGCATATAACGGGGTTTTGCTAAATAGCATAGATGATGCCCAAAAAGAAATTCTAAGCCATGAAGCCATGTATGTAGACATAGGACTGGGTGTAAGAACCATTTCAGTTTTAGTAGATCCCGGTAATCCAACAGGGCCTACCAAGGATATAATAGATCCGGGTACCGTATTCCATTATACGATCCCGGGAATTAACATAACGGGCAATGGTACTATCACAACGTCCAACGGAGAAACCATCTCCGCCAATGTTTACGACCTGATTGGAACCATCGCCGATAAGCTAAGTTCAGATTCCTATAGCTATGACGAAGTGGATGAACTTTACGGTATACTTCAGGAAGCATCGATGAATGTGATTTACAACATTACGGAAATCGGTTCAAAGGTATCCTATCTGGAATTTATAGAGGATAGATACGAAGTTAGAACTTTGGATCAGCAAGAAAGACAGTTAGAAATAGAAGGAGCAGATCCTGCTGAAGTTATAATACATTTCAAATCCCAGCAAGTTGCCTATAATGCTGCCCTGCAAATGGGGGCCAAAATAATTCCCCCATCCATATTCAATTTCATGTCATAGACAGGTGTTATGGGAAATATTTAAAGGTTAAGGGGGTGCTATAATGGAGCCACTCATAACAATTGAATCCGTACCGATTTCAATCGAGTATGTAGAAAAAACCGGCAGTTCTACTGCCCGCAGGTCATCCAATTCAACAAACCTTCGTATATCGCATCAGAATAATCAAAGAACAATAAAGAGTGGAAAAATCCATATCCCTATGGATTCTTTCACATACTCGCCTCCTTCTAAGGCAAAAAATCTGTCTTACACAGCCACTGCCGGCTATTCAAAGGACGGGAGATTGAGCATGAATGTTCATTTTTCCCATGATGAAGGGAGCGGAATAAAGTATTCTAACATTTCAAGGGGCATAGACAATTTGGTAGATATGGTTTCCAAGGCTACTTCACAGGGGGAATGGGCTCCGGAGAACTTGTCCATTCACTTTGATATGAGTATGCTACCGGGAGAACTGGCCAATCTGGATAAGCAGGATATCAGTTTCATGCCACCGGATCTGGAATTGAAGGTGGTTGAAAGACCTAAGGTCATAATTAAATATGTGGGAGGCCCAATATACATACCCAGGAGCGCAGATCCCGATTATGAACCCCCTGATGAAAACTTTATAATTGGGGACGGTAAGCCTATATTGGATGCTAAAGCATAGGAGGCAGTGCATGGAGATTAACACTAAGGATTTTGGAATCGTCCAGGTAGAGGATGATGCAATTTACCAGTTCGACGACGGTCTTTATGGATTTGAGGACGTTAAAAGGTTCGCCATCTTCGCTCAAACCTTTGACGATGTATCCTTTCTTTATCTTCAAGCCATAGATGAGACCTCCCCTTCATTTCTCGTTTTTGAACCTTGGGAAATGCATCCCGATTATCAGCCATCCTTAACAGATGAAGATATGAGGTTATGTCAGGTAGAGGATATTGAACAATTGATATTTCTTGTCATTGCCAATATCCCATCTTCCATCGATGAGATGAGCATCAACATCAAAAGCCCCGTGGTGCTGAATCCCAAAACAAGAAAAGGCAGACAGGTGATTTTACAAAATCCTGATTATACCATAAGGTATCAGCCCTTCTTCCGGGATGGAAAGGCCGGTGAATGATATGCTTGTAATCGGAAGAAAAGCAGGAGAATCCCTTCTCCTGGGCAATGATATCAAAATATCCATACTGTCTATCGTCGGGGACAAGGTTACTATAGGTATAGATGCTCCAAAGCATATCCAAATCATCCGCGAAGAACTGGCGGATATAATAGAGGCAAACAGAGATGCAACCTGTCACAAGGGAAACGATGATTATATGAGAATTGCACTTTTACTTAAAAAAAACAAATATAATTTGAAAAAGTAACTAAAGTATATCCGGCATAGCCCGATATATATATCAGAGCGTTAAGCTTTGGAAATCAATTTTCCCAGCGTACGGGGGAAAATTGAAAGCTAATTTAAATAAGCCGGGAAGGATCTTGGCAAATACAGTTTCAAGGAGGAAACGAAATGAGAATTAATCACAACATAGCTGCTCTTAACACATACAGACAGCTCACATCAAACACAACAAGCACTTCTAAATCGTTAGAGAAGCTTTCATCCGGACTTAGAGTAAATCGTGCCGGTGACGATGCAGCCGGACTTGCAATATCTGAGAAGATGAGAGGCCAAATCAGAGGTCTTACACAGGCTTCAAGAAATGCGCAAGATGGAATCTCCCTCATCCAAACCGCTGAAGGTGCCCTCAACGAAACCCATGCAATTCTTCAGAGAATGAGAGAATTAGCGGTACAAGCAGCATCTGATACTAATGTAGGTGTTGACCGTGGAGAACTACAAAAAGAGATCTCTCAATTAAATTCAGAAATAGACAGAATTTCAAATTCTACTGAATTTAATACCCAAAAACTTCTTAATGGTTCATTAGGTGCAAAAGGACAATCTGCCGATGATACGATAGTAAAAGTGGATAGTGCAACTGGATTAAAGGTAGGAACTTATAACGTTACAGTAAATACCGCTGCAACACAGGCTACTAAAACATCAGGTGGAGATGCTTCCGATGCTAATGTAGTGACTGCAGTAGGGGCTGGGGCTTTAGTTATAAACGGAATAACTATTGATACAACAGGAGTAACTACAGTTGCAGGTCTTCAAAGTGCAGTAAATGCTATGAGTGATTCAACAGGGGTAAAAATGACCGGTGGTGCAAATGGTTCAGCTCCTTGTGTACTTACTGCAAATGAATATGGAAGTTCAGGGAAAATTGTTTTAGCTGGCTCAGATGCCGCATGGACAGCGAATGGAGTCTTTGGGGGTGCAGCAACAGTTGCAGGAGTAGATGCTATTGTTACAGTAACAAATGCTGATGCAGTATCACAACAAATAACAGGTACAGGGCGAACAATTGTTTATGGAAGTGCAGAGTTAACAGCAGCAGGAGCAGCAAATGATACAACAACATTTGATGTAACTACAGCAGGTGCAACTATCCATATAGGAGCAAATAGTAATCAATCAATGCTTATAGATGTAAACGAAATGTCAACTAATACTCTTGGTAATAACACAGACAAGATTAAAGATGTTTCTGTGTTGACACAAGCAAATGCAGATAAGGCGATTAAGACAGTAAATGATGCTCTTGAAAAAGTCTCCAGCGAAAGATCTAAATTAGGTGCTTTCCAAAACAGATTGGAACATACCATCAATAACTTAGATACTTCCGCAGAGAATCTCCAGGCATCCGAAGCCAGAATCAGAGACGTTGACATGGCGAAGGAAATGATGGAATTCACAAAGAATAACATCCTTTCCCAGGCTGCTCAGGCTATGCTTGCTCAGGCCAACATGCAGCCCCAGAGTGTACTCCAGTTGCTCCAGTAAACTAATAGACACTATTCTTAAAAAGTCTACATTTATAAAAACAGGGTGGGCAAATGCCCACTCTGTTTTTCTATTGGAAGACCTATGACCATGAGGATCAAAAACAGCACCTTACGATGCTGCATGAGTGTTTGCGTCCATTCTATTGCCTAACTCTAAAACGGCTTTCCCTCCTTTTTTTCCTTGGCTAAATCTAACAGGGATATATAAATATTTACCACCACCTGATAAAGCTCCGGGGGGATCTCCTGCCCTAATTCTAACTTAGCTAACATGGTTGCAGCGCTATCATCATGATATATGGCTACACCATTTTCTATGGCTACCTGTAGTATTTTCTGAGCAATATGCCCTGTACCGGCAGCTACTACGCAAGGAGCTGTATTTTTTTGTTTATCATATTTTAAAGCCGCTACGTTCAGCGATGAACCATCCTCATACTTTGACATCTAATCCCACCCTCTTTACTGCAAGCCTTGGAAACCTTTGAATGATGGCCTTGCTTTCCTGATATGATGCTACGCTATAATTGGCCAGACTAAATCCTTGTTCCTTCATCATCTCAGACCATCTGTTTCTCGTTCCCTTTATATCCGAAACTAACATGTCCGGACACCTTATATCTAAATCAATCTTTTTATCCGAAACCAATAAGTCCACCTCAAAGTTCCCATACTTATCCGATTGTATGGTAAAGAAAATATTGCTGGTGCTTTTGCCTTCCGCACCCTTCCCCTTACAATCCTTGTCCACGAAAAATTCACCATATGTGTTCTCATCGAAGTATTGAAAGGGTATGACAAAATGAATAAGCGGTGTCACAGGGCTTTCACTTTGGATTAGACTCATCAGCAGCTGCTGGGCCACCCCTACCATCTTGGCAGGACCTGACTTATCCATAGCCCTCGCCAGCAAGGACGCCATGCTCGTTTTTTCACTTTCTGCATCCGCCTTATCTCCGCCTTTCCATAAGGCATTTTCCTGCTCCCTGAAGGCATTTTCAAATATGGATCTTTTCATTTCCCTGATATCGCTGTCACTAAGCTCTGCCAGTTTTTTAAACTCATCCCCAAACTGGAATATTGCATTTTCAAGAAGGGCAGGATCCGCCTTATCAAACCTTACTAAACTGTGCACTATAGACATTATTTGATTATATATTCTATTGCTGCCTTGGTGGTTCTTGGCAATACTGCCCAGGTGAGGGATAATTTCATTCTTTAAAAATTCCCTTATTACACCTTGCTTTTCCCCATCCAACTTTATAATCGATTGGGGATCAAAACTACCTCCGGCTCTTTGGCTTTCAATATTATTCTGCCTGGTAATGCTATTAAGCTTGATCATCGTATCTAAGGTTTCCATATGCTGATGGAGCAGCTTGGCATCCTCCGCGCCAACTGTATTTGCCAGGTTCTTACCCTGCTTAACTATGGAAAACAAGGAATTCTCCTGATTTACATACCCCTCATAGTATCTCAGTATCAGGACAATAGCTTCCCTTAGCTTAGGTTGACCCTCCATTTTCGCCAGCATTCTCAAGCTATCGAAAAAATCTCCCGAGAAAATAGTTGCAGCTTTTTCCCGGGCCATCAATTCATCATGCATATTCTGAACTTTAACAAATATTTCATCCAGAAACTTTTCAGGTAAAAGTCCGTTAGCCCCTTCAAAAAGTCTTGCCATCAGGATTAGCTTTCTCAACCCTTCTGCCTGATTGCTGGTGCTTTGAAGCAGGGGTTCGAATATCTCTTTGTTCAGATTCCGGAGAAGGGATTCCTGCCCCCTCTCCCCACTTAAACCTTTAGCATCCGAAACCGACTTTTTTGAGATGCCTTCCGGTTTTTCCATGTCAAAAACAGCATCCGCAGGGAGCTTCCCTGGGATGCTTTGTACCTTGTTTTTTATGGGCGTGGTGGAAGTAATCTTTAGTACATCAACCAAAACAAATTCTCCTCCAGAGAAAAACTAACATGCTATCTTTTTTTCAAGGCCTCCAAAAGCTTTATGGCAATAATAATATCGTCATTTCTTGAATCCGATGTGGTCATCATCAATCGCTTTACCTCAGGACGCCTTTCGATTTCTTCCATTATCTTTTTGTTCTCTTCATTTTTTTGAAGCTGCTTCATATCGCCTTCATTTGCCATCATATCCGCAAGGCTTACATCAAGAACTTCACAGATTTGATTAAGTCTAATCATATCTATGGAATTTTTCCCTATCTCCCATGCCGAAACCGAGCTATGGGTTACGTCAAGAGCCTCTGCAAGCCCCTTCTGTGTCATCTTTCTCAATTTTCTATAACGCTTAATGTTATTCCTAACAATATCATTTATAGATTCCATATTTTTACTCCTTAATATATTATTATCCTTTGCCTAACTGATTATATCTCGAATTTACATTAAAATCAACAAATAAACAAGCTTTTTTGTAGAATATATAGTATTTCCTAACAATTTCCCTTTACCTGACGATATAATAATTATATAGTGTAATCATAGCGTAGTTGTTACAATTTATTATATAAGGAGAAAAGGTGGAAATATAATGAGTAATTTTAATATTGCAAATGATTCTATGTTGGAAATGTACTTATTTGAATCTACTACCCTGCTGGCCCAATTGGATGAGATACTGCTCCTTTCGGAACAAGAAGAAAATCTATCGGAAGACAATGTAAACGAAGTTTTTCGTATCATGCATACAATAAAGGGGTCTTCCGCTATGATGGAATTTGATACCGTATCTACAGTCTCCCATAGACTTGAGGATCTTTTCTATGTTATTAGGGATAATGGTATACAGGATGACTACTTCCACGAGCTTTTCGATCTGGTACTGGAGGTGTCTGACTTCTTAAAGGATGAGGTTGAGCAAATTCGCAACGGTATAAAGCCTTCCGGGGAAAACCAAACCCTTATAGCTGCCATAGCCCAACTGCTGGGAAAGATGGAAAACTCCGACGGCTCTGACCCGTCAAATGATTCCTCTGCCCCGGAACCGGCGGAGGACAAAAAAGAGGAGCCGGCTGCGTCGCAGGATGATTCAATCTATCATATGCATATTAAATTTACTCCGGACTGTCAAATGGAAAATATAAGAGCATTTATGCTCATCGGAAAGTTAGAAGGTTTAGGCCATATAATCACAACCATCCCCGATGAATTAAACACCAATCCGGATGCCTCAAGCATCATAGCTAAAGACGGTTTCTATTGTACCTTGGTTTCGTCGGCATCTAAGGGTGAAATTTTAGAGCAGGCAAAGGGAACCCTTTCCGTGGATACTGTCACTTTTATTGACGAGCTCCCCTCCCCTTCCCTCATTAAATCTGATGCCTCTTTAAGCACCACCTCAATCACTGACACCGGCGATACGAAGGAACCCTCCAAGGAAACAACAGCTTCTGCCGGTTCCGCAGATACTAACGCTGATAGCAGCGGAAAGGGACAGGCCCCTAAACATCAAAACCTTATCAATGTGGATTTGAATAAATTAGACACCCTTATGGATTTAGTAGGTGAAATAGTCATAACAGAATCCATGGTTTCCGGTTGTGCAGAAAAGGTCGGCCTGGACTCAGATAGTTTCAGCCGGGCATCCAGACAACTTAGAAAGCTGACGGATGAACTTCAAGATATAGTCATGTCAATAAGGATGATCCCCATCGCAGGGACCTTCCAAAAAATGAGAAGGATAGTCCGTGACATGGGTAGAAAACTTGACAAGGATGTAGAACTAATTCTCATGGGGGAATCCACCGAGGTGGACAAAACCATAATCGATGGTATTGCAGATCCTCTCATGCATCTGGTGCGAAATGCCATGGATCATGCCATCGAAACGAGAGAGGAAAGGGCTGCCACATCCAAAGATCCCACCGGTCGAATCATACTATCGGCACAAAACGTGGGAGGAGACATCTTTATTAGCGTAAGCGATGACGGAAGAGGCCTTGATGCAGAAAAAATATTGGAAAAGGCAAGGGATAGAAACCTTTTAGTAAAACCGGAAAGCGAATACACCGAAAGAGAAATTTTCAATCTGCTCATGTCACCCGGGTTTTCAATGAAAGAATCTGTAAGTGAGTACTCCGGCAGGGGTGTAGGTATGGATGTTGTCAAAAAGAATATTGAAAAAGTAGGTGGCACTGTAATCATAGAAAGTGTCAAAGGCTCCGGGACAAACATCCTTTTCAAAATACCTTTAACTCTTGCAATAATACCCAGCATGGAAGTCCAGGTAGGAGAAGAAATATATGCCATCCCCATAGCCAATGTGAGGGAGTCCTTTCAAGCATCCCAGGCTCAGCTTATCACCGATCCGGAAGGCAACGAAATGGCCCTCATACGGGGCGACTGTTACCCCATAATCCGAATGCAAAGAATTTTCAATATCGAGAATGCTGAAACCGATTTGATGAACGGAATCCTGTTGCTGGTGGATTCAGGTGAATATCTTGCCTGCCTGTTTGTAGATCAACTCCTTGGAAAAAATCAGGTAGTTGTAAAACCCTTCCCCATTTATTTAAGCAACTATGCCGAAAAAGGCAGCGGTATCGCCGGATGCACCATACGTGGTGACGGGAGCATCAGCCTCATTCTAGATACACAAGGAATCCTGAATAGATATTAGTTGATTTATTAAAGTTTTTGATGAATGGTACGATAATATATAGTAAGGAGGTGTAATACATGTCACCAGTAAACTCTATATCAAATTCATCAAATGTTTCGCCCCTGAGTATAAAGACAGGAATCGGCGGCCTGGTATCCGGAATGGATATCGATGATCTGGTGGAAAGCCTTACGGCATCCAGCAGAGCAAAACTTGCTAAGCAACAGCAGATTATTCAAAAACTTCAATGGCAGCAAACCGCATACCGTTCGGTAACAACTGCTTTAAACGGGTTCAAAAACAAGTTTTTGAATGTGCTTTCGGCAACCAATTTCAAAAGTGCTTCCTTTTTTAATACGACTTCTGCTTCAGCATCCTTGGATGCTGTATCGGTATCATCGACTTCGTCTGCAGCGGCAGGCTCCTTTACCATCAATTCCATTGAAAGGCTTGCCACCAATCAGACGGTGGAGACTGCAACCCATGTCTCAAAGGCTCTTACAAGCTCCAAAACAATTGGAGAAATAGTCGGTGATCTTAAAGCAGGCGATTTTATCAACCTAAACTTAGACGGTAAGGTAAAGGTAATCAACTTCGACAGCAATTTTATAGATTCATTGGACGAGTCTAATTTCTCCCCTAAATTTCAAGCTTTATTGGATGATGCCTTCGGCTTCACTGATGACAGTGACAGGATCATAAAGGTAAGTGTAGATGATACAGGCCACATGGTTCTAAACGCTACCGGTTCAACTCTAACCATTAATGCCGTTGGAAAAAACAACGAGGCTGTTGAAACTTTGGGCTTTAAGGGAGGCCAGTCCAATAAGGTCAATTTAAATATGCCCTTAGATCGGCAAGCATTAAATACGGAATTAGAAGGTGAAGAACAGGAAATAGTTATAAATGGGGAGTCCTTTACATTCAAGTCAACCGACTCCTTGCGCACCATCATGGAAGAGATAAATTCCAGCAAAGCCGGTGTGACAATGAGTTATTCATCCATAACGGATAAATTCACCTTGACGGCGAAAGAAAGCGGCTCCGGTGAAAACATTAAGATTACCCAAATTAGTGGCAACCTTATGGAAGCTTTGGGTTTGACAGGGGATAACGCCAAGGTTACCGCCGGTGAAAATGCGGTCTTAACGGTGAACGGTCAAAAGGTTATAAGGAGTTCGAACAACGTAGATATAGACGGAGTCAAGGTCACCTTAAACCGGCTTTCATCGGAGGAAATAACAGTTAATGTAAAAAATGACGCAACCGCACTTACAGAGCCTATCAAAAATTTTGTAGAGGAATATAATACCTTAATGGATTTGATGAACGGGCTCACTAAGGAAAAGGTGGAAAAAAATTATCCACCTCTGACAGATGCCCAGAAAGCCGAAATGACCGAAACTCAGATAAAAGATTGGGAAGCCAAGGCCAAGTCCGGAATATTAAGGAGTGATCCTTTACTTGGCAAAATCCTTACCAGCATGAATTCAGTTATTACCGGACTTTCCATAGATGGTTTCTCCCTTTATTCAATGGGAATAAGCACAACCGGGTACGGGGGCGGCGGCAAACTCCAAATTGATGAGGACAAGCTTAAAGATGCCCTCGAAAACCACGGCGATAAGGTCAGAGCTCTTTTCACCTCCCCAGAAGGCGTTTCTTATGAACTTGACAAAATTATAGTTGGCGCCACAAAGACCACCGGGGAAAAGGGCACAAGGGGCAGCCTTATCGAGGCCGCAGGGGCTGAAAATACCAGGTCTGATAGTGAAAATAGCATATATGAACGAATTAAGAGGGCAAATAAAAGTATCGAGTCCTTAAAAGCACGGCTTATTCGGGAAGAAGCTATGCATTGGAAAAAATTCACCCACATGGAAACCATACTTAACAACCTGAATGCGCAAAGCATGCTACTGCTTAGCTTTTCAGATCAATAACCGGAGGGAAGACATTATGCAACATGCCAATTTATATCAGCAGTATAAGGCACAATCCTTAGAAACTATTACAAAAGGCGAAGTGGTGGTAAAGTTATTCGAAGAAACTTCCAAGCAGATAAGCAAGGCCATCTTCCATTCCAAAGGTAATGATTCTTACCAATCCTACAACGCTATTGCCAAGGCACAAAAAATCATACAAACCCTTACCTTCTCCCTTGACATGAATCATGCTATTTCCATAGAGCTAAGGGAACTTTATCTTTTCTTATACGATCATCTTGGGAAGGCGGCTTCAAATAATGATGTGGTATTGTTAAAAGATTTATTGGCTCTCGTGGACGACTTGAAAGTAGCTTTTCGTCAGGCAGACAGGCTATCCAGGATGGGTAACAAATAGATTCGTTCAATAGAAAAGGATTGTAAATGGATAAGGAATCGTTAGAATACTATAATCGAAAAAAGAGATTATTGGAGCAATGTCTTCATTGCAGCGAAGAGCTTATGAGCAGTTTATCCCGCTGGGAGGAAATGCCCGATGTGATGAAAAAAAAAGAGCAGGTTTTATTGGAATTAAAGGAATTGGAAGAATCCACCGAACTTTCAGCCAAAACCTCTCTTTCATTAGAACAAAAGGGTGAGCTCAACGATAAAATAAAGTTGATAGTGGCCTTAGATGGGGATACTTCTCGCAGGATCAAAGAAGAGCAGGAAAAAATTAAGGAATCGCTGAAAGCCACCGTCAACGGGCAAAAAGTTATCGAATATGGAAGCCAACCCCATATAGGGCGAGGGAGAAAGATAGATTACAAAAAATAAAGCTTCTTTCAATAGAACAAAAAAGACCAGTAACTTTCAAGCGTAATGCTTCTTGTAACTGGTTTTTTCTTTTGCTTTTCGTGGTTTTGATTTTATTAAATTGACCATTAATAGGGGTACTAAAAGTGGCCCCTTTCATGGTTGAAAACTGTGCCCTGTATTCTTTGCTTCATTTTTATGCGTTTTAAGCCTGTAGCTATTATTTTTTCCGCATTTCCCTTGTAAATGGATGTGCAATACGAGTCAAGTCTGAATTTCAAGTGTTTGTCCCCTTCACATCCCCTGAGAAGCTTTGCTAAAGCGATATCCGCATCTTCCTTTGCTGTTTCTGTAAATAGTATGGCAAAGGCAGAATTATCACATCGTCCCAATATATCGGTCCTTCTTATATTGGAACTAAGGTTCTCAGCCACATAGGAAACACATGCCTCCGATCTGCTTTCATCGGGGATCTGGTTTTCATCAATACATGCTTGAACGGTAATGATTGCAAGGGAAAGGGCATTACCATACCTTAGGCTTCTATGAATCTCTTTATCCACCTGCTCAACAAAGCCCGCCAGGCTTGGCAGGCCAGTCAAAAGATCCATCTTTGACAGTGCTAAAATCAGTGCTTTTTGGTTATCAAACTTGGGCAATGAATGAGATAGGCACTTATATTTAAGTGCGGAAGATTTCAAATCCGTATAACCTAAGCATACCCTCCATGACGAGCCATCAAAAGCCACATATTTTTGGGAAGTATCTTCCTTTATCTCCTCGGTCATTACCTCCATTTCTGTTACAGCAACGGAAAAATGCATTATCTTCGGGTAAAGCTCCCCGGCATAATCGCAGTTTTTGTACTTCTTAAAAAAGGATATTTTGTAATTGCCTAATTTGTATAGGCTGGAAACAGCCTTTCTCCACTCTAAAAAATCCTCCATAGGCACATTCCTCATGTCAGCCCTTGTTAATTTTTCGTAGGCCTGTTCCCAACGACCATTAAGGGTAGCAGAAAAAAAATCATCCAATACGCTGGCTGCATCCTCTTCCTCTTTTCCTATTTCCCATGCCGGTTCTATCTTCCCCCTATGCAGGGAATGATTTCTAATCCATTCTCTATGGTATTCCTGGCGCTTTTTTTCGTTACCTACTATGCCATAAGCAATATTAATTTCCTGCATGCGCTCATGACAACCTGCACCTTGGTTAAGATCTGGATGATATTTTTTTGATAAACACCGATAAGCGGCATCTATAACTTCTCCTGCCGCATCATGGTGTACCTGTAAAATCTTATAATAGTCAACTCGCTCGTTACCCATATCTACACGATCTCAACTACCGTAATGTTCAAATAATTAAACTCCGAAAGCTCAATTTCATAGGGTTCAACCTGTTTATCGTCCTCCATAAATACACGTACCCTGGGTCTCATGCAAAGATGATCGTAATTTTCCGTTACAATGGCAGTGTTCCCGTTACTTAGCCTTACACAGGTTCCTATGGGATAGGGAGCAACCTTGGTCACAAATACCTCCACCACCTTCGGATCGAAATGCCAGGAGGTATATGCCATAACATACTCCATAGCATCTGAAGGCAAAAGAGCCTTTCTATAAGGCCTATCCGACGTTAATGCATCGTAAACATCTGCCACGGATATTATTCTGCCGTACCAGGAAATACTCTCACCTTTTAAATTGTTTGGATAGCCCCCGCCACCATATTTTTCATGATGATCCATTATGGCAATACATGAGGAGTGGGATATTCCATATCCCTTTTTTATATGCTCACTTCCAAGTAAGGAATGGCTTTTAAGCTCTTCAAATTCTTCCGATGATAGTTTACCTGCCTTGTTCAGCAGGTCAAGGTCTATAAAAACCTTACCTATGTCATGAAAAAGTGCCGCAAAGCCTAAGTTGCACAATTCTTCACGATCTAAATCCAGGGCAACTCCAAGGACAATACTCAAGACAGCAACATTGACCGAATGATAATAGGTATAGTCATCAAAAACCTTCATATCTATCATGTTTACCATAAGGTTCTTATTTTTAAAAATCTCATCAACGATAGACTCAATCTGCCTTTTTGCATTATTTATGCTATCCTTCAATGCATGTCCGCCCTTTTCGCTGTGTATAAAAATATTCTTCAAACCCTTAATTGTCTGGGCTCTTACACTATCATTGATGACATTGATAATCTGTATGTCCTTGGAAATATCATCTTCTATATATACTCCATTGTACTGGAGACGCTTTATGGATTTCACATACTCCTTCGTCAACTCCGTACCCTTAGACAACATTAAATCACCGAAGTTGTTGTAAAGATTGTCTCCTAATACCATGTTTTCGCGAAGGCAAGAAGTGGGAACGAATCTCATTTCCATGCTCCTTATATTAAATTCATTATCCATTTTATATGATACATACAACTCTTCGTTGTATTATAACATGGTTCGTCCGAATTTGCTATCGAAATTTTCTTAATAATTGATTGAAAATTCCGGTACTCCTCCTGCTCGGTGATGACAATAATTTATTAAATCCTGCACATACTACTAATGATTCCCTTTGTATAGGGCAAAAAAAATTTATTAAGTTCAACTTAAAACAGAGAGGATGATAAAAATGAGTGATGTTGGGAACACTTTGAACCGCCGCCAAAAAAGGTTTCTTGTACAGAGGCTTCGATACATTATACCCGCTATAGCTCTTACTATATGCTTAATGGGAACACCCGTATATGCCGACAAGGTCCACAGGGTTTTACCCGGGGAGACTTTATCCGGCATAGCAAATCATTACGGAATCACACAGGACTCGCTTTTGGGCCACAATCAGTTTATTGCCGACCCTAATCTAATTTTCTCCCAACAGATTCTAATTATACCAACCGAATATAGGAGGTATCACTTAGTTAAACCGGGAGATACTCTTTCGAAAATTTCACAGGCCTTTAGTATACCTGCATCTATGATTGCCAACATAAACGATATAAAGGATGAAAACCTAATTTATAAAGGTGAAGTAATGCTTATACCCAAAATATATACGGTTAAACCGGGAGATACACTTTATTCTATTTCTAATAACCTAAGTATCAATATAGAGGATTTTGTCACTAAAAATGCCTTAATCCAGCCGGACTCCCTTTATCCAGGGCAACAACTGATAATACCATACAGATCAGCGCAGAGGGAAGAACTTGTTGATTTGGAAAGGGAATTAAGCCCTGCGGTCAGACGATTCCCGGACATTCTATTCTATAAAGGTAAGGGCGAAAAAAAACAAATTGCTTTAACATTTGATGATGGCCCCGGGCAAGAAAGCACAGATGCAGTATTGGACATTTTAAAAAAATATAAGGTTCCTGCCACATTCTTCATTCTGGGAACAAGTATCCAAAAAGATGATAATACTTTAAAGAGAATTCTTAGTGATGGACATGTATTAGCCAGCCATACTTCTAACCATCCCGACTTGCGCACCCTTACACAAAAAGAACTGATAGACGAGCTTCTGACAGTTGAAAACCGCGTATATGAAATAACCGGTCGACGTATGGCCCTCATGCGACCTCCCTACGGTTTCCATAATGACAGTGTATTAGAGGATATTGGAAATATGGGTTACAGAATTATAAAATGGTCCGTCGATACCAAAGATTGGCGTGATGGCGATATTGATCGTGTGCTGATAAACACCATGCCAAATATTAGAAATGGTTCGATAATTCTAATGCACGATACGCTGGCGAAATCTGCAACAAACAAGGTTTTGCCGGAAATAATACAAACCTTGAGTTACCACGGCTATACCTTTGTTACGGTGGACGAACTTCTGGGAATCAATGCATACAAATAGAAAGGTTGTCCCCTAACTTTCAAAACCCAATGGGCAAATATCCTTAACATGTATCACTAATCACAAAATTTATCATTCACAGACAAGCCCTCTCTAAGTTCCACAAAATGTCCTATACACAGTGGAAGATACCGGTGGCAAAGCTGAATAGTCCTCCTGTTTAGTTGAATATGCGTAGGGATTTGAAAGTACATTGAGCAGCTTTTCCATTACGGTAAAATCCCCTTTATTCACGGCTGCATCCAATGCTTCCTCCACCCTATGATTTCTTGGTATCACCGAAGGATTGTTTTTACGCATCAATTGTTTTGATTCAATCAAAGTGGCTTTTTGTTCATTTAGCCTTTTCTTCCACCTGATTTTCCATTGAGCGAATTCATTTCCGTCGAACAGCTCTGTTTCTCGGAACCGTTCAGTTGTAAGGTCAGCAAATGTATTTGTAAAATCAGCTTTATGTTTGAGCATAAGGCCAAGCAGTTCCTCTATTAAATCTTTGTCCTCCCGCTTATCATCCAGTATTCCTAACTTTGATTTCATCCCTTGTAGCCAAAGAGCTTCATAAACCCGGAAAAATTGTAATACCTCCTCCCTTGCCATTTCCACCCCTACCTCCGGATTCCTGTGAATCAAGGGTAACAATGACTCTGCAAATCTGGCAAGATTCCATGCAGCCATGTCAGGTTGATTTCCATAGGCGTAGCGGCCGTAGGTATCTATGGAGCTGAATACGGTTTTGGGATCGTAGGTATCCATAAAGGCACAGGGGCCAAAGTCGATGGATTCTCCGCTTATAGTCATATTATCCGTATTCATAACACCATGAATAAAGCCCACCGTTTGCCACTTTACAATCAATTCTGCCTGCCTTAATACCACTTCCCTAAGCAATAACAGGAATTTGTTTTCTTCGCCAGATATCTTAGGAAAATGCCTTTCTATCGTATATTCTGCCAATGTCCTAAGCTCGTCAATATTCCCATAGGTGGCGGCAAATTGAAATGTGCCCACCCTTATATGACTTGATGCCACCCTGGTAAGCACCGCTCCATCCAGGATTTTTTCGCGAACAACCTTTTCCCCGGTTTTTACTACAGCTAAACTTCTGGAAGTAGGTATTCTTAAATTGTATAATGCCTCGCTTATTATATATTCTCTCAACATGGGGCCAAGAGCCGCTCTGCCATCACCACCCCTTGAAAATGGAGTCCTGCCCGAACCCTTTAGTTGAATATCATATGGACTCCCTCCGGGTGCAATATGTTCCCCCAGAAGCACCGCCCTCCCATCACCTAACATGGTAAAATGGCCGAATTGATGTCCCCCATAGGCTTGTGAAATTGGAATTGCCCCTTTAGGAATCATATTCCCTGCAAATATATTAATTCCTTCTTCTCTTTCCAGAATGTCGGCATCTAAACCAAGGTGCTCAGCCAAGGGTCTGTTGAGAATGGCAAGACTGGGTGATGAAACCGGCACCGGATTTTGCCGCTTATAGAAAATCCCCGGTAACCCTGCATAACTATTTTCAAAATTCCATCCCATCAAAGATTCCTTGTCCATAGACATATTCATCTGTATCCTCCCTTTTCTCTCTATTCTGCCAAAACTTCCTTTTGTTATTCAGTTAACTCGATTAGCTTGCTTAAAGTATATCATTCTCCGGAATTGTACACATATTTTAAGCTATTTTTCCTAGCATCAAAGTTAGCCGTCAAAACGCTTGACAAAATTTCCACAATTATATTTAATGTATATGGTTGATTATAGAATCCACTGAATGGAGGATATTGAATGGATCGGAAAAAGCTTACTGCAAATTTTATACTACTCTTTACCGCATTTATTTGGGGTACAAGTTTCGTTGCCCAACGTGTGGGAATGGACTATGTGGGGCCTTTGACTTTCACCGCCATTCGATTTCTGTTAGCGACTTTGCTGCTTCTTTTAATCGTATGGTTTACGAGCCGAAGAAACAGTCTAACCGACGAAAAAAATGACATATCAAAGAACGATACATATAATGAACAGTCCAAGAAGGATGAGTGTCTACAAGATGCAGAGTCAAACCGCAGAATTCTGTTCGTTTCCGGATTTAGCTGTGGTGTTATCCTGTTTTGCGGATCATTCATGGAACAGTTTGGCCTCGTCTTTACCACCGCCAGCAAGGCAAGCTTTATCACAGCCCTGTATATACTGTTGGTGCCACTGATCGGTTTATTCCTAAAACATAAAATCGGATTAAAAACATGGTTTGGAGTAATTATAGGAACCGTAGGCCTATTCTTGCTCTGTATTACCGAAACCTTCACAATCGCCAAAGGTGATTTCATTGTTCTCATAGGTGCAGTATTCTGGGCCTGCCATGTACTGGTAATCGATTATTTTTTACCCAGAATAGATGCTCTTAAATTAGCTACCTTCCAGTTTGGCGTCTGTTCTTTTATCGCAGCTATCGGCATGTTTCTATTTGAAACACCTTCCCTTCAGGCCATTATGGATTGTGCCTTTCCAATCGCATATGCGGGAATAGTATGTGGTGGCATAGGGTTTACCATGCAAATCATTGGTCAAAAGAATACTACCCCTACGGTAGCAGCTTTGATTTTGAGCATGGAAGCCATTTTCGGAGCTGTGTCAGGCTTTATCCTATTGGACGAAACCATGACTCCCCGGGAATTAACAGGCTGTCTGTTAATGGTAGTGGCAATCATTTTATCCCAATTACCAGACAAACAGGAAGCTCCCCTGCCGACCTTCCGCTTTAAGAAATAGCCATAACAAAATGGATACCACGATTTTCCACCTCATGATATCCATTCCTACGATCAGGTATGGTCGAGGTGACAGGATTCGAACCTGCGGCCTCTGCGTCCCGAACGCAGCGCTCTACCAAGCTGAGCCACACCTCGCAATACTTAATAATTGTACATCCCATACCCTGTTTTGTCAATCCAATCATGTTTTTGTATGTGAAGTTCTATCCCTTTTGCCTTACCCCCCCAGCAAAGCCTGTCCTAAAGCGCGCAAATCATTTTCGACCCCTATATTTACCCGGCATGTCCATTGGCCCGGAATAGCCTGAATCCCACTGTACGCACCACAGATTGCCCCACAGATTGCTCCATTGGTATCTGCATCATCCCCAGCATTTACAGCTGCAGGTATTCCTATTTTCGGGTCACCTTTGGCGGCGTAGAAAATCCCTAAGGCAAGGGGGATGCTTTCATAAGCCTTCATCCCGGCCCCCAGCACACCTGCGAGCCTATCTATGATATGGGACATAGGATGCCCTTTCATTCCATCAACCGCTTCCTTTGCATAGCGGATTCTCATGGATACCGATGGTGCAGGAATATCATAACCCACCTTTTCACCATACTCAGCCCCTCTTATAGCTTCCTCCATGATCTGCTCAGGTGTGCTATCCCCCCTTATTCCGGCTCCACATGCCATAGCTACAGCAACTGCTGCCGCAACCGCCGGGCTGCTTCCATGGCTGGGCATAGAAGAGGCAGCTGCTGCCTTCATACAAGCCTGGGGATCCTTCCAGTAGTATATTCCTACCGGGGCCACTCTCATAGCACTTCCATTGGTATCGCCCATCCGTGATCCCTCCTTAGGATCAATGTTCGCTATCAATGCAGTGAGAAACTTTCTGGTATTAGGTCCAATCACATCGCTTTCTAACATACTGTTTTCTATAGCCCATTCCTTCATCAGCCTGTAAAATTCTTTTTCATGGAAACCCTTATTCTCCACAAGAACCCTTGCCACAATTAAGCTTTCATAGGTATCGTCAGTAATATCCCCCTCCCTCAACCCGGTATGCACATTTTGAATGCCGGGATCCGGAGGTAAAAAATCCTTAATATATCCGTAGGTACTCTTAATCTGCCTCCTCGTCATAAATGAAGCAGGCATTCCCATAGCATCCCCCACCGCCCCTCCAAAAAGGCAACCTTCCGCTCTATTCAACTGTTCTCTCACTCCGCATCCTCCTTTACCCAAGAAGTGTCAAAACCTCCATGAGGCCCTTTTATTTCCGTAGTCATTGCCGCACATCTAACAGCAACCCTAACAGATTTCTCCAAACTCCAGCATTGTGCCATTCCAAAAGCCAAAGCACCTGCAAAACTGTCTCCTGCCCCGGTTGTATCCACTACCGCTGCGGGAACGCTTTCAAAACGGTTTTCATTTCCCTCTTGAAAAATAAAGCCTCCAGATGACCCCTTGGTCAATATCACCTTATGCCCCCTATCCCCCTTCCTCTTTGCCCACCCTAAGGGGGATTCCTTTCCTGCTAAAAATATGCCTTCCTCCCAGTTTGGAATTATTATATTTGCCAAATCCATTACCTTTGCCAAAACCCCCGGGCATATATATCCCACCATTGGGCTTGGATCAAATAGAATTTTACATCCTTTTGATTTTAGAAGCTCTAAGGCTGAAACTACATCCCTTCCACTTTCCCCTAAAAGATAGTACCCGGTAACAACCGCTACCCGGACTTTTCCAACCACCTCCCCCTCCAAAAGGGCATGATCAAAATCCCCTCCCAACCCCGATTTGGTTAAAAATGTCCTTTCACCATCGGGTTCCACAAAGACCATACAGTAGCCGGTTTCTCCCGACACCTGCCTTACACAATCTTCCGGCATTCCCATCTGGCTCAGGTACTCCAAACACTTTTTCCCTGTTTCATCATTACCAACATAAGAAACGATATAGGGTGTTCCCCCAAGGTTTTTGATGGTGACCCCCATATTAATTGCACATCCACCTACAAAATCATGGGAATCTAAAACTATTCCATCCCGGCCCCTTTCAGGAAACCTGTCTACCATATAGTATCTGTCCATCATAAGGCCACCAAAAACAAGAATCTCACTCACCGTCATCCACCAGCCTTCTGCAAAACTCCGGTTCCCAGCTTATCAACACCTTGTCACCCGGTGAAAAAACTCTATACCCTCCTAAGTTTTGCCTTTCCACCACCAATTCCTGTCCGCAGCAATCGATGCGATAGGTGGATAAATTCCCCACATAGGTCACAAGGGTAACAATACCTTCTATTCCCTCCCCTCCTTCAACCAAGGGTTTTAAAATCAGTTTTTCAGGCCTTACAGCATAGATTCCGCTTTCGCCTATGCCGGCTGGCCACAGAGTCTTAATCCTAATCTCTCCAAACTCCGTATTCAGAGTAACCTCATCCTCCCGGGAATGGATAACAACACCCTCAAAGAAATTGGCTTTACCCAAAAAACCTGCCACAAATTTATTCTTAGGCTCCTCATAAACGGTAAAAGGTTTACCCCATTGGACTATTTTCCCCCGATCCATCACCACAATATAGTCGGAAAGCGTCAAAGCCTCCTCCTGATCATGGGTGACGAAAAGGGAAGTGGCACCGGAAAGAGTAAGAATCCTGCGAAGCTCGATCTGCATTTCTACCCTAAGCTTCTTATCCAGGGCGCTAAGGCATTCATCCAGCAATACAACTTTAGGCTCAATCACCAAAGCTCTTGCTAATGCGACTCTTTGCTGCTGCCCCCCCGAAAGCTGTTTTGGCTTCCTCTGCTTATATTCAGTTAACTGAACCAGCTCCAGCATCCCTTCCACCCTATCCCTTATCTCATCCCTGGAAAGCCTTCTCTGCTCCAAGCCGTAGGCTACATTTTCATAAACCGTCAGATGGGGAAACAAGGCATAGCTTTGAAAAACCACCCCTATGTTTCTCTTATGAGCAGGAATATGATTAATCCTTTCCCCGTCAATAAAAATGTCACCTTCATTGGCAGGCTCAAATCCGGCGATAAGCCTGAGGGTTGTAGTCTTTCCGCATCCTGACGGCCCCAAAAGTGCAATTAGAGCGCCCTCCGGCACTTCCAGGTCTATATGATCCAGCACCGTATTGGTTCCGTATACTTTAGTGAGGTTTTTAACAGATAATGTGGCCATAGCTACGATCCTCTCTTAGAAAATAAGTCCTTCATTCCTGCGGCTCCTATGATAAGCCCTACCGCCAAAATACATATTAATGAGATGCAGATTATTATTGTGGAAACCGCATTTATCTCCGGCGTAAAGCCAAATCTAATGGATGCCTGTATTTCTATAGGCAAGGATGACATTCCCGCCGGCATTAGAAAATAGCTGATTACAAAATTATCAAAGCTGATCATAAAGGAAAGAAATCCCCCCGCCACCATTCCCGGTGCCAACATGGGCATTATTATGCGTCTGAATGTTGTCAAGGGGCTTGCCCCTAAAGAAGCGCTGGCCTCCTCCAGGGCTGGATCCATCCCCTGCATTCTGGCAAGTAAAACCAATGCTGCATAGGGGAGTGATACGACGATATGGCCTGCTAAAACAAAACCTATTCCCTTGGTCATTCCTACCGCCCTTATCATCAATAGCAAAGACAGACCCAGTATGAGCCACGGAATAGCCAGAGGCATGAGCAGCAGCCCATTTATTTTTCTGCGCATCTTTATTCCCAGGCTCTTCATCCCAAGTACCATCATTGTAGCAAGAATCACACAGACCAATCCTGTAATTCCGGCTATCCATATGGAATTCCACGTGGCCTCTAAAAGCTTATGATTATGGAATAAAGCCTGGTACCATTTGGTGGTAAACTCAAAGGGCAACGAATTGTAACGGGAATGATTAAAACCCATTAGAATTACCACGGCGATAGGGGTATAAAGGAAAAGCATAACCCCTACTATTAGAAAATTGGAGAAGAATTTCGTTTTTATCAAATTAGCTTCTCCTTTCCCATCTTGTTAAATATACCCATGCTAACGATGACAAGGGCTAACAGTAAAAAAGCTATGGATGCACCGAAATTCCAACCGTAGACCTGAAAGAATTGTGCCTCAATCACCGTACCTATAACGGCGCCGCCTGTCCCCCCTAAAATACGTGGCTCTACGAAACTGCCCAGACAGGGTACGAAAACCAGCATGACCCCGGAAACCACCCCCGGCCAAGATAATGGCAGTGTAACCTTTATAAAGGTTGCAGGCGGACTGGCCCCTAAACTTCGGCTCGCTTCTAAAAGGGAATTGTCTATTCTCTCCATAGCCAGATATATGGTGATTACCATATAGGGGAAGTAGGCATGCACCAGTCCTATGATAACCGCTGCTCTGGTATATAGCAGTCCTAAACCACCCTTGATGATTCCCAGGCTTATTAGAAAGTCATTAAATATTCCGCCATCCTGCAGGAATACTATCCAGGAGTATATTCTTACTAACTGATTTGTAAAAAAGGGAATGATGATCAAAATTAAAACCACATTCCTCATCCCTTTCAGTTTTTTAGCCATCACGTAAGCCAAGGGATAGGCTATCACTAAGCTGATTAATGTAACAGATAAACTATTGATTATAGTTCTCCCCGTCAGCTTTAAATAAAATCCCTTTTCAAAAAAATGAATATAATTTTCAAAAGTGAATCCCGTTCCACCGGTATCACTTTGAAAGCTGTAATAGAGCATCGTAAAAAGTGGGGCGATGGCAAAAATGAATAGAGTCAACACCCCGGGGCTTATCAACCATTTTTTCTTGTCCTTCAAAGGAGAACTCCTCCCCATTTTAATTCCAAAAATAAAGGATGCAAAAGGAGGATATGCTCCCCTTGCATCCCGAAGATTTTACCTGGCTTTAACTTCTGTCCAGATTTCACTCCATTTAGCCTTCTCCGCCTCTGATAGGTATTCCATAAAATGCAATTTATTAAGCGATGCTTCATCCATACATGCAGAGGCAGCATAATCCGGATCCAAGGCCTCTGCTGCGTCCTGATTTACAGGTGCCGGGCCGCCGTTAGATGCCCATTTGTGCTGCACATCATAGCTTATGAGATAATCTATGAACTTCAATGCTAACTCTTTGTTCTCGCTGCTGGCTGCAATACCCCAATTATCAACCCAGCCTACGGCTCCTTCCTTAGGAATTGTAAAACCTATGGGCTCTCCTTCTAACTTCATTGTAGCTGCCTGACCAGACCACATTAAACCTACCGCAATCTGCTTATTGGCAAAAAGAGTGCTGAATTCATTGCCTGTTTCCCAATATGTCTTATTTATGGCCTTTTGCTGGATCAAAAGTTCTTTGATCTTATCCAGATCCTGAGGATGGTTGGGATCCTGTCCTGATATCATGGCCCCGATCATCAGAGCATCCTTATAATCATCCCTAAAGGTTACCCTTCCTTTGTAGGCTTCATCCCAAAATATTTCCATGCTATCCGGAGCCTCGGGAAGCATATCCGTATTATATGCTATGGATGTAGAACCCCAAACGAAGGGAACCGCATAATACTTCCCATCCTTCATACATTCCTTTTGTGTCTGAAAGCGTTCAAACATTTTATCGAAGTTTTCCATCTTAGCCACATCGATTTCTTCCAGCAATCCCTCATCTATGGCAGATGTCAATATGGAAACATTCGGCAGGCAAATATCGATTTCACCTGCTGCACCAGTCCTGAGCCTGGTAAGCAAGTCCTCCTCACTGGACATAAAGGTATTGACTATTTCGCAGTTGTTTGCCTCTTCAAAGGCTTTAACCAGTTCTTTATCATCGGTGGCATAGTCTTTCCAGTTGACCACATAAAGTTTTGTGGGCTTTTCACCCTGTTGTTTGCCATCTCCACCACATCCCGCAAGCAGGGACAACCCTAAAGCCAACACTAGAAATATAGCGAATACTGTTTTTTTCTTCATGTTTTCACTCTCCTTTTCCTTCACATGGGCATTTACAAGCCATCGCCTATACTTATATTATGGGCACTACAAATTATTATAACACAGGGGGATTAGCTTGACCAAGGATACAAGAAAATCACTTTATCTGCCTCTGCCCCTCCATGAAAGCCTGGATATTCATGTCTACAAAGGCCGGCTTTACACTGCTCCTAATGGCTTCTTCCCAATCCACCCCCGGAAGATTTAAAACCTTAATAAGAGCACCTAACAAAACCACATTCATAGCTCTTACGCTGCCAACTTCTTGAGCAATCCTGGCCGCTTGAAAGACTGACACCTGCGCCTTGCCGGATAGATCCTCCAAAATTCCCTGAGGATACTTAGCTGTTCCCATGAGTATGGGAACGGAAGGAATCTCAAAATCGTTTATCACCATCTTGCCACCGGGCTTTAGGTATTCTATCCACCTCAGCGCCTCCATCTTCTCAAAAGCAACTATAACATCTGCTTCCCCCTTCCCAATAATGGGGGAAAAAACCTTGCTGCCAAATCGGATTTGAGTGCTTACATTTCCCCCTCTTTGTGACATTCCATGGATCTCCGACATCTTAACGTCATAACCTGCCGCCATCAGACCCTCTGACAGAATTTTGCTGGCAAGAATGGTTCCCTGGCCTCCTACACCCACCAGCAATATATTTTTAACATCACTCATAGTACTATCCCTCCATAGTCATACCTTATCTTATTCCATCAGATCAATAGCATCAAAAGGACAAACCTGCTGACATACGGTGCAACCGGTACAGGAATCAGCATCAATTACCACCGTATCTCCGGTTTGGATGGCAGGACATCCGGTCTTGGAGCATCTATGGCATTTGGTACACTTCTCCTGATCGATTACGCATTTCTTCTCGCTGAGGTCAAATTCTTTCCTATCCTCTTCGCTGAACTTCTTCAACACACAAGGCCACCTGGTAATGAGCACGGTGGGCTCGTCCTTTTCCAAGGCATCGTCTAAGGCTCTGCTCACCTCATCCATCATGAGAGGATTGACAATATAAATGTTATCCCCCTTCACTCCTAAGGATTTACATAGCATGGGGATATCAACCTCCACAGCTTTTTCGCCCATGAGGGTATATCCTGTCCCCGGGTTTTCCTGATGCCCTGTCATGCCGGTTATCCTATTGTCAAGAATTACGGTGACGCAATTACCTTTATTATAAACCGCATCCATCAGACTCGTTATCCCCGAATGAAAGAAGGTGGAGTCCCCTATTACGGATACTACTTTTGTATCGGCCCCCGTCATCTCGAAGGCTTTGGCGGCACCATGTCCTGCACTTATACTTCCTCCCATGCAGATACATGTATCCATTGCTGAAAGAGGTGGTGCAGACCCTAATGTATAACAGCCTATATCACCGGTGATCATAACATTCTTCTTCTTACTTAATGCATAGAAAAAACCTCTGTGAGGACATCCGGCACAAAGGGAGGGAGGCCTGATGATCGCCTCTTGATCGCCTTTTATGATTTCCCCCGTAATTCCAAAGACTCCTTCTCTTATCACATCCGGACTCAACTCGTCTATTTCAGGGATAACTTCTTTTCCAATACATTCTATACCCGCCATTTTCAGGTGGTTTTCAATGTAGGGATCCATTTCTTCGATTACATATAGTTTTTTTACCTTTGATGCAAACTCTTTTATGAGTTTCATGGGCATGGGAAAGGTCATCCCCAACTTCAGATAAGAAGCTCCTTCACCGAAAACTTCCCTGGCATATTGGTAAGCCACCCCCCCGCTTATAACGCCGATTTCCTTCCCGTTATACTGGGCAAAGTTGATAGAGCAGTTGTTGGAGTAGTCCTCCATACTTTTAAGTCTATCCGCCAGCTTAACTCTCATCAACTTGCCATTGGCAGGTGTGGCCACATATTTTGTTATCTGCTTTTTATACCTAATCGGTTCTACCCGCCTTCTTTCCTCCAGTGTCACCTGGCTTTTACTATGGCATATCCTGGTGGTAACCCGAAGCATTACAGGGGTATCAAATCTTTCCGACAATTCATAGGCTAACTTGGTAAAATCCTTTGCCTCCTGACTGTCGGATGGCTCCAACATCAGTATCTTTGATGCAACTGCATAGTTCCTGTTGTCCTGCTCATTCTGTGAACTATGCATTCCCGGATCATCCGCCGATACCAAAACACAACCCCCTGTAACCCCTGTGTACACAAAGGTGAACAACGGATCCGCCGCCACATTGACCCCCACATGCTTCATGGCTGCCAGAGATCTTACCCCAGCTATCGATGCTCCCGCAGCTGCTTCAAACGCCACCTTCTCATTAGGGGCCCACTCACAATAAACATCCTCCTTGTATTGCACCAGGTTTTCCAATATTTCCGTGCTGGGAGTGCCCGGATACGCCGATGCGAAAACTACCCCAGCCTCATATGCTCCCCTTGCAATCGCCTGGTTTCCCGTCATTAATTGCTTCATTTTATACCTCTCTGATTAAAACGCCTTCTGCGCTAATTATCCTTGATAAGTTCTCCCGTCAAAATCTCAATCTTCTTTCGATATTTGTTTTCTCGTTCCACATCTCCCAGCATCCCATAAATATCTGCCAGCTCCTCCATACAATCCACCTGAGAGGGGACCAGGGAAAGAGCATCTTTGAGTCGTTCCTCTCCATCGGAAAGCATGCCTATTCTAACGTAGGCTATTCCCAAATAATAATGCAAGGGCCACCACATCCTATAATCCGATGCAAGATAGGGTTCCAATACCTGTATCCCTTCCTCCCATTTCCCCGCCGAAATGGCGTTACAGCCCTCCTCTATCCTTATGGGCTCTTCCAATTGTTTAAGCCGATCCTTTATCTCCCCTATCGTCTCCTCATCACTGCTATGCTTTAGATAATCCTTCAATGTAAGCTGTGCCTTCCTGTATAAACCCATGTTCAAATAGGCATATCCCAGGTAATAGTGGGCCGGTGCGAAATCAGGTCGGCCAATGGTAAGTTCCTCATAGGCCTCCATGGATTCTGCCTTAAATCTCCCAATATATTCTCCAACCTCATGAGGAGGAATCTCCTTAACATTTCCTTCCCCGGCAGCCTTCTGATATATCTGTCGGCAGATGCCGGCATAGAGATAAAGCGCATCCATGTTTTGTGAATCTATGGCCATTGCCCCTCTAACAAGCAGGCATGCTTTTTCCAGATCTCCCTCTTCGGCAGCCTTAATGCTTATGGCCTCTATCCCCTCTGACAATCCTTCTTTGAAATAATGTTTCATATATGCTTTATACTGTTGAAGGTATGCGAAATCGGGGTCTACCCCCAAAACCCAAACCATATTTTCAATCATGTCCGTAATCCTGAGCCCATCCCCATTTAGAAAGGCTGAAAACTGACTGCTACGAAAAGGAACCGCCACCCCCCTCATGACCCCTTCAAGGCCTTCCCTTTGCAAATAGGCCGGTGTAAATTCATCAAACACAAAGAGATTCATGTACTTTTTCAAATATGGTTCCAACCTATCCTTTTTTTGATTTTGCCTATTGTTCATCCTCTCATGACTCCCATCCGATTTTATCAAATCTTTTCACCGTTTCCGGATTGAGATACTTAGCCATGTCCTCCCTCAGCAATTCCTTCACCAGGACCCATAACTCCGGATATTCAATACTCTTCCTGAGACCATATCCATACATAATTCGATAGAGGGATTCCTTACTATGGGATCTGTGCTGCAATCCCTCTCCATAATAATAATCCGCGAATTCACTGTAAAAATCAAAGGGTGTTGTTCCTTTGATCCCGGTGAGGTATTCAAGGGTGCTTTTAAAGCCACCTTTATTATAATACAGATCCAGCACATGCTCTATATCCTTAAGCTTAATAACATCCTCTATCGAAAGGAAATCATTGGATATCATCTCATAAGGGGCCTTCCTCCTATATACATATCCGTATTTTTCGGCCTCCTTGCGAAGGGCTGTTCCCGGAAGCATTTTAAGGAATCCCAGCTGAAGTTCATCAGGCAAGAGCGAATATACATCATTAAAGGATTTCCTGAAAGTATTATAGTCCTCGTAAGGTAATCCCGCAATCAAATCCAAATGTAAGACAATATTTCCCACCACCCTCAAGGCCTTGACATTTTCTTTTATCCTGTCGAAGTTTCCAGGTCTGTTACAGGCTTTTAAGGTTTCCTCATTTGTGGATTGAACCCCTATTTCAAAGCGAAAAAGTCCCTGTCTTGCCCTTTTTAGCAGCTCAATATGTTGAGCTGTTATTAATTCACCACAGAGTTCAAAATGAAAATTTGTAACACCGTTGTCATTATCCATCAGGTATTTAAACAGGTCATAGCAGCGTTGAGGGTCTAAGTTAAATGTTCTATCTACTAATTTAACCTGTCTGACCTTTCCCCTAAGGAAATGATCAAGTTCCTTTTTAACCATATGAATCGGTCGCTGTCTGACGGTTTTATCTATGGAGGATAAACAATAACCGCATCGAAAGGCACAGCCTCTGGAGGCCTCATAATATATGATCCTGTCATCCTCCCAAGGAATCTTATCATAGATAAAAGGTACCTGTGAAAAATCCATGGCCTCATCTGGTTGATTATAAAATATTCCGTCCTTCACTCTACCTGCCAACCCGGGAATATCCGTCCAATCCTGTTTTTGTAACAAGGCATTAAGAAGCATCGGAAAAACCTTTTCCCCCTCCCCTAAAACCACAAAATCAATGGCTTCCTGCCTTTCCAAAATATCATCCCATCTTTGAGTTGCCTCCGGCCCCCCAAGTATTATCTTCATTTGAGGAGCCGCCTTTTTTAAATTCTCCGCCAGATAAAGGATTCTCTCCCCATTCCAGATGTAGCATGAAAAGCAAACCACATCATAATCATTCCTTAGGATTTCTGTGAAAATATGTCCATCATTATGGTTTATCGTAAATTCGTGGATATGAATGAATTTTCCATAGCCCCCCGCCGAATTATATAAATAGCGGAGAGCCGGAGCAGAGTGAACATATTTTGCGTTAAGGGTCGTGAGTAATATTTTCATTAATCCTTTTCCCTTTTATAATCTGCGGAATATCTCATCCTTCAACATTCCGGTATCTTCTTTGGCCCGAGCAATCTGGGCCAGCATTCTATCCTTATCACGGGGCAAATCACCTCGAAGGGCCAAATAATTGGACGCATGATTGCTTCTGAACACGCATTTTTTAGTAACATCAATATTTTTTAAAAGCAGTTCCGTTTCCAGCATGACCTCTTTAGGGGACAACAGTTGAAACTTACCGCTTTCAATGTCCTTGTAAAGTTCTGTCCCCGGTTCCAGCATCAACGTTAAGAGACCGACATAAGAGGGTTCCATTCTACTGATCATCCTGCCCGTTTCTATAGCATGCTCCTCCCATCCTTCTATCCCCGCCAAACCGGATATGAAGGTTACAGAAGCCTTTATCCCGGATTCTTCTATCTTTTGAACTGCAAGAATTAATTCCTCTCCGGTAACACCCTTTTTTATATCCCTCAATACCTTGTGGCTTCCGGATTCAGCCCCTATATAGATTATCCCAATGCCTTTTTCCCGCAATTCTTCAAGCTCTTCCGAACTCTTTCTCAGCACGTCCTGGGGGGATCCATATATACCAACCCTCTGACAATGTGGAAAAAGCTGCTTAATTCTATCCAGTATTTTTATAAGGTGCTCGTTGGATAAAACCAGGGCATCCCCGTCCGCTAAGAAGATCTTGTCTATATGCCCATAATGCCTTTTAGCCCAATCCAAATCCTCTAAAACCTCATCCAAAGGCCTGATGCGAAATTTCTTATCCTTATACATTCCACAGAATGTGCATTCGTTATGTGCACAGCCGATGGTTACCTGCACTATCAAACTTTGCGCTTCACTTGGAGGCCTGTAAACGCTGCCTTCATATCTCAAATTCTTATCCTCCTTTTACATTCTTTCCGGTGCTTCAATGCCCAAAAGCTCAAGCCCGTTTTTAATGGTCTGTTTCGCCGCAAGGGTGAGAAGTAGCTTGGCACGCTTCTCATCCTCATCCTCCACTAATATATGCTCATCCCTGTAGAATCGATTAAACCATTGAGCTACATCTACCACATGCCTGGTTATGATTGAGGGCTCATGTTTTTCCCCCGCCTCAGCCACTACTTGTGGAAATGTGTATATGAGCCTGCCTAATTCATAGGCGCTATCCCCACTAATAAATTGAGCAGCCACCTTCCCGGGGTTTTCCAAAGCCTGATCCACGCTTACCGAGCCATTTCGTAAAACGCTGGCTGCCCTGGCATGGGTGTATTGAACATAGGGGCCCGTTTCCCCATCAAAATTAAGAATTTTATCCCAGGAAAATACATAATCCTTTATTTTACCGTTGGAGAGCTCCTGGAATATTACTGCCCCTATGCCAACCTGCCTGGCGGTAACATCCACATTTTCCGTATTAACACCCTTTTCCAAAATGATTTCCCTTGTTTTTTCGATAGCACTTTTTAGCACATCCTCTAAGAACACCACCCTGCCGTGTCTGGTAGACATGGTACCGTCCTCAAGACTTACTAACCCGAAAGGAATGTGTATGCAATCCTTAGACCAATCAAAGCCCAATAGTTCAACAATCTTAATCCACTGCTGAAAATGCAGATTTTGTTGAGATGCTACAATATATAGGTTTTTATGGAAGTCATAATGCTCTTTCCTATATACGGCGGCGGCTATGTCACGGGTAATATATAGAGTTGAACCATCGGTTTTCGTTATCAGTGCAATTCCCATGTTATACCGGGAAAGATCGATAATCTGTGCCCCCTTCGACTCCTCCAGGAGATTTTTCTCCTTCATCATCTGAATGATCCTATCCATCTTATCGGAATAAAAGCTTTCCCCGGCATAGGAATCAAAGGTTATCCCCAGCATATCGTAAACTCGATTAAACTCTTTTAAACTTTCATCTCTGAACCACTGCCACAAAGCCGTTTCCTCTTCCGCCCCTTTTTCTAACCTTGCAAAGGTAGCTCTTGCCTCATCCTCTATGGCGGGATCCCTCTCCGATTCCTTTTGAAATCTTACATAGTACTCCAGCAGAGTTTTAATGGGCTCTTGACGAACATCCTCCTCCTTGCCCCACTTTTTGTAAGCTACTATCATTTTACCAAATTGTGTTCCGTAATCCCCAAGATGGTTAATCCTCACCGTATCATATCCTAAGAAATCATAAATCTTATATATCGAGTTTCCAATTACCGTGCTCCTTATATGCCCTATATGGAAGGGCTTTGCAATGTTGGGTGAGGAATATTCCACTATGACTTTTTTGCCTTTACCCATGTGGCTGCTTCCAAACCTGTCCCCCTGTTCGACTGCCGTTTTAACAACTTCCCCCATGAAGGGTTCTCTGGCCAAAAACATATTAACATAGGCGTTTACACTTTCAACCTTATGAAACAGAGTCTCCCCTTGAAGTTTTTGACTTATGTCCGAGGCTATTAAGGCCGGAGCCTTCCTAATAAGCTTGGCAAGCCTAAAGCAGGGGAAAGCATAATCCCCCAATTTGCTATCCGTAGGGATCTCAATCATATTATATAAATCTTCTTTATCCAATCCTTCAACTAAGGGTGCCAGCAAATCCCCTATCTTTTCTTTAAAGTCTATCATTTCAAAACCTCTTCCTTCCGTTCCGACCCTATTTCATCCGCCGTCACCACTTTTATTCCATGCTCCCTGAGCAAGCCTGCAAAAACACCATCCCCCGGAATCAAAACCCCCGAAAAAGTGCCGTCATAAACCCTTCCACTTCCACATGATGGACTTCTTGGTTGTAAAATTGCGAGCTCTATAACCTCCCCTGTTTCTTCGGCTTCCTTCATACAGCGTTCCAATTCCTCATTAGCTCCACGGTGGAAAGCCTCTGTATAATCTGCACCTTCCTTCCCCCATACTTTTCCATCCCTTATCTCTGCCGCCTGTCTCGGTACCGGCAATCCTCCCGCCACCTCAGGACATACGGCCACGTATTCTTTCCCTTTTAAAAACTGTATGACCTCTTCATTCCAGTTATTTTCACCATTATATTTACAGTTATCGCCAACAAGGCAGGCACTTACTATATACATTTAAACCCTCCGCTAATTAAAATTGTCTGCTACTTCAATGTGACGATGGTTACCCCATCTCCTCCTTCATTGTAGCTGCCCCTCCTTTGAGAAGCCACATGTTTATGGCCTTTCATCATCTTTGCAAGCCCCTCACGCAAAACCCCGGATCCCCTGCCGTGTATGATGGTAACTTCTTTAAGGCCTGCAATAAAAGCATCGTCCAAATACTTGTCCACCTCTATAATAGCATCATCTAACACCCTTCCTATTACATTGATGCTGGTACCTGCGGTTTGCACTTTTGTTCGATAAAGCCCTCCGAAGGAAGCCTTTCCTCCACCTTTACTTTTTCCCACATCACCGACCTTTGCGATGCGATCCGTGGACACATTTACTTTTAATGCTCCAATCTGCACCTGTACCTCATTGCGATCATCAGGAAGAGAAATAACCCGGCCCTTCTGATTCAGCGAAACCACTTTTACCAGATCCCCTATCCCGATATCCCCCGGTTTTATCGGCTCATGATTCCTTTGATCTAAAATGTTGTCCCTGTATTTTTCCTTTCCTTCCTTTATACGCCTTCTTATTTGCTCCTTATTCCTGTTGAAGATAGATGGATCCTGCTGTCTCCTAAGCTCCTTCAGTTCCTTCTCCACCTGATCTGTAAGTATTTTTGCCTCATGAACCATTTGACTGGCTTCTTCCCTGGCCTTAGCCAGTATCCTTTCCTTTTGAGCCTCTAACCTTTCATACTGCTGCTCAATTTCCTCTTGCCTTCGCTTTAAAGCGAACTTTAATCCCATAGCCTCGTCTCTATCCGCCTCAGCCGCCTTCCTATCCCTTTCTATGGATGACAAGACATCCTCAAAGGCTATATCCCCTCTGTCCAACAGGCTCCTTGCATGATCAATGATTTGAGAATCGAGTCCAAGTTTTTTCGAAATCTCAAAGGCGTTTGAGCGTCCCGGAGTTCCCACAGTTAGCTTAAAGGTGGGGGATAGAGTCTCTACATCGAATTCCATCGACGCATTCTCAACCCCTTCAGTTGATAAGGCATATTTTTTTAATTCGGTATAATGGGTAGTAGCAAGGGTTCTTGCACCTTTACAATACAAGTTGTCCAATATGGCGATAGCAAGAGCAGCCCCTTCTGTGGGATCGGTACCCGCTCCAAGCTCATCCAACAATACAAGGGTATCCTCCCCTGCCTCCTTCACTATCTCCACAATGTTCCTCATATGGGATGAAAAGGTGGAAAGACTTTGTTCTATGCTTTGTTCGTCTCCTATATCGGCATATACTCTCTTGAATATGGGGAGAACCGACCCGGAAGATGCAGGTATATGGAGCCCCGTTTGTGCCATGAGGGAAAGGAGTCCCGTAGTTTTTAAAGTTACCGTCTTGCCGCCCGTATTGGGACCAGTTATTACCAGGGTGTGGTAATCCCCCCCTAACCGAATGGTTATAGGCACCACCTTTTCTTCATCTATCAGGGGATGCCTGGCTTCCTTTAAGACCAGTATTCCCGCCTCATTTATCAGCGGCTCTTCCCCCTTCATCTTAACGGACAGCTTCCCTTTGGCAAAAATCAAGTCTAACTTAACCAATATTTTTTGGTTGTTAATTATCTCCTTGCTCGCCAGGGCCACCTGGGCGGAGAGATCAGCTAAAATCCTTGCTATCTCTTTTTGCTCCTCCAATTCCAATTCCCTGAGCTCATTGTTCATATTTACTATGGATTGTGGCTCTATAAACAGGGTGGCTCCCGTAGAAGACTGGTCATGGATCATTCCGGGAATCTTTGCTCTATGCTCCTGTTTAACAGGTATTACATATCTGCCCTGCCTCATGGTAACGATGGCATCCTGTAATATTAATCGATTATCAACGGATCCTATTATGGAGGAAAGCTTGCTTCTGATGGACTCATTTTGCCTGACTATAGCTCTCCTCAAATCCCTTAATCTTGGACTGGCATTATCTGCAACCTCATCCTCCGACAGTATCGACCTATCTATTTCATCCTCCAGATGTTTTTGAATGCTTATAACCTGTCCCAATCCCCTGATTATAGGCAAATCCGGCAAATCATCTTTGAGAAAGTTGTAGGCATTCCTTCCCACTTGAAGATTATATAGCACCTGTAGCAATTGCTTCATAGTGAGTACACCACTTTTTTCTGCCAGATTTACGAAATCACCTATGTCGTAAAAATTCCCCAGCGGCAGGGACCCTTTAAGCACAATAACGGAAACCGCCTCTGTGGTTTCCGCTAACCTCTCCCTTATTTCATACATGTTGGAAAATGGAAAAAGCTCCCCAATAATCTCCTTTGTCATTGGGGATGAAGCCTCATCCTTTAATAACTCTTTTATTCTATTATATTCCAACACTCTAAATGTTTTATCATTCATTTCCTTGTAAATGCCTGCTACTCTACAATCTTTTTATATCTATCCAGTTCGCCTTTTAACTGAATGTTTTCCATCTGCAAATCAAAAAAGGCAGTTTCCATTTCCTTCAGCTTTTCTTCAAGGGTCTTAACTTCATGATGATTGATCTCGCTTGATTCTTCTTGAGCACCAAGACGCTCCATAAGCTTTTCATTTTTTCCTTGCAGAGCCTCACACTCCTTTTTTAATTCTGCAAGCCTTGCTTCCAATATCTTAACTTCCTCATCGCTGCTTCCAACAGTTTCAATCTGTTCTTCCAAACGATGATTCAGTTTTTCATTCTTTTTTTTAAGGGCATTATAGGCGTTTTTCATTTCCTTGTTCTTAGACTTTAATGCCTCGGCTTTTAGTTCCTCATCCTCTAATTTAGCCCTTAATAATTCGTTTCCCTTAGCAGTTATGGCCTCCTTCTCCTTTAACACATCCAAACTTTCCTTAGCTTCCTCTAAAAGCTTTTCATATTTTTGGATTTCCTTTTCATGTTTTCCACTGCTTTTAGATATTTCATCCACCATCCTCTTGAGTTTAAAATACTCATCGGTCAAATTCACTGCTGTCAGCACTGCCAAGCTTGCAACGGAGCAGGAGGGAATAGCGGCAGCAATTCTATGCATTTTATCATCCACAAAATTTGCCACCTTGACAATCTGATCCGGAGGCGAGGTGCCGGTTATCGTGTACTCCTGCCCATAAATTCTTACGCTTACCTTATTATGTGCATCCATTAGGTCATCCTCCTCACTTAATTCCAATGGACCTATATTTCCCTTAAAACTGCATCTAACTTGTCTCGCAGTACCTTCAATATCTCCTCATGTATAGGCTGAACCTCTTCATCGGTCAAGGTTCCATCCTTCTTCCTGTACGTCAGGGTAAACGCTATGCTCTTTTTACCCTTAGGCACCTGCTTTCCTCTATATACATCGAATAATGTGACCGATTCCAATATACTGTCACCTTTTTCCCTTATCCTTTCCGCCACCTTGGAAGCAGGGATCTCCTCATCAAGCAGCAGGGCGATATCCCTTGATGTGGAGGGATATTTAGGGAGGGGTTTATAGAGCACGGTTTTGTTTGCAAGTTTTGCTATTTTATCAAAGTTCATTTCGCAGCAATAAACACGCCCGCTTATCTCATATATATCCAAGACGTTGGGATGTAATTCTCCTATAATACCAATCCTTTCTCCATCCCCATAAATGAGACCACATCTGCCTGGATGAAATGCAGATTCATTTTCCTCACTATCGAAGGAAAGGGTTTTTATCCCCATTTTATTTAGCAATTCTTCGACGATTCCCTTGAGGGTAAAAAAGCTCTCCTGGGACCCGTAACAACCAATTACCAGTGATTCTTCCTCCTTAGGCAGCCCATCCTCTCCTGTTTCATCAAAAAATGTATTGCCTAATTCAAAGCATTTTACCTCAGGTATATTCCTGGTGAAATTTCTCTCCATGACCTCCAATATATTGTGCATCAACAATGTCCTCATGGAGCTGTTTTCCTCTCCCAGGGGATTGATAAGCTTGACAGCCTTTCTCTCACGCCGCTCCTCAGGGATACCTAAATTGTCTAAGCCCTTCGGGCTGACGAAGGAATATGTCTGAATCTCATTATAGCCTAAACCCACAAGGGAGTCCCGTGCCAAGTCCCTAAATAATCTCTTTGATGGAATTCTTGAAAAACTGCTGCCCTTTGACAGGGTGGAAGGCAGATTGTCATATCCATACATCCTGGCGATCTCCTCAACAAAATCAACTTCCGAGGACAAATCCTGTCTCACGGTGGGTGGTGTGACTTCAATTATATCTCCAATAATTTCAACCCTCATTTCAAGGTCTTTTAAAATCTCAGCCATATTCTCTGCCGAAATATCTGTCCCCAGGACTTTGTTAATCCTAACTGGTCGAATCCTTATCGGACTATTTTTTTGAGGGCTTGGATAGCAATCTGCCGCCCCCTTTATAATCCTTCCAATTCCTAATTCTTCTATCAACTTGCACACCCTGTCCGCTGCTAAGGCTGCAAGGTTAGGGTCTATTCCTTTTTCAAATCTGGATGATGCCTCAGTCCTGAGCCCTAATTTTTTTGATGTGCGGCGAACGCTATCTCCAAGGAAATTAGCGGATTCAATCAGAATAGTTTCCGTTTCATCACCAATCTCCGAATTCAATCCCCCCATAACTCCGGCTATTGCCACATTCCTTTCCCCATCCTTGATCATGAGCATACTACTATCTAACTTTCTTTCAACCCCATCAAGAGTCGTGAAGCATTGACCCTCCTCGGCGGTATCAACTATAATTTTATTATCTTTTAACATCGTAATATCGAAGGCATGCAAAGGTTGACCATACTCTAACATGACGTAGTTTGTTATGTCCACAATGTTGTTTATTGGACGCATTCCACCATGCATCAGCCTTTTTTGCAGCCACCATGGCGAAGGCCCTATTTTAATGTCCTTGGCAACCCTTGCCACATATCTTTTGCACAATTCAGGCTTCTTTATCTCCAAGGAGATATAGTCCTCTATATTCCCGGTTTCATTAATGCAATCCTTTCGGGGATAACTAATTCCGATACCAAAGGTAGCAGCCGCTTCCCTGGCCATACCGGTTATAGAGAGGCAATCCGGTCTGTTTGGAGTTATTTCAAAATCTATTATCTGATCTTTAATACCCATGGCCGTAACAAAATCCTGTCCCACCTGGTAGTCCCCTTCTAAAATCCATATGCCATCCCTATGGGACACCGGAACAACCTTATCCTCATAACCTAATTCCTTAGCTGAACATAACATTCCCTGAGATTCAACGCCCCTCAGCTTTCCTTTTTTAATGATCTTGCCGTCGAGCATCCTCCCTCCTGCAAGGACGACGGGAACAAAGGCTTCCTTAAAGACGTTTGAAGCTCCCGTAACCACCTGTAATGCTTCCTCGCCTCCCGCATCTACTTTGCATATCAGCAATTTTTCAGCATCGGGGTGCTTTTCTATGGATAGTATCCTACCTATCACCACACCTTCTATTTCGTTTCCAAAACTTTTAACCTCTTCAATATTGGATCCGGACATTATCATTTTTTCACATAATACATCTATATCCACGTCTAAATCGACATATTCCTTTAACCATTCAACGGGTATCAGCATTATTCCTTCCTCCTATTTGAATTGTTCTATGAAGCGCATATCATTCTCATAAAACAGCCTGATATCATCCACCTCATACTTCAACATGGCAATTCTCTCCACCCCCATACCGAAGGCGAAACCCGTATATCTTTCTGTATCCAATCCTCCAACCTTGAGTACGTTGGGATGAACCATGCCGCAGCCCAGTATTTCTATCCAGCCACTGCCCTTACACACCCTGCATCCTTTGCCTCCACACTTAAAGCAGGACACATCCACCTCGGCGCTTGGCTCCGTAAAAGGAAAGTAATGCGGCCTGAATTTTGTTTCCACATTTGATCCAAACATCTCTTTTGCGAATATTTCAAGGGTTCCCTTTAAATCAGACATCGAAATGCCTTCCGCCACCTCCAACCCCTCTACCTGGTGAAACATTGGAGAATGGGTTGCATCGGGGGTGTCAAACCTGAAACATCTCCCCGGGGAAATCACTTTTATAGGGGGCTTTTCCTTCATCAATGTTCTTATCTGAACGGGAGAGGTCTGAGTCCTTAAAACAACCTTTTCCCCTATATAGAAGGTGTCTGTAAGGTCTCTGGAAGGATGATTCTGTGGAGCATTGAGGGCATCAAAGTTGTTGAATACAGTTTCGATTTCTGGCCCCTCTGTTATACTGTAGCCCATGCTGGTAAAGATTCTGGATATCTTTTCAATTGTTATGGTTATAGGGTGTTTAGTGCCCAACTTAACCGAAGTCCCCGGCTCTGTAACATCGATCCTTTCCGCACGGAAACGCAGGTTTCTTTCCGCTTCTTGCAAGGCGGCAAACCTTTCTTCCAGCAATTTTTCTATCTCGTTTCTGACTCCATTAGCTGCCTGTCCCAACACCTTTCTCTCCTCCGGTGTAAGGCTTCCCATAGTGCGGAGAATCTCTGTCAATTTCCCCTTCTTCCCCAGCATATTAATTCTAAGTTCTTCAGCTTCACCGATAGTTGCAGCTTTCAAAAGCCTTTCCTTCGCCTCCTGCAAAATGGCGCTTAAATCTGTCTGCCCCATACCTGTTTTTCTCCTTTGTTTCTGTTTTCGTTATTCTGCCGAAGGGATTCATACATAAGAATACCCGCTGCCACCGCTGCATTTAGCGACTCCACCGCTTCTGCCATAGGCAGAGTAACCATGCAATCTCCACCGGCCATAAAATCCTTTGAAATACCTGACCCCTCATTACCTATGATCAAGGCTATGTTTTCCCTCATATCCACATCGTAGTAACATGTATTGGAACGGGGATCTGTTACCAGTATACGTTTGCCATGTTTCCTTAAGAGATTAAGGGCTTCTTCCCCATCCCTCACAAATAATATCGGCACTCGAAACAAGGATCCCGCCGCCGCCCGAACCACCTTAGGAGAGTAAATATCCACAGTTCCCTTTACTATCATGATGCCGGACCATCCGGCTGCATCAGAGGTTCTCAGAAGCGTCCCCATATTGCCCGGATCCTGAATCCGGTCTATAACCAATATGTTTCCCCATCCTCTATCCGATGTTTTTACAAAAAATTCACCTTCAGTAAATTTTCGTTTTTCTATTATCGATATAACCCCCTGAGGCGTTTCCGTATCCGATATTCTGCGGAAAAGATCATGCTCCAAGACAATTAGTTTACCTTTGTGTCCTCTTCGCTCCACCATTTCCCTTATCCGATTGTTTTCCTCCCGGGAAAGATCTTCACTTAAAAAAACTGCCTTTAAAAAAACATCATTTTTAAGACCTTCATGGAGAAGATTAGGGCCTTCAGCAAGATAGACTCCCCTCCGATCCCTTTCATGTTTGTAGCGGAGTTTCAAGGCCTCTTTAAAGGTTGGGTTTTCCACCGATGTGATTCTTTTTATCATATTATCCATCCATGTATAAAAGCCGGTGATTTACCGGCTTTTATATGGTTTCTTTCCTTTTAGAAGTTTCCCTTTCTGTCCTTGTTAAGGAAGGAAGGAATATCGAAAGCGCCGGTACCCTTTTCCCGGAAAATCTCTTCCCCTGGGCCTTCCTCTTCTTCAGGCATCTGTTGATGATCTCCACCGGCTCCGGAAGGTTCAAGTTTTATGATATCATCCCGTGCAGGAGCAGGCCTCCCCTCCGGGATTTCCTTAAATGATCCGTCCGGGTTTCGCTCCTCAAATCCTGTGGCGATAACCGTAATAATTATTTCGTCCTCCAGCTCTTCCCTTACAGATGCTCCGAAAATTACAATGGCATCCTTATCCGCCGCCTTCTCAATATGGTCAGCAGCCTCATTAACCTCCAACATGCCCAGATCATATCCGCCCATAATATTGAGAAGTATGGCCTTGGCCCCGTTGATGCTTGTTTCAAGCAAGGGACTTTCAATGGCAGATTTAACTGCAATTTGAACTCTTTCATCGCCAGATCCTCTGCCTACACCCATATGAGCAATTCCCTTATCGCTCATAACAGTCTTAACATCCGCAAAGTCAAGGTTGATAAGACCGGCTTCCGCAATCAGATCCGCAATACCACGAACACCTTGCTTGAGCACCTCATCAGCCATATTAAAGGCCTCCAGCATGGATGTACCCTTGTCCGACATTTGAAGCAGCTTATCATTAGGAACCACAACCAGAGAATCCACATACTTTTTCAGGAACTTAATTCCAAGTTCAGCATGCTCTCTTCTCTTTTTTCCTTCAAATGTGAAGGGCTTGGTTACCACCCCCACAGTAAGTATTCCTGCCTCCTTCGCTGCCTTTGCGATAACAGGAGCTGCCCCCGTACCTGTGCCGCCGCCCATTCCCGCTGTAATGAAAACCATATCCGCGCCTTCAAGAAATTTGGTAAGCTCGTCCAGACTTTCTTCAGCGGCTTTTTGGCCAATTTCCGGGTTTGCGCCGGCCCCCAGACCTTTGGTAAGCTTTTCACCAATCTGTATCTTTGTTTCCGCCATAGATCTTTCCAAGGCCTGATTGTCCGTATTTATTGCAATAAAGCTGGCGCCTTTCATTCCGGTCTCTATCATCCGGTTCACTGCATTACTTCCGCCACCTCCAACTCCTATCACCTTAATTTGGGCATGGCCGCTGTCATGAACCTCAAACTGGAGCATAATTAGAACCTCCTGTACTGTCGTATTTTACTATAAACTCATATAATTATAGCATACCGCTATAATTATTGCACCTTTTTTTCTAAATTTCTACTTTTGGCTTCCTTCCTCTTTTGAAGGTATTTGTCCAACAGAACACGCCTTATCATTGCCAGGTTCTGGAACATCCTCCCCCCGAAAACCAGAATTACGGCATAGTACAGTGGAACCCCAAGTCTATCCCCTAAATATACAAGGGCAGCCGCCAAAAAAGCATTTAGAAGGAAGCCACTGATGAAAACCGGATTATTGTACTTTCCCTCCATATGAGCCCTAAGGGCCCCAAGCACCGAGTCCATCGAGGCCAAAAGGGCCATTGTAATGTAAAAGGAATATGCCGTAGGGTAACTTATATCTAAAACAAGTCCCAATATGATTCCTATGGAAAGGCCTATGGCAGCCGCAATTATCATTGTGTTTTCTCCTTTTCCCTATCCCCTGCCAAAATGGGGGTCAGGTATTTGAAACCATACTCCTCCGTATAGGCAGGGATTAAAATATCATCGTTTATCTTTACCTTGAAAATAATATAATCCATCAAAATTGTCCCCGGGCAACCCGGGCCGATAAGGGCCGCTGACATCCGCGCACCGTCACCAATTGCCATAATTTCAAAGGGCCTTGCAAAGAGCTGGCCATTAATCCTTATGGTATGACCAGCACAGCTTATGGATGTATAGGGTGACAGCCTCTGCCCATTAATGGATATGGCCTCCGCTCCGGCTGCCTTCAACTCATTTATTATCATTAAAAGATCCTCATCGTGCACCAGCACATCATTCGGATTTTCCCATACATCTAAATCCCTTGTTTCATCATCAATATATACCTCTATTCCCGATCCCCTAAGGGAGAAAGCACCCACGCTGGCACCGTAAACCGGCAATTCTTCCATAAGTTTTTTTCCCATTTCCTTTTTAAGGGGTTCGGATTCAGCCTCAATTTTCTGATACTCCTCCCATCTGTCCCTGGTCTCCTGCAAACGTTCCTTCAATTGATTCAAATCCCTGGTCTCACCCTCTATGCTGACTTCATAATCCTTTATTGCCCTTGAAGACACGTAAAGATGCTGGCCTGCCACGTTTCTGGTTTGAACCACCAGGAGCAACCCTAACAATAATGAAATGATAAGCAATGGTACTAAGGTTTTTTTCATCATCATTATTCTTTATTCACCTGCCACATCTACAGGTTTGGCATATCGATATTTGATAACCCCGCTATACCTGCTAATTTCTATTTCATCCTTCTTTTCTATAGACACCTGTATCCCCTGATCTTCCATGTCCTCCACTATTCCAAAGCGTATGGTCAAGGTGGCTTCTAAGGTGGCCGGATTCCCTATTGCCTTAATCGTATAGGGTGGTGCTGTGGGATTGCCATTTATGTTCACATTGCTGCCGGCCATACTTATCTCCGTAGAATTTATTATTCTATGTCCGTTTATTGAAATTGCCTCTGCCCCGGCTTCTTTCAGTTTATTGACAAAGGATAGCATAAGTTCATATCGAACCACTAAAGGGCTATAACCTCCCACCACCATATCCTCTCCGGAAAGAGAATCATCCAGAGTGGCAATTATCCCCTCCCCTTTTACATCCACCACCCCTGAAGCCAACTTGTATTTTTCAAGATCATCAGACATTTTTTTTAAAAGGGCATCTTCGCTTACATTTTCCTGCTCCAACTGGGCCATACGGGATTCTAATTCCATCAACTCCTGGGTAACTGCATCCTTTTCCGCACGAACATTTTTAAGATCCTTTTCAAGGCCTGCCAACTTAGCAATTGGAATTAATGCTCCAACCTCCGAGCTGTCCACCGTCGTTATTTGAATGGCTATGATCAGTCCTATGATAAGAGCCAGGATGCCAATAACTATTATGCCACTTTTTTTCTGATCATCCTTTATCCTGATTTTCATTTAACCCCTTATCCTCTCTTACTTCATGTTAGGACTGAACGAATAATGACCGCCTACATTTATGCGTATTACTCCTCTTTCAATTCCCTTGCCATGTAAATCCGTCAGTATTTCCCTTAATGCATCTATATTCCCCGCAATACTTTCCGCTGTCCCTTCGCAATATAAGTTGTCGCTTATGTATGCCTTCACAGTTATGGGCGAATATTCAATTCTGATAAACTTTATCTCCTTCTCATCACCGGCCTCCATCATATTTATAATTTCATCCAGTGCCTTTTCGTCCTTTATTTTAACATTCTCTCCGGCTATGGCAGAAAGCACTTCCAAATCATGTATGAAGGTGAGCCCGGTGCCGTCTGACGCCAATTGCAGCACCATTTGTTCATCATCAATAATTGCGTATCCCTCTTTATATGGTATGGCAGCATATTCACGTCTTTCCTGCACCCTGATAATGACCTTATCCGGCAGCTTCCTGGATATTCTAACATCCTTGATGTAGGGATCATCCTTCAACCTTTCCTTCATTCCTGTCAAATCAGCTTTAAACAAATTGTGCCCTTTTATTCCACCAGCCAAATGGCTTATCTGCCTATCGGTGTAATACTCATTATCCATTATGCTTACTTCGTTTATATCGAATAAGCTTGAGGAAATTAGAAAGTATACCCCCACCCCCATTGTCACAACAATTAAAAATCTCAATAAAGATATGCCCCGCCTTTTCGATTTTCTTTTCCTCTTAGCAGGCTTGTACACATTTTCATCAGTATATGACTTCGATTCTTTTCTCTTTATAGTTTTATCCTTACCCATGTCTTTATCCTTTTACCCTTGTTATGCACGCCCCCAATCGCCCAAGGGTTTCCTCAAATTTATCATAACCTCTATCTATATGGCAAACCTTTTCTACATAGGTATCTCCTTCTGCAGCCAGACCTGCGATCACCAATGAGGCACCTCCCCTTAGATCCTTTGACTCCACCCTTGCCCCCATAAGCTTATCTACCCCAGTAACGATGGCTGTCCTTCCTTCTACATGAATCTTTGCCCCCATTCGAACCAGTTCATCCACATATTTAAATCTGTTTTCAAATATGGTCTCCGTTACCACCGTTGTTCCCTTTCCAAGGGTCATCAATGTTAAAAGCTGTGACTGCATATCTGTTGGAAATCCCGGGTAGGGTAAGGTTTTAACGGGGCTTATAGAACTGATTCTTTCAGGACCTTTGACATATACCTGGTTATCCTCCCTGCGAATTATACATCCCGCCTCTTCCATCTTAGAAAGCAAAATCGAAAGGTGTTCACCTTCAATGTCCCGGATAAGAAGCTCGCCCCCCGTAATGGCCGCCGCTATGAGCAGCGTCCCTGCTTCTATCCTATCGGGCATGGCTTTATATTCGGCACCATGAAGCAGTTTTAAATCGATTCCCTTGACACAAATCTCATCGGTTCCCGCTCCTTTTATTCTTGCACCGCAGCTATTTAAATAGTTTTGAAGATCCCTGATTTCCGGTTCCTTTGCAGGATTTATTATATGGGTCTCCCCCACTGCACCGACGGCAGCCATCATTATATTTTCTGTGGCACCTACGCTGGGAAAATCCAGATGAATAGTGCATCCTCGCATTTTATCCGCACTACACTCTAAAAATCCTCCTCTTTCTACGATCCTGACCCCTAGCCTGCGCAATGCTGAAAGATGAATATCAATTGGCCTGCAACCGATTTCGCATCCACCGGGATAAGATATATTTACAAGACCCCAGCGGGCCAACATAGGCCCCATCAAAAAAACTGATGATCTCATGGCCCTCATCAATTCTTCAGGGATGATGGAGGTGCAAATTCCCTCGGAATTTATGGTTATGTCACTGCCCTCACGTTTAACCTTACACCCAAGCTCCTCAAGTATCCTTATCATCATTTCTACATCCGACAGGTGGGGACAGTTTCTGATTACACTTTCTCCACAGGGAATTATAGTAGCTGCCAGGATGGGAAGAACCGCATTTTTCGCGCCGGAGACCCTATGCTCCCCCTGCAGTTTACTCCCCCCTCTTATGTGGTAACAATCCACTTACGATGCCCCCTCCATCTCATATTGTAGGGAAAAACCCTTACAATATAGTATGCAGATGAGCCTAAGGTGTGCCAAAGGTCAAGTTTTCATATATGACATCTACCGCATCCACTCTACCCAAGGAAGCGGATGCAGCGCTCATAGAATTTATCCCTTCCCTATTATTTTTCAGTTTTAACACTAAATCCGTCAATTTTTCAGCTGAAAGATCCTTTTCTAAGACTATTACAGCTGCGCCTTTGTCCTCTAACACCTTCCCATTATAGTATTGGTGGTTCCCCGTCACATTGGGTGAAGGGATCAATATTGAGGCCTTACCACAGGCTGTTATTTCTGATACGGTCAGGGCACCGGCTCTACTTATTACCAAATCAGATGCTGAAAGATATTCCTGTATATTGTCTGCATAGGGAAGAATTGTCAACCTGCCTCCCCCATCCAATCCATCGTTATTAATAGAACTGACAATTCTGTCGTAATATACCCTACCCGTTATAAAATAGATTCGCAACCCATCGACCTTAATCAATGTCTTCACCGCTTCCGAAACAACAGAATTTATCCTTTCTGCACCCCGGCTTCCACCAAAGCACAGAATGACAAATTCATTGGGTTCTATTCCCAGCTTTACCCTGTTATCTTGAATAGATGTAATTAGGAACCCCTTGCGCAAAGGGTTTCCCGTAACCACAAGTTTATTCTTATCCTTAAAAAATCTACTTGCCTCTTCAAAGCTTAAAAATATCTTATGAACATAGGGCTCCAACATTTTGTTAGTCATTCCAGGAATTGCATTTTGCTCATGGATAAAGGTTGGTATTCCCATTTTGTAGGCTTCCCTTACTACCGGCCCGCACACATATCCTCCCGTGCCTATTACCACATCCGGCATAAACTCCTTTAAAATATTTCGTGCCTCTCTGCTTCCTTTCAAAAGATCTTTTAGTGTTTTAAAATTTTTTAAAAGATTTTTTCTGTTAAATCCGCTTACGGTGATAAATTTTATGTCATACCCACCTTTCGGCACTAAATCTTTTTCCATACCTCGCTGGGTGCCTAAGAACAGAATCTGTGCATGGGGATTCTTTCTTTTAATCTTATCCGCAATGGCTATTGCCGGATATATATGTCCCCCTGTGCCTCCACCCGTCATTATAACCCTCATTTCCAATCCTCCATTGTATATTTGTCACCTTGGGATTTTAGATGAGATATTGAGCATTATTCCCATGGATCCCATAAACAACATCAGTGCGTTCCCTCCATAGCTTATGAATGGTAGAGTTATGCCGGTAGGCGGCATTGAAGATGTTACTACCGCTATATTCATAACCACTTGTACAGCCAGCATTATCGTTATCCCTGACCCAAGAAGCATTCCAAACATATCGGGAGCTGATAAGGATATGTGGCAGCAGCGCCAAATCAATATTATATAACATGTAATCAATACCAGGCATCCAATAAACCCCAATTCCTCTCCTATTATGGATAGAATAAAGTCATTCTGCGGCTCTGGCAGATACAATGTTTTTTGTATACTCTTTCCCAGTCCAACCCCGAACAGCCCTCCCGACCCCAGAGCCAAAAGGGATTGAATTACCTGCCAGCCATCCCCCATCTCGTCTTGAAACGGATCAAGAAAGCTGGTAAGCCTTTTCATCTGGTAACCATCCTTATCCGTCAGTAGCAGAAAAAGAACACCGATGACACCTGCCGCCCCCGTACCCACGATATAGGCCCAGTGTAATCCTGCCACAAACAGTATCCCAACTATTATGGTACATATGGTCAGCGCCGTCGATAGATTGGGTTGTTTATAAATAAATATAAAATATATTCCGGCTACGGCAATCATGGGCAACACACCTCTAATAAAGGAATGAACCCGAGTAGGATCCTTGGACAGGTACCAGGACACAAATATAATGGCGCAAATTTTTGCGATTTCACCGGGCATTATTGTGAATCCGAAATTTTCGACTCCAATCCACCGGGTTGCCCCCCCTCTGGTCAATCCCAAAGGCGTGAATAACAAACCCAGGAGAATTAGGCTTGCTATAAATAACACCGGTGCCAACGCATAGTAAATACGGTAACTGACTCTGGAACAAACCACCATTAGAACAGCACCTAACAAAGCCCATACTATATCATCCTTTAAATACTTGTAAGGATCCCCGGTCTTGCTTATTGAGCTGTAATAGCTGGCACTGAACACCATGATTATCCCGAAAACCACCAAGGCAATTACCAATGTGGTCAGCACAAAATCACCGGCCTTCATTTTTCTTTTTTTATTCTTTACGCCTCTCACCTTTCCCATTGAGCCCCCGTCCATCGCTTATTTTCTTTATGCAACTTTTAAAATGTTCCCCTCTTTCCTCGTAACTGCCATACATATCCCAACTGGCACAGGCAGGGGAAAGAAGAACCGTATCCCCATGCTCAGCAATCCTCCTTGCCTCATAAACACATTCCTCCATGGTGCTGCACATGATTGTTTCATTAAAGCCCGATTTTAGAGCCTCTTCCTTAATCAAGGGGCCCGTCTCCCCCATTAGAATCAAGACTTTAACTTTACCTTTAAAGGTCTTGATGAGCTCCTTAAATGAGGCATCTTTGTTATATCCTCCAGCTATGAGCACAATCCCACCATCGATTGCCTCCAATGCTTTTATAGAGGCATCCGGATTGGTTCCCTTTGAGTCATTGATATATCGAACCCCCTCTATTAGGGCAACAAATTCCATCCTATGCTCCACCCCTTCAAATTCCTGTAGAGCTGCCCCGATAATTTCAGGATTGATTCCCGCAAAATAGGCAATGGCTGCTGCTGCCATGGCATTTTCCAAGTTGTGCCCCCCCGGAATCTTCAGATCTCCTACACCACATATGTCGATAATCTTTCCATCCTCCGGTGTTCCCTTCGTACAGGGTGCGATTACAATGCGATCTTTCTTTAGAAAGCATCCCGGCACACATTCTTTGGTTCTGCTAAAACCCACCACCGTTGCCGGGCAGTTCTCTTTAAGAGCCAAGGCCTCGGGATCATCATAATTTACCACAAAATAGTCATCTTCTTTTTGCTTTTCATATATTTTGCCTTTGATCTTAGCATAGTTTTCCAATGTTCCATGGCGATCCATGTGATCTGGTGTAATATTTAACACCGCTGATACCAGGGGATGGAAAAGGGATACGGTTTCCAACTGAAAACTGCTTACCTCTGTTATCATCCATTGATCCTCCCCGGCATTAGGTGCTTTTCTAATAACCGGTATTCCCACGTTACCGACAACTTCTGCTTTTTCTCCCGCCTTGGCAAAGATTTCACCCACCAATGTGGTGGTGGTGGTCTTCCCGTTCGTTCCCGTTATGGCTACATATTTGCATTTACTTAACCGGTAGGCCAGCTCCAATTCGCCTACAACCTCAGCCCCATTAGCTGCCGCTTCTACGACAAAGTCTGTCTCAGGCGATATCCCCGGGCTCATTACTACCATATCGAAGTCTCCAATGCCTATGGGATTTGTTCCCAAGAAATGCTTTATCCCATTCCTCTTTAAATAATCCATGAGCTTCCGGTCCATTTCCCCCGCCATCTTCTTATCGTAAACGGTTATGCCCCACCCCCGGTCAAAAAGAACTTCCATGGCTCCAATACCGGATTTGCCAAGCCCCACGATCAATGCCTTCCCCATATTATAATCCATTTATATTTCCTCTCATGACAGCGCTAACAAACTTAAAATGCATAATCCCAGGGTAACCAGCCAAAAAACGGCCACTACCTTCGTTTCCTTCCAACCGGATAATTCAAAGTGATGATGGAGGGGGGCCATCTTAAATAACCGCTTCCCACCGGTTTTTTTAAAATATAAAACCTGCAGAATCACAGACAATGCCTCAGCCACATACACCCCTCCGGCCATTGGTATTATCAATTCTATGTTCATCATAATTGCCGCAACAGCTACTCCACCTCCAAGGGCCAGCGATCCCGTGTCCCCCATAAAAATCTTTGCCGGGTGCCGATTAAAAAACAAAAACCCCAGACATGCCCCGGTAAGTGCCGCACAAAATATTGCCGTAGATCCGAAATTATAGGCCACCCCCACCAGTGCCAGAAAAAGAGCTACTATCATGGTGCACCCAGCAGCCAATCCGTCAAGTCCATCAGTCAAATTTACACTATTAGCCATGGCTACCACCACAAAGGCTATAAAAGGTATATAAAAAATTCCCAAATCCCAGTGGCGGTCAACGAAAGGCACATAGATGCTTGTTCCATATACGGACACCTTCGCCTGATACATTGCCAAAGTCATTGCAATTATTATTTGCAAAAACAGTTTCTGTTTAGCTGTCAGTCCCAGGTTTCTCTTCTTGGCCACCTTTACAAAATCATCCAAGAATCCTAAAATACCAAAGGCTAAAAAGGCCAATAGCCCTATAAACATGTTGGTATCGTAAGCACCCGTTACCAGACATCCTGTCACCGTTGCCCCAATTATTACAATTCCACCCATAGTAGGGGTTCCGGATTTTATCAAATGGGTTCCCGGCCCCTCCTCCCGAATGCTTTGCCTTGCCTTTATACGTTTTAAAAAAGGTATGAATAGAGGGGTTGCTACGAGCATAACAACCAATGCCACCCCTGCTGGAAGTATTATCTGCGAATATTGCATTATCTGCTCCTTGTTATCAGTCTTCTTCGGTGTATTTCCATTTCAACTGTTCTACGGTCTTTTCCATTTCCATAAACCTTGATCCTTTGACCAGTATTATATCATCAGGCTTAATCAATTTAACCATCTCATTGTGAAAATCCTCCTTGTTACGGAAGTGGTGAATTTCAATCCTTCCGGCCGCCCCCATGGAAACAAAGCGGGAAAGCTCACCTACCGTAATTAGAATATCAAGAGGCTTATCCTTTATATATTCCCCTAAACTCAAATGGAATTTTTCCGAATCCTTACCCAGCTCTCCCATGTCGCCTAAAATAGCGATTCTTCTCCCCCCTTTTACAGAAGACAACATATCTATGGCAGCCCTCATCGATTGGGGGTTTGCATTGTAGCTGTCGTCTATGATCTTAATGCCACCTCCATTATACAAAAAACCGCGTTTATCTGCAGGTCTGAATTTTTTCAATCCCTCCACCGCCTCCTCCATGGAAACACCGCATGTTAAAGCAGCACCTACTGCAATGGCTCCGTTTATCGCATTGTGCCTCCCCGGAATCGATAAAGAAAACATGGTTTTTTTGCCTTCATAACACAGGGTAAAACTTACCCCCTCCTCTCCCATATCATTTATCTTGTCCAGTTGGATTTCCCCCTGGCCACCAACCCTTAAAACCCTATACGGTCCATTGAGGACTGTTTTTGAAAGCAGTTCATCATCGCCATTTATAACAAGTGTATCACCGGATTCCAGGAAATCCACAATCTCCATTTTTGCCTTAAGTATGTTTTCCCTACTCCCTAACCGCTCTAAGTGGGCAACACCCACATTGGTAATAACCGCTACATTCGGATGCACCAACTCCGCCAACCTATGAATCTCTCCCAGGCAATCCATGCCCATTTCAAATACCGCTGCCTCCGTCTGTTCCTCCACATTAAAAATACTAAGGGGAAGCCCTATGGCATTATTGTAATTCAAAGGATTCCTGACGGTGTTATATTTTTCCGACAAAATGCAATAGAGCATCTCCTTGGTCGTAGTCTTGCCCACACTTCCCGTAACACCGACCTTTTTTATATTGAAACGATTTAGATAGTAGGCTGCAACCTGCTGCAATGCCACTACCGTGTCCTCCACCCTAATAATCGCTGTCCCTTTTTCCAGCGCCTTGCTCGTGGCCTCATCCCGTTTAGAGGAAATTAAAACCGCAGTGCATCCCTTTTTTATGGCTTCGATTATATAATCATGACCATCCACCCTTTCACCGGGTATTGCAACGAACATCGTTTTAGGGGTTATTATCCTAGAATCGATGAATACGCCGTTAATTTGATTGTCTCGATTCCCGGCAATCAATGCCCCTTGGGTCGCTTCTAATATTTCATTGATGCTCATATTCTTCATGCTTATCTCCCCTTTATCCTTCGGATAGTATACTTTCCACCGTTTTCCTGTCGCTAAAATATATTTTTTTGTCCCCTATAATCTGATAATCCTCATGGCCTTTGCCTGCTATCAATATTGCATCTCCTTTTTCATATATGTCGATTGCCCTTCTTATAGCTTCTTTTCTGTCATCGATTATTTCATAAATGCAATGGGTTTCATATATTCCTTCTTCTATCTGCGCAGCTATTTCTTCCTGTTTTTCCCCCCTGGGATTATCCGATGTGATTATGCAGTAGTCGCTATAAGTTCCCGCAATCCTGCCCATCATCGGTCTCTTATCCCGATCCCTATCCCCACCGCACCCAAAGACGCAGATCAATCTTCCTTTGACAATATCCGCCACCGCCCCCAACGCCTTTTCTAAAGCGTCCGGTGTATGGGCATAGTCTATAATTATAAGATAGCCCCTGTGATTTTCCACAAGCTCAAATCTTCCGGGCACAGGGCGAAGATTTTTTATTCCCTCTCTTATTTTATCGAAAGAAATCCCTGCCAAACTGCAGCAGGATAGGGATGCCAGTCCATTGTACGCCATAAACACTCCCGGTATCGGCACCCATAGCTTTCCCATATAGCTTCCTCTGCTGAAGATTTCCATAACGGAACCTTTTTCAGTGCTTCGTGCTATTTCCCCATAAAAATCTGCCTTTTTATCCTTTAAAGAATAGGATATAACCTTATAGGAGCTGCCCCTTTGTGCCTTAATTTCCTTTTGCAATCTCAGCCCTCCTGGATCATCCACATTTATTATGGCCCCATCCCTTCCCTGTATAAACAATTTTTTCTTTGCCTGATAATATTCTTCCATATCGTGATGAAAGTCCAGATGTTCCCTCGTTAAATTAGTAAAAACGGTATAATCAAACTTGATATCATCTGTCCTTGAAAGCTTTAATCCATGGGAAGAAACCTCCATAGCACAGTATTTTATGTTAACCTCACACATTTCCTTTAACATTTTTTCAAGCTCGGGAGCCTCCGGTGTAGTATTAGCCGGATCGTACCTTTTTTCTATTAAATCATAACCTATTGTTCCTATAACACCGCAGGGATAGCCTGCACCTTCCATTATACTTTTTACCATATAGGAAATCGTCGTTTTCCCATTTGTACCGGTGATACCAAATATCACCATGGACAAAGAGGGATTTCCATAATAGTTGGCAGCTATTTTGGATAGGGATTTCCTGCTATCATCTGTGATCATAAGGGGTACTTCTAAACCTGCTACCATTTTTTCAGCAATAATTGCTGCCGATCCCCTTTTTTCCGCCTCTTTAACAAAGACAGGCTCATCCATTCCCTCACCTGAAAAGCACACAAATAAATCCCCTTTTTCCACCTTTCTTGAATCGTATTTAATTCCCATTACGCAAATGGTTTCCTGCCCGGGCAAACACCTTAGATCGGTACCTGCCAGCAAATCCTTTAGCTTCATCATCAAGGCCCCTTTCCGAAAGGTGGCTGTTTCATTACCATTTACATTACAATGTTTCAATTCCTATTTTTTATAAAGATATACAGTAGTACCTTCCTTTACCTTCTCACCCGCCTTCGGGTATTGATCTATTATGGGGAAATCCTCCTTATTGCCAGGAGCTGGTGATACTATGTATTTTAATCCAACCCCACCCAATATTCCTATCGCTTCCCCGAAACTGGAATTTGTCACATTGGGAACCGCAACCATCCCGCTTTTCATGGCAGCTTTCTCCTGATCAGTATAGTTGGGTGCCACATTCATATATCTCAGCGTATCCTCCAAAATTGCCTTCACCCCGGGTGCCGCAGTCTGACTTCCGAAACCAACCCCTTGCGGGGTATCTACTACCAGTAAAATGGCAATCTGCGGATCGTCCATGGGCGCCATCCCTATAAAGGATGAAAATTTGTCATTGGAATATCCACCACCCACAGCCTTATTGGCAGTGCCGGTTTTGCCGCCTATCCGGTAGCCGGGAATTTTGGCAGTACCTCCGCCCCCTTCGGATACCACCGATTCCATAATCATGCACATTTCTTCCGCTGTTTGCTTAGATACAACCTGCCTGACTTTTTGAGGCTCAAAGCTTTCTACCACATTTCCATCCTTATCCAGCAAGGCTTTAACCAATCTGGGCTCCATAAGCACTCCTTCGTTACCTAAAGCGGATATGGCGGTAATTAGGCTTATGGGTGTAACGGCAATTCCCTGACCATAGGATATGGTCGCCAATTCCACCGGCCCCACAACGGATTTTGCCTGAAGCAAATTTTCACCTTCCCCCGGGAAATCGATCCCCGTCTTTTCCATCAGCCCAAATCGCTCTAAATAGCTATAGAATTTATCCTTACCCATCCTTTGGGCCAGTTGGATAAAAACGGGATTACAAGAATTCTGTACCGCCTGTGTTAAGGTTTCTGATCCGTGGGCGTTAGGGAATCTCCAGCACTTCAGAAGTCGATCCGCCACCTTATAGGTTCCGCTGCAGTGAAAGCCTTCGCTGGGATTTGTAACCCCATCATCCAGAGCGGCAGCTGTGGTTATCAATTTAAAGGTCGATCCCGGCTCATAAGTATCGCTTACGATTGGATTTCTCCACATTTCATTCCAAATTCTTACCTTCTCCTCACCGGACATTTCCTCCATTTCTTCCGCCAATGCCTGATCAAGGGGAACCCTGGGATTGTTTGGATCATATTCCGGTATGGCAGCCATGGCCAGAACCTCCGCTGTCTTCGGATTCATGGCTACGCATATGACTCTTTTCGCCTTAGTGTTTTTTTGAACCTGCACCAAACTTTTTTCCACATAATGTTGTATAACTTCATCTATGGTAAGCATTACTGAAAGTCCATCCTCGGCTTTAAAATATTTTTCCACTCCGTAAGTTAGACTTTTACCTGCCACATCTGTATTTTTAATCCAGCGTCCGGGCAACCCTGAAAGGTAGTTATCATATTTTAATTCTATCCCGGCAAGGCCTCTGTTATCATCCGTTGTGCTTCCTAAAATATGGGCGGCAAAGGCTCCTTCCGGATAGTAACGCTTAACATCCTCCGCTATTGAAATCCCTGAAAGTTGTTTTTCCCTTATGAGATCAGCTTTTTCCTTATTCACATATTTTGCAACCTTAATTAGAGACTTTTGCTGGGTAAGCAAATCCCTTACCTCTTCCTTTTCCATTTCCAATATTTCTGACAAGGCATCGACGGCCTTATCCAGCTTTTTCTGCCCTTCTTCGCTGGTTTTAGCGGATTTAACATTTTTAGGCCATGCCCAAACCGTATGAGATGTTGCGCTTATCGCCAACTCTTTACCATTTCTATCATAAATGATGCCCCTTGCGGCTGCGATAGGTGTGTCCTGAGTTTGACGTTCCACGGCCATTTGGGAGTAATAATCGCTTTTAATTATCTGTATCCATCCAATTCTAAAAGTCAGGGCCACACACAATACCCCTATTATTACAAAAGCAGCTATTAACCTTCTTTTGTTTCTATTCGACGCCGGCTTCATAATACGTCTCACACCCCCGAAACATAAAAATCGGATAAACATAATTATTTCTATGATTTAGTTATCCGATTGGTTTCACTATTAAATTATTATCCTCTTTGTTCTATCATTTTACTCTCCGGCAACCAGTTTTATTCCCGAATCAACACCTTCCCCGCCGACTGCCAGATATACTGTATTTTCGTATTTCGGATATATCATTCCCAACTCAGTTATTGCCCGCTCCTCTATGGTTTGAATGTTAGAACAGGTCTTAATATCAAGACTTAATGTCTGTATTTCTCCCTTTGTTTTGTTGCATTGTGCTATAACTCCATTGATATTGTACTGCACCTTCGCACCGTATGCCGTCAGTATTATGAGACCGATGGCTATTGCTCCTGCCAAAAACATTAAAAACATCAGCTTGGCCTTTTCTTTTGCGCCAAAGGTTCTGGCCTCCGCTTTCGCCTTAATCTCCAAATTCTGCTCTTTGATATAGCGATTTTTTCTATGGGGATCATAATTATACCTGTTGTAATACTCTCTCCCGTATTCATATCTTCTTTCCGCAGCTATCATTATCCCTACCTCTTCTCTACTACCCTCAGCTTTGCACTTCGAGCCCTCGGATTCCCTTCTACCTCCTCTTTCCCCGGAGTTAGAGGCTTACTTGTAATTCTTTCTATGTCCGGAAGCTTCCCACAAACGCAAACCGGAAACTCCTTTGGACAGGTACACGGATTAGCTCTTCTATTGAAGCCTTCCTTTACAATACGATCCTCTAAGGAATGAAATGTTATTATGCATAACCTGCCCTTAGTTGCCAACAGGTCAATGAAACTATCTATTGCCCTTTCCAACTGGCCTAACTCATCATTCACCTCTATCCGTATGGCCTGAAAAGTTCTTTTGGCGGGGTGGGGTCCTTCCCTTCTTGCCGATGCCGGTATAGCCCTTTTTATAATATCCACCAGCTGAAAAGTATTTGTAATCGGCCCCTTCCTGCGTTCCATGTGGATGAATTCGCTTATCCTATGAGCCCACCGTTCCTCCCCATATCTTTTTATCAAATGTCCAAGCTGTTTTTCGTCGTATTCGTTTATCACATCATAAGCCGTCAAAATATCCGATTGATTCATCCTCATATCCAGCGGTGCATCCTGCATGTAGGAAAAACCCCTTTGGGGGTTATCCAATTGAAATGATGATACCCCCAGATCCAAAACTGCACCGTCAATGGACTCAAAACCTAAACCTTTTACCAGTCTATAAACATCCTCAAAATTCCCTTGAACAAAGTGTTTTTGACAATGATACTCCTTCAATTTAGCCTTTCCGGCTTTTAAAGCATCCTCATCTCTGTCTATCCCTATAAAAACCCCTTGGTGACTCAGCTTCTCACATATGGCAGCCCCATGGCCTCCGCCTCCCAATGTACCATCTACATAAACTCCATCAGGAACAATATTCAAATAGTCAATGGTTTCGGTTAGCAGCACCGAAGTATGTTTGAACTCCATTCCTGTCCCCTTTAGATTAAATCCCTAATTCAGCCATTTTCTCCGCTATATTTTCGTTGTTTTCTTCGTTATAGATGTCCCACTCCTGTCTGCTCCATACCTCAACCCGATTTCTTGCTCCAATGGTCACCAAGTCTTTTTCAATTCTGGCATGATCCCTCAGATGCAGGGGAATAGTAATCCTGCCCTGCTTATCTATCTCACATTCCACAGCGCTGGCAAAGAAATAGCGCACTACGGATCTTGACTCTGCAATAGGAAGCTGTTGAAGCTTGTCCTCAAACCTTTCCCACTCTTCCATGGAATAGATATAAAGACAGTTTTCTATTCCCTTTGTAATAATCAGCCTAAACCCAAGGTCTTCCCTATATTTTGCGGGTATTATGACCCGACCTTTCGCATCTATGGAGTTTTGATACTCGCCTATAAGCATGGTTTTCCCCCATATACTATTTTGCTTTACTCCACTTTACTCCACAGCCCCCCACTTTGCAAGTAAATTGAGGCAAAAAATGGGCTCAAACAGCCCATACCTTCCATTTTTTCTTTTCTTCATCCCGTTTGAAGCCGATCAACACAATATATTGTGGCTACTAAACAAAATGCCACACAACACAGTGAAAAATCTTTTACTTAATTTTCTTTCCCTGTGTCAACAAGACCTCAATGCCATATAATGAATTATGCCCTCTCTTACATATTGAAGGTTTAAAAAAACCCTTCAGTATTATATTCACAAAAAGAGAGGTAATAACGTATGAATTATATTAACCGTTCAAATAACATGGACTGCCGTGGCCGCCGCACTTCCCTTACATCCGCCCCCGGGCTTGGATGCGTATGTGGACCCACCTATGACACCGAAAATATTTCTTTCTCAGGGGAAGAAAACAACCTGGTATATCTTGATAAGGTTTTTTCTTATAATGCTGCCAGTACAACATGCCCTATATTGACGGACATCTGTACCGCAGGCCCCATGGGAAATCTTTTCAATGTGGCCCTTACCCTGGAGGAGATTAATCGCTGTGGCTGTGGTTGTGGCTGTGGTTGTGGGTGTGGGTGTGGCTGTGGGCGCAAGGATGGGTGTGATTTGGAGGGAAATGCCCTTTTCAAAGTTGAAAGCTCCACTGCCACATTAGAATATATCGACACAAGACCGCCGGGCAATATTTCACCATCCCAGATAACCATAGATGGTGAGGTTGTGGATGAAGTAAACTATACCAACGGACGCTATGTAGTCAACACAGCCGGCGTACTGCCCAGAGTGCAAAAAATGAGATGCTTGGAGGCAGGCCTGCCTACCAAAACCTTCTTCCTGGTTCAAGGCATAGGCCCCTTTGATATACGGGTATCCTTCCAATTAAAGGGTGTAGTTAATACCGGTGGCAGAAACTGCCGATTCGAAGCACAATTCACCATGAAGGATAATGCTCCGAACATCTGCCTCCCCAGCACATGTCCTATAAGCTTTGCCGTACCGGATCTGGCCCTTCCCTGCGCAATTAACGGGATTGCACCGGATGTTTTTTTCCAACTTGGCGGAAAAGTTAAATTAGTCAATCCAAAAATTTGCATCACCCCTCCCCGAAGACCCGTCCCCAGGTCTGAATCCGATTGCTGTGAAGGTCCTCCTTTAATCCCACAAAACACCATCGCCCTTAGTGGCGGCCTCATTGTCGAACCCAGCATTCAAGTAGAAGCCGTTCGCCAAACATTATTCTGCCTGAAAGGATGCGAAGCAAAGCTTCCGTGCACACCATTACCCTCTCCCACAGAGGAGGCAGCAGCAGAAGTTTGTCCTGACCCTTACCCAAATCCATGTAGCTGTGGCCCCGGAAGGGCTCTGCCATCCGGCTCCCGCTGCTGCACATCCCCCCCCCCTTCAGCCTTTCAATTTAGTGGTTGCAATGGATTCTGCCGGTAGTAAAACTCGCATTTTAAAATAGGCCAGATGGGACGGTTACCTTTTCAGCATAGGAAACCGCCCCATATTCTTTTCCCGCTTCCTCTCATAATCTTTGTTTTGATAATTTCATTGCGAAAATCCTCAAATTATACTATAATTTTTTTGATAAGCATCATTATATGGAAGGAATTAATAGGAATTGGACAACAAGAATAAAATAATAACTAAGGAACAAGAAACCCTTTATTTCAATAAAATGAGCCGCCATCTCATTGAAAATTCAAATATCGATCCGGAATACTATAAAAAGTACGATGTGAAACGGGGCCTTCGGGAGGCCAACGGCACCGGTGTTGTAGTAGGCCTTACTAGAATAGGAGATGTATGCGGTTATGCTGTCGGCGATGATAATACTAAAATTGCCATTCCCGGAAAATTGTTTTACCGCGGAATCGATGTGGAGGATATTGTAAAAAATGCAATAGCTGAAGATCGTTTCGGCTATGAGGAGGTCAGCTACCTTCTGCTCTTTGGGAATCTTCCTGACAAGAAACAGTTAGAAGAATACACCTGCCTACTTTCGGATAGGCGTGAGCTCCCCCCTTCTTTTGCAAGGGATATGATACTGGTGGCACCCAGTAAAAACGTTATGAACAAGCTGGCCAGAAGTGTACTGGCCTTGTATTCCTACGATGATCAGGCAGAGGATAATTCTATCGAAAATGTTCTTCGTCAATCCATAGACCTAATAGGGTATTTCCCTTCCCTTATGGCTTATGGATACCAGGCTAAACGAGCCTACTACGATAACGATAGCCTTCGCCTTCACTACCCGGATCCATCCAAATCCACAGCGGAAAACATCCTCCGGCTGATACGTCCCAATAGGGAATATAGCGATCTGGAGGCTAAGCTACTGGATTTATCCATGGTACTCCATGCGGAGCATGGGGGAGGCAATAATTCTACATTTACAACACATCTTATTTCATCCTCCGGAACGGACACCTACTCCGCGATTTCGGCTGCTATCGGTTCTCTAAAAGGCCCCAAACACGGGGGAGCAAATCTGGAGGTTTTGTGGATGATTCAAGATATTAAACAAAAACTCAAGGATCCTACTAATGAGAAGGAATTGGAAGCTTACCTCATCCGGATGCTCAAAGGAGAGGAATTTGACGGGTCAGGATTAATTTATGGTTTAGGCCATGCGGTTTATACGATTTCTGACCCAAGAGCGATACTTTTAAAGGATATGGCCCGTAAACTGGCCATGGACAAAGGTCTTATGGACGACTTTATGATCTATGACTTCATAGAAAAACGCGGCCCTCAACTGTTCCGGGAAATAAAAAATACGGACAAGCCAATGCCTGCAAATGTAGATCTTTATTCCGGCTTTGTTTATAATGCATTGAATATCCCCTCTGACATCGCCACTCCTGTCTTTGCGGCCTCCCGAATTTCAGGTTGGTGTGCCCACAGACTTGAGGAATTGGTTGCAGGTGGTAAAATTATGCGACCCGCATATATTGGAGTGCAGGAGGATCAGGTTTATGTTCCTCTAAACGAGAGATAATTTTTCCTTTGATTATTGTACACACCCTAAAAGGCATAGCCGTTGTTGCCGGCTATGCCCTTTAAATTGCCTTTTTATTATATGTTTTTTTACATCATGCCGCCCATACCACCCATGCCGGCCATAGCTGCAGCCGATGCCATGGGATCTTCGGTCTCAGCGTCAACAATTCCACCCTCTGTGGTCAAGAGCAGTGCGGAAGCAGAAGCCGCATTCTGTAACGCCGACCTGGTGACCTTGGCCGGGTCTACGATACCCGCTTGAATCATATTTTCATAGGTTTCACTGATTACGTTAAAGCCTACACCTTCATCGCTATTCTTCACCTTTTCTACCACAACGGACCCTTCATAGCCAGCGTTGGTAGCAATTTGACGAACAGGTTCTTCAAGAGCTCTCACTATAATGGTTCCCCCTGTTCTCATATCTCCGGAAAGGGTTTGAACATACTGGCTTACGGCGGGTATAACATTTACGAAAGCCGTTCCGCCGCCAGGGACAATGCCTTCCTCAACTGCTGCTCTGGTAGCGTTAAGCGCATCCTCTATGCGAAGCTTTCTTTCTTTTAATTCAGCTTCCGTTGCGGCGCCCACCTGAATCACAGCCACGCCCCCTGCTAATTTAGCAAGCCTTTCCATTAGTTTTTCCTGATCAAATTCAGAGGTGCTTTCTTCGTATTGGGCTTTAATCTGCTGTACTCTGTTTTGGATTTCTTCCGCCGAACCCGCGCCATCCACTATCACCGTTTCTTCCTTGGATACCTTAACTGTGTTAGCCGTACCCAGCATGTCAAGGGTAGCTTCCTTAAGGTCGGAGCCCAACTCCTCGCTGATCATCTGACCACCTGTTAAAATCGCAATGTCCGCAAGCATGGCCTTCCTTCTGTCACCGAATCCGGGTGCTTTAACGGCAACGCATTCAAAAATTCCACGAAGTTTATTGAGGACTAAGGTAGCTAAGGCATCCCCCTCCACATCCTCAGCTATGATGAGCAATTGCTTCTTGCCTTGCTGCATAATCTGTTCCAATATGGGGAGAATTTCTTGGATATTAGATATTTTCTTGTCTGTAATCAGAATATATGGATTATTGAGAACGGCTTCCATTTTCTCTGTATCAGTTACCATATATGAAGACAGGTATCCCCTGTCAAACTGCATCCCTTCTACCACCTCCAGTACAGTTCCCATAGATTTGGATTCTTCTACAGTGATAACCCCATTGGTGCCCACTTTTTCCATGGCTTCTGCAATAAGATTTCCAATCTCCTCATCACCGGCAGATACAGATGCTACCTGAGCTACATCATGTTTGCCATCAACCGGAGTCGATATTTTTTCGATAGCTTCCACTGCAACATCCACCGCACCTTGTATTCCCTTTCTTAAAATAATGGGATTGGCTCCGGCAGCCACATTTTTAAACCCTTCACGAATAATGGCCTGTGCCAGCAATGTAGCCGTTGTAGTACCATCACCAGCCACGTCGTTTGTCTTTGTCGCCACTTCCTTTACCAGCTGTGCTCCCATGTTTTCAAAGGCATCCTCTAACTCAATTTCTCTGGCAATAGTCACACCATCATTTGTGATGAGGGGAGAACCGAATTTCTTCTCCAGCAATACGTTTCTTCCCTTAGGACCTATGGTTACCTTTACGGTATCCGCCAACTGATCAACTCCTGATAATAATTTCTTTCTTACATCTTCACCGAAGCTAATTTCTTTTGCCATTTTCTATACACTTCCTTTCAATTCTATCATTTCGTTTAATATTCAAAAACTTCAGATCCGGCTAACCAACGATTGCCAGGATATCCCTTTGGGACAGTATGGTGTATTCTACTCCGTCATACTTAATCTCTGTTCCGCCATACCTTGCAAAGATGACCGTGTCGCCTACGCTGACTTCCATCTTAATCTCCTGCCCATCCTGGCTTCCACCTGGCCCTACCGCTACTACCTCAGCCATTTGAGGTTGTTCCTTAGCCTGTGTCGGCAAGACGATTCCGCTGGATGTCTTTTCCTCGGCCTCTAACCTTTTGATAACTACCCTGTCTCCCAATGGTTTGATCTTCATTTTTACCTTACCTCCTCGTATTATCTGTTTTATATTCATTTATATTTGTAAACCCATCTTATTAGCACTCAATCGGATTGAGTGCTAACACTAATTTAATACAGCTTCCTCATATTGTCAACATCTTTTTTTCCATTTTTTAAAAAAATGAGGTAACTATAAGTGCAGAATTGAAGCAATCTCGATAAAAAGCCAGGGCAAGAATATTGCAGGTATCATATTTGCAACTCTAATCTGTTTTTCCACTATAAAGTTAAAGCCTATTGCAGCAATGACCAAACTCCCGGCAGCAGACATTTCTGAAATTATCTCGGGGGTCATATAATCCTTTAGGTAGCTTACCCCCAATGCAATTCCACCTTCATAAAGGAGTACCGGAATTGCAGAAAAGGCCACGCCTATTCCCATGGAGGCAGCAAAAACAATGGAGATGAAACCGTCCAAAATCCCCTTTACAAAGAGCATTTGATGATTGCCGGAAAGTCCACTTTCCATAGCCCCTATAATCGCCATGGAGCCGGTACAAAAAAGAATTGATGCGTTTACAAATCCCTTTGAAAAATTCCCCTCTCTAAAACCCATTTTCTTTTCCGCCCAGGCCCCTAATTTGTTCATCCCCTTGTCAATATCCATTAATTCCCCAAGCATACTGCCCATAATTAGGCTTAAAATCAAAACTATGATTCTATTGCTTATTAGGGCACCGCTGATTCCAACATAAATAACGCAAAGACCTATGGCCTTGGTTACAATTTCCTCATATCGATGGGGAATCCCTTTCAAAAGGAATTTTCCAATCAAAGCACATACAACTATTGCCCCTGCATTTACCACCGGTCCTAACAACATTGTCTTCCCTTTCATTGATCCATTCAACTAATCAGCATAGATTTATTTTAAGGCACGTATTTCAACATCCACCGAATCCACATTGAATGCGGTCATGTGAGCAACCATTTTGGCAACCTTTTTTTGAAGCTCCTTTGCCGACTGTATTATCTTCGTTCCATATTCCATGGTAACTATTATTTCCAGCCTAACCCCGTCGGTTTTACTTACCGTGGTCACCCTTATGATGGTATTGATCCCATGCACACCACGGCCTACATAGTTTACGATATCGCTTATAACCCTGTCGGACAAATCGTATTTACCAAGATAGCTGTAAGTTGGCCTGACAACTGTTTTCTCGTGTTCCGACCTGCTCATTCCCCTCCTGAAAATTCTAAGCGGATCTAAAAAATATCCTGAAAATTGACGACGAATCTGAAATGTGGGGGCTGGAATTACATGCTTCCCAAAATCCTTTCTCTGCCTGTGGGCCTCCTTTCGTTCATCCTCGGTGGTTATGCTTTCAATGGATATGATCTCCTTCGGAGCAGGAAGTCCCAGCCGATCAATAATTCTTCGCACCATTCTTTCGGATGTCCCAAGAATTAGGATTGATTTTGGATTAACCTGATTTATCATCTCTCTTACCGAACGGCAGTGTTCATCATCGATGAATAGCGCTGTCTTAGTTGCTTCTATTTTGGATGCTTGCCGTTTTGCGGAAATTCCGGCAAGTACTCTGTTTTCAAATATAAAAAGTCCATCATCTATTATCGCTTCTATACCTTTTCCACGGCAAAGATGGATGGCCTGGTAGCTTTTTCCAGTACCGCTCTTACCCTCAAGTCCATAAATAATCATTTTTTTCCCCTGCTTACGGTTTTTTTCTAAACCTCCTTCTGTGAATAAGTGCGAAAATTATGTTGTTATCCCAAAGCTTATCTGCTATAATAGCTTTGTTCAACTAAGCATATTTAAAGGAGGATTTCAAAATGGCCTATGTAATCGACGATTCTTGCATCAGCTGTGGCGCATGTGTTGACGAATGTCCCACAGACGCAATTTCCGAAGGAGCTAACAAGTATGTTATTGATCCGGATACATGCATCGACTGTGGCGCTTGCATGGACGCTTGTCCAACCGATTCTATTTCACCGGAATAAGTTGTGCATAATGAATAAATAACCGTTTCTGGAAGAGAAGCGGTTATTTTATTATTGCATCACTATAGTTTTATTCCTCTCCCCTATGCAGATAATAGGTCAAGGCGTGAAGGCTGTCGCTTAGGTGAACATTTTCCAAGGCGACACTCTGGCTTACTATAAGATCCTGAGGTGCAAAGTTCCATATCCCCCTGACATTTCCTTGACAAAGAACAGTTGCTACCTCTTGTGCATTGTCCTTATTTGTACATATAATACCAATATCAATTTGGGTTTCTTTCAAGTACTCAGGAAGCAATTCATAGTCTAAAACCTCTATGCCATTGATGCTAAGCCCGATTAGCCGGGGATTTATATCGAACATATTGCATACCTGAAATCCTGATTTATAATAATTGGCATAGTTAGCTATAGCCTGACCCAAATTGCCGGATCCGATAATAACCATCTTATATTCCTTATCAAGTCCAATAATTGAACTGATCTGCTCATATAATGTCCTTACATTGTATCCATATCCCTGCTGCCCAAACCCCCCAAAATTGTTTAAATCCTGCCTGATTTGAGAAGCTGTGTACCCTATGAGGCTGCTCAATTCCTTAGATGAAACCCGTTCCACACCTTTTTTCATAAGCTCCTCTAAATACCTTCTATACCTGGGCAGCCTCCTTATAACTACACTGGAAATCTTACTATTTTCTTTCATGATTGATTCCTTATTATTTTTATTTTAGGTCTTTCACAAATAATCTCATTCATTATACCATCCAGCCATTGGACAGACAATAAAAAAGTGTTAAAATATTGTCCAGATGAGATATTGAGAAAGGAGCTATGATGTTAATCCTATCTGCCACAGGAATAAAGAAATCCTATGGAGTAAATACAATTCTTAGTAATGTGTCCTTCCACATAAATAAGGGGCAGCGGATTGGAATAATCGGCGATAACGGTGCAGGCAAAACCACCCTCCTCTCCATATTGGCGGGTGAACTTTCCTGTGACCAGGGGAATATATTTTTAGCATCCAACATAAGCCTGGGCTATCTCAGACAACAGGATAATTTTCAGTCCCACCTGACCATATATGATCAAATGTTGCTCATTTTTTCAGATCTTCTGGATATGGAAAGGGAGATGACCGCTTTATCCGAGGAAATTGCTTCCCTGACGGCCGAGGGAAAGAACGCATTACCCCTGTTGCAAAAATACGATGAGCTTTCCAGCATATATAAAAACCGCAACGGATACGGATACGAAAGTGAAATTCGAGGTATACTTTACAGCATGGGTTTCCCTGAATCAACCTTTGGCAAGAGCATTTCATCCTTATCAGGCGGAGAACGTACCAGATTGGCTTTAGCTTCCCTACTGCTTCAGAAACCTGATCTTTTGCTGTTGGATGAACCTACAAACCATTTGGATATAGGTACTTTAAAGTGGTTAGAACAATACCTGAAAAATTATTCGGGCACCTTAGTGGTGATTTCGCACGATCGATATTTTTTAGACCAGACTGTAACCAGAATCTTTGAAATCGAGCATCATAGCCTTTACTCCTACAACGGCAACTATTCATCCTATTTAAAAAAGAAATCCCTTCGCATGGAGCAGGAAATGCGAAATTACCAGCAAAAACAGAACGAGATTCGCAGGCAGGAGGAGATGATCCGCAGATTAAAACAACACGGCACTGAAAAGCTGGCTAAGCGTGCCCATTCCCGTGAAAAAAGACTTGAACGGATGGAACTGCCCAATAAACCCAGGTCAAAGGGATCTTCCCTGCGGTTGCAATTCAAAGAGAATTTTATCAGCGGCAACGATGTGATTTTCGCACAGGATCTTTCCAAAAGCTTTCTTGATATTGAAGGAAGACGACAGCTCTTTAAAAATGTAGGTTTCGATGTAAAAAGAGGTCAGAGGGTTTGTATTGTGGGTCCAAATGGCATTGGAAAAACCACCTTACTGAAAATTATAATGGGTGTAATTGATCCCGATACAGGTATGGTGAGATTAGGGCACAATGTGGAGTTTGCATACTATGAACAAAGGCAGGAACTCCTTACAGGGGGAACGGTACTGGATGAACTGCACAATTCATTTCGTCTTTACGATGAGCCTACCCTTCGCAATATTCTCAGTCGCTTTTTATTTCGCAATGATGATGTTTTTAAGGATATCAAAGATCTTTCCGGTGGCGAAAAGGCTCGAATAGCACTGCTGAAAATAATGATGTCCGGTGCCAACCTTCTTGTAATGGACGAGCCTACAAATCATCTGGACATAGGGGCAAAGGAGGCGTTTGAAGATGCTCTTCTTGATTTCCCCGGCACGGTAATCATGGTTTCTCACGATAGGTATTTGTTAAATAAAGTACCGACCCATATATACGAGCTCACAGAAAATGGGATAGACATCTATCCCGGTGGATATGATTACTATTTGGAAAAAAAGCAAGATATTTCTTCAGGAAAGGAGCACCTTAATGCCCTTACAGAATTGACAGCCACCGAATCCCTTGACCCTTCCCACCCCCAGCCTGTCGGATTGACAGCCAAGGAGGAAAGGCAGCTTCAAAAAGCTACTGAGACCGCACTTCGAAAAAACAGGCGTGACATCAAGGCTTGCGAAGGTGAAATAACTGCATTGGAAGAAAAAATTAAGGAATTAGAAAATGAAATGTGTCATAAGGATCTAATTTCAGACTATGAGACCCTTACACAAAAAGGGAATGAACTGAATAGGTTGAAGGAAGCTTTAAACCGAGAGTATGAGCGTTGGGAGAGTCTACAGTATTTTTAAATATTTGCATATTTGTTGTTGCAGTATCCAATGTAGTAACTTATAATAACTTTAGTGTGCGCCTATCGAATAGGTCTTTAAATTCTTTGGAGGTAAACTGATGGTTTTTGAAAAAATAAGGGATATCATAGTGGAACAGTTAAGCGTTGATGATGATCTGGTTACCATAAGCACTCATTTAATGAAGGATCTGGAAGCTGATTCCCTGGATGCTGTTGAAATTATTATGGCGATTGAAGATGAGTTTGAAATCGAAATCCCCGATGAGGAGGCTGAAGCCTTCCAGAGTGTCGGCGACATCGTAAAATACGTGGAGGATAGAAGCGAACTGTAATTTCTATGAAAGTTTACGCCAATAACTTAAAACACACCGCAAAGGTGTGTTTTATCGTTTCAATTAATTCCTTATAGCAAAATTCTATCGATAATCTGATTGAAGTTTTTTTCAAAATAGCTACCCTCTTCCATAATGAGGGGTATGCCCATGTTTGTGGATATGAGAATATTCTCATCCTCCTGAATAATGCCTGAAACGGGAAGCTGGAGCATCTCCGCAATTTCCTCTGGCTCAGGCAGTATCCCCTTACCCATAAGCTGGTATCTGACCCTGTTGATCACAATGCTTCTATTCCTAATCCCCATTCTTAAGAGGAGGTTATCTATTGAATCTGCATCCCTCACCGCACTATGCTCCGGATTGGTAATTATAACGGCACGATCAGCCCCAACTGTTGCCAGTTTTACTTCCTCCCCGATTCCTGATGGGGCATCTATTATTATATAATCAAAATCATGCCTTATGCCCTGGCAAAAATCCTTCATCTCCGCCGGGGTTATGCGAACCTTATCCCTGCTTTGAGGTGCCGATATAAGGCAGAGTCCTGGGAAACGCCTATCCCTTACCATAGTTTGTTTTGTTTTACATATGCCTATGATAGCATCTGTCAAATCGTATACTATAGAGCTTTCAAGCCCCAGGCACAGATCTAAGTTTCTCATACCCGTATTCATATCTATCAATGCAATTGATAAACCCCGCTTTGCCAAAGTTGCCCCCATATTGGAAGCGAACATGCTTTTGCCGGTACCACCTTTTCCGGAAACTATAACAATTACTTCACCCATATCCCCATCTCCAATTACTGTATCACTATCGCGTCAATACTATAGTCCTCGTAAACCTTATTCAACTGTAAGTAGCTACCAATAATCTCCTTCGCCACCGGCCCCGCATATCCTCCACTGCCCCCTTGAAATATGAGGACGCTAACGGCAATCTTAGGATTATCCGCCGGTGCCATTCCTACAAACCACGAAAAGTTATCATAGCTTTTTTTAAATGCATCCATTTTAGCCACAGTAACCTTACCTCGCGATAGATTGATTACCGCCTGGCGGGCGGCCGAATCCCTGGATGTATATATCTCCGGATAGTCTTTCATTAAACGCGACAACTCGGTTTCAACCTGACTCCAGCTAAGTTGAGGGTTTATTTTAGGGAGATATGTTTTCAAATATTGGATTTCATCTTCCGCCGGAACCTTTCCTGCCCTTTCTGCCGTTCCGGTCTTAGAGGCAACCTGTACTGGGAAATTGTTAAATACAGCCTTTCCGCTTCCTTGGCTACCATGGGAAACCCTTCTCATCCCTTCAATGATATCCTTGAGCCTATCTTCGTTTTCTAATTCTATTCTTTTCCCTTCCCCCCTTGCAATCCTGCCTTCCTTCTCTATAGCCCCAACCAGCCTTACCTTATTGTGGACCCCTTTGTTACCTATTGTTGCCACATAATTAGCCATTTGAAGCGGGGTATAGGAGTTTTCGCCCTGACCTATTGCAATATTAAATTCATCCCCCGTAGTCCATTTTGCAAAATTGAAATAGGTGTATTTACATAGATCCGCAACAGTTTCCAGCATATCGCTTTTAACCCCAAGGGAGGGCAATCGGGAAAGGATCTCCTTTTTCGTCGGATTTTCCTCAGTCCATCCTACTATGGTGTTTATATTATTGCGTAAAAGCTCCTTGTTAGCAACCACCTTATCCGTAAAATACATTTCTCCTCTGCCTATCAGAACATTTCTCAACTGATTTTTAGTCCCCGACAATTTAATCGACTCACTGGGAACGGGCACCACCGTTTCCGCAATCTCTATTCCGGTTGGTTTGCCAAGGCCATATTGTTCTGCATAGTCGGTTATTTTACCTATGCTTATAGGCTTTCGATATCCTAATGATTTCCCTGTATACCAGTCTTTACCCGTGGCTATATCATAAAAATAATAATTACAGGACACCTCTAAAGCTTTGTGGAGATCCAAATAGCCGTGAGTGCCTCTGCTCCTGTTCCAAAGCACGCATCCATAAGTTCTTTCCCCCAGCTTAATGGCTCCTCCATCCTTTAATTTTCTGTTTGGATTTAAACCGCTTTCAAGGGCGGCGGTTGCAGTCACCATTTTAAAGGTGGATCCCGGTTGCACAGCCGTTAGCGTGGAAACATTATACAGGGGTCTGGGGGCCAATTGATCCCTGGGATTGGACGGTTGAAGAGACCTCCAATCTTCTGTGCTGATTCCCTTTACAAAAAGATTGGGGTCAAAATCCGGTGCCGAGGCCATGGCCAGTACATCTCCTGTCTCCACATCGATTGCTACTGCAGCTCCCACATTTGCATTTGGATAAGCCTTCGAATATTTATAGTTTCCATATTCACTTTGAAAGGTTCCCCCTGCCCTAATCTGCTGCAAGGCCTGTTTAAGGGCTGCCTCAGCCGTCTTTTGCAATTCCAGATCTATGGTGAGATAAATGTCCTGGCCTTTTTGTGCTGCCACATCCTGTATGTTTCGCGTTCGCTCTCCGTAGGCGTTTACCTCAACGGTTTTCATGCCATCCACGCCCTTTAAAACATCCTCATATGCCTTTTCCAATCCATCGCGTCCAACCATATCATTTATTGAATACCCTTTAGCAAGGTAAGCCTCCTTGTCACCCTCGGTTATTCTCCCCAGATACCCCAATATGTGGGATGCTGAGTTACCGTTGGGGTAATATCGGATAGGCTCTGCTGCAACATCAACGCAGTAGAGGTCGGTTCCTCTTTCTTCAACTGTGACGATAGTCTGCTGGGATACATCCTGAGCAATACTTATGGGAATATAGCCATAGTATCCTTGCCCCCAAAGCTCATTCCTTATTATCATGATTTTGCGAGCATCTGCATCGGAAACATGATCTCCGATCTTAAATTTTTCCCTCAGTATTTTGAAAGTCTCATCTGCCGAAATTTTCTTTTTTTTGGTTTTAAAGTCCAATCCATATTGCCCCAAAAAGTTTTCCTTTGCCAGCTCCTCCGTATAGGTCATGGTTTTTACCGAAATAGGCGGATACACATTAAAAACGGTCTGAAGCTGAATCTGTGCATCATAGCGATCCAGCATCTCATCTATGCCATTGCGCCTGCATAACTCATTAAACGCCTGTTCCGCTGTAAAGGTTTTGGGCATCTCCTGATTCGCCAACCATTCCTCAATATTTTTTTCATAAATATATTGAAAGCCACCATCCTTATCCGGGATTAGGGGCAGATTGTCATTTACCGCATCCCCCGATGCCTCAATTATTCGCACCACCTCCAGAGCCTGCCGATTAACTTCTTCAACGGGAGCCCCTGTATCTGAGAATTGTATGGAGAAGCCGGATTTGTTACCGGCTAGCAAACGGCCATAGCGATCAAATATCTGCCCCCTTGGGGCAGGCTGATAAATATTTTTCATGCTATTTGACTGGGCAGCAAGAGCCCATTCGTCACCCTGAACAACGGTCAGGAAAAAAAGCCTGACGATGAGAATCAGCATCAAAATAATGACGGTTAGAAGTATTTGATTGTAGCGTTCTTTAATCCATTTAGTGTTCATATTCTCAACTCATTTAATATCGATTATAGTTTGAATAGGAGGCTCTTCTTCCCCTTATCAAATAAAACAAAACCATAAACATGAAATGATAACCCATCAATATAGGCATCATTTTAGCCACATACATTAGAGCATAGGTTCCTAAAAATATCGTATTGATAACCCAGTTTACAATTGTAAAAAGTCCCGTCCCCACTACTGTTGTCAAGAAGACGGAAAGCACATTATCCCTGTAAAATATAATCCGCAGGTACTTAATGGCAAATCCCACTACAAAATAGGCCATAGCTGACGGCCCTATTATCTGACCGAAGCTAAGATCTTGAATTATTCCAAAGATTACACCTAACACCAGCCCCTGATTCTCTTCATATAGAAATGATAAAAGGATTACCAAGCATAAAATCAGGTTGGGGCCTACCCCAAAGATCTTTAACTGGTTCATGATAGTCGATTGGAACAAAAATGCAAAAATGAAAAGGGGTATGGAATAGCGATATTTCACTGCTGCACCTCCGACTGTCCCTCATCTCTAATGATCACAGACACCTTTGATAGGTAATCAAAGGAGACAATTGGCTCTACGCTGACGGTTCTCAATAAGGCATTTGTATCCCAGGAAACCTGTTCAATTCTGCCTATGGGAATACCCTCCGGATACATTTCCATTCCCGAAGTAATGAGCAAATCCCCCTTTATTACGGAAGCCTCCGGTGACAACATATAGCCTTCCAAACCACCCTTGCCATCACCATACAATATCCCTAAGAGGCTTTTATCCCTTGCCACCTTAAAACTGACATGATTATTAGTGTCTATGACGGAGATGACCTTGGCCCAGCTACCACCCACCTCATATATTTTTCCTATAAGCCCCTGTCCATTTATAACTATTGAGTCCTTGACAATCCCATGTTTCTCTCCGACACCTATGGTGAAGATATTAAACCAATTGGATCCGTCCATGGCAATTACCCTGGCTGAAACCCACTTATAATTAAGAGGCTCTTCCACATAGTTCAACGATTCTGAAAGGGTTCTTAATTCTTCAAGATCTGTTAGGGAAAGCGATTTTTCAGCAAGTTCATAACGCAGCCTTGCATTCTCCTCTTTCAAATTTTCATTTTCCTCCACCACACTTTTGAAACGAAAAATACCGTCGGCCCCATTACTTATACCTGTTCCCGCACTCATCAGAGGTTCCTGAACAAAAGCAATAGCTGAATTTAAAGCCTTTCCGACGATGGAATTGCTCCCTTTATGAAGATAGGACACCACGGTAAGAATTAACAAAAATCCTATTACAAATATTACTATAGCTGCTGTTTTATGATGCCTTATCCATTTCACATCTCAGCCCTCATCTCTAATAGTTACTTCCCTTCACATAGCGTTTAAGTTTGTCTATATGTGACAAACTATTTCCTGTTCCCTCAGCAACGGCCTCCAAGGCATTTTCTGCAACCGTAACATTAAGACCTGTATGATGGGCAATAAGCTCCGCAAAACCTCTGAGGTGTGAACAGCCTCCGGTGAGAACCATGCCATTTACCATAATGTCCGCAGCTAATTCCGGGGGTGCGTTTTCCAAGGTGGTTTTAACCGCCTCTATTATTAATGAAACAGATTCACCAAGTGCGCTTACCACATCCATTGAGGTAACTGTTACGGTCCTTGGCAAACCTGAAACAACATCCCTGCCCTTTGCTTCCATAGCAAGGATTTCTTCCTCAACTCCCTCTTCATTTGGTTGATTATATACGCATCCTATTTTTATTTTTATCTGCTCTGCAGTCTTTTCGCCTATCAGAAGTCCGAAAGTTTTACGCATATAACCAACAATTGCTTCATCCATGTCATCACCAGCATGTCTCAGGGCCGTACTATTCACTATCCCACCCAGGGATATGATGGCCACATCAGAGGTTCCTCCTCCTATATCAGCAATCATGTGACCTCTGGCCTCATCTACGGGAATACCGGAACCTATCGCCGCCGCCATAGGCTCATCTAAAATAAAGACCTGTTTCGCACCCATCTGCCGTATGACTTCCTCTATCGCACGTCTTTCCACATTGGAGATGCCCGAAGGCACACCTACTACGACCCGCATATTCTTCTTTATCAGTTTGCCTCCCTTAAATGCCTTTACTAAAAATTCCCTGAGCATTTCCTGGGTCATGGTGTAATCTGATATGACACCGCCCTTTATAGGCCTTACAACTTTAATGTTCTCCGGAACACGCCCAAGCATGTCCGCAGCCTGCAACCCCACCGCATACACACTACCCTGATTCGTATCAACGGCAATAACGGAGGGTTCCTTTAAAATGATACCCTTACCCTTAATATATATTAAAGTATTTGCAGTTCCTAAGTCGATTCCCACATCCTGTGAGAACATTTTAAAACACATTTCCCTTTTGCTCCTTTCGGTCCCTGCTATAAAAGCCCAATCTCCTTCATGCTTACAAAAACTCCATCACCTATTACAAGATGATCGAGGACGTTGATACCCAGCAATTCCCCTGCCTGGGCCAGTCTTACCGTTATATCCTTGTCATTCTGACTGGGCTGGGGATTTCCGCTTGGATGATTATGGACCAGCAATATGGAAGATGCACTTTTTTTAACTGCATTGTGGAATACCTCCCGGGGATGGACGATGGAGCTATTTAAATTCCCTACCGAAATATCCTCCCTGGCTATTATCTGATTTTTCGTATCCAGAAGCAATACACGAAAAACTTCCTTTTTAAAATATCTCATCTCTTCCATAAATAAATCGGCAACCATCGCCGGAGTTTCTATGCTGATACTTTTGTTCCTTGGGGTTGTGGCAATGCGCCGTCCCAACTCAATGGCCGCCACTATTTGGCAGGATTTTGCAGTTCCCATACCCGATATGGTACAAAGCTCCTCCGTTGCTATATCCGACAGATAGGAAATCCCCTCCGGTTCAAGAGCCAACACCTGCTGTGCCAGGGATAAAGCTGACGCCTTCTTAGTTCCCTTCCCTATCAGTATGGCTAACAACTCAACATTGGATAAGGAGGACACGCCATAGAGCCTTAGTTTTTCTCGTGGCCTTTCATTTTGAGGCAACTCACGTATCAAGTCGCCTGTAGTATTGCTTTCGCTTTTCATAAATCGCCCTTTCCGGGCACACTTATATTACACTCCCATATATCCCATTTCCCTCAATTCCTTAGCTCCCCGTTCCCATGGGAAACCTATAACATTGTCTCTGTTCCCCACAACCCTATGAATATGTCTGCCCCATTCTCCTTGTAGCGCATATGCTCCTGCTTTATCAAGGGGTTCACCGGTTTTAATATATTCCTCCATCTCGACAATACTGTATCGAGTGAAATAAACCTCTGTGGCCTCATAGAAAACCCTTCGATTTTGAGTCTTCCCATCTATTATTGCCACCCCGGTTAAAACCCAATGGGCTTTGCCTCGCAATTCCTTTAGCATATTTAAGGCGTCCCTTTCATCGATAGGCTTCCCCAGTATCCTGCCGTTATATACCACGGTGTCGGCAGAAACAATAAAGCCCTGATGGATTTCCTTTTCTATGGCAAGGGCCTTCAAAAGAGCCAGGTACATAACCGTCGATTCCACACTTATACCCTGGGGAAAGATTTCTTTTACACGAGGAATCCTTATTTCAGGGTCAAGACCATTTTGTCTAAATATCTCTGTTCTTCGAGGTGATCCGGATGCTAAAATCAATCTTTGTTTCACGTTTTTCCGCCTTTCATTTTATCATTTAATCATACCACATGGAAGGTTAAAATCGTAATAATTCTTAAAACACAGGGGATTTTTAAATCATTTTGTGACATACTAACCGGGAATCATAAAAATTTTTAAGGAGGTGGCATAAATGGCTAATACCAACGCAAACCCAAGCATTGAGTGTGTCGTGACAAATTGCAAGTATCATTGCGATACCGAGGACTACTGTTCATTGGACAGCATTATAGTGGGATGTCATGAAGAACACCCTACCAAAGCGGAGTGTACAGACTGTCAGTCCTTTGAAATTAAATAGTTTATGTCCACTGTTATAAGGCGGTATTTGCCGCCTTATAAATATTGTACCCAAACTTTTCCCGAATCATTTGCAAGGGACATACACCACCAACCCCTTTTCTGCATATTACTGATTATACATCTCTTTATGTTAAGGAAAGGAGCTATCGCCATGAGTCTATCCCTGCTATTCGCTTCCCTCCTGCTTACAAACCCGTTAATTCTACTGCCTTCCTATGTCTCCACAGGGAATTCTTTTCCCCAACCCCTTACCGATAAGGAAGAAGCTGAGTATTTGTTGCGATTTGAAAACGGTGATTCGGAAGCCAAAGATGTTCTTGTAGAGAAAAACCTTCGTCTTGTCGCCCATGTGGTAAAAAAATATAGCAGTCCCGGCAAGAACCCCGATGACCTTATTTCCATTGGGACCATAGGTTTAATCAAGGCAGTAAACACCTTCAACAGAAAAAAATCTGTACGACTGGCAACTTACGCAGCCCGATGCATAGAAAACGAAATCCTAATGCATCTTCGAAACACCAAGAAATGCCGGGCCGAAGTGTCCATTAACGAACCCATAGGTACGGATAAGGATGGAAACGAGATAAGCTTTAATGATATTTTAGGAACTGATGACGATTTTATCATCCAATGCATCGACACGAAAATCCAAATCCGCAGGCTTTATAAGGCAATCGAAAATCTACTGACACCTCGTGAAAAGGAAGTGATATTTTCCCGGTTCGGCCTCCTGGGAAGCCGTAGGAAAACCCAGCGGGAAGTAGCTATGGACCTTGGAATAAGTCGCTCATATGTTAGCCGCATAGAAAAGAAAGCTGTCCATAAGCTTAAAGAGGCTTTCGGAGATCTTCAATACGATTTTTTATAGTCCCTTTATTTAAGCAATTATTGATGACAACATCCTCGGAAATCAATCCATCCTTATATAGTTCCAACAAACTGATATCCATGGATCGCATACCCTCCTGCCTCCCAGCCATTATTGCACCATCAATCTGATTGCTCTTAGCCTCCCTTATCATATTTCGTATAGCCGAATTTACATTCATAATTTCAAACACTGGGATTATCTTCTCATCTATAGTGGATATAAGCTGCTGTGATACCACAACTTGAAGGACATATGCCAGTTGAATGCGTATTTGCTCCTGTTGGTTTTGAGGAAAGACATCGATAATTCGATCTATAGTATTGGCAGCCCCTATGGTATGAAGGGTGGATAGAACCAGGTGCCCTGTTTCCGCAGCAGTTATAGCCGTTTTGATTGTTTCATAGTCCCTTAGTTCACCTAAAAGAATAACATTAGGCGCCTGCCTTAATGCAGCCCGAAGACCGGTGACGTAATCCGTTGTATCCACACCTATCTCCCTTTGGGTAACGATGCTCTTTTTATGCCGGTGCAAATATTCTATCGGGTCCTCCAGGGTTATTACATGTGCATTGCGATTCCTGTTAATCTGATCGATGATACATGCTAGGGTGGTACTTTTTCCGCTGCCTGCGGGACCGGTAATCAGGGTAAGCCCCTTTTTCATACCAGCAACAGCCATTACCTCTTCCGGTATGTTAATGTCCGTGTATTTGGGAAGCTCAAAGGTAATAACTCTTATGACAGCAGCCAGGGATCCCCTTTGGAGAAACACATTTACCCTGAACCTGGATACCCCGGGCAAGGAAAACGAAAAATCATCATCCCCTTTATCCAATATGTTATCCATTTTACGATCGGTCGTAAGATCATAGATTTCCCTGACCAATTCAATCATATCATCGGTGTGCAAGGGTTTCGAATCACATATAATTATCTTATCACCTTTTTTGTAGGCTCTTGCAGTTCCCGGTATCAGGAATATGTCGGACACCCCCATATTTACAGCTTCTTTAAGCATATTTATGACCTTCATCCTCCGTCACCTCCTGACCAAACCTTTATAGAGTCATCAATAATATGTTCCTGAGTGTTTATAATTTTCCACAATTCCACCCTGTAGTTTTTCTGACCGCCGGCAACTCTTTCCCTATCCGATCTTTCTACCTCAACAGACAAAACCTGTCTATCGTTTAAAGGGATTGCACATTTAATGATTCCAGTGCTACTGCAATAATTTTCGCCAAAGTATGATTTAAGCCTTTCCTCATATCCCTCAGGACCGCTTTTAGCGGCAACAGCAATCTTATAATTCACATCTTTTAGCCATTCTTCTCCAAGCCCATCGGCCTTATAAAAATCCTGTACCGCTTCCGCACTCTTATGTGCAAGCCTGCTGTCTGCAATGGACGATGATAGAGCCAGGATGCTAAGGACTGCCAGGCAAAGAACGATAAATATTAGGATCAACGAAAGAAATCCCGATTGCAATATCTTCTCGTCCTTCCTGTTTATCGTAATCCTGTCAAAACTCATCTGTCACCTCCCACCATTCCTGCGGCAGATACCTTTTTACTTCAAGTTGGCATACCGATTCCCATCGGTGGCTCTTCTGCTTTTCTACCCTAATTACAGAAATTAGCATTCCATCTTCAATTTCAATATCCACATTCAGTCCAAAATAGCTTATATCAAGTGGTACCGATGCAAAGTTCTCGTCATAATAGGATTCGTAGCCTCCGCCCTCCTTTTTAGAAAGAAGTAATATCTTTTCCATATTGTAATCAAGACTTTGCAAATCAGAAGCCTTTATGCACTCCGCAACACTCTGGGTAAGTAAAAGGCTGCGATTCAATTCATAGCCGTCTCTGCTGATTATTTCGGCCTTTGCAAATGCCAAAATGCAGATTACCGAACATAGAGCAAAAAACAATATGGTAAATATCAATTCTATTAGAAAGCTCTGGGATTTAAATAGGCCTATCTTGTTCAATGCCTCTCACCTGCCGCTTTTTCACTACGGGGAAACAAAAACATTTGACAATTATCCTTACCGCCGGCCACCTTCAACAATTGTTTCTCCCTTGAAAAAACAATTGTTTCGGTATCCATTATAATCATTCCTTCACTTATATCCAGGTCGTTTCCTCTTCTTACGAACATCTCCATGAGTTTTCCATCCATCAGATAAATTAAAGTATCATATTTAGCTCCGGAAATAGTCTGTCCTAAACGCAATACCTTTTCATCTGAATAATCAACAACTTCTAACATGCCCCCCTCATCTGATTGCCTCACCTTGTTAGCCACATAATAAAAAGGAGTGCATTCTCTAAATACTGCATCTGACCGTCCCGAAATGTTTTCATATACCTGAGCTCCGATTATTATTGTAAAAAAACCGCACAAAACAACAGTAAACAACAGTAAAATATTGAATGTGAGCAGTACCATACTGCCTATGTCCCATCTCCGCCTCATCAGATACCATCACCACCCTTTTCTATAAGGGTTATTTCCGGCATAATGTTCGATGCAAAAATCTCGTAATGCACAGCAAATCTGCTATAATTTACCCTTACACCGTAATGGTTTTCTAAGTATTTAATATCCGGCGGATAAATCCCCTCCACCGCATAGCATGTAAGCAATGCCCTTCGTATAGCCCTTTCTTGGATATGAGACTCCTCTGATTCTGCGATTGCCGAAAACCAATCGGTTCCCATTATAAAAAATGACAGTACTATACTAAAAATAATTAAATATCCTGCAAGCTTTTTCATTTCTTTTCCTAACCGATTGATGCCATTATCTCTATGAGCGGAACCATGACAGACATAAGTATCAACCCCACTGTAAATGTCATAGTGACTACCAAAATCGGCTCTATCCTTCCAACCGCCTTTGCTATGGCCTCGTCACCATCCCGCCCATATCTATCCGACAGGTACTGAAATGCTGATTCCAGCTTACCTGTCCTACCACCTACCCTGATCATTTGAAGCTCCATATTGCTAAAAATCTCAGTATCATCAAGGACCTTATTGAAATCCTCTCCCCCATCGATTCTGCCCTTGGCCTGAAACACCTTTTCCGCCAGCATCCTTTCTTCCATGATTTCCGAGGCTAACTCCATGGCCGCCCCCAAGTCCATACCGCTGGATATGGCCAGGGACATAACCGAGGCAAACCGCCTTTTAGCTATCATGGCTCCCACCTTCGTACGTTGCTTTAATACATGTAAAAAACCTTCTGACCATTTAATATTTCTTTTATTCCCCCAAAAATGGAATAATAGAAAACCCAATGCAAGGGCACCGAAAAATATCAGGAGTCCAAGGGTCACAGCCCCTCCAAGCTCAATAGCTTTTTTAATTGCAGTGTTGCTCTGTGCCCCTAACTGAACATATACCTGATCGAAGACCGGGAGCACCTTGGTTATCAGTACAAAGAGCACCACCAGAAGAATCATAATCATGGTCAGGGGATAAAAAACAGCATCCCTGATGGCCTTTGCCAACGCTCTTTCATCCTCATAATACTGTGCCAAGGCCTGCATAACCACATCTAAATTTCCGGTTTCATAACCTACCTTTGACATTTTAATAACGTAGTCGGGAAACAGTCCGGTGTTTTCCATAGCCTTTCCAAGGGGCACCCCCCCCAACACATCTTCCCTCATCTGGGTCAGCATCTCCCTTTCCCTTGCCGTGGCCGCATCACCCCTCATTACTTCCAGGCCAACATCAAGGGGTATCCCCGTTTCTATAATAAATGAGATTTGTTTACAAAAAGCGGATATCTTATCTGCATTCACCTTATTTCCCCCCAACGTGAAAAGTATTACATTTAATGATAATATAATAGCTTTAATACGTCAATTCTAACAAATTCCCTAAAAAGAAGCATCGACCTATGTCGATGCCTCCCTTATAGTTTTTTCTTTCAGATTAACATTTTAATAACAATACTTTGCAACATAATTTGCCTCATTCTTAATGTATTCCATCACCTTTTGACTCCTTCCACCGCTGGAAGCAAAGGTGGGATCCATCAATTGCCACCTTTCACCATCGAAGAAAATTGCTGCATCTACCCATCCTTTTTCCTTCAAATACACATTTACCCAGGCATGATATATCTCTCCCGTATAGCCTACCACCAGCTTAGAGGGTATGTTCTGACTTCTTAGCATGGATACCATAACGGCCGCATAATCGAAGCAAATTCCTTTTTTGCTGGCAAGTATTTCATCTACCTTTGGCAAATATCCGGATTGAACACTTTTGGCCTTGCTATAGTCATATGTAAAGTTATCGACTACATAATTATATACCGCCTTCAGTTTACCTAAGGAATCGTCGGTACCCGCCGTCAATTCCATTCCCTTTTTGACCACCTCTGAATCCACAGTGTAGTTCACATACTGGTTGGGATAAAGGAAGGAAACAAATTCATCCTGCAGCTTCACATCAATGGTTTTTCCATATGCCTGAGAATATTGATTCCCCGAAATATTTTCGAAAACCTTAATGCCATATTTCCCACTTCCCTCTGACAAGGGAAATATCTCATATGCATCCCTGGAATTCAAATCATAGGTATATGTTGCCTTTCCCTCCTTGGATATCTGTACCTTTATTTTGGCGTTTTTACCATTGTACTTGATCATCAGATAACCCTGGCTCGTATTTGATGCATCGATGTTTATTAGGTTGTTTCCAAATGTCACTATTCCCGATTTTTCCGGCATTAAAAGGCTTCTTTTTTCAGGCTGATTATAAAGGGGCACTTCCATCGGCTCCAATGAAATCTGTTGGGCTCCACAGGCAGAGAATATACCCATGGCTAAAATTACAGAAACAATCAAGCAAACAGTTCTGTTACTGGCATTTATCATTATTATCACCATCCTTCGTCGAATATAGCCATAAGATTAACCATAAGTTGAATTATACTATGATTTTACACTATATTTCAAAATTAGGCAACTGATAAAGCTATAATAATCCAATTTGTTTAAAGTGAATGGATGAATAATCCACTTCCCAACTTTGGCTCAAACCATGTGGACTTAGGGGGCATTACCAGGCCCGCATCCGAAACCGCAAGCAGATCCGAAATAGATACCGGATAAAGGGCAAAGGCCACCTTCATATCCTCCCTAACCCTATCAATCAATCCTTCCAGTCCTCTAATCCCACCTACGAAATCGATGCGATTGTCTATGCGGGGATCCTTTATTCCAAGCACCGGGCCGAGAACATTGTCCTGCAAAATGGACACATCCAGCCCCTTTATGGGATCTTCCTTAATGAATTCATCCCTTACAGTAAGCTTGTACCATTTGGGAGGCAGATACATTGAAAACATATGCTTTCTTTCTGGAAGGCAGGATTTCTCCCCCACATCTTCTATGATAAAGACCTTTTCCAGTACATCTAAAAATCCCTTTTCCGTCAATCCATTAAGATCTTTTACCACCCGATTGTAGTCAAAAATCTTTAAATCTCTATCCGGAAAAATGACGGCCATGAAAAAATTAAACTCTTCATCCCCCGTATAGCCGGGATTCTCCTCCCGGCGCTTCAACCCTACCTTCACTGCGGATGCAGAGCGATGGTGACCATCGGCAATATATAGGTCCGATATGCCTTCAAATTGCCTTCTTATTGATGCTACAACACCATCATCATCTATGATCCATAGAAGGTGTCCGATTCCGTCCTCCGTTATAAAGTCATATTCAGGTTCATGTCCTTCTATCCAATTCTCCAAAAGTGTCCGTAAATCCTTCTCATCCCTGTATGTGAGAAATACCGGCTCAGTATTAGCATTGCAAACGTCAAAATGGTTGATACGATCCAGCTCTTTTTCTATTCTGGTGAATTCATGCTTCTTAATGGTGTCGTCCAGATATTCATCGATGGAAACACATCCCACAATGCCTGTCTGGATGCGCCCATCCATTATCTGACGATAAATGTACAGCATGGGCTTTTCCTCACGTATCATTATTCCCCTTTTAATGAAATCCTCTATATTATCCCTTGCCTTCTCGTAGACCTGTCTATCATATGGATTTTCTTGCAGCGGCAATTCAATTTCAGATCTACAAATCCGCAGAAAACTGTATGGGTTTCCCTCGGCCATATCCGCCGCTTCATTGCGATTCATAACATCATAAGGTAGGGATACCACCCTATCCGCATATTCTTTTGCCGGCCTTACCGCCGCAAAGGGTCGTACTGTCGCCATAATCCGTTCCTCTTTTCTTATATTTCTTTTGTGTTTTAAGATGATGTATATTTTCTTTTGTAAAAGGCCATATTATTTTAAAGTGTAATAAAGGGTATGATGGGATGAAACGATACAAACACTCGATTAAAGGGGGCCGCGTCCACAGGAAGCAGATAAAAAAACGTCTTCTCTTTGTCACGGTCTGTTATTGTCTAATGCTATTATCCCTTACTTTTCGTCTGTATCATATCCAGGTCATTACGGGGATAGAAAATCTGGAATCATTGACAACACCCGGTGAAATAATCCAGTTGGTCTTAAAAAAAATGCCCGTAATCAAATAGATTTTCCTTTTTCTTCGCAAACACCTATAACCCTATCCACCACCTCTAATATGGACAGGGATGTTGCATCAACCTCTACCGCATCCAATGCTTTCCTCAAAGGATTCAATTCCCTGTTGCAGTCATTATAATCCCTTTCAGCCATATCCCTTTCAACCTGATTCAAATCAATCTCCACGCCCTTTTCCTTCATTTCCATCCACCGCCGTTTTGCCCTTTCCTCCAATGATGCTGTAAGAAAAATTTTGCAATCGGCATTTGGCAGTACATTATTGCCAATATCCCTTCCATCCATTACCACGCTCCTGTTCTTTACCATATCCCTTTGCGCTTGAACAAGCTTCTCCCTTACCATGGGTAACGCCGAAACTTTCGATGCCATTTTCCCCACCTCCGGTGTCCTGATCTTATCGCTTACATTCTCACCGTCTAAGGTCACGTGGCCCTGGTCAAAATCAATATAAGTGCTGTCCAGCATTTTCTGCAATACATTGTGATCCTCACAGTCTAAGCCCTCTTTTAAAACCTTCAGTCCAAGTGCCCGGTACATGGCACCTGTATCTATATAGTCTATTCCCAATCTTTCCGCTACCAATCGGGCAATCGTGCTTTTGCCTGCGCCGGAGGGCCCATCAATCGAAATTTGAAACACCTTATTACTCATTTGTTTTCCCTTCCATCATGTAAAAGCTTTTCTATTTCGGCTACAAATGTGTTTATATCCTTAAACTGCCTGTACACGGAAGCGAATCGCACATATGCCACTTCATCGAGCCTTTTCAAGTGATCCATTATTACCTCACCTATAACCTGGCTTTTTATTTCTTTTTCCATCATATTGTTCAATCCACGCTCAATCTCATCCACAATATCCTCGATGGCTGCCATGGGTACAGGACGCTTTTCACAAGCCTTTATAATTCCATTCAGCACTTTATTTCTATCAAAGGTTTCCCTACTACCATCCTTTTTAACTACCATAAAGAGCATCTTTTCAGCTTTTTCATAGGTGGTGAAACGCTTTCCGCAATTATCGCATTCCCTGCGCCTCCGTATGGCATGTCCCTCCTCCGTAGGGCGGGAATCTATGACCTTCGTATCGTCATTTTCACAGTATGGACATTTCATCCGGGTTCCTCCTTCAATCCACAACCACTATTATCTTACCCCTTTATTTTATCCATATGTAGTGGTACATGCAAGCTTTTTATGCTTTATCCCCCACATCTTCGGCGTGGTCATGTGCACCCTCAGGTTCAACCGATTTGGAGGTTTCGGTTTTGATCCAGGACGTACCCTCCTCTTTCGGGTAACCCATAGGAGGATGATCCCTATCATAGGTTATTTCTCCACCTATACCAGGCAAATCTACCAGCACAACATCGGCCCCTATACGCCTTATATCCTTCCATCTGATCACGTGGTCGTCCTGAGGATTTACAAACTGCAACAGCCTGCGTCTGGTTGGAACCACAATTCCTTCTACCACTCCTTTTTCAAGGTCAATTTCTATATCGTATACGAATCCCAGACTCTTACCGTCATATATATTGATGACTTCCTTATCCCTGATATCCTGTGTGTTTATCATTTCCAATACCCCCCATCATATAGTATGCCTTATCCTTTATATGCTCCTTAGAAGGCGAGTATGCACAAAAGGCCCTTTACTCATAGTTTCAAGAGAAAGTGGCTTCTTTCAAATTCTAAAATCCCTTCATCCCTCAGCTTACCCAGCTCACTGGACATTGCGCTCCTGTCGACACATAGGTAATCCGCCAGTTCCTGCCGGTTAAAGGGAATGTCAAAATATTTGCTCCCCGCCTCCTTTGCCTGGTCGCCTAAATAAGCAAGCAACTTCTCACGGGTGTTTCTTTGTCCCAAGATGTTAATTTTCTGTATAAGCTGGATATTTCTTTTAGCCAGAACCTTGATCATATTTTCTATGAGCTTGCTGTGGAACACGCAGCTTGAAGAGCAGGTATAGATTATTTTTTTGTAATCGATTAAAAGGACTTCCGAGTCTTCTGAGGCCACCACGCTAACGGTAATGCTATCCATCTCTGCGCATGAATACGCCTCAGCAAAAAGTTCTCCGGGAAAAGCAGTGGCTATAATAGTCCTATTCCCCCATAAATCCTCTTTAATTATTTTAATGCTGCCGGCAAGAACAGCTCCAACGTAATCCACCTTATCTTCCGCTTGAAAAACATACTCCCCTTTTCTAAATTTGACCTTCCTGGCGGAAAGGCACTCCAGCATGGAAAGCAGGTTTTCCTTTTCTATATCCTTGAACAGGCTCATTTTTTCAAGTATGTGAAAGTACAATTCCATATTATATCCCTCCTTGCGTTGTAAATACAACGACCTTGTTCCAGTATATTGATCCTATCCCGAATAGTCAATAAAAAATATTTGACATTTGATCCCCAATATGATATCTTTTCACTTGTAATCAGAAAGCAGAAGTCATCCGCTTCTCACCTTGCGTCGAAAGTTGCAATGGTTAATAAAGATATTTTATGATATTTTAGCGGATACTTCTTGTAATCCGCTTATTATTTTTTAGGAGGTGCAAAACAATTAGCAAGGATAATCTGATCAACGAAGAAATTCGTGATAAAGAAATCCGGGTCATTGACAGCGACGGAACCCAGCTTGGTATTATGGACCTGGAAGAGGCAATGCGGTTAGCAACAGATCGCAAGCTGGACCTGGTGAATATCGCCCCTTCAGCAAACCCTCCCGTATGCAAGATAATGGATTATGGGAAATACCGATATGAGCTTCAAAAGAAAGAAAAGGAAGCCAGGAAAAAACAAAAGATTACGCAGGTTAAAGAGATACGCCTATCCACTTTTATTGAGGAGCACGACCTTAAGGTAAAGGCCAATAATGCTATTAAGTTTCTCAAAGAAGGCGATAAGGTGAAGGTTAGTCTACGTTTCAGAGGACGGGAAAGGGATTATGTCCACGTAGGTCAAAAAGCCATGGGGCATTTTGCAGAAATCGTCTCAGATTTCGGTTCTGTGGAAAAGGCCCCTTCTGTGGAAGGGCGTAGCATGGTCATGGTTTTAGCACCAAAAAACGATAGTAAACAATAGAGGAGTGTAGATTGAAATGGCAAAGATGAAGACCCATAGAGGAGCTAAAAAACGATTCAAGATTACCGGAAGCGGTAAGGTAAAGCGGCATAAAGCGTATAAGAGCCATATTCTTACTAAGAAAAGCGCCAAAAGGAAAAGAGGTCTGAGACAACCGACCATTTTAACAGCTGCCGATGAAAAAAGAATCAAGAACGCACTGGGCTTATAATTTAGGAGGTAAGAAAAGATGGCAAGAGTAAAGAAGACGGTGAATGCAAAAAAAAAGCATAAGAAAATATTGAATTTGGCTAAGGGATTTTATGGCCAAAAAAGCAAGGTCTTTCGCGCCGCAAATCCAGCCGTAATGCGTTCGCTACGCTCGGCATATATTGGAAGAAAGCATAAGAAAAGAGATTATAGAAAGTTATGGATAACCAGAATCAATGCAGGTGCAAGAATTAACGGTTTATCCTATAGCAGAATGATGGATGGACTTAAAAAATCCGGCATTAACATAAACCGTAAAATGCTTTCGGAAATGGCTATTCACGATCCTGCCGGTTTTGCACGCCTTGCAGATACCGCAAAAAATGCTATAGAAAAATAAATTTCAAAAACAAGTTTTGACAGGATCTCCCCCCCTTAATGATTATAATCAAAAGACATTAGGGGGTTTTTTTTATGGTGGTATACGCAGAATATCTGTTTTTTGAGAATTTTTTATCAGGACTTTTTCTACTCCATGCAACCGCACTCCTTCGTGGTATTACCCCAAATAAAATGCGACTATTGGGGGGTGCAGCCCTATGCGGTTTTTATTCTTTTACACTATTCCTTGATTTACATAACATCCTGCTTCTTTTAGTTTTGAAGGCCGGCTTTTCCTTCATCCTTCTAACCGTTGTATTTTTCCTGGACATGAACCTTTTTCGCTCCATGAAAAATATGTACTTTTGGCGTTCCATGGGCAAATTGGCTTTAGTGTTCTACCTATGTTCCTTTGTAATGGGCGGTGTAGTAATAGGTTTACTGTATCTTTTATCAATTCCGTGTCTTACCTATAGTGGTGGTTTTTATATAGGCAATATATCCTACTGGCATGTCTACGTCGGAATGATTTTAAGTTGGTGTGGATTGCTCGTCTTATCGTCATTTTTAAAAGGAGTAATTCAAAAAAATCGAAGGGTTTTAGATGTAGAAATATCCATATTAGACAAAAGTATTGTCCTTCGCGGCATGGTGGATACAGGTAATTTCCTTTTAGACCCTATCTCCGGGAAACCGGTCTTTTTGGTTAAGGAAGACGCCCTATCAGCCTTTCCCAGAGATGATTGGAAGAGGCGCTATCGTTACATACCCTATGAGAGCATAGGCAATTCGGAAGGCTTGTTAAAAGGGCTGCGTCCCGACCGGATTATTTTGATTAAGGAAACTGTCCGTCATCCAACGGATGCTATCTTAGCCCTCTATAATGGCAATTTCTCAACGGGAAGCCATGAGGATGAATGTCAGTTATTGCTCCATCCCTCGGCCTTGGGGGATGATTTATAAAAAGAGAGGAAGGGAGTAAGGGAAAATGAAAATTATTTCCATTAGGGATTATCTTTACAATAAGCTGAGTATAGCTGCGTTGAAGAGAAAGGCAAAGCGAGGCATATTTTATATAGGGGGCAGCAGCGTTTTACCTCCCCCACTCTCCCCGGAAGCCGAGAAGCAGTTTATGAAATCATTAAATTCCAGCGATGAAAGGATTAGCAAATCAGCTAAATCCGCTCTCATCGAACATAATTTACGCCTGGTAGTTTATATTGCTAAGAAGTTTGACAATGCCGGTGTAAATATTGAGGATCTTATTTCAATAGGTACCATCGGACTAATCAAAGCTGTGAACACCTTTAATGTGGATAAAAATATTAAACTTGCCACCTATGCCTCTCGTTGTATAGAGAATGAGATTCTTATGTACCTAAGGCATAGCAGTCGGTTCCGTTCGGAGGTGTCCTTCGATGAACCTTTAAATGTGGACTGGGACGGTAACGAACTGTTGCTATCGGATATTTTAGGTACAGATGGGGATATAATACATACCAATTTAGAGGAGGAGGTCAACCGTGAGCTTTTGCACTATGTTCTACGCAAGCTTACCCCCAGGGAAAAACAAATAATGGAAATGCGTTTCGGCCTTATAAGCGGTATTGAAATGACTCAAAAAGAGGTTGCAGACCATATGGGGATATCCCAATCTTACATATCTCGATTGGAGAAAAAAATAATCGGCCGGCTTCAAAAAGAAATTCGAAAACTGGGATAAAATAATTATTATTATCCTTTTCGACAGTATGAAAAAGTCCTTTGCTGCACATAAATAGTATTGATGCAAGTGTTTGCATCGGGGGGCAAAACGGAAAAGCGGGGGACCGGAAAATGGCATCAAAAGTTGAGATCTGCGGCGTTAATACATCCAAATTACCCGTGTACAAGGACGTTCAAATGAAGGAAATGATCGCCAAGATAAAGGAGGGAGATAAGGAAACAAGAGATGAATTCATAAGGGGAAACTTAAGGCTGGTTTTATCTATAATTCAGCGTTTTAATAATCGTGGCGAAAATCCGGATGATTTGTTTCAAGTAGGTTGCATCGGATTAATAAAGGCCCTAGATAATTTCGACACTTCCCACAATGTAAAATTTAGCACTTACGCTGTCCCCATGATCATAGGTGAAATAAGACGATACCTGAGAGATAATAATCCTATACGGGTCAGCAGATCCCTTAGGGACACTGCATATAGTGCTTTGCAGGTCAGAGAGAATCTTCTGAATGATAATCAAAGGGAGCCTACCATTGCAGAAATTGCTAAGGAATTGGATATTCCTTGTGAAGAGGTGGTGCTTGCTATGGATTCCATACAAGATCCCGTTTCACTATTTGAGCCAATCTTTCATGATGACGGGGATGCTATATACATTATGGATCAGGTAAAGGATCCCAAATGTAATGCGGAACGGTGGATGGATAGCATTGCATTGTCAGAAGCAATGGAAAATCTGAGCCCGAGGGAAAAGCACATACTTGATCTTAGGTTTTTTGAAGGGAAAACCCAGATGGAGGTGGCCGAAGAAATAGGTATTTCTCAGGCCCAGGTAAGCCGGTTGGAAAAAAACGCATTGAAATTCATGAGAAAATATGTCTGATCCATGGGATTCAATTTCCCTTGATTCCCTTTAATGTCCGGGGGTTCTCCCCCCGGTTTTTTATATAAAAAAAACTTTTCTGGTATTTTTACGCTATTTGTTGTAAAATTATGATATTTTAATATATGGTAGAAGCTAATATTTTTCGGGAGGTCTCATAAATGGATTATAAGCAATATGTTGAAAAAATAATAAACCGTTCCCGTACTGCCCAAAAACACATAGAAAACTACGGTCAAGAAAAAATAGATGAGCTTTGTGCAGCCATTGCCTTTACTTGCACCAGATTGACCTTTATGCAAAGAGCTTCGGAAATCCTTGTGGGTGAATCAGGTATGGGTGTTGTGGAGAATAAGGTTGGCAAAATCACCAATAAAGTCAAGGGTGTCTATAGGGATATGAAGGGAAAGAAATCCGTAGGTTGCATAGACGTAAATGAAGCTACCGGTATGTGGACTTACGCCAAACCCATGGGGGTTATCGCCGGGATAATGCCGGTAACCAACGGGGAAGCCACACCCATTTGCAAGGCCTTATTTGCCATTAAATCCCGCAATTCCATAATACTGGCCCCCCATCCCAAAGCCAAGGAAACCAATGATTATGTGGCAGCCACCATAAGGGATGTACTAAAAAGATACAATGCTCCCCAGGACCTAATCATACCTATTGAGGGCGATTATGTCAATCTGGGTACCTATGGAGAATTGATGAAGCAGGCCGATTTTATTCTGGCAACCGGGAGCTCAGCTTTGGTAAAGGCTGCATATAGCTCCGGCACTCCCGCCATAGGTGTAGGAACGGGAAATGTGGTATCCATAATCGATGGCACCACTGATCTCAATAAGGTGGCAGATATGATAATAATATCTAAATCTTTCGATCATGCCACAAGCTGCTCAACCGAGAACAGCCTTATAGTCCTGGAAAGTTGCTACGAAGATTTCATTAAAGCAATGGAGAAAAAAGGTGTACACCTGATAAAGAATGACACTCCCCACAAGGAAATGATGATCAAAACCCTTTGGCCAAACTCACCGGGGGATAATGTGCTAAATCGCCGGATCATCGCCCAATCGGCAGAAAAAATCGCAGAAATAGCCCAAGTTCCGGTTCCCCAGGGCACCAGGGTTATATTAATTGAAGAAGATGGGGGCTACGATAGAAACTACCCTCTAACCGGCGAAAAATTGTCTCCCGTCGCCTGTATACGTAAATGTAAGACCTTCGAAGAGGGGCTGGAAATGATGGAAAAAATCCTTGAATACCAGGGCCTTGGTCATAGCTGTGGAATCCATAGCTCCCTTGATGATAGGATTCATGCTTTGGCAAACCGCATAAAGGTGTGCAAGGTCTGCGTAAATGCCCCTCAGTCCCTTACTAACAGCGGTTCCTGGACTTCTGGTTTTCCCATGTCCCTTACGCTGGGCTGCGGAACATGGGGAGGAAATAGCATTTCCCACAATGCTACCTGGCGAGATCTGTTAAACTTCACATACTTATCAAAACCAATTCCGTCTACGATGCCAACGGATGAAGAACTTTTCGACGGGAAAGAATACTGAGTAGGAGAATTAAAATGTCCAATGTAATTGAGAAAGGTAAAAAATATAATCTATATTCCTGGTCAGCACAGAGTTCCATAAACCCGACCAATATAGTCAGAGCTGAAGGAATCTTTTTTTGGGACGAGAACGGGAAAAGATATTATGATATGTCATCCCAGCTGGTTAATATGAATCTGGGTCATGGCAATAAGAAAATAATCCGAGCAATTAAAGACCAGGCCGATAAATTAGCATTTATCTCTCCCTCCCTCTCCTGCGATGTCAGGTCGGAGGCCGCGAAACGAATCACTGAAATCTCGGGTCTTGATGGAGCGAAGGTTTTCTTCGTTAATGCCGGTGCTGAAGCTAATGAGAATGCATTAAAAATGGCAAAAGCTTATACGGGAAGAAACAAATTTCTTTCCATGTATAGATCTTACCACGGAGCCACCTATGGTGCCGCAAACCTAACCGGTGAACCCCGCCGGTTCATCAACGAGCCCGGAATCCCCGGTTTTATAAAGTTTGAAGGCCCCTATGAATATCGTGCTCCCAAGGCCTGTAAGTTTTATAGTGAGGAGGACGTAACCTCATACTATCTTGAACTCTTTGAAAACCAAATCCACTATGAGGGCCCATCAAATATTGCTGCCGTTTTTTTGGAAACCGTTGTTGGATCCAATGGAGTTTTAATCCCACCTAAGGGATATCTACAGGGAGTCAGAGCTCTTTGTGATGAATATGGAATTTGCATGGTATGCGATGAGGTTATGTCTGGATTTGGAAGAACCGGTAAGTGGTTTGCCTTTCAAAACTGGGACATAAAACCTGATCTTGTGACTTTCGCCAAAGGCTCCACCTGTGGATATGTCCCACTCGGCGGAGTTATTGCTTCAAGAAATATAGCGGATCATTTTGACAATAATAAAATGTTCTGCGGTTTGACCTATAGCGGTCATCCTATTGGCTGTGCAGCGGCCATAGCCGCCATAGAGGTCTATGAGGAGGAAAACATTTTCCACAATGTACAGAAAGTGGGCGCCCTACTGGCTGATAAGTTATCCGAAATAAAATATCGTCATCCCTGTGTGGGAGACGTTCGACATATTGGACTTTTTTCCACCATAGAGCTGGTAAAAAGTAAGGATACCCGTGAACCTATAGTCCCTTTCGGCAGCGATCCCGAGGGAATCATGCCCAAAATAATCGGCATGCTGAAAGAAAAAGGCTTTTACACCTATTCCCATGAAAATATGGTTCACATATCCCCACCTTTAATAATTACCACTGACCAATTAAGGGAAGCTATTGCGATTTTAGACGATGTATTGTTTCAGGTGGATATAATGAAATAATTGTTTACAATAAGGAGAACGGATGTTTACATATTGTTCTCCTTATGCTATTCTATTCGTAAGGGAGGACGCTTGCGATGGAACACTTAAAGGAAAGAGAAAGAAATATTTTACGCTATATGAAGTCTGAGATACAAAAAAAAGGCTATCCACCTACCGTAAGGGAAATGTGCCAGGCTTTAAACATAAAATCCACATCGACGGCCCATAAGGATTTAGCTTCCTTGGAGCGCAAAGGCTATATTAGAAAGGATGTTTCAAAACCCAGGGCCATAGAAATATTGTATTCAGAATCCGGCGCCCCCATAGATGGAGAGGCCCTTAATACTTCTCAAACGAAGGAAACTGAGCGCACCGATATAGTGGATATACCCGTTATAGGACGAATTGCAGCAGGCACACCTATCCTAGCAGAGGAAAATATTGAGGACACCTTCCCCGTCCCCGCCCGTTACACCACTAAGGGAAACCATTTCATGCTCACCGTCCGGGGAGATAGCATGATAGATGCCGGCATCCATAACGGTGACTACATACTGGTTCGACAGCAAAACACTGCCAATAACGGCGATATAGTTGTAGCCATGATCGATGGCTTTGAAAGTGAAGCCACGGTTAAAACCTTCTACCGGGAGAGTAATCATATTAGGTTGCAACCGGAGAACACTTCCATGAGCCCGATTATTGTAAGTGATGTAAAAATACTAGGTCTGGTCAAAGGAGTTTTCAGGTATTTTACCTAACTATTTCCGCTATAAAAATCTTTGAACCGGCAACAGAGTTGCTTCATTTACTGGATAGCTAATTTTAAAAGTCCATTTCTTCCGAAATGGACTTTCCTGTCACTTGTTTACCAATAAATGTTTTATTCCTTTTTCCAATCCGTTTAAAGAAAGTTCAAACATGGGAAAGCGCTTTTCTAACTCTTCCAGAGTATAATGTCCAAATACATCGTGCCAGCATGATTGTCTTAACGGATTTAACCAAATATGGTGGGGATATTTTTTTCGAAACTTATTTAGCCATTCTATGCCCGGTAATTCATTATAAAGCCCTATGACATTATTGCCCCCCCTACTGAATAATTCAGATGGAGCCATGGTGGCATCCCCCACAATTATAACGCGATAATCGCTATTCAATGTCCTTAAAACCTTATCAGTTTCCACCCAATCGCCTCTCCTGCACGCCGGTGTTGTATAAAGGTGATCATAGATGCAATTGTGGAAATAGTATACCTTTAGGTCACTAAAGTGGTTCGATTTACTAACCGACTGGAAAAGGGCACTGCAAAGCCTGCTGTGCATCCTCATGGATCCATCGGAGTCAAATAACAATAAAAGCTTTATACTGTTCTTTCTAGGCCTTTCCCAAACCAGATTTAGCATCCCCGCATGATCTGAAGTTTCTTTAATTGTACCGTCAATGTCCAGTTCGGTTTTAGGTATATCCTCATTGCTGGAAAACTGACGCAATTTCCTAAAGGCCATTTGAAATTGCCTGGTATCTAAAATATTATCCTCTCGAAAATCCCTGTAGTCTCGTTTTTGGGCAACCTGTAATGCGGATCTATGCCTTCCTTCACCGCTTACCCTGATTCCCTGCTCTGCAAATCCCCCTACACCCAAAGGAGAGGTTCCTCCGGTGCCTATCCAATAACTTCCCCCTTGGTGTGCCTCCTGCTGCTCCTGCAATCTTTCCTCCAACATCCTTTGGAGCTTTTCTAAATCGTATTTATCTCGGCCTTCAACATATCTGTCCCAAAGTTCATATCTGAGAACCTGCTCATCGTATTCCCCCTGGTTCAACCATTCCCAAACCTGATCCGGTATATCCTCCAGCCTTTCTATATTCTTAAAATAAAGATAAAAAGCCTGGTCGAATTTATCGTATTCTGACTCACTCTTTATGAGGGTAGCACGGCATAAATGATAAAATGCTAAGAGGCTGGGCGGGCAAAGCCCTTTATCCAAGGCCTCCGTAAGCATTAACCATTCATCCATGGATACCTTTACTTCCCTTGCACGCATCAAATAGAAAAAATCTATAAACATTGTTATCTCCTATTGATACCTTGATCCGGGGCGCCTTGTTAATGCATCGGTTACAATATCTATATCCTGATTCTTTTTTAACAATACTCCCAAGAATGGAAAAATATCTTCCATCTGATCAAGATTCGCTCCGCTTAGCTGCATGGCTTGAATCCAATCTAAAAGCTCCGATGTGCTAGGTTTCTTTTCAACATCCCTCATCCTTCTAATCTGATAAAACGCCTCCATAGTTTGTAAAAGTAGCTTCTCCTCCACATCAGGATAATGAACCTTCACTATCTCCCTCATCTTTTCCTGCTCAGGGAATGCTATATAATGAAAGATACATCTGCGTAAAAAGGCATCGGGCAATTCCTTTTCTGCATTGGAGGTGATAATCACTATTGGGCGTCTATGGGCCTTGATGGTCTCCTTTGTTTCCGCAATATAAAACTCCATACGATCCAGCTCCCAAAGAAGATCGTTAGGAAACTCTAAATCCGCCTTGTCTATTTCATCGATGAGAAGCACTGGCTGTTCTTCCGCAATGAAAGCTTCACCCAATTTTCCAAGCTTGATATACTTCCCTATATCCTTTACATCCCCCTCCCCAAATTGACTGTCGTACAACCTTTGGACCGTATCATAAACGTATAGCCCATCCTGTGCTTTAGTTGTGGATTTAATACTCCAAATAATCAATTCCTTTTTTAATGAGTCGGCGATAGCCTGAGCCAACATGGTTTTTCCGGTTCCGGGTTCACCCTTGATGAGCAAAGGCTTTTCTAACGCTATAGCCACATTCACAGCATGCATCAATTCCGAAGAAGCAACATAGTCTTCGCTTCCACGAAATGAATTAAATGTTTTATCCATTAAACAATTCTCTCCTTCTAATATATCTTCCCCCAAAGAACTATGTCTCCACTACATATTGTATCAGAAATTCTCTAACAATCAAGCATTGAGGTTTTCCAACACGAAAAATGGCGGTCATATATCCCGCCATTCATCTAAATCCTCTTCGTCAGCATATTTATTCATCGTCTTTATGATCCCCAGGGCTACTGCCTTTGCATATCGTTCCACATATTCATTAGTCATCATATATTTCAGGTCACTTTCATTGGAAAGAAAGGCCCCCTCTATTATAACTGCCGGCATTTTTGAATACTTCAACACAATGAGATCGGGACTCTGTCTTGCCCCTCTATTATAAAGTCCGACCTCTTTTGCCATTTCCCTTTGAATCGTATCAGCCAGAACCTTGCTGTTAATGAGGTATCCTTCCTCCAACACCTTATTTGAATAAAGCACTTCTGTTCCATTGGGTTTGGGGGATGTATTTGAATTATTATGTATACTTACAAACAGATCAGCCCCCATGTTATTTGCCAATTCCGGTCTTTCCCTTGTAGATAATGTGGAATCGTCAAATCTTGTCATATCCACATTTGCCCCGGCGGTATTAAGATGTTCCCAAACCTTTAAGGCAACTGAAAGATTTACATCCTTCTCGTTCAAAACCACAGTCCCCGCTATTTTTCCTTGAGCCCCTGGATCTTTCCCACCATGACCAGGATCTATAAGTATAAGCTTATTTGCCATTCTTTCATCTAAGATAGGTATTGATGATGGTGCACCACCTGTCTGATCAGCCGATATGGTGGGACGTGGGAAATCAATGTATAGACTTGTCCCATCGGAGGATTTGCTTACCTTGCCTGACAAATTCAAATCTAAATCAACAACCACCCTTACGGTGAGGTTGTCAAATTGCGAATAACGAATAGCACCAAACACTTCATTATCTACATTGATTCTGCCCCCTCCGTTTGCAATTCTGGCATCTTTTATATCTACGCTAAATCTTTTGGGATTTACGTAACTCTGTTGGGCTATTTTGTCAATAACTCTATCCGCATCAATCGTTATCCTGTAATAGTCTTCCTTTTCCACGACTTTTATAGTGCCGATTGCAATTTTCGGCTCCCTGGGCTGTTCTTCCTTTGTCGGCAGATTTACTATTACGGTTCTGGTTGTATCATCCCAATCTACTTCACATCCCAAAGACTCTGAAACAAAGCGCACAGGTATCATTGTTCGATTCTTTACAATCCGTGCAGGCACGTCCATAATCCTTTTCACACCATTTACCAGCCCCTCTTTTGAGCCGATGGTCAATTGGACCTTGTCCATTTCTATTTGTACCCCAACCTCCTGGCTTTGATTATCCCATGTTACAACTCCCCCCATAGCTTCGAAAAAAGCCCTGGCCGGAATTAATGTACGTCCGCCTTCAATAATGGGTTCAACCTCAGTTTTAACGATTTCATTATTAAGCGTCATAGTTATAGGCTTTTCATTTGCAAATGTCTGCAAGGTCATGCCCATGGCCATTGCCATCACAAATGCAATAATTATCAAACCCGTTTTCCTTACAGCGTTCATATGTTACCCCACTTTCATATATAGGAATAATATCTATGTCTAATAAATTGGTTTCTTAATTATACGACATTTTTCATCCCATATAGCCCTTTTAATCGAAATGTAATGGAATTGTAACCGAATCATAGGGCATTTCTTCTAATTGGGCAATCCATTATACAACTCATATAAACCACAATTTTATGAAGATTCCCTTGCCTTTTTCCTCTATTTTCGCTATACTAATTTAGTAACTGGATTTATGTTCAGGGATAACCCTTCATTCTTTCGGAAATTTTAGGGGCGGTTAGCTCAGCTGGTAGAGCACCTGCTCGACAAGCAGGGGGTCGTTGGTTCGAGCCCAATACTGCCCACCATGAAACGAGCAGAGGTATTTACCCTGCTCGTTGATTTCTCTACACTATATGCGCTTATCCCAATAGTTTTGGCAATAGAGTTATTTTTCCTTCATGAATATTTGTGGCACAGAAACCCATTACCTTTAGGTTATGGGTAGTTGGCCAGACGATCAAGGATTTCCTTGTCTGCCGGACAAAACTCGTATTCAGAAATTTCATCGACCTTTATCCAGCGAATATCATTGTGTTCAAGCTTCTTAGGCACACCGCTACAAATAGTTGCGTTGAATAATGTTAAATGAACATTCATGTCTGGATATTCATGGTTAACATCCATGAAAACTTCACCCACATCTATAATTACATCTATCTCCTCCTTGCATTCACGTATGAGGGCCTGCTCCTTATCCTCACCTAACTCAACCTTTCCCCCAACAAACTCATAAAGAAGTGGCCGGGTCTTATGGGCGGGACGCTGGCAAATCATAAATCTGTCGTTGTCCCATATGATAGCTGCTACAACCTCCGTCATAATTCACTCTCCATTCACTAATTTTATGCTATAATGATACCATAAAACGGCAACCGATTAGCAAATTAAAAAATGATTTAGTTATTACTTGACGTAAGGGTTTTAAAAACATAATATATTATGGCAGGTGATATCCTAATCTTAGGCATGCACCCGTAGCTCAGTTGGATAGAGTGTCAGACTCCGACTCTGAAGGCCGCTGGTTCGAATCCAGTCGGGTGTACCATAATAAGAGGATACTCATTGAGTACCCTCTCAGACTGTAGACACCCTTAAGGGTGTCTATTTCTATTAAAGGCAAGAGAGGCTTGAACCCGGGAGGACGTTTGCCGTAAAGAAAACAGTCGAGGGCTGTTTTTAGGCGGACGATCCAAGCATATCACACAGTAGCAGGACGGCAGATTTGCATGGCCTGAATTAAAATGCAAAGATGCACCAGTCCCTCCGCACGCACCACTTCTAATGTCAAAAATGGATATCTAAAATAGGAGGCTGTTATTAAAATCAAACCCTTAGATGACTATAAATTGGAGCTAACTTTTAAGAATGACGAAGTAAGGATGTTTGATATGAAGCCTTATTTAGAAAAAGGAATATATAAAGAACTAAAAGATGAAAACATATTTAAAAGTGTAAAAGTATCTTTTTTACACCTTTCTGAAATCAGTACAAAGCGCAATTCAAGTTACCCCCTAAAAAATATGCTATCCAGAATTGACATTACTGCCATTCTAATACCGTCCTATACTCTTTATTTTAAATGTTTAGGGCGGTTGTAAATTTTTAGGCATTATGCAATAATGTAATCAGTTTCCGGCACAGGAGCTTTGGGTATAATAGCTATATATATATTAAAAAGGAAAGGAATAATAAGATGGAAAAATATATTAAGAATGTAGAGCACAACCAGGGATTCTCATTAGCAGATTCAGTAGACTATCTGACGGGACAAATAGTAAGCAAAACCCTGTCCCAAAATAGGTATAATAGCCTTACACTGTTTGCCTTTGATAAGGATGAGGAAATCAGCGCCCACGAATCCGATGGCGATGCCATGGTAACCGCCCTGGACGGCAAGGCTAAAATTACAATTGCCGATAAGGAGTATATCGTGACCGCAGGGGAAACAATTGTAATGCCAGCCAAAACACCCCATGCAGTATACGCTTTGGAGCCGTTCAAAATGTTTTTGATAGTAATATTTCCCGAAAACAGATAACAGATCTTCACAAACGTTGGTGGCCATATGAAAAAGAAGATATATAAAATAATATTTGTTATCTGTATTGCAGTTTTTCTATTTTCCGCAGGTAACTTGATAAAATATCATCTTGCAAGTACAGCGGAAAGGAACCATTTAGAGGAATTGGCCCGGAAGGTTGCCCCTTCCGAGGCTGACGACCCTTCCCCCTTACCGGGTTATAAAAAACTGCACCAAGAAAATACAGATATGATCGGATGGATCAAAGTTGACAACACCAGAATAAGCTATCCCGTCATGCAAACTAAAAAGGATCCGGAATACTATCTGCGCAGAAATTTCGATAAGGAATACTCCATAAGCGGGCTGCCTTTTCTTGATGCCTCATGTAATCTCTCCCCACCTTCCACAAACCTTATCATATATGGCCATCACATGAAAAACGGCACCATGTTTTTTGATCTTCTTAAATATGAGGAAGAAGATTTTTGGGTGGAAAACCCCACCTTCGCCTTTGATCTAATTGATAGGGAGCAAAGATATCAGGTGGTAGCAGCCTTTTATTCAAAAATCTATCCCAAGGATTCAAGGGCTTTTAGGTACTATACATTCATGGAAGCATCGGATGAAAAGGCTTTTGACGATTACATCAAGGAAATAAAATCCCTTTCCCTATATGATACGGGTATCATCCCTTCATTCGGAGATCAGCTGCTCACCCTATCGACCTGCAGCTATCATACGAAAAATGGACGCTTTGCCATACTGGCAAGAAAAATTTCCTAACCGGCCAAGGGAAACAAAGTACCCCTCACTAAGCTTCGCCCCTTATAATAATAGACACCTCACCGGATTGAAGGATTTGAAAACCACCACCTGTTTTCTCAACTATAAGATTGCCCTGATCATTGATGTCCACGGCCTTTCCCCGCCTTTCTTCATCCCCTTCCAGATATACTATATCCTTGCCTAAAATTAAGGATTTCTCCCTATATTCCCTAAGTATGTCCGGGTTCTTTAAATCCTTTTCCATATCCAAAAGTTGATTGGTAATTTCCGCCCCTAAGAGAGACGGCTCTATCTCCACATTTAGCGCTCCCACAATTCCGCTCAATTCATTGGGCAACGATTCCATGTCCATATGAATGTTTATTCCTATTCCCACAACGATGTTGTCCATTATTCTACCATCAGAACCCTGCACCCCCTCCGTCAAAATGCCAGATATTTTTTTCCCATCTAAAAACAGATCATTAACCCATTTGATCAATGGCGATTTGCCGGTAAACTTCTCAATGGCTCTGCAAGCAGCTACCGAGGCGGCTATTGTCAAAAATAATGAATCCTTTGGATCTACCCGTCTCTTTAAAACAAGGGACAAGTACAGTCCAAGACCGGAAGGTGAATAAAAAAAGCGATTTCTTCTACCACGACCCGAACTCTGACTTTTGGCGATTATTATGGTGCCATGCTCCACATCACCGTTTTTCGCCATAGACTTTGCCACGTTATTAGTGGAATCAACGATCTCATAGGTATATATTGGTACACTGCGGTAGTCTTTCTTAAGTGCTTTTCTAATCAATTCTTCCATTTTGCCCTCTCTCAACGGATAATTTTAAAATCGAAAAAACACACCTAAATTAGTGTGTTTCAATAGTTGGAGCGGAAGACGAGATTCGAACTCGCGACCCTCGCCTTGGCAAGGCGATGCTCTACCCCTGAGCCACTTCCGCATATCCTGACACTAAAAAAGTGTATAGTATTTGTACTTCATTGTCAAGCTGCCATACAATAATCCGGCACCAATTAGTTTTTGTTTGCCCTGTATATCACCAGAAGACCTTCGAATAGCAAATCTGGTTCATGGGCAACTGGAATATTGCAAAGAGGAATAATGTAATCTGCATTTCCCCCTGTTATTATCACCTTTGCCTTTTGTCCTAATTTTTCATTGATTCGCCTTACCATCCCTTCCAACATGGAGGCATTTCCAAAAACGGCACCTGAGGCTATACATTCTCTGGCATTACGCCCCATAAGAGGAGTATAGGCAGACAATTCCGTTTTAGGAAGCTGTGCCGTATCCTTTGCCAGAGCCCCCACCCCCATCATAAGCCCAGGCATGATGGAGCCTCCCAAAAATCTTCCCTGAGAATCCACTATATTGATCGTGGTTGCCGTTCCAAAATCAAAGACTATTAGGGGTGCATGAAATTTGGATATGGCGGCCTCACACACTGCTATTCGGTCATTTCCAATGTCCGAAACTTCATAACCCGCAAGATCCAGCTTAATATTCAAAAACGGGCTTATTATGACGGGTGGTTTAGAAAGCACCTTGATAACAGCCTCCTCCAGATAGGCTGACAGATATGGATTTACCGATGCAAAAACTGTTCCCGTAATTTTTTCCGGATCAATCTTCCCTTCAGCTAAGATCCGATATATAGCATCTTCAAAATCCCTCACGCCTTCAAAGGACTCTATTTGTGTTCTCCTCCTATGAATACACCTTCCATCCATTAGAGCCTGAGCAAAGTTGGTATTGCCTATGTTCATCGTTAAAATCATGTTCCGATTCATTGCTTTTGGCAACGCGGTACACCTCCCTTGCCAGGCTAAATAAGTATCCTTTGAACAGAATCTATAATGCTGGACACCTCAGCCAATGCGCCCTTTCCTATATAGCCGCATGCCAACATGGATTCCCTGGGCTCAATTATGGTAAAGCCTCTTTTTACAAGGGTTTCTAAATTCTCAGTAACCACAGGATTTTCATACATTCTCACATTCATTGCCGGTGCTATTAGAAGGGGAATATCCTTGACCGCAAGATAAAGAGACGTTAGCATATCGTCCGCAATACCATAGGCCAACTTTCCAATTATATTGGCAGTGGCTGGCGCTATCAATAAAAGATCAGCATTTTGTGCCAAGGTAATATGCATGACCTCCTTGGGGGATGATTCCTGAAAAACATGTGTAAATACTTCATTCTTAGATAGGGTTTGCAATGTAAGGGGAGTAATAAACCGGGTTGCCGCCTGGGTCATCACAACATGAACCCTGTGATTTAGCTTAGTAAGTCCGCTTACAATATCTGCAGCCTTGTAAGCTGCAATACTTCCGGTTACCCCCAGTATAATGGTTTTACTATCAGACACTTTTACCTCCTGCCTTCACCCTTCGTAAATAAAATTGTCTATTAACCGGGTGGTTCCAATTACAACTGCAACTGCCGCTAAAATCGACCCCTCAATTTGTGACACAGGCCCAATGGTTTCGCTATCTACAATCTCAACATAATCAATTTTGGCCAACGGTTCCTGCAGTATAATTTGCCTCATTGCCTCTACCACCTTAGCCACATCTCTTTCCCCGGACTTTATCATTTCCTGACCTACGAAAACCGCTTTGCTCAAAACCAGCGCCGCACTTCTTTGTTCTGGATCCAGGTAGGCATTTCTCGAACTTTTGGCAAGTCCATCCGGCTCCCTCACTATGGGGCATCCTACAACATGGACACCCATATTCAAATCCTTAACCATACGTTTTATCACGGCCAGTTGCTGTGCATCCTTTTGTCCAAAATATGCACTGTCTGGCCTTATGATATTAAAAAGCTTGTTCACCACCGTACATACGCCACGAAAATGAGTCGGTCGACTTCTACCGCATAGCCCCCTCGTCAAGCCATCCATATCTACAAAGGTGCTAAAACCCTGAGGGTACATCTGGATTACGGGAGGAGCAAATATTAAATCTACCCCCTTCTTGGCGCATATTTCCGCATCTGCTTCCATATCCCTTGGGTATTTATCGTAATCCTCTGTGGGAGCAAATTGTGTAGGGTTTACAAAGATACTCACTACGGTCTTATCGTTTTCACAGATCGACCTTTCGATTAGACTGGCATGTCCCTGGTGGAGGAAACCCATTGTAGGCACTAAGCCAATAGTAGATCCCCCCTTCTTCCACTTCTCTACCCGATTTATTGCATCCTCAACACTTTCGATGATTCTCATGCTTAACCTACCTTCGCTTCAACTTTTCAATCAGCTCATCTGACATTATATAACCATGTTCCTCCGTCGGGAATATACCTTCCTTAACCTCTGCCGAATAGGCTGCAAATGCATCCTTCATGATTTTACCAACATCCGCATACTTTTTAACGAATTTCGGTGTAAATCCTGAAAAGATGCCTAACATGTCCTGATACACCAACACCTGTCCGTCACAATGAGGCCCTGCTCCTATTCCTATTGTGGGAATTTCAAGAATTTCAGTTATAAGCTTAGCCAGCTTAAATGGCACACACTCTAAAACCACAGCAAAGGCTCCGGCAGCTTCCACCGCTATGGCATCCTTAATAAGTCTCTCAGCTGTCTCCTCATCCCTTCCCTGTGCCTTATAGCCACCCAGTGCGTTTATAGATTGAGGCGTAAGCCCTAAATGCCCCACCACTGGAATTGAGGCTTCCACTATTGCTTTTATCTGGGGACAGAGATTGCTTCCCCCCTCCAGCTTAACCGCATTGGCCCCGGTCTCCTTGACAAGACGCCCTGCATTTACCACCGCATCATAAACCGAGCTTTGATAGGACATGAATGGCATATCTATAATCAGGAGGGCGTTTGTAATCCCCCTGGCTACCGCCTTTCCATGATGAATCATATCCTCCATGGTAACAGCCAATGTATCCTTATATCCCAAAACCGCATTTCCTACCGAGTCACCTACTAAGATGCTGTTTATTCCTGCCTCGTCCATAATTCTGGCCATAGCAAAATCATAGGCTGTCAACATGGTCAGCTTCTCTTTTTCTTTCTTTGCCTTGATAAAGGTGGTTACAGTATTTTTCATTTCATTTCTCCATTGTTTTTTTTAGCAATACTTCCATTTCCGAATAATTGCTACCAGCGTGTTTTTCCCTTGCTATTTCAATCAATTGCTCCGATAGATAAGAATAGAGCCTGCTCTCCTTTTCATCAAGACATTCTAAATGCTTATGAACGGTTGCCAGATCGTTTCGCTCTACCGGCCCGGTAAGTGATTCAACCATCCCCTTTTCCGCAATAGACTTACTTTGATTTAAAAAAAGTGTATTTAAAGCCATTTGAATCATTTTATCATCAAAACCACAATCCTTCAAAATTTTGGATCCAACATGGGCCAAAGCGGTCACATGGTTGCTTAAAAACACTGCCGCCCCATGATATTTTATCTTCTCCCGTGAACTAATGCCATGTGCCGGATTTCCCATTTTTTTAATTAAGTCCATTAATAAATTGGCATGTTTTTCATCACCTTCTATTGTGAAAAAAGCTTGTGAAAGGGCCTTGTATGAGTTTAGCTTAGAGTTTATTGCGAAAAAAGGATGGACTGAATAACCATATGCTCCCCTTTGTTCTATCCCCTCAAAAACCTCTGAAGTCAGTGCTCCGCTGCAGTGGCAGATAATCTTCCCTTGAATATCCAGATTTTTTATGACCCTCCAAAGCTCTTCAATAGCCCCATCAGGCACGGTTAAAAACAGTATCTGACAATCCTTAACTATTTGCCCAATAGTTTCGTATTCCCTCGCCCCTGTGAAATCCGCCGCTTCCCGTGCTGATTTTCTGTTACGGCTATAATATCCGATTACCTCCAACCCTTTATTCTTAAAATATTTACCTAATGTAAAGCCTACCTTTCCAGCGCCGACAAACCCAATTTTCATCAGTTACGCTCCTTAATCTTATCGGAAACATTCTTAACAATAGCTTCTGCTATTTGCTGTTTCGTATGCAATCGTATAAAGGTGGCATCATCTTTTATCAAAAGTCCTTCATGATTTTCCTTGCCTACCTTTCTAAGGTCATTTGCTAAAACAAAATCGCATTTATTTTTTAAAAGAAGCTTATAAGCTACATTTATAAGTTCCTCCTCTACAACATCATCAAGGAGTTTAAATCCTACCAAAAGGATATCAGACTGAAGCTCCTTTATCCTTCCTATTATTTTGGGCGTCTTTTTCAAAATTAGTATCAGGTTTTCCACATCGGAACTGATTTTATTCTGTGTTGATAAGGCCTTATCATTATGGGTAATCCTATTTTTTATCTCTAAATCAAGCCCTTCTTTTCCACACGAATCGATGCAGTCGGCAATTGAGGCCACCAGATCATCTATTGCCACAATGCTCCCTAAGGTATAGTCGCTTACAGCCATGGCATGGATAATAGCCGTATATTTATTTTGGGAAAGCAACAAGGTTAGGGTATCCAGCAAATCCTCCGCTGACTCTATTTTCATCATTTTTGCCGGTTGCCTAGTTGGCAATGCAGCATTTTCCCCATGTAGATAGGTCACCTCTGCATTTTCAGCTCTTATAAACTCATCCGCTATTGCCGCCCCAAGGCGTCCACTTGCCATGTTAGTTATTTTTCGAACTTCGTCGATTTTTTCTGATGTGCCCCCAGAAGTAACGATAATTTTCATTTTATAATCCTTCCGAAATAAGCAATCCATAAAGTGGTTTAGGTTTATTGTAATTGTATGAAACCCCCTTCACACTGTCAAGCCCATTTTCTTTCATGTAACCGGCAAAACGACACCCTGTCTGAGAATTATTATATGTGATATAATATAACAAATGAATGGAAAGGAAAACGCTATGGAACATAGGATACCTCTTTGTGATTGCGATGTTATCCACAAGGATGTGGTAGATCATGTTGAAAGAAATCTACCTCCTGCAACCGCCCTTCTTCAGTTGTCAAACTTTTTTAAGGTCTTCGGTGACGGTACAAGAATTCGCATACTATACGCTTTGGATATTCATGAAATGTGCGTATGCGATTTAGCCGTGCTCCTCAATATGACCAAATCAGCCATTTCCCACCAGTTAAGATCCCTGCGAATGGCAAATCTGGTCAAACATAGGCGGGAGGGAAAGAACATTTTTTATTCTCTAAAGGATCATCATGTAAAACTAATAATTGAAATGGGATTGGAACACATAAACGAACCGGAAACTGAATAAGGCCTCATTGGAATCAATAATAGGGATTGACGATTGAGCAATCATTCAACTATAATATAGATACAGTTGAATGATTGTTCAATTGTTTTGCTGGCAATATATATAACCTTTATTGTAAAGGATTATGGAGGTACTTCAAAATGAAACCTTATAAAATTTCCTTAAATCAAAACTCGTGCTGTAGCTCCTGCGATTTGAAGCATTCTAATGCCCATCATCACGGTAGCATCTCACGACGTGAAATACTCAGGCTTGGCATAGGTGCCTTTTTACTTGCAGTTATACTAATCTCAGGTATGGGGCACCGGATGGATCAAGAGCCCGGTTTCCAGTATATAGCCAGCCTCTCTTTGTCCATATTTACCCTTTTATGGACTGGTGGACCCGTATTTCTTCAAGCCCTCAAAAACATTGCCGGGGGTCGGATTTTTGACGAGTTTTTCCTTATGTCACTGGCTACTGCCGGTGCATTGGCAATAGGAGATGCTTCTGAAGGGATAGCCGTCATGCTGTTTTATCAGGTGGGGGAGCTTATGCAGGAGCGGGCCGTTGCAAGTTCAAAAAAGTCTATATCTGCTTTGATGAATATACGTCCTGATTATGCAAATGTTCTAAAAGAAGGCAAATTAGTAACAGTAAAGCCGGAAGATGTGGAAATAGGCCAATTATTTCAAGTTGCACCGGGGGAAAGGATTCCGATAGATGGAATTATTACTAAAGGAGATTCCGTTCTGGATACATCATCCCTTACAGGTGAGTCTTTGCCGCAGAATGTGGGCAAAGGCGACATGGTGCTTTCCGGATCCATCAACCAGGGAAGCCTTTTAACCATAAAATCTACCAAAAGGTTCGAACATTCTACGGTAAGTCGGATCCTTGATCTTGTGGAGAATGCTGCATCAAAAAAAGCCCCGATGGAAAACTTTATAACCAGGTTTGCCCGCTACTATACCCCTGTTGTGGTTGGACTTGCCTTAGTAATTGCTATTTTACCACCTTTGCTTACAGCCTCTCCCTTTAGAGATTGGATCCACAGAGGATTGATCTTTCTGGTAATCTCATGCCCATGTGCCCTTGTCATTTCAATACCCCTTAGCTTTTTTGCCGGCATAGGTCTGGCGTCCCGCCATGGCATATTAGTTAAAGGAGGCAATTACATGGAGGCTCTTTCCAATGTGGACACTGTTGCCTTTGACAAAACCGGCACCTTAACAAAGGGTATTTTTAAGGTGTCAAAGGTACTTTTAGCTGACAGAAGCAATCTTTCCAAGGAAAGGTTTATAGAATACGCCGCACTGGCAGAGGCTCACTCAAACCACCCTATTGCTAAATCCATTATAAGCTGTCACCCGGGGGAAACAGATCCTGCCCGTATTACAGAACACTCTGTACTGCCCGGCCTTGGGGTTGTAGCGATAATCGATGGACACAGGGTTTTGGCTGGTAATCAAAAACTTATGGAGAAAAAAAATATAAGTGTACCCTCAATAAACAACGACGACACAAAGGTGTTCGTATCCATAGACGGGCTTTACGCAGGCTGCTTCATTATAGCTGACGAAATCAAGGAAGATAGCAAGGACACAATTATTCAACTGAAAAGGATGGGTGTGAGAAGAATTGTAATGCTTACAGGGGACACAGAATCAGCCTCCTCAGCCATCGCTGCCTCCCTCGATTTAGATCAATACCATAGCAATCTCCTGCCGGATGAAAAGGTCTATCAGCTTGAAAACCTACACAAAAGTATCCCCTCTAAGGGTCGCCTAATTTTCATGGGGGATGGCATTAACGATGCCCCTGTTCTGGCAAGGGCAGATGTGGGTATCGCAATGGGTGGACTTGGGGCGGATGTGGCAATTGAAGCCGCCGATATAGTTATCATGACCGATGAACCCTCTAAACTGGTTACCGCTTTAAAAATATCAAGAAATACGAGGAAAATCGTCTATCAAAACATCGTTTTTGCATTGACCGTCAAGGTACTTTTATTGCTTCTTGGCGCATTAGGCTTGGCCAACATGTGGGAAGCTGTATTTGCAGATGTGGGAGTGACCATCCTGGCTATTTTAAACTCTCTGCGCCAGCTAAAACGACCTATTACAGGAGAAAACCTCCCCCGCCATCACAGCTGAGGGAGGTTCTGTGTTAAAATTTATATTCTTCGTTTAAGAAACGTGCGGCATGAACGCCGCTTGCCGAAGCTTGAGAAAGGGAATGAGTTGCACCCGCACCATCCCCAAGGGCGTAGAGCCCATCCACCTTTGTCATGAAGTTTCCATCCACCATAACATTAGAATTGTAGAATTTAACCTCCACACCATAAAGCAGCGTATCTTCATTGGCCGTACCGGGAGCGATCTTGTCAAGGGCATGAACCATCTCGATAATATTGTCCAATTGCCTCTTTGGTATGACTAAGGACAGATCTCCGGGGGTAGCCTTCAATGTAGGCCTGGTGAAACACTTCTCCATCCTCCTTTCGCTGCTCCGCCGACCCTTCATCAGATCACCGAAACGTTGAAGCAGCACTCCCCCTCCCAGCATATTTGAAAGTCGGGCAATGGATTCTCCGTATTCATTGCTATCCTTAAAGGGCTCAGTAAATTTGTTTGAAACCAAAAGTGCAAAATTAGTGTTTTCAGTTTGCAGTGCCGGATCCGCATAGCTGTGCCCATTTACTGTGATTATCCCGTTGGTATTCTCCGCCACAACTTCTCCGTATGGATTCATGCAGAAGGTTCTCACCATATCGTTATATTTATCGGTTTTATAAACGATTTTACTTTCATATACCTCATCTGTAATATGCTTAAATATCACAGCAGGCAACTCAACCCTGACTCCGATATCCACCCGATTGCTCAGCATGGGTATTCCCATCTTTGTGCATATCTCAGAAATCCATTTGGATCCGGATCGCCCCGTTGCCAATACAAGATTATCACAAAGGTATTTCTCCCCCTGGTCGCTTACCAGTGAAAATCCTTTCTCCATTTTCTCCACATCTACTATGTGAGTATTCATTTTTATTTCTATTTTATCTTTTGTATATTCATAAATTCTCTGTAAGATCTTCACATTTCGGTCCGTACCCAAATGGCGAACCTTAGCGTCCAGCAGATGAAGGTTGTTTCTGAGAGCTATGGTTTTTAGCATAGAGCCACCTGTTGAATACAGTTTAGCATCCTGTGCACCCATAGAACAAAGAACGGAATCAACATACTCCATCAATTCTAATGCCTTATCTGCGCCCACATATGTATGAAGATCCCCTCCGAATTGGTTGGTAATATTATATTTACCATCGGAAAGGGTTCCGGCTCCTCCGTATCCGTTCATTATATGGCACGGAGCACAGCGTAAGCAATTGTGAGTGTCCCCCAACTTTATAGGGCAAGTTCTTTTTTCCAGCCCTGCCCCTTTATCTACCATAAGCACTTTGGCATTGGTGTTTAGTTTAGTCAATTCATATGACATGAATACCCCGCTGGCCCCTGCACCGACGATTATAATATCATAATGTTTCATTTGCCCATCTCCAATCTTAATGCTTTGCAACCATTGCTATTATACATGAAAGCTTCTTTCTGTGCAATGATTCCACCCGCACTAAAAAGGGAGACGGAACGCATCCCTCTCCCTCTCCATTCAGTTACGATATCTTGTCAATTATTTGGTAGCATAAGGATCATCTATTTTATCCAGATTGCATGATCTTAAGCTTACAAGTGAAAAGTCTCTTTTAAACCACGGGCCATTGGTTTCCCTTGTGAATAACAAAGTGATAATAAATGCTAAAGCCATGACACCTGCCATTACATACAGGCCTGCGTAGTAACCGGAAGCTGATTGCCAGCCACCCGCTGCATCAATGAGTCTTCCAATAACAAATGTGGCGACACCGCCTCCGAAATACATCCCAAATACGATGAGAGAGTTTCCAAGGACAACTCCGCCCTTTTCTGAGGATACGGCAACGAACTTATAAATCATGGCGTATACTGCATTGAGAGCAAATCCCATAAATAATTGGAGCACAATCAGCATCGTAAGGGAAACCCCTGCAAACTGCATCAGAACAAATGCGATTACAAGCCAAAGGGTACATATCAGAAGAGCTGTTTTAGATCCAACCCTGTCAGAAAATCCACCCCAGAATACTTGACCCAAACCACCGGTAATCGTAAATACAACACTTAAACTTGCAGCCAATGCCGGATCAAAGTTCCCTACGAAGGTAATATAGGGGGTCAGCCAAAAATTGATGCCTGAATAACAGAACAAACAACAAAAAGCAACTACTACAATAACCGAAATATTTGGATTTTTCAATGCCCTACCCAACAATCCCGGGGGAGGGGTAAAATCTTCGATAGATTCCTCACCAAGTTGGGTCGTAAGTCCTACTTTCGAAGCATTATCCTGGAATTTCTTGTAATTGTCCGGACCGGCCCATTTGTAATAAAATGCCCATGTTATATACCCTATGATTGGGAATATAAGAAAGGTGTATCTCCATGAACCATCGCCAAACGTGCTTAAATAGAAAGTAATTATAAGTCCACCCAACAATGTTCCCCAAGGATAACCGGTATGATGCAGACCTACAAAAAAACCGCTCTTTTCTTTCGGGGACCATTCCATCATCATGCCAACTTCGCAGGCTTCGCCGGCTCCGCTTGTAAGGCCCCTGATTACATTTAAAGCAAAGAATACCACAAAAGCCCCGGCTATTAATTTAAAACCGCAGAGCAATGTGGCTGTTAAATAGACTGAAGCAAGAATAAAAGACCTTTTCTTTCTTATCCATCCCGTTCCGCCCTTGTCTGCCCAAGAACCAAGAGGTATGGCTCCTATTGCGAGTCCAAACAATGCAAAGGTTTGAAGCAACCCAAAAGTGGTTGCTGTAATATTATATTCGTTAATAATATATGGGGAAATTCTATTTAGTAGTTCTCTTATGTTTGCATTCATTGCATAGATAATCCATAAAAAGCCCCAGGCAGTCCAAGTTTGCGGTGGGGTTTTCTTTTTTAAATAATCTGCCATTAAAACAACCTCCCTTCATTTGATATAACCACTGCCCTTATATTTTACATTTTTTTCACCCCCAAAAAAATCTACTCATTTCATGGTAGTAGCAATAGTATTAACCTTTATACCTAACTTAATGCAATACTTATGCCAATTCATGAGGTGGTTTTGTTAATATTGTAAAATAAAGGGTTGCCACATCCCATTTCTATTTGATGTGACCATTCCGGGAGGTAGTGTATACCATGTGTCCTTTTCTGTTTCCTTTCTGCAACAGAATGATTCTTTTGTATACCTTCAAATTAAATCATATTTATTCAACTTTTTATAAAAAGTTTTCCTGCTAATTCCAAGGATATCCATCGCTTTTGTTTTATTGCCATTAGTCCTTTCTAATGCTTCTATTATTGCGTTTCTTTCCGCTTCATCCATAATTTGATTCAGACTTTTTATATCTTCCTTTTTCTCAGGATGAATAAAGACCTTTTCCTCATTTCCCACTTTTTGATTTGAATAATTGCGTATGGCGGAAGCACCACACTCCCCTTCCGCTGTCAATATAACTAAATTTTCCATATAGCTTCTAATCTCCCTGACATTTCCCGGCCAATCTTGGTTACACAAAAAGGACAGGGCATCGGGGGATAGGCTTACATTTTTATTATATTTCTCGTTAAACTTCTCCAAGTAGAATCCCAAAAACAGCCTGATATCCTCCCTTCTTTCCCTTAATGGCGGGATTTGCAGATTGAAAGAATTAATTCTGTAATAAAGGTCCTGTCTAAAAGTGTTTTCTGCTACCATATTAGTTAAGGGCCTGTTAGTTGCTGAAATTATTCTTATATTGGTGGATATAGGCTTTTCCCCCCCTATTCTTTCTATTTCATTCTCCTGGATTGCCCGAAGCAGCTTAGGTTGCATGCTCAATGGCATATCTCCAATCTCGTCTAAGAATAATGTTCCCCCTTTAGCTAATTCAAATTTACCTGGTTTCCCTCCGGGCTTAGCTCCCGTAAATGAACCACCCTCATAGCCAAATAATTCGCTCTCTACAAGCGCTTCCGGAATTGATGCACAGTTTATGACAACGAAAGGTTTGTCCTTTCTGTGGCTTTTGTTATGTATATACTTTGCTATTACCTCTTTTCCAACACCGCTTTCCCCGCCTATCATTACGGATACATCTGTTTCCGCTATTATGGAGGCTTTTTCAATAATTTCAAGGAAAGCATCACTTTGACCTATGATGTTAAACTCATCCAGTTCCTTTGCCGAATCAAATAACCTTTGCCTTATATATGACGCAAAGAATCCTTCAGTAGAAGAATCTAATTCGAATTTCTCCATTGGCATGTCCATATAGAGAGAAAATGCCCCTAACAATTTATCGTCTATTATGATTGGACGGGTAATTCCTCTTACTAATTTACTTGCATCGATGGGACATGTTTTTTTCTCAATAACAATCCTCTTTTTTGCGTTTAATGCTACCATTGTTGTGGATCCCTTATATACATCCGGTAAACATTTTCCTATTATATCATGTAGGGATTTACCTATATGTTCCCCATATTTTTTATTTGCATAATAAATCAGGCCTTTATCATCTACGGCTACAATCGCTACTTCAATATCATCCAGTATAGTTAGTATCATAGAAATATTTAAAAACTCTGAGGCTATTATATCCGGATTATAAGGAAGGAGACTTTTATTGTTGACATTATTCTTTTTCATAACTACCTCATATTGTGAAATTATTTAAACCATCACTATTATACCATGTAATGAGTAATTAAACTCAATTATAGCTCCTTAAAAATTTAATTGGATGAATGATAACTACAGTTACAGCTTAATTGATATTTTATGATAATTGGGCTATAATTAATATAGGTTAATGGGTAAATATATAGCAAAGCTGTAAAGTGGCATGAAAATTGCAATAAATATATCATGTAATATGTAGAATAATAATCCCAATGTAAGCGATTATGCATATCAATCATAGGAGGTGTAAAAATGTCTGAATCATCAGGAGCAAAGCTAGGCCTTGAAATACGTGACGGTAAGATAGCGAAGGTTGGAAGCACTAAGCGTATTCAAGAACTAAACGGAATGCTCCATGCGGAACGTCCAAATGGAGATATTTTTAGAGCAAAGGTATTAACAAAAGTCTATAAAGAAACAGAGGGTCAGCCTCAGATCAGAAGGCGCTACAAGGCATCGGCAGAGCTTTATAGAACAATTAAACCGGTAATTTACGATTATGAAAGATTGGCAGGGTGGCCTGCCTCCAGAATAAGAGGAGTGCAAATTGCCATAGAAATGCATGCCCATTGGCTTGCCGATGACCTGGATAACATGGAAACAAGACCATACGACCCCTTCCAGATATCCGAGGAGGACAAAAAAGAACTTCGAGACGAACTTATTCCTTACTGGAAAGACAAAACGCTGACGAGTCTTTGGTCTAAGTATATTCCGGAGGAAGAGGCTATGAAATCGCAGGCCGGTGGTTTTGCTGATGTGGTTAATTACATCACGTCCCATGGCTCTCATTTTCTTCCCGATTATCCTTATCTTATGGAACATGGATTTAAGGGAAAATATGATCTGGCAAAAAAATGTCTGGAAGAGTTGGATCCACAAGATCCTGCCAGCATAGATAAGAAAGAATTCTACGAAGGTCTTATCCTTGTTCTTGAGGGAATCAAGCAGATGGCTGAAAATTATGCAGATGCAGCCAAGGAAAAAGCTTCTCAGGAGAAGGATCCCATACGTAGACAGGAATTGCTTGCCATGGAAGAATGTATGCGCCATGTCCCATGGAACCCACCACGCAATTTCTATGAAGCCATAGAGGTTGTCTGGCTTGTATTCTGTATGCTGTTTATCGAAGGTGCTGGTCCTTCGGTAACCTATGGGCGCTTTGATCAATATATGTATCCCTTTTACAAAAAGGGCATAGAAGATGGAAGCCTTACCCCGGAATTAGCCATGGAATTTATAGAGGAGCTATATATAAAAACCACATCCAACCCATGGTTTCAGTCCACCAATCTGGCCTACTATTTTGGTGGTTACTATAGATATCCCCATATAGATGTAGGTGGCCTGGACAAAAATAGGCGAGATGCTTCAAATGAATTATCCTTCCTCTGCCTACGTGCCATGAGGCATGCAAAAACCACCGCACCCACCATAAGCCTACTTCTACATCAGAAAACCCCTGATGATTTGCTTTTGGAAGCGGTTAAATTAGCATCGGAAGGAATGGGGCATCCCTCCTTCTTCAACGTGGAATCCTTAATTGGAATGCTTGAAAATCGAGCCGGCGGACTGCATGGAAAAAGCCCCTACACTCAGGAACAAATATTAGAGCTGGGCTCTCCCATAGGCTGTGTAGAACCCGGTGTTATGGGCTATCAATATGGCCATACAGATTCCTGTATCATAAATGTAGCCTATGCCCCTACCCTGGTTTTAACCCACGGAATTAAGCCCGAGGGAGTCGATGGCTATGGAAGCGGTCAGATGCTTTCATATGATAGCGGTGATTTATCCCAATACAATACCTACGAGGATTTCCTTGATGCCGTTAAAGGTCAAATTGAATGGGCCATAAAAAACTCTCATAAGAATGCCATCATAGCGGAAAAGATCCTTGCAGAGCAGTTTCAACTTCCAACCTATACATTGCTTTTGAATGGCGCTGTTGAAAAAGGTCTTGATGCCGCTGCGGGCGGTGCTCTTTGCAATGTGGGGCCAACCATCCAGCTTATAGGATTTGGAACCCTTGTGGACTCGGTGGCTGCGATCAAAAAGGTTATATATGATGACAAATCATATAGCCTTGAGGATTTAAAGGCTGCCATAGATGCAAACTATGAAGGCTATGAGGACTTAAAGTCCAAACTTGATTCTGCACCAAAATATGGAAATGACGATGATTATGTGGATAATGATGCTTCTATGCTTTGGAAGTTCTTTGCAGATACAACACGGGGTCTTAAAAATTACCGGGGTGGTTATTGTGATCCGGCGGTTCAAATGGTTCAAGCTCACATAGGTTTTGGAGCCATGACCGGCGCAACTCCTAATGGTAGACTTGCAGGCCAACCCCTGTCCGACACCATGTCTGCAACCCAGCAGGCTGACACCAAGGGCCCCACCTTTGCAGCAAGAAGCTATGGAAAGCTTAATTATCCCATATACTCTAACGGAACCTTGCTCAATATGTGGATCAGCAATTCTGAGCTAATAGCTAAAAAATAGAAAGGAGATATAATCATGATACCAGTTTTAAATACACCTGAATCAACCTATTACGAGCCTGAATACAAGATATCAGGGATAAACAATTTTGCCAATCTCATAAGGACTATGCTAAATGATTATGGGGTATATCATGTACAATTTAACACCGTGGATAAGGCTGTTTTAATAGATGCGTTGGAAAATCCGGAAAAATATCCCACCCTTATGGTTCGCATAGCCGGATATAGTGTTTATTGGACGGACTTAAGCCGCCGCTGTCAGGAGGATGTTATCAATAGAACGGAGCATAAATTCTAAATGAGCAACACGAATGATAACCTTACAATCGATATATTTGATATAGGGCATTACAGGAATGAAGACGGCCCGGGGATAAGGACCATTATCTTCTTCAAGGGTTGCCCCCTGCGCTGTCAATGGTGCAGCAATCCATTCGGACTTTCAAGGAAATCACACCTGGCCTTTAATAAAAGCCTTTGCACTAATTGCGGGGCCTGTATTGAGGCTTGCACTAAAAATTGCAACTATTTCAATGACAAGGGTATATTAGAAATGAATTTCGATGAGTGCAACGCATGTGGAAACTGCGTTGCCTCATGCCCTTCAAAGGCACGACAAATAATCGGCTATAAAAAAACTGTAGGCGAGCTTTATGAAATCATATCCAAAGACGCCTCTTTTTATCGTCGTACAAAAGGAGGAGTAACTCTGTCCGGAGGAGAGGTACTTCTTCAATACAAAGGTGCAGCTGCCCTTTTGAAAAAGTGCCGGGGCTGTCTTTTTCTCAGTACAGCTATTGAAACCTCTGCCTATGCACCCTGGGAACATTTGGAAGAAGTAGCTCAATATTGCGATATAGTTTTTGTGGATTTGAAAATTATGGATGACGATAAACACAAAAAATATACTGGGGTTTCAAACAAAATAATACTGGAAAACATAAGGAAGTTATGCCAAAGATGGGAAGAAAAAGGATCCCCTCGCATTATTATAAGAAGACCTGTTATACCGGGAATAAGCGATGATGATGAAATGACAATGGATGTTGCCAGATTCGTAAGCAGCTTATCTGTTATCCCCGAGGTCAATCTCCTCCCTTATCACAACCTGGGTGAAGCAAAATATCCCATGATTGGCGAAAACTATAGTTTTGACGAATTAGAATCAATGGAATACAATTCACCAATTCTTCAAAGAATAAAAGAAATGACACAGGAATATAACCCGAAGATACACGTTAGCATCGGCGGAGGTGAAATTCAAGATTAACGGAGGAACGAAATGTATATAAATGATACTATAAATGATTTGATTCAAAAGGCCACCTCAGCACAAAAAGTGTTTGAAAAGATGAGTCAGAAAAAAGTTGATGAAGCCGTAAAGGTGATTGCAAGGGTTATCGTGGAAAATGCTGAAATACTTGCAGAGCATGCGGTAAACGAAACAGGCATGGGCAATGTGAATGATAAAATTGCAAAGCATAAGAATAAGCCCAAGCTAATATATCATCACTTAAAGGGTAAGAAATCCAGAGGTATTATAGAAAGGGATGAAAGGACAGGAATCACCCTGGTGGCTAAGCCCATGGGAATCGTCGGGGCCATAACACCAACCACAAATCCCGTGGTTACCTCGATGAGCAATTCCATGTTTGCTTTAAAGACAGGCAATGCCATCATTCTTGCACCTCATCCAAGAGCAAGGGCATGTTCTGCCAGGGCAGTTAATCTGATGCGAGAGGAATTGAAAAAAATACAACTGCCGGAGGACCTTATACAAATATTGGATGATCCTTCAAGGGAGATGACAAATGCGCTGATGAAGGCAGTGGATGTGGTTATTGCCACAGGGGGAATGGGCATGGTCAAGGCCGTTTACAGCTCAGGAAAGCCGGCTTTAGGCGTGGGAGCCGGTAATGTACAAACCATTTTAGACCGGGATGTGGACTATAGCACTGTAGTACCAAAGATCATAGCGGGAAGAATCTTCGATAACGGGATTCTGTGCACGGCAGAACAAACTGTAATCTGCCCAAGGGAGAATTATGACGAGATAATGGATCTTTTTGATAAAAATGACGCTTTAGTTGTCAAGGATCCGGATATGATTGACAAATTCCGCAAGGCACTTTTTACAGAAGAGGGGATAATAAACAGGCATGTTGTGGGGCAGTCGGTACAAAGCATAGGCCAGCTGGCGGGGGTTAATATTGACGAAAAAGTTAAGGTTATAGTCTTAGAAACCGAAAGATTTGGACAGGAGGAGGTTCTTGCCAAGGAAAAAATGTGTCCATGCATTGCGGCTATTAAATATGACAGTTTTGAAGAAGCTGTGGACATTGCAAAGACCAATTTAGAAATGGAGGGTAAGGGACATTCCTTATCCATTCATTCAAACGATAGGAATCATATTGAATATGCTGCAGAAGCAATCAGTGTTTCCAGATTTGTGGTAAACCAGGTTTGCGCCATTGCCGCGGCAGGAAGTTATAACAACGGATTGGCTCCGAGCAATACCCTTGGGTGCGGTTCATGGGGCAACAACTCCATTTCGGAAAACCTGGATTACAAACATCTTATGAATGTATCAAGAATAGCATACAATATGGAAGATGCACACATTCCAACAGACAAAGAGGTTTGGGAGGATTAAATCCATCTAATTCTTGGCATGGCTTGTAACCATGGTTGAATCCATGATAAAATCATTTTGACCCCAATTATGGATTCAAGGAGAAAAATATGTCCGAAGTTACCAAACGCCTGTTGATTGCCTTATTCTTCATGGTGATTTCAGCCTTATGTTTTTACATCACCATAAAAGAAAGTCATTTTTCATATTCCATTACCTTGCCTGGTTTTCTTATGCTGGGCATATCAATAATCTTCTTTCGTAACCTGAAAAAATGATTAGGAAAAGGGTATATAAAACACCCTCAGGGCATAGACAAACCCCAGGAAATAAACCTGGGGTTCGAGCTTTTCTATTCCTGACTCGTGATGGCTTCGAATTCCTTTACAACCTTTTCGAATTCTTCTTCATTATCTATATCCACCAATTCAAACTCATCCTCGCCAACTTCCTTATATCCATAGATATATACATCATCAGAATCATCCTCGGGGATCAGGGCAATGTATTCCTTGCCGTCAAACTCAAAGACTCCCATGATCTCACATTCGATTTCTTCTCCATCATCAAATTCTAAGGTAATATAATCCACCTCATCGTTGCCTTCACAACAGTCACCATTGCAAACGCAAGGATTTTTTTCTTTCTCTGTCATGTGCTTTTTCCTCCTAAACCATTAAATAATGAAAGCTTCTACATACTATATCACTATAATTACTTTTCTACAATTAAATTATGCAAATGTTTCTTAAGGTTTTCAGCAACAGGTCTATTCATTCCCTGTACCCGGGATAATTCTTCTACTTCAGCCCCCGCTATTGCTTCAATGCTGCCAAAGTGATTCAGTAATGCATTTCGTCGTTTTTCCCCTATGCCATCCACGTCGTCTAAAATGGATCCTTTCATTTTTTTTGTCCTAAGTCCCCTATGATATTCAATGGCATATCTGTGAACCGTCTCCTGGATCAAACCAATATAGTGATATAGAAACGGGTATTTTTTAATATTAAATTCCTCATGGCCGAATACAATCCCTCTGGTCCTATGTCTATCATCTTTTACCATTCCCAATACCGGAATGTCTGACTTTAATGCATAAAGAACCTTTTCAACCCCCTTTACCTGATTCTTCCCTCCGTCTACTAATATTAGGTTTGGAAGATGATCAAACCCTGAATCACCGGATAAGCCCCGCTTCATTCGTCTATATATTACCTCCTGCAGGCTCCCCACATCATCAGCACCTTCTACAGTACTTATTTTAAATCGCCTATAGGATTTGGGTACCGGTCTTCCATCTTCAAAAACCACCATTGCCCCTACCGAATTCATTCCACCGGTATTTGATATATCATAGGCTTCAATGCGAAGGCCTTCCGCAGGAAGTTCCCTTCCAGTTATATGGCATAAGATGCTGGTTATCCTTTCAGATTTCTCTTTTTGATTTCTGGCCTTCTCCCTAAAGTATTCTTCCATCTGACGGGCATCTTTCTTAGCCAGTTCAATAAGCGCATGCTTCTCCCCTCTTTTAGGATTGTTTATTTTAACGCTCCCCCCCCTTAAATTCGAAAGCCATCTTTCCAAAAGCTCCTTATCCGATAAATCCATTTCCACTAAGATCTCTTTGGGTATCACAGCTGAGTCAGAATAATACTGTTCTAAAAAAGCAGTTGTCATTTCCTCACGGCTTCCCGGTAAATCCGTTGGCAAGGGGAAACTCTCCCTGCCGGATAATTTCCCATCCCGGACAAAAAATACCACACCAAAATTGTCTTGGCCGGCAATTGTAAGCAATACATCCATATCCGCCACCTTTGACAGCGATACACTTTGCTTTTCCATAATTGCCTTTATCGCTCCAATCTGGTCCCTAAGTATGGCAGCTTCCTCAAATTCCAACCCGGCAGATTTCTCCTCCATTTTTTTTTCTAATTCCTTGAGAATCTCATCATCCCTACCGCTTAAAAACTCTGCAATCCTACCAACATTATACATATATTCCCCTTTTTCAACCTCTCCTGTACAAATTCCCTTGCATCGATCAATATGAAAGTTAAGGCATGGTTTCGGGTTTACAGGAAAACTTTTGATACCACAGGCTTTCAATTTATAAATTGACGAGAACAGATCAATTATCTGATTTACCGCACTGACATCTGCATAAGGGCCGAAATATTTCCCACCATCCCTTATCACCTTTCTTGTTTTCACCAACCTGGGCCACTCTTCACCCATGGTGATTTTTATGTAGGGGAAAGTCTTATCATCCCTAAGGAGGATATTGTATTTGGGCATATGTTTTTTTATAAGGTTGCACTCCAATAAAAGGGCTTCCATCTCAGTGCCCGTAGTGATATATTCAAATTCCGCAATGTGGGATACCATTGCCCTGGTTTTAGGATCCAATCGACCGGATGATTGAAAGTATTGGCGTACACGATTTTTAAGAGACCTGGCCTTTCCTATATAAATAATCTGACCGGATCTATCTTTATGCAAATACACCCCCGGGGTGTCCGGAATCTTTTTTAAATTTTCACGAATATCAAACATACCTTTACTCCTACTTTAAATTATACCCGAATTACAACATGTAAAACAAGAATATGGTAAAGTGGTTTTTTGAAAATTTTGTTGTATCATATGCTATTATAGGATATAGTAATGCAGTTAAATAAAAGAGTATGGTTTAAAGGAGATTTTTTATGAATAATGGATTTCTATCTCCAGCTGAAATTGCCTCATTCTGCTCGGATGTCAGTGTAAAAAAAATAGATCTTACTAAAGGACGTGCTTGTATCCTGGCCATTTTAGCCGGGGCTTTTATAGGATTTGCCGCCTATGGCTCAAACATGGCAGCCCACAATCTCCTTGCTGAACCCGGCACCTTTGGCCTGGGTCGCTGCCTAGCAGGTGCTATTTTCGGTACCGGTTTAATGCTGGTGGTAGTGGCAGGCGGGGAACTTTTTACCGGCAACACATTGATAATCGTTGGCGTTATAGAACGCAAAGTTCACATATCCAAAATGCTTATCAACTGGATGCTTATTTGGACGGGAAATCTGTTAGGATCCCTATTGATTGCATGGATGGTTGCCTCAACACCCCTTTTTAGCAGCAGTAACAACATCCTTGCAGCAGTAACTATTAAAGCAGCAGCGGGCAAAGTTGCTTTATCCTTTCCCTCGGCTTTTATTTTGGGAATACTATGCAATTGGCTTGTATGCCTTGCCGTTTGGATGTCATATGCTGCCCAGGATGTTGTAGGCAAGTTGCTATCCTGTTTTTTCCCCATTTGGCTTTTCATATGTTCCGGTTTTGAGCATAGTGTAGCGAATATGTGCTATATCCCCATGGGAATTTTAGCAAAGAAAAACATCCTATGGGCTCAGGCTGCCTTAGATCTTGGGGTCTCACAATCTCAGATGGATGCCCTGAACTGGATAAATATGTTTTACACCAACCTGCTACCCGTAACCCTTGGGAACATAGTCGGTGGTGCGTTCTTCGTTGGCACCCTGTACAGTTTCGCATATTTAAGAAAAAAATAAGGCAAATGGAATAATAACTACCAACCCCCATACCTTATATATGGGGGGGTTATAATATGCTCAAAATAAAAAGAATTGTAAAGAAGCGATTACCTCAGGGTTTTAGGGGACTCAGGAACTGCTTAAATGCGCCTATCATCATCATTGGCGCCACTTTCCTGCTCCTTGTCTGCTTTCCCATGTTTACAGCACTCTTTTTAAGCACCACCTGCAATTCCCAATTCGGATTGGAATGGGGTGGAAAATGGGGACAGGATATCCTTGATAGAGACTCATCGGCTAAATCTAATATTGTTATCCCTCTCTGCGGTATGGAAGCTCCAAAGGTGAAGGTTTTACAAAGATCAACAGGGAAAATCATGGTTTTGAGCCTGGAGGAATACACAGCAGGTGTGGTGGCAGGCGAAATGCCTTCTTCCTTTCCCTATGAAGCTCTAAAAGCCCAGGCTGTTGCGGCACGCACCTATGCTGTATCAAAAGTGATGCGAGGAGCAGCTACAGGCAATTCTATGGATCACCCCCATGCCCCTCTCTGCGACGGTCCACATTGCCAGGTCTATAGAAGCCCTAAAGAACTTGAATCAATAAAATCCTCAAGGTGGATGGATACACAATGGCCCATAATAAAAAATGCGGTAAAGGATACCAGGGGACAGGTCATGTATTACAACGGTTCCCTTGTGGAGCAGCCCCTGTTTCATTCCGCAAGCGGGGGGCGAACAGAGAATTCAGAAGATGTTTTCGTATCTGCCCTTCCCTATCTACGGGGTGTGGAAAGTCCATATGAAAGCAATGCCCCTTACAGCGGAGAATCCACAACCATACCTCTTCCCACATTTGCGGAAAAGGTCAAAAGGGCTTATGGTTCCACATCGGTTAACCAATCCACCATCAAGGTGATTTCTCGCAGCAACGGCGGTCGTGTTGAAAAAATAAAGGTTGGCGATAAAATGGTCAGCGGTAGAGAAATCAGAGACTTGCTCGGCCTCCGTTCCGCCAACTTTACCATCTCCTTCAACAAAGGAAATCCGGTATTTACCACATATGGATACGGCCACGGTGTGGGAATGAGCCAATGGGGTGCCCAAGGCATGGCTGAGGAAGGATATGATTATATCAGCATCCTTTGTCACTATTACAGCGGCATCGATTTAAAGCGTTTAAACTGAGTTTTAATCCTCTATCCTTCGAATTTTTGCCCCAAGGCGATTAAACTTTTCCACAAAATTCTCATATCCGCGTTCAATATGATAAATCTCTGCTAACTCAGTTTGACCTTCCGCTGCCAGACCTGCCAGAACCATGGCGGCACCTGCCCTCAGGTCGGTGGACAAAACCTGTGCCCCTTGAAGCTTGCGTTCCCCGGGTATGACCGCACTCCTACCCTCTATTTTAATATCCGCTCCCATACGATTTAGCTCACCCACATGCATATAGCGATTTTCAAATATATTTTCAACGGTAAGACTGGGGCCGTCTGCTGTTGCTAACAGCGCCATAAATTGAGGCTGCATATCCGTAGGAAATCCGGGATAAGGCATGGTCTTAATATCTGTGGCAATAATGGGCCGTTCTCCCGCTTTAACCAAAAGCCCCTCATCGGTATCCTCAATTATAACCCCACATTCCATCAGCTTTGCAATAACAGGTTTTACATGATCCGGAACCACATTCTTCAGCAAAACCTGCCCCTTTGTAATGGCCGCCGCCACCATAAAGGTTCCTGTTTCAATGCGGTCGGGAATAACCCCATGCTTGACACCCCTTAAAGAATCCACACCTTCAATTCTGATTGTGTCGGTACCTGCACCCTTGATCTTGGCTCCCATCTTGTTTAAAAAATTGGCTAAATCAACAATTTCAGGCTCTTCCGCCGCATTTTCAATTACAGTCATTCCCCTGGCAAGAACCGCAGCCATCATTATATTTTCTGTGGCCCCAACGCTGGGGAAGTCCAAATAAACCTTTGCCCCCCGCAGGTAATCATTTACCACTGCTTCTACAAACCCATGCCCCATTTCTATCTCGGCTCCCATGGCATTAAATCCTTTTAGATGCAAAGCTATGGGCCTATCTCCAATAGCACATCCACCGGGAAGCGATATTCTTGCCCTGCCCGTCCTAGCAAGAAGTGGTCCCATTACTAATATAGATGCCCTCATTCGCTTTACCAATTCATATGGGGCCTCATGTTCCTTTATGCTCCCTACGCTGGTACATATTCTGTTATGTTCAAGATCTTCCTTAATATCGGCTCCTATGCTTCTTAAGAGTCTGCACATCACATCCACATCCCTTAGGGCCGGAACCTCTAAAATCTCACATTCACCTTCGGTCAAAAGAGTGGCCGCCAAAATGGGCAACACTGCATTTTTTGCACCGCTGATTACCACCTCACCTTTTAAGGGTTCAGATTTTTCGATGATATATTTTGCCACGGTATTCCTCCATGATTCTATTATTTATATTTAATTCTATTGACATAGCATTCTATTACCAACTTCATAGTATATCACTTTTTTGATTTTTGTCAAAAAACAAGGATATTCGAAATGAAAAATCAGCATGACTTCAACTTGAAGCCATACTGATTCTCAGGTGATTTAACAATCCCCTCAAGGCGCAAATCTACGCCCGTATGAGAAAAAAGGACTTCTTAAATATGCTAAAGGGGGACAAAACATATTTTCTCGCCTTTCCTCTCTTCGTTCATTATCTCCCCCCCTCTGAAAATATATTCCTACTTAATTTTTACAGGTAATGACAAACCCAAACAGAACCTGCTATTCCTGCCCCATATCCGATAAGCCCAGCCCAAAGAGCGTGTCGCATTTTCTTTACTGCCGTTGCACCAAAATACACCGCAAGCACATAAAAAATAGTCTCGCAACTGCCGGCCATAACGGAAGCAACTCTACCTGCAAAGCTATCCGGCCCATATTGATTCACTATATGCTCAACCACCACCAGGGATCCGCTTCCCGATACGGGTCGAAGCAATATCAGGGGAGTGATTTCCTTTGGGATATGCAAAAACTCTAAAGCAGGCTTTAAAAAATTTTCCAGATATTTAAGTGCACCTGAGCTTACCAATGCCTCTATGCCTATAAAAATGGCAATGATAAAGGGGAGTATTTCAGCTGCTGTCCTTATTCCCTCCTTCGCACCCTCAATGAAGTGTTCGTAAACCGGTGCCCTTTTCCATATGCCGTGCAGGATTATTAAGGTAAAGATAGCCGGAATAAACCCTACCGATAGTGTGCTTAAAAAGGTAGTCACGGCTGCTTATTCCTCCCCTCAAAGAATTTACATACTCCAACGGAAACCGCCATGGAAAAAAGCCCAGCTATAATTGAAGGAACGATAATATCTCCCGGATCAATGGAACCTGCATCACCCCTTATTTTAATTATGGTTATGGGAACTAGTTGAACCATGGACATGTTTACCGCCAGAAACATACACATAGCATCGCTTGCTACATTGCTATGCCCATTTTCCTCATCAAGACGTACCATGGCCTTTATGGAAAATACTGTAGCGCTATTACCGGCGCCGAAAATGTTAGCCATAAAGCTCATAAGCATTGTTGCCAGCGTTTCCCTATCCTTCTCCTTAGGAAAAAGATACCTCATCATCGGCCATGCCGCCTTTGAACATGTGTTCATAAGACCTGTATTCTTTGCAATATTCATAAGCCCTGACCACACAGCCATAATCCCTGCAAGACCTATTACAAAACCCACTGCCTTGGTGCAGCTATTCATCAAACCATCCGTAAAAGCGGCTAATTGGCCGGTGATAGCGGCAAAGACTATGCCCGCAACCATCATAGCCGCCCAAATATAATTCATCATACAAATTAAAACCCCTTACCTTATCCCAAATATATGCTCTACTTTTAAAAATATGTTGAACTTTTCTACCATGTACCCCATAATTAGGGTATGATGGGATTAGAGGAGTACGATTTGTTGATATATGAATAGAAATCGCCACGGAGTGCCGGTTAAACTTAATTAGATTTTGGAGGAACATTAAATGGATATAACTATAACCTTGGGAGAGGCGGGAATAATCCTGATAGGAGTAGGGGTGCTAATTCTTCTCTTTTATATAATAGCCCTTATCCGTAACCTGATTCCCGCAGCAAAAAATTTAACTAAAATTCTGGAAGATGCCCAGGTTGTAAGCGGCATAGCATCAGAAACCGCTTTGGATGCGCAAAAAATTATTGAAGATGTAAAAAAATCAACCTCTAATATTTCAGATATAATAAAAGGCAATCAAAGCATAATAAGCGCGTTGACATCCATAATAAACGGGCTGGGATCCTTAAGAAATCTCATAATGAGCATGAAAAAAGATTGACTTTTTTCCCATTAAATGTTATTATTATCTGTACTAATTAAAATTCTGATTATAAGTTAATTTCACTAAATGAAAGAAAGGAGGATGCAAGGATTATGGTTTGCTTCAGGGGTAATCATCCTCATAGGTATAATCACGAAATTGCTTGCCGAAAAATATGAAAGCTACAGGAATTGTAAGGAAGGTAGATGAGTTAGGCCGTATTGTACTCCCCATAGAATTAAGGCGCACTCTCAACATAAATATAAAAGACCCTATTGAAATATTTGTTGATGGTGATTTAATAGTACTAAAAAAGTACGAACCTGCCTGTATATTCTGCGGTAATGCTAAAGATGTAAAGCGCATTTTTGATAAGATGGTTTGCATAAATTGCGTTGAAGAAATCAAAAAAGATTAGCTCACCTCATTTTAATGGAAATAACTGCGACCTTATCACAATATGTACATCCCATCAAGCAATGGGATGTCTTTTTATTTACGAATAATAAGAAGCTAACCTTTTCTCTCATAAATATTGAGCAGCTCCTGCGTATAACCGCCCTTTCCATCATAAATATAAAGTGGATGATGAAACCTCAGCTCAATTCCACCACCCTTTACACACCTTATTAAAATTAGGTTGGGTTCCTCCCCCGGGTATGGCATCACAAGCTTAACCTCCTTTGGCTCCATTTGATATTCTCTGCACAGGCAGAATATTTCTACCAATCGCGTTGGGCGATGAATCATGAAAAACTCGCCGCGAGGTTTTAATAACAGTGAAGCGGTTTTTAAAAAGTCTCCCAAGGTTGCGGAGGATTCATGCCTGGCTATCATCCTGGCGGCATTGCAACTTTTAATTCCCCCTTCCCCTTTGGTGTAAGGCGGATTTGCTAAAACTGCATCAAATGCCTCTAAATCTGATTCTTTGTAAAAATTCTTCACATCCCCCAGTATAAAGTGAATCCTGTCCTCCAATCCATTGAGTTTTGCATTGCGGGTAGCCCTTTCCCAGGACTTTTCCTGGATCTCAACCCCCTTAATCTCGTGAGCACCGGTTTTGTGGCTAAGTATTAAAGGTATTATCCCGGTACCCGTCCCTAAATCTATTGCCCTTGACCCATCTTTCAGCTTTGCGAAATCAGCAAGCAACACTGCATCCACACCATAACAAAACTCGCTTGGGTTCTGAATCAGTTTAAGATTACCAAAGCCTATGGAATCAATTCGTTCTCCATCGTGCAATACCACCTTTAATCCTCCAACAGATTCCGTATTTCATCCATCAATTGAGGCTCTATTTCGTCCTCCCTTACGCTATCCTTCTTTCTTCCCGAAAGCCTTTTTACCTGCTGCTTAGTATAGGTGTATATTTCACTAGACAGTTTCTCCGGCCCCTTTTCACTTTTTTCCTCAAGGATCAATCGGACTTTTACTTTATTTTCAAAAATATTTCCCTCTACTACTATCCCTATTCCATCTTCTGTTTTTACCCTCTCGCCAACCTCAGGCATACCCTTTCGCAACTCAATGTAGATATCATTTTCAAATTTCAAACAACACATAAGCCTACCACAAATGCCGGAAATCTTAGAGGGATTTAAAGAAAGGTTTTGAATTTTTGCCATTTTGATAGAAACCGGTTCAAAATCCGGTAACCAGGAATGACAGCACAATGGCCTGCCACAGCTGGCTATTCCCCCTATCATCTTTGCCTCATCTCTTACACCAATCTGTCTCAGCTCAATTCGGACTTTGAAAACACCTGCCAGATCCTTTACCAATTCCCTGAAATCCACCCTCCCATCGGCAGTAAAATAGAAGATTATCTTACTATTGTCAAAGGTATGTTCCACATCGATGAGCTTCATATCCAAACCATGCTTATCAATCTTCTCTTGACAAAGCTCTAAAGCCTTTTCCTTCTTCTTTAAATTCTCCTTATGATGCTCTAAATCCTTTTCCTCTGCAATTCGTATAATATTTTTTAAAGGTGAAACTATCTCCCTCTCCTCCACCTCCATTATATCTTCAACCAGAACTCCTAGTTCCAACCCCCTTGCTGTTTCGACGATAACATGGTCTCCCTGCTTTATATCAAACCCTTCCGGGTCGAAGTAATAGACCTTTCCGGCCTTTTTAAATCTTACGCCGGCAACCTTTGTCATAGTTCTTTCCTCCCTGTCCATTTATACGGTCAATTTCAGTGCCAGACTTTTAAGGGTATATCCCGAATTGGTAAACCTGCTTAAATCCCTACGTGCCTCCTCAATTAAGGTTACCGCATAGTATATGATTTCCTTATTTAACTCATGCGCCAGAAGGGGCTCCATAGTGTTTTTCAATCCCAAGCCTTCTATGGAATTAAACAATAAATCTCTGAACCATATTTCCAGAGCATCAAGAAAATTCCTGGCATCATCTCTGCTTTTGGCCATTTCAGCCAACAGACTGTTCAGCCTATAAAAGGGTTTCCTTCTCATGACCATAATACCTACCTGATTTGCAATATCCTTATAGTAATCGGCCTTTTCCGATTCCCAATCTATCTCCTCATCCAGGCGAAACACCACACACCTTGATAATACTGTGGGAAGCAAATTCTCAATATTCTCAGAAAGCAAAATGATCACGCTCTTGCCTGGTGGATCCTCTAATGTTTTCAACAATCTGTTTTGAGCCACAGTTGTCATCATATCGGCATCCTCAATTATGGCCACATTTCTATCCCCTTTGAAGGGTTTTATCGCTAGGCGATTCAATGTTTTTTCTAAAGACTTGCTTCCCAAAGAATGGGAACCGGCAGAAACGCTAATTACTTCCTCTTGGCAGATGGAAACAGCAAAATCCCGGGCAATTACCGCCTTTGCCCCCTCCTTTATTCCCTCAATAACATAGGCATGAGAAAATGTACCTTCCCCTGCCAAATGATTAAGGAGTTCCCTCAATTGTTGATCCTTCATAAATCTTTACCGGATAATAGTTCATTGTTGGTTTTTTCTATAAACCATTTCACGCGATCCACTATGATTTTGTGTATCTCATCAATTTCCCCCACGGCATCAACGGTAACAATTCTCTCCGGATCGGATTTAGCTAGCTGGCAATAACCCCTGTATACTGCCCTGTGAAAGGCATTTTCCTCCAATTCAAGTCGATCAGCCTGGCGCCCCTTTTCCGCCCTCCTTCTCCCCTCCTCCGGATCAATGAGGAGCAAAAAAGTTAGAGCAGGCGTTAGCCCACCTGTAGCAAATCTATTGATCTCTTCAACTGCGACACCTAACTTCCTTCCCCAACTCTGATAAGCAATGCTGGAATCGACAAATCTATCACAGATTACCACCTTGCCTTGATCTAAGGCCGGCGCAATAACCTCAGCCACATGCTGAGCACGGGCTGCTGCATATAGCAACGTTTCCGTCATGGAATCCATTTCAGTATGATCATTATCCAATATTATATCACGAATTCTTTCACCGATGCGCGTGCCACCCGGTTCTCTGGTCATGACCACATCTATTCCCGCTTTTTTAAAATAGTCCTCTAAATAACTTATCTGCGTAGTTTTTCCTGCGCCATCAGGACCCTCAAATGTAATGAATAACCCTTTTCCCATGTCAATCGCCTACTTCTTTTTAATATATTGATCCATAAGTCTACTAAAAAGGATATAAACAATAGCAATAACCGGCATGCACAACAACCCGGTAAAAATAATCTTCAATAGTGTCATCATATCCATAGGTGCCACCTATACCCCACGTATACTTACAGTCGCAATATTATACCGCATTCACCTGCATATAGCAAGGATGCTGGGAAAATCCTGTACAGACAGTCTCTCTTCCATTTTGTTGTAAAAGAAAAACACGCTGACAAGCGTGTTTTTCAATCGAATTGGCAAGGACCTATTCTCCCAGGCAGCTTCCCGCCAAGTACCGTCGGCGCTAGAGAGCTTAACTTCTGTGTTCGGGATGGGAACAGGTGTATCCTCTCTGCTATACTCACCAAATATCTTTGAAGGTAAAACCCTCAAAACTGAACAATGTAATTCTTTGAAAACCAATGGTCAAGCGTTCGACCTATTAGTATCGGTCAGCTACATACATTACTGCACTTCCACCTCCGACCTATCAACGTGGTAGTCTCCCACGGGTCTTATCAGTTAAACTGAAGGAAATCTATTCTTGTGGGGGGCTTCGCACTTAGATGCTTTCAGCGCTTATCCCGGCCATACTTAGCTACCCAGCGGTGCCCTTGGCAGGACAACTGGTACACCAGAGGTATGTCCACCCCGGTCCTCTCGTACTAGGGGCAGCTCCACTCAAATTTCCAACGCCCACAGCGGATAGGGACCGAACTGTCTCACGACGTTCTGAACCCAGCTCGCGTACCTCTTTAATGGGCGAACAGCCCAACCCTTGGGACCTTCTTCAGCCCCAGGATGAGACGAGCCGACATCGAGGTGCCAAACACCCCCGTCGATGTGGACTCTTGGGGGGTATCAGCCTGTTATCCCCGGGGTAGCTTTTATCCGTTGAGCGATGGCCCTTCCACTCGGAACCACCGGATCACTAAGCCCGACTTTCGTCCCTGCTCGACTTGTTGGTCTCGCAGTCAAGCTCCCTTCTGCCTTTACACTCTTCGCGCGATTTCCGTCCGCGCTGAGGGAACCTTTGGGCGCCTCCGTTACTCTTTAGGAGGCGACCGCCCCAGTCAAACTGCCCGTCAGACACTGTCCTCACACCGGATAACGGTGCTAAGTTAGAACTTCAGCGTTACAAGAGTGGTATCCCAACGGTGACTCCACCAAAACTGGCGTCCTGGTCTCTTAGTCTCCCACCTATCCTGTACATGCAACGTCGAAGTCCAATATCAAACTGCAGTAAAGCTCCACGGGGTCTTTCCGTCCTGCTGCGGGTAACCGGCATCTTTACCGGTACTACAATTTCACCGAGTCTATTGTTGAGACAGTGCCCAGATCGTTACGCCTTTCGTGCGGGTCGGAACTTACCCGACAAGGAATTTCGCTACCTTAGGACCGTTATAGTTACGGCCGCCGTTTACTGGGGCTTAAGTTCTGTGCTTCGGTTGCCCTGACACTTCCCCTTAACCTTCCAGCACCGGGCAGGCGTCAGCCCCTATACGTCAGCTTTCGCTTTTGCAGAGACCTGTGTTTTTGCTAAACAGTCGCCTGGGCCTTTTCACTGCGGCCTGCTTGCGCAGGCTCCCCTTCTCCCGAAGTTACGGGGTTATTTTGCCGAGTTCCTTAACAATAGTTCTCTCGCTCGCCTTAGGATTCTCTCCTCATCTACCTGTGTCGGTTTGCGGTACGGGCACCTACGGTCTCGCTAGCGGCTTTTCTTGACAGTGTGAAATCAGCTGCTTCGGTACTTATATTTCCCTCCCCGTAACGCCTCAGAATTGACAATGCGGATTTGCCTACACTGTCTCCCTTGACGCTTGGTCGCACTCAACCAACGGTGCGATCAGCCTATCCTCCTGTGTCCCCACTTCACTCAAACGACTTTCGGTGGTACTGGAATCTCAACCAGTTGTCCATCGCCTACGGCCTTTGCCCTGGGCTTAGGTCCCGACTTACCCTGAGCGGACGAACCTTCCTCAGGAATCCTTAGATTTTCGGCGGGCAGGATTCTCACCTGCCTCTCGCTACTCATGCCAACATTCTCTCTCGTATGCAGTCCACAAGACTTTACAATCATGCTTCTGCCCGCATACGATGCTCCTCTACCAACCATCCTTTCGGATGATTCCAAAGCTTCGGTGGTAAGTTTCAGCCCCGTTTATCTTCGGCGCAGAGCCACTCGACTAGTGAGCTATTACGCACTCTTTAAATGAGTGGCTGCTTCTAAGCCAACATCCTAGTTGTCTATGCAGCTCCACATCCTTTTCCACTTAACTTACACTTGGGGACCTTAGCTGTTGGTCTGGGTTGTTTCCCTCTCGACTATGAAACTTATCTCACATAGTCTGACTCCCAAAAATCAATACTGCGGCATTCGGAGTTTGATAGTTTTCGGTAACCGGTGAAGGCCCCTAGAACATTCAGTGCTCTACCTCCGCGTATCTATTTTGAGGCTAGCCCTAAAGCTATTTCGAGGAGAACCAGCTATATCCGGGTTCGATTGGAATTTCACCGCTATCCACACGTCATCCCAACCTTTTTCAACAGATATGGGTTCGGTCCTTCATACCCTTTTACGGATACTTCAACCTGCACATGGATAGGTCACCCGGTTTCGGGTCTACAGCATGCAACTATGGCGCCCTATTAAGACTCGCTTTCGCTTCGGCTCCGTTGCTGAACAACTTAACCTTGCTACACACCATAACTCGTTGGCCCGTTCTACAAAAAGTACGAGGTCACTTGCGCTCCCTCTGCTTGTAAGCATAAGGTTTCAGGTTCTTTTTCACTCCCCTCACGGGGTTCTTTTCACCTTTCCCTCACGGTACTATTCTCTATCGGTCACTAGGGAGTATTTAGGCTTGGGGGGTGGGCCCCCCGGCTTCAAACCGGGTTTCACGTGTCCGGTCCTACTCTGGTGCCATCTTACAAATTGTTCATTTCGACTACGGGCCTTTTACCCTCTGCGGAATGACTTTCCAGTCAGTTTCGTCTATGAACGCATTGCGTTTTTGATGGTCCACAACCCCGGTACCAAAGGTACCGGTTTGGCCTCTTTCCCGTTCGCTCGCCGCTACTTAGGAAATCGATGTTTCTTTCTCTTCCTCCGGGTACTTAGATGTTTCAGTTCCCCGGGTTACCCTCGCTGCAGCTATGAATTCACTGCAGGATACCTACGCATTACCGTAGGTGAGTTCCCTCATTCGGAAATCTGCGGATTAACGGTTATTTGCACCTGCCCGCAGCTTATCGCAGCTTGTCACGTCCTTCTTCGGCTCCTAGTGCCAAGGCATCCGCCTTATGCTCTTCTTCGCTTGACCTTTTCAGTCTTTCGACTGTTTATCAGCTTTCGTCTGCCTAGCGTAGCAGACTTCTTTGTTTCGTTAAGAAACTTAGTGATTTTCTGGTTTTCTCGGTTTACATTGAAAATTGTAGTTATCCCGTCGCTAAGAAAGACTATTTCTTAGTTTGGTTTAACTCGATTCGTTTTCGTTGTAAATTTTTATTACATTATTCAGTTTTCAAGGTTCCTCTAAGTTGATCTTTTAAAAGATCATGGTGGAGAATAAGAGGCTCGAACTCTTGACCCCCTGCGTGCAAGGCAGGTGCTCTCCCAGCTGAGCTAATTCCCCAAATCAATTGCGGCATGGCCTGCCGGTCTAATATAAAACTCATAGTGCAGAAAGAGTAATATCCTAGAAAGGAGGTGATCCAGCCGCACCTTCCGATACGGCTACCTTGTTACGACTTCACCCCAGTCATTGAGTTCGCCTTAGGCAACCTATTTCTTAGCCGACTTCGGGCGCCCCCAACTTCCATGGTGTGACGGGCGGTGTGTACAAGACCCGGGAACGCATTCACCGCGACATTCTGATTCGCGATTACTAGCAACTCCGACTTCATGTAGGCGAGTTGCAGCCTACAATCCGAACTGGGGCCGGTTTTAGAGTTTTGCTCCACCTCACGATTTTGCTTCTCTCTGTACCGACCATTGTAGCACGTGTGTAGCCCAGAACATAAGGGGCATGATGATTTGACGTCGTCCCCACCTTCCTCCGAGTTATCCCCGGCGGTCTCATTAGAGTGCCCAACTTAATGATGGCAACTAATGACAAGGGTTGCGCTCGTTGCGGGACTTAACCCAACATCTCACGACACGAGCTGACGACAACCATGCACCACCTGTCACCTCTGCCCCGAAGGGAAGACCGCGTTACCGGTCGGTCAGAGGGATGTCAAGCCCTGGTAAGGTTCTTCGCGTTGCTTCGAATTAAACCACATGCTCCGCTGCTTGTGCGGGTCCCCGTCAATTCCTTTGAGTTTCATACTTGCGTACGTACTCCCCAGGCGGAGCACTTAATGCGTTAACTGCGGCACCGAAGCCTTGCGGCCCCGACACCTAGTGCTCATCGTTTACGGCGTGGACTACCAGGGTATCTAATCCTGTTTGCTCCCCACGCTTTCGTGCCTCAGCGTCAGTTATGGTCCAGAAAGCCGCCTTCGCCACTGGTGTTCCTCCTAATATCTACGCATTTCACCGCTACACTAGGAATTCCGCTTTCCTCTCCCACACTCAAGTCTCCCAGTTCGCAAGGCTTACAATGGTTGAGCCACTGCCTTTCACCCCACGCTTAAGAAACCACCTACGCACTCTTTACGCCCAATAATTCCGGATAACGCTCGCCCCCTACGTATTACCGCGGCTGCTGGCACGTAGTTAGCCGGGGCTTCCTCCAAGGGTACCGTCATTTGTTTCTTCCCCAAGGACAGAGCTTTACGACCCAAAGGCCTTCTTCGCTCACGCGGCGTTGCTGCATCAGGCTTTCGCCCATTGTGCAATATTCCCCACTGCTGCCTCCCGTAGGAGTTTGGACCGTGTCTCAGTTCCAATGTGGCCGATTACCCTCTCAGGTCGGCTACTGATCGTCGCCTTGGTGAGCCGTTACCTCACCAACCAGCTAATCAGACGCAGGCCCATCCTACACCGATAAATCTTTGGCCACTTACCCATGAGGGTATTTGGCTTTATGAGGTATTAATCACCGTTTCCAGTGGCTATCCCTCAGTATAGGGCAGGTTGCCTACGCGTTACTCACCCGTCCGCCGCTTTCCCCAACTTCATTCTACCGAAGCTTCATTCCGTTGGTTCACGCTCGACTTGCATGTGTTAGGCACGCCGCCAGCGTTCATCCTGAGCCAGGATCAAACTCTAAATTAAAATTGTATTAAAAGGCTTGCGCCATTTAACCTTGCTCATGGATCAAACGCATTGCGTTTGTTTTCCTTATTATTTGTTTTGTGCTTGGAATTAACGAGTAGCATAATCTCTTGATCATGGTACTTGTTTCTTTACTCAATTTCTGCACTATGCAGTTTTCAAGGTTCTTCCCGAAGCTTTCTTCGGGGGCCTTAGTCAGGCTTCCCTCCTAAGGCGCGTATATTATACTACCTCAACCGCGACTCTTTGTCAACCTCTTTTTTTTACTTTATTGTCGCTTTTTTTACATCTTTTTTTGCCTAATAGGTCGGGGGCTTCCCACCCTCAGTTGTGGCAGCTCATTTAGAATAGCAAACCTTCTTCTCCTTGTCAACAGCTTTTTTGATTTTTTTTTAATGAATTATACAGTAACGGATCCACCTTTTTCATATCTCTCTCGTCAAAATTCTATTGAGCATAGCGAAACGAGGCAATCCATCTTCTAACCTAAGGTTGACTTCCCCGTGAATCAGCGGTTCAACATAGTCTATGAAAGGTTGCAAAAGACCGTTGCCTGCAATATTGATCCATTCCCTTGGAATCTTCTTTTCAATATTGGCTACATCTATAAGATCTATCATCGTTGTGGTGCATGAGTACTCCGGTCCCTCACCTCTAACGAAAGCCACCATCTTATCCGTGTGCCCTTCCAATGCTGCTTCGAATGCGGCCTTCCCTGCCATATAGGATTCCTCTAAATCCGTTTTAGATGCCAGATGAGATGCACATCGCTGTAAAAGGCTGAGCTCTATGCCCCTGACCTTGGCTGTAGTAATCTTAGCTTTAGCAAAGTTTGCCAAAGAGCCGGCAAGTCCCCCCATCGTAGCATGACCAAATGCATCCTTATCCTTTATCGTATCCGAAAAGTAAGCAGCTATATATGTACCGTTTTTGTCTTTTATTCCCTCCGAAACGGCTACTAAGACATCCCCCTGCTTATCATAGACACGGCTTACATCAGCTATGTAATCGGCCAGGTCAAAAGGGACTTCCGGTAGATATATCAAATCAGGGCCCATTCCCTTTTGCTTCGCAAGAGCCGATGCCCCCGCCAACCACCCTGCATTTCTACCCATAATTTCCATCACGGTAATGGAGCCGGTGTCATAAGTCTTTGCGTCCCTGTATACCTCCATGCACGTGGTTGCCACATATTTTGCCGCACTGCCAAAGCCAGGGCAGTGATCCGTTCCCGAAAGATCGTTATCTATAGTTTTAGGTATACCTATAACCCGGCATTCATAGCCATTGTTGGTTAAATATGTACTTATTTTGCTACATGTATCCATGGAGTCGTTTCCGCCGTTATAAAAAAAGTAGCGGATGTCGTATTTTTCAAATACATCCAATATCCTTTTGTATTCCGTATCATCGGTGAGAAAATCTTTTAATTTATACCTGCAGGCACCAAGCACGGCACCCGGTGTGTTTTTTATCATTCTCAGTTCTTCCCTGTCCTCCAGTGTCAAATCATAGATTCGATCATTTAGGACACCCCTTATTCCATGAGCAGCACCATAAACCTTAGTAATGCACTCCTCATCCAGTGCCGCTTCAATACATCCTAAAGTGCTGGCATTTATGGCCGAAGTGGGGCCGCCCGATTGTCCTATAAGGCATGCTCCTTTCAGTTTTTCCATCAATACTCTCTCCCTTCATAGTCGTGTTTCTTTTATATCATATTTTTGTATAAGTGGCAATGTAATGCATAGACTATGCACAGTGGCAAAGCTACCTGTTTTTTTCAAAACGATACGAAAGGATGTGATTTTTTGATAGTTATCGCTATTCGCACTTGCATTTTATATCTGGCTGCACTTTTCGTTATAAGGGTCATGGGAAAGGGAGAATTGTCCAAAATGGATCCCTTCCAGTTAGTAGTCTTATTCATGATTGCCGAACTGGCAGCACTACCTATCGAATCTACCAGCATATCGGTACTTACCGGTTTGACGGCGCTTATCACTTTGCTTTGTTTGCAGGTTTTCTTTTCAATTATAACTTTAAAAAGTCCCAGGCTGCGCAATATCATAAGTGGTAAAGCAAGCGTCCTAATAGAAAAGGGACGGTTAAATGAGAAGGAGCTTAAAGCCCTAAGGATCAGCATAGATGATCTTTCCCAACAACTACGAATTAAGAACTTCCCGTCTCCTGCCGATATAGACTACGCGGTCATGGAAGCTAATGGGGATCTAAGCGTTATACCCAAGCCGGAAAATGCTCCTCTTTCTCCCAAAGATTTAGGCATGGTAATGGGGGAGGAAACCATTCCCATAGTTTTAGTAGCCGATGGCTTTTTATATGATTCAAACCTTTCAAAGTTGGGATGGAAAGAAGAGTATTTTAGAGAAGAGCTTTCAAAAAGGGGTTTCCCCAACATAAAGGAAATCTTTTTATGTTTTGCTGACAAAAAAAAGGAACTTAAAATATACCCTATGGCTTCTTCAAATCATGCTCAAAAAAACAAGGAACCAAAGGAGTGGGATATACAATGAAGGCTTTATGGATTTCTCTAATCAGCCTGGCCTTAATCCTTGGCACTTGGCTATTCTTTATGAACGCATCTAAAGAATCAATTAACGAGATGGTTCAAATTATCGAAGAAGAAACCTACCCTATGGCTTTTTCAGAATCTTGGGCAGATGCCTCTTACTCCTTTGAAAAGGTATCCCGCCATTGGAAAAAAAATAAGCGAACCTTTATACTTTTTACCGATTCAGAGGCGGTGGCGGAAGCGGAATACTCTTTTCAAAGGATTAGATCATTTATCGAAACAGGAGAAAAAGGCAGCCTTTGCGCAGAATTGGTCTATTTGAAAAGGCAGCTGTTGTTTCTGCGAGAATTAGAAATCCTGAGCATAGAAAATATTATTTAGCATTAATTCCTGCTTGAATATGATCTATCCCTATGTTAACTTATTGGCAGTAGAGTAAATATTGTGCGTTGAAGCGAAAGCTCACCAGTGTCATAGGATGGGATGTTGCCTGTGAACGAAAATCCAAAGGATTACGATACAATATTGCATCCGCTGCTACATTAAGGAGATGCCAATGGCACACCTCATCCTTCTCTTTAGTGTAGTAACACTATTTACGAGAAAGGATTTTTTATTACCATGAAAAGAATTAATCTTCGTACCCTAGTAACAATTGCTTTGCTAGTGGCTATTAACATTGTGCTAACTCGAATTTTTGTAATCTATATCACGGATTTTGCGCGTTTAGACCTGGGCAATGTACCCCTGCTCCTATCCGGATTATTGTTCGGCCCTGTTGCCGGAGCCCTTACGGGCGGTGTTGCCGATGTTATGGGCGCTTTAATATCGGGTCGGGGATGGTTTCCTCCATTAACCTTCGGCCCCATTCTCATGGGCCTCATCCCCGGTCTTCTTGGACTTTGGTATCGTAAGTCTCCCACCTTAACCAAAATAGTTTTTATAATAGTGCTGGGGGAATTCTTTGCTTCAGTTCTTTGGAAAACCTACTGGTTATCGGTACTCTACGGGATTTCCTATTTTGCATGCTTAATGGCCAGACTGCCCGCTATCATACCACTTACAATTGTAGAGATAATCTTAGTTTATATATTATATAGGCGACTGGTTAAAGAGTTTTGATGTTTCCCACATCTGTCTGAAAAGCATCCTAATCGTTCACCTTCGGAACTCAGAACAGTAACCTCACATTGGTTACCGCAATCATGGCAATGAAAAGTGGCAACCTCTATATTCTTTCTACCCGTAATAAACCCATGGAAGGATGTGAGTTCGCTGGCCACCTCCATCTTTTCCTTTGCCATTATAGCTGCACCATAAGCCCCCATCACCTTATGATACCTGGGGACGATTATTTCAGTATCTAAGGCTTCTTCAAAGGCCTTTTTTATCCCCAGGTTGGCAGCAACGCCTCCTTGGAAACATATTTTCCCTTCTATCCGTTTTCCCTTTGCCACATTGGATAGGTAATTTCGCACCATGGCAGCAGACATTCCCGCAATTATATCCTCGGATTTGCAACCCATTTGCTGCTTATGTATGATGTCCGACTCCGCGAACACCGCACATCTACCTGCTATTTTAGCCGGGCTTTTTGCCTTTACTGCATATTCCCCCAGTTGATCCACGCGAATACCCAATCGTTCCGCCTGCCTGTCCAAAAAAGAACCGGTACCTGCAGCACAGACTGTATTCATGGCAAAATCCGAAATAATCCCGTCCTTCAACAAAATTATTTTAGAATCCTGACCTCCTATCTCTAATACTGTTCTGATCTCAGGATCAATTGCAGCCGCCGCCACTGCGTGACAGGTAATTTCATTCTTAACCACATCGCTCCCCACCACAGCTCCGGCAAGTGCTCTACCGCTTCCGGTAGTTCCTACACCCCCTATATGTCCCACCGACCAATTTGCCCCTAATTGTTTCAACCCTTCCTTTACCGCCTTTAAAGGATCCCCTCCGGTTTTAAGATACAATTGTTCTTCAACATTCATATATTCATCTATTAAAACAAAATTTGTACTCACTGATCCTACATCGATACCCATATATCTCATCCCATGCTCTCCTTTCCTATGCCATTTCTCAGGCGATCCCTTTCTAAGAGATCCAAAAATGCCTCCACCCTGGTTATATATCCTGCCTCACCACCCATTTCATCGAAGATCATCGTGAGCACCTTCACTTCTCCATCCCTTGCAGCATCATCCAAGACCGACTTTGCCACTATTTCCGGCATACATCCTACCGGCAAAAGCTGAATGATACCGTCAAAACCTCCCTGGCCATATCTTTTTATTTCCTTTAATGTTTCATGGGCATATCCCCCTATATGCCACGGCATATGAGGATTATCGCAATCTTCAACAGGTTTTTTCCCAAAGGTAGGCTTTATTGTATTCCTTATCCACCATCCAATTCCTATCCTTCTTTCAAAGGAAACCCCCCTGCTCATAAGCAATGACTCTATTTTGTGATTTGCAAAGGGCTCTATTGAGGAATAGATTTCCCCTGTAAGCAAAATTCGCAGCGGCTTTTTGCCCCTATCTATGGGAGTTTTCAAAAGTCTTGCCCTTATCTCTTTAATCCTGCGCCTTGCCTCCTTTAGATTTCTCGCCTCGTCAAGTCCTCTGCGCCCCTGTTCCAGCAGCCTTCCCGAATAACCCCTCTCCATATCCCATCCACTAAGGGCACGGGCTTCCATCTCCAATGTTTCAAAATCTGCTATCAAACCATAGGTGTTTATCAAAGCTTTAATGACTACTGGCCAGTTACAGTTTTTTTCTGCAACAGTTTCACCCATTCGCCTTAAAAGCTCCTTAATTCCAATTGCATCCTTTGCATCTAACAGGATCCATCTGTAGTCGAATCCCTCCTCCATAAGTAACTCCCGTAAAAGTTCCCCGTATTCACCTAATCTACAAGGCCCCATCGTAGCCGGCATTACAACCGTATTGGCCCCCTTCTCCCAGGCAGAAATAAGATTCCCCGCCATTATTTTAAAAGGCAGACACATTTCCTCCGGTGATATTGAACTCCCCATTTCCAAAGTCATTGCAGAGTTTTTATCCGGAGCAACAACCTCAATGCCCATTTCCCGAAACATGAGCCTTGCGAATCTATGGACATCACCTAAATGGGGAAATGTTATCCGCATTCCTATTCTTCCTTTCCAATAATTCGGCATAGGCCTCCAATCTCGTAATCAATCCGGCTTCTCCGGAATGTTCATCCAGCTTCAATACCAAAAGCGGTATGTCCCCCAGCACTTTCCTCACTATATCTATGATAAATGAGTCCAGTCCACAGCCAAACGACGACAAATATATAGCCCCGTGCATTGTGCCACGATCCGCAACAGATAAGGCCGCGACATAATTTTCCCGAAAGGAAATCCAATAAGGATCCTTAATAAATCCTTTTGTTTTGAAATCCATTTCAAGGATATCCTTATCCCCATATAAATCATCAGCCAAAACACCTGTTATTCCCAAATCCTTCAGCTTTTTTAACACATTCATATTTATAAAAGGGTCATTTAAGTTGTAACTATGGCCTAAAATCGCCACATGCAAACCGGAATCCCCTCCACTGTCCACACCTCTATTCCTATTTTTCCTTTCCTTCAGGGCAAATTCCCCTCTTTTCAGTGCCCTTTTAATCTCTTTATCGGGTATACCAAGGCTCCTCCCATCCGACATAAGCCTTCTGCTCAATTGCTTTCCATTATTCAAATAAAGGGGACCGGTGAAGACCCCTGTCTTACATCCCGTTCCGCTTCTTACCATTTCAGGCAATCCGGCAAATTTCGGGCAAATGGCATGGCCGCTTTGACACTTCATCAACCGGGGTATGACAACATAATCACAATCCTCCTGCAACTTTCTCACATGACCGTGAAATATTTTTATAGGAAGGCATGCCTCATCCACACAGTGGTGCAATCCATACTCTAAAATTTCCCTGTTGGATTGCGTTGAATATTTAATCTTTAGAAATCCTCCTTCCTCCAAACACCGGAAAAACTCTCTAATCCCTGCCTCATATCTTGTAAAAAATAATCCACCGGGGACTCCTAATAACATATATTCCTCCAATTGTAACCGGCAAATAAAAAACTAACGGTCAGGTTTATTTTCCTTTTCGTTAGTTATTATTGCCCCGATATTTGTTGGATATTCAATATGCCGGGGAGCTATTCAATTATTTCGTACATTTCAGCAGATCTATCCTTTGTAACATGCTCATAAATCTCCAAAACCTTTACGTTTAGATCCCTATTGCCAAAATGAATGGATATTATGTCACCGGGCTTAACCTCGCTTCCGGGTTTAGCAAGCCTCCCATTTATGGTTATCCTATCCTGTTCACATGCCTCTTTTGCCAAGGTACGCCTCTTAATCAATCTGGAGTTCTTTAGATACTTATCAATCCTCATGATTCAACCTCTTAAAAAATTTCTATAATTCATGGCCTTTTGTACAACCCCGTAATTACAAACAAAAAAGAGGGAATGTTTTATCACTCTCTCTTTTTTATAATCACAATGACAAAATCAATTATTTGTTGTTAACTGCATCTTTTAGGGCTTTTCCTGCTTTGAAAACGGGCGCTTTTGCAGCTTTAATCTTAATGATTTCATCCGGTTTCCTTGGGTTTCTCCCCTGTCTTTCTTTTCGTTGTCTTGTCTCAAAAGTACCAAATCCGATCAGTTGAACCTTTTCCCCCTTAACGAGAGCCTCCTCCACGCTTGCTACAAACGCATTTACGGCAGTCTCTGCATCCTTTTTTGTGAATCCGGCTTTTTCCGCTACTGCACTGATTAATTCTGCTTTATTCACGAACTCGTCCTCCTTTTAATTATTTGTTTAACCACTATTCTCAATTCAATCCCCGACCCTTTACCCTTTGCCCTTTATCATTTTGGCTTTCTCCCAAAGAACATCCATTTCGGTGAGAGTCATGTCCGTAATACTCCGCCCTTCCTTAATGGCTTCCTTTTCTATAAAACCAAAACGCTCAATAAATTTTCGGGAAGTTGAATTCAAAGCATCCTCTGGATTTATGTTTAAAAACCTTGCAGCATTTACCACTGCAAATAATAAATCCCCTAATTCTTCTTGAATTTTATCAATATTATTAGTCGAATAGGCTTCCAAAAACTCTCCGTGTTCTTCCCTAATTTTTCGAAAAACATCTTCTATATTGTCCCAATCAAAGCCCACATTTGCCGCCTTTTCCTGAAGTTTATAGCTTCGTAGCAATGCAGGCAATGCCTTTGGTATTCCTTCCATGGAATCGGTTTCGGTTCCCCTTCGCTCTTTTCTTTTCACATTTTCCCATCTTTCCAATGCCCTGTCAATACTTTCGTCGCTTTTTTCTGAATAAAATGTTGGATTTCCGCCCTTTGTCCCCTTTATCTCGAATACGTGAGGATGTCTCCTTATCATTTTCTCACATTCCCTGTTTGCTATGCTCCTTAAATCAAATCTATCCTTTTCTTGCCCCATCTCTCCATGGAACACCACCTGTAGAAGAACATCTCCCAATTCCTCCTCTAAGTTATCCCAATCATGATTTTCAATGGCCTCATTCACCTCGTAGGCCTCCTCAACCAGACACCATCTTATGCTACTATGGGTCTGCTCTCTATCCCAGGGACAGCCTTCATCGCTACGCAGGATTTCAATTATTTTTTTAAGCCTTTCCACCGCTTTGCCAGCTGTTTCTGCCTCTTTATATAATTCAGCTAATGCATCTTCCATCTTTCACCGCCTCCTTTCAAATCTTTTAAAAGCCGTCGCCAACCTTTCCCCCTTTGGCAGAAGAATCAGTTCTTCCCCGCTTACTGCTCGCGTCACCATAAGCATTATACCGTATACTATGGCACCAACAGCTATTGATATAAGGGTAGATGAGGTGTTCCCCAAACCTACTCTTTCAAATACCAGATTGTAAGATAAAATAACACATCCTGCCATTATAATCACGGATATGAAGGGTTTAAGAAGTATCTGTCCAAGGTTAAAGCGTGTACCTGTATACTTCATTACCGCTGCTATGTTCAACAGCGAGGCCAGCACATAAGCCGCCACCGTGCCAATAGCTGCCCCGCGAATATTTATAGAGGGTATTCCCGTCAGGGCATAGGTCAGGGCAACCTTTGCAAAGGCACCGATGAAAATATTTCTAACCGGTATCATCTGCTTTCCCACCCCCTGCAAAACACCGGTAAGGGTTTGAAGACTGGCAAGAAAAATAACGCCAAAGGATAGGATAAAAAAGCAGGGAGCAGCACCGATGGCATCAGCTTTTTGCATAGGATAAAGCATGAGCATTATAGGCTTTGACAGGGACATGAAACCAACTGCGCAGGGCATGCCTATCATCCATGCCATCCTTAAACCCAACTGCACATTATGTCTTAAAAACACCATATCCTTTATTCTATAGGCTGCAGCCACCGCAGGCACTAAGCTCATTGCTATCGCTTGAGTCAACACCTGTGGAAAATTGATCATCGGACCTGCAAATCCTGTAAGCTGCCCGTATAAAACCCTTGATGTCTCACCTGTAAATCCTGCTTCAATTAGCCTTCTGGGTACCATTAAGGCATCAATCGCATTCATTATAGGCATGACTGCCGCCCCAATTGTTATCGGAATTGCTATCCACAGTATTTGCAACAATATTTTCTGTCCGCTCTCCTTGGCCTTCTTGGCATCACGGGCTATTTTTCTGTTCAATTCATCCCGGTTTAGCACATAAATTACAACTATTGAGGTCAAGCCGGCAATTCCTCCGGCAGTGGCACCAAAAGATGCACCTGCCGCCGAAAATTCCACCCCTTTGCCAACCAAGAGAATTGCTAATATAAGTCCAATTATAACGCGAAAAAGCTGTTCAACAATTTGTGAAATTGCGGTGGGACGCATATTTTGCAATCCCTGGAAAAAGCCTCTAAAAGCGGCCTGGATGGGAACTACTATGAGAGCCGGCGCTATGGCCATCATAGCGTATTTTGCCGAATGAGTTAGATCTTCCGGATTTTGAAATGCTACTATGGATTCTGAACCAAAAAATAAAAAGACTGATGAGAAGGTACCTATCAATAATAACAAAAAAAATGATATCCTAAAGACCCGATAGGCCTCGTAATAATCATTTACCGCATTTCTTTCTGCAACCATCCTTGAAATTGCCACCGGTACCCCTGCCGTCGCCAGCGTTAAAAGCAAGACATAAACCGGATATGCGGTCTGATAATATCCCATACCGTCCGCACCGATTATATTTGCCAAGGGAATGCGAAAAACCATTCCCATCACCTTAATGACAAGACCGGCTATTCCCAAAACGACAGCACCGTGTAAAAAGGTCTTTTTTTCTATTTCTTTGTCCATAAAAGAATACTGCTCCTTCTTTTAGAGAACCATCCTTGCAGGCTATTTTTTTAAATCCCGCAAAATCCGGTTGCGGCAACGTTCAGTTTCAAATCGAACCCTTTCAAGATCTATGCTATTGAAGCATCCCTCTTCGTATAGTACCTTCCCATCTACCATGGTCATCACCACATCACTGCCTGATGCTGAATAAACTAAATTATTTAAAAGATCATGACACGGCATCATATGAGGCCCTTCCAAATCTAACACTATTAGATCCGCCTTCATTCCCACCTTGAGTGCCCCTGTATCTTTTCTGCCCTGGCTAAGTGCGCCAATCCTTGTTGCTGCTTTTATGGCATCCTTAGGAGTGATAAGGGTGGGATCTCCATAACGTCCCTTATGTACGGTGGAAAAAAACTTCATCTCCTCAATAAAATTCAAGCTATTATTGCTGGCCACGCTGTCTGTGCCTATAGCTACTTCTATGCCCTTTTCCATAAGTCCGGGTACATTACACACCCCACTGGCAAGCTTTAAATTACTAATGGGGCAACTGGCTACAAACACATCTTTATCTGCCAAAATATCCATATCCCTTTCCTCTAACCAAACGCAATGAGCTAAAGTTGTGCCGGTCTTAAAATATCCTAATTCATGGAAGTATTCCACCGGCGTCTTCCCCCCATGGCGCTCCTTACATTGCTGATGCTCTTTTTTTGTTTCGGAAACATGAATATGCATCCTGGCTCCAATTTCCGCCGTATAATCTGCAAGTTCCTTTGCCACTTTAGGCGTAGATGTGTATTCAGCATGTAGACTCATATCCACTAATAATCGTCCCTCAGCAGCTCCATTATAGTTTTCATAAAAACTCCGAGCCTCGTGGAAGCTTTTTAAATCATATAATGCCTGATCTGAGAAGCATGTTATCGCCCTGCCCATATTATTCTTTACACCACTCTCAAGCACAGCCAGAGCCATATCCTCACAAAAATAGTACATATCCGTACTAGATACTATTCCAAAACGCAGAGACTCGGCGATTGCCAGCAAGGTTGCATAATAAACTGCCTCCCCCGTCAATTCAGCCTCAAAAGGAAATATTCTTTGGTTCAACCAATCTTGAAGGGACATGTTTTCTCCATACCCTCGAAGAAGAGTCATAGGGCTATGGGCATGTGCATTAAAAAAACCACTCATCAATAGCCTGCCTCTACCCCCATATTCCCTCCCATATTCACCTTCCGGCAATTCATTACCAATATAGTGAATAACTTGATCCTTTATTCCCACATACATGCCTTCATAAACATCGTATTTTTCATCTATAATGGTAATGTCCTTAAACAGCATATTCTCGCCTCCTCGCCAGTTTTCACTGGCATATTATATCATCACTAATATATGAAGTCCAGAAAATCAACCCGTCTCCATAATCCGTTTTCAATGGCTGATAAAGAACATAAAAATATACGGTTCTTGGGGTTTGCCCTAAAAACCGTATACCATGTCATCTTCCGGTTGAATCAGTTCTCCATTTGACGGGCCAAAAAGTGGGCGCCAACCTCCGCAGCTTTCATTTCCGACTCTCCCAATTCCCGTTCACTTTTGCGAGAAAAGAATATAACCGATCCTATTGCATCACCGTGTGATACGATGGGCACGATAATTTGAGAGGTGTAATTTAGTTCCTCCTCCTTCATAGATGTCAAAGGTGACACGTTTTCCTCGCCAGATACCATGTATGCTTTCTTATCATGTATAACCTTTTCCACCTGTGGGCTGATCTTTTTTTCCATATAGTCTTTTTTAGAGCCACCTGATACAGCTACCACCTGATCCGTATCAGTCACCAATGCACCGCTACCTAAAATATTGTATGCAGACTCTGCAAACTCTCCTGCGAACTGGTTTAACTCGCCGATAGGGGAATATTTTTTCAGAATCACACCACCCTCTTTATCGGTAAAAATCTCCAATGGATCTCCTTCTCTGATCCGCATGGTTCTGCGTATCTCTTTAGGTATAACAACCCGTCCCAGATCATCTATTCTTCTTACTATTCCTGTCGCTTTCATTACGCATGCCTCCGACAAATTGATTAGGGATAATTGCCTGATTTTGTTTCGGCAATTATCTGGTATTATTATCTGCCGGTTGGAAAATACTATACTTAGTAAATGCCTTTCCATTTTTTATCAGATAAGTTGGTCTCATTTTCTTTACACCCCATATGGGAAATGGTACTATTAATCTAAATAGGAGATTGAATCTCCCATAAAAAAAATTTCAGCAATTTTCTTTTAATCAAGAAATTCGGAACGAGGTGTGATTCCTCGACGGTACCGCCGCTGTAATCGCAGAGTCCACCGCTCATGACGCAAGTCAGCCACTGGTAATACGGGAAGGCTGTGAGTGGATGCAGGGTATTATTATCCTATATGCGTAAGTCAGAAGACCTGCTGAAAGCTATTATCCACGCCTGCGGTCTACAGGCTGGGATATGCATCGAAAACACTGAAAACGGTTGTGTGATCTTATGGTTCAACAAACCGTTTTTATTTTACGGTATTTTACAGTTTGCGATTTCGATAGATAGGCCATATCGCCGTCGCCGCTAATTGAAAGGATTGAATACTATGATCAATGAAAAGCATTTTAAGCCTCTAAACTTCTTAGTTGCACTTCTTTTGGTTCTGTCACTAACTACATGTAATCTTACATCATTTGCATATGCCAATGATCCCCCCGATGATTTAAACCCGCCTATCCAATCTAATCATATAGATGAGGAAGGCGAAGAGAATGATGGACAGACCGAAATCAACGGAGCGGATAAGGACGATGTGCCCACCATCTTGGAAAACATCGCCGCTAATTACATTGCCAAGAGCGATGAATGGGTCATAATGGATATGGCAGCTTACCAGGCCTACAATCCGGAAACACCCCATGTCACCACGCTGGATGCAAAACAGGCATATATAAATTATGCCATTTCCATAGTCAATGATTATACAAAGGCAGGGGAATTCGCTTCCCCCGACGGGGAGTATGCCAAGGCAACAATAGCCTTGCAGTCACTGGGCATAGATCCTCAAAAATTATATCGGGTAAACAATAACACCCCCTTGAATTGTATTACAAGATTGAAGGAGTCAAATACCGTAAGCATTTTCAACGCTGTCTATGTTCTGCCGGCGCTAATGCAAGGTGAGTATGATTCCAAATTAAAGGAAGAGTCTTTAATTGAGCTGTTACTGAGACAACAGGATGAAGGAGGTGCCTGGGGCTATGAATATGATGGATTCAATCCTGATCTGGATGGAACAGCCATGGCCATTACCGCCCTTTCCCCCTATTATTTATCGGATGATCGAATTGAAGCCGCCATCGATAAGGCACTTGACTGGCTCAATACGCAAAAGCAAGATGACGGAACCTATCCGGGCTGGAATGGAGAGGCCAGTGCCAATAGCACAGCCATGGTAATGATCGCTTTATGCTCCATGGGCATCACTCCCCACGAAGAACTTGACGGGTTACTTTCGCTGCTAAACGACGATTGGGATGGCTTTACCTCCGGCGGTGTAGTGGATTCCTATGCTACCGAGCAAGGATTTCGCGGGCTCATAGCCTATTCCCAACTGATGAAGGCCAAGGAGTCCAATCCTGATTCATACTTTAACATATATGATTTTAGCTCTAATCCAGTTATCCCCGGCAGAGCCACCGGAGAAGGGTATACTCCAAATCCGCCTTCAACAGGGTCAGATAAAAACATTACTGTAAAATTCCGCATGGAAGGCCTTGGGGGAAAGGTTTGGATAGGGACTCACAATGTAACCCTTCCGTCAGATGCAAAGGTCTACCATCTCCTGACAAAGGTCTTAGATTCAAAAGGTTACGAATATGAAGGTGCCCATAGGGGCTACATAGTGTCCATCACTAATCCCAACGGTGACAGGCTATCGGAATTTTCCCACGGTCCCAATTCTGGCTGGCTTTACAAGGTAAATGGAGAGCTGCCCTCGGCTGGATTACTCGACCATCCTCTAACCCACGGTGATTTCGTTCTCTGGTATTATACCGGTGACTGGAAAAAGGATCCTTCCGCAGGCAATTACGATAGCAACCCCGTTAAGGGTGAAGTTCCCGATGTGGATTTTGGGGACAAAACAGAAAAAATCGCCCTCACCAATCTCTTCGATGATATATCAGAAGAAGACTGGTTCTACGATTCGATAGATCTGATTGTTGAAAAAGGCATATTCAAAGGTATATCGGATGGGATCTTTGCTCCACGAACAGCTATGACCAGAAGCATGTTTGCAGTTGCACTATGGCGTCTGGCGGGGGAACCCCATGATGATGAGAACCGCCAGGGATCATTCTCGGATGTACCTAATGGTCGATGGGATTATGAAGCGGTGACTTGGGCAAGTGAAAATGGTCTTATGAAGGGGGTAGACAATTCTATTTTCAATCCCACTGGATATATTTCCAGGGAACAGGCGGCAACCGTTTTATCCCGTTATATCCGGTTAAACGAATTGCAAAAAGAAACTGTAACCGAGACCTTGATCCCATTTTCCGATTTGGACAAAATCAGTCCATGGGCTATGGACGCCGTAAAAAACCTTTCCGCACAAGGTCTCATCAACGGAAAGGGAGAAAATCGTTTTGCCCCTCAGGATATTGCCATTAGAGCAGAAATTGCCGCGCTGTTTCAACGCATCATGACCTTATTATAAAAATTAAGTAGGAGGTAGGTGAAATAATCACCTACCTCCTACTTGCACCGCTCTTTATCCTTCGCCATCCTGTGAATCCGTACCTTCATCCTCCTTCTGGCTTCCTTCTTCCTGACCTTCACCATCATCGCTATCCTGGACATCATCTTTTTTCTCTATGATTTCAACCTTGTATTTATCCCTTAATTCCATCAACTTAGAAGAGTAGACCTCCCCTAAGATAATATTCTCTATCTCCGACCTTACACTGTCAAAGGTTTTCACATCTCCGGATTTTAATTTATCGTTTACACGGATAATATGATATCCAAACTGGGTTTTTACTATACCGCTAGTCTCCCCCGGTGCAAGTTTCACCGCAGCATCTTCAAAATCTGAATCCCATCCATTGCTGCCTATCTCATAAAATCCTAATTTACCTCCGGTAGTTTTTGTTCCATCAGTTCCATATTCTGCCGCCAAACTTTCAAAACTCTCCCCGGATTTCAGCTTGTCCAATACCTCCCCTGCTGTATCCTCATCTGCTACCAGAATATGACTGGCATCTAATAATTCAGTATCCTCTGCAACTAAATATTCTTCCTTATTGTTTTCATAATACTCTTTTGCTTTAACCTCCATATCTTCAATGCCATCCCTCAAAGTCTCAATGAAAGTGTTTCTCAACATAATACCTTTAAAGAAATCTTTTAAATCAACCTCGCTGATCTTGTATTTTTTCATGAAAGCCTCATTGTTTTCTTCAGCCTTGATGCTGGTCAGGAACTCATCATACCCTTCTTCCCAGTCTTCGGGCAACGAATCGATCTTCTCTTCTTTTAAATAAAGCTCCATGGTTTTTGCATTTATCAGTTCCGAAAGCAGCTCGCCTTTTACATAATCCAAGTATCCCTCCATGCTTTCAAATTCTTCGGGATCCATATTATACAGCATACATTCGATATTCAGATATTTTGTAACATCCGATTCCCTTATTTCCTTACCCTTCACCTTGGCTAAAACTTCATCCGATGATCCCCCACATGCTCCAAGGCTTAAAATCATAATGACCGCTGCTACCACAGCAACCGCTCTTTTCAATTTCATATATATCCCCTTCCATTTTCTCCTACATAATTAACAATGCTGCCATTATATCTCATTCCACAATCCTTGTCAAAAGACCAAGGGTCTCTTTCATCAGATTTTCACCTTTCACCATCAATTTCATCATAGGCTGTACCCCACCATGTATTAGGAGATTCATACCGTAAACTTCAGATAGTTTGGCAAACTTCTGCGGTTTAATGCTATTCTGACTACTTAGAGTAAAGACAATCTTCTTTTGCTCCAAATGGATCCGTGATACCCTCGCTTTTTCCGCCATGGATTTTATCAACCCAATCTCTATTAGATTCAGCGCTTCCATAGGGATTTCACCAAAGCGATCCAAAAGTTCATCAATTATTTCCTCCTTATGATCATTATTGTTTATTGCAGCTATCTGCTTATATATATGGAGTTTTGTCAATTCATCCGAAATATAAGTTTCTGGGATATATGCTTCTACCGGAAGCTCAATCAAAGCTTCCTCTTTTGCCTGCCCTTCACCCTTATCTCCTCCCAATTCCCTTACAGCATCCTCCATAAGCTTACAATATAGTTCATACCCTATCATGAGCATATGACCGTGCTGCTCTGTGCCAAGAAGGTTGCCTGCACCACGTATTTCCAGGTCCCTCATGGCAATCCGAAATCCGGATCCAAATTCGGTAAATTCCTTGATGGCACGCAGACGTTTTTCTGCAGCTTCCGACAATATCTTATCCTTTTGATACATTAAATACGCATACGACATTTTATCTGAACGTCCCACCCTTCCCCTGAGCTGGTAGAGTTGCGACAAGCCAAAATGATCGGCATCTAAAATGATTATGGTATTTACGTTAGGAATATCTATTCCTGATTCTATTATGGTAGTAGCCACCAATACCTGATAGCGGCCATCTACAAAATCCATCATTATATTTTCCAATTGTCCTTCATTCATCTGCCCATGTGCAGTGGCTATGGACACCTGGGGTAATAACTCCTTAATTTGGGATGCCACCTTATTGATACCTTTAACGCGATTAAAAACTATATATACCTGGCCACCCCTATTTATCTCCCTCTCTACCCCATCCCTTATCAGCGAAAAGTCTTGCTCCATTACATAAGTCTGAATAGGATAACGTTCCCCCGGCGGCTCTTCTATAACGCTTATATCCCTTATGCCCATAAGTGACATATGAAGGGTTCGGGGAATGGGTGTTGCAGAAAGGGTTAATATATCGACATTACGTCTAAGCCTTTTTATTGCATCCTTATGCTGAACCCCAAATCTTTGTTCCTCATCGATCACCAAAAGTCCTAAATCTGCAAAGGACACGTCCTTTGACAACATTCTATGGGTGCCGACAACTATATCAACAGTTCCTTTTTTTAATTTTTGTATGGTGGTTTCCTGTTGTTTTTCACTTCTAAATCTTGAAAGCATATCAACGGTAAATGGAAACTTGTCAAAGCGCTCCTTAAAGTTATAGTAGTGTTGATTAGCAAGTATGGTGGTAGGCACTAAAATTGCGGCCTGCTTACCCTCCGCAGCACACTTGAAAATCGCCCTGGCAGCCACCTCCGTCTTTCCATAGCCCACATCTCCACAAAGTAGCCTATCCATCGGCACAGGCTTTTCCATGTCACCTTTTATTTCCGCTACACACCTAAGCTGATCCCCCGTCTCCTCATAGGGGAACAAATCTTCAAACTCACCTTGCCAGAGAGTGTCTTCCCCAAAAGCATGGCCTTTTTCCAGCTGACGAGCAGCAGAAAGGGCAAGAAAATCCTTTGCCATATCCTTAATGGCCGCCTTGGCCTTTAACTTTGTTTTTTTCCATTCCCCCCCTGAAAGCTTATTTATTTTCGGCGTAACACCTTCTCCTCCCACGTACTTCTGCACCAAATCCATCTGTCCTATGGGTATATATAAAAAGTCTTCTCCTGCATATTTTATCTTTAAATAGTCGTTTTTTATGCCCTGTATTTCCAGTTGTTCAACGCCCAGGAATTTACCTATACCATGATTTTCATGTACCACATAATCGCCCTTTGATATATCCGTAAAAGCCTTGATGGTTCCACCTTTTCGTCTTCCAGAAGCTCTATGGCTATGTTTTGCCAACGGGAAAATATCCCCCTCTGAAAATATGACTATTTTCTCATGGGGGAATTCCACGCCTAAAGACAATTGACCGATCTGTACAATTAAGCCTTCCAACTTTTCAACTTCCAGAAAACCCTTTATGTTGGAGGCTCTTTCTTCCGTTGAACATACAATTCTAATCTCAAACCCAGCCTTTTGATATCTTCTTAGCTCTGAAGCAAAAAAATCCATCCTGCCCCCACAGGTGGCCGGATGTCCTGCCAATACCGAAATGCTCCGATCGGGAATTGGCACCCCCTTAATTTTTTTAGAAAAGGAAGTGAAAACGAATATATTATTCCTATCATATATTTGTTTAAAATCTTCGGTGCCGGAAAAACTGTAATAATCATCCCCTATCATCTTCCCTTTATCCAGCAGCAACTGGAAATCATCTATTTGCTCCTTCTCCCTAACCTGCAGGTAATCAAACGCTCTTTCCGGATCATCAATTATTATCCCTCCCTGAGGCAGCAAATAATCCCAGAGATAAGTATTTTCATCATAGAAATAATGAATAAAATTCTCCATGTACTGGCGGTTTATACCGTTATTAATCCATTCTATCACTATTTCTTTTTGTTCGATAAGATTCTCCCTTTTCTCACCTGCGTTTTTTTCTATATGATAATCATACCTATCTCTTATCTTAACCCCGGCCCTTTCAAATAAGCCTTCTGTTTCAACCATATGTGTGGCCGGCCATATTTCCACTTCAACCACATTTGCTATCGACCTTTGATTTGCAACATCAAATGTTCGTATGGAATCTATCTCCATATCGAAAAGTTCAATGCGACAGGGAAAGTCTTCATGGGTTGGAAAGATATCTACTATACCTCCCCTTATACAATACTGTCCTTTAGCTTCCACTGAATCCACACGATCATAACCCATGTGATTTAGCTTTTTTATCAATTCTTCCCTTTTTACTTCCTCCCCCAGGACAAGGTTAATATGTTGATCCTTAAAGACCATCAAAGGGGAAATCTTCTTAATCGCTCCGGACACTGGAGTTACGACTATGCATTCCCTCCCCTGCGCCAAAGCCGTCATAGCAGCCATCCTATCCTCTAAATCATGATGGCTTTTTGCATCATATCTGAGAAAGGATCTGTCTTCCTCCGGAATGAGAAACACCTTTTTGTCAGAAAAAAAATACAGATCCTCCGCAAGCCTTTTAGCCCTCAAATAATTAGGGGTTATTATAAGTAACTGCCCTCCTCGCTCTTCTGCAATGATGGCAGCGATGGAGGAAGCTCTGCTTTCGGAGATACCTGTTATATTGATGACACGATCGACGCTTTTTGCGGCATTGCGGACCGCCCTAAAGCGCCCCTCCTGTCCCCATTCATTCATTTTTCTTCAAACCATCCTCCTTTCCCGATTTTATATTATATTCATTCATGGCCTTATCTATTCCCTGTCCTAAAATGCAATCTACGGACTCCACCGCCCGCAGGACAGCATCCTCTATTACATTTTTTTCCCCCTTTGAAAATCCCCCCAACACGTAACCGGCCAGACTCATTTTTCGCTCTCCACCGATTCCAATCCTTATCCTTGGAAAATTGTCAAATTCAAGATTGTAAATTATGGACCTCATGCCATTATGTGTTCCGGCACTTCCTCCTTTACGTATCCTGATACGCCCAATTTCTATATCCACATCGTCATAAATTACTATCAACTGTTCAGGTTTTATCTTGTAGTATTCCACCACTTCCCTCACTGATTCTCCGGAAAGATTCATAAAAGTCTGAGGTTTTACAAGCAAAACCTTTTGGCCGGAGATAATCCCCTCCCCGACCAATGCCTTAAACTTGATTTTATTTATCTTAATGCCATGCTTTTCTGCCAGAATATCCACGGTTATAAAGCCTACATTATGTTTTGTGCCGGCATATCTTCTCCCTGGATTTCCAAGACCTACAATAATATACATATCTAATCAAATAGCCTACTGATGGAATCATTTGTAAAAATACGAATCATAGCCTCTGCAAACAGCGGAGCAACTGAAAGAATCTTCAACTTGTCGCTTTTCTTTTCTTCCGGTATAGGAATGGTGTTTAGCAGCACAAGTTCCTTGATAGCCGAGTTTTCAATCCTTTCAATAGCCGGCCCCGAAAGCACCGGATGGGTTGCACATGCGTAGACATTTTGCGCCCCCAAGTCCATTAACGCATTTGCCGCACCACTTATAGTTCCAGCCGTATCTATCATGTCGTCTACCAGAATTACATTCTTTCCCTCAATATCCCCTATTATGTTCATAACCTCGCTAACATTTGCCTTAGGCCTTCTCTTGTCAACTATGGCTATGGGAGCATCGAAAGGCTGAGCCATATTCCTTGCTCTTACTACGCTACCATGATCAGGAGAAACGATAACCATATCGTCCAGACGCATCTCTTTAAAATACTTTACAAGTATGGGGATACCTAAAAGATGATCAACAGGAATGTTGAAGTATCCTTGAATTTGAGAAGCATGAAGATCCATGGTAACCACACGATCAGCCCCTGCCGCACTCAAAAGATCAGCTATCAATTTGGCCGTAATGGGATCTCTGGCTTTTGCCTTCCGATCCTGTCTGGCGTATCCGTAATAGGGTATAACAGCATTTATTCGGCCGGCAGAAGCCCTCTTCATAGCATCTATCATTATAAGCATTTCCATAAGCGTATCGTTCACCGGGCTACATGTGGATTGCACTATATAGGTATCAATGCCCCGCACCGTCTCCCATAGACTGACTGAGATTTCCCCATCGCTGAATTTGCTCACGCTGGCCTTTCCCAATGGTTTCCCCATAATTGAGGCGATTTCCTCTGCCAACTCTATGTTGGAATTGCCTGTGAATACTTTAAAATCTGTGAATACACCGTTTTTCATAGCTTCCTCCTATTGGCTTCTCCCGGCACACCTGCTTCATCTGTTTTTCATTAATCGTCGCCTGGCCACCCAACCTTCAATATTGGACGTTCTAATTCTCCCTACACATAAAGCCCCTTCCGGCACATCCTTTGTAATGGTAGTGCCTGCGGCAACATAAGCACCATCTCCCACCTTTACAGGAGCAATCAGATTTACATTGCACCCAACGAAAGCCTGGTCGCCAACCGTGGATCTAGCCTTTTCAAAGCCATCGTAGTTTACAAAAACCACCCCACATCCAAGATTGACATTGCCTCCCACATCAGCATCCCCTATATAGGCGAGATGAGGAGCCTTTGAACCATCCCCGATATTGGAGTTTTTGATTTCGACAAAATCACCTATTCTAACATCCTGCCCTATATTACAGTTGGGACGCAAATACGCAAAAGGTCCCACCTTCGTCCTTTTGCCCACCTTACTTTCAATAATTATGGAGTATTGAATATCCGCATCATTATCTATCCTGCTGCTGACAATCCTGCTATTGTTGCCAATTATACATCCACAGCCTATTATGGTGTTTCCCTCAATTCTGACGTTACTGCCAATTACCGTACCATCACCTATCGTTACAGATTCATCTATATATGCGGTTCTCCAATCAAGAAAAGAAACGCCGGCCTGTATGTGTTTTAAATTTATACGAAGCCTGGCTTTCTCTTTTTCTCTTTCCATTTTAATTATCTTCTTTAAATCCCGATCGATAATCATCACTTTCCCTGCCTTATCTAGGTTTTTCTTACATGCACAGTATAGCACTTAAGCCTTTTATGAGCAAGGCAAAGAAACTGCCAAAAGCAATGGGAAAATAATAATACGCATCACCTTTTACACAGGTCTTCTTTTAGGCATAACAAGAACCCGAAGGTTTGTCTTCGGGTCACAAATAAAACCATCCTATGCCAGGTTTAAGCTTTCTGAAGATGATGGCTCGTCTTCCGCCTTATCCTCTAAAGCCCTTTCATATTCTTCAAAAATCGCATCCTTAATTCGATTCCTCGTTTCAGATGTTAACGGATGTGCAATGTCCCTAAAATCTCCCTCTCCCATTTTTCTGCTGGGCATCGCAATAAACAATCCGTTCTGTCCCTCGATTACCTTTATGTCGTGGACTACGAATTCTTCGTCAAATGTTACCGATACTACGGCCTTCATCTTACCTTCATCGTTCACCTTACGAATTCTTACATCTGTTATTCGCATTGAATAACGCACCACCTTCCCAGAAATACATTTAATTATAATAGCAAAACTACCACGTCAAAGACTGAACATTTAGATTATACAGTAAATATCAATATTATACAAGGTCGTTCATGTAAAAACCTCTTCATTTATCGAAATTTTCATAAAACCGTCGTCTTCGTTTATCCCTTCCAAATATATGAGAGGGGTATAGTCCTTAACCTTCTTTTGCACTGGCTCCCTTGAAACGATCATTATTCCGGTTCCCGCAATGTCAACATTGAATTCACCAAGAAGCTCCCTTATGCCCCTTACACTTCCACCCGCCCTCATGAAGTCATCGATTATAATGGCTTTACTTCCCGGCAATATGGCCCTCTTGGATAGATACATCTTCTGTACTCTATCAGATGATCCGGAAAAATAATTTATACCTATGGTAGTACCCTCTGAAATCCTACTTTCCCGTCTGACCACTGCTAATGGCAGATTCATAAACCTGGCCGTCATCAGCGCTACAGGTATACCTTTCGTTTCTATGGTAACCACGTAATCCGCGCCGCTATTTATAAACTTTCCAGCAAATATCTCGGCAGCCCCCGAGACAAGATCCGAATCAAACATCATATCCGATAGATAAAGCAACCCTCCCCCTAAAATGCGACTTTTATCCCCAAGCCTTTGGGAAAACCTTTCCAGCAAAGCTAAGCCTGACTCCCTGGATATGGAAGGCACAAGCCTGAGTCCCCCTTTTACACCGGAAATGGTCTCAATCCGCCCCAAATCCATGGTATCCAAAATATCCTTAGCTATATTAATATCCTCGCTTATGCTGGATTTTGCGGCTCCTAGCAATTGGCAGAAGTAGTTAAGTGAATATAGTTTGTAAGGATTTTTAGATAAAACTCTAATAATAGTTCCTACCCGTTCTATCCGCTTCATGAGAACCTCTCCCCAATGAAAAGAATATGATGAAATACCAAGGTTATAATAGTTCTATAATCATATTAGCTTTTTGTTTTTTTGTCAATTTACAGGTATTTTTTGTGCCACATATGATATAATTCCTTTTATTAGCCGAAATCACTGTTACTATTACGGAGGTCGTTATGCTTCAACTGTCAAAGTTTAAACATATTCATTTCATTGGAATCGGTGGTATAGGGCTTTCCGCCATTGCTGAAATCTTCCTGTCCCGGGGGTGTCTGGTATCCGGTTCTGATATGAAAGAAAGCGATATCACCATGGGATTGCAAAAACATGGGATTCAAATATACATTGGTCACAGCAGAGATAATGTGGAAGGTGCTGACCTGATTGCCTATACATCCGCAATATCCCCCGATAATCCGGAGCTGATAGCGGCCAGAGAAAAGGGTATAGAAACAGCCTCCCGGGCTGAAATATTGGGGGCTCTGATGAAAGAATATGAAAACAGCATTGCCATCGCCGGTACCCATGGCAAAACCACTACAACAGCCATGGTCTCCTTAATTTTAGAAAAGGCTTTGCTGGATCCCACAATACTGGTAGGAGGGTATCTGGCTGAAATCGGCGGCAATGTCAAAGTGGGGGGGCATGAATATTTCATTACCGAAGCCTGTGAATATATGGATAGTTTTCTATCCCTTCGCCCTAAAGTTGAAATCATTTTAAACATAGATTCAGATCATTTAGACTATTTTAAGGATATAGAACATATTGTTAACTCCTTTGCCCAATTTACAAAGTTAGTTCCAAACGATGGCTGCATCATTGCTTACGATGCCAATCCCTTTGTAAAGGCGGTTATACAAAATCTTCCCTGTACCATTATCACATTTGGATTCAATGAAAACTGTGATTATTATGCCGGAAACATCGCTTTTAATCCCTTAGGAATGCCGTCCTTTGACCTTTACTATCAGGAGGAGAAGCTGGCACATTTCAAGCTTTCCCTACCAGGAGAGCATAATATCGCAAATGCACTTGCCGCAGTAGCATGTTGCCGTTATCTAGGCGTACCCATGAAAATTATCGCCGAAACATTGGCAGAATTTACCGGCACCCAGAGGCGTTTTGATGTGGTTGGGATTACCCGCAACAAGGTCAGGATCATAGATGATTATGCCCATCACCCAACGGAAATAAAGGCTACCCTTTCGGCAGCCAAAAACATTCCGCATAACAAGATCTGGTGTCTCTTTCAGCCCCATACCTATACTAGAACTTTGGCTCTCTTCGATGATTTTGCCGAGGCTTTTAAAGAGGCCAACCGTGTGATAATTACGGACATATATGCGGCCAGAGAAAAGAATATATACAGAATAAGCTCAAAGGAGCTGGTAGCTGAAATGAAGAGAATTTATCCCGAAAAGGATATTTATTTCTTCGCAGATTTCGGCGAAATAGCCAGCTTTGTTATCAACAACGCGGATTCCGACGATTTGGTGATAACAATGGGGGCCGGTGATATATATAAGGTTGCCGAGATGATTTTGGATAAAAACGGCGATGGATAAGATCCCATTGACATACTCCCACGACTAAAGTTCGTGGGATTCTACTATCATAAGCGTCAGCCTGCTTTGGCAGGTCTTACAGCTCCTCCAGTATGAGTTGATGTCCCAACTCTCAAGATGTTGACAGCAGCATTAAAGTCGCGGTCGTGCTTTGTTCCTCAACCGCCGCATGTCCATGACCTTTCTCTTTCAGCGAATCCCAAAGGCGAATTCTTTTCGCAAGACACTTGATGTGTAGCCCTTTAGCTGTTGCACTATGAAATGAGGGGCATGAATAGAAGGGGCTTTAAGAAAGAGATGCAAATAATCAGGCATGATTTCAAAAGAGGCTATTTCAACACCTATCTACCCGGCCTTTTCGAGCAGAAGCTCTTTTAGCCTGGTTTCAACATTCCCGACTAAAACCCTGCGCCTGTATTTATGGCACCAGAATAAATGATACCCTATGTTATATATAGTTGTTGCTGAATGTATCCATCTTGTTTCCATGTTTATATTATCGATATGATTATACCGATGTTTCGTAAATACTTCTATAACAAAATAGTTAAGGGACGGATTAATCCGCCCCCTAACTATTTTATGAAATGATGGTATTAAACCCCATCTTCAGAATCAATAATCCTTATCCATCTTTCAAAGTTATTTTCAATTCTTTCGTATTGATGACTGTTGATAGCCTCCTGCATAGCTTCATAATACCACTCGTCTTTATCCAAATCCGGAAATTGCCTTGCTTCCGGCAAGATATTTTCCTTGCTCACCTTGCGACCTAATACATTATTTATCACCATTACAAATTCTGCCCTTGTTATATAGCTATTAGGTTTAAATGTGCCATCGCCATAACCTTGTACCCATCCAATACTTGCCGCATTAAAAATATACCTCTCTGCCCAGTGTCCTTGTATATCGTTAAATCTCTTTTCTCCGGTGTGCTCTGTGCCGGCAAATTTTGCAACAATAACAGCCAACTCCGCCCTGGACATAAAATCCTTCGGTCTGAAACTACCATCAGGGTATCCCGACATAATGGCATCATCCGCCAAGGCAGTTATATATGCATAAGACCAATTATCTTTGGTAATGTCACAAAATTCTTTTCCCGTGTTGCTGATTTGTTCCCTGTACAGGGGATCTAAGATCCTGAATAATACTGCTGCAACTTCTTCCCTTGTTATGAATCCATGCGGTCTTACGGTATTATCGGGATATCCCTGGATATATGCAAAGTGGTCTTCTGTGTTAATACCTTTGGGGACATCATGATTTGGGATTACAACGGTGCCTCCGCCGCTGCCCTTTGTGCCGGTTTTATCCCCGCCCTCAGGTGTATCGGGCTGTGGCTTTTCTGCGTTGAGTTTCCATAGTTGCGCCCCATAGAAAGGATTTGCCGTTCCAATATAAAGATCTTTTACACCCTCTTTCACGGTAGAAGCGGAAACCATAATGCGTACACCATGATTAGATGGGTCATCAAAGCCATTATCGGATACAACATCAAAATCTACACCATTTTCTGTAACCAAAAGGTCAAACCCTTTAACAGAGTTTTTAAGGTAGTAATTACACCCGAAGTAATACACCACATTTCCAATTTCATCGATAATATCTTCCATAGGTTCTAAGAAATTCTCCCTAATTTCACCCAAAATCTTGTCATATCCCGGTAAAATAGTAAGCTTGCCATTTGTTAATCTATCCTTAAAATTATTATAGCTTTGAACCATTTCCAAGTAGTGGGGAACGGGATCCTTTTTTCCGATACCGGCATCTATCAGCTTCTGAATGCTATTAAACATACCCTGCATATACTTGGAGCCTATCATCTTAAAAAAGGCTTCATGATCATCCTCCAACATTCCCAAGGAGCCAATCAGGGTCCTCAATTGCCCTAACCGATCCTGGTATTCCTCATTGGACATATCCACAAGCTGTCCATCCGTAAGCTGTGTAAATATCGAACTCAATGTGGATGTATCATATGTTCCGACCCAAAGCTTGTTATCGTGTTCAATCATACGCCAGACATATTGATTAGAATGACTTCCAAGCCCCACACCCATATTGCCAATCCGGCGAGGGAATACATCGTTACCGCGTCCTCCCACTAATTCGATTCTTCCTTCACTGTCCATACGATATAAACTAATAGAATGATATAAATCCCAATAAAGGGGAGCAAAGTTTCCATGAACTGGTATTTCTGTCAAATCGCACATGGGGTCATTATATGTACCCATATAAAGATGATTATCATACACCCACAAATTACATGACATGGAATAATTGGTTCCCAGCCCATAGGGATATTTAGCTCCTGCCTTATCCGTATCTCCCACAATCATTTCCCATGTAAAGGATTCATCAGGATTTTTAGTTCCCTGATACATAGCAAATCCTATTTTGTCAATACTTTGGGTTTCAGGATTCATCAAGTCCGTGACAACAGTGGCATATAGCTTACCATTATATTCAATAATATCCCATATGCCGCCTCCGAATAGCCCATCATAATTATGATAACCGGTTGGGCCTAAATCCTCTTCTGTTGCTATAACACGCCAATCCGTTCCATTTTTACTGGCGATTATCAAGCTCCCTTCAGGGTATGATTTATCCAAATCCAAAAGACTTGTTTCCGAAGACTCATCTGCCAAGCACATTATAAGCTCATTATCATACTCTATTAATCCGTGAACACCGGCGGCAATTCTTTTAGACTGTCCCTCCGGGGTAAGTTCCCTCTTAAATATTACCTCACAGGTATCAGTACCATCCTCGTTGGGGGTAACCTTTAGCAAAAACATTGTAGGTGTTGCATTAGTTACAAAGTACATGCTCCCTTTAAAATCCACCACCATTCGATATCCGTGATTATTGGTGCTGCTTATAACCGGATCGTTCGACTGTTTACTATCGTATACCAAACTGAACTTTCCGGTTTCCTTATGCAACTTTACAAGTATTCCTCGAACCTTTAGATTCTCGGGAAACCTATTTCCAAATGCAAACTGCACAAAATCCCTGGCTGTTTTAGCCGCCTTCTGATTTGCTTCCCCTTGTGTCATTTCACCTTCGGCAACCTTATTGGCATACAGTTCAAGCATCATTTGATATACATGCCTGTAATAAATTCCATAGGTACTATTGTAGCATGTGCCTATATAAATATAGTCTCCCCGGTCTATGGCAGCCCATGCATAACTTTGCCCCCGACTTTCCTGCTGATCGTTCACTTCATCAACATCCAATAGTCCATCTGCTTCACCTGCCCCAAATCCGGGATTTGAGACTTTTTCAAAGGTGTAACCCAAATTGTCAGAAGAGTGATAATACCAAATGCTATTAACCTTTTCACTTTTCCCTTGCAAGGTCGATAAATTATTACCGGAAGCCATCACAGGCATAGATATGCTTGATATCATTGCCGCTATTACAATTAGACATACGAATTTTTGTTTCCTATTCATGATCCTTTTCCCCCTTTTTTATTACTAGTTCTTTCAGCATTTTAATCTGTCATAATTCTATGTCGTACCTATGTATGCTGCAATAAGAATTACAAGACAAGTTTTGACATACTATGCCACTTTAAAGGAAAAAAAGGCCTCCCGATTCTTGATATCGAGAGACCTTTAATTCTTCTTATGGAATATCTTTATTTTACTAAAACATCCGACATATCAGGATTTTCTTTGAACCACTTTGCCGCATAGGTACACATGGGGCGTATTTTCTTTCCCTGGCACCTTGCAACATCACATACCGCCTCCGTAAGCTTAGAGGCTATTTGCTGGCCCCTTAATGACTTATCCACGAAGGTGTGTATAATTGTGACCTCACCTGGAGCCGTTTCGGGAAAAGCAATCTCTGCCAATATTTGACCCTTTTCATCTTTTAGATATATTTGATTGTCCTCTTTAATAAAATCCATAGCCCCTTCCATCCATTCTTTTTTCATTCCTTATAACTTAACTATCTTTACTCCTTGTGGGGTATCTTCAATGATGATCCCCTTAGCTTTTAAGATATCGCGAATTTCATCAGCGCGGGCGAAATTCTTATTCTTTCTTGCCTCCTGACGTTCCTCCACAAGAGCCTGTATCTTTGAATCAATATCCTCATTGCCTTCTTTTTGCAACAATCCTAATACTCCTGCCAGCTCACTTACACGTTCCAGGCACGATGCGGCAAATTCCTTCGAAGCTCCATCCTTAATCAGGGTATTAATGTCCTTAATCATGTCAAAGATTGTGCTAATTCCATCGGCTGTATTAAGGTCATCATCCATGGCCTTAATGAAGCTTTCCCTATGTCTATCCAGACCGATTAGTGCTTTCCTCTCCCCTTCGCTTATATCTAACCTTCCATTTGCCTTCAGATGCTCCAGATTACCCTTAGCATTGCGCATTCTAAACAGAGCACTCTTGGCCTGCTCCATTAAATCCCTGCTGAAATTTATTGGATTCCTATAGTGGGCTGATAAGAGAAAAAATCTTATGACCTCACCATCGTATTCCTCCAATATATCCCGCACCGTAAAAAAATTACCTTTTGATTTTGACATTTTTTCATTATCAATTGTTATATATCCGTTATGCATCCAGTAGTTGGCAAAGGGCCTGCCCGTCATCGCCTCGCTTTGAGCAATTTCATTCTCGTGGTGGGGGAAGGTAAGATCCTGACCACCGGCATGAATATCTATGGTTTTACCCAGAAATTTTGTAGACATTACAGAACATTCAATATGCCATCCCGGTCGACCAGGCCCCCAAGGAGAATCCCACGCCTTTTCATCAACACTCTTTTGGGCCTTCCACAAAGCAAAATCCAGAGGATCACGTTTTCTCTCATCCACATCTATTCTGGCCCCCATCTCCAGATCCTCTATATTCTGTCCGGATAATTTGCCATAGCCCTGATATTTTTTAGTGCTAAAATAAACATCTCCCCCTACCTGATATCCATAATCCTTATCCACTAACTCCTGCACAAATTCTATGATTTCGTCTATATTTTCCGTCACCTTGGGGTGAACGGTAGCTCTATCCACATTCAGGGCGGAAGCATCCTTAAAGTATTCATCGATGTATTTTTCGCTTACCTCCGAAGGACTTAGCCCTTCCTCCCTTGCCCTATTAATTATTTTATCGTCTACATCGGTAAAGTTTTGCACATATTTAACATTATAGCCGCGGTATTCCAAATACTTACGTAATGTATCGAATACTACAAAAGGCCTGGCATTACCTATGTGAAAATAATTATACACGGTGGGACCGCACACATAGATTTTAACTTCATTTTCATCAATAGGAATGAATTCTTCCTTCTGTCTTGTCAATGTATTATATATCTTCATAAGGGCCCCTCCTATTTTCAGCATCTTTCAACTTACCTTCCAATACGGCAATTCTGCGCCTCAGGCATTCCAGTTCCACTGCTACCGGATCTGGCATATCAACTTGATTCATATGGTCCTCTTTTGCATCCTGCCTGCTTCTTCTTACGATTTTGCCCGGTATCCCTACAACGGTACAATAAGGTGGGATTTCATCAAGCACAACGGCACCTGCACCTATCTTAGAGTGATCCCCCACCTTAAATGGTCCCAATACCTTTGCACCAGTACTTATCATTACTCCATTTCCAATAGTAGGATGCCTTTTCCCCGTATCCTTCCCGGTTCCCCCCAAGGTTACCCCTTGGTAAATGGTTACATCATCACCTATCTCCGAGGTTTCTCCGATTACAACCGCCATGCCATGATCTATCATGCAGCGGTGTCCAATTTTAGCACCGGGATGAATTTCAATACCTGTTAAAAAGCGGGTGAACTGCGAAAGCACCCTTGCAAGTAGCTTAAATCCATGATTATATAGCCAGTGGCTCTTCCTATGAAACATCAGAGCCCATACGCCGGGGTAGCACATGAGCACTTCAAAACCATTTCTTGCAGCGGGATCCCGCTGTAAAACAGCCTTTATATCCTCTCTGGTCCTTTTAAATGGCATGGTCAATCCCCTTAAACAAAATATGGCGGGCATATACCCGCCATAAATTATATCTTATATTCACTTTCAAGGCAAAGGTTTTCCCCTATATATAATTCATGGGGTTTTGCACCTTACCGTTAATCCTCACTTCAAAATGAAGATGATATCCTGTTGCTCTTCCCGTCTTACCTACCGTGGCTATCTTCTGACCTTTGCTTACCGTCTGCCCCACACTTACATTCATGCTGTCGCAATGGGCATAATAGGTTTCAAGGCCTCCTCCATGAGATATTTTGATCAGATTTCCATAGGAACCCTGATATCCAGCGAAAACTACCGTTCCAGAATCCACTGCCATTATGGGGGTACCCTTAGGGTTTCTCAAATCCACACCCTGATGGCGACCGCTACCTCTGCTTGCCCCATATGGTGATGAAATTTCCAATCTTGCCAACGGTGAACAATACTTACCCGATCCCTTAACAGTTTTGGTTGATCCATAGAGCGCAGGGCTTGGAGCTTTACGAGTTCCCTTTAGAACCACTTGATTCTGTGGCTCTTTCAGCACAATAGTGTCCACTTCCTTCGAAGAAACAATTTGACCATTCTCAATTAGTTGCTCCGTCACTATCTTGTTCTTTCCATTTGCACCAACTGTTTTTACCTTATTCTCATTCTTGAATAAGGAATCCGTTTCCTCATATACGATTGAATACTTCACTTCCCTTTCTGCAAATAAATGCTCTGTAACATAGGTTGTGAAAAACGGCTTCATTTCGTACACCCACAGTTTCGTTCCTACAAGAAGATTTTCATCTCTGATTCCCGGATTTGCAATCATCATTTCCTCTTGACTCATCCCGTACATTGAAGCCACATCCGAAAGTCTATCCCCCTTCTCAGCCCTATAAATCGTAGGGGCCTTCCATCCCTTCAGAATAAGATCCAATGCCGCATCAGCACTCAATATTTCGTTCACTTCATTGGAAACAGGTACCTCAACTACCTTTACATCCTCCTTGTAGGAAGCATTTTTCAGGTCGGCACCTTCAGTCATATAGGTGTTTATCACTCCATCAAGAACTTCCAACCCTTCATCTTCGGTTTTCAATGCCACGATTTCCTTGCCATCAACCATGACCGCCCAATAGGATTCATCCTGCTCTTGAGCCTGCTGCAAGCTTTCCGCCACCTTATCCTTAGTCTCTGCTTTTCCGTGTCCAACGGCGGTGGGGGCCGCAAAAGCACTTCCAACCAGTGCTATACAAATTGCCCCTGTGCCTATCCCTATTATGGTCTTACTGCTCAATCTGCTGATAAAATCAATTTTTAAATCTACAATTCCTGTATTAATCTTTTCTTTAACTTTTAGACATCGGTTTCTTATCGCTTTTTTTATATTGCTGATCTTCTTATTCTCTAATATACTCATAAAAATTACCTCTTCTTAGGTTTAACGATCTTTTCCGATTCCTCCTTAATATATTTTGAATGCGCTTTCCATTCCCTATATCATGTTATATATGGGTTCCGGGCATGTCAACCATTTCCATAAGCTTTTTACCAAGCCTTCACAAGTCGTTCACATAACCCCATCGGATTTCAAATAACACCCAAGTGTTAGGCAGCTCCCCCAACCCAAGGGGGCAAAGGAAACCCCTGTCCGTATCGACAGGGGGTTCTAAAATCCTTACTCTTCCGTTATGCTAATCCTTTTTATTCTTTGGTCCTCGCGTGGGCGGTCCGCTCTGTTTCTCTTCACGGATACAATCTTATCTGCCACTTCCATCCCTTCGGTAATCCTCCCAAATGACGCATATTGACCATCTAAATGAGGTGATTTTTCAACCATTATGAAAAATTGCGACCCTGCAGAATCAGGATCCATTGCTCTTGCCATGGAAAGCACACCTCTATCATGTTCCAAATCATTTGGGAATCCGTTCATGGTAAACTCACCCGGTATGGTGTATCCCGGTCCACCCATACCCGTTCCCTCCGGACATCCCCCTTGAATCATGAAACCGGGAATCACCCTATGAAAGATCAATCCGTCGTAAAAACCTTTCTCGGACAGTTCAACAAAGTTATCGACGGTTTTAGGTGCGACCTCAGGATATAATTCTCCTTTCATAATATCTCCGTTCTCCATTTCAATAGTTACAATTTTTTTCATTTATTCTCTCCTTTCATGGATGTTAGTGAAATCACTATTCCTTATCTTGTATGTTCCAGGATTCTGACGGCCTTCTAAAATATCCCATAATTCATCCCGCAGATACTCAGGGTATACCAGTGGCAGCTTCTCTATCTCCTCCCTTGTAAAATAATCTAATTCTACAAGCACTTGTTGATCACTGTTTAGCTCCGGATCCTCTCCCAACCTTGCCTCTCCGCCAACCTGCTCTGCCAGAAAGAAATTTACAAATCTCTGTCCCCGCTCCGGGGAGACTTCCTCCACGTGCCAAATTAATTCACTTATCTCCACCTGAAGACCGGTTTCCTCAACCATTTCCCTTTTAGCAGCTTCTAAGGAGTTTTCCCCTTCCTCTATTCCTCCGCCTGGAACCATCCAGATTTTTTTGCCCTCATGGTTTTGACAAACCATAAGTATTCTATTTTTTTCATCGGTCAGGATAACCCTGACCCCACCTTTCCACATTAAGCTACCCCTTTCTCACCTTATCATCAAGGCACCTGCGATGCCCGCATAAACTGTAAGCTTAATAGGGCTGATTTTAAACCTTGCATAAATAATCAATGTGATTAAGAAAAACAGGATGGGAATCGGATTTAAATATCCTATCGGATCCTCTAATATCTTTCCCGCCAAAATCCTCCCGTTAAATATCGATTCCTCAGCCAGAAACACCACCGCCGATGCAAGAAGACCTACCGTCGCCGGTCTTACTCCCCCCAGTATATTTTCCAAAGCGGCACTTTTTTTAAACTTTATTATAAAGCTGAATACAATATATACTAAAATCAGAGATGGGAGTACTGCACCGAAGGTGGCCACCATTGCTCCTGGAATTCCTGCATATTGATATCCTACATAGGTAGCACCATTAATTGCAATAGGCCCCGGCGTTATCTGGGATATTGCCACTAATCTGGAGAACTCATCGGCTTCCATTATACCAAATTCCTGCGCACCCTGGTATATCATGGGCAAAATGGCATACCCTCCCCCAAAGCCAAACAGACCTATGCGAAAGAATACCCAAAACAGGGACAAAAAATTCATAAACTCTCCTCTTCTATTACCCCCCTTTTTTTGCTGGCTCTAATCCTCATATGGGACACCCATCCTGTGCCGCATCCCATCAAAATGGCCCACATGGCACTTATCCCTAAAAGAAACACCATAACAAAAGCTAAACCAGCTATAATATAGGAGGATTTGTTTTTCATCATAGTAGGGCTCATCTGAAAAATGGTGACCAGTATCAATGCCACCGAAGCGGCCTTAATGCCCTCCAAGGCTCCCAGAACATAAGGGCTATCCTGTATTTGACCCAAGAACATAAGAATAATCAGGATCGATAAAAAAGCCGGGAGGGTTATTCCTAAGAGTCCCGCAATGGATCCAGGGGTACCTTTTACCCGCCTTCCAATATAAATGGAGGCGTTTACTGCAAAGGCACCGGGAAGCGATTGACTTATGGCGATACAATCGGAAAGCTCTTCTTCACTCATCCAATCATTTGTTACCGAAGCCTCACGACGTATGGCTGGAATCATGGCATAACCTCCGCCAAACACAAAGGTCCCTACCTTAAGAAATGATAAGAAGACTCTGAAAATATCTCTCACCGTTTCACCCCGTCACCGTGGATCTTACCAATTCAATGGCTTTTTTTAGGGCTTCCTCCACGGTTAATAGTATATTATCCCTTTCTTTTCTCTGCTTGTATTCAACCATGCCTTCGGTAGCTTTTTTCCCTACGGTTATGCGCAGGGGAATCCCGATTAAATCCGCATCCTTAAATTTTACACCCGGCCTTTCATGGCGATCATCTAAAAGCACTTCCACACCGGCTTCTTTAAGCTTCTGATAAATCTCTACACCTGTGGTTCTTTGCACATCCTCATTCATATTTACAATGGTGACTATCACATGGTAAGGCGCCACGGACATAGGCCATATGATTCCATCCTCATCGTGATGTTGTTCAACTATAGCGGCCAGTGTTCTGGTTACACCTATACCATAGCACCCCATAACCATAACCTTTTCCTGCATATTCTCATCCTTATAATAGGCATGCATGGCTTCGCTGTACCTGGTTCCAAGCTTAAAGACCTGCCCCACCTCTATACCTCTATTCATTTTAACAGGGGTACTGCACTGGGGGCATGGATCCCCTTCCTTTATTAATTTGATATCGGCAACTATATCCCCTTCGTAGTCCCTTCCATAGTTTACATTTATCATATGGTGATCCAAAAGGCAGGCACCTGCACACAGGTTTTTCATTCCCCTCAGTTCAGAATCTACCACAATCCTACAATCGTGAAGACCTATGGGCCCTGTAAATCCTCCGACGCATCCGGTTTCCTCCTGCATAGCGTTCTCATCAGCAAATTCTATGGAATGCTCAGGAATTCCCAGAACATTAATTAGCTTCGTCATATTTAATTCCCGATCGCCCCTTACGAAGGCCGCCACATATTTATATTCCTGTTCCTTCACTTGCAAAAGCAATGCCTTTATCGTCTGCTTTATATCCAGTTTCAAATAGGCACTCACCTCATCTATAGTCTTTGTGCCCGGTGTGTGAACCACCTCTCTTGGCAGCATCTCCGAAGGATCCTCCGGGTCATCTACACAGGTTGCTCTTTCCGTAGTAGCCGCCATTCCACATTTTTCACAATAGGCTATTTCGCTTTCACCATGTTCAGAAAGCGCACAAAACTCATGGGTGTTTTTTCCCCCCATCGCTCCAGAGTCCGCTTCTACAGCACGAAAATCAAGGCCGCACCTGATGAATATTTTTTCATAAGTCTTGAACATCAATTCATAACTTTTATCCAGCCCCTCCCAGTCTCTGTCAAAGGAATAAGCATCCTTCATTATAAATTCCCTGCTTCGCATCAATCCAAAGCGTGGCCTTAGCTCATCCCTGTATTTCGTCTGAATCTGATACAGGTTAAGAGGAAGCTGACGATATGAGTCCACCTCATTTCTTACAATATCGGTAAAGATCTCCTCGTGAGTCGGACCAAGGCAAAATTCTCTACCATGACGGTCTTGAAGTCTCCACATTTCAGGGCCATATGCATACCATCTTCCCGTCTCCTGCCACAGTTCAGCTGGACATATGGCAGACATTAGAATTTCCTGCCCCCCGCTTTCATTCATTTCTTCCCTTATTATGTTCTCTATTTTCTGAAGGCTTCGTTTTCCCAATGGCATAAAACCATAGATTCCCGACACTAATTTACGAATCATCCCACCCCTTAATAACCAGATATGGCTTGGGATTTCTGCTTCAGCAGGCACTTCCCTCAAGGTCTTCAAATACATCTGTGACATCTTCATTACAAAGTTCCTCCAAAATTCTGACAAAGAACTACAGCCTGTGCCGCGATTCCTTCTCCTCGACCACAGAATCCTAATTTTTCAGTGGTCGTACCTTTTATATTTATCCGATTACCACTGATTGTTAGAGCCTTTGACAATCTCCCAATCATCTCCTCCTTATATGGCCTGATCTTCGGTTCTTCTGCAATAAGTATAATATCAGCGTTAACAATTTTCCACCCTTTTTTACTTACCATTTCCACCGCCCTCTGAAGGAGTATTATGCTTGAAATGTCTTTATAGCTTTTTTCCGTGTCCGGAAAGAGTTCCCCTATATCGGGGAACCCGCAGGCTCCTAAAAGAGCATCCATTAAAGCATGGGTCAAAACATCCGCATCGGAGTGTCCTGAAAGACCCTTGCCAAATGGGATAGCTACCCCCCCTAAAATTAGCTTTCTGTCTGCTTCAAAGGCATGTACATCAAAACCTATGCCTATCCTCATGCTGGCATCACTTTCTTCCTCTCTATTATCCATGATAATTTCACCCATTCTCATATCTAATTCGGTGGTGATCTTTATATTTTTTTCGCTTCCTTCAACAATAAAAACCTTGTGCCCCATTCGCTCTACCAATGAAGCATCGTCGGTACCATAAAAACCATCCCTTTCCGATCTTTCATATGCTTGAACCAGCAATTGCGCCTTAAACCCTTGTGGTGTTTGAATGGAATAACACTTACTTCTCTCCATTGTTTCTGAAATAAAGTTATCTTCAACGCTTTTTATCGTATCCCTTACACCTATTCCGGGTACCGCCGCCCCATTATCCAAAGTAGCCTGAATAATCCTGGTAATAAGATCGTCATCGACGAAGGGTCTTGCCCCATCATGAATAAGTATTAAATCAGGGGGAATAGCTTCTTCCATCAAGGATCTCAATGCCAGTGATACGGAATCCTGTCTTTCCTTGCCGCCAGGCAACACTTTCTTTACCTTTGAAATTCCCCAGGTTGAAACCCTTTCCCAACAATCCTTTACATCCATTTGCTTTACGACAAGAAAAATATCATCCACAAATGGATGATAGGCAAAAGCGGAAAGGCTGTGATTTAGCACTTCCTTTCCCGCCAACTGTCGATACTGTTTTGCTATGCCGCCACCCATCCGCTTTCCCGATCCGGCGGCGGCCACTATTACTCCTACTCTTTTACCCTTAAACATAAGCTTTTATCGTCTATCCCTTTTAGGTTTAGCAAATATCATCCTACCTGCTGATGTTTGAAGAACACTGGTCACTTCAGCGGTTATGGTTTCTCCTATATGTCTTTTCCCGTCCTCCACTACTATCATAGTACCATCATCAAGATATGCAACAGCCTGCCCATTTTCCTTTCCTTCTTTAATAAGAAAGAGCTGCATATCCTCGCCTGGCAGTACCACAGGTTTTAAAGTATTTGCCAGTTCATTGATATTAAGTACTTCAACACCTTTGATAAGGGCAACCTTGTTTAAATTAAAATCATTAGTCACAACTTTGCCATTCATCATCTGGGCAAGCTTTAAAAGTTTTACATCTACCTCGGGAATCTCCTCCAAGGCCTTCTCCGCCACCGTGTTGTAAATATCGATTCCGTAGTCCGTCTGAATTCTGTTTAAAATATCAAGACCTCTACGCCCTCTATTCCTCTTTAAACCATCTGAAGAATCGGCAATATGGCGTAGCTCCACTAAAACAAACTCAGGTATCACTATGTTTCCCTCAATAAATCCGGTTTTCAAAATATCAGCTATTCGACCATCTATGATGACACTTGTGTCCAATATCTTAGGTGAAACATCTCCACCTTTTCCTTTAGGCTTAACACCACCTTTTTGAACACCACTTCTAAAAGCCAGTATATCTTTGCCCCTGCGGGTTGCCACAAACACTCCTAAATAACCTAAAAACAAATAGGTCAACAGGGATAAAATAGTCCCAACATAGGGCAATGGAATTCCCGTATACAATTGGCTGATTATCAAGGCGATAAACAGTCCTATCACGAGGCCGAATATTCCGGGAATCAGGTCTGTGGCCGGAACCTTCTGCAGGTCCATTTCTATTCCCTTCGCCACTTTTTGACTTCCCCTTGTTATGGATGGCGCAATAATAAAAAATATAAGTGCACATAATGTTACGACCAGGCTACTGAATATTCTTTCTTGCAGCCTTGTAAGCATAAAATACTCACTTAATCTTTCGCTATGAATCAGATTTATGAGTAAAAAAGAGGCGCCATACCCTAGTAGGCCCCCACATAAGGTGAAAATCCCCCTGAATATTTTCTTGAACATCCTCTCACCCCCCTTCTCTATCCATTATAAGGATATTTGTCACACTATTGACGCAATTATCTCCTCCGCCTCTTCCGCCGTAATTCCGCGAACCAAAACCATCTCGCTTACAAATATTTGCTTAGCGTTAGAAAGCATCTTTTTCTCACCGGTAGAAAGCTTTTTAACCCTGTCAACCCTAATGAGATTTCTAACAACCTCGGCCACCTCTTGAAGATCGCCGGTTTTTAGTTTTTCCATGTTCTCACGATAACGTCGATTCCAATTATCCGACATCTCTGTTGAAGCTTGCCCCATAACGGACAATGTGTCTTCCAAATCTTCTTTTGTAGATATGGGTCTTACCCCTATATCACTTGAGGAATCGATGGGAATCATGATTTTCATATCACCAAAAAGCACCCTGAAAATGTAATACTCCCTGGTTTCATCAAGAATCTTCTTCTCTTCAATTTTTTCAATAATACCCGCTCCGTGCATCGGATATACGATTTTATCACCTATGTCAAACATAACGCATCCCCCATTCTTTTACAGTATAACGGATTACCCATACATCTGTCAAGACGGTGATGTTACAGAATATCATAACATAAAATATGTGTCAATATAAAAATTAAAAACCCTTTGACAACATAAATCGCAAAGGGTTTATTTCTATCTAATGCATTTCTTACGTGCTAAATATGACCGTTCTGTTTCAAATAACTTTCAATTTCCTGCTGTCCGCCTAAAACACGGCCTGCATATCTGGTACTGTAGTTCCCCCGGCTCACAGCACCTCCGCCCTGATTATATGCTGATAGAGCCTTGGTGGAATCACCGAACCTTTTTAACTCCTGTCCTATATACCATGCACCAAATTGAATGTTTTCATGCATGTCATATAATTGTTCCTTAGTTATTCCATGAGCCCGGGCCGTTGAGGGCATAATCTGCATCAATCCAACGCTGCCTCCCGGTGCGACTATCTTAGGATAAAACGTGCTTTCCTTAAAGGCAATTGCCATCAGTAATTTTTCGTCCAGGTTATGGACTCTGGCTTCGTGTTTAAACAGGAAAACCATCTGAAGTGCCAATCCCTCGCTTATGTTCCCATTGCGAGAACGTATGAATTTAGCCAATCCCCTGTTGTAGTCTGATTCACGCTTATCAAGAGTTTCCGCTGCTGAAATCAGCGGATCAGTGCTGATATATACACCCGAATAATCATCGTAGCATATATCCCATTCGAAGCTACATTCAGTAAAGGCTTTAAGCGGAAGATACAGCGTATCACCTGCCTTTAACACCGGGACTTTCGAAAGATCAAGTTTTTCCGATACCAATTCCGGCATCAATATCCAATCCTTCCCCCGTTCGTCGAAATGTTCTTCAATCTGCCCTGCTATGTCAAGGGCATCAGACCTAAAAGGCAAACCGCGAAGAGTATCCGGAAGTACGCCCCATAAGGATGCGCTTTCCTCCCTTTTCTTCTCTGTGAGGATAACCACCTTAATATCCTTTAACGCAACAGCTTCTATGTTACGCAGATTGTTTTTTAGGGTGGTATTCGGAATCTCCTTAGTCACAGGTTCCTTTTTAAGTATTTTTAGTGTGCGGCTTTCCCAATCCATTTCTGCGGCGAATCCCAGTACATCTCCCATTTCTTTGTTCATGGGAATGTAGGTACGATTCTGATGCAGAAAAAATGAATCCTCCAAATAATAGTTGTGTATTCTTACTCCGTTAATGTCTATATTCCTGTTAAGGAATTCTCCTTTTACGATGTCTTTTGCATAGATAGAAGTTGGTGAGAAAAGCAGTAACAATGCCAAGGAAAGCCACACAGATATTAGCCTTTTTGCCATATCTGTCCTCCTTTTAATTCTTTTCCTTTCTCATTTCCTTCGTGTTTCTTTTGAAACATAAAGCTATTATATCACAAGGGTTTCGTTTGTATACCCGTTTTGAATAAATCCTAATTTTCAGACATACCTAAACCCATTGTTTTCAACATTCCCTTCAAACTATTTCTTTATTTAATCGTATAATCATCAAAATATCCTTGTATGTAGACAATTGGCGTCCCCTTATCTCCACTACCAGAGGTAAGGTCACAAAGGGATCCTATAAGATCCGTCAACCTTCGCGGTGTCGTCCCCTGTGCCAGCTCGTCATCCATCGAATCCTTATTCTTACTCTTAATATATTCAGAAATTGCCGCCTTTAATTCATCTCCCTTTAAATGGGCGAAATCATTATCAGCCAGGTATTTTAATTTAACCTCATTAGGTTTTCCCGCAAGGCCTGCCGTATATCCCGGGGAGACAACCGGATCAGCCAGCTCCCATATTTTGCCCACCGGATCTTTAAAAGCTCCATCTCCGAAGACCATTACCTCCACCCTTTTCCCTGTAATCTCCAAAAGTTTGTTTTGAATACTGCATACGAAAGCAGTACAGTCCCCGGGAAATAGTTTCATCTTGTCCTCGGTGGCCTTGTTGGAACCTAGCAGACCGTACTGAGAATTGCTACCGCTACCATCTACACTTTCGGTGAGAATATCGTCTAAACCTACCACATTTTCTGCACCAGCCTCCCGTAATAGTCTCTTTGTTCTAAACCTGGAGTGAATATCACAGTTTAATACATTTTTAGTATATTCTAAAATGACCTGGGGACGATTAGCAAAAATGATTTCCGCTTCTGCACCTTCTGCCTCTATCAATCCTTTGTAGTAATTTATATAATCAACTCCGGTAAAAGCGTGCATGGATTTCCCAAACAAATCCTCAAACTCTTTTAATGTAAGAACATCCCGATAGGGATCTATCCCTTTTTCATCCAAGGAATCTAAATCGATAAGGTTATTACCAACCTCGTCGCCGGGATAGCTAAGCATCAAAACCACCTTTTTGGCACCTCGTGCGATGGCTTGCAGACAGATGGCAAATCTATTCCTGCTTAAAATCGGAAAGATAACGCCTAAGGTGCCATCCCCCATTTTATTTCTCACATCTTTAGCCATTTGATCTATGGTAGCGTAGTTCCCCTGAGCCCTTGCTACAACCGCTTCGGTTATGCACAGAATATCATGATCCTGAATTTGATACCCTTCCGCCTCTGCCGCTTTAATGGCTGTTTCTATGACTATACCTTCCAGATCATCCCCTTCGCGGATAATGGGGGCCCTAAGCCCTCTCACAACCGTACCTACCATTCTTTCCATCAGTTATTCCTCACTTCCATAAGAATCTCATCGATATCAATTCCACCTGTATAATCTAAGGGCATTGCTTACTACGAATATGGACGACAGGCTCATCGCCGCAGCGGCAAACATTGGTGATAATGTCCAGCCGAACAAGGGATAGAACACACCGGCTGCCAAGGGTATCCCTAATGCGTTATAAACGAATGCCCAAAACAGGTTTTGTTTTATATTCCTAATCACCTTCTTACTAAGCCTTATTGCATCCGAGGCGGCTATCAAATCAGAGGTCATCAAAACTATATCCGCCGACTCAATTGCCACATCGGTAGCAGCGCCTATTGCTATTCCCACGTCTGCCCTCATTAGAGCCGGTGCATCGTTGATTCCATCTCCGACCATAGCTACCGTCTTTCCTACGCTCTGCAAGCTTCTGATTTCCGCCTCTTTGTCTTGCGGCAGAACCTCAGCGGCTACCTTATCTATTTCCAATTCCCAGGCAACGGCATCTGCCGTTTTTTTGTTATCTCCGGTAAGCATAATGGGCTCTATGTCCATCGATTTAAAAGCTTCAATAGCCTCCTTGCTGGTTTTTTTAATTGTATCCGCTACACCTATAACTCCGATAAGGCTTCCCTGCACTGCAAAATAGACAGGAGTTTTCCCTTCTTCAGAAAGAATCTCCCCGTTTTTAATCAGTTCCCCGGGGTCAATGGAGTTTTCCTCCATCCACCTTCTATTGCCTGCAACATACCGAACCCCTCTATAAACAGCCTCCACTCCCAAACCACCGTAATTCAGAAAATCCGTCACCTTTTCAATTGGAACATCCTTCTCTTGGGCATACCTTACTACAGCCGCAGCTAAGGGATGCTCCGATGGCTTTTCTATCGAGGCTGCTATTTCTAAAAAGGATTTCTCAGAAACAACTGCACCATCGGCAATAATAATATCCGTAACCTTATGCTTTCCTTCAGTCAGGGTGCCGGTTTTGTCCAAAACTACCGTATCCACCTTGCCGGCCCTTTCCAAAGCTTCAGCAGATTTGATCAGAATTCCTTTTTCAGCACCCCGCCCCGTGCCAACCATGATAGCAACAGGAGTTGCAAGTCCAAGTGCACAGGGACAGGATATGACCAGCACCGCAATGGCAACTGAAAGTGCCGTTCCAAAAGGGGCTCCTGCAATCAACCACACTATACATGAAGTTAAGGCTATAATTATTACAATAGGAACAAAAATTCCGGAAACTCTATCCGCCATTTTTGCCATTGGCGCTTTAGAGGAAGATGCCTCCTCCACCAGCTCTATGATTTGCGCTAAAGTAGTGTCTTTGCCAACCCTCAACGCCTTAATGCGCAAAAACCCGCTTACGTTTATAGTAGCAGATAACACCTGATCCCCTACCCCTTTTTCCACAGGTACACTTTCTCCCGTCAAAGCCGATTCATCAAGCACCGAATGACCTTCAAGGACTATCCCATCTACAGGAACACTGCCCCCGGGCTTAATCAACACTATATCCCCTTCCCTGACCTCTTTGACGGGTATTTCCTCTTCCCTTTCTCCACGCTCCACAAGGGCGGTTTCCGGTGCCAGCATTACCAACCTTTCTATAGCAGCAGAGGTCTTCCCCTTGGATTTGGTCTCAAAGTATTTCCCCAGGGTTACCAATGTCAGTATCATGCCTGCCGCCTCGAAATATCCATAAATCAACGCCGCAGAGGAACCTATTGCAATTAGAGAATCCATGTTGGGATCTCTTTTGAAAAGGGCCTTAAATCCCACCATATAGTATTTTCGATTTATGACGGCAATGGGGATTGCGAGCATTGCCTGTATACCATAAAACAATGGACTGACTTGGTGGGTTTCCTCCTGACTAAAAAACAGGCTTGGCAAGGGAAACCCCATCATATGTCCCATGGAAATATAAAACAATGGCAACAGAAAAACCAGTGATATTAAAAACCGCCTCTTCATTGCCGGTCCTTCATCATCTATTTCTACCAAACTTCGCGGATCCTCATCAGCGGATTCTCCCCCATCATCTGCGGACGAAGCTCCGTAACCTGCATCCTCAACAGCCTTCACAATATCATCCCCGGTGATAATCCTTTCGTCAAAGTCTACCACCATGGAATTGGTAAGCAGATTTACGCTAACTTCCGTTATCCCCTGCATCTCTTTTAAAGTCTTCTCTATCCGGCTTGAGCATGCCGCACAACCCATACCAGTAATATTGTATTTTTGCCGCATGTTTCATCCTTTCTTTCACTTCCAATGGTAAAAAAACTTTTCCTCATTGAGTATACCACAATTATCCCCAATTTATTATATGGGAGGAAAAATAATTGGCAGTGTGAATCACCAACATGTTTTTCTTTTTTATAAGGTTAATCCGGTTTTAGCCCATATACAATCGGGATGATGGAAAACGGGCAGATTTGACGCAAATGGAGCAGAAAGAAGAATACAAAGTTAGAGCTTTTATCCGACGGTCTTGACAATACCATCCCATCGTCAGAAATCCTTCCCATATTCCGTACCGCCCCCCAACGAAAAAAGGGGGGGGCCGGATGAAAAAGTAGCTCCATTGTATAGATGGCGATAGCTATTCCATAAATGCGTAATAAATTGCACGAATAGCATCTTCAAAATCCGTATTTTTTACTCCTACAATGATGTTGAGCTCGCTGGATCCCTGATCTATCATTCGAATATTTATACCCGCATCGGCCAGAGCCTTGAATAATGTGGCCGCCGTCCCTGCCCGCCTGCTCATACCTCTGCCTACGGTGGCTATTACCGCCATGTTATCATAAACCTCAAGACCATCAGGCTGCATTATCCGCCTAATATCGTCCAATATCTCCTCCAGTTGTCCCTCCACATTTTTTTTCGCCAGGACTATGGATAACGTGTCAATTCCAGTGGGCAAATGTTCAACCGTAACCCCTCTGTCCTCAAGAATACTTAAACAGCGGCGGATAAACCCCACCTCTAAATTCATCATGTTTTTATAAATGGCTATTACCACAAAATCCTTATGTCCGGCTATTCCTGTGATAACCTGGCTTGTAGATATGTCGGGATTCGCCACAATTGTAGTGCCCGGATGATCCGGATCATTTGTGTTTCTAATATTAATTGGAATGTTCATGGCTTTAACCGGATAAATGGCATCTTCATGCAAAACGCTGGCACCCATATATGAAAGCTCCCGAAGCTCTTTGTATGATACTATGGGAATTGGTGCGGGATCCTTCACCACCCTGGGATCGGCAACCATAAATCCGGAAACATCTGTCCAGTTTTCATAAATATCCGCCTTAGCCGCCCTGGCTATTAGAGCACCTGTTATATCGGATCCTCCCCTGGAAAAGGTCTTGATATCTCCATTGGGGGTACTCCCATAAAACCCGGGAATTACCGCCCTTTCGTGTTTTGCCAATTCAGATTCAAGATTTTCATTGGTCTTTTCCTCCAGGAAGTTACCCTTTTCATCAAAGGCAATTAGACCCTGGGTATCTATCATATCGCAGTCCAGGTATGCGGCCATTATCAAGGCTGTCAAATATTCTCCCCTACTGGCAACATAGTCTGCCGATGCACCGGCTTTAATATTTTTATCTATCGTAGCAAATTCATTATCCAAACCTACATCCAACCCCAGGTTAGATTCAATCGCCTGAAAACGTTCGGCAATTACCTGGAAAACCTGTTCGTAACCGATATTATGATCCATGTGGGTTTTACACAGGTAAAATAAATCCGTAATTTTGTTGTCCTCTGCAAATCTCTTGCCCGGCGCCGACACTATTATGTATTTCCTGTTCGGATCGCTTTCCACTATCTTCTTTACTTTTGCCAATTGAATTGCATCGGCTACAGAAGTGCCGCCAAATTTAGCTACCTTTACTCCCATCTGATCCTCCTATACCATTTATTTATATATTCACATGTTTTTTTATTTAAAAGGTATGGCCATAAGCAAAAGGCCATACCACAATCGTGCATTATGCTTATTAAATTCCAGCATCTTTTTTCAACAAATCCACCTTATCGGTTTTTTCCCAGGTCAAGTCCAAATCCGTTCTGCCAAAGTGTCCATATGCCGAAAGTTGACGATAGATTGGACGCCTCAAATCAAGATCACGGATTATTGCAGCCGGCCTTAGATCGAAATGTTTTTCTACTAATCGGGCAATTTTTTCATCAGCTATTTTACCGGTCCCAAAGCTATCGACTAAAACAGAAACCGGTCTTGCCACACCAATGGCATATGCCAATTCGATTTCACATTTATCCGCCAATCCCGCTGCTACAACATTTTTTGCCGCATAACGTGCTGCATATGCTGCCGATCTATCAACCTTTGTAGGATCCTTGCCTGAAAAGGCACCTCCTCCATGTTTTGCATACCCCCCGTAGGTATCCACTATAATCTTACGGCCGGTTACCCCTGCATCCCCTGCCGGGCCACCAATCACAAATCTACCTGTTGGATTTACCAGATACCTCGTTTCTTTATGAAGATCCGCAGGAATCACAGCTTCAATTACATGTTCGATAATGTCCTTTCTTATCTGTTCCTGCTCAATCATTTCATCGTGCTGACTGGAAACCACCACGGTATGGACTCTCACCGGCTTATCCCCATCATATTCAATGGTAACCTGTGTTTTTCCATCCGGTCTCAGATAAGGAATTATCCCTTTTTTTCGAACTTCAGTAAGTCTTTTAGCCAGCTTGTGAGCTAAGGATATAGGCAGCGGCATCAATTCAGGTGTTTCATTGCAGGCAAAGCCAAACATGATTCCCTGATCACCGGCCCCCGTCGCCTCAATATCATCATTTAGCGTTCCATCCTTATATTCAAGTGCCCTGTTCACCCCCATGGCAATGTCCTTAGACTGTTCATCTATGGAGGTTAGAACCCCGCAGGTGTTTCCGTCATAACCATATTCACTTTTCGTATATCCTATATCGCAAATCACTTCCCGTATGAGTTTTAAAATGTCCACGTAACAACTGGTGCTTATCTCTCCTACCACTATGGCCAATCCGGTGGTGACCATGCTTTCTGCCGCTACCCGACCCATAGGATCAAGTTTCAATATTTCATCCAGTATTGCATCGGAAATTTGATCGCAAACCTTATCAGGGTGACCTTCCGTTACGGATTCAGACGTAAATAATCTCTTTACCATTTTTCAGCCTCTTTCACCAATAGTTTAACTCTTTATTAACTAACTTTCGACCTATTATATGACGCATTTTAACCCCTGTCAATAATTCCAAGCCTATGGAACAGCTTAATCATTATTATATTTTTCCCCTTTATCTTTGCACATTCCGGTTAAAATAATGTATACTGTCTAAGGATTACTATTGCAGGAGGCCGATTTGGGAAAAAGAAAATTTACAGTTATAAAGGGAGGTGCTGATGGCATCCCTTCATCCGAAAAGCTAAGGTTTGTGTCCGCCTATGTTACCGATACCAGACTCATGGGTGTAACCGGGCTTTATATCCACTGGCGATTTGAAAGGTCCGGAGAGGATATTTCTTTTCACCAGTTCTTTTATTACGATTCGGAGGAATATGGACTTGAAACCTACCGTTCCCTTGTGGGGAATGATTCTCATGAGTTAGAGCTTATGGAAAAAAATCTAATCGGTGGTCTGGGTGGAGTAAAGGTAGATGTTTCCGAAAGGGAGGCACGCTTTCTCGTGCAACATTTTATTGAAGGCAGCAAAAAATTAAAAGCGCCTCTGGCTGAGCCCAAGGAAGAATACATCTTTCTTGATGATGAGCCGGTCATCATGAGCGAAAGGCAATTAAATATAATAATGGGTAAGATTTGCACTCCCTTGAAGTCTAATTATCATTTGATCAACTACTTTCTCATGCGCTGCTTTGCCTTGGATATAGAAGCCATGGAATATTTGTCAGAACCCGGTTTTCCAATAAAGGGCATCTGTGGCGATAAACCTTCCACACTTTGTAAAAACACTATCACACCCCTCCCCAACGACAATGGAAGCTTATCCTATCTTTGTGAAGCACTGATAGAAACAGAAAACCGATACAAATTAATGGTAATTGAAATTGAAGTCAGGAATGGTAAGGTTGTAAAAATTATTGCCCATTCAGACTTCTATGTCACAATAACCGAAGCGGCAATGATGCTTAATAGAAATGAATATATTACGGTGTATGAAATCATAGCGACGCCGGACAACTTTGATGACGCCTTCATTCCTTTTACAGCAGGAGCATTGCAAACCACCCACAACAACGGCAGGTTATTCTTAGAGTTTAACAAGACCAACGATCATGTTAACAGGCAAGTATTCCGTCTGAACGAAGATATACAAAATATTTACTATGTTTCAGACTATGGGCAGCTCCTGCTGGTATCCTATGACTTGAGTACAATACGGCAACTGGAACGGAAACTCCGCAAAGGCAACTTGGCTACCATGTTATTTATTACGGCTCGCTATGAATTTAAAGAACCAATACTTTATGAATTCATTCAGAGCGACTTTGAGGATTTTGGTGATTTTTTATTAACTCTTCAGGATTGATTTGTCTTTAAAATCGCAAAAACAATTATATTTAAACCACTTTCTGTTTCTTTTGTTTGTGTTCGACAGAACTATTTTCAACACCTACAATCCTTTCATTGTAGCCCTTTATCCTGTTCGCACCACATTTTTTAAACAAGTTATCCCAAGGCTACTGTGAATAACCCTTATGGTATCAACCCGTTATATTTCAAGGCTTATAGACATCCCTTGCTCTGCCATAATAAAAGTTATCCACAATTCGTGCATCAATCAAAACTTATTTACTTCCCCAAACTATTGGTATGGGATCCCTCGGTTTCTTTCCCGTATACTCCATAATACCCTTATAAATTAAAGTAGCTATTTTTTTTTGGTATCCGCTGTCAGCTAATAACTGCTCCTCCTTTGGATTTGATAAAAACCCACATTCAACTAACACAATTGGATATGCCGGGTCCTTAAAGATCAGTATTCCATCCCTTGGCAGAGCCACCCTTTTGCTTCCATCATCCAACCCGTTGACCAGGCTGGACTGTATGGTTTCTGCCAAAAGCTTGCTTTCCATTATGACTTCATTTGAAGAATCACCCTTTGGGTAAAAGGTTTGGGCTCCCCTTACCGAAGGATCCTGCTTAAAACTATTTAAGTGTATACTTACGGAAACCCTGGGTCTGGCCTTTTCAATCATTTTTACCCTATTTTTTAAATCCTCACTTTTCAAACTTCTGATGCTTCTCCTATGCTCCCCTCCCCTGTCCTTTATTATTTCCTTTTCATAGACTCCCTCATCTATTTCTCTGGACATTATAACCCTCCATCCGTCTGCTTCAGCCATTCCCTTTATATGCTTGGCAATCTTTAAGTTGATATTTTTTTCACATATGCCTGCCCTGCCAACGCTTCCCCCGTCAATACCCCCATGACCCGGATCGATGAATAGCACATCCGCAGAGAATTTCCCCAGTACCCCAACCATAGGCCTAATCCTGGGCATCATGCTTACCCCACCTATTATAATTAAAACCGTAACAGCAAATATCAATGACCTCCATTCCTTGCTCATCTCGCTCCCCTCCTCATGCTTCAAACTTATGTATAAATTTAAAGTGGTATGTATACTTGAAGAAAAAGCTGCAAAATATGGTGCCGTTGGTGTAAGATAAATATGATAATAAATGAGAAAGGCAAAAGAAATGGGTACAAAAAAACTATATCCTAACAATATGTACTTAAAGGAATGGGAGGCAAAGGTTACCAATATAATAAGGGATTCGAAAGAAATAGCTGATCTAGGCGGGCTGGCCACAGATGAAAATCCCATAGCCATCGTCTTGGATCAAACGGCTTTTTTTCCGGAAGGAGGCGGACAGCCTTCCGATACAGGTCATATAGGTACTATCCCCATATCTCATGTTTTCGAGAAGGATGGTGTAATCTATCACCAGTCCAGGGGTGAAAAATTACCAACCCAGGATTTGCTGCACCAAACCCTCCCCTGCACCATAGATTGGGCCGGAAGATTCCGCAATATGCAGCGACATTGCGGTGAGCATATACTATCGGCGGCCTTCTATGAACTTTACGGCGGAGTCAACCGTGGCTTTCACATGGGTGAAGATTATATGACGGTGGACATAGCTTTAGAAGAAAATCCGAATTATACCTCATTTACAGATGAAATGATAAAAGCGGTTGAATGGCGCTCAAATGAATATATTTGGAACGACGAACCCGTTACCATATATCATTTTGAATCCAAAGAGGAAGCCGCCTTACATCCCATGCGCAAAGCCCTAACTTTAGATGAAGACATCACCCTTGTCTGCGTGGGTAATGAATCAAATGCCGCGGGCTGCGTAGCATGCTGCGGTACCCACCCCACAACCTGCGGCCAGGTAGGACTTATAAAAATCTATCGCTGGGAAAGCTATAAGGGGATGACGAGAATCTATTTTGACGCCGGACAGGATGCTTTGAAAAACTACATCCAAATCGATGAAATAATCAAAACCTTAGGGCGCAATTATTCCGCCGACAAGGATAGCCTCCTAAAAAAAATCCAGCTTCAGGACAACAAGTTCAAGGAAGTTAGGCAGAATCTATATGAATTCAAAAAAGCCTTTACGGAGGAACGACTGAAGGAATTGCTAAAAGAGACAGGGGAAAACAAAGCCTCTGTCACCGTCAAGGAATACCCCCTTCTGAAAACCGACGATATACTTATTATGATGAGGGGAATACCGGATAACTTACATGGTTTGTTAGCCTTAATATCCCCTTCCGAAAACACGGTTTTACTTCATTGCAACGGCCATGTGGATTGCGGAAAACTAATAAAGGATAATGCCCATATCTGGAAAGGTAAAGGCGGTGGCAAGGCCCAAAGCGCAAGAGCCATGTTCCCCGAAAGGCAGTATTTGGATTGCTTCATTGATTTTATCAAACAAGCTTTTTAATAGTTAAAGGGCAGTCTCGCAGGAATTCATTCAATTCCTTTGAGACGGCCCTTTCCTTTATCCTTCGGCCATTTTCTTTAATTTTTCATAACGTTCCCTGGCCTGTCGTTCCGCCTCCATGAATAGCATTTCAGCATTTTGTGGGAAGGTGGACTCCAAAGATGAATATCTGGTTTCCCCTTTAAGGAATTCTTTAAAGGGCAACGTAGGCTCCTTAGAATCCAGAATAAAGGGTCTCTCCTTGTTCAAAGGGTTGTAACGGTACAGGTTCCAATATCCTGCATCGACGGCCCTTTTCATTTCTTCCTGGGTCGTATTCATGCCCGCCTTTATTCCATGGGCTATACAAGGCGTGTAGGCTATTATTACGGAAGGGCCGGGGAAACGTTCAGCCTCTACAATAGCCTTGATAAGCTGATTTTTATCTGCCCCCATAGCTACCGATGCAACGTAACAATTCCCATAGGCCATCATCAACATTCCCATATCCTTCTTCGGACTTTTTTTCCCTGAATACTGAAATTGGGCTACTGCGCCCAAGGGAGTAGCCTTGGATGATTGACCTCCGGTATTGGAATAAACCTCTGTATCTACTATGAAAATATTCACATCCTCCCCCATGGATATGACATGATCCAATCCTCCATATCCAATGTCATAAGCCCAGCCGTCACCTCCGTACATCCATATGGTTTTTTTAGATAGCTGATCCTTATGCAACAGAATCTGCTGTGCCAGCTCAATTTCCTTAGGTTCTACCATACCTTCACAGGTATAAATAAATTGAACCAATACCCGAACTACCTCCTCGGAAGCTTCCTGGGACAGATTTATATCGTCATAACAGTCCAGCCAGATTCTTAATGCCTCTAAAATAGCCGATTCATTTGCCACATAATTATTCCTTCTATCACCATCATATAAGAGTTTTTCAAGCATTTGTACCTGTTCTTTAATCCTATCCCTTTGCTGCCTTACACCTAAAAGCATGCCTAAGCTGAATTCAGCATTGTTCTCAAAAAGGGAATTTGACCATGCAGGGCCCTTCCCCTCCTTGTTACACGTATAAGGGATGGATGGCATAGCTGCACCCCAGGCTTGGGAGCATCCTGTTGCATTTGCCCAATAAATCTTGTCCCCATATAACTGGGTTAGAAGCTTGGCATAAGGGGTTTCCCCACATCCTGCACATGCTCCCGAAAACTCGCAAAGAGGTTGAACAAATTGACTGCCCTTGACAGTTGCCGGATTAAACGCTCCTACCTTTTCCCCTATGGTGAGGCCGTATTCCCAATGTCTTGAATCGAAATTTGTGTCACGGACGTGAGTCATTACCACTGCCTTCTTTTTAGCCGGGCATACGGATTCACAACATCCACATCCGGTGCAGTCCAATGCGCTTACCTGTATGGAATATTTAAAGCCAGCTAAAGCACTCCCCTTAGCATCGCAATATTCAAAACCCTCCGGCGCCTTATCCACCTCCTGTTCCGATAAGAGATAAGGCCTTATGACAGCATGCGGACAAACATAGGAGCATTGATTACATTGAATGCAGAGTTCCTTTTTCCATACGGGAAGATAGGCAGAGGTTCCTCTTTTTTCATAGGCTGTGGTCCCCAATGGCATGGTTCCGTCTTCGTAACCTGTAAAGGCAGATACGGGGAGCTCGTCCCCTTTTTGTGCATTTATGGGAATGAGAATGTTGCTGATGAAGTCCGGAACCTCCTTGGCTTCCTCTTGAATCGTAGAAACTGCATCTTTCCAGTTATCCGGCACCTCAATCTTGATTACCCCATCCTTACCATTATCTATGGCGGCCATGTTCATTCGAACAATATTTTCTCCCTTTCTTCTATACGTCCATTCTACCGCATCCTTCATATAGCATACCGCGTCCTCAACCGGTATTATGTCCGCCAGTCTGAAAAATGCCGATTGTAATACCATATTGGAACGCTCCCCAAGCCCTATTTTCTGAGAAATTTCATTGGCATTGATAATATAGAACTCTATATCGTGCTCCGCAATATATCTTTTAACATCCGCCGGTATTTTTTCATCTAATTCCTCCGGAGTCCATTCACAATTGAGAAGGAAGGTGCCCCCATCCTTAAGTTCGGTAATCATATCGTATTTATAAAGGTAGGATTGATTATGACAGGCGACAAAATCCGCCTGCTTGACCAGATATGAAGATTCAATAGGGTGGTTGCCAAACCGTAAATGGGATTTTGTAATCCCGAAGGATTTTTTTGTGTCAAACTCAAAATATGCCTGGCAATACATATCGGTATATTCCCCAATAATTCCAATGGAATTCTTGTTTGCTCCAACAGTTCCATCTGAACCAAGGCCCCAGAACTTACAACTCACCGTCCCCTTTGTATCTATAGGTAAAATCCCCTCATCCTCCAGTGACAGATGAGTTACATCATCCTTAATTCCTATAGTAAAGCCGTTCAGGGGAGACTCCGATAACAAGTTGTCAAAAACAGCCTTGATTTGTGCCGGGGTAGTATCCTTTGAGGAAAGGCCATAACGACCTCCGTATATCTCCGGCCTATCCCTATCATTGACAAACAGGGCACATACATCCTGATACAGAGGTTCTCCCATTGCACCGGCTTCCTTTGTCCTATCAAGTACGGCTATTCTTTTCACCGTTTTAGGAAGCTCCCTGCGGAAATGTTCAGCAGAAAAAGGCCTGTACAGGTGTACCTGCAAATAACCCACCTTTTCCCCCATGCCATTTAAATACTCAATGGTTTCTTTTATCGCTCCACTAACCGATCCCATGGCTATTATTACCCTTTCCGCTGCGGGATCCCCATAATAATTAAATAGTTTGTAATCACGCCCTGTTATCCTGTTAATTTCATTCATATATCCTTCAACAATATCCGGAAGCTCATGGTAAAATCTATTTGTTGCTTCCCTTACCTGAAAATATATATCCGGATTTTGCACCGTATTACGCAGTGTTGGATGCTCCGGATTAAGTGAATTAGCCCGAAATGCTTCCACCAACTCCCAATCCAGCAAATCCTTAAAGTCCTCGTAGGTAAGAGCGTCTATCTTTTGTATTTCATGGGAAGTACGAAAGCCATCAAAAAAATGCAAGAATGGTATCTTCGATTTAATGGAAGCAAGGTGGGCCACACCTGCTAAATCCATTATTTCTTGAACGCTTCCAGTGGACAACATGGCAAATCCTGTCTGCCTGCAGTTCATAACATCAGAATGATCGCCAAAAATAGACATGGCGTGAGTACCCACTGTTCGCGATGCCACGTGTAGCACAACCGGTTGCCGAGTACCTGCAATTCTATGCATCACAGGTATCATCAGCATCAGCCCTTGTGAAGATGTATATGTGGTAGAAAGAGCACCTGATTCAGATGAGCCGTGAACCGCACCGATGGCCCCTGCCTCAGATTGCATTTCTACAAGAGTAACACTTTGTCCAAAAATATTTTTTTTACCGTTTGCTGCCCATTCATCGGTTCTTTCTGCCATGGGCGAAGACGGGGTTATGGGATAAATGGCAGCCACCTCTGTAAAAGCGTAGGCTACATATGCTGCCGCTTCATTGCCATCGATCACCATTTTTTTTCTCTTCATATTACCCCTCCGTTTTTTCGTTATCAATTTTCTATTTTAATAAAAAATCCGATGAAAAGCAACAAAAAAAACAAACACAGTAGAATAATCTATCTGTGTTGCTTATACAAAATAACCTGTTAACAATTTTTTAAGTATTCTATTTCCTTTTGAGTTAATTTTCTGTAATGGCCCGGCATAAGGTGACCCATGCGAATATCTCCTATTCCTGTCCTTTCAAGGTCTAATACCCTGTTTCCCACCGCCGCCAGCATCTTTCGAACCTGTCGATTTTTCCCTTCCATAATCTTCATTTCAATTATAGCGGATCGTTCCATCTGCTTAACCAGCTTTACCATGGCCTTGGAGGTAATAAATCCTCCAAGATCGACGCCATTTCTAAGTCTATCAAGCCTTTCGGGCGATAAGACCCCTCCTACCCTGACCCGATATGTTTTGTACACCCCATGCTTGGGATGGGTTAGCCTATAGGCCAACTCCCCATCATTGGTCATAATAAGAAGGCCAGATGTGTCTGCATCAAGCCTGCCCACAGGAAATATTCTTTCCCCAATGTCTGAAACAAACTCCATGACAGTCGGTCTATCCTTTTCATCGTGTACGGTGGTTATATATCCCTTAGGCTTGTTCAGCATGATATACACCTTCTTGCCCGATATGGAAATCCTTCGGCCGTCTATCTCCACCATATCCTCAGGCTGTACATCGTATCCCATTTCCCTGATGATTGTTCCATTTATTCTAACCCTTCCCGCAGCGGTTATTCTGTCCGCTTCCCTTCTTGATGCCACACCTGCCGCAGCTATATATTTGTTAAGTCGCATTTTATACTTCCTCCGAAGGAGATTTTATCATAGAATCCTTTCCTTGTATATGTTCTCCATATCGTATTTCTTGATCCTCCTTCTAACTTTTTCTCTATCGGTGGTATAAAGATCCTTTTCCTTCATCCTATCAAAGTACTCAGCACCGGCAAAGGTATAACGGGTCATCAATCCATCACTTTTCTTGATCTGCCTATTTGAATATGAAATTAAATCACCTATGGCAATCTGTGGCGGCAATTCTAAAAACCTTAATCCCTTAAGATAACGAGCGCTATTGTATCCTGCCAAGGTTCCTGTGCAAATGGCCTCTGTATGGCCTACGAACAATCCTGATTTTTCCCCTCCGCAAAACAGATTTTCTATCCCCTCAACCTTCATATTGTCATCCCTTTCCGCTACCGATAAATAACGTATGGAGTTTCCTTTACCGCCTGCATAAGGGTCGGCATACCTTGCGTATTCAAAGCCGGGAATTCTTCTAAGTTTCTCCAAGGGCATGAAAGGTGTCATTATTTTCGCATAACCTGTGTCAAGAAGGATAATATTTTTTGCGTATTCTGAAAGGGCATATTGCTGGCAAACCTTTAAATCCAATTTGTCTTCCTTTATATCCTCCGGCGGAAGGCCTATGACCACAACACCCTTTTCATTTAATTCATCCTGTATCTCCTGGGACAGGGAGCCCTTCTCCAACTTCCCCGATCCGCTAAACGCTCCAAAAGCTCCATCCTTTCTTCTACCCATTATATCGGTTTTACCCGCTTTTTGTGTGATGCTTACCCTCGGCCCGAAGGAAGGGCAGCGCAATATGCACATGCAACATCCGTTTCCATAGGTCAAACAATTCCCCATAGGACCAGTGGAACCTGTTGTTTCAATAAAAACATCTCCCTCTATCACCCTCCCATCGGATAAGGTAATGGTTTTTATAGCGGTTTTATCCATTTCCACATCCATACCCCTAACTGTCATCATTACCTTAATTCCTTCTTCCAGCAGCAACCGTTTTACAAGTGGTTCTACTCGCATTACATCATACAAACTGGCGTGACTATGCCCGGGAAAGTCCACATTTATATGCCGGGAACAGCGATCTGTAATATTGAAAAGCTCATCTGCACCTAAAGCTATACTTTCCTCTGCAGCCGTGTACCTTCCGTTATTCCTCATTATTCCCCCCACATTGCCAAGTCCAAGCAGCATATCCGTTTTTTCAACCAGCGTAACCTCTGCACCGGCTTTTTGGGCGGTTAGAGCAGCGGCGCAGCCGGACCAGCCGCCACCTATGACTACAACCTTGTACTTGCTCATATTAGATCCCCTTTCTATTGCTTTCTCAATCAACATATGCCTGGGAACAACTGACGGTTCCTCACCGTAAACCTTCCTTTTTCACCATTTCAGATGCTTTGCATACCCTTATATAAGATGATGAAAAAGGAGGGCTTTAAAAAATGGACTATGGTTCAAATGATTGTATCGATGCAGGAACTGAAAATTGCCCTTGCTATTTAGCACTTACGGGGGATTGCCTAACCTGTTCCAGATTGCAGGGTCGGGATAATTGCGATTGCGATTGCAATTGGCGCGGTGTTTGCATATATAACGAGTTTATTTTAGGTGGTAAGAGGGTTAATAACCCAAGACAGGAGTTTGAAGCACCAATTATAAGCAGGACTTTTTATATGGATGATTTCCTCGTATTAGTTTTAGGTGTCGAGGAAGGTTTTGCACAGAAATTAATGAAACCCGGCTCCTATATTTTCTTGCGAAATAAAACAGACCCTGTATTTTTTGCCACCCCTATTTCCGTCATGAAGGTCGAGGCCTCTTCAGGAAAAATCCACGTGGCGGTCAAGCTTTTATCCGCAAAAACAAAGGCCCTTGCCGAGGCCGGGGAAAGCTTGATGATAAAGGGAGTTTACCGTAACGGCATTCAAGGTGTCAGGCATCTTATAAACAGGAATGTTAGGGGGAAGAAGATCCTGTTTATTACTAAAGGAATTGGAATTGCTCCCGCTCCAATGACAGTCCAATTACTTAAGGATGAAAATCAGATTGACTTTGTTATTGACAAAGAAAAGATATGCGATGAGTTTATCACCGACTATGTGGATGTCGGCAACGGGATTATTAGATATATAAGTCTGATCCGCAAGGAAGATATTGATTATCTGAAAGATATATTAAATCATGGGAAATATGATATCGTAGTAATATTAACCTCAGATTACTATTTGGATATGCTTTTTCCCATAGTGAGAGAGGTGCTTCCTCAATCAGTTTTAGCCTGGGGTAACAATTCTAAAATTTGTTGCGGTGAAGGGATTTGTGGTTCTTGCACAATAGCCGATGAGCAAGGCGAAACCATCCGGCATTGCAAATGTCAATTATCCCACCATAAATTCAACCCATGATTTCTCTTTATATTATCGATATCCTCTAAGTAATACAACCTTTTCCGGCATAGCAGTTCACCATTCAGGTAAAGCGCCAATGCCCCGGCTTTTTGCCATCTTGCAACCGGGGCTATTGCCCCTCTTTTCCCCTCATATTGAAGGGTAATTACATCTTCCGACGCTTCCCCGGCTATGCCCTTTTTAATAGGACAGTATAAGTCGGCATCCATGCCTATAAATACATTTCCCTTTTCTCCCCATAGCAAGGGTTCCGATTTAAGTCTTTTTCCACCTTCAATGATTCGGATTATTTCAAAGTTCTCATAGCCATAATCCATGAGTTTATAACTGTCCTGAAACCAATCGGGAGCATTCATAACTACGCAAATCAATTCCATCCCATCACGCTCCGATGATGCTACCAATGTTCTGCCCGACCTTTTAGTATAACCTATCTTTATTCCAGTTCCGCCGTTATATTCATATACAACCTTATTCTTATTAGAAAAGAAATTATACTTCCCCGCTGTCCTTTGGGCCTGCCAGGACCTGGCTGCGGACACATCCCTGAATAAAGGATTTTCCATAGCCTCCCTAGCTATTAGTGCCATATCATATACGGTGGTATAATGATTTTCATCATACAGCCCACTGGGATTAACAAAATTAGTATTCTTCGCACCTATTGCTTCTGCCCTGCTATTCATCATGGACACAAAATTTTCCATACCATTTCCAATCTCCTCCGCCACTGCTACGGCGGCATCATTGCCGGATTGAAGCATGAGTCCGTAAAGCAAATCCCTTAATAAAATTGTCTCTCCCGGCTCCAAGTAAATCGATGATCCCTCAATGCCAATAGCCTTGGGTGAAACCTTAATCCCTTCATCCAGGTCTCCATTTTCAATGGCTAAAAGGGCTGTCATAATCTTTGTAGTACTGGCAGGGTATGCCCTTTGATCCTTGTTCTTCTCATACAGTATCCTGCCGGTTGACACTTCCATTAGAATTGCAGAAGTTGCAGAAATATGTGGAGTATCCCCGTGATTCCTATCTGTTGAAGATTCTGAAAAGGACGGTTGAACCATCGCCAGTACAAGCATGGTAACAGCAAATATGATGGTTATCTGCCGCCGAAAGAAAGCATTGGTATCCATGTTCATAATAAATCTCCTTTACCCGATAGTTTTACCTATTGGCAAGGAGATATTCATATAAATTCTTCAATATCAGGTAATTCCTTTATATTTTCCAGATTGAAATACTCTAAGAATTTTCCCGTGGTGCCATAGCGCATTGGCTTGCCGATATCGTCACCTTTTCCCATTTCCATTACAAGGCCTTTGCTTATAAGGTTTTCCAACATTCTGTCACATCTAATGCCCCTTATAGATTCTATATGGCTCTTTGTTACGGGTTGGTTGTAGGCAATTATAGCAAGCACCTCCAAGGCCGATTGAGAAAGCCTTTTTACTTTTATGGGCTTTATTAGTGCCGTTATATACTCGCTGTTTTCCGGCCTTGTGCAAAATTGAAAGGCTTTATCAACCTCCCTTATAATTATGCCCCTTTTTCCTTCCTCATATTCTCTTTGGAGTTCCCTAAAGCAATCGTAAACTGTCCTCCAATCCACTTCTAAAAGCTTAGATGCTTGAGCCACTTTTAGCGGCTGACCATATGCGAAGAGAAGGGATTCAAGAATAGATTTTATTTCATTATTGGACATGGGATTCATCCTCCCTAAAATCAGCAGTTATCATTATTTCCCCAAAGTTAACATTCTGTCTTACCCTTATGGTTTTATGTTTCATAAGCTCTAAAATCGACAAAAAGGTCAACGCCATATTGTACCTGGTTTTTTCCTCCCCTAAGAGTTCCATAAAGCTATGGCTTTTTTTCGTGCCAAAAATTTTTTTCAATTGTTCAATCCGGGTTTCAAGGCTCATCTGTTGTCTGCGCACCCTATTGTATCGACTCTTTATTTCGCTAAGTTTCTTCCTCCTATGCAAAAAAGCATCGAATACATTCATAAATTCCTTCAAGTCCAGCTTTAATATATCGTCTTCGTCTTCCGAATATAGCTCCGGATCTTCCATAGGTTTACAATAGAGACTTTCCGCCTGCTTCTCCTTTTCTGCAAGTAATTCGGATGCCGCTTTATACTTTTTGTATTCCAAAATCTTTTCCACCAGCTGATCCCTTGGATCCTCCGTTATCTTCTCACCCTCTTCATCCCTGTTTCTTGGAAGAAGCATCTGCGATTTTATTTCCATCAATGAAGAAGCCAGAACCATGAACTCCCCTGCCAATATAGGGTTTTCCTTTTGAATATCCTTCACATGCCTTATGTATTGCTCGATTATTTCAGATATTTGAATATCATAGATATTCATTTCTGCCCTTTCAATCAGATAAACCAACAGGTCAAAGGGGCCTTCAAAAATATCTAACTTTACCTTATAGCAGGATGACATGATGGTGGACTCGGTGTCATCTTTTATCATATCTGTCACCTCATTTTTCAAGATGGAATTTATGTTCTACCTCTATTCTAACCTTTTCATCATAAGCTGAGAAACAATTTTCAACTATTCCCCTATCTATCTTAGGGGTAATAAAACTGACGAGGGGAACCACTATCAATGAGAATACTATTGCAATTGCGCCGGCAGAAGGAGGGGTAGTAAATCCAAAAATCAGATTTGTAACATTAATACCCACACCGCAGACCAGGCTAACCCATACCGCCCATTTCGTTGTCCCCCTCCAAAGGAGTCCATAGAAGAAAGGTCCTAAAAATGCCCCTGCTAACGAACCCCAGGATAATGACATCAAAGTAGTTATAAGGTTGTTAGGGTTAAGAGCTATAATAACAGATAGCAATACAAAGGTACCGCACAAAACTCTGATGGTGAGCACTTGGGTAGTTGCCTTCATATCCTTAAACAACAACCCTTTGAGGAAATCAAGGGTAAAGGTGGAGCTGGAAGCCAGTACTATTGCCGAAAGAGTTGAAACGGATGCAGATAAGACCATCACTATCACTATCCCTATGAAAATATCCGGGAGAGCCTTTCCTATCATCGTAGGCACGATATCGTCGTACATTACACCCCTTTCACCCGGTATGTAAAACAACCTTCCAAATCCTCCCAAAAAATAGGAACCTCCAGCTATTATCAAAGCAAAGGTGGTAGAAATAATAGCCCCCGCATTAATAGCCCTTTCATTTTTGATGGCATAAAATTTATGGACCATCTGAGGCAATCCCCAAGCCCCCAGACTGGTCAATATAAGAACACCTATCAGGGAAAGGGGATCGGGGCCAAACATGGAAATTAGAGCCCCTTTTAGATTAGGCGCATTTTCTAATGGTATCTGGGAAAGTTTTTCAACGGCAGCCATCAATCCTCCCTGGGTATTCAGTACCAAGGTTATAACAGTGACTATGCCGATTATCATTATAATCCCCTGTATCACATCGTTGATAGCTGTTGCCATATATCCGCCTGCCACCACATAAATCCCAGTCAGGAGAGCCATAAATATCATGCAGTATTTTACATCAACTCCAAAAGCCATCGAAAACAAGCCGGAAAGACCCTTGTACACCGACGCTGAATAAGGAACTAAAAAGACGAAAATCATTATCGAGACAACAATCTTTAGATTAGGGCTATCGTATCTTTTGGCAAAGAAATCCGGCATTGTGGCCGAGTCTAAATGCTTTGTCATTATCCTTGTTCTTCTTCCCATTACTACCCAGGCAAGCATACTTCCCAAAAAAGCATTCCCTATTCCAATCCAAATAGCAGAAATTCCAAAATTCCAACCAAACTGCCCTGCATATCCCACAAAGACAACTGCCGAAAAATAGGAAGTACCATATGAGAATGCTGACATCCAAGGTCCTACACTTCTGCCTCCAAGAACGAAATCCCCCACATTGGTAGCATTTTTCCTACAGTAAAATCCTACCCCCACGGTTACTGCAAAGAAAAGCACCAGAATAAATAATTTGATGATCATACTATCTCCTCCAATTTCCTTTGTATCTTTGGCAGCATACTAAAAAACCCGCCATCTGATTTCTCAGAGGACGGGATCTTCCCGTGGTACCACCTCAATTTACCAAAGCCTCACGACATTGGCCTTTACAAGTACAGTGTCCTTATAACCTATACTCTGACGCTGTAACGGGCGTTCCCGACTCATCCTACTATAATTCAGTGAGCAACTCTCGGAATGTATTCAGATAATCTTCCCATTGCGCCTCTCACCAACCGGCTACTCTCTTTTATTTTCCGACTATCCTACTTGTTTCCGGTCATAGTTTTTTCTATGGGCATACTTTAACACAGCACAGTTACATTGTCAATAACACAGTGCCACTAATTATCATCATTCAATGTCCCCCGATGATACTCTGAAATCATTGTCCCTATTCCCTCGTCGGATAGTATTTCTATTAAGGTAGAATGCTTTATGCGCCCGTCAATAATATGGGCTCTCTCAACACCACCCCAAAGGGCCTCAACACAACACTCCAATTTTGGTATCATCCCCCCTGTAATTATACCTTCTTCTATTAGGCGGGGAACTTCTTTCAATGTTATGCTGGTTATCAATGAATTTTCATCTTGAGGATCCCGGAACACCCCTCGCACATCAGTAAGAAGAACCAATTTTATAGCACCTAAAGCTACAGCAAGCTTTGCGGCAGCCGTATCTGCATTTATGTTATAGGCTGTTTCATCATCCATACCCCATGCTACGGTGGAAATAACCGGAATATATCCTCTTTCCAAGGCATCATTTACAACATCAGGATTAACCACCTTGATTTCGCCCACATACCCATAATCCTTATCAGGCTTTTTCAATCTTACGGCACCTATCATACCTGCATCTAATCCACAAAGCCCCATGGCCTTACCGCCAACCCGATTAATCAAAGAAACCAGATTTTTATTCACCTTACCGCAGAGAACCTGCTGGACAATATCCATGGTTTCCCGATCAGTATAACGGAGACCATCTACAAACCTGGATTTTTTCTGAAGCTTTTCCAGCATTTCAGATATTTCCGGGCCTCCACCATGAACCACTACAATATCTATTCCTACAAGGGAGAGCAGGGTAATATCCTTAATAACAGCCTCCTGCAGCTCCTCATCTATCATGGCATTGCCGCCGTACTTAATTACTATGGTTTTTTTATAAAATTTTTGTATATAGGGAAGGGCCTGAACCAAAAGAGCCGCCCGATCCGATCGACCTTGCATTATTAATCTATCATCTATTGCAATATGTTCCATATCCTTTTGGCTACCATCCTTCCTTAACTTCTATAATCCCCATTGATCTTGACATAATCATAAGTTAAATCACAGCCCCACGCAGTTGCTTCTTCCAAACCATCCTTTAAATCCACATAAATAATGACATCCTTTTCCGATAAAACCCTTAATGCCATATCCTCATCAAAAACCAGACCCTCGCCATTTTGGCAGACTAATACACTTCCAACCGATGATTTAAAATATATATCCACCTGATTAGGCTTAATGGGCTGCCCTGCATATCCTAATGCACAAAGCACCCTTCCCCAATTAGCATCCCTTCCAAAAATTGCCGTCTTGACTAGCATAGAGGTTATTACAGATTTAGCAAGGCCGCATGCAGTGGCCTCATCCTGTGCATTTACTACAGTACATGTTATCAATTTGCCTGCCCCTTCACCATCGCCAGCTATCATCTTGGCCAGGGTAACGGATACCTCCATCAACCCGGCCTTGAAGGATTCATAATCGGCCCCCTTTTCCTTTATCATGTCATTTTCAGCTGTGCCGCTGGCCATAATACATACCATATCATTGGTAGAGGTGTCCCCATCCACGCTTATCCGATTATAGGATTTTTCCACACATTCTGTCAAAACCTCTTTCAACAATTGTCCATCTATTGACGCATCTGTAGATACGAACCCCAACATTGTTCCCATGTTTGGATGTATCATTCCCGAGCCCTTTGCCATTGCACCTATGGTAACTGTTTTGCCGCCTATATCTATCTGTACAGCCGCCTCTTTAATATGGGTATCCGTTGTCAGTATGGAATTGGCAGCAGAGTTTCCACCATCGGCGGATAGGTTTTTAGCTGCTTCTGGCAGCGCATTTTCTATTAGGGCTACAGGTAGCTCCTGACCTATTATCCCTGTGGATGCTACAATAATATCCTCCGCCGGTATCCTTAAGGCTTTGGCCCCTGCCACACAGGTTTTTTTCGCATTCTCTATACCCTTAGGTGCGCAGGCATTGGCATTGCCCGAATTTACGACAACAGCCCTGGCCTTGCCATCTAAAATATTTTCCATGCTAACATAAACCGGAGCCGCCTTCACTAAATTCTTTGTGAATACTGCCGCAGCTACACAGTCTTTATCACAATACAAAAGAGCCAGATCTTTAATTCCATTCTTTTTAATTCCGCAATTACCACCCCAGGCAGAAAAACCAGGCGTAGCGCAGAAACCTCCATCTATCTTTTTCATTTTGCAATTCCTTTCATCTTTCCTTTTCCCTAAAAAGCTGGTGCTATAAACGGCAATCCCATAGTCTCCGGATACCCCAATGCTATATTCATATTTTGTATAGCCTGGCCGGATGCACCCTTCACCATGTTGTCAATAGCACTGCATATAATCAGTTTGCCGGTATGGTTATCCACATGAAGGGATATGTGACAACAATTTGAAAACCTTACATTGGCAATATTAGAGTATTCCCCCTCTTTTAGTACCATCACAAAAGGCTCATTTCCATACGTTTCTTCATAACCCTTCCTTATAATCTCTATATCCACTGTTTTATCGCAATATATGGTGGATAGAATTCCTCTGTTTACAGGTAATAGATGCGGAACAAAGGTAACAGCAATTCTCCCCCGGGAAAATCTACCCAACACCTGTTCTATCTCCGGTAAATGCCTATGGGCTCCCGCCTTATACGCCGAAAAAGCTTCATTGCATTGGGGAAAGTGGGTAGTTTGACTTAATCCTCTTCCGGCTCCCGTTACCCCGGACTTGGAATCTATGACAATCCCCTTTGGCTCAATATAACCGTGCTTTAAAGCGGGATAGAGGGCTATGGCCACCGAAGTGGGATAGCACCCGGGATTAGCTATCAATCTCGAACCTTTAATCTCATCTCTGAACACTTCACACAACCCATACACGGAATCCTCATGAAGCTCTGGATAATCAAAGGGCTTTCCGTACCATGATATATATTCATCCTGACTATCAAGTCGAAAATCAGCTCCCAGATCTATAAATATAACGCCTTTTAGGGCACACTCTGCCGCTATATCTTCAGATAATCCATGGGGCAATGCAGCAAAAACCACCTGACAACACTCAATCACCTCTTTCGGTTCCTTTAAAAGATCTTTTTGAAATTTACTTCTAAGGCCGGGATAAATATCAGATATTTCCTGGCCACCGAAGCTTACCGAGCTTATTGCTGTGATCTCCACCTTCGGATGTTCATTTAATAGCCGAACCAATTCTACCCCACCATATCCGGTGGCACCGATTATTCCTACTCCTACTTTACCTTCCACTTTTCTCTCCTGTCTGATACCATCTTGTTTTATTTCTAATGCCCTTCGGAATCCTCCAAAGGGCATCTCTGCTTACTGTTTATAATCATACCATGTCGCTAATATTTATACAACTACTTTTAATAATATTCGTCAATTATTTATTATTCCATGCATTTCTGCATAAATAACCAATAATTAACTCATATTTTGCTTTCGTAAATTTTACCCTTTCAATAATGTTTCCAGGCTCCCCATGTAAGGGGGATAGGCTATTCCTTTTTCAGTTATAACTGCCGTTATATATTTTTCTAAAGTAACGTCAAAAGCCGGATTGAAAACCTTAACACCCCCCGGTGCCATCCTTTTTTTGTACCACATTTCAGTTATTTCTTCACCTTCCCTTTCTTCAATGGGGATCTCTTTACCTGTTTCTATGGAAAGATCGATGCTTGAAGAAGGAGCGAACACATAAAAGGGGATTTGATACTCCTTGGCCAAAATGGCCAGAGTCGACGTTCCTATCTTATTAGCCATATCACCATTTGCCGACATGCGATCACATCCTACCAGGATTGCATCGATCCATCCTTTTTGAATGACGGCCGCCGCCATATTGTCACATATTAAGGTGACATCTATTCCTGCCTGTTGTAGCTCCCAGGTAGTAAGACGAGCTCCTTGAAGCAGAGGTCTTGTTTCACATGCAAAAACCTTAAAATTGTAACCTTGCTCCTGTCCTAAATAAAGGGGAGATAAAGCTGTTCCATATCTTGCGGTAGCTAAAGCCCCTGCATTACAATAGGTTAATATGCCCATGCCAGGTGCCAAAAGTGTAAGACCCTTTTCCCCCATTTGACGGCAATTATCCTCATCCTCCCTGTGAATAGCTTCCGCTTCAGCCAATAATGCATTTTTGGCACTGCTTACCATTAAGGAGCCCTTCCATCCATCTTCCTTCTCACCACCGGGCCCCCAAAGTCCTGCCGCATTATCGATTACATCCTTCATTCTATTTAACGCCCAGAAAAGATTAACTGCTGTCGGACGCGAAGAATTTAGATATTCCGCCACACTTCGAAATTCTGCTTGAAGGGATGCCAGACTTTCAGCCTTGCAATCCTTTAAACCAATCCATACTCCATAAGCGGCCGCCACCCCTATTGCGGGAGCTCCTCGCACATGAAGTTTTTGAATTGCGTTCCATACGTCCTCTTTCGTTTTTAATTCCTTCCATTCAACGGTACCCGGTAATAGAGTCTGATCTATTACTTTCAGGATACCCTCTTCAATTTTTATAGGCCTTACATCTTCAGTTTTCAATTTCATTCCCCCATAGCTTTTTTCAATCGTTATCCTTACAATTACCGTTTAAAGCAAATCTTTCTATAGCCTCGGCAACACCATCGTCCTCATTTGAGGATACTATGTAATCTGCCACCTGTTTTACCGAATCCACCGCATTTTCAACAGCAACCGAAAGAGCCGCAAAGGCAATCATCTCTAAGTCATTCTCATTGTCGCCGCAAGCCATTGTATTATGCCGGGAAATATTAATATGCTCACATAAAGCCCTTAGACCGTCCGCCTTATTGGCAGTAGCCGCCCCTATTTCCCAGTTATGATCAAAAGATGAAGTAATGCTGATTCCTTCTAAGATGGATAGCTTTTCGTAAACCGCTTTCTTTGTTGAGGGATCACCGAAATTGAGATTGATGCATTCAACACCACTTTCTGTCTTTGTCATAAAGTCATAAAGATTTTTGATGGGTCGCCTGGTCCTTAGCGCATACTTTAAATGCCTTTCCGGCAAACCAAATCCCTCCAAACGGGGAAGCCAGGTCTCATCTAGATAAGCACTTCCTTTAATAAAAGCTTCCACCAGCACATTGTATTCCGTCACCACCTCCAAAACCCTTTCAATTGTTTTTCCCGTCATGGTATTTTCGTATATTGACTCATATTTCTTCACATCCACTACATTGGCCCCGTTGGAGGTTATGGCGTATCTAACAGCCGTTCGCTCCATTAGATCCTCCGGAAGCGCATCCAACATTCGCCCGGTGGCATAGACAACCTCAATGCCACAATTCATGGCAGCCTTTATGGCGCCGCAGGTTCTGTCAGAGAGTATGCTCCCCTTCTTAAGTGTTGTTCCATCTATATCCAGGGCTATTAATTTAATCCCATCAGATAAATCCTTTTTCATAGTGTACACCTCCGCCACCCCGCAATTTCCACAACCCCCGGTTTATGCATATCATTCAACACAGTATTCCTTCAAGTATTTCTCTACACGATCAGCCATATAATTATCGATAATAGTTTTGCCCTTTATCTTCCTGTTGTGCAAAACATCAATGATTTCTCGTATCGTGACTATGGGATATGTGATTATGCCAAAATCCTTACGTATTTCTTCGATAGCCGTCAACTCTCCCTGCCCCCGTTCCATTCGATCTACGGAAATAATCAGACCGGTTGCAATGGTTTTAGCAGCTTTATTTAAAAGAGGCATGGTCTCCCGCACTGCCGTACCCGCAGTAATCACATCTTCAATAATAATAACCTTATCACCATCTTGAAGATTATAACCAACCATAGTTCCTCCCTCACCATGATCCTTTGCCTCTTTCCTGTTAAAACAGTAATTGAGGTTCTTCCCATACTTATTATACAGGGCGGTGGCCGTAGCAACAACCAGGGGGATTCCTTTATAGGCAGGCCCAAACAATGCTGCAATATCCTCCGCCAGCCTTCCCCCCTTTTGGTTTTCAACGATACAATCTGCATAAAAACCACCAAGCTTCGCTATCTGCTCACCGGTTTTATAGTTTCCTGTATTCACGAAATAAGGCGTCTTCCTTCCACTCTTTGTAGTAAAATCGCCGAAGGTTAAAACGCCTGCTTCAACCATGAATTCTATAAAATCTTGCTTGTAACTCATTTAAAAGTTCCCCTTCCCAAATAATCAGTTTGTCTTCATACTTAATAGTCAAAAGCATCTTTCAATTGTTTTATTGTGGAAAAACCCTGATTTTTCATATATGTCTCCAGCTCCTCCAATATTCTTACGGGTGCCGTTGGATCCACTAGGGCAGCAGTTCCCACAGCAACGCCATCCGCCCCGGCAAGCAGAAATTCGGCAGCATCCTCACCTGTCATTATTCCGCCAATACCTACAATGGGTAAAGATACCGCCTGCCTTACCTGATACACCATTCTCACCGCCACGGGTTTGATGGCGGGGCCGGAAAAGCCCCCCATCAGATTCGCCAACACCGGCTTTTTTCTATATACATCTATCTTCATCCCCAACAAGGTATTTATCAATGATATTGCATCTGCTCCGGCATCCGCCACAGCTCTGGCTATATCCGCTATATCCGTTACGTTAGGGGTAAGCTTTACTATTATGGGCTTGGTTGTCACTTTGCGAACCTGGCGGATAACGTCTGCCGCCATATCCCTATCGGTGCCAAATCCTATGCCACCTTCCTTTACATTGGGACAGGAAATGTTTATTTCTAACATATCAATGGGGCTTTCCTCCAGTATTTCCGCAACCTTGCAATACTCCTGGATGGTACGGCCTACCACATTTACGATGATAGGAGCATCAATTTCTTTTAAAATTGGGTACTCTTCCAAAAGGAATCTGTCAACCCCCGGATTTTGCAGTCCCACCGAATTAAGCATGCCTCCGTACACCTCCCCTATTCGAGGAGTACGGTTCCCCATCCAGGGCTCCACAGATACCCCCTTGGTAGTAAATGCACCTAATCTGTTAAGATCATAGAACTGTCCACTTTCCCTTGGGGAAAAGGTTCCCGAAGCAGTGGTCAAGGGGTTTTTCCATTCTATGCCGGCTATATTCACCCTCATATCTATCTTGTCACTCATCCCAAACCACCTCACTACCCCAAAATACTGGGCCATCGGTACATACCTTCACATTTGCCACAGCCATATTAACATCGCTGCTGACCTTGCATACGCATCCCACACAGGCGCCATATCCGCAACCCATTCTCTCTTCCATGGAAACCTGCACATCACTGCCTGCATATTTACAGTGTTCTGCAATAGAGGAAAGCATCGGTCTGGGCCCACAGGCAAAATAGGCATCTCCTGCTAAGTTCTTCGATTTTATCAATTCAATTCCGCTACCATGAAATCCTTCGCTACCGCTATCGGTAGCCACAAAAACGGAAACGCCCATGTTTTTAAAATCGTCCACCAAAAATGGTTCGTGACGAAAACCAAGAACCGCCACAACTTCACATCCCTTACCTATAAGGGAATGCGCCAGTTGCAACAGGGGGGGAATACCGATTCCTCCCCCTATCAGAAGCGCTGTCTGACCCTTTTCCACAACATCTATATCATATCCATTACCCAAAGGATCTGATATCCGGATAAGATCACCCTTAACGTACGTGGTTAATGCCTTTGTCCCCTTTCCTACAATCCCATAAATCAGGGTAACTGTTTCTCCATCAACCCTACATATGCTTATGGGCCTCGGTAACAACAGATCCTGTCTGTTCAGATATATATTGACAAATTGGCCCGGCAATACTTTCCCGCCCTCGAAAGGGTTTCTTATTTCCATGCGCCAAATATCCGTCCCTATTTTCCTATTGGTGATTATCTCCCCATCATATATTCTTTTTTTCATTTCATTATCTTTCCATAGCAAGCTGAAGATCCATGCGCATCTGGATTGCTGCCTTTCTTGTTGCCTCTGCAAACTCGATTCCTACTGTTCTAACATCTCCAAATTCTTTATCCTTTTGATAAGCGGCAATAAGTCCTCTGGATGAATTGACTATGATTCCTACCCCATTTTCATCGAAATACCCCCTGAGATCACTGCCCGTTCCTCCCTGTGCTCCATAGCCCGGCACTAAAAAGAAGATGTGGGGAAAATGTTTACGCAAAGCTTCACCCTGTTCTTTATGGGTTGCACCTACAACAGCACCAACCCTGCTATACCCCCGTGCCCCCATAACGCTTGCTCCCCATTCGTCTACCAGTTCCGCTGTCCTCCAATACAAGGGTTTGCCATCTATCAGTCGATCTTGCAGTTCTCCGCTGCTTGGGTTGCTTGTCTTTATAAGTACGAAAATACCTTTTTCCCGCTCCTTACAGTACTTTAAGAAAGGCACCATACTATCAGTGCCAAGATAGGGGTTTAAGGTTACAAAGTCTTCCTTCCAGGGATCAAAGAACTCCCCTTCGATGGTTATACCTCCAATATGCGCCGCATATGCCTCCGCAGTTGATGCTATGTCTCCCCGTTTTATATCCCCTATGACTATCAACCCCTTGCTTTTTGCATATTGGATAGTCTCCACATAAGCGGTAAGGCCATCAATTCCATATCTTTCGTACATTGCAATCTGAGGCTTAACCGCAGGTATTATATCAAAGATCCTATCTATTATGGCCATATTAAAGTCCAAAAACATTCTGGCCACCGCTTTTGGTGTTTTGCCATAACAATTTAAAGCTGCCTCTTTCAAAAAGTCAGGTATCATTTCATAAGTAGGATCAAGTCCTATAACAGTAGGGTTTTTCAGTTCTTTTATTCTGTCTATAAGTTTATCTACCATGGCTATACCTATCCTTCATATACTATTTCCCCTCCGACTATGGTGAAAAGCGTTTTTCCAAACACCCTCCTCCTTTGAAAGGGGGTATTTCTCCCTTTAGATTCAAAATCATTCACATCTACTTCATATTCCTCATCTACATCAAAGATAGCCAGATCCGCTACCCTTCCCTCTCCGATAGTCCCCCTCGGTATGTTTAAGATGTCAGCAGGGGTCCTACTCATTTTATCAATGAGCTGGATGGGCGTCAACAATCCGGTGTTCACCAGATGAGTAAAGCATAGGGGAAAGCTAATTTCAAGGCCTGTTATACCAAAGGCGGCACTTTCAAAATCCTTTTTCTTATCGTCCTTATGATGAGGAGCGTGGTCTGTGGCAATCACATCTAAGGTTCCATCCTCTAACGCTCGTTTAATAGCTTCCCGATCTTCCCTTGTACGCAAAGGTGGGTTCATTTTATAATTCGGATCAGCCCTCCCTGTACCCTTTGGCTGTTCCACATCCTCCTCCGTCAGGATAAAATAATGCGGTGCCGTCTCCGCTGTGATTGAAAGCCCCATTTCCTTCCCTAACCTTATTAACTCCACACTGGTCTTTGTGCTAATATGACAGAAATGCATTCTGCATCCTGTATTTTTAGATAAAAGCATATCTCTGGCCACAATTATCTCTTCCCCCTCAGCGGGAATCTCAGATATGCCCAGTTTTTTGGCTGTTTCCCCCTGATTCATCGCCCCACCTGAAAGGTGGTGGTCCTCCGCATGGGAAAAGATGGGGATATCAAACCCTTTGGCAATTTCCATGGCTTCTAACATAATACGGGTATTGGTAACGGTTTTACCATCCTCGGTGAAAGCGGCTATTCCCCGCCCGGATAATTCAAAGCACCTGGTATTTAGCCTGGCTAAAGCATCTATGTCCACCAGCTCATTGCCTTTTTGTCCTTCGGTGATAGAAGCTGCCGACAAAAGATTTATTCCGCAACTCTCTCGACCCTTTTTATCGATAAAGCCTATGAGTCGTGGGGAATCCAAAGGTGGCTCTGTGTTAGGCATGCATACCACCGTGGTAAACCCTCCCTTAGCTGCCGCCCTACATCCACTTTCTATATCTTCCTTATGAGTCTGTCCCGGTTCTCTGAAATGGACATGAAGATCTATAAGGCCGGGCACCACCCATTTCCCATTAGCATCTATTACACGTCCATCATGAAAAGGCTCATTTCCTTCCATCCCTTTTTTAATTATCCTTTTTATAATGCCGTCTTCGATATATAGATGACAGATTTCTTCAATCCCTTCATTTACACCATCAGCGGGGCTTAACACCAAGCCATTCATTATGCATAACTTCATTTTGCCATTCCCCTTTCATGCTTACTATATCATCGCAGTACTCACAACTATATTCTCTGTTTTCCTCGTCTATGAGGTGGAAAATGTGATCTGCACTTGGTTCTATCGATGTAACGCACCGCGGGTTCTTACAGTATATAACATTGACTACGGTTTCCGGTAGTTCCAAATTGATTTTCCTGGAAACCATGTGGTTTTCAATAATATTAACCGTAACATCCGGATCTATCAATCCTAAAGCTGCCAAATCAATATCCGTAACATCTGCTATTTTTATGACATCCTTTTTCCCTTTCTTATCGCTGACGGCATTCATTATAAAGGCAACGGTATGCTTAGAAGTGTCCACATTGAGATAGTTTAATATTTTAGTACCTAATCCTGCCGTTATATGATCGATAACAATTCCTTTTTCAATACTGTTTACCAGCACCATGTTCCTACATCCCCTTTCATGCACCTACCTGTCTCTTCTCATCCACACCTAATAACTTCATCATCAATGCCATTCGTACATACATTCCGTATCTGGCTTGATCAAAATACTTAGCCCTTGGATCCTTATCCACTTCGACGGAAATCTCATTCACTCTGGGAAGGGGATGGAGCACTATCATCTCCTGGGGAGCCAATTCCATCTTCTCCGCATCTAAAATATACCTGTCCCTAAGCCTTATATAATCTTCCTCATTAAAGAATCTCTCCTTCTGAACCCGTGTCATATAGAGAATGTCCAACTGTCCAATTACCTCTTCCATTCTTTCCACTTCCTCAAAAGGGATTCCTCTTTTTATCAATATTTCCTTTCTGACATAATCAGGGATTCTTAATTCCTCAGGAGATATTAAAAAAAACTTAACATTCTGGTAGCGGGATAAGGCCTTTATCAATGAATGTACTGTCCTTCCAAACTTAAGGTCTCCGCAAAGCCCTACCGTAAGACCATCGAATCCACCCTTGATACTTTTTATAGTCATCATATCCGTAAGGGTCTGTGTAGGATGCTGATGTCCTCCATCCCCCGCATTTATAAGGGGGATATCGGCAGACATGGCCCCCACTTTTGGGGCACCTTCTTTGGGATGGCGCATTACAGCTATATCGGCATAACAGGCTACCGTCCTGACTGTATCTGCAATGCTTTCCCCCTTATATACAGAACTGGAATTAGGCTCGGCAAATCCTATAACCTGCCCTCCCATGCGCAACATTGCAGCTTCAAAACTAAAACGAGTACGGGTGCTAGGTTCATAAAACAAGGTAGCCAAAAGCTTCCCATCGCATGTATGTGCATATTGGGCCGGATCCTTCATGACCTCACATGCCAGTGCAAATATTTCTTCCATTTCCTCTATTGACAAATCCATAGGTTCCAATACACTTCTACCCTTTAACATTTTCCACCTCCGATTACAAACAAAAAGCCTTCCAAAAGGAAGGCAGAATATCTAAAATAATATGAGATGAAAAATTTGGAATTGCAAGGCTTGCAGCCCTTCGGCCACTCAGGTTTTTGTATATCTTTTCCCGTTGCCCCATCGCCATTTCTCCTCTCCTTTTGTCAATTTTCATTTAAATACGTTATCACAATGCATGATGACTGTCAACACCTTTTTAAACCCGCCATTGACAATTCTGCCTGTCTCCTCATATTATTTTGCTTAATGCCGATAATATATTAAAGTGGTTAATCCTGTAACTTAGGAGGTCAATTTCATGTATATCAGTGTAAGCAGTTTTCCGAGTTTTCAGCATATGGAAAAACCCAATCATTTTCAAGAATCAAAAAAGAATACTGTCAACGAGGAACCAAAGAATCCTGTAGAGCAAAAAGATGATTTCAATGAATCTCAAAGGCAAAGCAGAATGGAATTGATCCAGCTACAAAAGGAACTTGAAATATCAATGGAAGAAGCAAAGGCATATCAGGAAGAGATGGAAACATTGAGGAAGTGTATTATAATAGCCGGAAGAATTATAGTGGGGGATAATGTCCCTCATAAGGATTACCTCTTCCTGGCGGAAAACAACCCTGATCTTTATGAAAAGGCCATTGTACTTAGAATAGAAAAAGAGGATCCTAAAGATTACAAAAGCATCACAAAGAAGGATGGGGATGATGATAATTCTGCCGTTGACAGTCCATCCTCCGATTCAGCTCCCCAACTCTCTACATCTTTCACTGCTTCTGTTCCGGAAATCCCTTTACAACTTGATATAACGGTATAAAAAAATACCTAACCCTACCCCAATGATGAAAAATGTGATATAGTTTCAGGTATCCTACAAATAGGGAGTGGTTTTATGGCACGATTATTGATAGTAGATGATGAACAAAAAATCAGGGAAGTTATACGGGAGTATGCCGAATTTAATGGCTATCAGGTTAAAGAGGCTTCCGACGGCATGACTGCGGTAAACCTTTGCAAAGAAGATGATTTCGATTTAATTATTATGGATATAATGATGCCCAGGTTAGATGGGTTTTCAGCATGCAAGGAGATACGAAAGATTAAGGATATCCCCTTTATCATGCTATCTGCAAGGGGGGAGGAGTATGACAAGCTCTTTGGATTTGAGCTGGGAATTGATGATTATGTGGTAAAGCCTTTCAGTCCCAAGGAACTCATCGCAAGGGTAAATGCGGTTCTTACCCGACGCAAGGTATCCAATTCCGAGTGTCCGGCCACATTGGTTTTCGATGGCCTAAAAATCAACATGGCAGCACGCACCGTAACAATAGAAGGAGAAAAAATAGAATTAACCCCCAAGGAATATGAGCTATTATTCTATTTGGTGCAAAACAAAAATCTGGCTCTCTCCCGCGAAAAGCTTCTGTCAGATGTTTGGGGATATGATTCATTTGGTGACGATAGAACCATTGATACCCATATTAAAAACCTAAGAAACAGCCTGGGACCGTATCGGGATTACATCGTAACCTTGAGAGGTGTTGGCTATAAGTTTGAAACAAGCGAGTAGGAAAGCAAATCCCTTATGGCATTGCCCAGACAGCTTCGCCTTTGGTAATGCTTACCGACAGCCTCTTAATTCAATTGGCAAAAGTCAAGTATTAAAAAAGGCAGATCCCTTCCCTCATAGGATGATATCTGCCTTTTTGACACCGTGGACTTCCCCGCCCTTTTGTATTTATCAGATGGCTTTACATTTCAATTATTGGTTGCGTTATCTGTGTCCATTTCTCAAAGCCATTTTCAATCCTTTCATAGTCATGGCTATTTATAGCTTCCTGCATAGCTTCATAATACCATTTGCTTTTCTCTAAATCCGGAAATTGACGAGCTTCGGGCAAAATGTGTTCCTTCTGCACCTTCCGTCCTAAAACATTATTTACCAGGGTAACAAATTCAGCTCTTGTTATATACTGATCCGGTTTAAAGCTACCATCCTCGTATCCTTGAACCCACCCTTTTTGTGCAGAGGAAAGGATATATTTTTCAGCCCAATGACCTTTAGTATCCGTAAATGTCTTCTCACCGGGTTGTTCCAGTTTATCAAACCTGGCTGCAATGGCAGCAAGCTCCGCCCTGGTAATAAACGAACCTGATCTGAAATTTCCATCGGGATAACCCTCTATTATCTTGCCATTTGCTAAAGTTGCTATATGCTTTAAAGACCAATCCCCTTCTGAAATATCAAGGAAATCGGTTTTCATGGTCCTTATCGTTTCCCTAAACTCCGGATCCAAAAGCCTGAAAAACACGGCTGCAACTTCTTCCCTTGTAATATTATTTTGAGGCTTTACCGTGTTATCCGGATACCCTTGAATATACGCAAAATGGTCATCGGCATTCAAGCCCAAGGGCACATCAGGCTCAGGAATTACAACAGTTCCGCCTCCGCCGCCTCCGCCGCTTCCGCCGTCTGTGGGCTTTGGATTCTCAACTACCATTGTGAAATGGAATGTGTCATCAAATTTATAGCGATTACGGGAAAATATATCGGGTGCACTTAAAAACTCAGGGATATTTTCCCTCCAGTAAATGGGGAACACCACCTCATATTTACCTGCTGCAAGGGAAGATAAGCCTTCTTCATTAAAGTTTTTATTCGTTCCATCCGTATTCTTGATGAAGGATCCCTGACCCTCGTCTTCAGCGTCATATTGATAGATAAATATTCTATCTATTCCTTCTACGCTTATTTCACTCCAAACTTCTCGTGGATTGCTAGTCGATAAGGTTTCCTCGGTAGCTTCCAGATCCAAATATTCCACTTTTTCAATATTGTTAAGCAATTGCTGCCTGATTTCACTATTGCTTTTTCCTGCCATAACCTTTACCTCCGCCTGGTTGAACACCGGATTTGAAAGGTTAGTATCCTCCCTCGTTGCAATATATAGTTTCATGGTTTCGCCTTCTTGATAAGCTGTTTTGGATGCACCATGAAGGCCGGAAGTGTCCTCGTCCCAAAAATCACCATATTCTAATCTATATACGGTGCTAACACCACCCAGATCATATGTGCTATATCCTTGCCCTACCACCCTATGGAATCGATTGGAAAACCATAGGTTACCGGTGTACATAAAGTTATTGGCCGACCAGGTATTAGGTTCCGGATAGGGGACACCCATATAATCGATCATGTAAACCCCTTCTTCATCAAGCTTTGCCGCCTCGGGGCGGGGATACATATCAGGATATGTGGGAATCGGAGTTAAACCCTCAATTATTTCTCCCGTTTCTTTATCTATGGGATACCAGATTGCCGGAACCGTAACCTCAATTATCTCAGGTAAATCTTCTTCAAGGAAAATGGTATATTCTTCATTATTAAATACCTTCCTGTTTAAAATATCCTCCACCGACGTAGGGGTTCCATCGGAATCCCTTATTTCCCTAATCCTCCACCCCTCATCTAATTGGTATTCCGGTAAATCAAAGCCTGCGTCCCCCAAGCTTTCTCCTTCAATAACACCAATCACATTATTAGGAACCAAAGTATCCAGATAAGTATCTAATGTAATAAATTCCTCATCACCGGTGAACCTTCCATGCACCACTCCATCATCAGATTCATCGAAAATAAAGCTAACCTGCCTGTAATCATCGATCACAATGAAATCATTAATAAATAAGGGGCTATAAATGCCATAGTCCAAGGAATATGTGGTTTTAAATTCATAATTAGGCGTGTATTGGTTTTCCTCCTTTAATTGATTGAAAGCATTTAGGGGGAGGTTCTGTGGTACTTTTCGAACCTTCTGTACCAACACCATCACCCTTGATAGCTGGTTTATCATTGAGGTCGACCCGCCACCCATTGCCTCATGAATACGGCTATACGAAAAATCGTCACCCTCCTGAGGTTGTATATTCATTCCGTTAATATTGATTTTAGAAAGCATAGCAATTATACCGTTATCTACCCAATCCTGATAACCTTTGTAACTAGCCCACGCCTCATTTGCATTCCATTTTAAACTTGGTATGAAATCCTTATTTGCTATTTCACTACGCTTGGCTATCAATGGGCCTTCCACCTCTACATTAGGTCCTGCTACCGCACTTGCACTAATCGGTAATAAACTTACAATTAAAGCTAGCACACATGTAAGGGCAAGCATCTTTATCGTGTGTCTGTTATTATAGCCACTTTTCATTTTTCTGTTCGTATAGGTTCATTTGTAAACACCCATACCCTCCTTTCCTATAATTCTTTAGGTGCTCCTTTTGTTTTTAGTATTACTGCTCCAATTCATTTCCCAAATGCTGTTGAACACCCGGGATAAAAATGTTATCCAAAATCGCACATAATATTTTAGGATAATATTGAACCTTTCCTGCATTCTCCCACAAAGTGGTCACAGTATGGTTACAGTTTCATCTTTGTCATCCCTATAACCCTCTACCAGGCCATAGTTATTAGATACAAATGCATAAAGATATGATATAGTTTCATAAGAACCATATGAAAAGGAGAATGGGAATTGGGGAAACTGGATTTTAAAAGTCTTAAAATTAAGCTATGGATATATTTTGGCCTATTCGCCATCGTCCTAATGGCCATCCTATGGTTCTTACAGATCTTTTTCCTTCAAAATTACTACGAGGAAATGAAAACAAGAGAAATAGTGAGAATTGCAGGAGATATTGCGGGAAACTATGGCACATTAGACCTTGAAAAGATGGCTGAATACTCCATCAGGAACGACATGTATATTCATTTGGAAAGCTCGGAGGGACTGATTCTTTATTCTACATCCGGTTCTTCCCAGCGACCTTCCATGTTGCCCTATTCAAGAGATATAAGCAATGCAAGAACAAAGCTGCTGGCAAGCACCGGCAGCACTGTTTCATATATTGATCATTCTTCTCCAACCGGTATCAATACACTGGTCTATGGAAAACGTATTCAAAATGAGGGTGATTGGCAGACATATCTTTTTATACTATCCCCGCTTTCCCCTGTGGAATCTACTGTAGGCATCCTGACCCAGCAATTAATCATCGTCACCATCGCATCGCTGATACTGGCATTTGCTCTTTCATTCTTTTTATCAAGAAGGCTTACAAGACCACTAAGTCAAATCACCCAATCAGCCTCCCGTCTGGCAAAAGGTGAATATGGTATCACCTTTGAAGGCGGCCATTATAGTGAAATTGTTCAATTAGCCGACACCTTGACGTACACAGCAAGGGAATTGGCACGAACGGATGAATTAAAAAAGGACTTGCTTGCCAATGTCTCCCATGACCTAAGAACTCCTTTAACCATGGTCAAATCATATGCCGAAATGATCCGGGACATTTCAGGTGATAATCCGGAAAAACGTAATTCCCATATTCAAGTAATCATAGATGAAGCGGATAGACTGAATGTACTGGTTACCGATCTCATGACACTTTCCAAAATGCAAGCCGGCTTTACACCTATCTCACCTGAAATCTTTAATCTATCAGAAATCATAAGCGGCCTTTTAAATTCCTACGCGATTATGGTTGAACAAGGGGGATATACCATTAATTATGCTACTCAAGGCAATGCGGAGGTATGGGGGGATCCACAGCGCATAAAACAGGTGATATCAAATCTAATTAATAATGCCATAAAATTTAGCGAACCCAGCAAAGTAATTGACGTGTTAATTGATGGTGGCGAGTCAGGCGTCCTCTTTCAAGTAACCGATTATGGTGTGGGAATCCCACAAGAAGAGTTAGAACATATTTGGGAAAGGTATTATAGGGCAAGCCACCATGGCAGACGCCCCCTTTCCGGGGGTTCAGGCCTGGGCCTATCCATTGTGAAAGAGATTCTATCCTCCCATCAGGCAGATTTTGGTGTAAAAAGTGAAATTGGTAAGGGAAGCACGTTTTGGTTCATTTTGAAAAGACAGAAATAGCCTCCTCCAGACCTGTCACGCCACAAAGCTCTATTCCCTCGGCCAATAAGGGTGATAATCTTTCCTTATTCTTTTTGGGCAATATTATCTTAGTAAAACCCATTCTTCCGCCTTCCCTTATGATCCTATCCGCATGCTGCACCGACCTCAAGTCACCTGTCAGCCCGATTTCCCCGATTGCCAAAGTCTTACGGGGAGAAGCAATCCCTGTATGAGCTGAAAAAATGGAAATAGCTACAGCCAAATCTGTTGAAGTGCCTTCCGGCTTCAATCCTCCAACCACATTCACATAGACATCGTTTTCAACAAGGGATATCCCTACCTTTCTATCAAGAACTGCTAAAATCATATTGAGCCTTGAAGTCTCTATGCCTATCGCCGCCCTTCGTGCAAAACCTGCATTTGCCGGCGAAGTCAGCGCCTGAATTTCTAAAAGCAAAGGTCTTGTTCCCTCATAAACAGCGGCAGCCACAGAACCTTCGGCCCCTTCCTCCATACCTTCAAGAAAGCTTTCAGAAAGATTCTCTATCGGTATTAAGCCTTTTTCCACCATTTCAAAGGCGCCTATCTCGCTTGTTGTTCCAAAACGATTTTTGTATGACCTTAATATCCTTAATTCCCGGTTCCTTTCACCTGTGAAGTGTAAAACACAATCCACAAGATGCTCAATTATCTTAGGCCCGGCTAAATCACCGCTTTTTGTAACATGTGCCACCATAAAAACAGGAATCCCTTTACCCTTGCCAAGCCTCATCAAGATGTTGGCACAAGCCCTTACCTGAGAAACACTACCTGCCGCAGAATCCAGGTATTGAGAATACATGGTTTGTATGGAGTCTATGATAAGAAAAGTTGGTTTTATGCTTTCAATGACTTCCACTATATGCTCCATATTGGTTTCAGTTAGAAGATATAAATCATCCAATCCATTCCCACAGGTGCGATCAGCCCTCATCTTAACCTGTTCCTCAGACTCTTCTCCTGTGACGTAAAGAACTTTGCCTATACGTGTAGACATCTCCATGGCAACCTGAATGAGAAGGGTTGATTTTCCTATTCCGGGTTCACCGGAAATCAGTGTTAAGGAACCCTGCACAAGACCTCCACCCAGCACCCGATTCAATTCGCTTATTCCTGTGTCGATTCTTAATTTGTTCTCTGGGCATATTTCCTCCAATCTAACGGCCTTCGATCTATGTGTTGTCAGATTATAATCTCTAATCCCATCTTCCTTGGTTGCTACTACCCTCTCCTCTACCATGGTGTTCCAGGCACCGCATATACATTGACCTGACCATTTTGGGCTTTCGTTCCCACAATCCTGGCAGACAAAAACCGTCTTTCCTCTTTTAGCCATATCCGTTCCTTCCTAAAAAAAGCCACCCGAACTATTGAATAGTCAGGTGGCCAAAATGCTAAAATTATTCTTCGTCCTTTTGAGCCTCTGAAATTATTTTATCCGCAAGATGTGCCGGAACCTCCTCATAGCGCTCAAAAGCCATGGTAAAGCTTCCCCTTGCCTGCGTCATGGATCGAAGGACTATGGCATACTTAAACATTTCCGCCTGGGGAGCCTCCGCTATAACCTTCTGACCTCCGCCAACCTGGGGCTCCATTCCTAATATCTTGCCCCTCCTTTTGTTCATGTCACCCATTATGTCCCCCATGTATTCATCGGGTACAAGTATTTCGACACGCATTACCGGCTCGAGCAGAACCGGTTTAGCTTCTGTAATGCCTTTCTTAAAAGCAAGAGATGCCGCTATTTTAAATGCCATTTCATTTGAATCCACATCATGGTATGAACCATCATAAAGCACAGCTTTAACATTGGTTACGGGATAACCGGCAAGCGGGCCTTTATCCATACACTCCCTAAGTCCTTTTTCTACCGCAGGTACATAGTTTTTAGGGACGGAGCCTCCGAACAATTCCTCGGAAAATTCAAAATGATCCTGTGCAGGGGAGAATCGTATATGAACATCCCCATATTGACCAGCACCTCCCGATTGCTTTTTATGCTTACCCTGTACATCAGATGCTCCCTTAATGGTCTCTCTATAAGGAATTTTCTGATCTACCGTTTCCACATCAACACCGAATTTATCCTTCAATTTAGCGGTGATAATACCTATTTGGATTTCACCCTGCCCCCCTATGAGCGTCTGCCTGGTTTCCGCATTCCTTTGCATAACGAAGGAAGGATCCTCCTCCATTAATTTATTGAGCCCGGATCCGATTTTCTCCTCATCCCCCTTGGCCTTGGGTTCTACTGCCATATACAGGGATGGCTCGGGAAAATCTACTGGCGGATATTCGATATAGTTCGACTTGTCACAAAGAGTGTCCCCGGTCTGGGTATATTGAAGCTTTGAGGCACCGACAATATCACCGGCAACAACGGAAGGTGCCTCGCTATGGGTTTTTCCTCTTACAAAGAAAATATTGCCCATTTTTTCAGATTTTTCTACTCTAATGTTGTAAAGCTCCATAGCTGGTGTAATCTTACCTGTTATAACCTTGAGAAGAGATATTTTCCCGACAAAGGGGTCTGCTATTGTTTTAAATACAAATGCAGAAGTAGGAGCATTTTCATCACATTTCACAGTGATTTCCTCCCCCTTGTCATTCTTTGCTGCATATTCCGGATGATCCTTAGGAGAAGGAACGTATTTTATAAGGGTATCCATAAATTCTTTTATCCCTGTTCCTTCAGTAGCACATCCTACCATTAAAGGTGTAACCGAACGGCTTGCAATGGCTTTCAAAAGGCCATTGGCAAACTCCTCCTCTGTAAATTCTTCACCGCTAAAATATTTTTCAAGAAGTTCTTCGTCGCTTTCGGCAATAGCTTCATTTAATGCATCCTTCATGCCTTCCTCTATAGGCTCAGATATGGGAATCACGGAAGTCCCGAATTTATCCTTTAATTCCGCAATTACTCCATCCACATCCACATTTTCTTTGTCAATCTTATTTACAAAGAAAAATGTGGGCATATCATATTCCTTACAGGAATTCCATGCCTTTTCAGTTCCAACTTGCACACCTGAGGAAGCATCTACCACAAGCACTGCCGCCTCTGATGCCCGGAATGCAGAGTTGACTTCACCTACAAAATCAAAAAAGCCGGGGGTGTCGATAAAGTTAATCTTATATTTGTTGTATTCAACAGGAACCACAGAGGTACCAATAGAATATCCTTTTTCTATCTCCATCTTATCGTAATCCGAAACCGTATTTCCATCCTCAACCCTTCCAATCCTGCTTATCACTCCCGTAGCAAACAGCGCAGCTTCGACAAAAGTGGTTTTACCACTTCCACCGTGGCCTACAAGTGCAACGTTTTTGATCTTATCGCTTGTGTAGCCTTTCATAGCATCCTCCTAAGTTTATTCTTATTTTTACATATTTTGTTTTCCGTTTTGTAGTCAGCGCCAATATTATATCATTACAAGCTACAAATAGCAAAGCTCAATCTATGCCTGAGATAATATTTTCAATAGGCTTGCCCGGGGCAACCATAGGAAGCACCAGCTCATCCTGATTGATGTGACAATCTATAACAGCCGGCGCGTTGCTATTCCATGCGGTGGTAATTGCCTCTTCGAATTCTTCCTTTGTAAAGACCTGATACCCTTCTATCCCATATGCTTCCGCCAGTTTCTTGAAGTCAGGCCCCCTGTCTAAAGTGGTAGAAGAATATCTTTGGCAATAAAATAATTTTTGCCATTGTCTAACCATCCCCAGGGTCCTATTATTCATGACAATAATTATATTGGGCAGATTGTAGTATTCTATAGTACTCAATTCATTGCAGTTCATGCGAAAACAGCCGTCTCCGCTAATGCTTACTACCCGGGTTTCCGGTTTCCCTACCTGGGCGCCAATACCTGCGCCAACCCCATATCCCATGGTGCCAAGGCCTCCAGATGTTAAAAATGTCCTTGGGTTATTACTCGTATAAAACTGGGCTGTCCATATTTGATGCTGCCCCACATCCGTCGTTATTATTGCCTGACCCTTAGTGGTTTCATATAGTTTTCTCATTATGAATTGTGGATTCAAAGCGGTTGTATCTTCTCTATCCATATGGGGAAATTCTTCCTTCCAACTGGCTATTTCCTTAACCCAAACCCCACCGTTGCGAGGTTCCACAATTTCTACCAGGGCATCCATAATTAAACGGGCATCTCCGATAAGAGAATGATCCGCTGTTATATTCTTGCTTATCTCCGCCGGGTCTATATCTATATGAATTATTTTAGCCTTTTCTGCAAAACGTGATCTGTCGCTGCTTACCCTGTCACTAAATCTGGCTCCTATCGCTATGATCAGATCCGAGTGAGTAGCCCCCATATTGGAGGCTTTTGTACCGTGCATGCCTATCATGCCAGTATACAATTCATCCTTTATGGGGAAGGATCCTGTGCCCATAAGGGTAGTGCTGACGGGGGCTTTTATCTTTCGTGCCAAGGCGGTAAGCGAATCCCTTCCCGGAATACCTATGACCCCGCCTCCGCTGATGATGAAAGGCTTAGTGCTTGCCTTAATCATTTCAGCCGCTATCCGCAAATCCTCCTCCGTCGCATTCATCTTAGGAACTATTTCTTTAGGCTTTTCGTATTTATATTCACACTCCATTGCAGTTAGATCCTTGGGGATATCGATGAGAACAGGTCCCCGCCTGCCAGTGCCCGCTATATAGAATGCTTCACGGACGGTATCCGCAAGATCCTCAACCCTGCTCACTATATAATTGTGTTTCGTGATGGGCATGGTTATCCCCGTAATATCTACCTCTTGGAAACTATCCCGCCCAAGAAGCTGACTTTGAACATTACAGGTAATGGCAACCATGGGAATGGAATCCATGTACGCCGTTGCAATTCCTGTTACCAGATTGGTGGCACCGGGTCCCGATGTTGCAAAACATACCCCTGGTTTTCCCGTTGCACGGGCATAGCCATCGGCAGCATGAGCCGCCCCCTGTTCATGCGACGTCAAATAGTGACTAATTCTGTCGCTATTTTGGTAAACCGCATCGTACAGATTTAAAATCGTCCCTCCCGGATATCCGAAAATAGTATCAACACCTTGTTCTATCAGGCATTCTATGATTATTTGTGCTCCTGTCATCATCATTTTAATTACCTCTATTCCAATACTGCTCCCCTGTCTGCGGAAGAAACCATTCTTGCATATCTTTTCAGATAACCGGTCAATTCCCTATCTGGGGCTCTCCAGTTCTTCCTTCTGCTTTCAAGTTCCTCCTGCGGTACATCTAATTCAATTCGATAGTTAATCATATCTATCGATATCATATCGCCGTCTTTAACTAATGCTATGGGACCGCCATCGGCAGCCTCTGGGGATACATGTCCTATGCTTGCTCCTCTGGTAGCTCCAGAGAACCTGCCATCGGTTATAAGTGCCACCGAGCGGTCGAGCCCCATGCCTGCAATAGTGGCTGTTGGCATAAGCATCTCTCTCATCCCGGGGCCACCCTTTGGCCCCTCATAGCGAATGACAACGACATCTCCACTTTTAATCCCACCCGATGAAATAGCAAAAATAGCTTCTTCTTCCGAATCAAACACCCTTGCAACCCCCCGATTTATTAGCATTTCCTCGGATACTGCCGATCGTTTCACTACACACCCATCGGGAGCAAGATTTCCTTTAAGTACAGCAAGCCCTCCCGTATTGCTATAAGGTTTTTCCATAGTGCGAATTACTGAAGTGTCCTTATTGCGTGCCCCCTTTATATTTTCCCTCACGGTTTTTCCTGTAACAGTAATCAGGTCTCCGTGTAGAAGGCCTGCATCATCAAGCTGTTTCATTACCCCGTATACCCCGCCTGCAAAATACAAGTCACTCATAAAATGATTCCCCGCAGGTGCCAGCTTACAGAGATTAGGGGTTTTTTCACTGATTCTGTTTACCATATCCAAATCAAAAGCAATACCTGCTTCCCTTGCTATAGCCGGAAGGTGTAATATCGTATTGGTACTGCACCCAAGAGCCATATCCACGGTAACGGCATTTTCAAAGGCTTTATCCGTAAGAATATGGCTTGGACATATGTTTTTTTCTAAAAGCTCCATGATCCTTTTTCCGCTTTCCTTGGCTATGCGAACTCTTTCCGCATAGACGGCAGGTATGGTACCATTGCCTTCAAGTGCCATACCTATAGCTTCCATTACGCAGTTCATGCTATTGGCCGTAAACATACCGGAGCACGAACCGCAGGTGGGACAAGCATTATTTTCATACTCAGCCAGCTCCTCCATGGTCATCTTACCGCTGGAAACTGCCCCCATTGCTTCAAACATATCTGACAGGCTGATTTTTTTATCACCTACAACGCCATTCAGCATTGGCCCGCCGCTGACCACGATGGTGGGAAGATCTACTCTGGCAGCCCCCATTATCATTCCCGGAACTATTTTATCGCAATTGGGAACCAATACTATAGCATCGAATCCATGGGCATGGGCCATACATTCGATGGAATCCGCTATAAGCTCCCTTGTAACCAAGGAGTAATTCATTCCCCTATGCCCCATGGCTATACCATCACAAACCCCTATTGCAGGTATTACGACAGGCATACCCCCTGCCATTCTAACCCCATCCTTAACCCCCTGGACTATTGTATCAAGATGTATATGACCCGGGACTATTTCACTTTGCGCACTGACTATACCTATGATTGGCAATTTCATTTCTTCATCAGTCCATCCAAGGGCTTTAAACAAAGAACGATGTGCCGTTTTATCTATACCGGTTTTTACTCCATCACTTTTCATACATTTCCTCCACAATACTTCTTCCCATCTCCCTGGTACCTAATAAAATCATCCCTTCCGTCCATATGTCCAGAGTGCGAAGTCCCTTATCAAGAACCGCTTCCACTGCACTTTCAATTGCCTGAGCTTCCTCCATCAATCCGAAGGAGTACCGGAGCATCATGGCTGCCGAAAGAATTGTCGCTATGGGATTTGCCTTATTCTGTCCCGCCATATCCGGGGCACTTCCGTGGATAGGCTCATACAATCCAAGGGTTCCTGTTCCTAAGCTGGCAGAAGCCAGCATCCCTATGGAACCTGTAATCATGCTTGCGGCATCTGAAAGAATGTCACCAAACATGTTTTCTGTAATTATTACATCGAACTGTCCCGGATTATGGATCAATTGCATGGCACAGTTGTCCACGTACATATATGAATACTCTACTCCGGGGTATTCCTTAGAAACTTCCTCTGTGATTTCTCTCCACAACCGGGATGTTTCCAAAACATTGGCCTTGTCTACAATTACGGCACGGCCCTTTCTTTTTAATGCAGCTTCAAACCCTACCTTAAGCAACCTTCTAATTTCTTCTTCATTATAATATAACACATCGTAGGCTGATTTATCTTCCTCTTTTCTCCCTTTTTCCCCAAAATAGATGCCGCTTGTCAGCTCCCTCACAATCATCACATCCAGCGCATCACCTATTATACTATCTTTCAATGGACAGGCGGCTTTGAGCTGCTTATACATAGTAGCCGGACGCAGGTTGGCAAAGAGATTCAATTCCTTGCGCAGCCCCAATATTGCTTTTTCCGGACGCAAATTCCCCGGAAGATGATCCCATTTAGGACCTCCTACCGCCCCCAACAATACCGCATCGGCTCTTTTGCACTCCATGATTGTATCCTCTGGCAGGGGGATACCCACCGCATCTATTGCGGCTCCTCCCGCCAGCTTTTCTGTGAAAATGAACTCGTGATTAAATCTTGAACCCAAAGCCTCCAAGACATTCATAGCTTCCCTTATAATATCAGGGCCTACGCCATCTCCCGGCACTACTGTAACATTGTATCTCATCTGCTTCCCTCTTTTTTAAGCTTTTCCACCAATCCTCCGGATCTAATTATATCTTGCATAAACTGAGGATAGGGCTCTGCCTCATATGTCTTGCCACGGGTTTCATTTATTATAATACCCTTTTCAAAATCCACCGACACCGTATCCCCTCCTTGGATTTCTGCAACAGCCCGGGGACATTCAAGAATGGGTAGACCAATATTTATTGCATTTCGATAAAAAATTCTGGCAAAGGTGGATGCGATGACACAGGAGATGCCTGATCCTTTTATGGCTAAGGGTGCATGCTCCCGGGATGAACCGCATCCAAAGTTCTTATCTGCCACTATTATATCGCCTTTTTTTACCCTGTTTACAAAATCCTCGTCTATATCCTCCATACAATGTCTGGCCAGCTCCAAGGGATCCGAGGTGGAAAGATGCCTGGCAGGAATTATGACATCCGTATCCACATTATCTCCATATCGAAATACCGTTCCTTTTGCTTTCATAGGGCATCCTCCTATCCTTCTTTTACAATATTAGCGGGGTCGGCTATTTTCCCGGCAATAGCGGAAGCTGCGGCAACAGCAGGGCTGGCAAGGTATACCTCCGATTCCGTATGCCCCATCCGCCCCACAAAATTCCTGTTGGTAGTAGCAACTGCACGCTCCCCGGCTGCTAAAATTCCCGTATGCCCTCCAAGGCAGGGGCCACAGGTCGGCGTACTTACAGCAGCTCCCGATTGGATAAATATTTCAATAAGTCCCTCCCTTATGGCATCTAAATATATCTGTTGAGTACCCGGAAAAATTATGACCCTTACATGGGGAGCCACCTTCTTCCCCTTCATGATTCTTGCCGCTGCTCTTAAATCTTCCATTCTTCCATTGGTGCAGGATCCGATTACGACCTGATCAATCTTAATGTCACCCACTTGATCGATGGTTCTGGTGTTCTCTGGTAAATGTGGAAAAGCCACAGTCGGTTTAATCGTGGAAAGGTCTATGACTATTGTCCTTTCATATTCTGCATCCTGATCAGCTTCGTATATGGTGTAAGGCTTGTTTCCATGTGCCTTAATGTATTCAATAGTAACTTCATCTACAGGGAATATGCCGTTTTTTCCCCCTGCCTCGATGGCCATATTGGCTATGCAAAAGCGATCATCCATGGAAAGGCTCTTAATACCCTCACCGGTAAATTCCATGCTCTGATATCTGGCTCCCTCAACCCCTATCATTCCAATAATATGAAGAATTACGTCCTTTCCGCTGGCGAACCCCTGCAAGGCTCCTGTCAATTCAAATCTGATGGCAGAAGGTACCTTAAACCAGGCCTTCCCAGTGGCCATACCGGCAGCCATATCCGTACTACCAATGCCTGTGGAGAACGCCCCCAATGCCCCGTATGTACAGGTATGAGAATCCGCACCGATGGCAACATCCCCTGCCGTAACCAGGCCCTTTTCCGGTAAAAGTGCATGCTCTATTCCCATTTCCCCCACATCAAAATAGTTTGTTATTCCCTTTTCCCTAACGAAGTTCCTGGAAACCTTACACTGTTCTGCCGCCTGTATATCTTTGTTGGGGGTAAAGTGATCCATGACGATTACCACCTTTTCCCGATCATATACATTCTTCGCCCCTATTTTGTCAAATTCTTTAATGGCTACTGGGGTGGTGATGTCATTGCCCAAAACTATATCTAAATTCGTCTGAATTAGTTGACCTGCTTTTACCTCTTTCAAACCGCTATGGGCGGCCAGTATCTTCTGAGTCATTGTCATTCCCATATAGTAACCTCCTCACTGCCTGCTTCCGACTCGCTGATCGTTGCTTTTTTCTGTAAGATTTCTATCGTACATCATATTGTTTATTGCGGAAACGTAAGCTTTGATAGCAGCCTCAATGATGTCAAGACTGACCCCATGACCGTTATACACCCTATCCCCGCTTTTAATCTTCACATTAACACTGCCCTGTGCATCGGTTCCTCCCGTTATGGCATCTATCATAAAGGAAGTCAGTTCAAATTCTTCCTCACCTACCAATTTGTTAATTGCCTGATACGAAGCATCTACAGGTCCGAATCTAGAGGATGTGACAACCTCCTTTTCCTCCCCATCCAAGCCTATCAATTTAACAGCGGAGGTGGTGGTAATGGTATTGCCCACATTCACCACGAATCGATCTAATTTATAGGTTTCCGGAATTACTGACTGCTGGCTTACGAGAGCCTCTAAATCTGCATCCGTAACACTTTTTTGACGGTCAGCCAAGATCTTAAACTCCTTGAAGATCTTATGAATTTCTTTTTCTCCAAGGGTGTATCCTAATGTTATAAGTCTATCCTGTAAAGCATGCTTACCCGAATGCTTACCAAGAACCATTTTGTTTTCTGAAAGCCCTACGGATTCAGGAGTCATAATCTCATATGTGCTCTTATTGGCCAGAACCCCATGCTGGTGTATCCCCGACTCATGGGCAAAGGCATTTTCCCCGACAATAGCCTTATTCGGCTGTACCCTTACCCCTGTAATCAAGGTCAACATTTTACTTGTCTTATGAATCTGTGTCGTATCTATATTGCAGTAAGCGTTATAGTATGCCTTTCTTGTATGAAGGTTCATTACGATTTCCTCCATGGCAGTATTCCCCGCCCGCTCACCTATACCATTGACAGTACATTCCACCTGAGTTGCACCCGCTTCAATAGCGGCCAGACTATTAGCTGTGGCAAGTCCTAAATCATTATGGCAATGTACTGAAATATCTACATTATCTATACCCTTCACATCTTTTTTAACCTTGGCAATAAGTGCAGCATATTCCGATGGAATGGCATATCCAACCGTATCGGGGATATTGACCGTGCCTGCACCAGCCTCAATAGCCACTTCCAGCACCTTACACAGGAAATCAGGATCACTCCTGGAGGCATCCTCCGCAGAGAATTCTACATCGTCACAGAGGGTTTTAGCATATCCCACCATTTCCCTTACCTGGTTTATTACTTCTTCCCTGGTCATTTTAAGCTTAAATTCCATGTGAATATCTGATGTGGCTAAGAACACATGAATTCTAGGGTGTACCGCATTCTTAACCGCCTCATATGCCACATCTATATCCTCTTTTAAGGCCCTTGCCAATGACGCTACCTTTGCCTTTTTTACTACCCCGGCAATCCCCTGTACCGAAGCAAAGTCTCCGGGAGAGGCTATGGCAAAGCCGGCTTCAATGATGTCCACACCAAGAAGCTCAAGCTGCTCCGCCATTTTTAGTTTTTCCTGAATGTTCATGCTGCAACCCGGTGACTGCTCACCATCCCGCAAGGTGGTGTCAAATATTTTAATCTGCTTTGCCATTACTCCTACTCCTTTTCTTTATATTTACGTATTTTTTGCCGCCGCAAGTGTCAATATTTATTCTTATTTCTCTTCAATTTCCTCGTTCCAGTTCATCATTTTACGGAGCTCTTTGCCCACTTTCTCAACCTGATGATCAGCCTCTATCCTTCTTCTTGCATTTAGGTAGGGTCTCCCCCCTTGATTTTCCAGTATGAAATCCTTGGCAAAGGTTCCATCCTGAATATCTGCTAAAATCTTCTTCATAGTCTTTTTAGTTTCATCGGTTATTATTTTAGAACCGGTAATATAGTCACCATATTCCGCCGTATCCGAAATTGAATATCTCATTCCCGCAAGCCCGGCTTGATAGACCAGATCAATTATCAGCTTCATTTCATGGACGCATTCGAAATACGCACTTTCCGGCTGATACCCCGCTTCCACTAAAGTCTCAAAACCCGCCTTCATCAAGGCGCTGACTCCACCACATAAAACTGCCTGCTCACCAAACAGATCCGTTTCAGTTTCCTCTTTAAATGTGGTTTCCAAAATTCCTGCCCTCGCTCCACCAATTCCTGCTGCATAGGCTAAAGCCATATCTTTAGCATCTCCGGTAGCATCCTGGTAAACGGCAATCAGACATGGAACGCCTCTTCCTTCCTGATATTGGCTTCTTACCGTATGACCCGGTCCTTTAGGTGCTATCATTACCACATTTACATTTTCAGGAGGAATTATCTGGCTGTAATGTATGTTGAATCCATGGGCAAATGCCAATGTCTTTCCTTCCGTCATATGAGGTGCAATGGATTTACGGTAAAGGTCAGCCTGCTTTTCATCATTGATTAAAATCATAATCATATCCGCTTCTTTAGCCGCATCTTCAGCAGTCATTACGGTTAACCCGGAAGCCTCTGCCTTTGCCCATGACTTACTACCGGTATAAAGCCCTACGATAACATTTGCACCGGATTCCTTTAAATTAAGGGCATGGGCGTGCCCCTGGCTACCGTACCCTATTACAGCCACCTTTTTCCCCGTCAGTTTTCCAAAATTACAATCCTTTTCATAATACATAGTTGCCATAATGTTTTTCCTCCTATTTTTTATCCTTATGATTAATTTTTATCATCTATTTTAAATTGCTTATTACCACGTTCCATAGCCGCAAGCCCCGTTCTCACCATTTCAAGTATCCCGAAGGGCTCCAGCATTTCAATGGCAGCCTCTAATTTTTTACCGTGACCAATGACCTCCACAACTATTGACGATGCATCCACATCCACCACCTTCGCCCTGAAAATACCCACTATTTCCAGTATCTCCCCCCTTGTCTGAGGTGTGGTTTCTACCTTTATGAGAACCAACTCCCTATATACGGCTTCCTGAGTTCCTAAAAATGATATTCTGATAACCTCAACCAGTTTGGCCATCTGCTTCATTATTTGATCCACCACCAAAAGATCACCGGACACCACTGCCGTAATCCTGGAAATCCCTTGATCTTCCGTTTCTGCCACAGTTAAACTCTCAATGTTGTAACCCCGGCGGCTGAATAATCCGGCAACACGCCGGAGTACACCGGCTCTGTTTTCCACCAGTATGGATAAAACATATCTGTTACTAATATTGTTCATCACGTCACCTCGCCTCACCATGCCAATCATGGCCAATATAACAAAAAAACCTCATCCACATAATTGGGACGAGGAAAAAACCACGCGGTACCACCCAAATTGGCTTAAAAAGCCCAACTCGCAAGGATCCATCAATCCTTCCACCTGTAACGGGGCGCACCGTGCGTCCTTAGTGCCGATCCTTCTGTCCGGGTTAGGGTCGCCTGCTCGGAAGTGAGTTCGCAATTACCTTGGGTATCGATTCGCACCATACATCGACTCTCTGCAACCAACATTGGTTAATGCTTATTTCTTCGTCATTGCATTTACTCTTTTTACTATTGGGAATATCTCGATTAACAATTATTTTATTCTTTTCCTTGCATAATGTCAACAGTTTTTTATTCAAAAGCTTATAGCGGTTTCATGGTTGGAAATAGAATGATGTCCCGAATACTTGGGGAATTGGTGATAAGAGTTATCACCCTATCTATACCTATCCCCAACCCTCCTGTTGGGGGAAGTCCTACTTCAAGGGCATTAACAAAATCCTCATCCATCGGATGTGCCTCTGCATCTCCGCTCTCAAGCTGTTCCTGCTGCTCCTTGAATCTGTTATACTGATCTATTGGGTCATTAAGCTCTGAAAATGCATTGGCGATTTCCCAAGTGTTAATATATGCTTCGAAACGTCGAGTAATCCGGGGGTCTTTAGGATCCCTTTTCGCCAGAGGCGAAACCTCTACAGGATGTCCAACAATAAACACCGGCCCATCCAGGTACTTTTCACAGTATTCTTCGAACAGCTCCGCTATCACATGACCCCTGGTCATCTTATCAACATCTTCCAGGTTGTGTTCTCTTGCGATGGCCCTTGCCTCTTCATCCGTATTGATTTTGGAGAAATCCACACCAACCCATTTCTTAACTGCATCCTCCATATTCAGTCTTTGCCAAGGCGGTGTAAGATCAAAGGTCTTACCCTGGTATTCCATAATCATGCTGCCATTGGCGACCAGGGCTGCCTTGGAAACCACCTGCTCTGTGATCTCCATCACGCTCTCCATATTGCCATAGGCCATATAACATTCCATGGCCGTATATTCCGGATTATGATTCCGATCCATGCCCTCGTTCCTGAACATTTTACCCATTTCATAAACCCGGTCCAACCCGCCAACAATCAGTCTTTTTAAATAGAGTTCGTTGGAAATACGAAGCTTCATATCGATGTTCAAGGTGTTGTGATGGGTATTAAAGGGTCTGGCATTAGCCCCACCTGCAATAGTGGTAAGTATAGGGGTATCAACTTCTAAAAAACCGAAATCCTCCTCCAAAACCCTTCTTATTTCTTTGATTATCTTCGCTCTTTTAATAAATGTCTCTTTAACTTCCGGATTAACTATTAGGTCGGTATATCTTTGGCGATATCGAATATCCTGATCCTTTAATCCATGCCATTTATCCGGCAAGGGCATTAGGCTTTTGGTCAGCAATCTGAGATCCCCCACCTTTACGGAGATCTCCCCATGTTTTGTTTTAAAAACCTCACCTGTAATGCCTACTATATCACCTAGATCGTAGGTTAGAAAAATTTCATATTCTTCCGGAGTAATTGCATCCTGCCTTACATAGCACTGAATCCGACCTAATTTATCCTGTATATCTATAAAAGAAGCCTTCCCCATTTGACGTTTCGCCATTATACGACCGGCAATGGATACTCGCCTGCCTTCCATTTCATCAAATCTTTCTTTTATATCTACGCTATGTGCTGTAACATCCCAGGTTTCCTCCAAATAAGGGTTTCTCCCCATTTTCTGAAGGTTAGCCAACTTTTCCCTGCGAATCAGCCTTTGTTCATTAATGTCGGCCTCCCGAACTGCCTCAGGTGATGTGTCCTCAATATTTCTGCCTTCAGTGCCCATTTTTTTCCTCCGTGTATCTGCCGCCTATTTTACTTGTTAATCTCAATAATCTCGTAAGTTACCATGCCATCGGGGATTTGTATGTCTACAACTTCGCCAACCTTTTTGCCCAGAAGCTGCTTCCCCACCTCCGATTCGTTTGAAATCTTACCTTCAAAAGGATCGGCTTCAGTAGAACCTACTATAGCATATTCAAGAGTTTCGCCATTTTTCATATCCTTTATGATAACCTTTGTTCCCACATTCACTTGGTCATTTGATATTTCTCCCTGATTTATTATCTTCGCATTGCGAATCATATACTCCAAGGTAGCTATTCTCTCTTCCAGTTCAGCTTGCTCATTCTTAGCGGAATCATACTCGGCATTTTCCGAGATATCCCCGTAAGAAATTGCTTCCTTCAGTCGTTCCGCAATTTCTTTTCTTCGAACGGAGACAAGATGATCGTACTCCTCCACAAGATTGTCATAACCCTCCTGCGTAAGCAAAATTTCTTCAGACATGTCTGCCTCTCCTTTTATCTATTAAATCATTGTTTTCTTTCATATTATAACTGGTCAAAACCACGATCCTATCGGTCTTTAAATATATGTTCTTCTCAAGCCCATATGCGCCACATTATATCTTAAATAGCCCCCAAAGTCAATAAACTTCAACCTTTTTTGCCCTTTAGCAACAGACCTTCCAGGATTTCCATAACATCCTTTTTAGTGGCAGCCTCATTAATTCTCCTACGGATTTCCGCCGCCCCATAACGCCCCTTTACATACCACCCAATATGCTTCCTCATTTCCCGCACAGCATGAAATTCTCCCTTACTTTTTATGGATAACTCCATGTGACTTTCAATACATTTCACTATCTCTTCATCATGGGGAGCCTCAATAAATCCCTCCCCCTCCCAAAGAGAAACGGCCTCCTGAAAGATCCAGGGATTACCCAAAGCCCCACGGGCTATCATAACAAAATCGCATCCGGTTTTTTCAATTATATTTATTGCATCTTCACCGGAAAATATATCACCGCTACCTATCAGCGGAATACTGAGCCTTTCCTTTACTGAAGAAATGAATTCCCAATCGGCCCTCCCACTATAGTATTGATCCCTGGTCCTTCCATGAATAGCGATGGCTGAAGCTCCCGCCTCCTCCATCCTCAATGCAAACTCTATACCGTTTATAGATTCACTATCCCATCCCATGCGACACTTAACCGTAATGGGTTTTGGCCTTCTCCCAAGCCTCCGGGCCACTTCCTTTTCAGTTTTCACCATAGCAGCCACAATGGAGGCTGCCTTTTCAGGCGTCCTCATAAGGGCTGCACCTTCTCCATTTTTAACAACCTTGGGAACAGGACATCCCATATTGATATCTATTGCATCATTTTTATGATCTGCAAGCCTTTCAACAGACCATGCCATGATTTTCTCATCAGATCCAAAAAGCTGGTACATTAGGGGCATTTCAGCTTCGTGAAAATCCAATAGGGAAGCTGTATTTTTATCACTGTAGTATAATCCCTTTGCACTTACCATCTCCGAATAAACTAAAGCTGCCCCTTTCTCTTTGCAAATTCTTCTAAAAGGGCTATCTGTAACCCCTGCCAGCGGTGCCAATAAAAAGGGATGGGCAATTTCCATATTCCCTATATTCAGATTTCCTCCCATAATCCCGTACCAATCCTTCAAAAGCACTTTAAAACCCGTCGGAAAGGTCTGCCTTCTCCGACGGGGCATCTCCTCCAACCTGACATTATTTCAGCGACAATAAAAAGTCCCCTGCATCAACGGTCATTCCAACCTGAACACCTATAGTTTCAACAATGCCGGCACAAGGTGCAACAATTTCATTTTCCATCTTCATGGCTTCCAATATGAGAAGAGTCTGTCCATGGGCCACCTGCTCCCCGGGGGAAACCTCTATCTCTAAAACCTTGCCCGGTAGGGAAGCCTCAACCCTAATTGCTCCCCCGGAAGGCTGATGTGAAGGAGCCTCATCCTTCGAAGGCAGCTGCTCCGGCTGTGGCTGTGCCTGCTCCTTTACAGCAGGATTTTCCCTGGTTTCAAGCTCTTCTACCTGAACCTCATATTCATTACCGTTAACCAAAACCCTATATTTCTTCATAATTTACATTCTCCTTTATTTTTGTGACTATCTCATGCGGCTAACCATGATATCGTTCAATCCCGCCTGATTCCATGCCGGCCTTTCATTCAAGACTCTCCTTATCCTTTTCACTTGCAACTTACTTTCAAAGCCACTTCCCCCGGACGCAATTATGGCCGCCGTAATTGCCACCACTAATTCACCCTCATCGATTATGGAGTTTCCCGATACCTGCCTTATAGAATTGATCTTCATGAAAAAGTCCTCCTTTTCCCATATTAAAGGGGTATGTTTCCATGCTTCTTAGCAGGCAGAGATTGCCGTTTTGAAGCCAACATGTCAAATGCGCTTATTATCCTTTTTCTGCTCTCCGCAGGCTCAATAATATCATCTACATAACCCATTTCCGCCGCCCTATATGGATTCGAAAAAGCTTCCTCATACTCCGCTATCTTTTCTTTCCTCTTGGCTATGGGATCTTCAGCATTCTTAATGTCATTTTTAAACACTATGTTTGCAGCACCCGCAGCCCCCATAACCGCAATTTCTGCCGAGGGCCATGCAAACACCAAATCAGCTCCTAATTCCTTGTTGCACATCCCTATATATGCACCTCCATAGGCTTTGCGTACTATCATGGTAACCTTAGGCACCGTTGCCTCACAATAAGCGTAGAGGAGCTTGGCCCCATGCCTGATTATTCCGCCATGCTCCTGTTCGGTTCCCGGCAAGAACCCCGGCACATCCTGTATTGTCAGGATGGGAATATTAAACGCATCGCATCGCCTTACAAATCTGGCAGCCTTATCCGATGCATTTATATCCAAGCACCCTGCCTGATGCTTGGGCTGATTGGCAACCACTCCTACCGTCTGTCCACCCATCCTAATAAAGCATGTGATTATGTTTTTTGCATAGTGCGGCATCACATCATACAGCACCCCATTATCAGCAAGCTCTTTCACAATATCATACATATCATAGGCTTTATTGGGGCTTTCTGGAATAATGCTTTCAAATCGAGGAATAAGTCTATTGATATTATCAGCACATGCATACGAAGGTACCTCCTCCATATTGTTACTTGGCAGATAAGATAGCAGTTCCCTGACCTGCAATAACGCATCCCTGTCATCCTTTCCAATAAAATGGGCCACCCCGCTAATTGAATTGTGGGTCATTGCTCCCCCCAACTCCTCAGCAGTTATTTCCTCATTTGTTACCGCCTTAATAACCTGTGGACCGGTTATAAACATCTGACCTGTCTTTTCGACCATAAACACAAAATCTGTTATAGCCGGTGAGTATACCGCCCCTCCGGCACAAGGCCCCATGATCACAGAAATTTGAGGTATAACACCGGAACTTATGGTATTATTGTAAAATATCTTCCCATAACCGGATAGGGAATTGACCCCCTCTTGTATTCTTGCACCGCCGGAATCATTTAGGGCAACAATAGGTGCTCCGGTTTTTAAAGCCATTTCCTGCACCTTTACGATTTTTTCAGCGTGATATTCTCCCAGGGAGCCCCCTAAAACAGTAAAGTCCTGAGCGAACACAAAGATAAGCCTACCATCTACTGTACCGTAACCTGTTACAACACCATCCCCCGGCGCTTTTAGGCTGCCCATGTCAAAATTATTGCACCTATGGGATACAAAGGCATCTAACTCAACAAAGCTTCCTTCATCCAATAGAAGGTCTATGCGCTCACGTGCAGTAAGCTTGCCCCTGGCATGCTGTTCATCTATACGTTTTTGCCCCCCTCCCTGAAGGATGTTCCTTTTTTTTTCGCGAAGTATATCCAGTTTGTTCATTAATTGATCCTCCTAAAAACTGACCTTGTGCCATGCTGCGTAATCCGAAGATTTTGCCACATTCAATTTACACTGTCAATTTGGTTTAATTAATTTGAAATTATAACATGTTTTATTTTCTTGCACAACGAAATATTTATTTATTGTGGTTAACTTATGATAATGTCACTATATAATTCACTTGGGATAATGTCCCTTTTTGAAATAGAATATGAAACATGAAAGAAGGAAGAATTACATTGACTCAAAACCAGCTTAAACGATTAAAAGTGATGAATGCCTACATAGATGGTAACATCGATCGCAAGAGAGCATCGGAGCTGCTTTCCCTTTCAGAACGTCAGATTTCACGCCTAAAGAAAGGACTGATTACACAAGGTGAGACGTTTCTGATCCACAAAAATACAAACAGAAAGCCCTCTCATGCCGTATCCAGCGAGGTGAAGGAAAAGATACTTAAAACATACGTTTTGCCCCAGTATGAAAGCGTCAATTTCCTTCACTTCCAAGAAGCCCTCGCTGAGGATTATGATATTCGTATATCATATACCGCACTTTCAAGTATACTGAAATCCGCAGGAAATAAAAGCCCCAAATCAAAAAAATCAAAACGTCGCCGGAGCCGTCGCAAGCGCCGTGACTGCCCGGGCGAGTTGATTCAAATCGATGCCACGCCTTATAACTGGTTCAGAGATGGCAGGATGCTCGCCTTGCATGGAGCCATTGATGATGCTACTGGTAATGTAGTGGGGCTTTACATTTGTGAAAATGAGTGCTTAAACGGATATTTTGAAACCATGCGCCAATGCATTTTGAGCCATGGGGTGCCTCAGTCAATTTATTCAGATCGTCATACAATATTCCGTTCACCCAAGTCAGACAGATTAACGGTCGAAGAAGTCATCGCGGGCAAGATCGTGAATCTAACCCAATTTGGACGAGCTATGCACGATATGGGGACGGATATCATCTTTGCAAGAACATCTTGGGCAAAAGGGCGAATAGAGCGGCTTTGGGATACATTACAAAGTCGGCTGCCGGTTGAGTTTGCAAGAAAAGGTATAAAGACAATTGAGGAAGCGAACCGCTTTCTTAGAGAGGAGCACCTTGCAAGGCATAATCGTAAATTTGCGGTAGAACCGGAAGGAAAATCTATCTTTGTCCCTCTCAGGTCCAACATTGATGTAGACACAATTTTATGCATTAAAAAGAAACGAAAAACAGATTCTTCAAGCTGTTTCTCCTTCAAAGGCAGGTTGTTCAAAATTGATACACAAGGCTACCCACTTGTACCCGCCAGAAAAGAAATCGAGGTCTTGCTTGGGCCAAGAGTTGGAATGAAGGTTCGTTACAAAGACCAAGTATATGAAGCTATCCAATATTTAAAGCCAGAGCGTAAAGATGCCAACTTGACCGTCCGACACAAGGTGAAAAAAGTAGTACAACCTCATCTTGTTCATAGTTCTGATAAATGGAAAGAAATCTGGCATAGTGAACCTTATGAACTGTCATTGAAGTTCTTATATGAACTTTTCTTTGACAAAGAAGCCGTTTAGCAGAAAATTTGATCGCGGTTTACATGGAGCTATGCTGTGGTAGGCCCCTGGCCGGGCGGTACTGGTACCACCCTACCGCCTAAAAACACAGCATAGGAGGCTCCATGTCAACCGAATAAGATAAAAATTTCTGCGGGGCTGCTAAAGGGACATTTTCATAAGTTAATTTGATGCTCAAAAAGGGACATTTTCACAAGTTATTGACACGAAATATTTATTTATTCAACGCCGCTGAAAAACATATGTTCAAATACCCATATACGGTTTTAACCAATAATATACCTGGTACAATTGTACCAGGTATAAAACTCTTTTCTTAATTACAGGTTATACTGTTTTCAAAAATCAGTCCTTATCTTCTGAGGAATCGTCCTCATCATCCTCATCATCCTCAATATCCTCAATATCCTCAGTATCCTCTTCAGCCTCCATTTCAGCTAAGTTTAGTGCCGCTTCCTTAGCATTATCCTCTTCGATACTTTTCTCCTGAGCCCTCATTTCTTCTATAAGTTGTTTTTCGTCCTTTCTACCGGAAACCAATTCCTCGAACTGCTCTGCATCCAATGTCTCAACCTCCAAAAGGACATTGGCCACCTTGTGGAGCAAATCTATATTCTCAGTGAGTATTTTCTCCGCCTTATTGTAAGCATCCTCTATTATCCCACGAATTTCCTCGTCTATTTCCGACGCCATCTCTTCGGAATAATTTTTTCTTGTGGAAAAATCCTTTCCTAAGAAAACCTCATCGGATGAGCTATAATTCACCGGCCCCAATTTTTCACTCATGCCGTATTTGGTAACCATGGCTCTTGCAATCTCCGTCGCTCTCTCAATATCGTTACTAGCCCCGGTGCTTATGTCATGCAGCGTTAATTTTTCAGCCACTCGTCCCCCTAAAAGATGAATTATCTGTTCTTCCATCCTGGTCTTAGTGGTATAATACCTATCTTCCCGGGGAAGCGTCATGGTAAAACCACCGGCCATACCCCTGGGTATGATAGTTATCTGGTGCACAGGATCGGTGTTGGGCATCATCTTGGCAACAAGGGCATGTCCCCCTTCATGATATGCTGTCAACCTTCGCTCTTCTTCGCTTATCACCCTGCTTTTCTTTTCCGGCCCGGCTATAACCTTGGTAATGGCTTCCTCTATTTCATTCATTCGAATCCATTTCCCATTCCTTCTTGCCGTCAAAAGGGCTGCCTCATTTAGCATATTCTCAATATCCGCAGGCGTAAACCCGGGAGTTCTTCTGGCCAAAACCTTTGGATCCACCGTTGTATCAAGAGGTTTGTTTCTGGAATGAACACGAAAAATGGCTTCCCTTCCCTTTATATCAGGAACTCCTATTACTACCTGACGGTCAAAACGCCCCGGCCTAAGGAGGGCGGGATCTAAAATATCCGGTCGATTGGTAGCGGCCAGAATAATAATGCCCTGGTTTTCTCCAAACCCATCCATCTCAACTAAAAGCTGATTTAAAGTCTGCTCCCTTTCATCATGGCCTCCTCCAAGCCCTGCACCCCTTTTACGGCCTACCGCATCTATTTCATCTATAAATATTATACAGGGAGAATTTTTCTTCGCCTGTTCAAAAAGATCTCTGACACGGGACGCCCCCACGCCAACGAACATTTCCACAAAATCAGAACCGCTTATAGTGAAAAAGGGTACTCCGGCCTCCCCGGCAGTGGCCTTGGAGATATATGTCTTTCCAGTCCCCGGCGGGCCTACCAGCAAAATCCCCTTAGGTATTCTTGCCCCTAAATTTCTGTATTTTTTGGGATACTTTAAGAAGTCTACCACTTCCGCCAATTCTTCCTTTTCTTCATCAAGCCCTGCAACTTCTGCGAAGGTAACCTTTTTCAAGTCATCATCACGGTGAAGCTTCGCCCGACTTTTACCAAAGGACATGACCCCTTTGCCGCCTCCCTGACTTTGCTGCATCAGTAAAAACCAGAACAATACGAAAATTAAAATCATAACTATTGTAGGAAGTATGGAGACTATCCAACCTCTATTGGATGGCTTTTCCGTAGTAACCTTTAGCGTACGATTTTCCATCTGTGGGAATACATATCTCTGATTTATTTCCTGCAGTTCTATCCAGCTAGGGGCATAGGCAGTGACAATATTTCCGTTCTTCAACTTTCCCGTAAGCTTGGTTTCAACCATAGCAAGCTCTTCAATCTGTTCTTTTTGAAGGTATGCCACGATTTCAGAAAACTCTATGCTCCTTATTTCTTGACGCTGATTGCCTTGATAAAACCAGGCAAATGTCATTACTATGATAAATATTATTGCATATATTCCAAGATTTTTTGCTAATTTATTCAACGACCGGCTCCTCCTCTTTTAATTCGAGAGCATTATAAAACACGCTTAAATATACTATCATAGTCCACACTCATATTCAAGGTAAAGTATTTCTTCCGTTGTTTCTTCCACCTTATACTTGTCATTAATCCTATATCCCGGAACCCAAAGCACTTCCGAACCTAAGCAAATTAAGGGCATTTCTTCGCGTTTTTCCTTAGGAATTTTAGAATCAACAAAGAAGTCCTGGATTTTTTTCGTTCCTTTCATACCTAAGGGCACTATGAAATCACCGGCTCTACGGGTTCTAAGCGTGATTTCCTCCTCCTGCCCTTTTAGTTTTCCCATATCCAACCTTGCCGAAGGATTCTTGGAATCCTTCATCGGTTGCTTCCCATCTATGATACAAGCCATTATTTCCCCACCGGGAAAAGCTATGGTAATAGGTTCCACCGTTATTTGATCTATTGCTATTCCCTGGGGGCGGAATTCATTTTTCACCCTTTTGTCCTGTTTGCGATATAGTTCCACTCTGTCATAGGAAATACGCAATCCGTATCCTCCGGGGAAATCCATTCGGGCGGACGTCCTTCCCTCCCGGATTATCCTCTCAGCACTTTCCAAGTGTACGGAAGCGATATCCTGTTCCAGACCTATCTCCTTAAACCCCCGCACAATAGAGCGCTTTAGCAAGGCTGGATGAGCCTTTTGCAAGGACTCTAACAAAAAATTACATTGTTTCCCTGAGGCGGATAATTCACATTTTATCATTCCCCCATCAATGTAATCCTTATCCTCCGATGCATTTCGCGACAATCTTCTAAGCGCCTTCATAATTCCCGGGTTAAAGTTTTTCTCCAGATAGGGAATGAGTTCCAGTCGTATTTTATTTCTGGTGTACACAGGCTCTAAATTGGTCATATCCACCCTGGGATTGAGATCATTACTTAAGCAATATTCCTCTATTTCCTCCCTATTTACATCTAAAAGAGGCCTGATGATGATCCCATCCCGCACGTACTCCATTCCGGCTAAGCCATCAATACCGGTTCCCCTTAACACACGCATCAAAACGGTTTCAACCTGATCGTTCAGATTTTGAGCAACGGCTATTTTTACCCCCTTAGCAGGATTGTCCTTTATTATTTCCCCCTTGCGTCGAATTAATATTTCCTGCCTGATTTCCTCAAAGGCCCTATATCTGATTTTTCTTCCTGCTTCTTCCTCGGTAACATTCCAATCCTTTGCCAAAGTGGCTACATCACTTGTAAAAACATGGCAGGGCACATTCATAGATGCACAAAGATCCTCCGTATACGCCTGATCCGCATCGGCGGCTTTACCTCTTAGCTGATGGTTTACGTGTACCGCATGGAGGTGAAGACCCCATTCCTTTGAAAGCCTCCATAAAACATGAAAAAGGCATACCGAATCCGGACCTCCCGAAAGGCCTATGACGATATGCTCTCCTTTTTCTATTAAATTATTTTGTGCAATAGTTTTTTTAACCTTATTTATAACCATGTTTTGATTATACTCAATTTCCCCTTTTATAACAACTTTTTTCAGTGGCATTTCGGCATTCGCCTTCTCAGGATACCATGCTGACGATTACCGTCATATCATCCCTTTCCTTTAGCCCATATTGTTCAATAGCCTTATTTATAATGAGGTCAGCCATGGTCTGAGGATCCTTGGATCTAATGCTGCGTATAGCATCCTCCAGCCATTCAGAATCACCTTCTCCTCCAGCTGCATCAACAATACCGTCCGAGACGATGACAATTGCATCCCCTTTTCTTACCTTGATTTCCACGCTTTCTATGGAGATTTTCTCTATTATCCCCATAGGCAAAGCAGGAATCTTAATTGTCCTAATCTGCTCGTCCCTTTTAATGTAGGTGGTAGCCGCCCCGATTTTAAATAGCTTCATTCTGCCCGTATGCGGGTTAAACAACCCCATATCTACGGTGGAAAAAATCTCATCAGCAGATTTAAATAATAGAATTGAGTTTATTATCCTAAGTGCAATTTCCACATCAAACCCGGCCTTTAAAAGATCCCTCAAGGTATTTACGGTTGTAGTACTTTCTTCGGCAGCTCTCCTTCCCTTACCCATACCATCACTTAAAACTATCAGGTAATCCTCCTCCCCCAAAAATTCGCAAAGATAACTGTCCCCGGATACATCCTGATCCTTTGCAAAGGATGAAACCCCTATTTTTATTTTATATCGTGGTTTTCTTTTTTTAGCCGGCTTCATGGGATTTGAGACATTCTCTATAATGGAATCCAATGTTTTAGTCAACCCTTTAAATTGCAAAGCCATTACATCTTTAGCTGGGCTGCTATAATTTGGATTCCCACAACAGAGAGCCAGCTTTTCAAAAACATCCCGATACCCTGCTAAAATCCTTCTGACCTTTCTTTTTTCAGTCCATTCCCCTTCATCCTTACCCTTAGAGATTGGAACAATAGCACACAGTCCTTCCACCACACCGGATGGTGCCAATGCAAAAATAAGTGCCGCTAATAAAGGCTCGTAAACGGAAAAATATAATGAGGGAATTCCTTTTAAAAGGCCAAAAACAACTGCGATTGCGGCAAAGCAGAAGGACGCAAGAGTCCTGCTTCTCTTCTGGAATAACCCTGCCACCACCCCGGAAAAACCAAATATGCCTATCAAATCGGGAGAAGACCCAATAGCCACTAACATCAAGGCCCCTCCGATCATTCCTGCCAGGCCTCCCTGCATAGGTCCGCGCCTATACCCTGCGCAAAGGGGCACCAGAAGACCCATGAATGAAGTGAAGGAGAAGGGTATGAAGGCTATTCTTATACTTGTGGATATTAGCATCAATACTATGGATATTACCGCTATGGCCTCCGCCTCACCCTTCTCGGAATCCTCTCCCCCCTCAAGCATTTTGTAAAAACTGAAAAAAACATAAATGAAAGTAAATAATAGAAGCATTTCCATTGCGATAGATAAGCCATCGTATAGGAATAGCCTTCCTGTCCAATAGTAAAAAACAGTCTTTAAGCCTATGGATAAAACCCCGGAAATCAAAGCGCGACAGGTAAGGGATATTTCCTTTTTGCTAAGAGTAAAAAATAGAAGCGTACAAGACGATAAGGTTACGGCTTCCCCCCAAAAGCCGTAACCCGTTCCAGTGGCAGAAATCATCCCAAGGACCACCAGAGGCAACGCGTATATATTCCCCTTTCCCCTGGCCATCAGAACCGTCATCAAGGCTAACGAACAAGAAATTCCCGGATGAAGGATACCGGCTCTTCCCATTAAAAATGCCAAGAATGCAGTTACTACAATCCTCAAGGCCAATCGGTCCCCAATGAGTAAGGATAACCTTTCCAAAGAAAGATTTCCTTTCAACAACGCATTTCTCAGGTTGTCCACAAAAATTTCCATCGACAACTCCCCCCTTCTGCCTACATATTTTACAATTGTCGGCAAGAAAAAAATGTAAAAATATGTCCCCTATTTAATGTTATTTTCGACAATTTAATACAATACTGTCAATATTTATCCAATATTCTCCTCTTTTTTATCTATATCGATTTTCGGGAAATAAAAAACCGGAAGGTGCTTTTTCAGACATCTTCCGGTACCTATAACTGTTTTTCGCCTATTATTTAACTAATTCCAAAAAACCTTTTGGCATTTTCACATGTATATCGAGCCATTTCCTCATAGCTAATTCCTTTTATTTCTGACATTTTCTTAACCGTGTGCTTAACCAGAAGTGGTGTATTCCTTTTCCCCCTATAGGGTTCCGGGGTGAGGAAAGGCGAATCTGTTTCCGCCAGAAGCCGTATATTGTTCAGGGCCTCAACTACCTCTATGGCTCTGCGAGCATTTTTATAGGTAACAGGTCCCGCAATTGAAATAGTAGCTCCCAATTTAACATATTGCTGAGCCAGTTCTCTGCTACCCGAATAACAATGCATAAGCAGCCTTGCATCGGGGAATCCATCTGCAAGGGGAGGATAAAGATCCGTTCTTGCCTTGGAGAATACCCCCTCCTCTTTAAGAATCCTCATAACATCCTCATTGGCATCGCGATCATGTATTATTATGGGCATTTTCAAGTCCAGGGCTAACTGCAACTGTCTCCTAAACCAGTATTGCTGAACATCTCTGGGGGAATGGTTGTGATAATAATCAAGTCCTATCTCCCCATAAGCCACCACCTTCGGTTTTCCGGCCAAACCCTTGAACAGTATCATTGCATCTTCATCCATGGTCTTTGCATCATGAGGGTGGCACCCTATTGCAGCGTAGCACCATTCATATTTCAAAGCATGCATAGCCGCCATATATGAGCTTTCTAAATCCCACCCTACATTCACCACATAGGAAACATCCGATGCTTCTATCTCGCTGGCAAGGGTATCCCTATCCTTTTCAAAACGCTCCGAATTAATATGTGCGTGTGAATCAAACAGCATAACTTTTCCTTTCAACCTTTCAGGATACAATTTCACCATGAGGGGCTGATGTCGTCACAAATTCAAATCTATCACCATTATCTGCAAACAGAAGCATACCCTGAGATTCAACTCCGCGAAGCACTCTACGCGATAAATTTGCTACGACTATGACCTTCTTCCCTATGGTATCCTCCGGCTTATGGCTTTCAGCCACACCCGATACAATTTGCCTAATCTCATTTCCCATTTTTATTTTAAATACCAGCAATTTGTCTGCCTTAGGGTGTTTTTCACATTCAAGAACCTCCCCTACACGAAAATCAATCTTAGCGAAGTCCTCGTACTGTATAGTCTCTTTAATCTGAGGATATTTTTTCTCCTCTTCTTTGGTTTCATCCTTCATGGCCTCAATCAATTCCAATTCCTTTTCTATGTCAATCCTGGGGAATATGGCCTCCCCTTTTTTGACCTGCTCACCGCCCATAACATCGAACACCTTCGTGTCTTCCCAGACCGGCTCGGCAAACCATAACCCTATCTGCTTTCTGATTTCAGCGGATGTGCTATGCATAAAGGGGTAGATTAGAACCGATATAATCCGTAAAGATTCGGTCAAATTATGGAGTACCGTATCCAATCTGTCCTTGTCCTTTTCATCCTTAGCCAAAATCCACGGTGCTGTTTCATCAATATATTTATTCGTCCTGCGCACTAAATTCCATATTTCCTCAAGGGCAGTACTGAAGCTGAACCTATCCATATGAGCTTCCACCTTTGTTCCAATGGATAAAGCCATGTTTCTAAGCTCATTATCCGGACCTTCCACCCTACCCGGCCCCGGCACGTTGCCTCCATTATACTTTTCAATCATGGATACTGTCCGGCTAAGCAAATTACCCAAATCATTTGCCAAATCTGAATTCATTCTGTTTAGCATTACTTCATTAGTATAAAGGCCATCCTGACCGAAAGTGTACTCCCTCAACAGAAAGTACTTTAAGGCATCCACACCGTATCGTTCAATCAACTTCACCGGATCCACAATATTTCCCCTGGACTTTGACATTTTTCCACCTTCAAGCAGAATCCATCCATGCCCCAAAACCTTTTTAGGCAAGGGTATATCTATTGACATCAACATTGCAGGCCAAATGATGGAATGGAATCTTACAATTTCCTTTCCTACCAGGTGAACATCCGCAGGCCAGTAATGCTCATATTTTTCCGGATCATCGGGATAACCAAGCGCTGTGATATAGTTTGACAGGGCATCCAACCACACGTAAATCACATGCTTTTCATCTATCGGAACGGGTATACCCCAATCAAAGGAGGAACGGGATATGCAAAGATCCTCCAGGCCCTGCTTGGCAAAGCTTAGCATCTCGTTTCTTCGGCTTTCAGGTTGCAGAAAATCGGGATTGCTTTCAAATAGCTCGATTAACCTGTCCTGATACTTGGAAAGCTTGAAAAAATAAGCTTCTTCCTTAGCTTTTTCCACGCTTCGTTCACAGTCCGGACATTTGCCCTCCACCACCTGGGATTCGGTCCAAAAAGCTTCACAAGGTGTGCAATACCAACCTTCATATTCACCTTTGTAAATATCCCCTTTATCATGCATTTGCATGAACATGGCCTGTACCCTTTTCACATGCCTTTCCTCAGTGGTTCGAATAAAGTCATCGTAGGATATCTCCATGGTCTTCCATAATTTCTTTATTCCGTCCACCACATTGTCTACATACTCCTGGGGTGACATTCCATTTTCCTTTGCCACATTCTGAATCTTTTGGCCATGTTCGTCAGTTCCGGTCAAGAACATGACATCGTAGTTTAGAAGCCTTTTAAAACGCGCCATAGCATCAGCCATAACCGTACAATAGGTATGTCCAATGTGAAGGTTAGAGCTGGGATAATAAATGGGTGTAGAAATATAATAGGTTTTCCGTTCCAATTATTTCACTTCCTTTCCTTGCCCGCCGAATGAAAGCAGGCACTTCCAAATAAGCCCTCTTATTGTAACACAATTTCATTTTTTTACAAGGCCTGCCACAGCCATGAGGAGTGTTCACGTGGTTGTCCAAAAAGTGGTTGCGATTGAAGGTGAAAGGATATAAAATGATGCGAAGGAGGATGGGAAGAATTTTGAAGATTAAAGATACTGTTAAAGCGGCCTTTCCTCACACCATTCCGATTCTTACCGGATACGTGTTTTTGGGAATTGCCTTTGGAATCCTGCTACAAAATGCGGGATATAATTTTTTATGGGCTGGCTTTATGAGCTTAACCGTATTTTCCGGTTCCATGCAATTTGTCGCTGTAACCTTGCTTGGACAAGCGTTTACGGTGATGGGCACCCTGCTTATAACCATAATGGTCAATGCCCGATATTTGTTTTATGGGTTCTCAATGTTGGATAAATTCAAGGATATGGGGAAGTTAAAGCCCTACCTGATATTCGCATTAACCGATGAAATTTTTATACTGCTATATTCCCTGGAACCCCCCGATGGTATAAGCAGGAAGGGGTTCTATTTTTCCATCGCTTCCCTTTGCCATCTTTATTGGATAGCTGGTGGCATCATAGGCACTCTGGCCGGTTCCCAATTATTTTTCGATACTACTGGTATAGATTTTGTAATGCTGGCCCTGTTTGTTGCTATCTTCACTGATCAGATGATCCAAAAGCAGAATCGCCTACCGGGTTTTATCGGCCTTGCTGCATCCTCCCTCTGCCTGATCATCTTTGGCCCCGACCATTTCATTTTAGCCGCCATGGCAGGGGTAATCGGAATTCTTACCTTTGTTCGCCGTCCCTTGGAAAGGAGAATGGAAAAACAATGAGTCCGATCCATGCTATTCTTACCATTTTAACTATGGCCTTAGGGGTTGCTCTTATGCGAGCTTTTCCCTTTATACTTTTTCCCGCCGGAAGGCAAATTCCTCCCTATATTAACTATATAAGCATTGTCCTTCCCTGCGCAACTATGGGAATGCTGGTCATTTATTGTTTAAGATACGTCAATCCCCTATCATGGCCTTTCGGTATTCCCGAGCTTATCGGAATAGCCATAGTGGTTTTAATCCAGCTTTGGAGAAGCAGCGTCCTCATAAGCATCGTTGCTGGTACCGCAATATATATGTTCCTGATTCAAGCTGTTTTTACCTAAAGGTTAAACGGGTGCCCATTGCACCCGTTTAACTATTTCATATTATATATACCATTCAATCCTTATCCATATATAGTTTGATGTATTCATGTATCAATTTGGCGGTTTTCTCCATTCCCAGCTTGCCGCTATTTATTGACAAATGGTAGATAGAAATATCGTTCCACTTTTTATCCGAAAACACATTATGATATTTTTGTCGTTGTTTGTCAATCTTATCCATGATGGAGTCCACTTCCTCCTCAGGAACCCCATAAACCTCGACCATTCTCTTTATCCTGTCCGGCCTGTTGCTATGCAAAAATACATTGATGCAGTTTGGAAAATCACGCAAAATTAAATCCGCACACCTGCCAATGAATATACACGATTCCTCTTCCGCAATAGATCGTATGGCAGAAGCCTGTGCCCTGAACAACTCTTGACTCTGGGGCATAATGGTTGCATCATATTCATCTGCGCCAAAATAATATAGGCTGCGGATTATTTTTTCGTCGTACTCCCTAAAAAACTTCTCATTTATTTTACTCTCACGAGCGGCACGCTCTGCTAATTCCTTATCGTAACAGGGAATTTTAAGTATTTCAGATAATCTTCTTCCCACTTCAATGCCACCGCTTCCGTACTGCCTACCGATAGTAATAATTAAATTGTCCTTTCCCATGAGTCCCCCTCCTTCGGTTTTCTTTCAGCATATAGTAGCATAGAAACCCTAAAATTGCAAGCTTAGAGCCGCAAAATAGTACAGGCTTTCTTCGCCATCTAATACTATCTGGGCGTCTTTTTTACATCCATTCGCAAACCTAACATGAGAACAAATCCTAACCCCGAACAAACAGCAGCTATAACAAATGCGGGGAACATTAGGCTTATATCCTGACTTGCCAGGTTTTTATAATATCCGGCAATATAGGATGACAACAACCCTCCCAGACCAAAGCCCATCATTACCATTCCGTAATTGGCTGACATATATTTTGCACCGAACAGGTCCGCTGTTATAGCAGGAAAATTGCTCAAAAATCCACCATAAAAAAATCCGATGGCACCTATTAACACGAAAATGTAATAGCCCTCCACAGCGTTTACCAATAGTGCCAACCCCCCTGATCCTGCCAGCATTATCAGGATTGTAGTTTTCCTTCCAATCCTGTCAGAAACCATGCCCCACAACAGCCTCCCAAGAGCATTAAACAAGGATATAACCATTACCCCTATCGACGCGGTGGCACCCATGCCCTTCGCTACAGCAATAGGCTTGGCAAATCCGATCATCATTAAACCGCTCATTACCGCAAGCATCATGGATATGGTAACCATATAAAATTGCGGTGTTTTAAGCACCTGCCCAGGAGCCATATCCAATATCTTTCCATGGATTTCCTGTTGCAGATCTGAGGGGTTCCTCCACAATTCCTCAGGCGGATCCTTGAGGAACAAACCGCTGACAGTACATATCACAAGAAAAGTTATACTCAACACTACAAATGTGTTCTGCTCCCCTATTTGTACGCCACCAAAATGCTTTATTAAAGCCTCCGTTATAGGGGTGAATATAACACCACCCATACCTATTGACGCCACCAGAGTTCCTGTAATCAATCCCTTCTTCTCCGGAAACCATTTCTGCGCGCATGCTATCGTCGTAGAGTACATAAAGCCCATCCCCGTTCCACCCATTATGCCAAAGGTCAACCACAAAAGCCAAAAAACTCTGGGAGTAACCAGAGATGCCAAAAAAACACCGGTTGCCAGTATAATGCCTCCGGAGATGACTATACTTCGGGTGGAGTGTCTGATTGCCAATCTCCCTCCAACCACGCTACCTATGGAAGAAAAAAATATTATGAGAGAAAATGTCAAGCTTGCTGCTGAATTATTCCCCCCAAATATACTATCAGCAATTCCGGTTTGAAAGATGCTCCAAATATAGGAGGTCCCAAGACAAGGCTGTATAGCTATAGCGGCGATAATCGGCACCATACGATTGGTTGTCTTCAATTCTAAGCCCTCCTTTTCTAATGGCCTAAAAAACATTTTGAAAATTCACTTTTTAAAACCATATCACAAAACACATTTTTCTGTCAATAAATCCGAGGATACCATTTTTTTATCCTGCCGAAAAAATGTGATTTCATCACAGACCTCCTTGAATTTAATGATATAATGGATCAAAAGATAGATCCCATTTGGAAAGGAGATTAGAAATGGAAAATATGCAAGTACAAAGAATGCCCCTGATAGGCGATCCCGCACCAAGTTTTAAAGCTGTCACATCCCAGGGGGAAATTAACTTCCCCGAAGATTATAAGGGTAAATGGGTGATTCTGTTTTCCCATCCAGCCGACTTTACACCGGTTTGTACGACAGAATTTATGACCTTCGCTTCTATGGCCGATGAATTTGCAGCGCTTAACACCGAACTTATCGGACTTTCTGTTGACTCGTTGTATGCTCACATCGCATGGCTTCGTAAGATACAGGAATTAGAATGGAACGGGATGAAGAACATGGAAATTAAGTTCCCTTTAATTGAGGATATAAGAATGGAAGTTTCCAACAAATACGGTATGATTCAACCGGGCCAATCAAATACTCAAGCGGTACGTGCAGTTTTCATTATAGATCCGGAAGCAAAGATTCGTACAATTCTTTACTATCCTTTGACCACAGGCCGTAATTTCGATGAAATAAAAAGAATCGTACTGGCATTGCAAAAATCCGATGCCGACAATGTTGCAACTCCTGCGGATTGGCGTCCTGGCGATGATGTGGTCGTTCCTACAGCCGGCTCCTGCGGAACGGCAAAGGAACGCATGGAGAACCAGACTGATGATCAATACTGCTTAGATTGGTTCATGTGCTTCCGCAAGGAAAAATAGGATTGAACCCGGCATTTTAGCTCTCTAAAAAAAATCGGCGTAGTTTAGTATACATCATACAGACTATGCCGATTTTTTTGTATTGCAACTATGGAAACATACAAATCTTAGTTTCGCATAATTCATTTCTTATTCTTTTAGCGAAATGGCATCTTCCTTATGCTTCTTTAAAGCTTCTTCCAGCTTAGGCAAGATGCTCCTCACATCTCCAACTATCCCAAGATCCGCCACATCAAAAATGGAGGCTGCCTCGCTTTTATTTATTGCAATAATATATTCTGACCCTTCCATGCCCACAAGATGCTGTATGGCACCGGAAATACCGCATGCTAAATATAAATCAGGTCTTACCGTCTTACCGGTCTGTCCTACCTGCTTGCTCTTTTCTGCCCATCCAGCATCCACATTCGCTCTGGAAGATGACACATCTCCTCCCAAAAGATCCGCAACTCCCTTTAAGGTTCCGAAGAACTCAGGACTACCTATTCCACGACCACCGGATACCAGTATTTTAGCTTCGGTGATATCAGCAGTTTTATGTTTTTCCTTAACCACCTCTCTGATTACAACATCCATATCTGAGGGCTTAAAATCAACCTTGATTTCATTGACAGATCCGATTCTGTCCCTATCACGTTTCAGGCGCTTCATTACCCCAGGCCTTACAGTAGCCATTTGAGGCCTATATTTCTTACAAAGTATAGTCGCCATTATATTTCCGCCAAAGGCTGGCCTGGTCATAAATAACAGCTTTTGAGAGGTTTCCTGATTCTTATCCTTGAACTCATCAATATCAAGCTTGGTACAATCTGCTGTCAAGCCCGTATGAACCCTTGACGCTACCCTTGGGGCTAAATCCCTGCCTATTGATGTGGCACCAAAAAGTACGATCTCAGGGTCGCATTGTCTAATAACTTCTGTCAACGCCTTTGCATAAGGGGTAGTAACATACTCAGCCAGCATAGGATCATCTACATATACAACCTCATCAGCTCCATATTCGATAAGGGTCTTTGCGCTATCCGCAATCTTGTCCCCCAAAAGAACCCCTACTACCTTCTGTTCCAAATCAGCAGCAAGCCTAACTGCCTCCCCTATTAACTCCAGCGAAACAGGTAGTATTATTCCATCCCTTTGTTCTGCTACAACATAAATATCCTGACTCATTCCCGATCCCTCCTTCCCTATAAAACATGGAGCTCTTCAAGCTTATCCATAATGACTTTAACAGCCTCATCGGAGCTTAGGTTTGTAAGCTTAATCCCCTGCCCCTTTATCTGCTTGGTAAAGGATTTGAATACGTTGGTGGGAGATCCCTTAAGGCCTATATGAGCAGGGTCCAGGTAATCTTTCAATGAATCAAAATTGAATTGCTTAATATCAGTTTTATAAGCTCTCCCTATACCTTTTATGCTCATATATCTGGGCTTTGCAAATTCCTGCAAAACGGTCAAAAGGCACGGAGGTTTTACTTCAATTATATGGTATCTATCCTCAAATTGACGCATAACAATTAGCTTTTCACCTTCCAAATCAATCTTTTCAACATATGAAACTTGAGGAATACCCAAATTTTCTGCAATTTGGGGTCCGACCTGAGCCGTATCCCCATCGATAGCCTGTCTGCCGGTTATAACAAGGTCATACCCTATTCTTTTTAAAGCTGCGGAAAGAATGGTAGCAGTGGCATAGGTGTCTGATCCTCCGAATTCTCTGGCGGACACTAACACAGCATCATGGCATCCCATGGCCAATGCCTCCCTCAATGCCAGATCAGCCTGGGGTGGCCCCATACAAACCGCCGTCACCGTTCCTTCTGTTTCCTCCGCAAGCCTAAGTGCAGCCTCAATCCCTGATTTATCATCGTGATTGATTATGCTTGGTACACCCTCACGAATAAGCGTGCCCGTTACGGGGTCCAATTTTATCTCATTGGTATCCGGAACCTGTTTAATGCATACAGCTATTTTCATATTATTCCTCCTTTCTTCTCAACCATTTATCATAGATCATTATTTTTACTACTGCATTAAATTTTATCAAATTATATTAGCTTTGACAAATAATAATTATATAAAAACCCCGATTCAGCGTGAACCAGAGTTATTCTTGACCTTATAACAATATCCCCATTCCCTTTAGCTTTTCCTTGACCTGCTGGAAAGCTTCTTCCGTTGGGCAAAGAATGGTATGAAGGTGTAAACCATTAGTAAGGTGTGACAGCGGCTGAGCCTCCTCGCTACGCTCTACGAATTCTTTTACATCATTGCGATTGGACAATTGCAACGCCCCCACCAATTGGCCATATACAGGATGATCTATTATCACATCGACAATCTTGCACCCATGATCCACAATTACATTTAATTCATCCTCCATGCCCTCCTCACCGTGGACACATGCAATTTGATGCCTTATTCCCAGCTCCGGTTCCTGTTCATTCTCCTGCAAAATATATCCCCTTGGCGTGGCAATCAGATTGGATCCGGCAGCTCGAAGGATGGCTACATCATTAACTATGACCTGTCGGCTGACGTTTAACTCATTTGCCAAGGCGGTTGCGCTTACGGGAGATATGGCTCCCGCTAACTTGCTTAAAATTTTTGTGCGTCTCACCTGGGCCTTCATCTAATCATTCCTTTCATGTTACCTCTAAATTTTTCAGTGAAATATCCAATATGGGTGCAGAATGGGTCAAGGCCCCCACAGAAATATAGTCTACCCCCATTTGGGCTATTCTTTTTAATCTCTCCTTGGTAATGTTGCCTGAAACCTCAATTTCCGCATGCCCCCTTGCCATTTCAACCGCTTTTTTCAAGGTTTCATCGTCCATGTTATCGAGCATAACGATATCCGCTCCAGCTTCCAGCGAAATAGCCAGCATATTCAAATCCTCCACCTCTATTTCCACCTTACGGACAAAAGGTGCGTATTCCTTTGCCAAAGCGATGGCCTCCTTAATTCCCCCTGCTGCATTGATATGATTGTCTTTTATTAGTATCCCATCCGAAAGGTTATAGCGATGGTTGCTGCCACCTCCAACTCTGACAGCATATTTTTCAAAAGGTCTCATATTAGGCGTTGTCTTTCGAGTGTCGAGCAATTTTGTTTTAAAACCCAGTAATTCATCGGCAAAAGATTTAGTGAAGGTTGCAATCCCGCTCATCCTTTGCAAATAATTAAGGGCTGTCCTTTCCCCGGACAGGATGGTGCGAATATCGCCCCTTACCAGCCCTATCAGATCCCCTTTGTCTACACGATCTCCATCCTTAAAAAATGGTTCAAAGGTCGTATCACCATCCAACAGCTCAAAAACCCTTTTAAAGACACCAAGACCAGCTATTATCCCTTGTTCCTTAGCGATAAGCTCTGCCTTGCCCGGTGTTTTTTCACGCATTATTGCATTGGTAGTAACATCCTCACTGGTTATATCCTCTTTTAATGCTCCCATTATATAGTCATCAATATTAATCTTAATCGCGGCACCATAGTTCATAAAATTCCCTGTTCCTCTTCCTTATTTCATTAAAAATCAGGTCTCTATTCTTTTCATCCATATCTTCATACCCTTCATAAGAGCATTCATCCTCACCGTTCATCACCATATCATCCACATCAATATAAGGTACCGCTTCCTTTATAACTTCAGCTGCATTTTGGGAAAAGACAAGAGCCTCCAAAAGGGAGTTGCTCCCAAGCCTGTTCGCTCCGTGAACACCATTACAGCTGGTTTCCCCGATAGCAAACAAATTCTCCATTGAGGTTCTACCATGGAGATCAGTCCTGATCCCCCCCATAAAATAGTGTTGTGCCGGAGTCACCGGAATCGGGTCTTTACAAAAATCGTATCCCTTATCCATACAGTAATCATAAATGTTTGGAAATCTCTTTTTGATTGCATCTTCTTCCAAATGGGCCAATGACAAAAAAACATTTGGTACCCCGAATTTCTCCATCTCTCTTTTAATTGCGGTTGCAACCACATCTCTTGGCTGCAATTCATCAACAAAGCGTTCCATATCAGGGTTAAGCAATATCGCACCTTCCCCCCGCACAGATTCAGAAATCAGAAACCTCCTGCCCTCTTCCTCCGAATAAAAAGCAGTTGGATGTATTTGTATATAGTCTACATCCTTTAATTCAATTTCATGTCTCATGGCAATTCCAACTCCATCACCGGATATGACCCTGTAATTAGTAGAGTGCCTAAACAATCCACCTATTCCCCCGGTGGCTAAAACTGTAATCTTGCCATAAATGCAGGATATATCTCCTTCCTTATTCCTTACCACCGCACCTTTGCAGATATTCTTATCTGTAATAATGTCAATCAGCGTCGTGTTTTCCTTAATTATCACATTCGGCCTTTTTCGAACCTGGGCTAATAGCTTCTCAGTTATTTCCTGTCCGGTAATATCCTTATGGTAAAGAATGCGATGATTGGAATGTCCTCCCTCCTTAGTATATGAAAATCCCTCTCCAGTTTTTTCAAATTCAACGCCAAATTTAACAAGATCACCTATTATTTCAGGTGATTTCTTGATCATGGTGCGGACAGACTCCTCATTGTTTCTGTAATGTCCCGCTCTCATTGTATCTTCAAAATAATCGTCATAATCCTCAGGACACCTTAAGGCCGCAATCCCACCTTGGGCCAGGTAAGAATCGCTGATTTCAGCCTTATCCTTGGTAACAATGATTACGTTGATGTGGTCAGGTAGATTCAGTGCACAAAAAAGTCCGGCTACTCCGGTTCCACCGATTATCACATCTGTTTTTTCAACCATATGAATTCCTCTTACTAATCTGCGATTTCATGCATTCTTTTTAAAGCAACTTCTGCCTTTGTTCTCAGCATTTCATCCAACTCAATAGCATTATCCATGTTCGCCAATGCTTGTCTTACGTTTTCCAGAGTGTTCTTTTTCATATCATGACATATGGGCACATGTTCTGTAAAGAAAAAATCCTTATTGGGATTCTTCTTTTTTAGCTGATGCAGAATTCCATGTTCGGTACATATGATGAATTCCCTATCCCTACTATCGGTTGCGTAATCTATAATGCCGGATGTGCTTCCCACGTATTCTGCCATTTTTAATACTTTTTCTCCGCACTCAGGATGAGCCAAAACCTTTGCGTCAGGATGTTTGTTTAAAAGACTTTGAATATCCTTTGGGGAAATATCATTGTGAGCATAACAATGCCCATCGTTAAGAATAAAGTTCTTCTCCGGTGTCAGCGAAGCTATATATGCCCCCAGGTTTTTATCGGGTACAAAAAATATGTTCTTCTGCTCTAATGCACTTACAACCTTTTTTGCATTTGACGATGTCACGCATACATCGGATAGAGCCTTAATCTGTGCAGTAGAATTTATATAGCAAACCACTGCAAGGTCTTCATATTCAGCCCTGACCCTGGCTATTTCATCCGCCTGCGCCATGTGCGCCATTGGACAATCCGCAGAAGGATCCGGCATAAGCACGGTCTTCTCCGGATTGAGTATTTTAACGCTTTCTCCCATAAAACGAACACCACAGAGTAGAATCACCTCATTATGTATCCCAGTAGCTATTTTGCTCAGATAGTATGAATCCCCCACATAATCGGCTATCTCCTGTACAGGTCCGTCTACATAATAATGCGCTAAAATGGCAGCACCCCGTTCCTTTTTTAATTCTAATATACTTTTGATTAGGTTTTGCATTTTTCTCCTTCCCGCCTAATTCCATAACCCTTTTCCACTAAAATATAGCACCTGTCTTTACATGTGTCAAGACAGGTGCTGATTTTTGTCAAAAATATTTATCCCGCTATTTAAGTAGTAACAAACCTTCTTCATATCTTAAATAATCCAAAAACTGTTTCTTTACTTCCAAATAACGAGTCTGACTTATGGGAAGGGGTTCCCCATTACACATTAATAATGTATACCGTTCCATTTCTTCTACCTTTTCCATATTGACAATATATGAATTGTGACAGCGGCAATACTCATCATTTAAAAACTTTTCCAACTCATTAAATTTACCATAAAAGGATCTTTTCCTCTTTTCCTCTACTACCACAATCTTTCTTAATTTCTTTTCAAAATAGATTACCTCTCGCAAGTCAATGCGATAAATCCCCTTTTTCACTGATATCGGCAGTATGAATCCTTGTTCCTTACTCTCATAACATAATCTGAAACTGGGATTTGTTTTCATAAGCCCCCCTTACTAATCTATACGTAATGGGACCTTTCCCCTCCCCTTACCTATATAATGCCACACTCTTTTGACTATTTGATGATTTATGGGAATCTATATTACAAAAATTAGACCCTTGTTTTAATCTGCCATGGTTGTATACTGTATAGATGAAGATTAAGTCCATAAAAATAGCAATTTCTATTGAAGTTTACTTTTTATAAAAAGAAAGGGTCAAAAAATGAAGGGATTAAGAAAAAAAGGATTATTATTACTACTGCTCGTTATGATGATTCCATTGGTTGCATGCGGCAATGGGAAAGAGAATGGTGAGAGCCCGAATTCAGGATATGAGGATAATGTTGAAATCACATTGTATTATGTAAACAATGAATATATAATGTCCGGTTCCGAATCTCTTGAAACTATTCTCCCTGTCAAGAAAATGGTGGCAATAGGCGACGATTCCATTGAAGAACTGGTTGTATCAGAATTGCAATCAGATCCGGATGAGGAGGGGCTTTCAACCGCATTAAGCGATATTGAAATTTTGGGTGTTGAGACCATCGATTCCTTAGTGTATGTGAATATTTCAAGCGAGAATTTAAGCGGCAGCAGCCTTACGGAAAGCTTGCTTTTACAGCAACTAATATATTCCCTCACTGAAATTCCAGGCATTGAAGCCGTTCAAGTGCTGGTGGATGGCGAAGTGACCGAGTCCCTTATGGGGCATATCCTTATTGAAGAGCCTTTGACAAGAGAATGAATCCTGCCCTTAGAGAAACAGCATTAATCGGTTTAGCCATTTTATGAAAGGATGGAAATCGCATATGAGATTTTCTATATTTGTTTTTACCTTACTGCTGCTTTTCGCCATTACAAGCCCTATTACACCTGTTCACGGTGCTACCGAAGGCACCCTTATTGCTGCCGATGCAGAAGAATACACTCTAATTTTTTCCGGCGTAAGCAATGCAATCACACTTAAAGACACCACGGAAAAGGGTTCCGACAATCCTTTAGGGTTTGTCTATACATTGGTTCCCGATAGTTACATCTCACTTACCTCAAAAACAGATGGAATACATCAATCCATATCTTTTTATGACAATGAGGATAGCAGAATCAGATCCTGTTCAATGGAAGGATGTATCCCAGAAGAGCCCGGGGAAGGGTTCCTTATTGCCAAAAGTGATACTTTAACCTATCGGATTCCTCAACCTGATCCCGATATCTCTTACATGAGTGTTGATATAAGGAACCGTGAAAAGACCATCTACGTTTACTTTCTCATAGATTCAGATGTAAATCCGGATAAACCTGTTGAAATATCAAAAAGGATTATCAACGCAACCCCCACATCCTCTATAATAAAGGTTAATGGAAAAGTTCAAGGTTTTAAATCTTTCTATGTGGATGGACACAATTATTTTAAGCTACGGGATCTGGCAGCAGCCCTTGGGAGCTCTGAAGTATCATTTGAGATTGATTACGACGCCAAAACCGGGAATATTAATATTTATACAAAAATGCCCTACACACCTGTTGGCGGCGAACTGGGGAATGTTTCAGATTCCTCATCAAAAACCGGTATAGCAACGCCATCTACCCTGTTTCTTGATGGGAAACAATTGAACCTAATTTCATACCTAATAGACGGCAACAATTACTATAAGCTGAGGGATATGGGAAGAGCCTTAGATTTCGGAGTAGAATGGATAGCTAAAAGCAATACAATTCTGATAGATACATCTAAATCCTATACAAAATAGCAATATGCACATGGAGGGACTTATGGATACCTATTTTAAATCGGAAACTACAAATACCATGGACTCTTATAACACCCTTGCTAAGATTATTTACTATACCAGGGCCGGCTGGCTCCGATTTATAATACTGGTGTTTGCCATCCTGGTAGCGGCCATCGGTATTATTGCCATTTACTTTGGAGGTTTTTCCCCAGGCCTTCTGACCATCGTCCTTTTAGGTCTGGCCCTCCCTCTCCTAAATGCAAGGATGGTACGTAAACTTGCCAGATTTATGGCAAAAACCTCCGGAGTCAATGGAATTATCGAATATCTTTTCAACGACTCATCCTTCACATTAATAGATGGGAAAGGCGAAACAGAAACTCCCTATGACCAAATAGCTAAGATAATAGAAAGCGAAAAATATTACTTCATCTTCTTGCAGAGCACCCTTTGCCATTGTATAACCAAAGGCTCTTTTACACAGGGTAACGAAAAGGATTTCCTTCCTTTTTTAAAGGATAAGTGCCAAAGAGATACATTCTTTGGCACCTTCCCGGGGAAGTATAAATAGGTAAATAATTATAATTTTGTTATACCAGGATTCAATGTATTCAAAGATTGACCTACTGGCATTTTGAAATCATAGTACTGCGGAATAGTCTTCATTGTATCTTGTTTGCAAGAAAATCTTCGACCAGGACATCTGCACCGCCTTCGACACCCTTTACCACTTTGATACCGCCATCCTCCAGCATTTTTATTTCATCTTCGGTAGCAGATTGACACAATAAAACACTCACACCGGCTTTTATTAAAAAATCGGCCACCTCATACGTATTTCTTCCCGACGGATCCACCAGATTTGAGGATACGATGAGCTCATTTTCTATATCATATATCCGGAAAGCAGATGCGCCACCAAATACTGCAAGGGCTTCTTCATCCATTGCCGCAGCTATTCGATAGGATGTGGTTTCATCTATCTCTTTTAATCTTTTTTTAAGGTTTTCCGCCAGCTCATCCATCCAAATTCCATTTAAAGATTCAACGAGTCCATCATCACAGGCCTCTGCTATCCTCGGATCCAGAGGTATCCTGCCCAGAACCTTTATGCGATGATGTTGAGCTATGTTTTCAACATGGCTTTTTCCATAGATTTCGTGATCCGAACCGCAGTCGGGACAGGTGAAATATGCCATATTTTCAACGATACCTATGACTGGCACATTCATAATCTTTGCCATATTCACGGATTTCTCTACCACCATGGCCACCAATGCCTGTGGCGAAGTCACTATAATAATTCCATCTATAGGGATTGATTGATATACCGTCAATGGGACATCACCCGTTCCCGGAGGCATATCGATGAATAAATAATCTTCATTAGCCCATATCACATCTGTCCAAAACTGCTTAACAACCCCGGCTATAATCGGACCGCGCCATAATACCGGATCTGTTTCCTTTTCCAGCAAAAGATTAATAGACATTACATCTATTCCACTTTCGGTCTTTATTGGCCAAAGTCCCCCCGGTGAGCTTTCTACCTTATCTCGTATCCCGAAGATCTTTGGAATCGATGGGCCTGTTATATCCGCATCCATAATGCCCACCTGTGCCCCTGTCCTACCCATGGCAACCGCCATGATGGAGGTTACAAGAGATTTACCAACTCCCCCTTTTCCACTTACCACACCGATAATCCTTTTTACGCTACTCATTTCGTGCATAGTATCTTTTTTAATTTCCGGCTCTGTCCTTTCGCTACATGTAACTCCACAAGAACTGCATTCGTGATTGCATTGTTCACTCTTTTTACTTTCGCTCATCTCTGCCTCCTTCTATATTTATTAGTAATTTAACCGTTTTGCCCATTTTAGCGAATCAAGATATAGCTCCATAAATCTTTGAGCTCCTATTTCATTTAATGGGTATCTGTCCTCTATAAAATCCCAATCTGCCGATTCTATGGCTATAACGCTATCAAGAAAACTTCTATGTTCATTGTCCTCTCCCATCAGCGCTCGTTTCACCTTATCCGAAAAGGGCAAACTCTCCAATACCTTCTCCATGGGCTTGTTTAAAAGAATGTCGATAAATGAAAACATACCGGTGAAAAAGAATTCCATACGATCCCGATAATCAAATTCCATGGCCATAAGCTCCATCAATTTCCCACGAATAAGGGATAGTTTTATTATCTCAGCATTTTCCACATTCTGCATATCCTTTAGCATCATAAGGGAGAACCACTGGTATATTTCATTAATCCCTATATATACCAAGGCCTGGTGTATGGTTTTTATCCTGTTTCTAGTACCATAGTAAACGGAATTTACCAGCCTTAGAAGTTTATATGATAGACCCATATCCATTTCAATAATATCGGAGATAACCTTCAGTTCCGGATCGGGCTCACTCAATTCCTGCAGTACGCTTAAAATATTTGTATTGATCGACTCTATTTCTTTTGAAGCCATCATTGTGGGCTTGCTGAAAAAATACCCCTGGAAATAATCATATCCCATTTTTATGGCAAGTTCATAGTCTTCCCTGGTTTCAATCTTTTCTGCCAAGAACCTGATTTTAGAACCATACCTTTTAATGAGATCCCTTTGAGTTGCAGGTGTAACAGCTGGATACTCCACCTTAATTATGTCGGCTATCTCAATAAGGTCATCATTGCCTTGTTCTAAAACAAAATCATCTAAGGCTATGGTATATCCCTTGTCCCTAAGCTTTCTGCAAGCTTCTATCGTATTCTGTGTAGCTTCCTTTCGTTCCAGCACCTCGATTACTATGCTTTGGGATGGCAACATATAAGGTACATCCGTATCTATTAAATCCTTTGAAAAGTTTATGAAAGCTAAAGATCCGTCGGTAATGTCGTCAAGACCCATAACAAAAAATGAGTTATATATTACCTCCGTTGTCGCACGATCATCATCGATTCCGCTAAATTTGTTCTCACTACCCTGCCTATGCAGTATCTCATATCCATAGACCGCCAGTTTCCTATCGAATATAGGTTGCCGGGCAATATAAATATCCATTTTTATAACACCGCCATTACATATAGTTATTCATAGAATCATCCTCTGTCAGCTTATAGACACTTTTCATCAATTATTACTGATAAAATAATCGTTTATTAAACTAACTGACTATACTATTCTATATTATCCCATAACGGTACAATTTAAAAGATAATTTGTTGAATAAAAACTAATTAATCAGACCAACCTTACTATTTTCTTGGCGAACTGATAGATTCCCCTTCTATAAGGAGCACGCCATCCTGATTGCGTATCTCGTTGCGCATTACTATTCTGTTTTTTTCAACATTTACAGATGTTACTTCCACTAGTGCCGTGACCGTATCTCCTATAAAAGCTGGTGCCTTAAAGGTTAGTGTTTGACTTATCAATACTCCCCCCGGCCCCGGAACTTTCATGGCTCTCACTGCAGAAAACATGCCTGCCAAAATCATTCCATGAGCCACCCGTCTGCCAAAGCGGGTTGTCCTAGCATACTCCTCATTAACGTGTATGGGATTAAAATCCCCCGTTATACCAGCGAAGCCATAGATGTCAGATTCACCGATGGTCTTAGACATAGAAGCCTTCATTCCCACAGAAATTTGCTCCACTTTATATCCCGATTCCATATATATCACTTCCTTTTTATGATTTGGAATGACGAGTTTCCGCTGCTATTTCGAAATGCTTTCAAGGCAAGTATATTCCTAATCCTTATCATTATCAATACCCTATGATAAAACATCAATCCATTGGCGATTTTCATTTATCCATTCTTTGGCCAGAGAGTCAGGATCCATATTTTCCTCCTCCATTCTCACCAACAACTCCTCAACTTCCTCTAAGGTCATGGTGAATTCCCGTATGAAGTTATAGAGATCAGGGGCTTCCTCCTTCAAGTTATTATTAATGCCTGTTCTAACATCATAGTTCTCCCATATACCCTTTGAATCTGCAAGGATTTTCAGATCATACTCCACCCACATTGGATGGGGACGCCATGATAGGAATAGTATGGGTTCTCTGTTGGCCACTGCCTTCTTTACCTCTTTCAACATATCGGATGTACTCCCATCCAATAAGGTATAGCCATCCAATTCGTATTCCATTAGAGTTGCTTCCGCCAGCATCATAATACCTGCACTAAATTCAACTCCTAACAAACGCCCTTGAAATATCTCTTCAAGGTTTTTCAGCTCCTCAATACTCCTTATGTCCATATATGCCGGCACCGTTAAACCACTTGGAACTTCCTTCAAATACTTGCCTATTATATCAAACTTGCCCTCATACTTATCTATGTAAGCTTGATGTACATGAGGTAGACAGACATCAGGAAAGACCATTATGGCTCCCTGAGCCAGGCCCTGATACATGAGCCCTATATCCGCCTCTATTATCTCCGTAGGATATCCTAATTCAGACGCAATATTATCGATGATATGGGCCGCCATCCACATATCCGAATAAGGTACTTTTCCTATGGTAATCCTGATTTTTTCACCATCTCCATTGATAATCCCCTTATCCCCTAAGCATCCGTAGATTGCCAGCATAGCAAACAGCAATATGGCCATAAAAAAAATAAACCTTTTCCCTCTCATGGCAATTCCTCCCCCACTAATAATTCCACATAGAACCATACCATTACACTGCACTACGCTGATTTAACCCTATATTGCCACCGGGATAGCGAATTGTAAACCCCTTTTTATCAAGTTAAAAGATCCAACATTTAACACGTCCAAAGAGTTTTGTTGTATAGTAAGAATAGAACAATAATTTAAGTGAAAGGTGTATTTGATACTATGGAAGCAGATTATAGGAAATTACAAAACGGAAGCGATATCCGAGGAATTGCAATGGAAGGTGTAGAAGGAGAGGCCCCTAATTTAGGAGAGGAGGTAACCAGAAGGCTATCAAAAGGCTTCCTTATCTGGTTATCAAAAAAATCGGGCAAAAAGGCTGAAGATTTAAAAATTTCCCTTGGCAGAGATCCTCGACTCTCCGGTGAAGATCTTCTTCGGACTGCTAAAAATGCCATTGGAGAAGAAGGTGCGGAGGTTATTGATTGCGGGCTGGCATCAACTCCAGCTATGTTCATGTCAACAGTTTTCCCCGAATTCCTCTGTGATGGTGCGATTATGATTACTGCAAGCCATCTACCTTTTAATAGAAATGGATTTAAGTATTTTGATAAAGATGGGGGACTGAATAAAGAAGATATTTCACACATAATTACTCTCGCCCAGTCTATGGATTCAAACAATACATCAAAGCCCCCTGCACATAGCAATTATGCCAGAAAACCTTATCCCAATTTAATGGATATATATAGTGCCCACCTGCGCAATCTGATAAAAGAAGCCGTTTCTGCCGATGATTACGATTATCCCCTTTCGGGGATGAAAATCACTGTGGATGCGGGTAACGGTGGAGGCGGCTTCTACGCTACAAAAGTTCTGGCCCCTCTGGGAGCCGATATCAGTAGCAGCCAATATTTGGATCCTGATGGTAGTTTTCCTAATCATCCCCCAAATCCGGAGAACAAGGAGGCGATGGCTTCCATATCAAAGGCGGTGGTTTCGTCAGCCTCTGATTTTGGTTTGATATTCGATACAGATGTGGACAGATCCGGTGCTGTAGATCGCTACGGCAGAGAGATTGCAAGAAATGGAATAGTGGCCTTGGCCGCCGCCCTAATAGCTGATGAACATCCTGGGACAACTATTGTCACCGATAGCGTTACAAGCGATCAATTGAACACTTTCTTGGAGAAAAGATTAGGACTAAAACATTTGCGTTTTAAACGAGGATATAGAAATGTTATCAACGAGTCCATACGCCTGAACAAAGAGGGCATCGATAGCCAACTTGCCATCGAAACTTCCGGCCATGGCGCCTTCAAGGAAAACTTTTTTTTAGATGATGGAGCTTATCTGGCAACAAAAATAGTAATAAGAGCTGCTCTGTTGCAAAAAGCAGGTGCTACTTTGGACAGCCTTATCGATGGTTTGGAGGAACCTATGGAGTCCATAGAGTTGCGTTTCCCCATAAAGTGCTCCGATTTTAGCAGCTACGGGGATCGCATCCTTAAAGATCTGGCCGATTTCGTAAGCGGTAAAAGTAAAGGCGCAAATCCCTCTCACATTAAGCTGGTAGAGCCTAATTTCGAAGGAGTGCGAATATCCTTCGATAAAATCAATGGCGATGGATGGTGTCTTTTGCGAAAATCCCTTCACGATCCGCTTATGCCTCTCAATGTTGAATCTAATCAAGGAGGAGGCTGCAAGATTATCTGCATGTTCCTATCCAACTTTTTAGAAAAATATGATAATCTGGACATCTCTGCTTTAAAAAAATATATGGAATCATAAGGCTAATTCAATTGACAACTCTGTGATATGACCGGTTCAGTGCAGAATATAATCCCCATTATCATCGAAAACTACTGTTCAGCCCATCGCCATTTTTCGGTTTGAGACTATTGAAAAGCAGCGGCAGGATTTTCACCTTACCGCTGCTCTTTTTCAAACGATTACACTATCCTTAGCTATAGTTTTACCGCTATTTATGTCCTTCAATAAACCGATGAAGTATGGCAGCTATCTGACAACGCTCTGCATTTCCCGCGGGAAGAAGACTATTTCCGCTACCTTGGATGAAGGCTTCCGCATTTGTCCAACTCATTGCATCTGTTGCCCAGGCTGAAACTGTACCAGCGTCACTGAATTTGCTCAAATCTGCCTTGGCTTTCACATCATAGCCTTTGAACTTGGCATAATTCATTAGAATTAGTGCCATTTGCTCACGGGTAATCGGGTCTTCCGGTCCAAATTTGTCGCTGGAGTAGCCGCTTACTATATTGTTGGCAGCTGCCCAGGCAATTGCCTCTGCATAGTATTGATCCTTGTTCACATCACGGAAAAGTCCTTCAAGGCTTGCCTCCGGTGATCCTTCCAAACGATGTAGGATTGCTACTATCATGCCTCTTGTTGTATTTGCATGGGGTGAGAATGTGGTTGCCGAGGTACCCATCATAAGCTTGTTCACATAAGCATAATAGACATCATCGTAGAACCAGTCACCTTTCTTGACATCTGTAAAGGGCAGATCGTCTGTTTTTTCGCCATCACCGGGATCAGGAGTTTCCGGCTTTTCAGGTTCTACTGGAGTTCCACCACCGGGGCTACCGCCGCCGGAGATACCTCCACCGCCTGAGCCGCCTCCTGAGGATTGTGCAGTCCATTGGGCATAAACAGTATCATTTTCTTCAAACACGGTATCTGTTGTTATCTTAACGCCACCAGTTGGTTCCGTAAACCAGCCGCTAAGGTTATAACCGATTCTTTCAAACACGGGCAGACTTTCCAGCTTACCATCAAAATTCGTCAGCCTGGTAAATATATCGGCGGCATTTCCTGTCTGGGGATTAAAGGTTATTTCACGCATGACCTGATCAGTTGCAGTCACGGTGTGTAAAGGGCTTATAACAGGACCAGCTGTGTCGCTACCCGTTGCTTTTTTATTAGTATTGGTGACAACAGCATAATATGATATCTTATCACCCTCGTTTTCAGGGGCCGTGATACTTAATATGCCGGTTTTATTTTCTCCAATTTTCGTGTCCCCAGTGGCGGGCGATGCCCCAACCATCTGATACCATTCATAGTTGAGCACGCCATCATCATCCACCAGTGCAAGTTCCATAAGATTTTGTTCTTTTCCCTTGGTAACAAGATAATCTCTGGTATCATTATCGCTAAAATATGGAGTAGCGGCGTCAAATATTACTGAAATGGTAGCAACATTGCTTACCTTCTTAGAGTCAGCAAATCCGGTCTTGCTGTTAATTGCAACTGCATAATAGTATCTATCAGTGGCCAAAGCAGTGCTCGGTCTATATTTGGGGCCGTTGCCAACTAATTTGTCATTGGCAGGCGTATCGTTTTTCTTATCGGCACTTTCATACCAAAGATAGCTTAATGCTCCACCATCACTAACAGTTGCCGCAACAGTCAAATACGATGCTTCACTGCCTTCCTTGTAAGTTCCATTGGCAGGATGAGTGATAATGACAGGTGTATCTGCAGGAGCCTTATCCCCAATATGAAGGGTTAAGTATTTTTCCCGTGAGGTTTTCGTACCGGAATCTGTTGCAATCAGCTTCACATTAAAATCACCTGATTCTGTCGGTGTTCCACTGATAGCTCCCTCCGGACTAACTGATATTCCGGAGGGTAGCCCATTGGCAGTCCAGGTTGGCGGTAGGGCCGAGCCACTCACTGTCCCCTCAAGATTTAGATCGACATAAACCTGATCTATAATGCCATCAGGTAAGGAGTTTGTAGTAATGTCAACAACCGGTGCAGTTGTGTCATTCACAAAAGTATAGCGGAAGGTGGCTATATCGCTGTTTAATTTGCCCATGCCCAATGTTTCCACATAGGCGCGGATGACGGTATCCCCTGTTAAATCCAGCCCACTTTCTTGATTTTCTACATTCCATGTTTTTTCAGGACCGTCATTGATGCTGTATCTAATTCCTGCCCCTTCACCGGCAGTATTGGAAAGTTTCACATTAACGGTTTGTCCTATTTTATACTCACCCGGAACTTTGTCAGCTGTCGGTTTCTCCGCTTTTTCCGGCGGGGAAATAACTACTGTCATATTTTGTGACTTGCTACCCTCGCTGTTTGTAGCCGTTACTGTAAAGTTAAAGGTTCCGTTTTGCATTGGAGTTCCCTGAAGCATTGCATCGTTGCCAGCCCTCGAAATAGACAGACCTTTTGGGAGACCGGTGGCGGATATGGTTCCCGGAGGCAACCAATCTATATAAATATTTCGGAAACCTTCTACAAAACTACTCATGGTTGTTGAATGGACATTTGAATCCGAACTAAAACTAATAGTGGTAGGTGCTTCGGCTATAGCCTTATCAACAACAGTGATTCTCACAAACGCATAAGCAGAAAGCCCTGTTTCTTTGTCATACAATCTCACTCTGACACCCTCTTGGTAATCATTGATTCCTCCATTACCGCTACCAGTATGCCCAGTAGGTTTACCTGAAATAACACCTGTATCTTTATCTAAAGAAAGTCCTGGAGGCAGTGGGTTAACACCTGGTTCAAGGGGTTCAGGAACAACGTCAGAGTTTATGAATTGCCATTCACAAGCGTTTGTAGTGCCTATAAATTCACTGGCAAGCTGATCTGTTAAATATTCTTCACCTACCCAGCCCATGGGCAGATATATAATACCTTTGCCAAGGTAAGTTGGGCTTTCTGCTACTGTAAATTCTACTTGACAGGTGTCAGTATATCCGTCGTAACCTCTTGCGCTAATGGTAAAGGTATAAGGTGTTTCCTTGGCAGCTAAACCTTCCCACACTTTTATGTCACCATTGGGCTCAATGCTTACGCCGCTCGGTGCTCCTCCTATCATATAGGTTATGTCTCCAGTGCCTTCAAGCAGCGGGCTTTTTATTGTCATAGTTTTACCAGCAGTGATTGATTTAGCGAAGCCTGCTTCGGGATATTTCGGCTTCTCATGGATAAACAAGTTAAAGGTCTTCACTGCTGGGATCTCTCCCGTGGCCTCTGCTTTTACAATAAACTCGAATTCACCACTTTCCTCCGGTTTGCCGGTGATTTTACCAGTATTATATTCCAATGTTAAGCCTTTCGGCAACTTGCTGTCTGATAGAGTCCACCCTACATTTCCGCCGCCGGTATATTTAAGATTAGCCTCATAATCCTCACCCTTTACGCCGTCCAATAAGGACGAATTGGAAGTGATCTCAATCGGGGCGGTGACGACAATATCCACAGTTTTTGTGCTGGAGCCTGCACTGTTTGTCGCCGTTACCGTTACAGGGAACTTTCCAACCTCAGTGGGTGTCCCTCCAAAACGACCGAGGCCGTTGCTGGTGCTGAAAGTTAGGCCCTGAGGCAGGGTGCCGGTGCAGGTCCAGGCATTATTGTCAACTATGCCTCCGGAGTTTTCCAGGTAGGCCATTTTTTGTACTCCGTGCTTAAAGATCAGCTCCTCTGTGGCGATGCGTGGGGCCGTATCATCGCCGCCTACCCTGAGCAGGAGAATGTCGCTGCCCTCGGCACCTAAATCATCTTTCCAGCTGCCACGGATCAGGTACACTCCTGGCGGTTCGGGAGCTGTAAAGGTTATTTCGTTGGTGTTACCGGTATCGCCATCCGTACCGGGAATAGGGGTTATATCCTCGTATCCGCTGCCATCTTCATATATTTCCCATTTAAAATTTGCAAAAGGGCTTCCTGTTCCTTTTTCAATTTTCCCTATAAGAGTTACCGGGTCTTTTGGATTCACAGGATTGGCATCGGCAGAAATTGAAATCACAGGAGCCGGTGCGTTTATCACACTAACGTCAAAATTAACAGAAGTGCTGGTTTTGGCTCCTGCCAGGGAAGTTTCACTGACTTTGAAGATATAGGAATTGCTGCCTCTTTTTGATGTATCAGGTTTAAATACCGCTGCATCATGATTATTGCTGACTTTCTCGAGCTCAAATTTTGGAAAATCATTTTCAGCCACATCATATAATTCATATTCCGCAAAGGCCGCGGGTCCTTCAATGCCGTTTTCCTTAAAATACCAATCAACAACGGTTGTAATTGATTTCTCCGCACCTCTGGCAAATACATATTCATATTCATCATGCCCTATGTAATCGTCAGGAAGAGGGTCGAGTGTAACAATCGGGGCGCCAGGCAAAACCTCCAGCTTTTTAGAGCTGAGTGCCAGGTTAACTTCCTTGACCCAATTATAATCTCGCACCTTGCCGTCATACTTAAACCCTGCCCGGGGATCAAGGTCAGTACCATTTATGCCCAGAAGCGCCGTCTGCACGTCTTTCACGGACCAGGTAGACGAAAGCCCATAGCGCAACTTCAGCTTTTGAGTGGTAAAGGTTCCGGCTTTTATGTCCAGAGAATTATTGTTGCCCACCTGATGATAGACCTTCTTATTCACACCTTTAAAGGTCCCACCATTGATGACGATTTTAGCAGCCGCACCCGCTTCTGTGCGATTGACGATGACGCCGTAACTATTATTGGCGTTGTGATAGGCACCGTGGCCGATAAAGTCGCCATCGTTAATATAAACTTCCCCGGCATTGTTCATTACAACCGCGCCACCCCCCATGTTGTAGGCCCAGCCGTTGTAATAGCCACCCTCATCGTCATCATTGACAAAGACGCACCATGATTTGCTTGATCTGCCTGCCTGATAGGTTCCGCCGTTAATAATCAGCTTTCCTTTCCTTTCCACATTGAAAATGTTAGCGCCACCAAAATGAAGTGGATTAGTCTCCATCTCGATCAGTGATCCGTGGTGATACACTTTGCCTGTGCCTTCTTCGGAGCTGTCTCCTATTTGCAGGATAGCATTCCTCTCAATATTGAAGACGAAAAAGTTTTTGCTTGTCTCATACAAGGCTGAACTTTTGAAAGAAGGACCATACAGTTCAATTTCATGTCCCATTAAATCAAGCACTTTTTCCCCTTTTACCAGGAAAAATTCCGGATTTCGAGCGAATTTTGTTCCATTTGCGAACTCTCCGTTAGACGAGATTTCGTACCTTTGCTTAACAACATCAAAATGGTAATACAAGTAAATATCCGCGGTTAAATTAACCTCCCTGACTTCGGGATTTGCCAGGGCCTCTCGAAGTTCTTTACTGTTTTTAACCTCGACAGACACTCCATCCCCATCTGCGAAGGCCGGCACCGTCATGGCCGGTATCAGGGTCAGCACCATGCAAAGTACCAGCAAAATACTGAAAAAGCGGTTTGAGATGGTTTTCATCATCGTATTATCCTCCTTAAAATTATAGACAATCATAAAAAAGCTGTGAATATCGATCATGAAGCGTGCAAACGCACACATTGGATTTTTCCTGCCACCTCCTTCAAAATCGGAAAGCCGATGCAAATAGTTGCCCGCTACCCCAGCATTATGTCCATCATTTCAATCAATATATAAAAGAAATAAAAAAAGTACCCTGTCACATATGACAGGGTTGGGTGAAAAATTTATAATTTTATATGAATCTTCCTCTAAAGCCAATAATACAGAAAAACGCTACGGAACACCTTCACAATTCCCTCTTAAATGTGACTATAAGGCCTTTTTGGGCAACCTCAAATGCAAGCTGCATGGGCGTTTCATACCCCGTTTTCTCAAGCAGGTTACCGATGTGATAACGCACTGTACGCTCTGAAATGCCAAGTTTTTCAGCCAATTCACGATAGTTTTTATAGGAGGCGAAAAGGCGTAGTACTTCCATCTCCTTCGGTGTGAACTCAGTACTGCTGGCCAAACCAATCTTTACCGGGGGTGTACTATCCGGATAAATTGATTCCCCCGCCATAGTACGATTCATCACATCTAATATTTCAGTGTCTCCCACATCCTTATACCAAAAACTCTCGCACCCCGCTGCCCTTGCCTTTCGGATAAAGGATTCTTCCGGCATGGAAGTTACGATTACAATCCTAATATTCGGATAGCTAACCTTAATTTTTGCCGCCGCCTCCAGGCCGCTTTCACCTCCCAATGTATAAACATCCATCAATACAAGATCTATTTGACCGGACATACAAAACACCACTGCATTAGTGGGTGAGTCTTAGGGATTTATAATCTCTGAAAAATATCGGCATAGTTTGGTATGAATTTACCGGCTATGCCGATTTTTCTTGTTCTGTGGTGGATGTAGAAGTTGTTGGGTCGAAATCGCCAATGCAGTTATAAACAATCCTGATACGCTGTGCCCTTTTGCCATCAATGCGCTCTGCTTTGTAAACGTAGATTTTTTCAACGAACTCCCTGATAATCTCTGCTGTGAGTTCCTTTATGTCTGTGTACTTTCTTACCAAGGCGAGGAAGTGGTCTACACCTAGCGCACTTTCCTTTTCTAAAGTCATGGTGGACTTCAGTTCTGCCACTCGGTTTTCGAGGGTATGCTGCTCATCTTCATAGCTGGCTGTCATCTTTGCAAAACGCTCATCTGAAATCTTGCCCTCAATATTGTCCTCATAAAGCCTTTGGATAATCTCATCCAGCTTACTGATACGAGCCTGTGACTGCTCCAGTTCCCGTTTGTCATCGCGCAGGCTTTTATCAAGCTCAAGCCTCGTTTTCTTGGTGACCATCTCCACAAATTCATTTTCATGGTCTCTGGCAAAAGCCGTTACTTGGCGAATTCTATCAAGGAGCAATTCCTCAACTACCACATTGCGTATCTGGTGAGAACTGCAGCCGCCTTTAATCTTTCGATAGGTAGCACATACAAAATGCTCTTTGTCATGCTCCCAACCTCTATGTCGCACTTGGTATAGCTTGTTACCACAATCAGCACAGAAGAGCATACCGGAGAGGATTGGCATTTCGCCCATCGGTGTAAGTCTGCGTCTGCCATCTCGGATTTTCTGTACTACCTCAAACACAGGCTCCTCAATAATTGCTTCATGGGTATTCTTGAAAATCATCCATTCTGATGGGTCATTCTTCATCTGCTTTTTCTGCTTATAGGACTTGCGGTAAGTTTTGAAATTTACTGTATGTCCTAAATACTCCTGCCTTGAAAGCATATGAACAATTGTGCTGCCTCGCCAGATATAATCATCGTCATGACCTCTGTTGTCTGGGATATTAATGCCGTTTGCCTTTGCATGAGCGGTAGGATTCATTATATGGCGTTTGCTAAACTCTTTAGCAATCTGGTTAGGGCCATAGCCTTGCATACACAAGTGAAAGGCTTCCTTTACTACTATAGCGGCTTCCTCATCTACAATCCAATGTGTCTTATCTTCCGGGTCTTTGATGTAGCCATAGGGCGGATTGGTGCAGAGAGGTTTGCCGGACTCTCCTTTTGACTTAAAAACAGAGCGGATTTTCTTGCTTGTATCCTTGGCATACCATTCGTTTGTGTTGTACTACATTTCAACGGTATTTTTAAGCTATTTTCAGCACTAATATATACTACATTTCAACGGCGCACGCACAACCACGATATAACCACGAGAAGAACGGCGGCTATTTAGAGGTACAAACACACCACCCACCATCTTAAAGTGTCAGCTCGCCCAAATCTCACGGCGGTCATAACCTTGTGAAGCAAGTTACATTGAGTAGCTTGCTTTTTTGTTTGTGTATTTTGTATAGTGGTCAAAAAAATAACTAAGGATTTTTCCTTAGTTATTTCTATATGTAGTTGTTAACTCCTATAAACTTGCGAAACATCACTATATATTGTGTATGTACCACTTTACTGCGCCACAAGAGGGTCGTATAATTTAATCATCATTAAAAAGGAGGTAGGGGGTAATGGGTTGTAAAGAACTAAACTTGATGATAGAAACCGAAAACTATTCAGCTCTCGTTGCAAAAGGAAAGCCTGTTGCTGTTTTCAAGACAAGAAGAAATGCTGACGGAACATATTCAAATTATGTTGAGATGTTTAACTGCTCGAAAGAACAGGTCGCATTTGTTCAAGGGGTATTAAACAGCAGACAGGCAGGTGATTGTCATGCGTAGCAAAGTGAATACAGCGTATCTTATTTGCAACGAACAGAAATTTTGTAGCATTAAGGACGCAGAAAAGGAAGTAAACAGGATTCGGGCAATTTGTTTGCGCTTGAAGAATAAGCAGGATGAAGAAATTAGCTTTATTCTCGGCGTATCGGTTACGAACACTGACTATATTGGCAAGATGGGTTATGACAAGCCCAAGAACCAAGGCGGTAAAAAACAGTTTATTTGTGCTGATAATAGACTAACATGGAATCCCGAAACAGGTGGAAGAATTATTGTTCCCGCCCCGCACCAAACAGACCCACATATTCACATCATGGTGAACGGCTACGGCGCAAGCAACTGTGCTGAGAAGATTATAAAGAATTTGAAAAAACGAAACCCCGACAACACTTTTAGCAAAACACATCTCAAAACCCCCGAGCGGATAGCACAAATGACTTCCTACATTGAAGAACAAAGTACAATTTTACGCCATGTGTAATGGGCAAAATTGTACGTTTTTCATTCAGGGGCAAAGTACAGAAAAGCCAGTAATGGCGGTGCTTTTAAGGCTATCGGCAATAGCAAGTGAAATGTAATGTAATATTATATAGCACTAATATATACAGCTTCATACGCATAAGCACTCGATTAAAAAATACTCGATAAAGAAAGGAAAATCTGACATGAAAATTATTAAAACAGTTTTAGTCGCTATTGTAGTTGCGCTCAGCGCAATCGCATTTCACATCATCATTTTTGCTCGATTACCGTTTCTACTGTTAATCGGCACTGTGAAAATGTGGGTAGCGATTTTAGCAAGTGAAATGACACTACTTTACTCTCACATTCGAGAAATGTGGCGAGTGAATTATCAGAAAGTTTAGACAAGGGGGCGAGTTAAATGGCAATTTCAAGAGTTCCAGAGGAACTAAAGAAGAAGCGATACAACGACTATATGCGTGAGTATATGCGGAAGTATAACAAGAAGAAAAAAGAGCAGAGTTTTTCAGAAGCCATGAAAAAGACTTCTTCCCCTCCTCCCCGCCACCCCTCGGCGGTAGATATTAGAGAAAGGCAGGTGTTATAAATGGCAAGCATTAAAAACTCTATTAGCTTACAGGATAGAATGTCCCCTGTTCTCCGCTCCGTAATGAAGTCAATGGACAGCACGTTGCGGGTTATGCAGAACTTGGACAGGCAATCTAACAAGGGTGTGCAGAGCAAAGCATATCAAGCAGCACAGAAAGATATTCAGAGAGCAAATAATCAGCTTATCAAAATGCAGAACAACTTAGACAGAGCGGATAAGATGGCGGGTAATCTATCAAAATCCACAGGGCAGATTAACAACAATATGTCACGCATTGGCGCACATGGCTTTAATCTTGCCAACTTAGCCGCAGGGGTGTATCTACTTAAAAATGCAGCAAACGCATTGACAGGGATTATGGAAACGCCAGACAGCTTAAATGCTATTCAATATCGGCTTTCTACATTCGACACAACAGGCGCAACGCCGCAACAGCTATTTGACGCTTCGTATATGGCGGCTATGAACTCACGTTCAGACATAGACAGTACAGCTAATTTGGCGGCTCGTGTATTAGCAACAGGGGCAACAGGCGGCAACGGCGCACAGGCTATAAGGCTCGCGGAACTGCTCAATAAATCGTCATTCTTGGGCGGCTCGTCGGCGCAGGAATCCAGAAATGCTCTTATGCAGTTATCACAGGCTCTTGCTTCGGGCGCATTACAGGGAGATGAACTTCGCTCTATTAGAGAAAATGCGCCTGGGCTGACTGATGTACTGTCAAGGGGTCTATCGTCAATGGCTGACAGGGGCGTACTGTCTGACAGGTTCTTGAATACTACAATAGGCGATTTGAAGCAACTCGGCGCAGAGGGTGAACTAACCACAGGGCGCATTATCGCCGCTTTTCAAGAAATGGGCGGTTACATTGATAGCACTTTTGAAGATTCGCCTAAACAGTTCGGACAGGCTATGACAATGGTCGGGAATATTTGGAGTAGATTTCTTAAAATGCTGTCAGTCGGTGATGGCGCACTTGCTCGGATAAATGACAAGGCTTGGGAACTGGTCGGGTGGCTGGAATCGGCTTCGGGCACGAAGTTTTTAGAAACACTCGCAACAGGAATTACATTCGTTGTAGATGGCATTATTCAGCTTATCGACTGGATAGGTGATTTAATCGGTTGGTTTAACGGTCTTGAAAACAGCTCACAGATTTTACAGGCGGCATTCATCACGCTTGGTGTCGTAGCCGCATACGCAGCCATACAAGCTGCTATTGCATGGGGCATTGCTGCGTGGCCGATTTTGCTTGTCGTTTCTCTTGTCGGTGTTCTCATTTACTCTCTGTTGCAGGCAGGAGTAACGGCAGGAGAAATAATCGGCGGCATTGCGGGCGGGTTCCTGTTCCTCGCCTATCTCCTGTATGATGTAGTAATCGGCGCACTCGTGGCGGTAGGTGCTATCGGTGTCGGGGCGGGTATGCTCATCATCATGGCAATACAAGGCGTTGTGCAGATTATTCTATGGGCGGTACTCGCCATATGGAGCGCACTTGTAACGGTCTACAATGTTCTATTCTCTATCGTAAAGGGCGCATACGGCGTTGTCAAGGGCGCAATCGTCGGTATCTATCAAGTGTTTGTTTGGCTTGGTCAAGGCGTTCTCGGTATTTTGTGGGCGATTGCAAAGGCTATTGATTTCGTTTTCGGCTCTAATCTGTCGGGAACAGTCGGCGGGTGGATTGATGGTTTAGGAAAATCGGTCGAGGACTTGAACAAGGCACTTGACCCGCTCGGCGAGTTCGAGGACATAGGCAATCAGTGGAAAGATTCATACAGCACTTTAGGCGATATGTTTGCAGGAAAAGGACAATATGACGACTGGAACATAACCGACAAAATGGGTGATGTATGGAACGGCGGTACTGCAATGATACAGGGTATTGCAGATTGGGGTAACGCTACAATGCTAAATCCTATGGACGGTTGGGATAGCGGTTATACATTCGGTGCTGATATTGCAAACAAGATGGAAAGTTTCGATTTCAATCTTGAAAAGCTAATCGGCGGCAACGGTACAATCGGTATCAACGGTGGCAATTTGGATTCTGTCGGAAAAATCAATAGTGATGTTGAAATTAAAGACGAGGATTTGAAACTGCTTCGGGATATGGCGGCAAGAGATTTCTTGCTTAATCTGCAACACGTTACGCCTATTCAGAATAACAAGTTCGGGGATATTAGAGAAACGGCAGATGTCAACAAAATCATGGACGCTCTTACGGAAATGGTTGAAGAGGGCATGGCTACTTCTCTTATAGTCAACTAAGGGGGTGAGGTCATGCGCGGGAAACGCATAGATATTCCAGTTGATATAGAAATGGGGTTTATCAATACAGTGCATGACCTCGCTCGTCTATATAGCAAATGCGACCAAAATCTTGAAAACGGCGTAGAGCCAAAATTCATAATCGAAAAATTAAGAAAATATCGGTTTGCCGATACCACAACCAAATTAAAAAAGTTGATAAAGGAGATTGAAGAAAATGAGTAACTTTGGAGCAATGAAAAGATATATTGATGGTCAGAACAACCGCCCTTTAATTGAAAAGCTGATTGAGGACAAGCCATATAGTCGTATGCTTTCGGAACTGAAACAGCTTGCCGAGGACAAAGGCTATACTGCTGAATGGCTGAAAAAACAGACTGCGGAGCTTAACAAGGAATATTATGCTCTTTGTGAAAAAGCAGTTATTGAAAATCGCCAGACGCTTGACAAGGCAATGGCAGAATACAAGCAAGCAAATGATATTTACTTCGAGCATAACTATTCAGCCGCCGATCATGCAGATATACAGTTTTTGCAGAACCTCATTAGAACACGCCTTGTAAATGAGTGCCAGAATCAACCTGTATTGGCGGAGCGTGTAATTGCTGAATACATCAATACGCAGAAAGGCGCAAGAGCGATTATGTTTTTAGCTAATGACCCCGAAATTAGCAGGGACTCCCAAATTAGTGAAGTGTTAAAAAGCCATTACACCACCGCTACACAGAACGCACAGTCGGCGGCAGAAAAACGCTTCTATGCGGATAAAGAAGCGGCACTCAATAAAATGATGAGTGAAATTAATCCGCTGACATTTAATGATGTGCTTGGTACTGCTATGCTCAGTGAAGCGTCCGAGTGGGTAGGTATGGATAAGGCAGAAAAAGTAGGTAACATTTATTTTCCCGAACCGAAACAGCCGAGGTTGCCCAGCATGGAAGAAGTAAATCCGTGGTATGAATCGCTTTCGGCGCAGGGGTAAGGGGTGAGTAAAAATGTTTTTCGATAGCTATTTCAATATGGAGTTCACAGAAAGAAAGCCAAGTGATTACAGCTACAATGTAATTGCCGAGCAAAAAGAGCCAGATATACAGCCAAACGGTAGTATAACAGCAACGCTCAACTTCGGGAGGGGTGAAAAAGACCCTATAAAACCACACCAAAGTCATAGCAAATCAAACGAAACTATATACAGCGATACTGAAAGTAATACTAAATCAGTTGATACTGTACACGCAGAACCACGAGATTTGCCCACTATGGCGTTTGATGATACTGACACCAGTATTACCATTGATAGCATAGAAAACGCCGATATACAGGCAGATAACAAACGTCCTTCCTCTAACTTTGCCAAAGCGAGAATAATTTAGATACACGCAGATACACGCAAAAAGAGGTACAGACCGTTACAATCCAACAAAGAATAATTTTAGGGGGTGTTTTACATGGATAACGATAAAATCGAGAAGATTGCAGGACTAACAACAAAGCAATCGGCTTTTCTAATCGAGTATGCCAAGACCGATAATCTCTCACAGGCTTGCCGAGTGGCAAATATCAATCGGTCAACTGGATATAAGTATTTAGAGAACGAGGATTTTCAACTCGCTTTACAGCAGATGAAAACTAAAATCGTCAATGCCGCATGGACAAAAATGTCGAGTAATTTAGAAATGGCAGTTGCTAAGGTTTTAGCCATTCTGAATGACCCGAACACAACCACCAACGCAAAGCTTCGGGCGGCAGAACTCGTATTTACTTATACTGCTCGACATGCTGATGGGCGGGAGATTATAGCGAGAATGGAAAGATTGGAGGAACTTTTCAATGCAGAGTAAAGTATTGTTACAGCGAGTGAAAAAGCTGGAAAAGAAGCTTCTCAAGGAAAAGACTATTTTCGTCTTTTTTGAAGAGCCAACAGACGCACAACTCGCTAAGATTCCAGAGGGCGCAGATGTCATAGTCTATACAGGCGAAGACGAAATTGAAGATTAAATAAAGTCGGCTATACAGTGTGTGCTTATCCTGTATAGCCGATTTTATTTATTTTATATAGTCTGATACAAGCCGAGTATGCTGTTAAAAAACTCTACGAACTCGCCGAGAGTAATAGAAGCAGTCGGCTTAAAATCCGCTCTATCTCTAATCCAGTCATGGGCAACGGCAGTTTGTACAGCCTTTACCGCCCAACCGTCATATTTGATATTTTGCAGAGTATAATTCTCACTTTTGACGAAGCGAGTTAAAACGGTTAGAGCGTGTGCCCATGTCAACCGCCCATTCGGGTTATAGAAGCCATTTCCAACACCGTCTATAATGCCCGCCTTTGTAACCATAGCCACATGGCGGCTATATGAAGCATTAGCGGGAACATCAGTAAAGGTGCATTGCGCTGTATCATATTTAGCCAGAGTATTAGCGTCCAACAAATGATAGATGATAGTAGCCAACTGCGCTCTTGTCAAATAATCATCAGCTTTACCACCGCTGTAACCGTCCAATGCAACGGAGCGGGAAACATCAAGTACAGCATTTCCACAGGCAAGAGAACGTACAGGCGTTACAGCAGGCTGCACAATAGGCGCAGTCGTGGTTGTAGTGGGTCGGGAGGGTCTTTGTACCGGCGGCGTATAATCGCCATCATCGCCGTTATCGCCCGGCTGTGGGTTGGGTTGTGGGTTAGGCTCTGGCTCTGGTTCGGGGTTAGGGGTGGGCGGAGCAAATCTTTCTGCCGCAGCTTCATCAGTCAGATATACTAATTTAGTCAAAGCAGTATAAGAAATAGGCAAGGTAATCTTTTTCCCTGTTGCTTCATCATAAAAGCCCTCGCCCTCTGTCATGCCGCCTGTCATGCTCAACGTGCCGAAAGAATGAATATCAGTACCCATTCCCTCGTTCGTTGCTGTATTTCCGTATATATGGCAATCAGAAACAGTAAGAACGCCAGCATTTAGAATACCGCCGCCAGATTCGCCTACACCGCCTGTAATAGTGGTGTTGTCAATAGTAAGCTCGCCGTTATTGTTAATGCCACCGCCATCGAGTGTACAGCCTTTTATCTCGACTTCCGCATTCGACATGATTTTTACTGCTCTATCTATACGCCCATAGAAAGAACAATCTTCAATGACAACCTTGTTTATATCCATGTTGCCTGTGATACTGATACAACTGCTCCCCTGCTCTCCTGTTACATTAAAGGTGCAGTTACGAATAACGGCGGGGGTAGATGTGGAGAAGTTAATGACAATAGTAGACGAACCTACATTGTCCGAAACTGTAAAACCATCTAATACAGCATTATCACGCAGTTCCAATAATGTGCCGCTTGAATAGCCGCTTGCCCTTGTGATGGTAATTTGCTTATCGGTACTAATAGCGCCAGTCAAAACAATTCTTTGATTGACTTCTATTGTATCACCATCTACGGCGGCGGCAACGACATTTTGCAGTTCTTCCATAGAGCCGACAGAAATAGCCGTTGTCGGTTCTTCAGCCGCAAAAGCTGTTGTTACCATGCTAAACAGCAAGGTCAGGGTTAGTAGTACGCTTAATAGTCTTTTCATTTGATTTCCTCCAGTTCTTTTAATAAGTAACATCTATATAAACACAACAACGCAGCATGGCGTGTGCTGCGTTGTACAGTGGCGTATGGTTATTTAATATGGAAACATATAAACGTGGTGCAGAACGCCGCACAGCCGCCTATAAACCGCCGAGGGAAGATATAGAAGATAGAACACAATACACAAGTCATAGCAATAGTATAGAAAACGGTGGTTAAATGTAAATAGATAAATATAAAAGTAAATGTAATAAATCTATACGATATAGCACTCTGAAAACATGGTATTATCTACATTACAATAAACCATCGTTTTTTAGTAAGTGATACATACACGACGATTATAAAAACATGACAGCATACCTATATAGCATTATCTATCTACTAATACAGCATGGCACAACAATAAACGCCATACAGATAACCGACATGAAGCAGTTACCCGCATGGCGGGGGTGGGGTACCCGATATATACGGCAGATGGATATAGATGGTCGCTCGCACAGCATAGCGGGATTTTTTTCGAGTCTTTTCAAATATGCTCGCTAAAAAATATCGGCTATTTTAGATATACTCGGCTTGCTTAAAAAACTCCTGTACTTTCTTAAAACTGTCGATGTAGCCACGCAGATTAAATGCGGCGGTTCTGCCTGTTTTAGCAAAATACAATTCTAACGCCTTTTGATAGTCCTCTATGGAAATCTCGCCTTTGAGCAGTTTATAGAAATCTACATTCATCGCTTCATGGCGGGGTTGACTGGAATAGATACCGTCTGTAAAGGTTTGTGAAGCAGATTGAGGACTTGAATTAGAGTTCTCCGCCATATACTTCAAGAAAGCTGTTCTATACAGCTTCTTTTTTTGCCTAAAATCCTCGGTACTTGTGATTTTTATAGTTTTATTTTTCCTCGGCAAGTTATTTATAGCGTATTCACAGCATTGCACAACAAGTTGATTAAACGAGATATTTTCAAATGCCGCTATTTCTTCGAGCCGTTCTATTAGTTCGTCTGGCAGACGGAGCGTTTTATTTGTCGATTCTTGTTTCTGTATGATGAACATAAAACCTACCTCCTTTTATATAATTGTACCTATAAGCAGGTAAGTATAACATACGCTATTATTGCAATGTAATTTATCTTGCGTTTTAGGGTTTACAAGAACAACGTAATATATTATAATGATTTTGCGCCGAGTATGTTTGAAAAAGGGGGTGATGAAAAATGAAGTTTGGATATGCAAGGGTTAGCACCGACGCACAGAGCCTTGATAGGCAAGTGGACGCTTTGAATAAATACGGCGTTAATGAGTTGCTGACTGAAAAAATGACAGGCACAAAACAAAACCGCCCTGAGCTGAATAGGCTTATAGACAAAATGCGTGAGGGCGACACCGTTGTTATTGAAAGCCTATCAAGGTTAGGGCGTTCAACAAAAGACTTGCTTGCTATGGTGGAGTTATTCAGTGAGCGGGGCGTTACACTGGTAAGCCTAAAAGAAAACATTGATATTAGCACACCGACTGGAAAGCTACTGCTTACAGTCCTTTCTGCTCTCTGCCAGTTTGAGCGTGATTTAACGGTACAGCGCACAAATGAGGGTTTAACGGCGGCGAGAGCAAGAGGTCGCAAAGGCGGCAGACCGCCGACAGATAAAAAAACAATCGAAAAAGCCTTAAAACTCCATGATGCAAAGGCTATGAGTGTTTCAGAAATCTGTGAGGTTTGTGGAATATCACAAGGTACGCTATATAAGGCAATCAATGAACGAAAAGAAAAGGAGATTGAAAATGGAGAAAAGCAAACAAGATTTAAGCACATTGACCCCTCATCCTCTTTACCAGATTGAAAAGCCATTATGTTCAGCGGTAAGCGTTAAGACGGAGAATGAAATTGAAATCGCAAAGATAAACGAAAGATTGTTACGGATTGCAGAAGCCAATCCGCACAGACGCTGCCCCTTTTTCTCTCCAGAACTGCGAAAAAAAAGAAGAAAAATGAAAAAAGAAGCAAAACTGGCGAAGAAGAAATCTCGTCTGATTTTTATGGCTGATGGCGAATGGAAGTCAAGAATAAAATTAGAGGGGAAATGAAATCAGCAAATAAGCTAAAGCATGCGCTTTAGCTTAGTACCGATTAGAAAAATCAAGTATCAAAAATCAAAAAATATGGGCAAGGAGTGTAGAAAGATGTTACAAGATTTATTCGGCAATATTGGAGCAATAATATTTCCAATTCTTGTATTTGCGGGTGTGGTGGCTCTAATTTACATAAAGAAAAAAGCCGCCTCTAAAGCTAAACAGGAAATGGCGGAGCGGGGTGTTTTTGCTGAATTAGCGGGCATTCATTGGTACGGACTTCCAGCTAACGAAAGCGCAAAGGTGTTTATCGACCTGTCTAATGATAGAATTGCTTTCAGAGCAAAGAACGGTAACGACATATTGAGTATTACAAAAGAGCAGATTATTGCTATTTCTTCAAGGTCTGAAAAAGAGATTATCAGCAGTATCACGAAAGGCACAACAAAAGGCGGTGTCGGTGCGGCGGCTGTCGGCGGTGCATTGCTCGGTCCTGCGGGATTGGTGGCAGGTGCAGTAGTAGGAAAAAAGAGAAATCAGTCTGAAACCAAAAACAAGACGAAAAATCATCTTTATTTCGTGCTGAAAAGCAATACCCAGTACGGCGAGATTGCTTTAGAAGTAAGGAGCAAGGGAAAACTGCGACGGTTTGTGGATATGTGTAACTCTGCCCTACTTAGATAAAGGAACGGTGAGAAAATGACAAGGGAAAAAATATGTGCTTACTGTCGGGTAAGCACGAAAGACAAAGAACAATTAAGTTCCATTGAAAATCAGATAAGCTATTTCGAGCGGGAGTTTGGCGAGAATGATAGATTTGAATTTGTACATCTTTACAGTGATTGCGGGCGTAGCGGTACGAGCCTAAAAAGACCCGACTTTGACAAAATGATTGCAGACGCAGGCATTGATAAAAGTAAAATGGACGGAGATTTATACCTTATCACAGGCAAGCCACGATTTACCCGCATACTTGTAAAAAACACAAGCCGTTTTGCTCGTAATGTCAGCGCAGATATGCTTTTGAAAACGCTTACGAAGAATGGCGTATATGTTGATTTTGTAGATACAGGTTTGTCTACTGAACGAGCCGCCGACATTCTGACACTTCAAGTATTACAGGTGCTTGATGAAAACGAAAGCCGAGATAAAAGCCGCAAGGTGCTGTTCGGTATAGAGGAAGGCATAAAGCGGGGCAATATTCATACCCATGGCAATTTATATGGCTACAAATACTATCCAAAACCCGAAAACAGGCTTGAAATCATCGAGGAAGAAGCCGAAGTTATACGGCTGATTTTTGATTTGTATGTTAATCATAATATGGGTGTTCACCGTATCAGACAGCACCTAATTGAACATGGTATGTTTGCAAGGAGTGGCAAGCCTTTTAGTGAGCGAGGTTTGCGGGTTATGATACAGAACGAAACTTATTCGGGGCGAGCTGTTCGTAAGAAGTTCACTAATGGCTTAATCTTCAATAAACACGCTACAAGGGAAACAGGACAAGCAGTTATCTTTGAAACTGATAAAGTACCAGCCATTATCTCTATAGAAACATTTGAAAAAGCGCAAAAGGTTTTAGAGAGCAGAGTACAGCACTCTACGCAAAAAGGTATTCATAGGGGCAAGACGCTCTTTGCAGGAAAAATTATATGCGGCTGTTGCGGTAGCACCTATTACGCTTCGAGTAGTGATAATATTAAATCGGCTGGCGGTCGGGTTAGGTCATACGCTTGTAAGCTGAAACGGACAATGAACAGAGATAAAGACGGTAACAGGGTTATGCTCTGCAATAATCGGAATGTATCGGAAACGGAATTAAATCAATTCATTTATGGGAGTTCTTACGCTTATAATCTTTGGGAAAAAGCGGAGTTCGGCTCATTGGCTCTAAACTCTCTTACAGTTGCATTGATGACGAGGATAAACAAACAGGATATTGAAGCTATCAATGACCTTAAACAGCAATTAGAATTGGTGCAAGAGAAGAAAAACAAATTGTTAGGACTGTATTTGGAAAACTCTTTTACGAAAGAACAGCTTGACGCTCATATAGAACCTTTGAAGGAAGAAGAAAAAGAACTCGGCTCTAAAATCAAGGCACTGTCGAAAAGCAATGATGAAATATATTCAGATATAAAGGAAATCGAGGAAACTATCAGCTATTTAGATACGGTCAGAGAAAAAACAAGCAGAGAACTGGAAAGCGGAAAGTTTACAGCGACAAAAGAGGAAATATTAGCAGACATAGACCATATTACAGTCAGAGAGGACGGGAAACTGGCAGTACGCTATAAGGCGTTTGAGGAAATCGAAAGGCTGATGGATAAACATAGACACTTCATTCCGATAGAAAAACAGATACAATTTGGTATCGCTCGGAGGGTGTCATAAAATGAAATACTACGGTTAAGAAGTCGCTTCTGTAATAGGAAGTGGCTTCTTTCATTCTGCGACTACTCTCGCCTAATTCTCGTGGCGCTCTCGTGGTTTTAGCACATAGCCCCACAAAGTACCCATCAAACAGTAAAACCGCCTACAACCGTTGCTCTCGTGGCGATACGGCTATGGGCGGATTTTATTGATAATAGCGGCAAAAGTTTACCGTTGAAATGTAGTATATATCGTTGATGATGTTAAGAAAAGGTGTAAAATCGCTGTCCTGTTGATTGGCGCTGTCCACATTGTTATTGATGGCTATAAAGCGGATGTCAGAGCCGGGGAAAAGAACTTCGGTGTAATAGCCGACTTTAAGATAATCTCTGCCAAGCCTACTCATGTCCTTTACAATGACGGTACTGATATTGCCTTCTTCCACTTGAGATAATAGCCTCTGCCAATCCGGGCGGTCGAAGTTCGTACCGCTATAGCCATCGTCCACAAAGAATTCTGTGCTTGCAAAGCCGTTATCGTCTGCGTACTTTTGTAAAATGGCTTTCTGGTTTTTGATGCTGTTGGAATCACCTTGCAGCTCATCATCACGAGAGAGCCTGCAGTATAAAGCTGTGATTCTATTCTTGTTCTTCACAGTAGTATTTGACTGTCTTTTATTCATATTTTCCTCCTTTCCGACAGTCTTCAAGCGGTACTCTATATTCCCGTACTACTGTGAAGAAGTCAAGGTATTTAGGCTATGAAGCCTTCTTTATTTCAAGGCTTTTAGTGTCATTAAGTATCATGCGTTTCAGCTTGTCAAAAGCAGTTTCTTTGGCAGTGCTGCTGACTGCCGTTTCTATAATGTAGAGCGTGTCACCGATTTGTTTTTCGGTAGTGATTACAGTCCTTTCATCCATAGTAATTCCTCCTTTCCATAGTAAAATAATGAATAGTTGCTTTCTCTTATACCGGTGGGGGTGGTCAAATCTCCACAGCTTTTTAAAGAGGACAGCGGCGTGGGGCTTCGCGTAAAAAAACGCGAATTCAAACGGGGGTATAGCCCCCAACGGGGTGGTGAAAGTGCCTGTATATGCTTTACAGACACTTCCACCGCTTATTGTCCTCTTAATCTGTAATCTTTAGGACTTTCACTGCTTCCGGACGAACAAGTCTTCCATCAAGGAACTCGTAGGCCAGATATCCAAGCTGGTCTACTGCTGCGAACTTTTCTGATAAAGTGCGTAATTCAATAGGACTTCTGCCGACAACCCAGTAATAACTGAAATCGCCAAAGGCAATCGGTTTATTGCCTGTTTCAGCACTTGGCATGAACTCAGATATAATAACTTTTTTACCAAGAATGGTATCATCGCTGTCACGCCAGAGATAGTTCCCGGCATCGTCTTTAAGTGTTCGTAGCGTTAGGGCAGTTTCATCGTTCATCAACCATACGGCCTTTTTGCGATATTCAGGCTTTACAGAGAAGTATAAAGCGATAACCTTGTCATAGGTAGCATCAGTAGCAGTAGTGCCTACATCTGCTCCACCGGTAGCGTTTAGAATCCCAGTGGGCATTTTACTTCCGTTACCGTTAATAAAGGCATTGTCCTCGGCTTTTGCAAAGTTTTTAGCAAAGCGGTTAATAAGGTAATTTTCAATATCGAAACTTGCATCGTGTATAAAGGCTGTATCCATTTTTACAAAAGCAGCTAACTTCTTGCTATCAATGATATTGATAGTAAAATCTTCAATGCCGTCATAGATAGGGATAGCCTCATTTTCTGCTACCCACTGGGCAAGGTCAGAACTGTCCTTTGCGAAAATGCGGGAGCCAGAGTCGTACGCATTAATTACGGTACCAATATTTCTAAACAGACTTTCTTTTCCAAGGGCAGCCATATACTTCTTGTGTGCGGTATTTGGCATAGTATAAAGACTGGTTCCCATGTTGCGGCCTTTTTTGAGATGCTCATAGCTGTTATCATTGCCACGCATGGCATTCCAGAAGTGCTTGTCATATTCCGGCGAGCCGGTATAAGGTAATTTTTCCATGTAATTAGTCATTAATTTTTCCTCCTATCTTTTATCGCAGATTGGGCATTTGTATAAACCCAACTCTGTATAGCTAAGTTGTCTGCCGATTTGCTTTAACTTGTTAGATTTGCATTTTGGGCAGAAAATGTCATAGGCAAGAGCCATTTCTATGGTGTGGTCTTTGCTTGCGTGAAGACGATAGTATTTGTGCATATTCCCCTGATCGTCTTTTTCAAGGAGATCCGATAAATATAAGTCACACGTTTCCCTTAAATATTCCTCAGTGTAGTACGAATGTTGGGCGTGAAAGAGTGTTCCTTCCTTGTTCAATTTTACAAGTGGAAAGTTTGCCATTTTAAATTCCTCCTAAAATTAATTTTGATATTTGAGTTTTCATACTGCCTTTCCGGAAGGATAGGTGTATCCAAAGTTCCGGCAGTATTCTCGCAGGTCAGCGTAATCATTAACATGGACATGGGAGTGTCCGTTGGCGATGGTGTAGCGAATTCCCTTGGTTACAGTCACAGGGTTTCCAGAACTGCTACGAAGATGGATTTTACCCTTAATGCTGTTGTGGTTTTTGCCATAGATTAGGTCAATCAGATTCATGTGCATTTCCTCCTTTCCTAAAAATGTAGCTGCGCAGTTTGCAGAAGTTTGTAGCTTCTTTGAATGAACGGAAGTAGAACTCAGATGCTCCATCTAAGACTTTCCGCCTAGCAGGCTCAGCACTTTTGCTAACGAAAAGCATGACCGGCTTCTTATCCTTGCGGTGATAGAGTGAGATACAACTATATAGAGCATCACTAAAATCCGCTGGCTTGCTCTGTTTTGTAATATCGCTCCCGGCATCCATCATGCCGGTGATTCTAAATTGCTTCATCTTCTTTTCCTCCTATAGTTTTTTGCTTGGGGTTTATTAGCACATAGGCACCACCACCTTTCATGTTCACAGTGGGGGCAGTCTGTGGCAGGTAATATATATAACTCTCTATAGAGGTATGGATTATTGAATTAACCATATTTACTTGCCACACCTTGCCCCTGTGTTTATCTTAAGAATTCAGATATCAGCTTGTAGCCGATAACCACTGTGGTTTTCTCGCCACCGAAGCATGGCCGCTTTCGTCTGACCTCGGCAACGGTAGCAAGGCTTTGCTTGAAATTCTTCATGCTTTCCGGGTATTGACCGTTTTCACTGCACCAGCATCTGTATCTTTCGTATACAGCGGAAGTCCGCTCTTCGGCAGCACCGTCCTCTTCCATACAGTCCTCAAGAAAAAGCTGGATTTTATCGCTGTCATGGTGATACTGGGAAGTGGCGTTTTTGACTGATAACGGTAATGCAAGTCCTTCTGTGCTTAGCATCCGATAGCCATCAAGGAGCCAGTTGAGGATAGCTGATTGTGCTTCAGGTCTTGCAAATTCTTCCTTCAGGGTTTTGTCCTGCTCAGACTCCTCAAAGTGTCGCTCAAAGGGAACGATGATAATGCGTCCACTGGTGAAAATGGTCATATCGTTAATAACCGGCAGATAGTTCGTGTTGATATAAAGTTTGAACTGAGGTTTGAAATCAAAGCTGTTCTCATGCAGGAACCTTGCGTTTATGGTGTCGTTGCCTGTCATGCTCTTTACCTGAGCGGAATTGAGTACTAAGCCTTTGCCCGGCTCGGGGATATTCACAAAGCGTACTCCGGCAAGCCTTGCAATATCCTCGCTTGGCTGTGAGCTGTTTGTGCTGTTTTTCATAGCGATTGTTTCAGGCTTTGCCGAGCAGCCATAGCTGCCGAATACTTTGAGAACACTCTCGCATAAGGTTCCTTTGCCATTACGGGTACTGGCACCGTAGAGAATGGTCATACATTCATGGCGAGTATCTCCCGTTAGGCCGTAGCCGAGGATTTTCTGTAGAAACTTGGCTCTATCGGTATCATCGCTTGTAATTTCATTAATAAATGAATCCCAACGCTGACAGCGCACTTTCGGGTCAAATTTTACAGACGTTATTTTCGTCAGCTTGTCCTCGCTGGAATGCTCAGAAAAAGTGCCTGTGTCCATATGCAAGGTGCCGTTTTTGCAGTTGAACGCATAAGGATCAGCATCGAACTCTCTGATAGATATGGGATGGTGAACCTGTGCATCCTTGAGGATATTCACTCGGTAGCTGTGTGACTGCCATTTTTTGATATGGTCGATGTAGCCTTTGCGCTTATGCTCGTCCTTGATATTCAAAGCGTACATATATAGAAGGTCTGCCAAGTCCATACAGCGTTTCATGGCCTTTAAGTTTCCTACATCGGATTTCCAGATGCCCTCCTCATAGCAGAACCACATCCTGCGTTCCGGCACATAGCGGAGGGAGTTTTTATTAAAGTCAGCAAATAATCTGCCTGCGCCGATATCAGTCCAGGGGTATTGGCTTGATTTCTCTAGTTCCATGGCTTCAAGTCTTGGCATCTGTTCATCAAAATCCTCGATGGCGCTGTTTCGTAGGATGGGTTTATAGAAATTTGTCATGCCGCTAACTGCGTTTTGAATGGTGATGCTGCCATAGGTATTGCCTCCCCGGCGGCTATTCCACTTATCCCTCATCAAGCCAGACTGGCGAAACAGTCTGTCTATCTGTTCATAACTACCATTACAATAGAAAGCAAGGATGGAGCAGAGCGCCTGATCTGCTTCGCTCTGTGAGGGATAGCCTGTAATATCTCCTTCCCACAGTCTTTTGAACTTTTCACTGTTCTTTGCATTTAAAGCCTTATCCAGTACGCTCTCATCGGATAGGTAGCTTTCACGCTCCACCATTTCAGCAGATGCTTTTGGGGTAGCACGTTTCATATGGGTATCGAGCAGCCATTCCAAACCATCAGTGCACTCAACAACATCACCGCTCTGGTAGACATTGCCAGTGAGTGTTACAAAGCGATTGGTGACATTCGGAACATAGACCTCAACATTTCCGCGCTTGATATAGTAAATATCTGAATCATATGTGTAACCATCCGGGGTTAAGCATAGAATACGCAAGCCTGTACCACTTGGACTGGTTTCGATATATGCCTTCGGGAACATCTGCACAATGGCAAGTGCCCAAGGCAGAACTTCACCGTCTTTTACACAATGGTCAAGGTCGATGCCGATAATCCGGTTTGATACACGGATGCCGATGCCGCTGTAATCTTTAGATGCTACAACAGCAGTAGTAAAATCAGTAAAGGTTGCAGGTTTAGATACGCTGGCCCTTCTTCCTGTCCTTGGGTTATATGGAACCTTGGTTTGCTTGTTCTTTACAGTTTCATATCGCCAGCAGCAGAATTCGGCATTATCTTTGGCATAGTCTGGAATGTTGTCAAAATTCATTTAGCTATTCCTCCTTAAGGTTTTCTGCCGCTCCGCTAATCAAAGGACAGATGATATTTTGTAGGGAGGTATTTATCCCTCTACTTATAGCCGAAATATTTAACCCCCTCTAATACTCCCAGGACAGTTAATGGTTAAATGAACGAATTTTATAGGCAAAATATTTTCTGCTATATCTGGTAGCCTTGGGGAAAGAGCAAATCTGACGATTTGACAAAATCTTTTTCTCATGTGTGAAAAGGCTTTCAAAACAGATATCTCAAATAAAAAGAATGTTAAATCCTCAGAACTGAAGTTTTGAGGATTTAACATTCTTACAATGCTTGTTGCGAATATTTTGTGAGACATTCAAGCGGCCAACTATATTGTTATTGTTGGGATTACCAAGCCAAGAGCAATTGAAGAAACAGACGAGCCAGCTATACTCGGAAGAAAGCCGCTTAAGCTGAGAACAAAGAATAAACCTCGCTACTAACACCAATCTTGGATTCAGTAACAAGGTCTATTTGTTTGAGCTGATTATTTGAGGTTTTCCTTGATAAAAGCAATATCTTCTTCGGACAGCACTGTGATTACTTTCAAGTGGCTGAAATGCTCCTGCAATTGCTTTTCTAATTCTTCTTTACAGTTATATGATCAACTGATTTTTATACGGTTACTATCTGCGTCCTTGCAATAGGCTGCGAAGATGGTCTTGTTCAATTGTCTGCAGAACTCCTCATAACCTAAATGCCCGGCATCTTTCATAGATTTGCTTGCATTCTGCAATTTTTCCCGTGTCCAGTTTTTACTCATGCGGCACCTCCTTCATTACATATATTGCTCTGGGAAAGGATAATAGCAAGCAAACTATCATTTAGGATATTAGTTAATATTGCTACTTGCTATAGCAAGTGATATAATAAGAAAAAGGAGGTATGCACTATGACCTTTGATGAAATCCTAAAAAGTATCCGTAATGAACTAAATATAACGCAGGAACAACTTGCTCGTGACTTGAACGTCAGCTTTTCTACCTTAAATCGTTGGGAGAATGGCCACAACACACCAAGCAGGCTTGCAAGAATGAGGCTTTTTGAATACTGCACTAAGAAAAGCATTTCTGCAGAGATTATCTCTGAACTGGAATGCACCGGAAATTCTATGAAAGAATAGGAGCAATGAAATATGATAATAACAACCAGTAACTTAAAAGAAGTACTTATACATATTGGATTCGAGCAACTTAAAGGCAAGGATAAAGATATTTGGCTTAAGTCATATCCGACATGTGAACTAAGGGTCGACTTTAAAAACAACATACTAATTTATCCTGAAGATAAGGGGTTTATTGTAAATGAGCGGCAGACCTGTAATTTTAGTGCCCCTGAAAACTTTGTTGTATTCGAGTGTGTAGACCGGTTACTTTCTAAAGGATATAAGCCGGAGCATATAGAATTAGAGCCAAAGTGGAAACTCGGCCATGGTGCAAGCGGTGGTAGAGCTGATGTTCTCGTTAAAGATAACAGCGGTAATTCATTACTCATCATTGAATGTAAGACTTGGGGCGGAGAGTTTGAAGCCGAATGGAAGAATATGAATCTCAACGGTGGGCAGTTATTTAGCTATGCCCAGCAGATAAAAAGTACTCAATTTTTATGCTTATATACTTCCGGATTCGTTGACGGAGTAACAGTATATGAAAATCATATTATTACTCTCAATGATAATAAGGAATATTTAAAAACCCTTAAGGACCCATTGGCATTTGCAGATGCGACTGATGTTCAGACACTTTATAAGGCATGGTATATAACATATAATCATGAATATGAAACAACTGGGATATTCGAAGATACTCATCCGGCTTATGAAATTGGCAAGGCAAAACGCACAGCTTCTGATTTGCAAGACTTCAATCATGATGATATTCAGAAAAAGTATCATGAATTTGCTACTATTCTGCGCCAGCACAATGTATCTGGACGTGAAAACGCTTTTGATAAACTTGTCAATTTATTTCTTGCAAAAATAGTTGATGAAATGCAAAACCAAGATGAATTAATGTTCTATTGGCGGGGTGTAGCAATTGACAACTACTACGACCTCCAAGACCGTATACAGCGACTTTATCGCGACGGAATGCAAAAATTTCTCAATGAAGAAGTTACTTACATTGATAACGATGATATTAAGAAAGCGTTTCGGCTTTTCAAAAATGATCCAGATGCTACACGTGACCAGATAGAGGAATATTTCCGTCAATTGAAATTTTACACTAATAACGACTTTGCATTCCTTGATGTACATAATCATCATCTATTTTTGCAAAACTCAGTTATTTTATTGAAAATCGTACGCATGATACAAGATATTAAGCTAAAGACAGAAGAGCAGAATCAATTTCTTGGTGACTTGTTTGAAGGATTCCTCGACCAAGGAGTAAAACAAAGTGAAGGACAGTTTTTCACACCTACACCAATTGTAAAATTTCTTGTATCCTCGCTGCCGCTTAAGACACTGATTGATAATAGTACTGAACCATTGAATGTTATTGACTATGCCTGTGGAGCTGGTCATTTTCTTAATGAATATGCCACACAAATACGTGATTTTGTGCCTGCTGAACAGCTACCTGCATACTATGGGCGTATTGTTGGTATCGAAAAGGAATACAGGCTTTCAAAAGTAGCGAAAGTGTCAGCATTTATGTATGGCCAAGATGAAATTCAAATCGTATACGCAGATGCTTTAGCAGAGAATCCTGTTATTCATAATGGTACATATAATTTGCTTATTTCAAACCCTCCATACAGCGTTAAAGGGTTCCTTGAAACGCTAACACCAGAAGAACGTGCTACGTTTGAGATAGCCAAAGTAATTGACAGTAAGAGTATATACTCCAACAACTCAATAGAGGTATTTTTTGTTGAAAGAGCAAAACAATTGCTTGCTCCAGGTGGTGTGGCTGCAATAATTCTTCCGTATTCACTCCTATCCAACAGTGGAGCGGTGTACACCAAGGCACGAGAGACAATTTTGCAGTATTTTGATATTGTTGCAATCACTGAGTTTGGGAGTGGCACCTTCGGCAAAACTGGTACAAATACGATCACATTATTTTTGTGCCGCAAAGAAGAAAACCCTGCCCTCGCAGAGCATTACCAAAACCGTGTTAATGCGTGGTTCAATGGTGACTTTGAAAAGGATGGAATATTCGTTGACTCTGACTTGTTGGAGGCTTATTGTCAACACATTGGGTACGACATTGACGAATATAGAACATTGCTAAGTTCTGTACCCAGTGATGAGTTGCTTGATATGGATGAATTCAAGGCGTATCGTACTACTTTTGATAATCTTTCAGAAATAAAAAACCGCAGAAAACAAAAAACATTTAAAGCATTAAAAGCTGATGAGCAGCAAACAGAATTAATGAAACGCTTTACATCATATATCCGTGAAATAGAAAAAGACAAGATGTATTATTTTTTGCTTGCGTACAGTAATCCCCAAAACGTAGTTGTTGTAAAATCACCCTCTGGCACAAACGAAACCAAGCAATTTCTTGGATATGAGTGGAGTACTCGTAAAGGTTCAGAGGGTATAAAATATCTCGGTATTGCTACAAATGATAATAACGATGACGAGACGCTTTCCCGACTAAAGGGTATAAAGAGTATACGGACACCTCTGTTCAATCCTTCTAACCTTGCAGACACCAGCAAAATCAACACCATTATACGAGATAATTTCAATGGTATAACCCGGGTTGAAAACGAATTTGTACAGCGTTATCGTCTTATTGATATGCTCGACTTTTCAGGTACCAAATTTGAAAAACAGATTTCTCTTTCAGCAGTAAAAATGAATGATATGGAGATAATTGAAAACTTTGAGAGGTATCGGTTGAATGATAAAAAGATGTTTTCACTCTCCATCGGAAAGCGCATTCTTAACACACAACTTGTACCCGACGGCGAGGTGCCCGTTTACAGTGCTAATGTATTCGAGCCATTTGGGCGAATTAACGAACGACTAATAACGGACTTTAGCATTCCATCCATATTATGGGGGGTGGATGGAGATTGGCAGGTAAAGTACATTCCTGCTAATCAAGAGTTTTATCCTACAGACCATTGTGGCGTGTTGCGTGTGTTAACGGATAAAGTTCACCCACGTTGTTTAGCTTGGGTATTGGACAATGCAGGTAAAAAGTATGGTTTCACGCGAACGCTCCGTGCCTCTATGCAAAGAATAGGGCAATTGGTCGTGCAGCTACCCAGAATTGATATACAGCTAAAAATTGTTGCTGCTTGGGAAGTCGTAGACGCAGAGTATGAACAAATACGTATGAGTGATGATGAGTATCGTCAGCGGATAGAGCAGTTGTTTAACGAGATTTCTGGCAAAGAGGAACTGCTAAAGTGATAAGCGATTAGCTCATAGAGACATTACTTTTTACGAAGGAGGTTAATTGCACATAATGATTGCTGAAATTTTTCATAAGAGTGTTGATATTAGCTCTGAAGACCAATTGACAGGAAATGTTTTTGGGGCATTAAGATATTTGCCGTATTCAGTTGCCCGGCAAATAATAAAAGATAGCTACCTACCAGCTATAGCAAACTCATTTCTTGACCAATCGTTGCCGATAGAAATAAGCGGTGAATGGGGTCGTAATGTTTATTTCTGGAGACGCTATGTTGGTTCGCAAACAGAACCGGACGTTGTAATGGAGTTAGAGAATGCGGTAATATTGATTGAGGTTAAATATAACAGTAATTTGTCCGGTGATGATCAGCTAATTCGGGAAGCAGAGCTACTACTAAGAAACTATCCTAATAAGGAAAAATTTCTAATATTACTTGCTCGTGAGTGTATTTTCTCATTTTAAAAACGGCAAAATTCATTGATTCTTATCATATTAAATAATGTGATAATGTTTTAAACCTTGCCGAATGTGAGAATATCTTTTCATATTAAAATATATGTGTAAATATGTTAAACTTCCTTGTGGGAGGTTTTTTTATGCAGAAGATTTTTACAACCAGCGAGCCCCCATCAAGCTTCGCTTTAGCAAATGCCGGGCTTTTCCCTGAAACACCCAAGAAGTGCCAATTGCCGGGTTGTCAAATGCCAATCCAAATGAAAAAACATGGATTTTACGCAAGATACATCATCAGTCCTGAATATAGTGGATATATCTATATCCGCCGTTATTTTTGCTCCATCTGTGGGCGTACATTATCATATCTCCCAGACTTCGCAATCCCATACTTTCAATATGCTATCTGCCATATCCTTGGGTTTTTAGACGGTTTTTTTAAATCGGGGAAGTCACTCAGACGATATGAATTCTGGTTTAGAAAAAAGAATGGTGATTTTAGTCGCAGACACTTTCGCTATTACATTAATCGGCTATTTAGGAACAAAAGATTAATACAATACTTTTTAAATTTTAGCTGCCAGGGCATGATCCCGGAGGAAGACGCCCTAAACAGCCAAATGTTCGCCAAAGAATTCCTGAAGAAAGCACTGATATTGCAACCACACAATTTTTCATGTCGCTTTCATAACATGACAGGAAAAAGCATTTTGGCTCCTAACTAAAGAATAGCATAAAAACGAAAACTTTACAAAGAATATCGAAAATTCGACAGCAACAGAGCTTACCCAGTTTTCTCCCATCACGGAATGGATTACCCTAGAAATACTTAAAATCATAGTAAAGAAGGGAGAAAAAGGAGAAAAATGGATGACAAAACAAGGCAAGCAATTGCACTAAAGCGGTTTTCAGTAATCAGCCCCATCATAAGTGGCAATGTAAAGAACAACACGGAATATTTTCAGGAGCTTGCAAAGGCCCCTTTAGATATGCCCTATTATGGTGTGCGGCTTTATCACTACAAGACCTTCGAAAGCTGGCTTTATGATTACAACAGATATGGTTTAGACGGCTTAACCCCGGGCTTTCGTAGCGACAAAGGCAAGAGCAGGAAGATTACAGAGGAAATTGGAGGGAAAATCAAAGAGTTCAGGATGCAGCATCCAAAGGTGCCAATAGCTATACTTTATGAACGACTTGTTTCCGAAAAAGTCATTAATCCAATCGAAATATCAAGGCCTACAGTGTATAGGTATGTGGCGGACATGGTGCTTCCGACGGATGGGGGAGAAGCTAAGGAAGAAAGTCTACGTTTTTCATATCAATATCCGGGGGAGATGTGGCAAGGAGATGTCCTTTATGGCCCTTACATACAGGTAGGAAGAAAGAAACAACAAACTTATCTTCATGCGTTTATCGATGACGCTACGAGGTTAATAACCTTTTCAAAGTTCTTTTTTGAACAGAATTTCGAAACCCTTAGGATTAGCCTAAAAGAAGCCATGTTAAAGAATGGAATTCCAAAACTTTTATACACAGATAACGGAAAGATCTACCGAAGCCAGCAATTAGAATATATCTGTGCGTCGATAGGTTGCACTCTGCTCCATTCGCAACCGTATGTTCCAAGGGGTCGCGGGAAAATCGAGAGATATTTCGGCACCGTAAGGACACGTTTTCTAAGCGGTCTTGATCCAGAAAGCCTATCAAACCTTGACGCGCTAAATTCAGCATATGAAAACTGGCTGGAGACCGACTACCAAAAGAAGAAACACTCGGCACTTAATGGGAAAACCCCACATGAAATGTTTATTGATGGCATTGATAAGGTCAAACTCGTCACTGACAGGAAGCAGTTTTCCGAGAGCTTTTTGCTTCGCGTAAGCCGCAAGGTAAACCATGATGCAACAATTCAAATCGACAGTTTACTTTTTGAAACGGATCCTATGTTTTCAGGAAAGCGCCTGGAGGTTCGCTACGAACCGGAGTGGCTTGAAGATACGACCAAGGCCCTTATGCTCTACGAAGACGGCAAAAAGGTTGGGGAGGCTAAAAAAGTACGTTTCCTTGACAACGTCCATGTAAAGCGCAAGTCTCGCAGACGTGAAAGTAAACTTGCAACTGACATCAAGAATCAAACAAATGAGACACCTTTAGAAATACATAAAAACACAATTTCGTTTTCCGCAATTTTAAAGGGAGGAGAGAAACATGTTTAAGCAATTCTTCGGATTAACATTTAACCCATTTGATAAAGAAGTTGAAGTTGACAAGCTGTACCAAGGCGAGGACCTTACTGAGCTTGAAGGGCGTCTTAAATACATGCTTGATAATCGTGGTATGGGGCTAATTATTGGTGAGCCGGGGATGGGCAAATCAACATGCTTAAGAAAATTCGCTGAAAATGCCAACAAATCCCTCTACAAGGTATGTTATCTTCCCCTTACAACTCTTACGGTAAAAGACTTTTATCAGGCAATCTGCGTCATGTTAGGATGTGCTAAACCCTATCGCAAAATTGATATGTTTTATGAAATACAATCAGCCATAAACTCACTTTATTACGACCAACGGATCACGCCTGTGTTTATCGTAGATGAAATACATATGGCATCAACGCAAATTTTGGATGATCTTAGGATACTTTTTAATTTTAAGATGGATTCGGCAAATCCTTTTGTGCTCATTATGGTAGGCCAGCCTCAAATCCGTAACAAACTGATGCTTAATACAAGCTACCCACTAAAGCAAAGAATTGTAATGCGTTACACTATGCAGGGCCTTAAAAAAGAGGAATGCACAGACTATCTTGACAGCAGAATGAGACTCGCAGGATGCACAAGAAATGTATTTACCCCTGCTGCCATAGAAGCTATTTACAATATCTCCAACGGAGCACCAAGAGTTATTAACAATATCACTACGGCAGCACTTATGTATTCTGCAGCTAAAAGAGTTGATAGCGTTGACGAGGAAGCAGTATTTCAGGCCAACATAGAGATTGGAGCCTAAGCCTAACCATTAAAGGCTAACATAAGAAGAATGGTTAATCTCAAGGAGGTGAGGAAATGGAGTTTTTATGCACAAATCAAACCGAAAAGAGGAAGGCCCATTGGACCGGTGTAATATCTGCGGTAAAGGGAGACCGTAAAAAATGCGAGTTCGAAATCAGAAGCAGGGGCCATTATTACCATGTAATCGTCGGAACACACGCTTTTGGGAACTTTGTTTGTATACCCAATTGGAATGTGGGATGCGAGCTTTCGGATTTTAGCGACCTCTTTTGGAATGTGGAACGCTTGACAAAGTGTTTCAGAAAAACCGATGCTATCACTGTGGCAACTGCTATCAAGAATGTGGGAAATATTATTTAACCCTAATGCCGGCCAGGTACCTACTTAGCCGGTATTTTTTCTATTATGGATCGCTTTGCAAATTAATCTCCGGATTTCAAACTGTTATTAGCGAGGAAAAAGATGTCTTTCAGCAACAGGTGAAAGGGGAATCATTTATTGTGGGATGAAATTTGAGAATTTTATTTGCCAATAGAAAGCTATCTATTTTAATCTGAGAAAACCCGGGCTATTTGTCCGACTTAAATTCGATAATTATTTCCTAATTTAATGTGAGAACTGACACGTGAGGAATCTGCAATTGCAATCTTCAATGAACATAAAACAAATATTCCAACGGAAGTATCTTTTGGTTACATAACTTGGCAGCGATTATTTGACGCAATTTGCAAAAATAAGGCCAATAGTGTTATATGCGATGATTTATTATTGCTATTAAATGAAAAAGGATTCGCTGGTTTTAGGGGGTTCGGTTTGATGAATGAAGAAACAATTAGAGCTTTTCATGTAGTACAGGAAACTCACAAAAATGTACAGGAGTTTATATCACGCTGTATTACGCTTGCGGTGGAAAAAGGCGAATTTGAACTTGTTCCGATGACAGGAAATAACACATTTCTCAGATGGAGCAGTGACCGTGACTCAAATGCTTGGTTATACTACAGCTTCATTGTAGTATTCCAATGGCGTCAAGACACTAAGCTTAAAAATGGCTATCGTAATGGTGCATTATATGTTTTAGAACTTAACTTTGCCGATTTTGAAATACCAATGGCTAATGTTGCTCGTTACGATTATTCTAATATAGCTAAGGACTGGTCTACAAATCCTATCTCCCCAAGTGACCATTGGATTTTCTATAACCCTATGTATACAGGTATTATTGAATTCTCGGAATATGAATCTGGTGAGATGTATTGTGGAGCTGTTGATGAACCGCTTGCGCGTTATTGGGGATTAAAACGTGTAATGGGGTATGAAATACCCTTATCGGAAATCACTGATAACAATGCTTATGAGAAAATCTTTGGTACATTCAAAGAATTATCCGAAAAGAAATAGCCAAAAGAGAGGCACTATCCCTTGTGAGATAATGCCTCTTTCTTACTTTTCCTTATCGGTTGAGTCTCCGCTTAAAGAGTGTCGGTCAAAAATTTACTTGTTTTCGTAAATCCCTAAGTTGAACTCCCTTTTTCCGCGCTCTCCAGTGACCGTACGAGGGTGTAGTTATCAGACTTTAAGACAATTTCTTCAAGAATGCTTCTTGCAATGCGCGAATCATCAACAATCAAAACCCGTGTCATCAGATCTCCTCCCTTTCATAAACAATTATCTTTAATATGACTCCATTTACGCAAGAAATCTCCATTTTTCCGCCCATAGTTTCTACCCTTCTGCGTAAAGAAGATAGGCCTCCTCCCTCCGTAATCCGGCATGGTATGGCTTCACCATTGTTAGCGATTGTAACCTGTATTTCACCGCCCTCCCTTCTGGTATAAACGGTGAGCAAATTAGCACCGGCATGGCGAACTGCATTGGTAAGTGATTCACGCACTGCATCGAGCAAAAGTCGGTTGCCTTTTGGAAAATCTCCCTCAAAAACAATAGTACACCCAAGTTCTTTCGCAATAGCCGTCAACTCCTGTATTACATCCCCCTTTCCCTGTACATCAAAACCTTTGTTCCTCAACCCTTGAGTTAGATTTCTCCATATGGCGATTATTTCCGTTTGCTTAACCAGCGGCAAACTTTTCAGAAGATAGCGGCGTGTTGCAAGCACAGCGTGCCCCAATTGATCATGTAGGCGTATCTTAGAATTCAATATCTCCTCAGACTGTCGTATTTGTATGATGTTCCGGAGCAATTCCACCAGATTCCTCTGTTGCTTATCCAGCTCGATGTTATCCTGTTCAAGCTTTTGAGACAATCTCCACTGCTCTGTGATTTCAGTGGCGATAAACTGCAGATAATATACACCCTCCCCTTTTATTTCACTGCGAACGAAACGCCAAACGCTTCCATCAGGCAATATAAATGCTAATGCCCCGGCGTACCGGATGCGTTTTATTTCACTATGGGTGGGCAAGGCCTCCAAATCATTCCAAAGCTTATTGGCATTCACCAGGTGATTACCGGTGATCACATCTACCAGAGCATACATTTTTCGGTTTGTCAAAACAGGTTTACCGTTCTCCAAAGCAAAACATAGCCCGCTGGGGAGATTGTCCAATGCCGCGCGAATCGATTTAGAGGTAATCGTACTTTTTTGAAGCTTATTTTCACGCACGAATCCATGAATTCCCCAACTGATGGCAAGTAATGCCATTAGGATATGTATAGCCATAGGAAAAGCTGCTATACGTCGTGTCAGTTGGGGAACTACATAATCCATCAATGTAGCCTCATAAGCATACCCTAAAAGTAACAGATCAAGAGCAATAGCAAGAAGAATGACTATATTCATGATCATCTTGCGGATATTTTCTCGGCGAAATCCCTGAATCGTAATCAAAACAATAAAGGCTGCCATCAATAGGAAGAAAACCAATAGCTGCAATGCCTGTATGGGCCGCGGGCATCCAGTAAAAGTTGTCATCGCCCCTCACCTCCCTTCAAGAAGGAAAGGCTTACAGTCAGCGACACCCCATCTTCCAGGTCATGGCTTATCCGACAGCCCATAGGTGAGATCCTCTCACCTTCCCAAATATCCCATAAAAATGGAGCTACAGTCTGACTGGTTTTTGATTGCACCATAAAAACTAATTCTTCTTCAGATTGCAGCATCTTAACAGATATGCCAATTAAATAGGATAGATTCTGTTCGACTACCTCCTCAAATAAATCATAGCATAAGGCAGCAAAGTCTATGGATAAATCAATTGAATCTCCAAGGGAAATGCTGCCGAATACCCCACAGGGTTTTAGATTTTCCAAGGATTCGACAAGACAGTATTCAAGCTCCTTGATGCTAACCCTTCTGGTTTCCTCTGCCAGCAGGATAAGATTGCCTCGCCGTTTAATATAGGCGGCAAGAACATTGATTTCACAAAGCAGATTATATCGGAATGCATCATCCTTGTCCTCTATATCATCCAGCCGCTTTTCAATTTGAATTAGCTGGGGTTGTATCCTTTTCGAAATAAGCTCGTAAATCCGTGTTTGCTCCTGGATTCTCAGTGTCTCTGTTCTATTTATGAGCTCCTGTTCCATCATATATTTCTGTTCATTAAGGCGTTGCCGATTATCTGACAGGCGCTGATTCAATCGGGTGATAAGTGCAATATCCTCCTGCCAGATAACATATCCTCCTGCGATGGGCGCTGCATGGATTTCTGTGTTCCCATCCTGCTGCAATCTACCTTTTCTTATCAAAGTATCGAAACTCTCCTCATCCAACGGCATTACCTTTGCGGTTCCATAGCGAACATGACCACTTTCATCCACAATCTGTGCAGAAATGGCTGAGTGACAAAACAAAACATCATACCTTGTGTTGGAAGGAATCATACCGATTTTGATACAACTTTCCCAAATACAGGCCACCAAAAAGCATAGAAAAGGGGTCATTTCTATAAGATGTACTAAAATGTGATCCTTGTGATGAATATAAAGGAATGTATAGGCAATACCGATTCCCAGTATTAGATAGGGTGCCCAGATCCAGCCGGTAGTTCCGACCACATGCCTTTTTTTCCCGATTATTATTAGAAAGAGTATTTCAAATAATACAATCCAACCCACAGCTATAAAGTACAATATATTATTAGTATACGCCTTCGAATTATTTGTAAAATCCGAGGAAAGTACAAAAGCCCACTGATGTAAATCATTGGTCATGATGAGCAGGATAAGAAATAAGGCTGGAATGAACAAGAGCCGGTGCCTCCCTTCCGGATACTGTTTTTCATCATTACCAAGACACACGGCAACGAAAAAGCTTAGCAGTGGGATTAGTATCATTGGAATGTAAAAGGTGTACCAGAGCATACGATTTATTACCGGGTAGAACGTAAAGATTTTAAACTTAACAGACCTTACAACAATCCAAAACATCATGCAACCTGCAATTGCCAGCAGATAGTTTCGGATATTTTTCTGTATGATGCGACGGCTGAGTGAAACAGCCCAGGCAGCAAGCATACCCACATAAATAAGGTAAACAAGGATACCTTTTATGCCCCATAGGATAAAACTATCACTTGGATAAGGCAAGCGAAGCATAGATGCAAATAAGAACAGGATAACCGCGGAAATTGCTGGGATAACGGTGTTCATAGTGGGTTTTGTCACACCAGTACTCTCCTTTTCATTCTTCTTTAAAACCTAAATAACCCATAACATCTGCCAGGACAGCACCCCTCTAATCCACTCAACGATATTATGTTTGAATTCCTTTAAAAAATCAATAGCGGATATTGCCCCTGCCTTCATTTGACACCACATACCCCTGTTTTGTGCACAGAGGAAGTCCGCCATAAGATAAAAAGCCTAAGAAAAAAAAGACTTTGTAATGAATAACTACAAAGTCTTTATCTGGTGGAGCTAAGGAGGATCGAACTCCTGACCTCCTGACTGCCAGTCAGGCGCGCTCCCAGCTGCGCTATAGCCCCAATTCAAATAATGTTTGGCATGCGAACATTATTATAATATATGGACATTTTTATGTCAATGAAAAATTCATGAGTTGTGGTTAACTTATGATAATGTCACTATATAATTCACTTGGGATAATGTCCCTTTTTGAAATAGAATATGAAACATGAAAGAAGGAAGAATTACATTGACTCAAAACCAGCTTAAACGATTAAAAGTGATGAATGCCTACATAGATGGTAACATCGATCGCAAGAGAGCATCGGAGCTGCTTTCCCTTTCAGAACGTCAGATTTCACGCCTAAAGAAAGGACTGATTACACAAGGTGAGACGTTTCTGATCCACAAAAATACAAACAGAAAGCCCTCTCATGCCGTATCCAGCGAGGTGAAGGAAAAGATACTTAAAACATACGTTTTGCCCCAGTATGAAAGCGTCAATTTCCTTCACTTCCAAGAAGCCCTCGCTGAGGATTATGATATTCGTATATCATATACCGCACTTTCAAGTATACTGAAATCCGCAGGAAATAAAAGCCCCAAATCAAAAAAATCAAAACGTCGCCGGAGCCGTCGCAAGCGCCGTGACTGCCCGGGCGAGTTGATTCAAATCGATGCCACGCCTTATAACTGGTTCAGAGATGGCAGGATGCTCGCCTTGCATGGAGCCATTGATGATGCTACTGGTAATGTAGTGGGGCTTTACATTTGTGAAAATGAGTGCTTAAACGGATATTTTGAAACCATGCGCCAATGCATTTTGAGCCATGGGGTGCCTCAGTCAATTTATTCAGATCGTCATACAATATTCCGTTCACCCAAGTCAGACAGATTAACGGTCGAAGAAGTCATCGCGGGCAAGATCGTGAATCTAACCCAATTTGGACGAGCTATGCACGATATGGGGACGGATATCATCTTTGCAAGAACATCTTGGGCAAAAGGGCGAATAGAGCGGCTTTGGGATACATTACAAAGTCGGCTGCCGGTTGAGTTTGCAAGAAAAGGTATAAAGACAATTGAGGAAGCGAACCGCTTTCTTAGGGAGGAGTACCTTGCAAGGCATAATCGTAAATTTGCGGTAGAACCGGAAGGAAAATCTATCTTTGTCCCTCTCAGGTCCAACATTGATGTAGACACAATTTTATGCATTAAAAAGAAACGAAAAACAGATTCTTCAAGCTGTTTCTCCTTCAAAGGCAGGTTGTTCAAAATTGATACACAAGGCTACCCACTTGTACCCGCCAGAAAAGAAATCGAGGTCTTGCTTGGGCCAAGAGTTGGAATGAAGGTTCGTTACAAAGACCAAGTATATGAAGCTATCCAATATTTAAAGCCAGAGCGTAAAGATGCCAACTTGACCGTCCGACACAAGGTGAAAAAAGTAGTACAACCTCATCTTGTTCATAGTTCTGATAAATGGAAAGAAATCTGGCATAGTGAACCTTATGAACTGTCATTGAAGTTCTTATATGAACTTTTCTTTGACAAAGAAGCCGTTTAGCAGAAAATTTGATCGCGGTTTACATGGAGCTATGCTGTGGTAGGCCCCTGGCCGGGCGGTACTGGTACCACCCTACCGCCTAAAAACACAGCATAGGAGGCTCCATGTCAACCGAATAAGATAAAAATTTCTGCGGGGCTGCTAAAGGGACATTTTCATAAGTTAATTTGATGCTCAAAAAGGGACATTTTCACAAGTTATTGACATGAAAAATTCATGAGTTGTGGTTAACTTATGAGATATAGAGTATAGAAGGTATAGAAGAATTCCCATAGAATAAGGCAGAATGATTTATTGCTAAATTCTTGAAGTATACAAAATTATGAGATACAATAAAAAAAAACAGCTTTGATTAAGGTGATTACATTATGCCGAAGGCAGCAAAAAACACAGGAAAGGGCTTTGCGGCCTATTTTTTAGCACTGCTCCGCTCTAAAGATAATATAAACATTCGCAACGTGCGTTTGAGCCACTTGAAATATATGCTGATTTTCCCCTTGGCCCCGGTTTTTGCCAACATGCAGGGAGTGTTGTTCAGTGATTCAATACAACTTTTCAATCTGGATGCCATGACACTTATGGGAAGCGCTTATTGCGTTGGAGCAGGGGCCTTGTTTGCTTTTACAAACACCCGGAATATGGTATTATTTGCAAGGGTATCTGCCTTGACAACCGCCGCATTTTTTACCATATGGCTTTTTATGACGGAAAGCTTGTCCAGCCTGCTTGTAGCCATATCCTTCATGTTCGCCTTAGGGGGTTGTGCTGCCTGTGCATCTTTTGCCTATACCTTTACCTTAAATAATACTGAACGACTACTGGGAGCTGCTGCTATCTCATTATTTTTTGCTTTTAATCAAATTATTTCCGGTTTGAACCTTTTATCCGGTATCTTTGACAAAACCTATTTAGCCGCACTCATTCTTGGCACATGTGTTTGCCTTTTCCTATATAGAACAGGGGATTTTTTGGTTATAGAAAAAAGACCTAAAGCATCATTGAATCCAGCACTTAAGCTAACCCTGTATTTCTTTATCGCCCATTACTTTGTTGAAATATTTTATACCTATTTACCAGGGGCCTCATCGCCAACTGCCATGATAGCAAATGGCACCGTGGGAATCTTGGTCGTATGCCTTGCGGTGGTACTGCAGCTTGCCACAAAACGCAGCGTCTGGAATATGTGCAACATATTCTTTATAGCCATGATTTGCACCTACGGTCTATATTTCATGCCGGAGGAAAGCCTTTTGCGCAGTTTTGCACGCTATATCCACGGCTTTGAGCAAATGGGCTATATTGCGGCTTATTACTTGTTAGGCTGCGTTTTTAAAAAACATGGTGATTTTCGTATATTTAAGCTATGCCTTGTAACAATATTGCCCATAAGCATGATTTCCTATGTGATACCAGGCACTATTTCCACCTATATGCCCGAACTACTACCCATTACAGCCACTCTAACTTCCGGTGCTGTGTTTATCATCTTTATACTATTATCCCCCGCCTACTCAAAATATCTTTTCTATGCTGAATGGTCGGACGATTTTCAATCTATTGATATGATTGGAATCCATCGGAAAGTAGAGGAATCAAACATATTGGATAAACTGAATCTAACCCCACGGGAAAAGGAAGTTGTGGTTTTGCTTTTAAATGGTAAGGATGCAAAGCAAATCGCCAGCGAGCTGGATATCAGTGTTCATACCGCTAATTTTCATATAAAAAATCTATACAAAAAGCTGGGCATAAGTAACCGTTCAGAGCTGTTTGCCCGCCTATCACTTCAGGATCTTTCCTCAAAGATATAGATGTATTCAAATAAACTGTATTTTGACAAGGCTTGTTTTTATGCAACCTACTATAATTCATAGCTATCAAAATATGAATTCTCCTTTTAGAATAAAGATGGAGGGGAGGGTATATCATGAAGGAAGAATCAAAACACCTTGTTAAGGACGACGCCATTAAAACCTTGACACCAAGAGAAACAGAAGTCTTTTATATGCTTCTCAACGGCATGAAGGCAAAAGAAATTGCAGCCAAAACCTCTGTCACTGTTTGGGGTGCAAATTATTATATAAAACAGATATATCGTAAACTCAGTGTTCATAGTAAGGTGGATCTGGTATTGCAATACTATAACTACCGCCAGCCTTGAGTGGAATAAAAAATTTGACTACTTTATAATCTATACCAACTATTTCTTACTTGGATAGGGACTTTTCTCGTCCGTACGATTTACAAGATAATCGATGCTGGTTTCAAATAAATACGCTAATTTATCAAGAACAGGTATAGGAATATTAAGATTCCCCAGTTCGTAATCGGAATAAGTCGTTTGATGAATGCTTAAATACTTCGCTATTTGGTCTTGTGTTAAGTCTCTGTCTTCACGCATATTTCGTATTCTTTGATACATGGCAATCACCTCAAAACAATTATGCCTCAAGGAATTCCCCATATTGATTTTTAAGGCATAGTCCCTTGAAAATCATCGAACCATGCAATTTCAATTACCTGTATATAAATATTGAGCGTGGATGCCATTGTCAATAACTTGTGAAAATGTCCCTTTTTGAGCATCAAATTAACTTATGAAAATGTCCCTTTAGCAGCCCCGCAGAAATTTTTATCTTATTCGGTTGACATGGAGCCTCCTATGCTGTGTTTTTAGGCGGTAGGGTGGTACCAGTACCGCCCGGCCAGGGGCCTACCACAGCATAGCTCCATGTAAACCGCGATCAAATTTTCTGCTAAACGGCTTCTTTGTCAAAGAAAAGTTCATATAAGAACTTCAATGACAGTTCATAAGGTTCACTATGCCAGATTTCTTTCCATTTATCAGAACTATGAACAAGATGAGGTTGTACTACTTTTTTCACCTTGTGTCGGACGGTCAAGTTGGCATCTTTACGCTCTGGCTTTAAATATTGGATAGCTTCATATACTTGGTCTTTGTAACGAACCTTCATTCCAACTCTTGGCCCAAGCAAGACCTCGATTTCTTTTCTGGCGGGTACAAGTGGGTAGCCTTGTGTATCAATTTTGAACAACCTGCCTTTGAAGGAGAAACAGCTTGAAGAATCTGTTTTTCGTTTCTTTTTAATGCATAAAATTGTGTCTACATCAATGTTGGACCTGAGAGGGACAAAGATAGATTTTCCTTCCGGTTCTACCGCAAATTTACGATTATGCCTTGCAAGGTACTCCTCTCTAAGAAAGCGGTTCGCTTCCTCAATTGTCTTTATACCTTTTCTTGCAAACTCAACCGGCAGCCGACTTTGTAATGTATCCCAAAGCCGCTCTATTCGCCCTTTTGCCCAAGATGTTCTTGCAAAGATGATATCCGTCCCCATATCGTGCATAGCTCGTCCAAATTGGGTTAGATTCACGATCTTGCCCGCGATGACTTCTTCGACCGTTAATCTGTCTGACTTGGGTGAACGGAATATTGTATGACGATCTGAATAAATTGACTGAGGCACCCCATGGCTCAAAATGCATTGGCGCATGGTTTCAAAATATCCGTTTAAGCACTCATTTTCACAAATGTAAAGCCCCACTACATTACCAGTAGCATCATCAATGGCTCCATGCAAGGCGAGCATCCTGCCATCTCTGAACCAGTTATAAGGCGTGGCATCGATTTGAATCAACTCGCCCGGGCAGTCACGGCGCTTGCGACGGCTCCGGCGACGTTTTGATTTTTTTGATTTGGGGCTTTTATTTCCTGCGGATTTCAGTATACTTGAAAGTGCGGTATATGATATACGAATATCATAATCCTCAGCGAGGGCTTCTTGGAAGTGAAGGAAATTGACGCTTTCATACTGGGGCAAAACGTATGTTTTAAGTATCTTTTCCTTCACCTCGCTGGATACGGCATGAGAGGGCTTTCTGTTTGTATTTTTGTGGATCAGAAACGTCTCACCTTGTGTAATCAGTCCTTTCTTTAGGCGTGAAATCTGACGTTCTGAAAGGGAAAGCAGCTCCGATGCTCTCTTGCGATCGATGTTACCATCTATGTAGGCATTCATCACTTTTAATCGTTTAAGCTGGTTTTGAGTCAATGTAATTCTTCCTTCTTTCATGTTTCATATTCTATTTCAAAAAGGGACATTATCCCAAGTGAATTATATAGTGACATTATCATAAGTTAACCACATTGAGCGTGGATGCCATTTGCTTTTATTTTTAAACTGTGATACACTTGTCAAACATTGGGTAGATAAAAAAGAAAAAACACAATTAGTCAAAACGCAAAGTATAAGAAAAACCACTCTGGCGGGAGGTGTATTATGAGTTCTTCTCCCCTTTGGCTTTCGTTGCTGTTTTTTACAGTATTCGGTGTTTATTTTTTTTGCGGGATATACATAATTTACTTGAATCCAAAGGCCTTATTAAACAGACTATTTCTAAGTTTTTGTATCTCTCTTGCAATATGGTCTCTTGGCCTTTCCATTGCCTTCTCCGCCCCGGAACAGGAGGCATATCATTTCTGGCATAAAATATCTGCCTTAGGATGGTCCTCATTGTATGGAATTCTACTTCACCTAACCTTGGTCATCACTCAAAACCACAAAAAATTCATATTCAAAAACATTAACTTCATTATATTATTATATGTACCTGCGGGGATAACCTTTTATATCGTTGCTATATCAGGTAACGCCGCTCCTACTTATTACGAACTCATCCCCATATATAACCTATGGAATAACATTCTAAATCAAAAATCCTGGATAGTCCTTTATCAATTGCACTATGTGTTTTATGTCATAACATGCCTTTTACTGATGCATAGATGGAAAAAACAAAACCCCTTGGATAAAATGGTGCGAAAACAGGCCAATCTGGCTCTATTCTCTATTCTTTCAGCAATAATCTTAAACATTGGCTTCAATTTTATCTCAAAAAACCTCAACAATCCACCACAAATCTGCCACATAGTTGCATTGATACCCACCTTCGCCCTGTTATTATTGATAAAGTGTCATCATTTTAAGGGAAAAACACCAGAAGGCTGTGAAGAATTAGTCCTCGACGATGAAACCATGAAAAAACTACATAACTATTTAGGAATAGCATTTCTTTCCGGCGGTGTATTCACATCACTTTCACACTTCTTTCCATTCCTTAATAAATGCGATACAAATCTGGACTCCATGCTCATCGCTGGTAGCATTTTCTTCCTCTTAGGCATTATAATTTATTTCTCACAATTCATACTGAATTTAGCTGTTAGAAAATTAATTTTCCTTGTGGTGCCTCTTTTCAGTATACCCATCATAACTTTAATATTTTTAGACCATGCCAGCATCACCGTATGGATGTTTCCCGTTGTGTTGATCGTCATTTCAATGCTATTCAATAATAAACTTCCTCTTATCCTAATCACATCCATAGCAATAATAACACAAATAATAGTTTGGATTTATGCTCCCAAAGGAGCCATCCATATGGATGAATTTGATTATGCAATCAGGATTGGAATATTTCTTCTCATTCTATGGATAGGCATTAAAATCAATACCATCTATATGAAAAAGCTGAACGAAAACATTTATCAAATGGATTACCAGAGGATGGTAATGGAGATAACCTATGATTTTTTAAATGTAACCCAGTCCACCATGGATGATAAAATAAATTCTTTGCTATCAAGAATGGGGGCCTTCTTCAATGTAGATCGTACTTTTGTATTCCTTTTCGATTCACAAAACAACACCATGAACTATACTCACGAATGGTGCAATGAAAATATTTCGCGGATGATAGATGCTTCACCCTATTTTGATATTGATTCATTTCCCTGGCTAACAAAAAACCTTGTGGAAAACAAATTTGTATGCATTGAGGACCCACACGAACTGGCATACATGGCTTTGGAAGAAGATGTACAGCTGATCCATCATGATGGGAAATCCATGTTTGCTGTTCCCATCGAGGAAAAAGAGCAAATGCTCGGATTCATCGGACTGATAACCGTAAAATCAACTAAGCGGTGGTCTGATTACCATATAAAAATGCTTCGGATATTGGCTAATATTTTGGCCGATGTTTTCATTAAAATCAGGGCGGAAAAGGAAATAGAGCGAATGGCTTTTTATGATCATTTAACAGGATTACCCAACCGTTCTCTATTTTCCGAACGATTGCAGCAGGCAATAGCCCGGGCAAGGGATACCGAAAGCCATATCGGTATAATATTTATAGATCTGGATAGTTTCAAAATGGTTAATGACACCATGGGTCATGGTGCTGGTGATTCTATTCTTAAGGCTGTTTCAAAAGGCCTGGCCAGTAGGCTGAGGAGTACGGATATGATCACACGTTTCGGCGGTGATGAATTTCTCGTTTTAATCGATGCCATTAGCAATCCCAAGGATGCAGAGGTTGTAGCGGAATACATTATGGAATTATTTGACGCTCCATATACAATAGGAGATTGTCAATTTACTATTTCTGCAAGTGCCGGCATAGCCATTTATCCCACAAATGGAAAAACCCCTGAAACACTTATAAAAAATGCCGATATGGCCATGTATATGGCTAAAAGCAAGGGTAAAAACCAATATGTAATTTTCGATAATTCAAAAACACTCAATTAGTATTCTCTGTAATCTATGTCTTCATTTACTTTCCCGGTTCTTCCCAAATGCTTTATTTCATACAATAACCATGCTCCTGTTAGAACAAATGCTCCCAGATCGGAAAGGGCAGCAGTCCTCCAAATTCCATCCAAACCCATATACACCGGAAGAATTAATAGTAGGGGGATGAAAATTATTACCTGCCTGGATAAGCTCAATATGGTAGCTTGTATCGGCTTACCAACAGCTTGAAAATAGCCGGCTCCGATAAGTTGCAGACCAACAAGGGGAAGGAATAAAAAGAAAATGGATATGGCATTTGTCCCTAACTCAATAAGTTGTTGATTGCGGTTAAACAATTTAATTAACTGCTCCGGCCAAAGTCTGGTGATGATGAATCCGATTGACACCACCAATGTAGCTACAAAAACAGATAGCTTTACCGCCGTTTTAACCCGTTCCAATTCATTCGCTCCATAATTAAATCCGATTATGGGTTGAGCACCCTGGCTTATACCAATAACCGGCATCACCAGCAGCGTTGCTACACTCATTAAAATCCCTATTGCCGCCAGTGCCAAGTCCCCACCGTAATATACGAGACTGCGGTTAAGAATCAAATTTTGAACGCAGCTTGTTATCTGCATGGCAAAAGCCGGAAAACCTACAGTCATAATAGTTCTTACTATTTGCTGTTCCGGACGAAGGTTTCTTATTCTAATTTTTATTAAACTATTGCCGGATAGGAAATAGTATAACACCCAAATCCCCGACACCATATAAGCTATTACGGTTGCGATTGCTGCCCCCCTTATTCCCCAGTGAAATATGAATATAAAAATATAGTCCAGTATGATGTTTGTAATTGCTCCAATCACCATAGTATACATTGCCATTTTCGGATTCCCTTCGGCTCTGATAAAATTGTTCATTCCTATACCGATAGCCATAAATATGCTTCCTAACAGAATAATTTGCATATACTGTATAGCAAAAGGTAAAACATCCTTACTGGCTCCAAATAGCACCAATAGCGGTTCAATAAACATCAAACCTAACAAGGTTAGAACAATCCCTATAATAAAAAAAAGACCGAAGGCATTACCTGCAATCCTTTCCGCCTCCTTAAGTCTATCCTCACCAAGCCGAATCGATATAAGTGTAGTTGCACCCATTCCTATCAACATGACAAATGCCATCAAGATTATTACAATGGGAAAGCAAACGGTTATTCCGGCAAGAGCCAATTCCCCTACCCCCCGTCCAACAAAAATACTATCGACCACATTGTACAGTGCATGAACCAACATACCCACTATAGCGGGTAGGGAAAACTTTAATAATAATCTGGGTATACTCCCATCCATAAGTTTGGAGGTACTATTCATTTCCGCCCCTCAATCCCTCTGTTCGCATAAATTTATGGTATTTTGCAAATTTATGATTTCTTATTCTGCTTTCGATAGAGATACTCCCAAAAAGCTGAAGCCATCCGAGGCTCACGGAAGTTAAATAGCCTCATACAGCATTAGTTCATAAGTACATTTTACGAATCTTTAAGAAACTTTACTTTCCAGCCCTTAACTATCTTAGACTAGTGTCGTGTTCATTTGCGATTTCATAAAGAGGTCATTCTTCACTGAAAACCTTCGGAACAAACTTGCTTTTAAATTCGGTAAAAATGTTCTTCTTTTTGTCATATTTTATGAACCCTCTTTATTGACAGTTTCCGTATTCTATTATATCAGGTTCATTAAGAGTTTCGGAAGTTTTATCTCGCTTTATGGGGGCGAATAGTAAAATAAGCTGAGCTAATAAAAATCCACTTTTAATATATGACCTACGACAACAAAGATTTGTCAAAAAGCTAAGACTAATTCAATTTGTTGTTGCAATTCGGTAAAATTAGATTTTGCCTCCATTGCTAATTTTTCGGAAGAGCAAGAAGGAATAAATATTGGGTATCAAAGCTGAAGCCATGGCAAGGGATATGACCAGCCAGAAGGTAAAGTCTTTATCAATAAAAGCCATAATAAGAATAAGAAGACCTGCTGAAAACATCAGGGGGCCGGCCAGGCGATGAGTCTTATTCCAGACTTCTTCACTTTCCAGAGTCCAAGGATTTTTTATGCCAACAAACCAATTGGACTTAACCTTGCCCATGTAATTGCCCAAGATCATAAAGAGCAGGCCAACTCCGGCCTTTACAAAAAGAGCTATGCTTATTTTCATGCCCAGGGACCAGGCTAAGATAAGCCCATGAAGGATGGACATGAAGAGAACTATTGCCCACATAATAAGCCTGTAGAATTTTTTAAATTTTTCATAGCTCTCTCTTCTCGGATCTATAGCTGGAGCCCATACCAAAAGCAGAAGAAGAGCAGCATTGAAAGCCGGTAGGAAAAAAGCTCCTTCCAGACGTGATCCGTAACGGTCTACTTCACCAGCTATGTTCCAGTGCATTGGCATCTGATCCGGAAGCTTGCTGTAAAGAATGAGGCTGGCTAAAAAACCTGCTGCTACTGTTAACCACAGGAGCGGGCCGGCCTTAACCGCTTTTCTCTTTGTTTGTCTCATTTCTTTCATCCCCTTTCATCTCCAAAATCCAGCCCATTATATCGTCCATTACACTGGTGTTGAGAGAGTAAATAATATTTTGTCCTTGCCTCTCATCCCATATCAGGTCTGCCTGTTTTAGGATATTTAAGTGATGAGAAATACTGGGCTTGGATATATCAAAAGCTGCTGCAATCTCTCCGGCAGTCAGGTCACCATCTCTTAATAGCCTGATAATTTCGCGGCGGGTGCCATCCGACAAGGCCTTAAAGGTAAGTCCAATACTCATTTTAAGCCCTCCCTTATTAGATGTTTAGATATCTATTTAAATATTAAAATACAGGGAGCTTTTTGTCAAGAAAAAACCCCCACAGGGAAGCCTTTTGATTTACAATGGCTCTTTGCCTGCGAGGGTTTTGGTTTAACTCATAGGCTATATGAGTTAGAGCATTAATATTTTTGTTGTTTATTCGTTTTAGTCATTATTTACTTCTACCATTGTAATTTCGCCACTTGAGTTGTCGGTATATACTGCATAGAACTTTCCGTCTACATAGACGGCTGCAACTTTAGTTCCGGCTTTTACCGTAATTCCCATAGGTGATTTGTCACTACCGTTGTAGAAAGCCTGTAAAGCACTTCCATTTAAGCCAACAACTACTATGTCCGTCCCATCGGTAGCGAGGGAGTGTGGAGTGCCTATACCTGTGAGAGTAGTTGGGTTAGTGAAATTGATGTTGTTGCCACTTGTTGTGAGTTCAGCTACCTTCTTATCTGTGTCTCTATATAGAACAACTATTTTGCCATTATTTGCTGACATATCGTATATATCATAAAGGTCACTAGAGTTCCTACCTGCCGGTTCACCAGTAACAGGTGTAGTCGACGCGGCTTTTATTGAATAAGTTTTATATGCTGTTCCTCCGCTCGATCTATCAAACTCTTGAAAATGCGTGATTATAAAATAGTTACTTCCATCATCCTCAATCAACGATCCTTTTTCAAAATAGTTTCCAAAATAAGCGCTTCCACCCCAATTCTCATAATATCCACGATACTTCATTTCTGGTAAGAAATCATTCACAGCATTAGATGCATACATAATATCATCTTTATCTTGTTGCCCTCCGGTATCTCCCATCGTATCTGTATAAGTTATATGAGCTTTTTTGTTATTATCTACCGAAATATCTGGTTTCTTACATTTGCCACCATTTAAGCTTCCAATCTTAATTTCTACAGCCCAATTTTCATTCTCAACTTTTCTATATCCTATTTTGTCGTCGCTGGTAGTGTAAACCACATGAGGATTATCATCTCCGTCTATAGCCAACCTGGCTTCTGAGACGCCTGTTGCAACCTCAGTTTGAGTGCCCCATTTGCCTTCAGCATCGAGGGCGTTATAATAAAGCTTTCCATCTGCTGTGTAAAGCACCCCTGTAAAGTTGCTTCCGCTGGCTGCGTGTACGACATCAGCTTCAATTTCTGTTGGTAGCAAGACGGTAACTGTATAGGTCTTAGTAGTCGTTCCGTCTTGTGCTGTCACTATTACTTTGTAGCCTGATGCTAAATCATTTGCTTCCGTTGTTCCATCAGCTTGATATACTTCAAAGCTTGCTCCTGCCGCTGGGGTAATTGCTGCCTTGAAGGCTGCCAATGTTGTTCCGTTTGGAATATCTACTATTGTTCCTGCATCATTATCCACCGTTCCCAGTGTTGATGTTAGAGTTGCGTCTGTACTCACTACATAAAACTCATAGCTCACAATATATTGACCAGGATTAGAACCATCTGTAGATAAGGTTGCCTCTCCCCCATTTACAGTAACTGTGGTAGTACCTATTGTGAATATATATCCTTCATTAGGCTTAAGCCTATAGGAAAACTTATATGTTTTTCCTCCTTCAAATATGCTTGATGAATTTAACCAAGCTTGAGATACTTTTTCTTGCCATGAAATGCCTGTACCAGACTTGGCGTATTTTGCACCGGCAGGTAGCTCACCGACATAATCCGGTGTCTGTCCTATAGCTGGAGCTGTAACTGTAATTGCTATATTTCCTATCAACTCTGGCGCTGCTATTGCAAATTTAGCATTGGCATTTGCTGTTACATCTATCTTTGTGCCGCCTGTTAAGTTTGCTGCAGGTACTTCTATGGTCATAGCAGCAGTTAACGTCTCAGTTGGTGTTCCTGATATTGTGATTACTACTTCTGTTGCATTTGCTGCTATGACTGCTTTTGCTTTAGCTACTAACCCTGCGGGTAGATTTGTGATCCAAGCTGCTAAGTCGGTATCCGCTGCTATTTCATTTTTAATTGTGTCATTAGCAATTGTGATAGTTACATCCTTTGCATCAATCGCTACGCCCTGCGTACCATCTACTGTTATATCCGCTACTGTGGCTGATGGGGTTGATGTCAGTATGGTAATTGTATACGTCTTAGTAGTCGTTCCGTCTTGTGCTGTCACTATTACTTTGTAGCCTGATGCTAAATCATTTGCTTCCGTTGTTCCATCAGCTTTATATACTTCAAAGCTTGCTCCTGCCGCTGGGGTAATTGCTGCCTTGAAAGCTGCCAATGTTGTTCCGTTTGGAATATCTACTATTGTTCCTGCATCATTATCCACCGTTCCCAGTGTTGATGTTAAAGTTGCGTCTGTGCTTTTATCTGCCGGTACTGCTCCAACGGTGACGGTAATTGTTACGTTGCCTGTGCTATCGTCAGTTCCGTCACTTGCTTTTACTACTATGGTTACAGTCTTTTCTGCTTGAGCTGCTGCAGGTGTATAAGTGATGTCATTTCCTACGATTTGTACAGCTCCAGATACATCATTTGAACTTTCATCTACTGCAGATACTAATGCATAAGTTAAGGTATCAGCAACATCTGCATCTTCAAACCATCCAGAAGCATCTCCTGTATAAGGTACTGCTGTTGTTTTGCCATCATTTGATGCTGGGGTTGCGTTACCACTTTGAGTATCTTGGCCAGCTTTAACTGTTGGTGCGTTGTTTAGAGGCGCAACTGCTGTAAAAATATACCTTATAATTCTCTGCTTGTTATTGCTATCAATTTCTGTTGCGTTTTTTCCATTTACTGATGCTGTCATTTCATCTTTCGGTGCAAACATATAACCTACATTAGGTTCTACAGTAGCTTGGAATCGATATTGCTTTCCAGTTACATAATTACCGGCTAACCAATTACCTGCCTCAACATCCCACCATCCTGATGAAACTTTGCTGTAATTAGCTCCTTCAGGAATGTCATATCCAATATTTTTAGCTTGCCCTCCAACCGGAGCGGTTACATTTGTAATAGTTACCTGGGTTATCGGAACTTTAACTGTAATCTCTTTCTCAGTTCCTGCCAAGTGAGTTGCCGTTTCTGCTACTCTTACTTTTACCTTGGTGGAGGCTGTAACACCCGCTAGGCCTGTAATTGTTGCATTACCGCCACTGTTTACCGTTAGTGCAGCGTATGCACCATAGCTTGATCCGTCTATGGCTACTGCTGCTTCAAGTCCTGTCGCACTTCCAGCAAGATCAGTTAGATAAATGGTGTCTGCTGCCGCTGAGAAGGTTCCTGCATAGTTTGCAGCGATAGCTTCAGGTCCGGCTGCTTTTGCTACTACTGCTGCTGTAGCTACTACACCGTTTCCGCTTGCATCTGTTGATGTCGCTACTACAATCAGGTACTTGCCCACATCTGCTGCTACCGGTGTGTAGGTTGTTCCTGTTGCAAGTTCTGTATCAGTTCCGGCTTCATAAGTATTGTTGTCGGAACGATACCATGTGTAAGTCAGATTGGTAGTAGTAGAAAGTGTTCCTATGCCCACTGTCATTTCTGTATCAAAGGTTGCAGGAGTTCCTGCTGTTAACTCTGGTGCGCCACTTTGGGCTGGAAGTGCTGCTTCCTCAGTAACTGTAATTGTTGCACTACCTGTTGCTCCACCATTTGTTAATGCAACATCATATTTGCTTTCTCCTGAATTCCAGCTTACTACTGCTGTTGTGCCGTTTGCGATTAAAGCATCCACTGCACCTTGTACCCAGGCTGTCTTTGTAGTCTGGTTTGTCTGGCTTGCTAATGGGATCTCATAAGTTCCAGCTTCAATCAGAGTTTTGTCTACTGCTAATTTCTGGGCATCTGTCAATGGTGCTACTTCTTCAAATTCTACAGTTAACGTAAAATCGGACCCGAAATTATCCCAAGATATTTCCGTATCTGTAATAATTTCTTGTGTGCTCGTATTTTTTACAACAGTTCCACCCTCTGTCCACTGCTTTATTTTATAACCTGGATTAGGGGTTGCTGTAAATTCTATAGTTTTATCTGCTCTTACAGAGTCACCACTTCCTATTGGACTTCCATCTACTTCAGCTGTTAATGTACCATTTCCACCTACTACGCTGAAAGTAACTGTATAGGTCGTGGGGGGAATTGCTTGAAACTCAACAATTACTACTGTATCTTCAGCCAAGTTTTCTACTGTTAAGTTATTTGTGGTGTTACCTCCAACTAGTACATTGTTTTTCTTCCACATTCTTACTTGGTAGCCTGCATCTGGTGTTGCTGTAAATACAACATCCTTACCTTCTTCTACAGCACCACCACTGCTAATGTCATCACCATCAACCTCAGCAGTTAATGTTCCATTTCCATCATTTACGTCGAAGGTTACGGTGTATTGTGCTTTCGCAACTACTACCTTCACACTAGCTTTTACATTTGCGGTGTTAGCTATAGTGTTATTCCCAGGAAGAGTTAGAGTTCCTGCAAATGTATAAGTTCCGGCTGTGTTTCCATCATATCCTGCCGTATCCCACGTTACTGCTAAGTTTTCTGTAGTTGCATCATCTAGGGTTACTTCTACTGTTGCTGGTAAGCTTACCCCACCAATAGCTGTTCCGTTTGCTACGTTGATGTCAGCAAGTGTTTCAACTGATTCAACTTCTCTTTGGGTTCCATCTGCTTTTGCAGCGTTGAAGATACCTGTTGCTGTTGCTAGGTCTGTTACTGCTTGGTCAACAGCTTCTTGATCTGCTAATGCATCATCAAAAACACCTTGAGCAGCGGTAATCGCACCACCGTAGGTATCAGATACAGCTTGTGTTACCCATTTTTTATCCTTTGCTACATCAGTACCATCTCCAAGGGTACTAATTTCAACTGAACCTTTGTTTGCTGTTGCTGATGTGATTGCTGCTTCTAATTGAACTTTACTTACTTTTCCTGCAGCAACTTCTAGAAGATCTAATGCTTCATGGATTTTGACAACTTCAGCATCCACAGCAGCTTGACCAGCGGTATCTTGTAAATTATCTTTAATTTCAGCTTTAGCAGCGGCAAATGCTGTCCAGCTTTCTTCTGTGTAAGTTTCATCATCATTGTTTGCTGGAAGCAAAGCTTTCAGTGCATTATACTCTGTCAAATCAGCCTTATCCAAGTACTTAACTGCCTTTGTGGTTACATCAGAAGCAGTGCTTCCATCTTTAAAGCCTTTGGCCTTAATTGTGATTGTTCCACCGGCATTACCTGGAGCTGTTAATGTGACTTCACCATTATACTTATCTGATGATTTTGTAGGTTCGCTACCATCCAAAGTATAGTAGATTTCAGCACCAGCGGTACCTGATGTCATTGTTACTTTAACTTCTGCCTTATAATAAACATCACCAACAACATCAACACCACCGACTTTTGCTGTTATAGTAATAGCACTCACCTTATTAGCCGAGGAATTTCCACCGCCTCCACCACCAGTAGCCGGTGGAGTAGTTACCTCCTCCTTACCGTCCACAACCTTGGTGTTCGGTGTTGTTACAGATGCACCATCTGCACCTTCTTTTACTTCCACAGTTTTTACAGTACCGCTTCCACCTATTTTTGCATTATCACCGCTTATGATTATGTTCTCCACGGTGGCTCCTTTATCTACTGTTATTCCTGAGGCGTTCCCGGTTATCTCACCATTCTTCACCGTGGTGCCTGAGCCCAATATTAGGCTAGCTCCTTCTCCGCTTAATATGGCTGTCGTTATAGTTGCATTGCTTGTGGTTACAAGACTGCTTCCACCTACCTCCAATGTCCCGATTGTACCTTCTACCTTAACATCATCGGAACCATCTTCAATATATATGATCTCTACATCGGCTCCACCCTGAACCGCTATCCTTACCTTGCCATCCACCTTATATACGATCACCTTGCCAAGGTCCGAATTCCCTTTAATCACTATGGAGTTTTCACCGCCGCCTCTTACCACGGTTCTGCCGGTTACAGTAACACCATCCAAAGTTACATCACCTTCGCCTACTCCATCTGCTATTATAAGGTCTCCGTTGATAGTCACGTTCCTAAGAGTCACATCCGACGAACGTACAAGTACATTGCCCTTCGTAACAACTCCCGTAACTTCCCCCGGACTTACAATATATTGCTTAACAAGGTTATCCATTACCACTGCAAACTCTGCTCTGCTTATATTGGCTTTTGGATTTATCTTGCCTCCCGATCCTTGTACATAACCGGCAGTCACCATGGCAGAAAGGCTATTTTCTGCCCAGGCAGCAACCTGCCCCTTATCTGTAAAGCTATTTAATTCACCGGTACCTTCCGATGTTATCTTAAAAGCTCTTGCAAGAACGGTAAAGGCTTCCTGTCTTGTAATCCCATCCTCTGGACGCATTTTGCTATCCTTCATAAAGGTTCCCATCATCACAGCCTTTGCCATATCATCCGCATACCATGAAGTGGCGGCCACATCGGTAACTCCACCTAAGCCTGCCTTTTTTACTGCCCCAAAGGCACGGTTTACTACCGCTGCCATCTCAGCCCTTTTAATAGGTGCCGTTGCTTTAATGAGCAGCTTATCCCCTTCTGCATAACCCTTTAAAAGTCCATTAGCAACAGCCTTTTCCAAAGCCGAAGTGGACCAATTGTTGGGCATATCGGCAAAGCCCTTTGTAGCAGATTCTCCCGCTACTTCTTCCTCAGGCTCATCTGTTGCTGCATCACCGGGTTCTTCCGTGGCTCCATCCACAGATTCCCCTGTCACTTCCTCCACCTGTTCCTCTACATTTGAAACGGTTTCATCTGCATCAGCGAATACTCCCAAGGGCATCATGGTAAGAACCATCATTACCGTCATTAGTATCGCTAACATCTTCTTTTGCTTCATCTCATTTCCTCCCTTATAGAATCATTCATATTGAAATCAAAACGGTACAAATCCCATATAATAACACTATTCACACGCTTTATGTTATTCTTATCGGCAAAAACCTCGAAATATTAATTTGGTAGAATAGATTATACTCTATAATAAACCGCCCGTCCAACTAAATTAAGCGTATTAAATAAAATTATTTCAACAACATCCCTTGGTCAGATTACACTGTATTTTATTTGCAAGGCATTAGTAAATCGGGTAATCAACCGAAAGGAGTTGACATCAAACAATTAACTGTCATGTCCCTGACCTTTCGGTCTTTCGTTCCAGCATCCATTTTGACAGGCGAAAATCATTTTTGAGCTTAGCTATATCAATTGAAGCCCTATCCAAATTTGAGCAGTAAACTATTGGCAAGTCGCATGCAACCCCATAGCTTTATCTAATAGAATTCACTGCAATTATCTTCTCCGTTTCCCTATTGGAAATGGTTGGATTGGCACTTACTTTAGATTGCACCTATGCCGGGCGCACTATAAATAAAAACCTACCTTGTAATTGGTAGGCTTTTATTGGTTAATATTTTCTTTTGAATTTTAATTCTATTTTTTTACAAAGCGATATAATATTGCAGCTACTTGTGCCCTTGTTGCATTACCTCTTGGTGTCAAGTTTTTACCATCACCTTGTATTAATTCTTCTGCATTCGCCCAGGACATCGCATCCATTGCCCAGTCCGAGATCTCCTTTGAGTCTTCAAACCTTTCCAAATCAGCCTTGAGCGATACATTATTCCCTTTATATTTTGTATAGTTTAACAATATTCCTGCCAGTTGTTCGCGGGTAATTGGATCTTCTGGGCCAAACTTATTATTTCCGTACCCACTGACAATTCCATTTTCTGATGCCCATACTACTGAATCTACATAATATTTACCTTCTTCCACATCAGTGAACTTGTTTTCTTTTCCTAATGGTAACCCTTCTAATCTATGAAGAATTGTTACAATCATTCCCCTTGTAGCAACACCATCAGGGCTGAATCTATTGTCCCCCGTTCCATTCATTAAATCATTTTCATACACATATTTCACAGACTCATAGAACCAGTTTTCTTCCTTAACATCTTTGAAGCTCATGTCCCTATTATCTTTCCCTACTATATATAAGGATAGGTGGGAAAGAGTAAAATATACAAAACCGTCTTTATAAGTTGACTCTATCTTCTCTCTTTCACCTATGTCATTTAGATACCATATGGCTACAGGCTGTGGTCCATCATATGGAAGCGTCATGTTTAGTTTCCCTTCAAAGTTTGTAATGTTTCTATTTCCTGAGCTTATACTTATATCATATACATTGTCGCCGGCTTGAATTGCATTAGATTGTAACTCATTTAGATTTAACTTGCCTTTGTTTTCAATTCCCATTGTAATGGTCTCACCATTAGTCTGGTTCACTATTGATGCCAAAGCCTGCAAGTCCATAGACAAGCTTCCCTCGACCAGTTGTATGGATATTTCAAGTCCTGCTTTTCCAATGCCCTCCAATGCAGTTTTGGGTAATATGGCCTGGGTGGTGCTAATAGCTCCGGATAAATCTATTACAGCCTTACCATCTTGTGTATTATTTATTATCTCCTGTACTTTTGATTCTGGCAGATCTACTACGGCTGTGTTATTTGTGGTGGTATATTCAATCGCTGGCACATTGTTCCCCGATGGGCTTTCATTTTCATCCTTATTTTGACTGCCGCCACCGCTAGATCCACCCCTTGCAGGAATGCTTTCTACTTCTATTACATAGCCACAGACCGTGCATTCTTTATGTTTGCTTCCTTTTTTTGTTGCAGTAGCTGGAGTATCAATGATCCAACCTCCCGGAATGTGGGCGGCAATATCTTTCTTTTCGCCGCAGGGACATTCATACCAATGGTTTATTTTGTTATAGCTCCATGTATTTGCCCATTCATGGGTATGGTTGGTACCTGTTGCAGGAATGGTTGCCGTATCCATGATATGGCCACAAACCAAACATTCTTTATGTCGGCTTCCCTCCGTTGTTTCGGTAGCTGCTATATCAGCAATCCAATCTCCGGCAATGTGCGCTGCCATATCCTTCTCTGCACCACAGGCACATGCGTGCCAATGGCTGGCTTCATCGCGGAACCATGCGTCTATCCAATCGTGCGTGTGAATAGACCCAATGGCGGGGATGGTCTCGACAACGGTGATGTATCCGCATCTATTGCATGCACGATGCCGGCTTCCCTCCGTTGTTTCGGTAGGCTCCACATCGATAATCCAGTCGCCCGCATCATGGTACGAAACATAGCCTTTCTTTCCACAGGTGCATGCGAGCCAATGGCTTGTGTTGTCATACTCCCAAATGCTACCCCAAGCGTGGGTGTGCCCCGGATCCAATGCCGGGATGATGCCCGTTTCCAGCACCTCGTTACAAATCATGCACATTTTATACTTGGTGCCATCCGCTGTTTCGGTGGCGGGGGTATCGGGTATCCATTCGCTTGGTATGTGTTCATGGCTTGCCGGAATGATTTCATGCGCTGTATACGCACATTCCCTACATGTTCTGCTCTTGACGCCATTTTGCGTTGCGGTAGCTGGCTCATGAATTGTCCAGCTTCCCCAGCTATGGCTTTCCTGGCCATGTATTTGGCCGCACGTGCAGATGAACCAATGGTCATGCTTGTCGTAATGGTATGTGCTATACAAATCGGTGCAAACCTCGCATTCGCCACATGCGAAGCAAATAAGTGCGTCGTATTCACAATACGTTTCACATGTTACGCAAATATCGATGCAATTTTCGCATTCACCATGGATTGGACAAACGAGGGCACAGCCGGAACAATAAGCACTACAGCTTTCGCAAACTGTCTCGCAATTACCGCATACGCCGCAACCGGCACAAAATGCCGTGCATTCGCTACATGCCTCGCCACATTCGAGGCATATTTCTGTACATGCATCGCATAGTTGACAATTTTCGCAGAACGCGTCCGCACAATCGATACAAGTGTCGAAACACCCAAGGCAAATCGATGTGCAGTCTTCTGCGCATAAGCCGCACTCGGGACAAATTATGTTGCATTCGGAGCAAAAGTAGCCGCAGCTTACGCAAATCTCTGCGCAGTTTTCACAATATCCGCAATTGCCACAAACCTCTGCACATTCGTTACAATATTCGCCACATTCGGGGCAAACATCCACGCAACCATCGCACTTCTGGCATGTCTCGCAAAAGCTCGCTGCACATTCAGCGCAAACGCTTTCGCAATCCAAGCAAATGGTTACGCATTCTGCGCACTGGTCACAATCATTGCAAAATGCATCGGCACACTCTGAGCAATATTCTCCACATCCTGTACATATAAAGGCGCATTCGCTGCACAAGCCGCAGCCTCCGCAAAATCCTTCGGAGCAATCTTCACACCTGCCGCAATCGACGCAAAACTGTAAGCCCGCAGCCTCGGCGCATTTTAAACAGCCTCCACAACAATCAAGAAATTCGGTGCACTCGGAACAAAGTTCACATTCATCACAAAATCCGTCGGCGCATTCGATGCAATAATCACCGCAAGCACTACATAATGTGGTGCAATTCCTATCCCTGTAACAATCAAGGCATATATCGCCGCCCGCGCAAAATGCGCATAACCAACAATCGGGGCAATACAGATCTCCATTGCAGTCATTGCAACGCTCGCATTCCGGACAGCGGGCTTCATAGCAATTTGCACATTTTCTGCAAGCATCACTCGAACATTGGTCGCCGCCGTGGCACGATTCGCAATAGCCGCATTCAAAGCACATGCTGCCGGAGACGCAATTTGGGCATTGTCCACAGGATCCGCAAAGGTATTCGATGCCATAAGCACCACAATCAATGCAAAGTTCGCAGTTTGAACAGATATCGATGCACTCTTCACAGCGCATACAATTGCCGCAATGGTCTAAGCCGGAGCTTTCGCAGTCACCGCATTCCGGGCAATGATGGTCTGCATAGCAGTCGCCACCGCCGGCATTTTCACTACACCCGCCACAGCCATCGCAAAGCCAATCGTCATAGCGATATTCGCCGCAGTAAACGCAATCCTGTCCATCTTCATAGCCCGCATGGACATGTAACTGTCCTTCAATTGGCATAAGTCCCAATACAAGCACTACCGCTAAAATAATACTTAGAATTCCTTTCACCCTGTTTTTCTTCATTGTTCTCTCCTCCTTTCCTTTCCAGATAATATAGCATTGTACTTATATTTTATTGGTTTCCCTTGGAGGATACATCCTACAAATGTAGGGGGTAGACATATTATTTTTCAGTCCTTCCAGCTATTTTTATACCCAATGGCACACGAGAACATCGACACCTCGTTTGCCTATATGGATACGATATGATAAGATTATTAAAATAGATTATCCTGAATACTCAGTTAACATCAAGGCTTTTCTCTTAGTTGCTGTAGGTCAAATCTCAACTGTGAAAGGAGGAATTTCTCCTGCTTAGTCAAAAAGGCTAAGTAGTGGCAATATCTTGGGAATATGCTTACTTCTCACTATGTCTCTCCCCGCCTGCCTCCCATGCCGATGCAAAGCGAGTTGTGGCTTTAAATTCCACCACGCAGCACACAATGTATACACATGCCTACCCATTAAAGAGGCCGAAGCGCTGATGATAGTTAGAACTTTTGAAAAGAAAATAACAGTTTCAAAAAATGGTGATAACGGAGGTGATCCAGATGAGAAAGAAATTCCTTCTTATATGTGCGATTATGTTAATATCAGGGTTATTTGCTTGTGGCAATCCCACGGCCAACGAGGCGACTGATGCCTCAAAGTCGTCTGACCCGGCGGGTGAACAGGTCCCGGCAGATATAATACAGCCCTCATCCCTTATATCCCTTAATGAGGCGGGAGAAATTCTTAAAACGGAATTAAAAGCCATAGAGGTCGACAACGAAATGCCGGGTGGGGCTCTGAATTGCGTGTATGATTCCGAAGATAATCTGTTACAGATTTTCATTCGCCAGAATAGCCTTATGAAAGGGCTTAATAAGGAATTTGGCGGCACCGAAAATTACTTTAATGGAATGGTAAGCTTCCAAAAAGAGGAATCTCCAGACTTCATCTTAGAAATAGAAAACCTTGGGGATGAAGCATACTATATGGACTTGGCAGAAACAAATCGCTGGAGCTTGCACATTTTAAAAAGCGGATATGTGGTGGAGCTCTATCTTGACGGCAATGGCACAAAAGACTGGAAATTGGACATATTAAAAGAAGCAGGAGAACTGGCCATTAAAAATCTTCTGCCTCAGATCTGATAAACGAGGGGTATCATGGATAACTATAATGTCCCCATAAAACAAGACAAAATTTTCAAAGACCTTAATGAACCTGATATAATAAAGACAGAAAGCTGTCAAGAAAGCAGGTTCATGAAAAATGGCTAAGAGAAGAACATTTTCACCGGAATTTAAGAGCAAGCTAGTGTTAGAGGTTCTCCGGGAAGAGCGCCCCCTAGGGGAAATTGCAAATGAACACGACATTAGTCCAAACCAACTAAGGAATTGGAAGGTTGAATTCCTTAAAAATGCCCCAAGAGCCTTCTCTTAAAGCAGGGATGAAAAAGAAATCCGAGCACGGGAGAAAGAGATGGACGAGCAATATGAGGCATTAATGGCAAAGGTTGGTCAGCTTACTATAGAAAATGACTGGCTGAAAAAAAATCTGAACAAGTCTTTGGGAAAGGCTGGGAGGTTAAAACTGGTTTTAAAAGGCCATAAATTAAGCGTATCCAGGCAGTGCGAATTGCTTGAGATTAATCGGACAAGCACATATTACACTCCTGCCCAGCCAGACCCGTAATTTGAAAACCTGGTAAAAAATCGGCTTGATTACTGGCACACAAAGATGCCCTATATGGGAGTCAGGAAACTCCGCGACAAGCTGCAGAACTTTGATAATATTCCGGTTGGCCGTAAGCTAATCAAAAGGTTCATGAGCGAGATGGGAATCTATGCAATGTGCCCCAAGCCCAAGCTTTCAAGGCGAAACAAGGAACATAAGATCCATCCATATTTACTTAGAGATTTAAGTATTACACATGCGAACCAAGTTTGGGCTATTGATATCACATACATAAGAATGGGAGCAGGTCATATGTACCTAACAGCCATAATCGACTGGTATAGTCGCTTTGTAGTTGGCTGGGAATTGTCTGACACCCTAGATACTGCACCGGTTCTTGCAGCTGTAAAAAAGGCGATTCAGCGTTATGGAAAACCCGGCATAATAAACTCAGATCAAGGATCTCAATTTACCAGCGATGAATACACAAGGTACCTGAAAAATGAGGGCATCAAGCAAAGTATAGATGGCAAGGGTCGCTGGATAGACTGTATAGTACAACAGATTTCTGATTGATAAGAAAACCCTGTAGCCCTTTTATTGCAAAGGTTACAGGGTTATTTTTTGGTCTTTTGCTGCAAAAGTCAAGATAAAGAAGCACCAGACTTTCGTCCGGTGCTCTCGTAATTGATCGCTTCGTAATTGTTCGTGAGGTTCACTGAACCTGTGGTTATTATCTCTTTGAGAACTGGGTTACCAAATGTTTTTGTGCTCAAAACCCAATGTTTATCAGTGTTTGCGATCTATAGCTGGCAACTGGCTTTTGAGAAATGTGTAAAAAATGTGTAAAATATAACTAGCTAAATCCACTTACGCTTATTATAAGAGCTTTGTCAAATCTCTGCGGCTATAAATTATCCGTCGGACTTCCATCACATCTTCAATAACAACATAAAAAATTGTGAAGCTCTTTACTTGTATTCTGTAATAAGTATTTTTCCTGTCTTTCGCAGACTTATACGGCTCGAACGACTCCGGATTATTCAGGCGTTTCCAGATTGCCCTTTCTACCTCATCAACGAAATTGTTGGCCGCTGTCACATTTTTTAATTTGTGAATAATATAATCGACTATTTCATTAAGATCTTCCACATATTTGGGAAGATACCGTAAAGTATATTTACTCTCCTGCATTTATTCTTTTCCTAACATTCGAAAAAACTTCATCATGAGTATATCTGATATCAGTTGAATCAGCTTCTTTATCAGCCTCATCCAGCAAAAATTCTATGCCATCAGATAAAGCTGCATACTGTTCCAAGCTTAGAAGAACCATAGAACCGTGACCGTTTTTTGTTAAATATACCGGTTCATTGGTTTCCCTAACCAATTCTTCTATTTCTGGAAATTTGTTTCTAAGGTCAGAAACAGGTCTAATATTTATCATTGTCTCGCCTCCTTAACTTATCATTATTTTATCATGAAGTTATCATTTAATCAATCCCCTATATTAAAAAAGGCACCCGACTTCTGTCCGGTGCCTTTGATTTTTTGAATTTGCATTCCACTATCTCTTTGAGAACTGGGATGCTCTTCTGGCTTTTTTCAAGCCGTACTTTTTTCTTTCCTTCATCCTTGAGTCTCTTGTCAAGAAACCAGCAGCCTTAAGCACCGGTTTCAATTCCGACTCTGCAACACATAGTGCTCTGGATGCACCATGGCGTAAAGCACCTGCCTGTCCCGTTGTTCCTCCACCTCTAACAGTGGCGATCATATCATATTTACCCTCCACTCCCGTAAGTTCAAAGGGCCTTCTAACTTCTCTTTTTAATATCTCCATACCAAAGTATTCTTCCAAAGGCTTTTTGTTTATGGTTATTTCACCTTTCCCAGGGATTAATCTTACCCGGGCAACGGATGACTTTCTTCTGCCTGTTCCGTAATATTGCATCTTCGCCATTTTGATTTACCCCTTTCCTAAAGTTCCCATGCTTCCGGCTTTTGAGCCCCATGCTTATGTTCGGGACCGGCATAAACCTTCAACTTTTTAAACATTTGCCTACCCAATTTGCCCTTAGGCATCATACCCTTTACGGCATGCCTTATAATTTCTTCGGGTTTTTTTGCTTGAAGCATTTCGAAATTAACCTGCCTCAAACCTCCAGGATAACCGGTGTGGCGCTTGTATACCTTGTCATTTCTCTTGTTACCTGTAACCTCCACCTTTTCTGCGTTGACTACTATAACATAATCTCCTGTATCCACATGTGGGGTAAAGATAGCTTTTTTCTTTCCTCTTAAAATTGAAGCAACCTCAGTGGCCAATCTGCCCAAGGTTTTACCCTCCGCATCAACAACGTACCACTTTCTTTCTACTTCATGAGGTTTTGCAATAAAGGATTTCATCGTCTTAATACCTCTCAATATCTAATTCATTCAGGTGTTTCACCCCACCTGAATCTTTGTGTTTTAGATTCCGGGGCTAATGGATTCTTGCACACAGTGCATATAAAATTATAGCGATGCGCCCATTAGATGTCAAGTTGATTTTTGTCATTACTCCTATATCAAGCATAGGGGATTGTAGGATATTGTTTTCTCGCCCTATCAGTTAACCTATTCCAACACGACCATGTGAAAAGTCTTCTTCCCTCTTTTTATAAGAATCTTCCCTTCATTGAACATATCTAAAGTTATCATAAGCTTGGCATCCGTAATTTTTTTACCTTCTATCGAAAGTCCACCTTGCTCTATGGTACGAAAACCATCACCTCTACTTGAAACAAGCCCTAAATCGGCAATAAGAGCTACCACACCTATGCCTTCACCTTCAAAACTATCGGGGCTCATCTGAGTTTTGGGAACATCCGCCATGTTTCCTCCTCCGGTAAATAAGGCTCGGGCCGCCTCCTGTGCCTTTTGCGCCTCATCTTCACCGTGAACGAGTTTTGTCACTTCATAGGCTAAAACTTCTTTAGCATAATTAATTTTTTCATCCTTTAAGTTAGATAGTTCCGCTATTTCCTCCATCGGTAAAAAGGTCAGCATCCTAAGACACTTTTCCACATCAGCGTCATCAACATTCCGCCAGTATTGATAAAATTCATATGGTGAAGTTTTTTCCTTATCAAGCCAAAGTGCACCTTTTTGAGTCTTGCCCATTTTACTACCTTCACTGGTTGTAAGAAGGCTAAATGTCATACCATAAACCTGCTTTCCAAGTTCACGTCTACACAAATCCACTCCACCTAAGATATTTGACCATTGATCATTGCCTCCGAATTGCATCTTGCAATCTAAATCGCGAGCCAATACCATAAAATCATAAGATTGCATAAGCATATAATTAAACTCCAAAAAGGAAAGTCCTTTTTCAAGCCGTTGTTTAAAGCACTCCGCTCTTAACATGGTGTTTACACTGAAATGCCTACCAATGTCACGAATAAATTCAATGTAGTTTAAGGGCAAAAGCCAGGAAGCATTGTTAAGACAAATACCCTTCCCCGGTTCCGGCTCCTTGTTTATTCGTCCTTTCTTATTTTCGTGATCAGGCCCCTCATACTTAAAGTCTTCATCAAAATCTATAAATCTGTCAAATAACTTTTTAAAAGCATTGCTATTCTCATCGATGGTCTTAACAGTCATCATTTGGCGCATATCGGTTCTACCAGATGGATCTCCAACCATACCTGTACCTCCGCCTATGAGTACGATGGGGGTGTGTCCATATTTTTGCATGTACATCATTATAATTACTTGCATGAAGTGTCCAACATGCAGGCAATCTGCTGTTGGATCAAAGCCTATATAAAACTTAATTTTTTCTTTCCCCAAAAGCTCCCTGATTTCATCCTCATGGGTTGTTTGCTCAATAAAGCCTCTTTCTTTAAGCACGTCAAAAACATTTGTATGTCTGCTAACACTGTCAGGTATGATCTTCATCATTAGCTCCTTTACCACGCAAAGTATATTTAATTGCCCACTTTTTATTTTGTTCCATAAAGCCGATCTCCAGCATCCCCAAGACCAGGAATAATAAATGCGTTTTCATTTAAACACTGGTCCTTAGCGGCTATAAAGATATCCACATCCGGATGAGCCGTCTGAACAACCGCTATGCCCTCGGGAGCTGCTATTATGCACATAAATATAATATGCTTGGCCCCCTTATCCTTCATCATTTGTATCGCTGCGCTAGCAGTTCCACCCGTTGCCAACATAGGATCCAGCAAAATAATTTGCCTTTTTTCCATGTCAGAGGGAAGCTTGCAATAGTATTCAATTGGAAGTTTGGTTTCAGGGTCTCTAAACAACCCTATATGACCTACCTTTGAATTCGGTATCAAGTTCTGTATTCCTTCTACCATTCCCAATCCTGCGCGCAAAATAGGAATTATTGCGATATCCTCGCCTTTAAGCACTAAAGCCGTTGTCTTTCTAAGAGGTGTTTCTATTTCCACCTCATGCAAAGGAAGCGTTCTTGTTGCTTCATAGGCCATCAGCATCGATACCTCTTTTACCAATTCACGAAAATCCTTTGTAGGCGTTCTTTTGTTTCGCAAAAGTGCCAGTTTATGCTGAATCAAAGGATGATCAAATACATATACTCTGCCCTTACCTTCCATGTTGAGAACCTCACCTTCTTCGCAATAAAAGCGTACACTTTACATAGAGTTTAGCATATCCACACGCCTCTTATGTCTGCCTCCTTCAAATTCTGTATCTATCCAAATATCAACTAATTTCAATGCTTCCTCTTCATCCAAAACCCTGCCCCCAAGAGCTAAAATATTTGCGTCGTTATGCTTCCTGCACATCTCAGCCATGAAAGAATTGGTCACAAGTGCGCACCTTATTCCATGAACCTTATTAGCTGAAATGGAGATGCCAATACCGGTTCCGCAGCATACTATACCCCTGTCACCACGTCCGGCCATTACCGCTTCTCCGCATAATTGACCATATATCGGATAATCCACCGATTCGTCAGAATCAGTCCCCAAATCAATATATTCAATCTTGCGCTTTATCAGATGCTCCTTAATACTTTCCTTTAACTCAAAACCTCCATGGTCAGCTGCCAATACTATTTTCATAATCTATTCTCCACTTTTTTCAATGCATGTGACGCAGTACCTGTTCCACTGTCATCTTTGAGGCCGGCAGACTTTAGCATACGATCCATTACGGCCAGCCCCTTGCCGTGGTTATAGCTTAATGCCCCTGCCAGAATAATATCCACCCCTGCCTCGTCCATTTCGCGAAGCTTTGCGAAGAAATCATGGGCGGCCTTTTCAAACTCAGTTTCGCCAAAGAGTATAACACCTACCTTGCGTCCTGATGCTTCTTCCTCGCTTTTCCTTTTGGCAATTTCAGTCTCTATATTTTTTCTATCACCATCAAAAATGACCATTTCAGCTTTTGGCGAGTAATGCTTGTATTTTATGCCGGGGGATTTTGGTATTCCGTCGCATCGGCTTCCCTTTTCCATATCGATATCACAACCTAAAACTTGTTGTATTTCCTCCGCTGTCACAAAGCCAGGTCTTAATATTACAGGCCTTTCCTGTGTAAGATCAATAACTGTTGATTCAATACCAACATCACAATCTCCCCCATCCAAAACAATTGGAATCTTCCCCCTCAAATCCTCCAAAACGTGTGTTGCCTTTGTAGGGCTTGGCCTACCGGAAATATTGGCACTAGGCGCCGCTATTGGAAACCCTGATCTCCTTATCAGTTCTAACGCTACTTGATGCCTTGGCATCCGTATTGCAACCGTAGATAATCCTCCTGTTGTAATGTAAGGCACCCCCCTGCTTTTCCATAACACCATGGTTAGGGGCCCGGGCCAAAAAGCTCCGGCAAGCAGTAATGCCTTCTCTGGAATATCTTCACAAAGTCGTTCCATATCACCAAGACATGCGATGTGTATAATCAAGGGATTATCTGAGGGTCTACCCTTAGCATCAAAAATTGCTTCTACCCCCTGTGAATCAAGGGCATTTGCGCCCAAACCATAAACAGTTTCAGTGGGGAATGCAACCAGCCCCCCGCTCTTTATAATCAGTGCGGCTTCATCAATTCCCTCTATGAATCTGTCCTCCCAGCCCTTTTCCCCCTCCACAATCCTATATAGTTTTGTCTCCATAATTTCCGGGCACCTTAGAAGTTTTTCATTTTTTCGGCTTGATCCGATGTAATAAGGCTATCTATTATTTCATCAAGTTCCCCGTCCAGGAAGTTATCAAGCTTATATAATGTTAAGTCAATTCTATGATCCGATATACGCCCCTGCGGAAAGTTGTAGGTCCGGATACGTTGACTCCGATCACCGCTCCCCACTTGGTTTTTACGTGTTTCAGATATCTCCTTGTTCTGTTCTTGTATTTTCAGGTCGTAAAGCCTGGCCCTTAATACCTTGAAGGCCTTATCCTTATTCTTATGCTGTGATTTTTCATCCTGACATGTTACTACAAGTCCGGTGGGTATATGAGTTAGACGAACCGCTGAATCAGTCGTATTAACACATTGCCCTCCATTACCCGAGGCACGGAAAACGTCAACCCGAACGTCATTGGGGTCGAGCTGCACCTCCACATCATCTATTTCCGGTAACACCGCTACCGTGGCAGCCGAGGTGTGAATTCTACCACCCGATTCTGTTTCGGGGACACGCTGCACCCTGTGAGCACCACTTTCATATTTCAACCTGGAATAAGCACCTTTACCCTTTATCAAGACAACTGCTTCCTTAATACCGCCAATTCCCGTTTCGTTAATATCCATCATCTCGGTTTTCCAATTATGACGTTCAGCATAACGGGTATACATGCGAAGCAAATCACTGCCAAAGAGTGCCGCTTCTTCGCCACCAGTCCCCGCCCGAACCTCAAGGATAACATTCTTTTCATCGTTCGGATCCTTCGGCAACAATAATATCTTCAATTCGTCTTCCAGAGTATCAATCTGTCCTTCCAATTCGCTGAGTTCCATTTTAGCTACTTCCCTAAGCTCATCATCTATTCCCGTTTCCCCCAAAAGCTCCTTGGTATCCGTTATTTCCCCTTTGACTTTTTTATATTCTTTATATTTCTTGACTATGGGCTCCATCTCCCCCATGTCCTTCATATACTGTCTCCAAGTGGGCTGATCTGAGATGATTTCGGGGTTTGAAACCTTTTCGCTCAACTCCTCATATTTTTCTTCAATAAAATCCAGTTTGTCGTACATTATTTACACTCCGTTCCTAATTCAAACTTAATTGATAAACCTACACACACTTAATCCCTTTTGCTATTTTTCAATAGTCCTCATTTTCTATCCCTAACCTATTAATTTTATCATATTTTATCCAATTTTTAAACTAAAAAAAACCGGAAATCATTGTTTCCGGTCTTGCTTGGCCCCTTACTCCAAGTTGAACTTCTTTTTGAATTTTTCAACACGACCGCCTCGATTGATAAATTTCTGCTGTCCTGTAAAGAAAGGATGGCATGCAGAGCAGACATCTAATCTGAGCTCTTCTTTCATGGATTTGGTTGTAAATTCGTTACCACATGCACAAGCAACCTTGCATTCTACATAATCGGGATGGATCTTCTCTTTCATTTTCTTTTCACCTCGTTTACGGCTTCACTGCGAAGCATAATATCTATCGCCGAGCCGATTATCAATCAATATATATATTTTTGTTTTTAATAACTTAGTACTTCCTTTCGGCAGCTATTATATATTAGCACAACAGCCAAGGTTAAGCAAGCATTTTTTTTACAAATAGCCTTTCCCTGTGTTATAGATTATCTGGCATAGGCAATAAACACTCTGTCCCTGCCAGCCAAATCCTTTTCCACCCTTATTTCCGTATAAATATTGTATGACTCCGCCATTTCAATCATGGCCTCACCTTGATCATGACCTATTTCCAACATCATAGCACCATTCTTATTCAGATGATTGGGGGCTTCCTTTAAAATACGTTTTAACAATTGTAACCCTTTTTCCCCACCATCCAAAGCCAACATGGGCTCATGCTCCCTAACTTCTCTTTGCAATGTAGGGAGTACGTCCGTATCTATGTAAGGAGGATTGCCAATTATTAAATCAAAGGTTTTTTTTGGCTTTACCGTCTCCCCCTTCTCCCTTACAAAAGGAGAAAAAAGATCGCCTTCTACAAAAATGATTTTTTCCACCTTGTTTTTAATTGCATTTCTCTTCGCCATTTTTAATGCGGGGCTGCTTATGTCTGAGGCAGTTATCCTCATTTTCACCTGATCACCAAGCAAACGGGCAATGGATATAGCCACTGCACCACTTCCTGTGCATATATCCAGAATTTCAAGTTTTCTGAAGGATTTCCTCCTTTTACGTATTTCCTCCATCGCCAATTCCACCAGAGTTTCTGTGTCTTGTCTCGGTATTAGAACGGCAGGGCTAACTTCAAAATTTAAACCCATGAATTCCTGATTACCTAGCAAGTATTGAAGTGGTACCCCATCCGCTCTGAGATCCATTAGGTCAAAAAAGCCCCGTCCAAACCTTTCCATAACCGTATCCCCATAGTGGGTGAATAGGAAGGATTTGTCCACATCCAGCACATGGCAAAGTAAAAGCTCTGCATCCAACCGGGGATCTGAGCATCCAGCTTCTTTAAATCGCAATTGGGCTATCTGAAGCAAATCCTTTATCATATAACTCATATATCGTACCTCGCAAAGCGCGCAATTCAAAAGATATTGACACTAAATGTCCCCTAATTATCTGTTGTTTTCCGACTTTTTTCCAGATCCCATGAAATCTGGTCATCATCGTCCCAAAACTCTTCCTTGTTTTTCTCTGAAAAAAGATCGTACCCGCCCCAAGGCGATTCCTCATTTTCGACCTCCCTCTTTTTTTCGAAGGGGTCATACCCTTCCGTTGACCAAGGACTTCTCCCGAACTCATCCTTTTCCCATGGTGCCCTGCTAATACGTGGCCCAAAGGTTTCCCCTTTTTCAAACCCCCAATCAGTTATTTCCTCTTCCGTTTTTATCTCATCGATCCCATAGACCCAATCTAAGCTTTTCCTTTTTCTTTCATCACCGATAGGATTTTCCGGTTCAGCTTCCCCTTCATTAATAACCATCTTCGTCACCGGGGTTTTTGCTTCATTCAACTTTTGCTGTTTTTTTGCCGTCTTTCTATGTCGCTTAGGAATGGCATATAGATTCCCCTCTATATCGGTTTCCCCTTCAAATCTTTTGGGCATATCCTGTGACAATACAGCATTTAAAGCTATAATAGCTACTTCCAGGTGCCTTTTTTCAGGTTCGGCGGTAGTAAGCTTTTGAAGAGCAAGCCCCGGTAAACTTAATATTTTGATTAGAATTGAATCACCATTGCCTGCCCATCTAAGAAGCTCATAGGAAATCCCCGCTATCACCGGCAATAGCAGTATCCTTGATGCTATTCTAACAGCCGCATTAGGCCACCCTAAAAGCGAGAACAAAAGGAGACTGATTACAAGAACGAACATCAAAAAACTTGTACCACAACGTGGGTGCAGCGTTTCAAACTGTTGGCAATTATCCGGTGTCAAAGGTAATTGATTTTCATAACAATGAATTGCCTTATGCTCCGCTCCATGGTATTGAAAAACATTTTGAATGTCCTTCATCCGCGAAATTAGCAGAACGTATAGAACGAAAAGAAGAATTCTAAAAACGCCTTCAATAAGATTTAACAATATATTGTTATTCACCACCCCGCTTAGAAAGTTCACCACAAGGGTAGGGGCAATAATAAAAATACCAACCGTAAAGACAATCGACAGTATTATGGAGAATATTAGCATCATATTAAATGCACCCTTTTCACCAAAATGCTTCTCAAGCCAGATGGTAAGCTTATCCTTTTCGTAAATGCTTTTCCCTTCTTCACCACCATGCTCCTCTTCCAGCTCCGCTTCCTCTAATATTTCTGCCGAGTACATTATGGTTTGGATACCGCTTATGAGAACACTTAAGAAAATAAAAATTCCTCTCAAAAACGGTATCTTTTGGAGCAGCCCCCTTGGCGGTACGGGCCGAATGCGTATATGAAAGCGTCCGCCAGGTTTACGAACTACCAAAACGCTGCGGTTTTCACCCTTCATTACAAGCCCCTCTAAGACGGCCTGACCTCCTATCTTTGTAGGACAGGCCTCTTTAATAAATATCTTTTTTAAGTCCATTGCTACGTTCCTTATTCTAATCTGATCTTTTTTATTATCTGTATAAAATCATGGTTGTTTCTAGTGTGAGACAAGTTATCAATAATCGTTTCCGTAACCTCCTGTGTGCCTTGATTTGATAGGGCTCGCCTCATAATCCAAATGGCCTCCAATTCATCCTGATTCATCAACAGATCTTCCCTTCTTGTTCCCGATTTGTTTAAGTTTATCGCCGGGAAAATGCGCTTTTCCGAAAGTTTTCTGTCAAGGTGTAGCTCCATGTTTCCAGTTCCCTTGAATTCCTCAAAAATTACGTCATCCATGCGGCTACCTGTTTCTATCAATGCAGTTGCAAGAATTGTTATGCTTCCACCTTCCTCCATCTTCCTGGCTGCACCAAAGAATTTTTTTGGTTTGTGCAACGCTCCGGGGTCTAATCCGCCGGACAGACTTCGACCGGTTGGCGGAATAACCAAGTTATAAGCACGGGCCAAACGGGTAATGCTATCCAAAAGTATTACTACATCCTTGCCGTGCTCCACAAGTCTTTGTGCCCGCGAGAGAACCATTTCAGCAACCTTCACGTGGTTTGCGGGTTGTTCATCAAATGTGGAGTAAATAACCTCCCCTTTAATGGAACGCTGCATATCGGTGACTTCCTCCGGCCTTTCATCTACCAATAAAACAATGAGTTCTACTTCCGGATATAGCTTCTCTATACTACTTGCCACCTTTTTAAGGAGGACGGTCTTCCCTGCTTTCGGCGGTGCGACTATGAGCCCTCGTTGACCTTTTCCAATGGGAGCCACAAGATTTATCAAACGCATTGACAATTCGGAAGAATTTCCTTCAAGATTAAACCTTTCAAAAGGAAAGATCGGGGTAAGATCATCGAAATCAGGCCTTCTTATGGCTACACCGGGTTCATCCCCATTGACCTCCTTAACATATAGAATGGCGCCAAACTTTTCACCCTCACCGGGTTTTCTTATAATACCCTTTACCTTATCCCCCGTCTTTAAGTTGAATCTCCTGATTTGTGATGGTGATACATATACATCCTTATCGCTGGTAAGGAAATTATGAAATCTTAGAAAACCAAAACCGGCTTCCGCTATTTCCAATATCCCCTCCACCTCCGGCCTATCCTCCGTTGGAGCATAAGATTTTTTTGGCACAGATGGTTTCGCTAAATCGTCCCCTACCTTCTCCTCATCGCCTCCTTTTTCTTTTTCCGGCGATTCGAAACTGCTTTCCTCCTTTTTTTCTACAGCAGCAACCTCTTCCCGTTTTTTTGAAACGCTTCCAGGAGGTCGTCCTCTTCTTTTCGCAGTCTGTTCCTCCTTTGGCTGAGGTTTATCTAAATCTGTCGATTCCTGTACATTGGCCGAGCCCATCTCAATCAATTTGTTTCTCAGTTCAACCTTTTTTAGAACATCCCACCCCGGAAGCCCGAAGGCCTTGGCAATTTCTCGAAGCTCTGCAACCTTTTTCTCCTTTAGGATCTGCTCATCCAATAGATTTTTTCCCGGCATACTTTTCATCACCTATATCCTTCTGCCAAAAACAATTATTTATTTCTTTATTAAGCTATAATTCTGTGCATATTTTATGAATTGTATTAGAAATGTATTAGTTAAAGACATCCATAAATAGACTCATTTCATGAAAGCTACACAGATAATATAAGCCTTCATGAAAAAACATTCAATTGAAAAATCTCTTTCTTTGCTGTTTATTCAATGGTTGCTGCAATTAATTGTCAGCCTTCCGCTCCTTCACCATTATCATCCTCTCCTTCAATTGAATATATCTTAGTAATCATTTCTCTTATCTCTTTTCTTTTAGGATAAACATACCAAGGAGCACGTCCCTGTTCAGTATAGGGCATAATATAAGTTTCAATGCTATCGGATTTCATCCCCACTGCCTTACTGGCGATTCTGGCAGCCATTGATACCGTAACATCTGATTCTACATTTTTAGCAATGGTACGTGCAATTTTGGGCAGATCAAAGCTTAGCATCTGACGAAAAGCAGACTTCATAAACTCCTGTTGTGCCTTCACCCTACCAATATCTCCTTCCGCGTAACCCGATCTATAACGAAGGAATTGAACCGAATGTTCACCATCCAGTACCTGCTGACCGGCGGGTATATCAATAATTAAAGGGGGTTTATCAGTTGGATCCTTGTAACGCATAGGTTTTGGTATATTCATGGGTACGCCCCCCATTGCATCTACAATGGTTGCAACACCCTTGTACTCTACAACAGCATAGCAATGTATGGGCATGCCTTCCAATACATCACTTACGGCGTATGCAGTATTTTTTATATCTTTTCTATATGCCGCATTTATCTTTCTTTCCGCTTCACTATTAAAGCCTTTTCTTTCATAATAAGTATCCCTTGGAATGGATATAAGGTCTACATGTTTTTGCTCCGTATCAAAACTTGCCACCATAATAGTATCGGTAAGACCTTGGTTTAACCCCACCATAAGCAGATTTATTCTTTTCTTGTCCTTAAACGCCTCATAAAAAGGGCTGTCCGGATCCACTAAAGGTGTCATCTCATCCATAAGGTTTGCCTGTGGCTTAGTCCCTAAGATAGGAGCATTTAAAACATTTTTTATTGCACTGCCTGCAAATGTGAAACCGGTAGTTGCCAACACCATAGTAAAACAAAAGAAAATAATAAATGTTTTCATTTTACTTGATTTGTTAGTTTTTGCTCTTGACCATTCTTTTCTCATACTATTCCGGCATCTCCTGATTCATATTCTAAAAAATCGCGTCAATAGTTTTTGAAACCCATCTTTTTATTTTATACCTATTCCAATAAAAAGAAAAGCTAATTGTAAATTATCATTATATTTTATTTCCATTCCATTAGTTTTTCCATCTTATTCACCGTATATGAAAAATCCTTCTCCCGTCTTTCTTCCAAGTTTGCCCCCACGTACTAATTTCCGGATATAGGGATGAGGACGATATTTATCCTCGCCAAATTCTTTCTGAAAAACTTCCATTATGGCCAAAATGACGTCTAAACCTATCATATCACCTATGGCCAAGGGGCCCATTGGATGATTGGCACCAAGTTGCATGGCCTTATCGATATCTTCCGCATTTGCCACACCTTCAGCCAATATGGCAGCTGCTTCATTAATCATAGGTATTAGTAAACGGTTAACCACAAAGCCTGGCGATTCCTCTACCTCAATAGCTACCTTGCCAATGCTTTCAGTAAGGTCCAGTACCGCTTTTCTGGTTTCTTCTGATGTCAACAGACCCTTGGTAATTTCCACAAGCTTAATTGCATGCACCGGATTAAAAAAATGCATACCTATAATTTTATCAGGTCGCTTAGTGGCCGAGGCTATATCGGTTATGGATAGAGAGGACGTGTTTGTAGCTATTATAGTTTCCGGTTTGCATAAATCATCAAGGTCTGCAACCAGCGTTTTCTTAGATGAAATCTCCTCCGTGGCTGCTTCAATTATTATATCGGCATCCTCCATAATTGTTATATCCGTCGATCCGTGAATTCTGGACATGATAAGCCCTTTGTCCGAATCTGTGATTCTTTCCTTAGCCACCAATCTGTCCAGGTTCCTTGTTACCGTTGCAATTCCATTATCTATTGACGTCTGCCGCCTGGCCCTCATAACTACTTCGTAGCCACTTTGAGCAGCCAGTTGGATAATACCTGCACCCATTGTGCCTGTTCCTAATACACCTATTTTCATCCGAATTTCCTCCTTAACCCATTTGCCTTAATATTATTATTTTCCCCATTATCTACCCCGGAACTTCGCCGGTCTTTTTTCTAAAAATGCGCTCATGCCTTCCTTTTGATCGGATGTTAAAAAACATTTAGAGAAAAGTTGTACCTCAAGACAGTTTCCTTCCTCCAAATCCATACATGACCCTTCCTTAATAGCTCGTAATGCATGTCTAACCGCGGTAGGCGCCTTTTTTATTATTTCCGTTGCCATGGCAAGTACAGCCTCCCTTAAATCGTCAGGTTCTACAACTTTATTTATCAGTCCAATGGACAGAGCTTCTTTGGCTGTTATCATCTCCCCCGTAAGAATCATTTCTATGGCCTTAGCCTTACCCACTATCCTTGGAAGGCGCTGAGTTCCTGAGTATCCCGGGGTAATTCCAAGGCTGAGCTCCGGCTGTCCAAATTTTGCTCTTTCACTTGCCACCCTTATATCACATGCCATGGCAAGTTCGCATCCACCTCCAAGGGCAAAACCATTAATAGCGGCAATTGTGGGCTTTTCCAATCTTTCCACCTTGAGAAATACTTTTTGCCCTAACTTAGCATATTCCATGGCCTGTTCTTCATTTAATTCCTTCATTTCTGCAATATCCGCACCGGCCGCAAAGGCCCGACCTTCACCGGTAAACACAACTATTTCTATTGAAGAATCATCTGTAACTTCATCTACTGCCTTTTCTATGCCTATGAGCATTTCCCTGTTAAGAGAGTTCATCGCTTCCGGTCTGTTTAGCCGAATAACCGCTATTCTGCCGTGTCTCTCAAGTATTACTGCACACATTGCCATCCCTCCTTCCCTTATTGGTTTTGAATAGCCGGCATGATTTATTCCTCCAACAATTTTCTCATCTCCGCTTTATATTGTTCAACTCCCGGTTGATCAAAGGGATTTACTCCCAGTATGTATCCGGATAAAGCGCAGGATCTTTCAAAAAATTGCACCATCTGCCCAAAGTATCTTTCTTCCATGGCAGCAATATCTATACGAATTATAGGGACGCCTGCCTTTTCGTGGGCGCGTATAACCCCTTCAAGGGCTGCATTGTTAATATAGTTCATCTGTCTGCCAGCTAAAAGAGATCCTGCACTTTCAGGAATCGTTATATCAGCCGGAGGATTTTTAATGTTTAGAACCGTCTCAAATAGTATAGGACTCCCTTCCTGCAGATATTGCCCCATTGAGTGAAGATCCGTACTGAATTGCAAAGAAGTAGGAAAAATTCCTTTACCATCCTTCCCTTCACTTTCGCCAAATAGTTGTTTTAGCCATTGGCAAAACCATTCCAACCTGGGTTCATAACTTTCAAAAACTTCAATTAGCTTCCCTTTTGTAAGCAGTGCATTGCGAACTGCTGCATATTCTTTAACCTTCTCCGGCACCTCCTGTGCTGCCCCTGCTAAGATTTCATCTATATCAATTCCGGCTACAGCCAGAGGAAAAAGGCCTACGGCTGTCAAAACTGAATATCTCCCCCCTATATCGTTAGGGACAACAAAGCTAACATAGCCTTCCTGTATGGTTTCTTTCCTTAAAGTGCCTTCGGTTTTGTCTGTTATGGTGTAAATTCTTTTTCTTGCATCTTCTCTACCGTATTTGCGATAAAGCAAATCTTTCAGGAGGGCAAATGCTATGCTGGTTTCCGTTGTTGTCCCTGATTTAGAGATTACACAAAGGCAAATTTCCTCGTTTTCAATTTCATTTAAAAGCTGTTGATGGTATGTGCCACTTATATTGTGCCCGGCAAAGAGAATTTTAGGACAATTTGGCTTTTCACCAATGAAACTTAGAGCTGCTCTTGCCCCCAGATATGAGCCACCGATGCCAATAACCACAAAAACACTACACTCTTTCCTCACGCTTGCTGCAACTTCTTTTATTGTTTCTACTTCCTCCCTATCATAGTTGTAGGGCAACTTAAACCAGGCGGTAAAAGGATCCTTTCCGGATTCTAATCGTGCCTCTGCAACTTCAAGAATGTGGTTATATGCTCTTATTTCCTCTAATTGTATGCAAGAACGCGATAAATCCAATTCAATTATTTCACTCATTTCCAATCCTCCCTTTAAGATTAACATCTCCCCCTGTCCGCTTTTGTCTGCGTTTATTATCTTATTTATTTCCCATTTTTATTTCTTCAACCAATATTTTTACATAATTTTCTACTCCATGCAAGCTTCTCTGATGCAATATTATATCATAAAGTAGTTTTTTTACCCATCTGTTTTTAGACTGCTTTTAAATAATTAATACCTAAACTTTATCTACTTTAGTTTTCGCTTGTTTTCTTTGAGATATGGTAGAAGTTCATCTACACTCATCCCATCAGTTCCCCCAACTTCTTTATTGGCCTTGACCTTCTTGTATGCTCTGTTTAAATTGTTCCGATCAATTATCCGCTCCAGTAAACTGTCCTCTAACGAGTTTGTGATGATTCTGCCATATCTACTGCGGGCAATTCCGCCCCACTACCGGGCGGGTTCGGGACTTTCACCCATTAGATTGCACCCATGCCGGGCGCACCAAAAAATAAACGGGAGGATAACCTCCCGTTTTTATTATACCTACTGCATTTGCATAAGCACATTTTCAGCGGCGAAAACTTGAAGCTTATATAAATACTTTCGACTACAGCTGCCATTTTAAGAATGGGTATCCTTCATTCTCATCTGAATCTATTCCCCAAGTTACGGAGAAATCCCAACCTTCAAATGTTGATTGGGTATGCATTTCTTCCGTGTTTTTGCCACTACCTCCCGAGGAATTATTTTGTAACGACGTTTCAGTATCCCAATAGCTGTCAAGAACGCTTGCGCTCTCATTCTTTCCCACCAAACCGCCGATATCAGAATTTCCATTGACTTTTCCCGTTGAATAGCATCTATTAATTACTGTGTTGCTGCCGCCATAATAGTTGTATCCTACCAATCCCCCAACACGTTTTCTTCCGGTTATTTCACCCATTGCATAGCTGTCAATAATTTTTGCATTTTGCATATTATCGCCAACTAAACCTCCCACGCATTCGCCCCCTGTTACGTTTCCAGTTGCGAAGCATCTTTCGATTTTGCTATTAGGATTTGAGTCCGCTAAATTTGAGCCTGTTAACCCGCCGATGTAGTAGTCCCCGCCAACAACATCACAAGCTGAATAGCTATCGATAATAGAACCCTCCATGTTTTGCCCCGCTAATCCGCCAACATAATGACAGTCGGGAGCATATACAGAACCTTCCGAAGAACAAGATATCAAATATCCATTAGCGTAATTTACTCCGACAAGTCCTCCAATTCCAGAGCCCCAGCTACTTACTTCTACAGCACCATTGGAGTGGCAATCTTCGATTCTGCCCCCTGCATTATAACCTAAAAGGCATCCTACAGCGTAACTACCCTTAACACTTGCATTCTCTATAGTTATTTTTTTTATACTTGCACCACTTCCGACTTTTCCAAAAACCCCTACATTAGAACTATCTGCGCGATCTATTTTCAATCCTATAATCTTTTTGTCATTACCATCGTAGCTTCCTTTAAAATCTTTAATTGGTTCCCAACCTGCCCCATTGTTGTACCCTGCTCCTCCAACTGCAAGGTAATCCGTTAAGTCAATGTCATTCAACTGTAAAAAATGGGCATTTGGATAGTATCTGACATTGTTTAAATGTTCTGGTGTGCTGATTTTATAGGGATTATCCACACTTCCAGCTCCACCGGCAAAGGGTGGCATAGGAATTAGTTCATCTCCTTGCCATTGCAAATAGGGATAGGAATCAAGAACGGAATTGATTGTCCAAATACCGGCTCCCTCTGTGAAATCCCAACCATCAAAGGTCGTTTTATCTATCATCTCCATTGTGGTTTTACCAATAGCCCCAGCTCCACCGGCTGAATTATCCTGCCCGGAAGTATTTTTATCCCAATAGCTATTTGTTACAACAGCTCTATTATAATTTATTCCCACAAGTCCGCCAACATTGCTATCCCCTGCAACTTTCCCTGCCGAATAGCAATTTTTGATCTCAGCGTCATATTCATTTTCTCCTACAAGCCCGCCAACCTTTTTAATGCCTTCTACATTACCTGCTGCATAAGAGTTTTCTATTTTAGTAGAATAATTACGCCCAACCAATCCACCGGTACACTCGGCGGTATTTCCGGTTCCTGTACCTTTGACAAAGCTATTGGAAAAACATTTTTCTACTATGCCGGCTTCATAGTTTTCCCCTACTAAGCCTCCAACATTTTGAATGCCTTCTACATTACACGCGGAAAAACTTTGCAGTATGGTTCCCCCTCCGTTATTCTCTCCAATTAATCCGCCAACACCACCAATACCTTTTACAGTACTGCCATTTCCAGAAACACTACAGTTCGTTATTGTCCCTTCATTATTCCCTACAAGACTGCCTACTCTTTCATTTCCTTCTATATCTACATCTGTCAAAGTAAGGTTTTTTATTATAGCCCCCTCATCTACACTTCCAAATAGACCTACGTAATACCATTTACTGTCCGTACGATCTATCTTCAATCCTGTAATCTTTTTGTCATTACCATCGTAGCTTCCCTTAAAATTATAAATGGGATTCCAACCTGCCCCTTTATTGTAACCTGCTCCTCCAACTGCAAGGTAATCCGTTAAGTCAATGTCATTCAACTGTAAAAAATGGGCATTTGGATAGTATTTGACATTGTTTAAATGTTCTGGTGTGCTGATTTTATAGGGATTATCCACACTTCCAGCTCCACCGGCAAAGGGTGGCATAGGAATTAGTTCATCTCCTTGCCATTGCAAATAGGGATAGGAAATTCCCTCCTTTATCGCCCAACCATTGGTAAAATCCCAATCTATAAAGGAACTTTGTTTAACCATATCCTCCCTGCTTAATCCTGTAATACCTCCACCCGGTCCGCTTCCTACCGCTGACATTGCGCTTCCCGAATCCGAGTAATAAGAACCTATTGCCTCTATGCCACTTATATAACCGGCAAACAAATTTCCGTTGTTTACAATGGCAGAAGTATAGGAATACTTAATTTCCCCGAAGCAATCGTTTACAAAACCGGCGCCACTGTCCACAGTACCAGCAGAATAGGAGTTCCTTACAATAACATTATTTTGCATGTTACCTACAAGTCCGGCTCCTTTTGTGACAACATCTGCACAGGAATAACAAGCCTCAATCATAGATCCGCTATGCGCAAGTCCTATCAACCCCCCAACACAGAATAAGGATTGATAAGTAGCTGATCCCCCAACAGTCCCTGTAGTTGAACAATTTATAACCTCGGTGTTCGATATATATCCGGCTAGTATGCCCACCTGTTGTTCATAGGTGTGCGCTGCAACTACATATGCATCCCTAATCTGAATGTTCTTAATGGCAGCACTTCCCACAAACCCAAACAAACCAAATGTTCGTGAATCCGATGATTCAGTTACTTTCATATTGTTAATCTTGTATCCATTTCCGTTATAGTCGCCTACGAACCCATTATTGATAGAGCCTATAGGAGTCCAATTATCGTATCCCGACAGGTCGATGTCTGCAGTTTGAACAAAATATTTATCAAGGTAATCTCTGACCGAATTCAATTGAGCGGCCGTTGACACTTGGTAAGGGGAACCTTCACTTCCATCCCCACCGGCAAAGGGGGAACTTGGTAAATCCAAAACAGAGAGTGTATCACCCTCGTCAGACATACCATTATATATCACCCTTATTCTCTTTCCATGATGCTCGGATTTTGTTAAAATGGTTCCATTCTCCGGCACTGTAACAATACCTTTATCCGCAAGGTTTTCAAGTTCTACGATTTCAGAAGAACCATCACTAAATAACAATTTAACTTTAAGCCCGGCAAGATCAATATTTTCACCTTCATAATATGTAATTTTGCCGGGATTATTGTAAATACTTATATTTTTTACACCTTGTACCGAAGACCCCCCTCCACCTGCCGATGGCTTAACTATCCATGTCCCTGTACCATTGTTTGTGACAGAAGAACCGCCTTCTACCGCCGCACCCCCTGCCGCTGTTACTCCAGTAACACTTTTTGCTGTTTCTATCTTCGTGTTTGGTGTGGTAACAGAAGCGTTATCACCGCCATCCATTACATCAACATTCTTTACATTTCCCAAACCTTCTACGTTAGCATTTTTGCCTTTGATGATAATCTTTTCCACAGAGGTTCCTTTCTCCGCCAATATATTAGAATTAAAGCCCCGTATTATCCCTTCATTAAGGCTGCTATTTGATTTTAATATAATTTTAGAATTATCCCCGCTTACGATGGCATTGCTTATAGATGCCTTAGTGGCTATTGCGGTAATACCATTGCCTGCAACTTCAAGAATTCCGACTTTACCTTCTATAAAGACATCATTTGAGCCATCTGCTACATAGACGATATCAACTTTTGACGCACCATCCACAGCAATCCTTACCTTACCATGAACCTTATATACAGTCACCTTGCCTAAATCTGATTTTCCCTTGACAATTATGGAATTTTCACCGCCGCCGCGTACCACGGTTCTTCCTTCAACCTTTACATTATCAAGGGTTACATTACCCTCATCCACACCATCTGCAATTATGAGATCTCCATTAATAGTGAGATTTTTTAGGGTAACGCCCGAAACGCGTATAAGAACATTTCCTAAGCCGGTAAGTTCTGTAACTTCCCCCTCGGTGTCTATGTATTTTTTGACTAAATTATCCATAACAGTGGCAAATTCCGCTCTGCTTATATTCGCCTTGAGGTTAAGTTTACCGTTTGATCCCTTTATATAGCCTGCTTCTGCCATGGCATTAATGTCCTTTTTCGCCCAATCTGCCACTTCTTCAGCATCAAGAAAACCTTCCAGGCCTGTATTTGCCTGCGTATCGGAACTAATAAGAAAAGCTCTTGCCAGAACTACAAATGCTTCTTGACGGGTAATGTTGGCTTCAGGCCTCATTTTTACATCCTCCATGAATGTTCCCATCATGACAGCTTTGCCCATATCTTCTGCATACCAGTCAGTAGCAGCAATATCTGTAACCCCACTTAGATTGGCGTTTTTTACTGCACCAAATGCCCTGTTTACCACTGCTGCCATTTCAGCTCTTTTCAAAGGGGCATCAGGTTTTATAAACATTTTATTGCCTTCCGCATATCCTTTTAGTAACCCGTTTCCTATAGCTTTATCGATAGCTGACGTAGACCAATTATTTGGCATATCCACGAAAGCGTAACCCTTATCGTCTGTATCGACAGCAAACGCTGCTGCTGGAAACATGCCTAATAACATGAAGAGAGATAGCGCCAACGACAGAACCTTTTTTTTAAATCGCATTTGATTTTCCTCCTTTGGTTAAAATAGTGTAGTTTCGCTAAGGCTTTCTCATTACTTTTCTGAGGTAATTACAATTTTTTTTACTTTTTCAAATTAACTACTGTAGTCTTATGAAACCTATCCAGACTACAATTACATAATTCAAACAAACTCCATCTTCGCTAAATTTGACGCTTAATTATATGTTACTATACTTTCGGTTATTAATAAATAGAAAATATCTGAAAATTATAAAATGAAGTTGATTCTAAAAAATCCACTGTGACTTTATAGTACCAAAAGGATCATTTTAAAGGAACTTCTCCATAGATTAACAACAAAAAAGAAACCCTACAAGCCAGTAATATCAACGCTTGTAGGGTCTTTTCTGAATTTGGCGGAGGGCATGGGACTCGAACCCACGGGGCTGTTACGCCGTACCCGCTTTCCAGGCGGGCTCCTTAGCCACTCGGTCAACCCTCCAAAATAGCCAATTACAAATGTAACACAGATGAATCTTTTTTGCAAGTATTTATAGTAATCGGCTAGTATATTTGTGCTTAGAAAAAATCTTCCTATGCTTCTGCTTTCTCCGCCTTCTTCGGTTCTTCCGCTGTTACCGCTTCCACCGCAGGTTTTTCTGCCGGCTTTGGCACAGCCTTTTTTGCAGCTTTAGGCGGCTTGGGTAGAACAACTATTATGTCCCTTGGACAAGCCTTTGCGCAAAGTCCACAATTCTTACACTTTTCATAATCTATAACCGCATGATTATTTTCGATGGTAATTGCCTCGAATTTACAAGCCTTGACACAAAGACCACATGCGATACATCCTACATCGCAGACATTTCTTGTGTATTTCGCAGGTTTATCGGTCATGCATGCCACATATACTCTTGTCTTATCGTATATTACATCAATCAAGTTGTTAGGACATGCCTTTACGCAAACACCGCAGCCGATGCATTTATCCTTATCGATAACCGCTACACCGTTTTCCATTCGAATCGCATCATATTCACAAACTCGTTCACAATCGCCTAAAGCCAGGCATCCATTGTCACACCAGCCTCGACCCCTGTAAAAGGATTTACTTCCTATACAGGATTGCCACCCCTGATAATCCATAACATTGCTGGTTTTTTCCGATGTGCCGGAACATTTGACTATGGCAAACTTCTTAACAGCACCCGCATACTCTATTCCCAGTATATCCGCAAGTGCCATAGCAGTAGCTTCTCCTCCCGGAGGACAGGCATTCGTAGGTATTGTTGAATCAGCTGCCAGTGCATCCGCATAATCATCGCAACCTGCATATCCACATGCTCCACAATTTGCACCAGGTAATGCCTCCCTAAGCAATAACACCCTTTCATCCACAGGGACGTGCATTACTTTGGAGGCCACTGTCAGCATAACGCCTGCCAGGAGACCGATGGCCACTACCAGTATTATAGGTATTGCATATACCATGATTCTCCTCCCTCCTTATAAACCGAAGATACCATCAATTATTCCGCTGAATCCCATAAAAGAAAGGGATACTATGGAAGCGGCAATCAATGTCGATGGCACTCCTTTAAATGACATGGGGTAATCGTTATTTTCAATGCGGCCGCGCACCCCCGCAAAGATGACCATGGCCACCAAAAATCCTACTCCTGCACCAAAGGCGTACAATAACGCCTGAAGGAAGTTGTATCCCTCATCGATGTTCAATATACATACACCTAAAACAGCACAGTTGGTCGTTATCAAGGGAAGATATACGCCCAATGACTTATGAAGGGCAGGAACATATTTTTTTAAGGTTATCTCAACAAGCTGTACCAATGCCGCTATAACCAGTATAAATACTATTGTCTGAAGATACCCTATCCCTTGTGGTTCTAATAAACCCATGTAAATTGGGTATGTTACAGCAGTAGCCAATACCATAACAAATATTACGGCAAAGCTCATCCCTATAGCAGAATCCAATTTCTTGGAAACGCCAAGGAACGGACATATTCCTAAAAACTTAACGAGCACGAAGTTGTTGACCAGAATCGCACTCATCATGATTATGACGATCTCTTTCATCTGTCACAACCTCCTTCCGATATTTGGCCACAAGCTGCTGCTGATGGGCAGCTGCCGCAACCCATTTCAGTCTTCTTTATGGCTCTTCCTTTCGAGAAATAATTGATGGCAGCAACCAGGACACCATATGTGAAAAAAGCACCCGGCGCCAGCATGAAAATAGAAATCGGATCTATATAGCCTTCTGTGATACCTATTCCAAACACAGTACCGTTTCCAAGAAGCTCCCTCACTGCCCCCATTATAAACAAGGCAAGGGTAAAACCAAGTCCCATACCAAGACCATCAAGGGTTGAACTAACAATGGAGTTCTTGCTTGCAAACATTTCAGCTCTGCCAAGTATTATGCAGTTTACAACTATCAGCGGAATAAATAACCCTAAAGCTTCGTCTATTGCCGGCAGATAGGCTTTCAAAAGCAAACCTACTATGGTAACAAATCCCGCTATTACTACTATATAGCAAGGGATTCTAACCTTATCAGGAATCACGTTTTTTAACATCGCTATTACTATATTTGAACAAGTCAATACAGCCAGAGTTGAAACACCCATTCCTATACCGTTTATAGCAGATGTCGTAACCGCCAATGTAGGACAGGTTCCGAGAAGCAAAACTAAAACGGGATTTTCCTTTATTATTCCATTTGTGAATACTTGTAATTTATTCATTATTGGGCACCTCCCTTGCCGTCCTGAGCCAGTGCCTTTTCAACCGCCCTGAAGACCGCATCACTGGTAACGGTAGCACCTGTAACCGCATCTATCTGAGTCTTGTCAGCTGCCCCACTTCTGGTAATGGCTGATTGTCCTATATACTGTTCAAGATACTCAACGGTCATAGCTTTTGTCCCAAGTCCTGGCGTCTCCGTATGCTTGGTAACCTTGACTCCTGTGATTTTTCCCTGATCGTCAACACCTGTCATAACCGTCAAAGATCCGCCAAAACCCTTATCTTCGCTAGTATAAGCTATTCCCGTTCCGTTGTTAGCTGCGAACACTTCCTTTACGCCGTCTACGAAATTTCCTTCCTGTGCTGAAAAACCTCCGTCAGCACCAGAGGGAAGAACTACCGCCCTGGCTTCATTGGCATTCTTTTCATTTATTGCCGCAATGACAGGTTCCGTCATCTGATACGTAATCGCAAGCGCTCCGGTGATGACTAAACAGATGAGAACCAAAACGACTGACGGCGTGATATATTCCTTAGCATTCATTACGCCGCACCTCCCTTTTCTTCTAATTGCTTGGCCTCTTCCTTCTGTTTCTTGGGCTTGGGCTCCTTAATCCTCTTAATGCAGAGATTGTCAATATGGGGTGTCAATATGTTCATAAGAAGGATTGAGAAGGATACCCCCTCGGGATAAGAACCGTATAATCTTATGACCATAGTCATTAACCCACATCCAATACCGAAAATTATTTTTCCCTTGGTAGTCAGCGGAGATGTAACATAATCCGTAGCCATGAAAAATGCACCCAGCATAACACCACCTGCGAAAAGATGGAATATTGGATCTTCGCCGGCCAGCAATGCGATTACTAGCACCGTTCCAATAAAAGCAAAAGGAATTGCAGGCTGAATAACCTTTCTGATGAGAAGGTAAATGCCCCCAAGCAACAATGCAGCTGCACTGGTTTCCCCAAGACTCCCCCCTACAAATCCAAGAAAAAGATCCATGTTTGTGGGAAGTTGATCTAAATGACCGTGAGAATAAAGACCTAGTGGTGTTGCCGCTGTTACAGCATCAGTTTCCCCCATCTTCTGGATAGGAACAGGCCAAGTTGTCATGGGTGTTGCAAAGGATACTATCAATACCACCCTTGCAGTGATGGCGGGATTTACAAAGTTCTGTCCAATTCCACCAAAAAGTTGTTTCACGATTATAATGGCGACGAAGCATCCTATAATGGCCATCCAATATGGAAAACTTGAGGGTAAATTGTATCCGAGAAGCACTCCCGTAACAACAGCTGAAAGATCGTTCACTGTGCTTTCCTTTTTGAGAAGCTTCTGGAACATATACTCGAAAAATACGCAGGCCGTCGCGCATAAAACCGTAAGCAAAATTGCTCGCGATCCAAAGATAACTCCCGACATTATGAAGGCCGGCGTCAGGGCTATAATCACATCCCTCATTAAAATTTGCGTTGTTACATTATCTAAAATATGGGGGGAGGAACTTACTATAAGATTACCCTGGCTAAAATGTCTCATTTATTACTTCCCTCCCTTCGCAGCTTTCGCAACTTCTGCTTTTGCAAATTTATTCATGAAACTTAATGGCTTCTTCGCAGGGCATACATAAGAACAGCTTCCGCATTCCATGCAAAGAGCTACGTTTAGTGCCTTTAAATCATCGATATCCTTATTTTCATATGCCTTGTATATGGCAGTAGGAACAAGACGCATCGAACATGCCCGAGCACAACGCCCGCAGTTTATGCACGGAGTTTCCTTTGGTATTCCCGCCCAGTCTTCATCAAATGCCAGTATGGCATTATTGTTCTTTATTATGGGTAAGCTATCCTTATATATGGCGCGTCCCATCATCGGGCCACCCATAATAATCTTACGCGGGACTCTCCTGTAACCACCACAAAAAGCGATTACATCGGAAATCGCAGTGCCTATCAGCACCTCTATGTTTTTAGGTCTTTTGATTGCCGAACCATCTACGGTCAGCTTCTTGCTTATCAGGGGCATCCCAGTCTCTAAATATCTTTCCAAAGCCACAATTGTAGCCACGTTGGACACGATAACGCCGATATCCGCAGGCAATTTCCCCACCGGCAATGATCTTCCGGTAGTTTCGTAAATCAATACCCTCTCCCCACCTTGCGGATAATTGGATTGTAATGCCTGTACCCTGATTTCAGGATTCTTTTCCAGGGCCGTAGCAAGCTTCTCAATTGCAATAGGCTTATTATCCTCAATACCTATAACGCAATTTTTAAGATTAAGATGTTTCATTACATTTTTTATGCCGTTGACTATAAGATCTGTGTCCTCCAGCATGGTGCGGTAGTCCGATGTGATAAAAGGTTCACATTCTGCACCATTTATTATCAAAGTATCGACTTCATCGATGTTTTTCGGGTTATACTTAACATGTGTGGGAAAAGCTGCTCCTCCTAACCCAACCATACCCGATTCCCGCACAGCCTTAATAAAATCTTCTCTGCTGTTAATCTGTGGGGGGGCCAAATCTTCAATTACTTCTTGTTTTTTGTCGGGAACGATTACTATTACATCCTCCCAATTGCCGGCAAGACTCATTTCCTGCTCAATCGCTGTGACTTTGCCGGACACGCTGGAATGTATGGGTGCACTTACAAATGCTCCCGTATCCCCAATGACCTGCCCTACCTTAACCGTATCTCCAACCGCAACCGTAGGCGTACATGGCGCCCCGATGTGCTGCGACATGGAGATCCTTACTTTGTTAGGGACTGGCATTTTTTCGGTCGGCATATTCATAGTGTTCTTGTAATGAGGCACATGGATCGCCGGAAGATGTTTGTTAAAAATGCTCATTCTAACCTACTCTCTCTCCTCTCATACTGCGCAATAACCAATATACATAGATGCCGTAATTATTAGTCTTTTCTACTGTTTTCCTGAAGATAATACTCCAAACAACAGTATTGTATCATAAAAAAATTGCTTGAAAAGCCTTTTTCATGAAGAAATTTTATGTAAAATGTATTTTGTCAAAAAAAACACAATAAGACCCCTTAATTTGCCGCATCATGCTGAAATTGCCTGATTTCAGCATGGTCATCGAAATCGTTGCGGTTCAATTTTTAGACTTTTCTGATTACCGCCCCAGAGAGTCCATGACACCCTCCATCATCTTATCCATATCGACAATCCCTTTATGAATCACTTTTTTCTTGTCCAAATCCTGTAAACAGTGAGGAACCTTTATTCCAGTTGCCTTGAAAAGTGCATTTACAGCGGCAAAACCATCGGATTCCTCAGGTAGACCTATGGCCTCAGAAACGCTTTCCGCAAATTTATATGCACTTGCGGTAGAGGCAATCAGTGTTGGAGTATCATCCCCTGTCTCCTCCTTATAATCCTTGTACACCTTATAGGCTACTGCTGTGTGAGTGTCCATCAGATAACCATTTTCCTTATACATTTTTCCTATAGTTTCAATAGTAGAGTTTTCATCGGCATATGAGCCGTAAAAATCCTTCAATCCGTTTTTTATATTAGCTCCAACCTCGTAATATTTTTCTGTTTCCAGTGAATTCATAAGCCTAACAATCTCTCCTGAATTACCATCAGATAAATGATAAAGCAATCTTTCAAGGTTGCTGGATATTAATATATCCATGGAAGGTGAGTTTGTAACATGAAACTCTCTCCTTATATCATAGGTTCCCGTATTTATAAAATCTGTCAACACTTTGTTCTCGTTGGAGGCACAGATAAATTTGTTTACCGGAAGCCCCATATGTTTAGCATAATAAGCAGCTAAAATATTTCCAAAATTACCCGTAGGCACAGCAATGTTAACCTTGTCTCCCTTATTGATAGTTTTCTGTTCCAAAAGCTTAATGTAGGACCAGATATAATAAGCTACCTGGGGCACGAGCCTACCTATGTTTATGGAATTTGCAGAAGAAAACTTGTAGCCATCCTCTTCCAACCTCCTCCCCAAATCAGCATCGTTGAATATTCTTTTTACCCCTGTTTGTGCGTCATCGAAATTGCCACGAATAGCGTATACATGGGTATTGTTCCCTTCTTGCGATACCATTTGCTTCCTCTGTACCTGGCTTACCCCTTCATCCGGATAAAAAACAATAATTTCCGTATTTTCTACATTTGCAAAACCCTCCAATGCGGCCTTACCCGTATCCCCTGATGTTGCAGTCAATATGACTATCTTTTTGTCTTCCTTCTCCTTTTTCATAGCCGTAGTCAGTAGATAGGGAAGTATCGATAGAGCCATATCCTTAAACGCCGCAGTTTTACCGTGATATAGTTCTATGAACCATGCTTCTCCCGCCTTTTTAACCGGCACTATTTCTTCTGCCTCAAATTTTTCATCGTAGGCACCCTCTATGCAAGAAACCAGCTCTTCTTCCGTAAAGTCTGTAAGAAATTTCGAAAGCACCACCAATGCTATCTCCCGGTAATTAAGCCCTTTCAGGTCTTCCAATTCCCTATCAAGGACAGGCAGTTCCACAGGCACATAGAGACCCCTATCTTCTGCTATTCCTTTTATTATCGCCTGGGATGCGCTCATTAAAATATTACTCCCACGAGTACTTTTATATTCCATAATAACTTTTCCTTTCATATACTAATTTCGGCTATCCACGATTCTATCAAAAAAATCTGTGATTTACCATAGACAATTAAGCAAAAAACCTTTATAATAAAAAGCTGATGAGTCCCGTTGGTCAAGGGGTCAAGACGTCGCCCTCTCACGGCGGAATCAGGGGTTCGATTCCCCTACGGGATACCAAATAAAAAGAGCGCTTATTCATTAGGGATTCAATGCATAGGCGCTCTTTCCGTTCTCGAGAAAGCAGACAATCAGACAGCCATCACCCGGATATAACCCGCTTTCATCCTTTTAGTTTTTGTTAAACCGCTGTCACCTTATACCCTTCCATAAGTTCATCATTCTCCATAATAAATGGTGGGATTGTATCCTGCCCCCAAGAATTGTTGTATCTCCCCATCAGATATTCATTAAGCTTATTTCTATCTTTAAATCTAATCGCCTGATAAGGTTCCTGAAAAGCCACCTTCTCTAAAAAAATCAAATTTCCACCTATATCAGGAACTAAAATCCCCACATGTCCTATGAATAGGTAACCTTCTTCCTCATGGAAAAACACCGATATTAGCGATGCACCTGCCTTTTCAAAAGAAAGTTTTTTACTTTTCCAATAGTCTTTTACCTTCGACAGATTATCCTCTAAATTCTTTGCACCCTCTGCGTCTATGGAATGATACAGGGTTCTAAAACCCTTTATTTCTTTTTGGCTAAAAATACTGTCAGGCCCATTTTCAATAGAGTGTTCATCAAATATGAGGATGTTTGAACTATCCTCTTCATAATTGCCAATATTTATTAGATTTTTCATCAAACCATAGGATGTGATTCTGCAGTTATATCCCATAAAATCCGGGTTTCTTTCATCCCATAAATCCTGCATTTTGTACGGATCATAAGGCGCTTGCAATGGAATCTTTTCTTTGAAACCCTCCCTAACCAATCCATATTCATCAATAGAACTGTTAAAATAGTCCACCTGTCCGATGAATGATTCTATATCCACCGCTGGTATTCCTGCCTTCAACAAGGCCGCTTCAACAATCTCCCTGCTATTCTCATCCAACAAATTCGAATAAACTTCTGTTTCTAATCCTGATTGAATCTGCTCTCTGTCATCGTTCTTTTTAGAACAGGATACCAAAAGACTAGTAACCATAACTAATAGCAAAACTGTAAGTGCCTTTCTTTTCATTTATAACATCTCCTTGTATGCCAATATTAAATACACAGGCCTGTACACCTGCCCGCTTCCCCCGATAAACACAATCAAAAGGCCACCTTACAGGTAGCCTTTTGAGATTTCCAGTATGCATTCTTTATTTTCCTTTATATAAAGGGGCCGGATTTGGGAATATCTTTCGACCATATGTACCATTGACAACAAGTGCCGCTGCTAAATAAATTCCAATAATACCGCAAACCAGCAGGGTGTGACCGGCTATGCTTGCAGTCATCTTGGAAACCTCAGGTGACAGTATCTTTAAGTCTGTTACAACTACGAAAGGAAGCGCAATGTCTACACCGACTACCAAAACGAACAATATTGCCGGCGTTTTGTAAAACGCAGGTGTCCACAGGATAATTGTAATCGATAATACCAGCCAACACCAACCATCAATTCTGGGGTCAATACCCGGAACAAAATACTTAAGAAACATTTCCATCCCAGAAGCTAACATGAAATATGCACAGAAAAAAAGAAAAGTATTGCCTCCCGCCACATTTCCCTGTTTAAGATCAACTAAAGCTACCACTAGTTGAACTACAAAGCCACCTATAAGAAAGCAGCCGAATAATGGAAGAGCCCCGTGCTCGACTTTTCCTGTCAATATGGCAAAAAAGCCAAAGCATGCGATTGCAAGTCCAACCAGCCCTGCCGGTGTCGGATTTGCCCATTCTTTTGGTGCAGTTATGTTGTTTCCCACAGCATATCCTCCTAAATTATAATGTGATGAATTATTGCGACAATGAAAAAAAGCCCTACAATATTATTTATACTGCAAAGCCTAGCCCCGGACTCCTCAAATCTTTCAATCCGTAACCTTTTTGCAGTATAATAATGCTGATTGTATCAACCAACCCTGTAAAAAGGCACCGGTGAAAATCCAATCAAAATTGCCTACTGGAAATCATCTGCTTCTTTATTCATTCATCCCAATTGTAAAAATTGTACATCTATTAATAAATCTATCACATACACCCCCACAATGTCAACCTTTTTTCCATCACCATTTATTAGAAAATTGCGAAGATTGTTACGATAGCTGCTCCCTGAAAGCTTGTAATATAGTTTTAGCCTGACCAAAATCCTCCATTTGCTGATCAAAACCTATGACTACCGAAGGTATTCCCTCTTCATCAAGACTTCTTTTAAGAAAAGGGTATTCCATCTCCTCCGGATCACAAAATTGCATCATGACAAAAACTACACCTTCTGCACCGGATTCTCTGACTAAATTCATCACATGACCCGGCCTCTTGTTTATCTCAGGATCATATAGCAACGAATCATAATCTTGCGCTGCAAATTGAAGGGCAAGCGCTTCAACAGGATCTCCGGTTTCTTGAACATCCACCCTGAAGCTACGGGATTCATGGGCTACATCATCGGCGGCTATGACGATTCTGTTCTCATCAAAAATATCTAAAAGCCCGGGATTATCATTTATGATACCGGAAACTACAACCTTAATCCCCTCCCACTTCCTTTGGGGTTGTCTTTCAATTTTCTCATTAAGGCTTTCAAGCATTGTTACATATTCAGCCTTATCCATGAAATAGGAACTTTTAAGAACAGCTGCCCTGTCCTTTGCCGAAATCAAATCAGGGTATCTACCCGCATTTACCACAAACCGCCTTCTAACTTTCCTGCTCCTGTTGCACAAAACTATAGCATTCCTCAGTTCTCCATCCTCTATCTTAACCTGCCCAATCCTCTCTAATTTGCGCTTTAATCCTTCATACTCGCTTATTGTATATTCTATTCCACATTCAAGTCGACGATTCTGAGGATGTGCCAAAAACATAAATGGTATATCGGGATTTGCAATGCGAAAATTCTGCGACAGCGGGCGCAATGTATCACAAAGGGAGGGTATTATCACCCCGGAAAGATCCTTAAGTTGACCTCGTAAGGATAATTCCAACCCCATTTGGGCGATAGTGCAATAAAAGGTTGCAAAATATTCCTTGGCAGCCTTTACTGCCCCGGTTGCCCCCCAGATGCCGAAAGGAATCATATTAGCAGCACACACAAGCTCCTCGGGAACATAATAGGGGAAACACCCTATAATTTTTTTCCCACGCGAAAGATACTTCTTCAGCTGTTTCCCCGGCGATTGAGCTATATCCCTAAATTCATTCAGAAGTTCTAAAATGCTATTCATGCTTTTCTTCCCCCTTTGCAAGAATTGCCTCCTCCATCAATTCATACAATCCATCTACGCGAGTCAGGTATTGGGCCTGCGAAAAGTTTCTAGGATCCGCCTGATCTCCGTCAAAACCTACAACAGGAATATCCAAGTCCTTACGAAATCGCCTTTCCATCTCTATCATATATCCACTCCATGGTTTGCAGCTACGATTATAATGTACCAGTACACCATCAACCCTATTTTGGCGGCAAATATCCTCCCTCCATTCAACACCGGTTTCAATACAAACCGAATTAGGTGCCTTACAATAAGCTCTAACCATTTCATCTAAACCATCGTAAACAAATCCAAAGGCTGGGGCGTAAACTACAGCTGTAGTATTTATGCCATGCTCCTTTAAAGGGGCAAATAGACTTTTTAAATTTCCCCAGCATGGAATGCCCTCAAACATTATGCGGTGCCTTTCTTCATAACGCCAGGTTGATGTGCCTTTTAATACACCCTCCTCGTATTCCTGGGCAAGCCACTCAAAAGCCGCTGCCGTTTCCGGTTTACATCTGGCCGTCACCACCGCCGCCATATGATTGAACAAATCAAATCCGCTTAAGGGAGAAGGGGTGTAGCTACAATAGGAGCAGGCTTTAAGCCATGCAAGGGATGTACGGTTGGCATTGGCGCAAACCTCCGCAAATCTTTCTTCATTCCACCTGTTTCCCGATATCCTTTCCAATTCTTTTATTGCATAATTAAGCTGCCCCTTTATATATCTTACCCTTTCATCGCTGACTGTTGTTTCGTTGTTATATGGAATATCTATCATAATAAGGGGGATATTGTGCATCCTGGCTATATTTTCATACCATTTAGTCATGCAATTGCAGATATTATTGCAGCATAACAAAAAATCCGGCTGGGGCATAGGCTTTTCTTCACATTCCGCCCCTGCAGCATAGGCCAGGCTTATTCGTGCATAAGCGCAAATATCGTTGGAATATCCCATAGCTTCCGCATATTCACACATCCTTTGTCCCCCATGTTTGGCAGCAATAACCGCAGCTTGATTTTCCGGATAACAAACATTCAAACCTAAGGTTTCACATAGTTCTGCCGGAAATTTTGAAGAGGACCACCCCACCGGTTCTCCCCTTTCCTTTGCTTCCCAGGCATTGCGATAAACCATCTCAACCACATCCCTTAGAGCCTCCTTCGCCCCTTTTACTCCTTCCATTATGACCTCCCCCTTTTTGCTTTATCATATGCAAACAGAGCCGCTCCCAAAGCACCTGCATAAGGAGCCAAAGGAGATGTTTTGATTTCTATTTCCAGCTCATCTTCCAACGCTTTTAGAACCCCTCCGTTTTGCGACACCCCTCCGGTCATGACAACCTGGGGAACCACCCCCATCCTTCTGACCAGTCCTGCAACCCTACTTGCCACAGATCTATGTATTCCAGCGATCACATCCCGGCGATCCCTTCCCGCGGAAAGCTGAGAAATAACCTCAGATTCCGCAAAAACTGTACATGTAGAACTTATTGTCAAAAACTCCTTCGATTGATTGCCAAGACCCTCAAGCTCACTTACATCTAACTCAAGTATTCTAGCCATTACATCAAGGAATCTCCCTGTTCCTGCGGCGCATTTATCATTCATAACAAAATTCTCCATCATTCCATTCCCCCCTATCCGCAAGACTTTAGCATCCTGACCTCCGATATCTATGACAGTTCGGGCCTGGGGAAACAGATAATTTGCACCCTTGGCATGACAGCTCAATTCACTCATTTCCCAGTTAGCTATTTCGACGGATTTTCTTCCATAACCCGTAGCTAATATCCCACACATCTCAGGAATATTTAAATTGGCCTTCTCTAACACCATCTCAATAGATCTGTCCGGACCGGATGTTCCGGCACCAAAAGCAATCAATGATTTTGCAGCTATCTTTATTCCATCCTCCATTACTACACATTTAGATGAGGTCGACCCCACATCTATACCCAGTGTATATTTAAAGTCCGCCATATTCGCACCTCTCCACCAATACTATCTATACCCATCCTTCCCAAGGATACTGTTTATATATTGAACCGCAACCCTCCCCGACATTCCACCATGCATGATACTCCACGATTTCGCACCTTCAAGCAGCTCCTTCTCCGAAAGATGGATTCCTTCCCTCTTTGCCAAATGAAGAACAATTTGGTAATAGTCCCTTTGGTTCGGCTTAGAATAATTTATAGTAAGCCCGAATCGATCGGCAAGTGACAGTTTTTCTTGCATCGTATCCGAGCGATGAACCTCATAGTCGTTCATATCCTCCCTATCGCTCCAAACCTCCCTTATGAGATGTCTACGGTTGGAGGTAGCGTAAATTAACAAGTTTGCTGGCTTAGGCTCCAGACTCCCCTCTATGATAGCTTTTAAATACTTATATTCAGTTTCAAAATCCTCAAAAGACAGATCATCCATATAGATTATGAAGCGATAATTCCTGTTCTTTGTCAAATTTATAATTCTATACAGCTTATCCATCTGATGTTTATATAGGGCAATCATCCTTAAACCCTGTTCAAAGTACTCGTTTAATAGTGCTTTTACGCTGGTTGATTTCCCCGTGCCACTGTCACCATAGAGCAACACATTATTGGCTGGCTGCCCCTTTATGAAAGCCCCCGTATTTTCAACCAACAGCTTCTTTTGGGCCTCATATCCCCAAAGATCTTCAAGCCTGACAGGATCGAATTCTTCTACTGGAATTAATACCTCATTAGCGTTTCCCTCCTCCATCGTATCCGCCACATAAAAAGCCTTATACAATCCTAATATCCCTACCCCCTGTTCCTTGTAAAAAGTTGTTAGCTCATCCAGGAAACCCTTTTCACAATCAGTCCCGGCTAATTTTGCGGCCAGATCGGACGCCAAAACACCTATCCGCGATGAGCTTGTTTCTTTATAGGGTGCAGTCACCATATAGTTCCCCATCAAATACGGATCGGAGAAAAAAACTTCACGCAGCAACCCCATATCCTTTTTTGCATAACTGCTCAATGTTCCCTTTTCGCCTTCTTTTAGCTCCCAGGACATAGTAAATGGATTTTCATCCATTATCAAAAGGAGGGCAATAAATGATTGCCAAAGATCTCCTTTCAATTTGTATAAATCGGCTAATCTCAAAATCTCTCCTATATTCTCCATCGCCTTATATTTCGATGCCTTACCATATATGCTCAAGGATTTCATATCATATTTCATTCCCGTTTAATCCTTTCTTAAAAATATGAGTTAAGTAAATCTTACTGCTTTAAACCTTCATTTTCAAGGGACTATGAAAAAAGCTCTTGAAAAGCCTCCCCAAGTGGAATATATTTAAAAGATACAGAAAAGCCATACACAATCGATAGCAGATGGTGTTATGGAGGAAGGATCGTAAAATGAACTCATTAACGCTTGATAAAATATATCATGCAGCATTCATATTAAAAGATGTGGCCAGGAAAACAGACCTAATATTGGCACCCAGCCTTTGCCAAAACAACAGCATTTATTTAAAAACAGAAAACCTTCAGGTTACGGGAAGTTTTAAGCTTAGGGGAGCCTATTACAAAATAAACCAATTGGACGAAGAGGAAAGAAAGAACGGTATAATAGCCTGTAGTGCAGGCAACCACGCTCAAGGCGTCGCACTTGCGGCCTCAAAAACCAACACACCTTGCACCATTTGCATGCCCGACGGCGCACCAATCAGCAAGGTAGAAGCCACGCGACACTACGGTGCTGAAATCCGGCTTGTAGAAGGCACCTACGATGATGCCTATGAATTTGCAATGAAATTACAAGAAGAAAACGGCGGTGCCTTCATCCATCCCTTTGATGATGTAGAGGTCATCGCCGGCCAGGGAACTATTGGACTGGAAATCCTGGATCAGCTTAGCGATGTGGATGCCGTCATAGTCCCCGTCGGAGGAGGTGGCCTTATAAGCGGTGTTGCCTTTGCCATAAAAAGCCTGAGGCCTAAATGTAAGATTTACGGCGTTCAAGCCAGCGCTGCGGATAGCATGTGCCAATCCATCAAAGAGAAGAAAAAGGTTTGCTTGAGCATGGTGGACACCTTTGCAGATGGAATTGCCGTTAAAAACCCCGGTGATTTGACCTATGAGCTGATTAAAAAATATGTGGATGAGATGATAACCGTAACGGATGACGAGATTGCCGCAGCAATTCTAAGCCTCATGGAAAAAGAAAAACTCGTTGCAGAAGGGGCAGGAGCTGTAGCCGTTGCAGCAGCAATGTTCAATAAGATAAATCTTGAAGGTAAAAAGGTTGTCTGTCTGGTCAGCGGAGGTAACATAGATGTGAATATTTTAAGCCGAGTAATCACTCGTGGCTTGATAATGAGCGGCAGGAGAAGCACTCTTACCATAGCTCTGGAAGACAAACCCGGGCAGTTGGTTGGAGTCAGTTCAGTAATAAGCCGTTGTGGCGGTAATGTGGTAGCTGTTCACCATGACAGTGGAGATCCCAACATGGCCATCAACAGTTGTTATCTGAAAATCACCTTGGAAACCAAGGATAGAGCACAGGTGGATGAGATACGTAAAGTTCTTACCGATGAAGGTTTTCAACTGGTTAACGATAGAGCCTGTTGATTTTGCCCGACAACAGATCCCAAAGATCATCCGTACGTTGTATTATAAAATCCGGCCCCTGTGGTCCGGATTTTTCTTCATCAGTAACCGCAAGAGCCCATCCTACCAGAACAGATTTGACACCGGCATTCCTTGCACAATTAATATCGAACATGGAATCCCCTACAAAAAGAGCTTCCTTAGGTCCTGCGTCCAACCTTTCCAATGCAATATTCAAAGGTTCAGGATCCGGTTTGTGCTTCTTTGTGTCATCTGCTGTAATGATACAATCAAAATAAGACTGTATACCATACTTCTCCATCCCCTCATAGGTTGTGGAAGCAAGCCTTGAAGTAACGAGCCCCAACATATAGCGCTCCTGCTTTAAATCCGAAAGGAGTTCCTTAACCCCGGGAAAAAGTTTGATAAGATCACCAAAATTCTCCCTGTGAAAACTTCTGTAAATCTCGACCCCCTCCTCCACCGGTATATGAGGAAGGACCTTTTTCATCGTTATACCCAAAGGTTCGCCAAAGGTTCGAATTATCTCTTCAATTGGGCGCTCCCTACCTTCCACAATGCGGAAAGTATGCTGCCACGACTGTATTATGACTTCATTTGTATTCATTATAGTTCCATCGAAGTCAAAAAGTATTGTATTATAACTATTCATATCTTATTCTGTTCTTCCCTCACCCTCATTAACTACGCTGCTTCAATTTCTCATTGATAAAATAATCTAAATCCCCATCCATTACGCTTTGCACATTTCCAACCTCAGCTTCAGTCCGATGATCCTTAACCATGGAATAAGGATGAAAAACATAGGATCTTATTTGATTCCCCCAGGTTATCTGACCAAAATCCCCCCTTAGGTCATCAATTTTTTCCTTCTGTTCAGCTATTGCTAATTCCATCAGCTTGGATTTCAATATGCGCATAGCCATATCTTTGTTCTGGTGCTGCGACCGCTCATTCTGACATGATACTACAATATTTGTAGGAAGATGCGTAATTCGGATTGCCGAATCAGTTTTATTCACATGCTGTCCACCAGCACCGCTGGACCTGAATGTATCTATCCTTAAATCATCAGGATTGATTTCCACATCGATATCATCATCTATTTCCGGCATGACATCTAACGACGAAAAGGAAGTATGCCGTCTTCCGGAGGAATCATAAGGTGAAATTCTCACTATGCGATGAACACCCTTTTCATTTTTAAGATAACCGTAGGCATGCTCCCCCTCCACTCGCAGAGTCGCACTTTTTATACCACCCTCCGCTGCATACTGAATGTCAAAAACGGTAATCTTGTACCCCTTTCTCTCAGCCCACCTGGTGTACATCCTCAGAAGCATTTCAGCCCAATCCTGTGCATCGAGCCCTCCGCTACCTGCGTGTATTGATACAATGGCATTGTTCGAATCGTATTCACCATCAAGCAACGTCTTTATACGCATATCCTCAAAATCATCCTTATATGCGTTATAGGCCTCTACTATCTCTGGGACGATCTCCTCATTTTCTTCTTCCTCTGCAAGTGAAATCAATAGTTCCACCTCTTCCAACCGTGTGCACAGACTTTTATACTCTTCCAATTTGGTATCTAACTGCTTTTTCCTTTTCAGCAATTGCTGGGCCGCCTCATGGTCATCCCAGAACCCTTCCTTTTCTATTCGGCTATCTATCTCCTTAAGTTCTAATGAAATTCCTGCCAGGTCAAAGGGACTCCCCCATTTCTTTTAGATTTTGCATTTCACTGGAAAGCTCATATTTGATTTGATCAAGCATAATCATTTTCTCACATCCTTTTTAATTAATTCCACAACAGTTTTTATATTTTTTACCGCTACCGCATGGACAAGGATCATTTCTTCCAACCTTGGCTTCTGTACGCCTTATCGGAACAGGCTTTTCTCTACGCCTTGATGCCTCAATGGCAGCTTCATTCATTTCGGGTCCTGCGTCGTATTCTCTTCCCTCCCCAAGAAAATCTTCTTTTTTACCTTCACCGACATTCATTACCTGTCTTCTTTCCGTTTGAGTCTGCACCGTAACATTAAAACAGAATCTGACCGTATCATCCTTTATGGATTTAATCATAAGCTCAAACATATCAAAGCCTTCCGCATTGTATGCATGAGCAGGATCCTGTTGCCCCACAGCCCTAAGTCCTATTCCTCTGCGCAATTGATCCATAGCATCGATATGATCCATCCATTTATTATCCACCACACGCAGCAACACCATACGTTCCAGTTCCCTCATTCTTTCAGGAGTTATTTCCTCCTCCTTCAAAGTATAAAGTCTTTCGAATTCAGCAATTACATCCTGCAACAATTGTCCCTTTGTTAAATCCCTCATTTCGCCTTCACTGTATTGGGGTCCTTTGAAAGCCTCAGCAAATTTTCGCAAGTCTTTTTCCAGACCGACCAGGTCCCACTCTTCCGAATATTTAGAAGCATTTGTACAATAATCCACACTCTCCTCGGCTATCTCCTTGACCATGGACATAATATGATCTCGTAAATCTTCTCCGTTTAGAACCCTGCGCCTCTCTTCATAAATGACGGTACGCTGCTTATTCATAACATCGTCATATTGCAAAACATATTTCCTTATGGAAAAGTTTCTTCCTTCAACCTTCTTCTGGGCATTTTCAATAGTTTTCGTTAGCATACCCGCCTCAAGGGGTTCATCTTCGCCAACACCAAGTTTGCCAACCAACCCCTGAATTCTATCACCGCCAAACAAGCGCATGAGTTCGTCTTCCAAGGAAATAAAGAACTGGGTTGATCCCGGATCCCCCTGACGCCCCGCACGACCCCTGAGCTGATTATCTATTCTCCTGGATTCATGTCTTTCCGTACCTACTATATGAAGGCCCCCCAACTCTATAACCTTTGACTGTTCTCCGGCCCTCTCCTCTTTATACTTTTCATATAGCCTTCCATACTCCTCCCTGGCCCTTATCAATGCGGGATCCTCCAATGGAACAAAGCTGGAAGCATAGGATATACTGATCTCATCGTATCCTAACTTGCGCATCTCTTTTTTAGCCTCAAAATCAGGATTGCCGCCCAATATAATGTCTGTACCACGCCCCGCCATATTGGTAGCAATAGTCACAGCTCCAAGGCGACCTGCTTCTGCAATGATTTCTGCTTCCTTTTCATGATGTTTAGCATTCAGGACATTGTGTTTAATTCCTCTTCTTTTTAATAGGTTGCTGATAATTTCCGATCTTTCAATGGAGATGGTTCCAACCAAAACCGGCTGCCCCTTTTCATGTCTTTCGGCAATTCTGTTAGCAATAGCAGTAAACTTTCCCCTTTCGGTACCATAGATGGAATCATCCATATCAATCCTGGCTATAGGTCTATTGGTAGGTATTTCAACCACGTCCATATTGTAGATATCCCTAAATTCTTCTTCCTCTGTCCTTGCCGTACCTGTCATCCCAGCCAATTTTCTATACATACGAAAATAATTCTGCAAGGTAATGGTTGCCAGTGTTTTAGATTCTTCCCTAACCTTCATTCCTTCCTTGGCCTCAATAGCCTGATGAAGTCCCTCACTATACCTTCTCCCAAACATTAGACGTCCTGTGAATTCATCAACTATGACTACTTCACCATCTTTAACGATATAGTCCACATCCCTCTTCATCAAATTATGAGCCTTCAAAGCCTGTAATACATGATGATTGATTTCCATATTCTCAGGATCAGAAAAATTTTCTACCTTAAAAAACTTTTCACACTTAGTAACACCAACCTCCGTCAGCGACACTGTGCGATCCTTTTCATCCATGGTGAAATCAAAGCCTTCCCGAAATCCGCTGACAAACTTATTTGCCAACCCATATAAATCGGTGGATTTATCTCCGGAACCTGAAATTATTAGAGGCGTTCTTGCCTCATCTATTAGAATGCTATCAACCTCGTCCACGATTGCAAAATTAAGCTCCCTTTGTACCAGCGACTCCTTATAGATAATCATATTATCCCTAAGGTAATCAAAACCAAATTCGTTATTGGTACCATAAGTCACATCCGCCTGATAAGCTGCCACCCTTTCCTCCTGGCTTATACCGTGAACCACACAGCCTATGCTGAGACCTAGAAAAGTATATAGCTTTCCCATCCACTCCATGTCACGCCTTGCAAGATAGTCGTTTACCGTCACCACGTGAACTCCCTTTCCTTCCAAGGCGTTTAAATAGACCGGCAAAGTAGCTACAAGGGTTTTGCCCTCCCCTGTTTTCATCTCTGCAATTCTTCCCTGGTGAAGAACCACTCCACCAATAAGCTGAACACGAAAATGCTTCATGCCAAGTGATCGCCACGATGCCTCCCTAATTACAGCAAAAGCCTCCGGAAGTATTTGGTCCAAGGTTTCACCTTCCGCAATACGCGCCTTGAATTTATCGGTCATACCGCGCAGCTCCTCATCGCTCATGGCCTGCATTTGCGGTTCCAATGCCTCTATTGAATCGGCAATCTTCTCGATTTTTTTTACCTCTTTTGCGTTTAGGTCTCCAAAAATCTTTTCTAAAAATCCCATTGACAGATCTCTCTTTCTTAATTGCTTCAAAACATGAAAAAATTATAACATAAAGAAATTTATAAATCAAAAGCAAGAAGGGGAATGGTTATCTTGGTTATCAACAAAAAATAGTAACGCCAATCACCACTACTTCCGATGATTGGCGTTACCCTTCCGTTTTGCTTTTTAAGATGTCCGTAATGGCCACCTTCCTTTCTGGCTGATTTCTCAACCACCTTCTCCAAAACATTAGATGATTCTTTATGCACATCTACCCTTTTCCAACTTTGCCGAATCTTTCAATCCTAGTTCTTTAAATTTTTGGTTGTTTGGATGTTCAGTCTTGCGGTCTTTCGGTCTTTCAGCTCCTTCGAACCTTTTAGCCCTTTCGAACCTTTTAGCTCTTTCGAACCTTTTAGCTCTTTCGAACCTTTTAGCTCTTTCGAACCTTTTAATTTTTCTAAACTTCCGACTTCCTAATCCTAAGTTCTATGGATTTCTTGATCCTTTGCTCATCAGCTCTCGGATCTGTCAGCTTTAAGTTGTTTCGAATCATCTCCTGCTTTGTATGAACATTATAGCATGTTGCTTTAGCCAATGCAATACCCTTTTTTAAAATTTTCTGAATTATTTCATAAATTAATTTTTTGACAACTCCGGAAACGATGGTATTTTTTACATTGCAGAATTACCCTTAAAACCGCTACGGGTAAATTCCTTATGCAAGGATTGCAGACTTAGGGCCTTTTTTAGAAGTCCTGAACAACTTTTTGTTTCCTTACATTACCATTTAACAATGCAATCCCCCCGGTTTAGATTTAGCTACTTTTAGGTGCGATCATCCAGGGAAAGATGTTTGTGCTTAACCTTCTAATACCCATAGTCAATTCCTAATCCGGCAAAACTCTAAACTCCGTTGTACTCCCTTATTGTACCATTTTCTTTTGTGCTTTATAGGTGACAATATCATTTGTGCTTTATACCTTTAATAAAATTACTTTTGTTTCCATTGACAATACAACCTCTCCATGCTATCATTTAATGACGAAAAGCTATGATGGAAACCACGTTGAAAAACAGCTTTTACAGAGAGCCGGGGGGTGCTGTGACCCGGTAAAGCCTTTCAACCGACATCCTTCCCGAGCCGGTAGCTGAACGCAGATATTTTGATCTGTCAATAGGTGTCCCCGGATAGCCCCGTTAAAGGCTGGAACCGATTAACAGTTCCGTAAGTGGCCCTATGATTGTACCTGAAAAGGTATGGGGCAATTTGAGTGGTACCGCGTGAAGGTCTTTCCCTTCTCGTCTCAAATGAGGCGGGAAGGTTTTGTTTTTTAAATTTTCGGTGTTGCCATAACCCGAAAAACTTATGTGTATATAACTATTATTCAAAAATCAGGAGGTATTATTCTATGAAGAAAAGTAAATCTATAGCCCTTGTGCTCACCCTAATGCTTATTATAGGCGCACTTGCGGGATGTGGAAACGGAGCAGGTGTTGAAGAAGGTGACGATGTTATTATCATCGGTCTCAACTACGAGCTTACCGGCGACTACGCCCAGTATGGCAAGGGCTGTGCTTTAGGTATTGAGATGGCTGTCAATGAAATTAATGAAGCTGGTGGTATTGACGGTAAAATGATTAAAATTGAAAAGGTTGACAATAAGTCTGACAACAACGAAGCTATGAATGTGGCAACCAGGCTAGCTACCCAGGATAATGTTGTTACAATGCTTGGACCTGCCACCTCCGGTGCTTTTAAGGCTACCCATTCAGTTGCTGACCAGTATAAAATACCTGTAATATCCTGTTCATCTACAGCTAACGATGTTACAGTAGATGCAAAAGGCAAGGTGCGCGATTGGGTCTTCCGTACCTGCTATAATGACAACTTCCAGGGCAGTGTAATGGGCTCCTTTGCTTATAATGATCTGTCCGCTGTGAAGGCAATCATACTTTCGGATAAAGGTAATGACTACTCTCAGGGACTATCCGAAAGCTTTGAAAAAACCTTCACTGATCTTGGGGGGACCATCGTATCCAAGGAATACTTCACCGCTGCTGACAACGATTTCAGTCCTGTCCTGACCAATATCAAAGCAAAAGAATACGATGTCATTTTCCTACCAGCCTATTACGAAAGTGTGGGACCAATCATTAAACAAGCAAGGGCTGCCGGCATTGATGCGCCAATTCTTGGGGCTGATGGTTATGACTCCGAAAAAATGCTTGAACTTGCAGGATCCAAAGAAGCACTTAACAATGTGTTCTTCACAAATCACTATTCCTCAGGAGATACAGCAGAAGATGTTGTAACCTTCGTGCAAAATTTCAAAGCTGCCCACAATGGTGCAGAGCCTAGTGGATTTAATGCCTTAGGTTATGACCTTGCCTACTTCGCTGCCGATGCCATAAAGAGAGCAGGCTCTACCGATACCGATGCAATTCGTCAGGCATTAGCCAAAACGGTAGATTTTAAGGGTGTGACAGGAACCTTCTCTATTGACGAAAACCATGACCCTGTAAAAAGTACTGTTATCATAGAGTTTGTAGACGGGGTTCAGACCTTTAAGACTAAAGCAGGTCTTTAACTAACGGAACCCTCGATTGTACAATAATCTTTAATAAATAAACATTATTACCCGATGCACAAAAATAGTGCATCGGGTAAATGATGGGAAAAGAAAGATATGGAGCAACTAATTCAACAATTAATTAATGGCATTTCTATAGGTAGTATTTATGCACTGATTGCCTTAGGGTATACCATGGTTTATGGAATAATTAAACTCATTAACTTTGCACACGGCGATATTCTTATGATCGGTGCTTTTTCCGGTTATTACTGTGCAATTCTTTTTGATCTACCCCTTTTACCGGCAATCATGATATCCATGGTAATCTGCTCACTTCTTGGAGTGAGTATAGAAAAGGTAGCCTATAGACCGCTGAGAAGTGCCCCTAGAATAACCCTATTGATTACAGCTATCGGGGTTTCTTTTCTCCTTGAATATATCATGATGTATTTTTTCAAGGCAGATGCCCGGTCTTATCCTCCCGGTTTCTTTATCCAGGGGCAAATCTTTTTAGGCAACATAAGAATTCCCAAAGATCAACTTTTCGTGACCCTTTTGACAATTACCTTAATGGTTCTCTTGCAATTGATTGTCCGTAAAACCCGCATGGGAAGAGCCATGCGAGCAGTGTCCTCGGATCGGGATGCTGCCATGCTTATGGGTGTAAGCGTTGATAAAACCATATCCTTTACCTTTCTTTTAGGATCCGCTTTGGCGGGTGCTGCCGGAGTGATGTACGGCGCCATGTTTAAAATAAGCCCACTGATGGGTATGCAACCTGGTATTAAGGCCTTTGTAGCGGCAGTTTTTGGGGGCATCGGAAGCGTTCCTGGGGCCATGCTTGGCGGACTACTCTTAGGTCTGATTGAAACCCTGGTAAGTGCATACATTTCCAGTTCTTTTAAAGATGCGGCGGCCTTTGCAATTTTGATAGTTATATTACTTGTTCGCCCCAACGGCTTGTTGGGTAAAAATACGGGAGAGAAGGTGTGAGCATGCATTTGAACGCTAAGATACGGCCGGGATTCGGACTGAGAAACCTCATACTGAGCATCCTGATTTGCGGTGGATTTTACGCACTCATGAAAATTTTCATGTTACCCGGCGTTTATATAATTACTCCCTTTTACCTGGTAGTATTGCAGAAAATATTTATAGATGCCATGCTGGGATTGGGATTAAACTTGATCACCGGAATTACCGGTCAATTCTCCTTGGGACACGCAGGATTTATGGCAATCGGTGCATATACTGCGGCGTTAATGACTAGGATATTGCCCATAAATATCGCTACGGTTTTTTTGATTTGTATAATTGCTATGGTAGCAGGTGGGCTGGCCGGCTTTCTTATCGGTATACCCACGCTAAGGCTAAAAGGGGATTACCTTGCAATTGCCACTTTAGGTTTTGCGGAAATAATTAGACTCACCATTCAAAACGTAGACCAGAGTTTTTTAGGCGGTGCTTCGGGTTTATCCGCTCTGCCCCGCTACACTAATTTTGAATGGTCCTTCTTCGGATTGGTATTTTGCTATTTCATATGCCGGAATTTCATAAATTCTTCCTATGGCAGAGCCTGTATCTCCGTGAGGGAGGATGAAGTGGCCGCTGAGGCCATGGGGATTCCCCTTATGAGAACTAAAATTATGGCATTCATTTTAGGTACGATGCTGGCAGGTTTCGCCGGTGCTCTGTACATGGGCAATGTAGGCTATATTGCACCTAAGGATTTTGCTTTTATGAAATCCATAGAAATACTAATCATAGTAGTCATAGGCGGGTTGGGAAGTATTCGAGGCACGTTGGTAGGGGCAGTCCTACTCAACATAGTATCCGTTTTGTTGCAAGATTTCGCCGAGCTGAGAATGGTGTTTTATGCCCTAGTTCTGATCATTTTTATGCTATTTAAGTCAGGCGAAACCCCCTTCTTCGTCAAGTGTCAAAGTCTCCTTAGACAAATGATAGCAGTCATCCGGCAAATCCTGGACAATATATCTAACAGCATTAAGGCTATCAAATCGTGATGGATTAGAAGGAGTAAATCAGATGACCGTATTAAAAACTCAGAATTTAAGCAAGAGATTTGGCGGACTTAAAGCCGTCTCCGATGTGAGCATACACGTTCATGAGGGTGAACTCTTGGGACTCATAGGTCCTAATGGTGCCGGTAAGACCACTATTTTTAATCTTCTGACAGGTGTTTACGTCCCAACGGAAGGTAGTATCAAGTTGGCTGACGAGGGGGGTATCCTTTTTGAAATAGGCGGATTAAAGCCCCACATAGTCGCAAAATCCGGTGTCTCCAGAACCTTTCAGAATATAAGGCTCTTTAAAGATATTTCAGTATTGGATAATCTGCTCATATCCATGCACAAGAATATTAAGCACAGTATGTTTGAAGCTCTGTTTCGTTTGCCAAGGTACCAAAAAGATGAATCTGATTTCTTGAAACAGGCCATGCTCCTATTGGAGCTGGTGGGTCTGGGGGGGAAAAGCAAATCGCTAGCCCGCAACCTTCCCTATGGTGAGCAGCGAAAGCTGGAGATTGCCAGAGCTATGGCAACCGATGCCAGATTGATTTTCCTGGATGAGCCTGCGGCAGGTATGAACCCCAGTGAAACCGAAGATCTGGCTCAATTAATACGCAAGCTTCAAAAGGACTATAATCTGACCATTGTTCTCATCGAGCACGATATGAAGTTTGTTATGAATCTTTGCGAACGAGTATACGTACTGGACTTTGGATCCATAATTGCTGAAGGCACTCCGGAAGAAATCCGTCAAAATAAGCGGGTCATAACTGCTTATTTAGGTGAAGAACCTGAGCAGACAAAGCTCCATCAGTAGGGAGGTATCGCTATTGTTTTCCATAGAAAGAATAAATGTCTATTACGGTAACATTCATACGCTGCACGATGTTTCCCTTAAAGTTGATGAGGGGGAAATTATCACCTTGATTGGATCCAATGGTGCCGGTAAAAGCACAACATTGAAGGCCATCTCCGGTCTAATCCCGGTAAGGGATGGTAACATCTCCTTCCTGGGTAAAAGTGTTGTAAATGCCTCACCTGTAAATATTGTGGCGGCTGGAATAACCCAGGTGCCTGAGGGCAGGCGGATTTTCACAGATATGACGGTATATGAAAACCTGCGTATGGGTTGTTTTTTAAGAAAGGATAAAGCTAATATCAAGGCCGACATAGAAGAAATGTATTCACTTTTTCCCATACTCCAAAAGAGGAAATCCCAGTTGGCTGGAACTCTATCAGGGGGCGAGCAGCAAATGCTGGCATTAGGCAGAGCCCTTATGAGCAGACCGAAATTGTTGCTTTTGGATGAACCCTCCATGGGACTTTCGCCAGTTTTAGTTCAGGAGATATTCAAAATTATTCAAAGGATTAATCAAGATGGCACCACCATATTATTAGTAGAGCAGAATGCAAATCTTGCTCTTTCTATAGCCGACAGAGGCTATATATTGGAAAACGGTCGCATAACCCTGACAGGGCCTGCCTCTGAGCTATCTGATAATCCTGAGGTTCAAAAAGCCTACCTTGGGGGCTAAAATAATTTCCGAATTAAAAACCGGAAACCGGCTGGGGACTTGTTACCCAACCGGTTTCTTTTATTCTAAAATCCATATCTCTGATGCTATCTTCCGGAGCGCCCTTCGCTTTCACCGATTTTAATACGGTTAATAGCTTTTATAAGAGCGAATTTTGCAATTTCAATTTCATTGTCATCATCGCTCGGGTTCTTCAGCCATTCCTCGGCCAGCCTCTTAACCTCTAACGCTCTTTCGATATCTATTTCTTCGGGCCATTCAGCTGCATCAGTAAAGACAACAAAGGTGTCCCTTACGTCCACGAAGCCTCCGGCAACAGCGGCAACTTTAAAGTCTTTAGCGCCCACTTCCTTGAAGCGAAGCCTTCCGGCAGTAAGAAGTTTACATGCCCAGCTATGGCCAGCCATAAAACCTTCCTCTCCCGTCACGGTCTTTACGATGAGCATTTCTACCTCGCCCCTGTAAAACAGTTTCGACGGGGTGATTATTTCCAATGTTACGCTATTAGCCATTGCTCTTCTCGAACCTTTCTACTACTTCATCGATGCTACCTGCAAACAGGAACATTCCTTCCGGAATAGCATCATGCTTTCCGTCCAAAATTTCTTTGAAACTACGAACGGTATCCTTTATTGGAACATATTTCCCGGGGGTTCCGGTAAACTGTTCCGCAACAGAGAAGGGCTGCGAAAGGAATCTTTGTATCTTCCTTGCTCTTGCAACTGTAAGCTTGTCTTCATCTGAAAGCTCATCCATACCAAGTATCGCTATGATATCCTGCAATTCCTTATACTTCTGAAGTACCTCCTGAACCCTTCTGGCAGTATAATAGTGCTCTTCACCTATAATAAGCGGATCCATGATTCTAGATGTAGACTCAAGCGGATCTACCGCCGGATAGATTCCCAATTCAGTTATGGAACGGGATAGTACCGTTGTCGCATCCAGATGGGCAAATGTTGTCGCAGGTGCCGGGTCAGTAAGGTCGTCCGCTGGTACATAGATGGCCTGTACCGAAGTGATGGAACCCTTCTTGGTGGAAGTAATACGTTCCTGCAAGGCACCCATTTCAGTAGCCAGTGTTGGCTGATAACCTACCGCACTTGGCATACGTCCAAGGAGAGCTGATACCTCAGATCCAGCCTGGGTGAAGCGGAAAATGTTATCGATGAAAAGCAGTACGTCCTGGCCTTCCTGATCTCTGAAGTTCTCTGCCATTGTAAGGCCGGTCAAGGCCACCCTCATTCTGGCTCCGGGAGGTTCATTCATCTGCCCGAATACCATGGCTGTTTTGTCGATTACGCCGGATTCTATCATTTCATAATAAAGGTCATTACCTTCTCTGGTTCTTTCCCCTACGCCGGCAAATACGGATATTCCTCCGTGTTCCTTAGCTATATTGTTGATTAACTCCTGAATTAATACGGTCTTTCCTACCCCTGCACCACCGAATAGGCCGACCTTTCCGCCTCTGGTATATGGTGCTATCAGGTCTACTACCTTAATACCCGTCTCAAATATCTGAGATGATGTGTCCTGATCTTCAAAAGCCGGAGCTTCTCTGTGTATAGGCAATCTACTTTCTGTTACGCAAGGGCCTTTTTCATCAATGGTATCCCCTACTACATTAAACAATCTTCCCAGTATTTCTTTTCCCACAGGTACCGCGATGGGGCCTCCGGTGTTCACTGCTTCTACTCCGCGACGTAAACCATCAGTGGATGAAAGCGCTATACAGCGAACGACGTCATCGCCAATATGCTGCGCTGCTTCCACAACTATATCCCTATCCTCGCTTTCATGCCGGATCTTGATTGCGTTCAGGAGCTCCGGCAAATTATCCGGGTCGAATTTGATATCCACAACAGGTCCTATGATCTGGTGGACAGTTCCGATATGCTCACTCACTTATTGTTACCTCCTATTGCTTGCCTGTTTCCTACTGCCTTACCCATGCTTTATCCCGGGTAAAACTCTCGGCGCAATTTTCTATAGTTACTGCTATTGGTCTATCAGGCCAGCGCCTCAGCCCCGCTGACGATTTCAATGATCTCTCTTGTAATAGCCGCCTGCCTTGTTCTATTATACGTCAGCGTCAACTCACCAAGCATCTGATGTGCATTATCAGTGGCGTTTTCCATAGCGATGCGCCTCGCTGCATGCTCACAAGTAGCCGATTCAACAATGGCACCATAAACCATGATCTCTACAAATTTAGGAATCAGGTAATTATAGACTTCCGCTGCTGAAGGCTCATACTCAACCTCATGATCATGTTTAGTTTCCTTAATTACACAACCAGTCGAGATTTCTTCGATCATTTCAGGAGAAAACGGCAATAGCGTTCTGGATAGTACCTGCTGCGATATTGCATTGATAAATGATGTATATACCAAAACTACTTTGTCGATTTCCCCATTATCGTACATGTCTAATATTGGCCTGCTGATCAATTGCGTTGCCTGGAACGAGATTTCCTCAGGAGGTGCCATATACTCGTTGCCAATTTCGTAGTTTCTCTTCGCAAAGTAATCCTTGCCTTTGCTTCCGATGGGAACTATGATGGCTTCCCCTTCCTGGGTCTTTATCTGGGAGAGAACCTCTTTGGTCACATTGCTGTTAAATCCGCCGCAAAGGCCTCTGTTACTTGTAATCACTATGTAGCAGGTCTTCTTAATCTCGCGGCTTCCCTCCACGTACTTTTCTGGAACTTCTTCAGTATTGTGAAAAATCTCCTTTAACGCATCCAGGATATAGCACATATATTCCTGCGTCTTTTCAAAGGTAGTTTTTGCCCGCCGGAGTTTTGCCGCTGAAACTAATTTCATTGCACTGGTTATATGCTCCAAGCTGGTTACACTCTTGATGCGGCGCTTAATGTCCCTCATATTGTTTGCAGCCAATGTAACACCCCCTCTCTTTAATATTCCTTAGTTAATATCGATTCTAATCAAACTTTGTAACTTCTTTAAATTTCTGAATAGCAGCCTTTAGGTTTTCTTCCAAATCCCCCTCTAACTTACCAGTTTCCCTGATGCTCTTTCCGATTTCCGCATATTGGGTATCCATGAAATCGTAGAATTCCTTTTCAAACTCCTGAACTTTATCAAGGGGAATATCAGTCATGAATCCATTTGTAGCTGCGTAAATCAGCATAATCTGATGCTCAACCTTAATTGGAGAATACTGTCCCTGCTTGATTATTTCCATCAGCAAACGTCCATGTTCCAGTCTCGTTCTGGTATCCTTGTCTAGATCTGAACCAAACTGGGAGAAACTGGCCAATTCCCTGTATTGAGCAAGTTCAAGTTTAATTTTACCTGCAACCTTTTTCATTGCCTTCACCTGAGCGTCACCACCTACACGAGATACGGAAATACCCGCATTTACCGCTGGTCTCTGACCGGAGAAGAACAACTCACCTTCTAAGAATATCTGACCGTCCGTAATGGAAATTACGTTAGTAGGAATATATGCGGAAACGTCCCCTGCCTGCGTCTCGATAATAGGCAGTGCGGTAAGTGAACCGCCACCCAGATCATCGGACAATTTAGCCGCACGTTCCAGCAACCTGCTATGCAAATAGAATACGTCCCCCGGATAGGCTTCCCGCCCGGGAGGTCTTCTTAAGAGCAAGGACATAGCACGATAAGCAACAGCGTGTTTGGACAGGTCATCATAGATAACCAGTACGTGTTTCCCCTGGTACATGAATTCCTCTCCCATGGCACAGCCTGCATAAGGTGCCAGGTATTGTAGAGGAGCGACGTCACTGGCCGTGGCCGAAACCACTATGGTATACCTCATTGCACCCTTGTTTTCCAGCGTCTGAACCAACTGGGCGACGGTGGATTTTTTCTGTCCTATTGCTACATAAATACAAATAACATCTTCTTCAGCCTGATTAATAATTGTGTCAATGGCAATGGCTGTCTTTCCTGTCTGCCTATCGCCGATGATTAACTCCCTTTGCCCCCTGCCTATCGGTATCATGGAGTCAATAGCCTTGATACCTGTTTGGAGGGGTTGGAAAACAGATTTCCTCTGCAATACGCCAGGTGCGCCGAACTCAACAGGACGAACCTTGTCGGTTTTGATCGGGCCTTTACCGTCAATAGGCTGTCCCAGCGAGTTTACAACACGCCCTATCATCTCTTCCCCTACGGGAACAACTACAACCTGGCCTGTTGGTTTAACTATATCGCCTTCTTTAATATCCTTATCGGGCCCCATTATAACAGCACCTACGTTATCTTCCTCCAGGTTGAGGGCCATGCCGTAGATTTCGCCGGGGAATTCAAGTAGTTCGCCTGCCATGCAGTTATCCAAACCATAAATTCTGGCGATGCCGTCACCTACCTGGATGACTGTCCCAAAATCGGAAATTTCGACCTCATTTTTATATTGCTTGATCTGTTCTTTTATGATACCACTGATCTCTTCAGGTCTTAAATTCACTCACACATCACCTTCCTTATTTATTTTAGGCTTTCACCAAGGTGAACAAGCCGTGTCTTGACACTGGCATCGATGATTTTCCCTTCAATTAAAATCTTAACACCGCCTATTAAAGCGGAGTCGATTTTGTTTTCAAGATGAACCTGCTTTTTTAAAAGCTTTCCGGTGCTGGTTTCAAATTTCTGCAATTGCTCCGAAGTAAGGGGGTTCACTGAATAAATCGTACCCAATGCAAAGCCTTTGCTCTCGTCCAACAAAGCCTTGTATCTTCTGATGATTCTCCCAAAGTGGCGACCCCGCCCTTTGTCTACCAGGACATAGAGCAGGTTAACCAACTCGGGAGACACCCTGCCATCGAAGATCTTTCCGATGGCCGCTTTCTTTTTGACAGGAGCAACCGTGGGGGTGGCGACAAATTCCAAGAGTTCCGGCTCTTCCTGGAACAGATTGGCCATCGCCTCCCCTTCCTCAAGAATCAGATCAACCTTGTCTAACTCCCGGGCAGCCTCAAATAGGGCCTGACCATATGTAAAATCTACTGTCAGTTCTGCCATTGTGCTTTTCCTTCCTGTTCAATAATCCGGTCAATGATCTCGTCCTGACCTTTTGCATCGATTTGCTTCTCAAGGATTTGTTCAGCGGCCACGAGGGCAAGGTCGGCTATGTACTGTTTCATTTCAGAGACAGCCTTGGCCTTTTCCCTCTCTATGTCTGCAGTTGCTTTTACCATCATTTCCCCTGCCTTAGCATTGGCTTCATCGATGATTTTTTGAGCCTGCATATCCGCTCTCTGTTTAGCTTCGGCTACGATTGCTCTGCCTTCCGCCTCTACATTTGCTATTTGAGCCCTATAATCCGCAAGCAAATTCTTTGCTTCCAAAGAGGTATTCTCCGCATCCTCTAGCTGCTTCTGAATGCCTTCCTGCCTTTGAAGCATGAAGTTTCTAATCTTTTCAAAGAAGAAACGTTTGAGTATGAGGTATAAAACCAGGACCGTGACCCAGTTCATGACCAGAGTCCAATTAAAACTAATTAACGGTGTATACAATTCCAAGGCCTATACTCTCCTCTCTTTCAAAATTTGTCATGTTTTGCATGCTTGATGCTAAACCTATAACATACCGATAAGAGGATTGACGAATACAAGTACGATAGAAATGATGAATGCGAAGATTGCACTGGTTTCCGCGATAGCCTGCCCTACCAACATGGTAGTCATAATCGTACCACTCATTTCGGGCTGTCTTGCAATACCTTCGACAGCTTTACCGCCGATGATTCCCTGGCCAAGTCCGATACCCATGATACCCCACATAACCATTGCTGCGCCCAGAGCGGACATCCCCAATACAAAAGCTTCCGGTGTTACTAATGACATGATAATTTCTCCCTTCTTTTCCTTTGCTTGTTTTTATTTACTAATGTGCCTCCCCGGGCTTGGGCAATTCCTTAGCCAGGAAGGTCATAGTTAACATTGTGAATATGTACGCCTGCAATACCGGTTCAAAAACGTCGAAGAAGAAGTTTGCCGGCATTGGAATCACCGCTTGCAGGAACGGTATCGGCAAATGCAAAGCAGCAGAAGCATTACCTAAAGCATTGAAAATCAACGCCATGATAATCATGCCGCCTGTGATGTTGCCAAAAAGTCGGAAACCGAGTGATACCGGCAATGTAAATTGCTCCAGTATATTAATCGGTAACATGAAAGGAAACGGTTTGCACATATGCTTGGCATAACCGCCTATGCCGTTGTTTCTCATGGAACTTGCCTGTATAACCATAAATGTAATGGTAGACATGGCAAAGGTCATGTTAACATCCGCCGTTACGGGCCTGAATCCGAAAAGCCCGGTGGCATTGGCAAAAACCAAAAATATGATAACGGTACCGATATAGGGTGCGAATCGAATATTATGCTTCCCCATACCATTGCCTACCAGATTGTAGATAAAATCCACAATGGTTTCGGCAACAATTTGTTTGCCCCGAGGGACTTTTTCCATCCGGCTGGTGAGAAAAAATGCTAAAATCACCAGAATCGCCGCCACGATCAGTCCGAAAAGGACGCTTTCAGTGACGAAGATCTTTCCGTCGAAAAAACCCAGAATTTTTCGAGGCCCTACATTGCTTAGATCATGCACAGCTCTACTCCTCCTCTACTATAGCTTTTTCTTTTGCACTACCCTTTACTTTCGCCAGATGTTTCTTTCGTTCATCCAATCCGGCTTTAAATGCATGAAGATAAACGATTGCAATTTTTATTGTAACGAATCCGGCAATACAACCGAATCCACAATAAATAATGTCAATTTTTGCACAAACATAATAAGAAGCACCGTAAATCAACAAACGAATGAAATATCCTATTATGCTGACAGCCGATCCTTTTCCCCCATATACTATCTTTTTGCAGGTCCATGCTAAAAATTGGAAGTTTATAATGCTTATACATGTACCGATAAACAAGCCTCCCAGAAATTTAATACTCCACCCCAATATCAGAAGGGACACTACTTGAAATATAAGGGCAATTAATATCGTATATTTGTAAATCCTGTTTTTAAATGCCTCATATTCCTTTAATGCGTCCTTGCTTTTTTCATTAATCATCATCTATGCCGCCAGTTTCCCCATTATTTTCGCGGCTGTCCTTTTCACCCGATTGATTTTGCCACCTGATCAAATCGCGAACCATTCCGTAGGCACCGGATGCTCCCGTAGCAATACCCACCAGCAAAAGGATGATAGAAAACAGCATGCCTGTATGTAATTTCCCGTCTAGCCAACGCCCTGCAAGTACCCCTAAAACTATAGGCCCTGCAAGGGATAGTCCCAATTGTGTCCATAGCGACAGGGCCTGCAGCCCCGTAACCTTACCTTTGGTCATCGTTCGCCTTCTTTATTCCTTATTTTAAAATTAAGAATGAACCTTTCACCGTATTAAAAGAATCCATTCCACTGTCTTGCATTATAATTTTTATAATGGCAATTGTAAAGAGTTTTTGTGAAATTTCAAACATTCTTTTTTATTCTCACATTGGCCGCCCATTCTTTTCTTCACATTATCGCCATAGTATTTTGAACCTTCTTCATCCCTTACCTATATTCCTGATAATATCGACGATTCTGACCGATGATCTTCCATCTCCGTAGGGATTTGAAGCATGTGACATGGCATCGTATTCCTCTTTGTTTGATAATAACATCTTTATCATTTTGTAAATGCTTTCCTTTTCAACACCTGCCAATTTAACCGTTCCCGCTTCGATTGCCTCCGGCCTTTCCGTTTCCCTTCTGACCACTAATACAGGTTTCCCCAATGATGGGGCTTCCTCCTGCATTCCACCGGAATCCGTAACAATCAAATAGGATTTAGCCATGAGGTTGACAAAGGGCTGATAGTTCAGCGGCTCTATTAGGTGAACACCTTTTACATCCGCCAATATATCGTCGGCTATACTCCTCACCTTTGGATTCATATGAACAGGATATATGATTTCCACATCATCAAACTCCAATGCTATATCCCTTATAGCGGAAAAGATATTTACCATATTATCCCCCAGGTTTTCCCTCCTGTGACAAGTTACCGTAATTACCCGCTTATTCTCAAAATCCACACCCTTAAGTACCTTATCTTCAAAGACATAGGGCTTTTCTGCCACTGTTAGAAGTGCATCCACCACCGTATTACCGGTGACAAAAATATTTGCAGAAGGGACAGACTCATTTAAGAGGTTCTGCCTATTCCTTTCTGTAGGCGCAAAATGATAGTCGGCAATGCGTCCTGTCAGTATTCTATTCATCTCCTCCGGATAGGGGGAATATTTATTGTAAGTTCTCAGGCCTGCTTCCACATGTCCCACCGATATTTTTTGATAAAAAGCCGCCAATGCCGCCGCAAAAGTAGTAGTCGTATCTCCGTGCACCAGAACGATATCAGGTTTCTCCTCAATCAAAACCCCCTCTATTCCCATAATTACATTACTTGTAATTTGACTTATAGTTTGATTAGGCTTCATTATGTCTAAATCATAATCCGGTTTCAATTCAAACAGATCAAGCACTTGATCCAGCATTTCCCGATGTTGCGCAGTAACACAAAGTACCGGTGAAATTCCTTCTTCCTTTTGAAGCTCCAAAAAGAGTGGCGCCATTTTTATCGCCTCAGGTCTGGTGCCAAAAACCACAAGCACTTTAATCATCGTATATCTTCCTCCTTACCAGGCATATTGCCATCATCATTGCTATTGTCTCCCGTTAGAAAAACATATATCAATACAATACCTATCGCCGCCGGAATCAAAGCGTCAATAATCAAAGCCCTGCTTATAAGTATCCCTGAAACCCCCATCACTCCACTAATACAATACAGGATTAAAACCGTCCTTCTCTGGCCCATGCCAACGTTCATCACCCGATGATGAAGATGTCCCTTATCGGCCTCCATTATAGGTCTGCGATTAATCATTCTGCGTATGATGGCAAAGGCTGTGTCTAATATGGGGAGGGCCAATACCAGCATGGGCACCGCCACCACTAACAGGGTAGTGGTTTTAACGGGATTCATAATCGAGAAGGCCGACAGCATAAAACCCAGGTACAAGGCTCCACAATCCCCCATAAATGTTTTTGCCGGGTGAAAGTTAAAAGGTAGAAAGCCCGCTGCGCCACCGGCCAATGCCAGAAGCCCTATGCATATTAAGTACCAGCCATGGATATATGCAGTATATGCTATGCACATTGCCGAGATAAAAGAAACCCCTCCGGCAAGGCCATCCAGACCGTCTATCAGATTGACCGCATTAGTGATGCCAACAACCCATATTACGGTGATCAAAAGACTGACAGGCCATGGAAAATGAATAATTTGTAATGCATCCTCAACAAAGGGGTTTCCTATGCCATCAAATCGGATAGAATAAAGAAATAATATTATGGCAGCTAAAATTTGACCTATCAGCTTTACCTTGGGGGGTAGATTTTTGATGTCGTCTATTAGACCCACCGTAAAAATTAAAAAACCTCCGATTAAAACACCGGGCAGCCTATCATCTGAATATACGTAAATACCGGCTAAATCAATGGTTTTACCGGGGAAGATGGGCATGCATATTAACATGGCTACCATACTGCCAATAAATATAGCCAGTCCTCCCAGCCGAGGCATAGGACTTCCATGCATCCCTCTGTCCTTCGGCATATCTATAGCCCCTATTTTACCGGCAAACCAAATAGATAAGGGCGATGCCCCAAGGGATATAAAAAAAGCCACAAAAAAAATTACCAAAGTTCTAATAGGCAACAATTCAAACATTTTTTATCCTAAGTCACTTACCTTTCCAGTATTTCTACCCTTAATCCCGCCTCTTCTAACATTTCCCTGGCCAATTCATCAGGATAGCCCTCTCTTATTACGATCCGCTTAATTCCTGCATTTATCAGCATTTTTGCACATATAATACAGGGTTGATTTGTGCAATAGACTGTACCTCCATCTATGCTCTGCCCTAAATAAGCTGCCTGAATAATAGCATTCTGCTCTGCGTGAAGTCCTCTACATAATTCATGGCGTTGCCCTGAAGGAACTTTTAATTCATCCCGTAGACATCCTCTTTCTTCACAATGCCCTATCCCTGTAGGGACACCGTTATATCCTGTAGCCATAATACGCTTATCTCTAACGATAACAGCTCCTACCTTGCGGCGCATACACGTTGATCTTTTTTCCGCCACCTCAGCCATTTCCATAAAGTATTCATCCCAATCCGGCCTTTCCATACTTTTCTCCTTTTACCATCTTCATTCGGATTTAAAAACCTTATTCGCCACCCGAACGCCTTCCATAGCATCTTTGCAATAATAATCAGCACCTATTTGCCGGGCATAGGCTTCCGTAAGCACTGCCCCCCCAACGGCCACCCTGCAATGGGGACATTTTTCCCTTAAAGCCCGTATTGTCTTTTCCATATTAACCACGGTAGTGGTCATAAGGGCAGAAAGGCCTATCAACTTTACATTTTCCTTAATAGCCGTATCCACTATGAGCTGTATAGGGGTATCCTTCCCTAAATCCAAGACCTGGTACCCGTAATTCTCCAGTAAAACCTTTGCTATGTTTTTTCCTATGTCATGTATATCCCCTTGAACCGTAGCCATTATTATCTTCCCGTAGCAAATATCTTCACCGCTTTTTTTAAGACTCTCCCTTATTACTGAAAAGGCCTCCTTTACGGTATCCGCTGATTTAATCAACTGCGGAAGGAATTTTATCCCTGTCTCATATTCCTTACCTACAATTTCTAAGGAAGGGATTATAATGTTTTCTACTATGGATAATGGATTATGATTTTTTAATAGTTGATGGGCTGCTGGACCAGCCATTGCCACCCTTCCATCCAAAATAATCCGCCCAAGATCAACTTCCGACCCGCCTTCTTCCTTTTTTAAATCTCCAGTGTCAGCTTTATCCGATTCCCCTCCATAGGCCTGGATATACTCCAAAGATTCTGCATCCTTACCGCATAAAGCCTCGAAAGCCCTTATGGTTCCCATATATTCCGCCTCGGTAGGGTCAGTAATCGGTGCGTCCAGCCCGGAAGCAAGGGCCATCGCCAAGAATGTGGAATTCAAACGCTTTCGATCCGGTAATCCGAAAGATACATTGCTTGCGCCCAAAGTAGTTTTAACGTTAAACTTTTCCTTTACCCTCCCCATTGCCTTCAATGTGTGGATACCTGCTTCCTGTTGTGCCGAAACCGTCAATGTCAGGCAGTCGGCGATAATCCTTTCCCTGCCTATTCCATACTTGGCAGCCTCGTCTATAATTCTACCGATAATGGAGACCCTCTCTTCATCGGTTTCCGGAAGCCCCTTTTCATCTAAGGCCAGAGCAATTAAATTTGCTCCATATTTACTGGCAATGGGAAATATGGAATCCATAACCTCTAACTTCCCATTTACAGAATTGATGATGGGCTTACCATTATATATCCTTACAGCCTCTTCCAAAACTATGGGATCGGAGCTATCTATTTGCAAGGGGGCCCGGGTTACCTGGGATATTCTTTTTATAGCCTCCACCATCGTGGCCTTTTCATCAATCCCCGGCAATCCAACGTTTACATCCAAGATAACCGCACCGGCCTTTACCTGGCTGATTGCCTCCTCCTCCAAATAATGAAAATCACCTTTCTCCAATGCGCTTTTCAATAACTTTTTCCCTGTAGGGTTTATTCTTTCCCCTATTACTTTTATTCTTTCATCGAAAAATACGGTTTGCGTTGAGGAGCAGACCGCCGTAACAGGATTAGGTTTTTTGCGTTCCTTTTTGGGGCCTGATTGTATAATTTCAGACAAAAGCCTAATATGCTCCGGAGTAGTACCACAGCAACCGCCGATTATCTCCACCCCCATTTGAAGAAAACCTTCCATCGTACAAGCAAATTCATCAGGTCCTATTTCAAATACAGCCTTCCCGTTTTTCTCCACAGGCATACCGGCATTAGGTTGTACTATTATAGGCAGTGGGGAATATTCTAAGAATTTTTCTACGATAGGTATCATCTCCCTCGGCCCTAATGAACAATTGATGCCCAATGCATCTACGCCAAGATCCTGCAATGCCACAATTGCTGTAACAGGATCCGTTCCCATAAGCATCCTTCCATCCTCTTGGAAGGTGAGGGAGCAGAAAATCGGAAGGTCACATAGCTCTTTCGCAGCTATTATACCGGCTTTAAGCTCATATATATCGGTAAAGGTTTCGAAAAGAAGGAGATCTGCTCCTCCCTCCACCCCTGCACGGATTTGCTCTTTAAAAAGATTACAGGCCTGTTCAAAACTTAGATCCCCTGCCGGCTCCATAAGTTTACCCAACGGAGCTATGTCCTGAGCAACAAATGGCCCTTGATTTTTTTGATCCGCCTTCCCCCTATTAAGAGCTGCCCTCTCTACCGCCTTTCTAGCCAATGAAATAGCCCGCTTTACCACCTTATCAACCGTGTAACCTTCAGGCAGCTTCAGGCTATTAGCCCCAAATGTGTTGGTACAAATAATATCACTGCCCGCATCCAAGTATCCTGCATGTATGGATTCAATCATTTCCGGATGTGTAAAGTTCAGTATTTCCGGAAGCTTTCCCGTTTCCATTCCAAGGGATTGCAACATAGTTCCCATTGCGCCGTCACATAATATTGTTCCTTTACCCAGTAACTCCCTTAAACTCATTTTCCCTTACCTGTTTAACCTTTTACAATAACGAATTAACGTCTAATTCTATCATGAAAAATCCATTCATGTCGAGTATTATCAGCTTCTGTCTATGGTCGGCTTCCTCATCATATTTGAATTTTTTCCTCATTTCCCGAGGAGAAGGTTTGAAATGCCAAGGAATTTAGTTTTTCAACCTCTATCCTTTTAGATAGTGCAAGGGCTTCCGTTACCGGCATGGATTCCTTGGTACATGAAGACAAAACCAATGCCAGGCACATAAAAAATACCGAAATTATCGTCCAATAGGCTGATTTTTACGCTTTTTAATTTTTCGATATTCTCCTTTTCTACTAATTGTGCCTGAATAATTATCCCTGTAATGCACGAATATTTTCAATGTTACCTATTATTCTCCTAGCTGTATCCGGCTTATTCATAGTGTAAAGATGAATGCCACGAACGCCCCATGCCATCAAATCTATGATCTGTTCTATTGCATATGCTTCCCCTGCCTCCTTTAGCGCAGCAGGGTTATTCTCATATCTGTCGATTATCCTTTTGAATTTTTTAGGAAGTGAGCAGCCAGCCAACTTCGTAATCCTGACTATCTGATTTTTATTTAAAACCGGCATTACTCCGGCAGAAACCGGTATGTCTATACCAGCCAAATCAATTTCCTCCATAAATCTATAGAAGCTTTCATTATCAAAAAACAGCTGTGTTATTAAAAAATCCAGACCCATATCCACCTTTTGCTTTAAATGCTTAACATCCTTCACCTTGCTTTCACATTCAATATGGCCTTCAGGATAACAGGCCCCCCCAATGCAAAATCCTTTCGATGCCTTTATCTCTCTAATTAAATCTGCCGCATACTCATACTGCAGCGGGTTGGGAAAAACAAAGTCCGGATCCTCAGGGAGATCACCGCGAAGTGCCAAAACGTTTTCAATGTTCTCCCGGCGCATTTCCTCTAAATTATGTTTAACCTGATCCTTGGTGGAACAAATGCAGGTAAGATGAGCCAGGCTTTCTATGCCATAATGATTCTTGATTCTGGACGCTATCTCCACAGTCCTATCCTTAGCTTTACCTCCTGCACCGTATGTAACACTTATGAAATCGGGCTTCAAGTCCGAAAGCTCATCCAAAGTCTTATAAACAGTTTCAACAGGTGAATCTAATTTGGGTGGAAAGATTTCTAGCGATATTACGGTTTTTCTCTGTTCAAATAGATTTTTAATCTCCATCTAAATAGCCCCCTTGGTTTTATTCAACATTTTATTAACATCAAAATATACTTCTGCAAGATATAATCCTTGCGGCGGTGCGGTGTGCCCTGCAAGTCTTCTGTCACATCCTTCGATGATTTGAGGAATGCCCCTATGGAGAATCCTCCCTGTTCCTATATCCATTAAGGTGCCGGTAATTATCCTTACCATATTATAAAGAAAGCCATCCCCGGTAATCTCTAATATTATTTCACTTGTTCTGTTTTGGCAATCTCCAACGCCATGCCTCCAAAGTCCTTCGTCGCTTAAGGGCCTGTGTATTTTAATATCAAATATATTCCGAACAGTCGTTTCCGGTTGTTTGCCACCAGATGCCATAAAGGCCTTGAAATCATGTTTTCCCACAAGAAACTGTGCTTCCTTCTCTATGAGGGCTACATCCGGTTCGCCCTTAATATGATAGCATCTGTCCCTTTCCAATATATGGGGTTGTCCACCATATTGAATTCGATACAAATAAGTTTTGCCCACCGCATTAAAACGGGCATGGAAACCTTCTCCCACCTCCTGGGCGCAGAGTATTCTCACATCCCCTGTCTTTTTGCGTCCTGCCTCCGCCAGCATATTGTTTGCTGCAACAGGGATATTTTCCACTGGAATCTTTATATTGCCCTTCAAAGTTGCTCTCTGCCCCAATGCATGAACCCCGGAATCCGTACGGCTTGTCCCCTCCAGATTGACCTCCTGTTTACACAAAACCGACAACACCTTTTCAAGCTCTCCCTGCACCGTCCTACGGCCGGGTTGCCGTTGCCAACCGGAAAAATTTGTACCGTCATATGCTATTGTAAGGAGTATGTTTTTCATTTTGACACCTGTGCGTTGAATCATTATATCATAAAGGATAAGGATTTTAATATTTATGATATTCGGGATCCTCCCTCCAATTCAAAATCTCTTCCCCAATGGGTACCTTTAGCCCCCTTTGTCGACAAATCCCGACATATTGTCACCTTATGTCGAAATATTTTTGACAATTACCCTAACTTTCTCAATTTTTGTCATTTACAATGCAGGTTTTTATAATACAATATTTTTATTAAAAGGTTCACCCATCCAATTTTAACATACCATTATGAAAGTAGGTGCTTCTAATGAGATTAATCCATGCCACCCTAATAGCCTCTTCCTTTATCATACTGGCACTGCTTTTTTATACCATCTTTTTATCGGACTTAATGTCACCGCAAATACGTTTAGTTCATCAGATTCTTTTTTATCTGCTTATACTTTTATTTTTTATAAACCTTACCTATATTGGCTTTGTTCTCCACCGTGAAAATAATCAGATGAAGAAAATGCAGGAAGAAATGAAGGCTAAAATGGAGGAAATAGCCCATTATTCAAGCTCCAAAGATTCCTTTATCGCAAATATCTCCCATGAACTTAAAACCCCTTTGAGCACTATTCTTACTGTCTCCTATCTTCTTAGAAATACAGACCTTACAGAACGTCAACAAGATTTAGTGTCAAAGATGGAAAACTCATCAGATATCCTGCTATCTATTATAAACGATGTACTTGATCTGTCCAAACTTAAATTCGGAGGTTTTGATATTAAGCCTGTATCCTTTCAATTAATGGATATTATAGAGAATATGGAAAATATGTTTTCCGACCAGCTTACTAACAGAGGAATAGACTGGCAATGCAACTACAACTTTCAGCCCGACCTTTCCTTGCGCATGGATAAATACCGACTATCTCAAATTTTAATCAACCTGCTGACCAATGCCTCTAAATTCACAGATAAGGGTTTTATATCCCTGACCATGGAGATAAGCCCTGATCCCAGGGATCCGGATTCTAAAATTCATCTTCTCATAACTGTGGAAGATTCGGGAATTGGCATACCGGAACATGATATCCCCTTAATCTTTAAGGAATTTGAACAGGTTGAACACCATATAATCAAGGGTCACCAGGGCAGTGGTCTGGGTCTGGCAATTGTAAAACGCATAGTGGAAGCAATGGGAGGGAACATCAAAGTAAAATCGGCAGTTGGAAAAGGAAGTACCTTCTCTATTTTCCTTCCCTCTATTGCCATTGAAAGGCGTCGGATAGGGGCAATGCAGTCCAATACGCTCATCCATCGTGAGGAATGGCAGGCCCTTCCTCCTGTACTGGTGGTAGAGGACATGGATACAAACGGCCAATTAGTTCAGGAACTTCTCCTGGAAATGGGCTTGAAAAGTGAACTGGCCTCAGATGGTCCAACTGCAATTGAGCTTTGCCGGGAGAAGGGAAATAACTATTATTCATTGATACTAATGGATATTCATATGCCTGTGATGGACGGCTATACTGCAGCTTCAATATTAAAAAAGGATTTAAAGGTAACTTGTCCCATAGTGGCCTTCACCGCCACAGCAATAAGCGAAAAGAACCGGGTAAAGTATGATGATGTACTAAGTGGACATATCCTAAAACCTTTAAAAGTGACGGCCTTCCAGAAAGAACTAACCCGATATTTGGGTTTTCATGTGGATGGTGGAGTTCAAACCTGTACTGAAAAAGAATCCGAGCCGAAATGCAGCATGGAACACTTTGGGGATAGAGAGGATCTTTATTTGAAGTATCTGGAAAGGTTTAAAACAAATTATAGGGATTATCCAAGTAGGATAAAAGATTGCATGGATTCCGGCGATTTCGTCCAGGCCCATCGCCTTGTCCATTCAATGAAAGGTATGGCCGGGATGCTGGGCATGCTCCCTCTTTACAATATTTCCTCTATTTTTGAGGAAAATCTTCTAAACAATCCATCGGAAGCCCTTGCCCAATATCCCATTTTTGAAGAAAGCTTTAACTCCCATCTCAACATGTGAACACTATTTTTTCCATGAACTTTTCAAGTCCACTATTTGGTTGAAAACCTTTTCGTTTTCATCGGTAAGATGCTGATCGGCAATATAGTACCCATGGCGAAAGAATTGAAAACGCTCCCCCGGTTGAACCATGGCAATAGAGGGCTCTCCATAGGCCTCTACCTCCCTTAATGAATCGGGATTCAGCATATATTCACCTTTTTCATCCTCCACCATTAAATAATCGTAAATCCTTACCCTTATTGGAACAGCAGTCTTTGCATCCACCCAATGAATTGTGCCCTTAACCTTTCTACCATCAAAGCCACTGCCGCTTCTGGTCTCCGGATCATAGGTACAATGAAGTTCAATTATTCGACCGCTTTCATCTTTAATCGATTCGTGGCAGGTTATATAATACGCTCCCTTTAAACGAACCTCATTGCCTGGAAACAGTCTGAAGTATTTCTTTACGGGAACTTCCATATAGTCTTCCCTTTCAACATAAAGCTCCCGGGAGAAAGGTATCATACGATTACCCATCGATTCGTTTTCCCTGCTATTCTCTATTTCCATTTCCTCAGATAGATCCTGGGGATAATTCGTTATTATCACCTTTATTGGATCTAATACCACCATGCGACTTTCAACCTTCGACTTGAGATCCTCCCTTATACAATGTTCAAGGAGCCCTATATCAACAGTGCTGTTAGCTTTTGCAACTCCTATTCTATCACAAAAATCCCTTATCGATTCAGGGGTATATCCTCTTCTACGCAGGCCGGCAATGGTTGGCATCCGTGGGTCATCCCATCCATCAACATTTTTATTGTCTACCAATGCTTTGAGGTAGCGCTTGCTCATGACGGTGTTGGTCAGGTTTAGACGAGCAAATTCGATTTGTTGTGGTGGCAAAGGCCATTCAAGCTCATCCAAAAACCACTCATACAACGGTCTATGATCCTCAAATTCCAAGGTACATATGGAATGTGTAATCTCCTCAATAGCATCTTCCAACGGATGTGCGTAATCATACATGGGATAGATGCACCACTTATCTCCCGTATTATGGTGCTCTGCATGGGCTATCCTATAGATTACAGGATCCCTCATATTTATGTTAGGGGATGCCATGTCAATTTTGGCACGAAGTACCTTTTCCCCATCCTTATACTTTCCTTTACGCATATCCTCAAACAGGATCAGGTTTTCTTCTATAGATCTTTGGCGGTAAGGGCTATTCCTCCCGGGTTCTGTCAATGTTCCCCTGTATTCCCTCATTTCTTCCGCTGTTAAATCGCAGACAAATGCTTTCCCCTTCTTTATCAGCTTAATTGCGCAATCATACATAATATCGAAGTAATCGGAGGCAAAGAGAAGCTTGTCCCATTGAAATCCCAACCATCTCACATCATCCTCAATGGAATCCACGTATTCCGTATCCTCTTTTACCGGGTTGGTATCGTCAAAACGCAGGTTACATAAACCTCCATATTTTTCTGCTGTGGTAAAATTAAGGCATATGGATTTTGCATGTCCAATATGAAGATATCCGTTAGGTTCCGGTGGAAATCTTGTGTGAACAGAGCGATCCCCATATTTTCTATCAGCAAGATCCTTATCTATTATATTGTGAATGAAATTTGTTTCACGCGTCACAGACATATCCTTCCTCCCTTAATTCTTCCTTTTCCTCTGTTGCTGCTTGCTTCCCTTCTTCTTTGGGGATGATACATTCTTTTTGTTCTTTTTTCTCTCAGCTTCTTTCCTATCCTCAGCCCTCTTTCTTCTTTCCTCCGCTATGGCGCTGGGCATTACCCCACCAACAGCCGATATGGGGCGTTTTACAGCAACTTTTTTTACGCCTTCCCGAACGGTTTCTTCCTTAGTTTCTTTGGTTTCCCTGGGCTTAGCCTCATTAGCACGCCTTTCTTCCTTAATCCTCTGCTTTTCTTTTTCTTTTTCGGCCTTAGCAACTATTTCTTCAACCGATTTCCCTGTCTTTTTCGCCTCTTTATATGGATTAATCTTTTCATCTTCAGTGTCCTTGCCCTGTTCCTTTCTTAACCGCCTTCTGGTATCCCATACACTGAATACAACCATGCCGCCAAGCATTACCAACATCATGGTCATATTAATCCTTGCATCCTTGTTTATATCACGGGTACCGAAAACAAATGTAATGGGCTCTGCCAGCGTATCACCTGTTGAACTTTGCAGACCTTTATCAACCAAAAGAGTATATTGAGTCCCTGCTTCTAAATTTCCATTGACGGCAAGCCATATCTCATTGGGATATCTTTCACTATTATAATAAGGGGTAAGTCCTATTACCTTATCGTCAGGATTTTTTAGAACAAACGATTTGGCATTAGCCTTCTGTGCTTTTTCCGAAGACACATTTTGTGAAAATTTCAATTTTATCATCATGTTGTTTACGGTTGCTGCATTGCTATTCTCCTTTGGGGTTGTGCTTACTAATTCAAGGTTTCCCGCAAAGGCCATCATCCCCGACAGCATGACGGTTAATACTATAAGGCTTATGACAGCGCCTATTCTCTTCATAATTATCCTCCGGGTTCGTATTTTAAATCTTATTTCTACTACGCAGCATCTTAAAGAATTTTTTTATAATTGAGGAACATTCCTCCTTCAGGATTCCGATCTCAGTATGCGTATAATGATTTAACCGACTATCCTGGGGAATATTATATAGGGAACCGCATGCCCCCGATTTAGGATCTCCGGTTCCAATAAAAAGCCTGTCTATCCTTGACAGCACTATCGCTCCCGCACACATCGGACACGGCTCCGCCGTTACATACAAGTTGCATCCTGTAAGTCTCCAGCCATTTAGAGCCTTTGCTGCCTGTCTAAGGGCAATGATTTCCGCATGGGCGGTAGGATCTTTGTCCCTTTCAGTTCTATTATGCCCTCTTCCAAGTATTTCACCATCCTTCACCACCACGGCACCGATGGGTATTTCCCCCATCTGAAAAGCTTTTTCCGCTTGTACCAGGGCTTCCCTCATAAAAGTTTCAGGTTCATTTTGGAATATAGCTTTTTCGGCTTGTCCCATACTGAATTTCCTTTCTGCATAGCTTTACCATATTATCATACCAAGCTTGATTTTTCAATTAGTTTTATCAAGCCTCTTCAATATTTCCACTGTCCCCATCTATAGCTAAAATCCAATACCCATAAGGCTTTTCCATACCCTGGCTGCCGGCCATAGGCTGCCATAACACAAATCCCGACCGGCCGCCATCCGGCCTTTCCTCTTCAATCCCCCTGCCCGGTATTCCAAAAAAATATCGCACTGCCCTTCCATTCTCATCGGGTTTAGCACCAAACAGATAATGTTTGTAATGGGTGGCAAAAAAATGTGCACCGGGTGAAACCAAAGGCAGATTCCCTATATTGACCATCTTTTTCCACATAGCTCCGGTTTTATCTTTTTCAAAGGGTCTAACATCCTCATAATAGTCGGCAACCTTGCAGGTATAATCACAAAATTGTAGCAGGTACTCATTATAAAAGCGATTAAAATTATGATTGGGTTTTATATCTCCCCACACGACCTTTGATTCCCTTTCCTGATCTTCCGTATCCTTTGTATCGGTTGTCACAATTTTCTTGTCCCCCTCTTTTTCCATGGTTCCCTTTAGTACGGGATGAAGGGATTCCTTCTTATTTTTGCCGGATGCGGCGGCGACAATAGCAACAGTAAAGTCGTCAAGGGTGTTTCCTTTTCCATCAAAATTCAATGGATCGAATCGAAAATAGGTTTCCCCATTTCCATTTTTATTTAGCACCAGACCTCCCAATATGGTATGGATTGTTCTTTCCTTTTTCTTCCCAAAAAAGATCAATTTATATATGTATTCGCTTTGTCCGTAGGGCTTAAGATTTTGAACAATGCATCGCATTGCACCCTTATTGTTGCCGGTTTCAATCTTTAGATAGCCCTTTATCTGATCATCATCGGAGGTAGCAGCGGTAAAATCACTTCCCTGGGGCTCCATCATAACAAAAGTACGGTTGTATTTTACATACATGATTTATTCCTCCCTCGCCAAAAAGCCTCTATTTTTACTTGTGTTTAGCAAAACAAATTGATAATATTAACATGGGTAATCAACGACTCCATTTATAGTCGTGTTGTCCTTAAATATATGCCTGTATTGGCGATTTTATGATTTGAAAGGAAGTAATTTGTAGGTGTGGCTAGATATAATTACAGCATTAATTTTTGTCCTCTCTACAGCACAGGGCTCCCGTTCAGGTTTTATGAGGACACTTTTCCACGCTGCGGGATGGATTGCCTCCTTGGTTTTGGCATTCCTAACCTATCCCTTTGCAGCGTCTTTTCTCAAAGAGCGTACCCCCGCATACGCTGGAATATATGATCGTGTATTAGCAAAGCTAACAGATGATAGCCAAATTACCGGTGAGCAGATGATGGAAGGCTTTCCTTCCATCATGGGGGACATGGTGAATTCAATAAAAACCAGTATTACAACAACTCTTGCCACCGGCCTTTCCACCATATTGTTTAGCATCGTGGTTTTTATGGGGATAGCCATTTTAATTAGAATTAGCTTTCTGATTTTCTCCGCCTGGGCCAGGGGCAAAAAGAAGAAAGGGTTTACCGGCTTCGCTGATGGACTTTTGGGTATGATAATAGGGGCTGTCAGAGGTATCCTGCTGATCTTTATCTTTTTATCCCTTCTAATTCCCCTATCCAATCTCTCGTCCGGAACTGCCATTGCAAATGCTTTGGAAATATCACTATTCACAGGAACTTTATACGACAACAATTTACTTCTACTTATTATTAAAGACTTATTTTAGTTTGGGTTTCCGGCATTATCCTAAACCGAACAAGGAGGTATTAATGAGAATAATAACCGCAAGAGATTACAATGATATGTGCAGAAAGGGAGCTGCCATCCTTGCAGCAGAGATTCTGAGAAAGGAAAATGCAATTTTAGGTCTTGCCACCGGCTCAACGGTAATGGGACTATACGAGAATCTTATAAATTGGCATAAAAACGGCGACCTAAACTTTTCAGGAATCACAACCTTCAACCTGGATGAATACCTGGGGCTCTCCCCAACAGATCCCCAAAGCTATAGATATTACATGGATCACAATTTTTTTAACCATATAAACATCAACAAGGCCAATACTCATGTTCCCGACGGATTGGCACAGGATGGGGAAAAAGAATGCGAAAGATACGAAAACGCCATAAACCTATCCGGGGGACTTGATATACAATTATTAGGGCTTGGCCATAACGGTCACATAGGTTTTAACGAACCCTCATCGTATTTTACTGTAACCACAAACTGTGTGACGTTAAAGGATAGTACGAGAAAGGCAAATAAGCGATTTTTCCAAGAAGGAGAGAATGTGCCGGAGAAAGCCTTAACCATGGGGATAGGCACCATTATGAAGGCTCACAGAATCCTGCTTTGCGTCAATGGACACCAGAAGGCTGAAATTCTAAAGAAAGTGATTTACGGACCGGTCTGCCCCCAGGTTCCCGGCTCCATACTACAGCTGCATCCTATGGTAACACTGGTAGCCGATGAGGAAGCGCTCCACCTTTGCCCTTAGTCACGACATACAGGCTAAATACCTAAATGGCTTCCGATAATCCCAACATGGATATACCCGTCATTACCACCGCCACGGCAACATAGTGTAAATTATTCAACCTTTCCTTTAGAAAAATCCTGGACAGTATTACCGATACAATACTATAGGATGCCACCATAGGGGCTATTATTATGGCATTTTGCGCCATTGCGAAGACGTAAAAGAATTGCCCTGTGGTTTCAAATATTGCTGCAATACCCTTATCCTTTTCTCTCCATATGTTAATTTTCTGCTTTTTTACAACTGTAATATATAATAGGGATGCGATGCCACAGATGAAAAATGTATATTCGAAAGCCAAAAGGGCATCATTCTCACTGATCAGCTTCATTTCATCCAGATAAACAGCATCCCCGAAGGTTCCAAGGCCATCGATTATGCAGTATAAAATGGGAAACATTATTGCCATAAAGCTTAATTGATATTTGGGATCCAACTCCTTTCCCTCCTTTTGCAAGGCCAAATCCTCCTCTTTTTTTTCCAGAAATGCCAGAGAAAGTATCCCCCCGGTAACCAAAACAATGCCCCCCACTTCTACAAAGAGTAATTGGTGTGGGAAAAAAATGTAGCAAAGGATTGCTGTTATTGCACCGGAGCCATTTTGAACGGGGGATGCAATTGACAACTCCATATATCGAAGTCCTACATATCCTATAGTCATCGATAGTATATACATTGAGGATACGGGGAGGTACCATATCAATTGAAAAGGGTCAAAGGTTAGATCGTTGACCAGCATATAGACAGTGCCATGGATTCCCATAGCAAAACCCACGGCTACAACTATTTTTAAATGACTTAGGGAATCCCGGCTGTCGGATCCTTTTTTATAAAATAAATCTGCACTGCCCCATGCCAAAGTTGAAATTATACCAAAAATAAACCACATGCCTCTTCCCCGATAAAAAGTTATGATATAATAAAAGGTGATTTTTTTCGTACCCTTCCATCGGAAATCCCTATCAAATAGTGATTTCTTATGAAGGTTTACGATTGAATAGTACCAGAAAAAATATAAAAATCAATAAAAACAATGACGAAAACACCGAAAAAGGGTAACAATATTATGGATTCAAAACGCAAGAACCTGCTGCTCATTACCTTAATTTTGGCAGCTTTTATAGCCCCGTTTATGGGTAGCTGTCTAAATCTAGCCATCCCGTCAATCGGTGAGCAATACGAAAGTAGTGCCACCATGCTGGGTTGGATTCCCACCGGCTATTTGCTGACCACATCAGCTTTTTCCCTCCCCTTTGGTAAATTAGGGGATAAGATCGGGAAACCCTTAATTTTTACCATGGGCATAATATTTTTCGTTTTCATCGGAATACTTTCCATCTTTGCCTGGTCGATTACATCAATAATAGCGTTGAGAATTCTTCATGGAATAGGTTCGGCAGCGGTCTTCAGCACCAATATGGCCATATTATCCGATTCAGTTCCGGCAGAAAGAAGAGGGCGGAGCCTGGGTTACGCCACCGCCTCCACATATATCGGGCTATCCATGGGCCCGGTTGTAGGTGGTTTTCTCAATCATAATTTCGGCTGGCGATCCATCTTTGCTGTTACCGCCATCATAGGCCTATTTTTAATGGCCGGTGCTCTTTATACCTTTGGAATAAAGGGAGACAAGATTCAGTCCATAATTCCCTCCGCCATAAATGGTCAAACAGATGATTCCAACACCCTTTATTTTGATTGGGGGGGAAGTGCCCTATATGCCGTTTCCATATCCGGATTTCTCTATGGCCTTTCCAACTTCCTAAACAGCTTCCCTGCTCTAATAACGCTTATCTCTTCCATATTACTATTCATAGCATTGATTATACGCAGCAACAAACGGGATGACCCTCTGATTCCCACCGGACTCTTTCGGCACAACACCCTTTTCGTTTTTTCAAATACAGCAGCCCTCATCAACTACTGTGCCACCTTTGCTACCTCCTATATGCTTTCCCTTTATCTTCAAATCATCCTTAAAATGGATTCACAGTTGGCAGGAATACTATTGATATCTCAGCCCCTTATCATGGCTTTGCTATCACCCCGAGCAGGCAGAATGTCGGATAGGATTGAACCAAGAATTCTCTCCTCCATAGGGATGTTTCTTATAAGCATTGGGCTTTTTATATTTGCCTTCCTAAGCTTCAGCTTTCCCCTTTGGCTTATGGTACTGGTTTTGGTAGTTATAGGCATAGGGTTTGCTCTGTTTTCCTCACCCAATACCAATGCTGTCATGAGCAGTGTTGAAAAAAAGGATTCCGGTTTAGCATCATCCATGCTGAGTACCGTAAGAACTGTCGGTCAAGCCATAAGTATGACCCTCATAACTTTAATCATCTCCCTCCATGTTGGCAACACCCCACTGGCAAATGCACCTCCCCACTCCCTGTTACTATGCATAAGAACCGGGTTTTTAACATTTTCACTGATCTGCGCCCTAGGCATATTCTTTTCCTTTAATCGGGGGCGCATCAGAAGCAAGACTATATGAAGAGGAATAAGTGGATATGAAGACAAATCGCTATAGTTATCTAATGATGTTCGGTCATATTTGTACGGATTTAAACCAGGGAGCTTTACCCGCTATTCTGCCCTTTTTAATAACGCAATACGGTCTCAGTTATACCTCCGCCGCCGGGCTGGTATTCGCATCAAACCTTATTTCCTCAGTCGTCCAACCCCTTTTTGGATTTTTAGGCGATCGGGCATCTAAGCCAGGCTATATGGCATTAGGCATTCTGCTTGCAGGAGGAGGAATATCGCTTATCGGGTTGCTGCCTTCATATTGGATGATCTTCATCGCCGCTATGATTTACGGCACAGGGGTCGCCATGTTTCATCCCGAGGGGGGCAAGCTTGCTAATTTAGTTGCCGGGGAAAACAAGGGTGCAGGTATGAGTATTTTCGCCGTAGGCGGCAATCTGGGCTTTGCCCTGGGTCCTATCGTAGCCTCATTATCCATCCTTACCTGCGGTCTGAAAGGAACAATTATCTTCATTGTACCTGCTACAATCATGTCAATCATCTTCCTTTATACCTCTAAAATATTACAGGGATTCCTAAAAGAAGACAGAGAAAGAAGGGCATCATCCAAGAAAGATGATAAAGGGCAAGAGCCTGCCAAAGACGATTGGAATAGCTTTAACAGAGTGACATCCCTGGTCTTTTGTCGTTCAATAATCAATTACGGCCTTGTCACCTTTATCCCATTATATTTAGTAGGCGTAATGCTGGAATCAAACTCCTACGGAAACATGGCCCTTTCCATATATTCACTTTCGGCAGCCTTTGCAACATTGGTAGGGGGACGGATGGCAGACCGTTTCGGATTCCAAAGGATAATAAAACTAGGATCCCTTGCCCTGTTCCCCTTTATTTTCCTATCCATACAAATGAATAATTCCTTGGGAGCAATAATATTTTTTGCCCTTGCAGCCTTTGCCTTTGGTGGTTCCCATAGCACCTTGATAGCATTAGGGCAGGCATATCTACCAAACCGCATGGGGTTGGCTTCCGGAATACTTTTAGGACTGACAGTCAGCATAGGGGGAATGGCTGCTCCAGGCATTGGTAAAATTGGAGACATATTCGGTTTGACTGCGGCGATGTATACTATTGCCGGTGTGGCCTTTGTCGGTATACTTATCACCTTCCTTCTTCCAAAATCTTCAACAGAGGCACAATAATATAGATTTACTCTTAATCCTATGTTAAAGTATTTTTAACGGAGTAAAAATCTTAAAAACTTTGAAAAGGGGGATATTTTCTTATGAAATACCTGATACCTGGAATCATAATACTTTTAATTGTTTTGTTTATTACCTTTGTTATAGGTAGTTACAACGGATTGGTAAGACTTCGGCAAAGGGTAAAAAACGCCTGGTCTCAAATTGAAGTTCAATTAAAACGTCGATATGATTTAATCCCCAACCTCGTAAATACAGTAAAGGGATATGCTCAACATGAATCAAAAACTTTGGAGGAAGTTACAAAGGCTCGGAATATGGCCGTCAATGCCGGGAGTATAAAAGATCAGATAGATGCAGACAATATGTTAACAGGGGCCTTGAGATCCTTGTTTGCTGTGGCGGAGGCATATCCTGATTTAAAGGCCAACAGCAATTTCATTCAGCTTCAAGGGGAATTGAGTGACACTGAAAACAAGATAGCCTTTTCCCGCCAATTCTATAACGATACGGTTCAAAAATTTAATACTAAAATTGAGGTTTTTCCCACTAATCTGATAGCAGGAATCCTGGGTTTCACCGCAGCAGATTATTTCAATTTACAGGATGACCCCCAAGCCTCTCAAGCCGTAAAAGTAGAATTTTAGGAGAAACTATAATGGCCCATTACAAATTACCCCGCCATAAAACAGCAAGAATCCCTGTTATTCTATGCATATTGGTAATCATAGTTTTCTTTGCCCCAATGAGCGCAAAGGCAGATCGCAGCCTTGATATAAACAGTATTGCCATATATGCCGAGCTTCTTCCAAATGCGTCAATGGAGGTTACAGAGGTAATCACCATTGATTTTCATGGTAAATGGAACGGCTTTTATATGAAAATCCCTCAGGGTAATAGCCCTATTAATAATGTTCAGGTGACGGAGAACGGGCATCCATACACCTTTAATCCCGGTAGCGAATATGGGCCACCGGGAACCTTTTTAACTAAAACCGAAGGCGATGAGATGCTGATCGATTGGAGTGTTGATGCCCTTAATCAAACTCGCACCTTCCATGTATCCTATACGGTATCCCGTGCTGTTTCCATACATCCGGATGTTGCCCAATTTTATAGAAAGTTTATCAATGAGGCAAACGGAAATGAAATTTCCAGCGTTAAGGTCTACCTGACGCTCCCTGCCGGATCCGAAAATTATATAAAGGGTGAAGACATCAGGATATGGGGTCATGGCCCTTTGAATGGTCAAGTAAATTTTGAAGGAGATAGGGTTATCCTGTGGCAGATTGAAAACCTACCGGCTCATAATTACTTTGAGGGCCGGGTGATCATGCCCACACCCTTGTTTGACCAAGCCCCCATCGACACCTACTGCAAGGAAGATGCCTTATCAAATGTTTTATCAGAAGAACAAAAGTGGGCAGATGAAGCAAACAGGGAACGACTTCTTTCAAAAATCATGATTTTCTGTGCCGCTGCCATAATAACAATCACATTATTGGTCGTTTTTATAATATGGCGCAGATTCGGCCGCGATCATAAAACCTCCTTCGACGGGGATTATTACAGAGACCTGCCTGCCTCCTATAGCCCCGCAGAATTAAGTGTTCTTTGGAATTTCGAAAAAATCAAAACTCAGGATTTAACGGCAACAATACTTGATCTAGCCAGACGCAAATTTCTTTTACTTGAAGAGCATACCATCCATAAGGAAGGTTTCTTAGGTTCTAAGCAGACTAACACCTATAGGATCACCTTCCTGCCTGCGCCCGATCCTAATATTTTTAAAAATCCCAAGGATGGGAAACTGAAACCCCATGAAGAAGAATTGATATCCTATTTGCAGCACAATATCGCCCTTGGTAAGGATCAGCTCCTCTTAACTGACATTGAAAAACACGCAAAAAAGCATGGGGAATCCTTCCATGATTTTTGGAAAGGTTGGAAGGCTGGAATAGTTGCAAAAGCAGATGCCAATAATTTCTTCGATGATAATAGCAGAATAAGAATCTTCGTTATCATAGCCGGTATAATTCAAATAGTCTTAGGTTTCCTCCTTGTAAACGCATTTTTCGACACCATTGGCATGGCTGAAATCCTGTCCGGAGTAATTTTCATACTTTCATTTAAGTTTCTGTCCCGACGTTCCCAAACCGGCCAGGAGGATTATATAAAGTGGAAGGCATTCAAACGTTTTCTCCAACATTTCTCTCAAATGGAACAACATAAGATTCCAAGCCTTATAATATGGGAGCATTATCTGGTTTATGCTGTAACCTTGGGGGTTGCGAAGGAAGTTCTTAAACAGTTGGAAATAGTATTTCCAAACTTAAAAGACGGAGATCACAACTTTGGAAGCGGTTGGATATATTACGGCACCTACAGAGGGGTAGATAGCCTGACTAATTCATTTAGCAACATTGAAAACTCCATTGGAAGAGCCCTGAGTACAGCTCAGGCGGCAGCCAGCAAATCATCCTCCGGAAGTGGGGGAGGCGGTGGATTCTCCGGCGGAGGCGGGGGAGGTGGCGGCGGAGGCAGCTACGGCGGCAGGTGAAAAAAAGGTGTTTGGCTAAAACATTCCAAACACCTTTTATTGTCTTTTGCTATCATATGGTCCATTGCCCGTGTACTATCCCCACAAGATACCATGATTCGCTAACTTCTTCAAAAACAAGCCTCAGGCTTTCCCAATCTATCCCTTCATACTGGGCATCAAACCCTGAAAAATGAAACTCCACAAACTGACCGTCAGGATAAACCTCCACAATATTGTCAATAATATTGCCTTTTCCAATGGCCACATTGTTTCCGATTAGATGCGGGTTAGCAAAATCCTTATCATAGATAAATTTATCATAGTAGTCATTAAAACTGAGTTCTATGGGCTCCCCGCTTCCATCATAATCGCCCCAATCAATTATTTGATTGTCCTGCATGATGCCGATTATGTTCTGCGACGTAAATACCTGGTCATTTTGAATATCAACATGGAAATAAGGTGTTATTCTAACTCCTTTATCGGGATGAACATACTCAGAAAGTGCCGCCATATCTTTTGCTTCTATAATTTCCACCACTTCAATAGCTGTTGCCAGTAAACTATTTGATCCCTCCGAAACATCATCACCATTGCCATTGCCACCATCATTTTCATTTCCATCGGCTGCACACCCTGATAGCAATAAGACAAATATCATCAATAAAACAATCGTCCTTCTTTTAATCCCCGCCATAGTTATCCACCACCTTTTTCATTTTAGATTGTGCAGAGAAGGCTTTCCTATACATTTTACTTTTTCTTATATTCCATTATCCTTTGTTGTAACAAATTATAGCACAACCAACATATTATATATAGGGAAGGAGTGAACATCTTGTCTATTTTAAATACAAATTGTGAGAAACAGACAATTATCAACCAATTGTTCAAAGTTCAGGCTAATGTTACTATCACTCCCGAAATTAAAGGCGGTATTCCTAAGATCGTTTGTCATGGTTCCGAGGTAAAGCCATCACGGGACTGTGATGAAAACAATCTATCTAACTACCGTTGGGGAAAAAAGATAGATATTGATAATAAATGCACTTTTACCTTAACACAGATAATATGCGCTGAAATTCCCCTTTCGATAGATGTGAATGTAGATGTGAATTCGGGGGTTGTTGATTGCCACATGCCTAATATCGGCCAATGCAGAATATGCCCTTCACATACTGACCCATGCCATATTGTCGACGGGCTTAACATATTTGAATAAAATATGTAAATAATTTTGAAAGGTAAGGTGCTTACACTTGAATAGTAATTCTTCAATTGACAAATGCCCACAGGATCCATGCCCCGTAACCGTTCATGAAACAGTATGCGTGCAAGGAACCGTAACAATTACACCCAATATAGAAGTGGGAATACCACAATCCTTCTGCGTGGGAAACCCCACAATCGGAGGATGTGTAGGCCCATTGGAGCCCAGTTGCAGTTTTGCCATAGGTCAGCAGATTTGTGTCCAGATTCCCCTGATATTCTCAGCTACGGCTAGTGCAGTGGAAAATGGCCTTGTTTGTGGCGATCCTGCCACGGGGGGCTGTCCTGTATCAAGCTCCCAATAGTATAAACTAAAAACTCAACCATCTTTTAAGATATAGAATTGCCTGCATCCTGCTTATGATTGGATGCAGGCTTCTTAGTCTGCCCTTTTTTTATTAATCGTATCTAAAATTTGCATTGTGTTGTATAATGTTGTCATACTTTTGTTATGCCCTATTTTAACCAACAATATTTATCCATTAGCCGGGAGGAAAAATGTACTATATTAAAAGACTATTGGCCTTATTGCTTTTTTTAATTTATCACTCCTTTGTTGTGAATTTCATAAGAAATCTATGTTATAAAATACCGGTTTTTGGCGGTGGATCAGGATCTGCAGCTTTATTATCCGCCGGACTGATGGGAATTCTATATATTGTGGGGGGCGTAATGCTCGGTTGGATAATAAGTGACAATGTTCGTTTGAAGTTTAGCAGCGGAGACTCAGTCTACATAACCACTTTGTTGCTTATCCCATTTTTTATTATATTATTTAAACAGGGTGGCATTTGCCTCCCTATGATTCCAGATTTTGTTGATAATGCAATAGCAAAAACTACTCCCATTCTTCAAAATTTTTTGGGAATCTGGCTTTTTTTATTGTTTCGCAATAAAAGAAAAAGTGGTGGACGGAGATATTGATGATTTTCACTTTGAAAAAGCAATATTTCGCTGCTTCATAGCAGCTCGACAACTTTACTATCCCTAAGGCAAAATTCTAAATCATATATAAATGTTTCCCTAATATCCTTATGCTTATCTGTATGACGGGATATCAGATAGTATACCCTATCAGGCGGCCCCTCCTCAATATCGCATATTTTTATAGAAGGATTCCTTTTCATATTTTCAGCCATGGATGCAGGTACTATAGCCCATCCTTTAAAGGTGCTGACAAGATTCTCCAATAAGGATATGTTGTCCAGGAATACCTTTTGCCTAGGAAAGGGGCCGAACCAATATTCATGCCAAGTTTTGAATTCGTTGCTCCATCCCACCATTATTTCCTCTTTATCATCCAGTGTGGACGGGTGAACCCGGGAAGGAAACTGTTTTTCGGCATAATAAACCATTCTCATCCTTTCTTTAAAAATAGGGATATTGTCAATATTTCTAGAATACATGGGTATGGCAATAAACGCCATATCCGTATCGCCGTTTTCGATCATAGGATAGGCTTCATATGAATGTAGCACCGTATTGATGGACAGCGGAACAGTTAAACCACGGGTCAAAAAATGCCTGTATACCTCCGGCATTATAAACACGTTTATACTGTGAAGTGCCGTCACGCTGAAAAATTCTAAGCTTCTTGCATTTCCAATATCCCTTGTTTCTTCCCACAACTTATCCCATTTCCTGGCAATATCTATAAATCTTTTTCCCGCTTCTGTCAATTCTATATTTCGTATTCCCTTTTTCCTAATGAAGAGCTGTTGCCCAATTTCCTCTTCTAACTTTTTTATACGATGGGTCATGGCGGGCTGAGAAATAAATAATTCCTTCGCCCCGCAGGTTAGAGAGCCTGTCTCAGCTACAGCTAAAAATGCCTCTATTTCCGAACGTGTCATATACCGATCTCCTTAAATATAAGTTCCATCTATATTATAAATAATATTTATTGATTTTACAAATATATTTCTCCTTAATATAATAATGCTAAGCTTTACTTATCACACCTTAAATTATTATGGGGGAAAAATTTTTATGAGGATGAAAAATAAGAGGCGCTCAATTGAAGAAGCCATTTCGCTTATTAAGCCGGGTCAAAGAATAATGATAGGCAGTTTCGGCCTTCGGGGCTGTCCAAATAATTTAATTGACGCTCTGGCAGAAAGTAAAATCGGTAATCTTACTATAATCAGCAACGATCTTGGCTCCCCCGGCATTGGACTTGGCAAACTGCTTTCAAATCATCAGGTAAGCCATCTAATAGGCAACTATTACAACTGGAATCCAGATGTGGCCGATGCTATGAATTCCGGCGAGATAACGGTTCAATTGGTTCCCCAGGGAACCTTTGCCGAGGCAATAAGAGCTGCTGGTGCAGGTATTCCTGCATTCTATACCCCCACTGCCGTAGGAACCGAACTGGCCAGGGGAAAGGAAACAAAATTTTTCAACGGGAAGGAGTATCTCTTGGAAGAAGCCATTTCTGCGGATGTCTCCCTCATTCATGCCCACAAATCTGATAGCTTTGGAAACCTGATGTATGCCAGAACGGCTCGTAATTTCAATCCCCTTATGGCAACAGCTTCCAGGCTGACCATAGTAGAATGTGAAGAAATTATCGATGGCTCCTTTGATCCCGAACATATTATGACCCCCCATATTTATGTGGATATATTATGCAGGCAGGAGGTACTATAATGTCTCAACCGGTTTCAGATGCAAAAAAAATGATTGCCAGACGCATCGCAAAGGAATTCGAACAGGTGGAAGATATCACCTTCGTTAACGTGGGTGTGGGAATACCCTCACTTGTGGCAGAATATATAACTAACCCCCATGTGGTTATCCAGGCGGAAAACGGTATGCTGGGTGTAGGCCCTTTTGCCGAAGGAGATGATGTGGATTTCAATTTGATAAATGCAAGCAGGCAACAAGTTACGCTTACAGAAGGATGCAGCTTTATGGACAGTGCTGCCTCCTTTGCCATGATTCGAGGCGGTCACATCGATGCCACCGTAATCGGTGCCTTTGAGGTGGACGAAGGTGGCAGCGTAGCAAATTGGATTATACCCGGTGGGAGAAAATTGGGAGTTGGCGGCGGAATGGATCTGGTCAGCGGTGCCAAGCGGGTTATAATCGCCATGCAGCATACGGGAAAGGACGGAAGCATAAGGATAAAAAGGGAATGCAGCCTTCCCATAACAGCCCACGGGGAAGTTGACCTCCTTGTAACCGATTACGCCGTATTCGAGTTTGTAGACGGGACCATGTATCTTAGAGAAATTGCCCCCGGAAAAACCCTGGAGGATATTAAATCCACTACAGAAGCTAAGTTTGAGATAGGCTTTTAAAATGCAGAAAGGAAAACCATGGCAAGCAGCACTATCGCAATGATCATAATAGTCGCTACAATTATACTTTTCGCTACCGAATTAGTTCCTTTGCCCGTTACAGCCATCTCTGCATGTCTGGCCATGGGAATCTTCAATGTAATCCCGCTTTCCAGCGTTTTCTCAGGTTTTGGAAACGATGTAGTTTTTTTGGTGGCCGGTGCCATCGTAATAGGAGAGGCTTTGTTCGAAACAGGTGCGGCAATAGGCATAGGAAAACGCCTGGTAAAGCTTTTGGGCACCAATGAAAAAATCTTTCTTATGGTTTGCATAGCCTTCACCGGAGCTTTATCTGCTTTTCTAAGTAATACAGCCACCGTTGCAATGATGATGCCGATTATAGCATCGGCGGCTATGAATTCAAAGGGCAAAATAACAAAGAAAAACACCTATATGGCCGTCGGCTTTGCTTCCGTTGCCGGTGGTGCATGTACTCTGGTAGGCTCAACACCTCAGCTAATAGCCCAAGGGGTTCTTTTAGCAGCAGGACTGGAGGGAATGAAGTTTTTTGATTTGGCATATAGTGGCATCCCCAAACTGCTGTTAATGATGCTTTATTATTATACCATCGGATATGCTCTTCAAAAAAGGGTCTTCGATTTTGATGATGTCCCCGACAAGGTGTGTGAAAACGGTAATGATAATTCCGCTCAAAGCCCTGTTAAGATGTGGATCTCCGTAGCAATTCTCTTTGGATGTGTCGTTGGTTTTGTTTCCCAAATATGGACCGTAGGCATCGTGGCCATGGTAGGCGCCGTATTATGTGTAGTAACAAAATGTATTAGCATCAAGCAGGTATTTGCTCGAATGGACTGGACCACAGTAGTCGTTTTAGGTGGTGCATTAGGCTTTGCGTCCGGCGTTGAAAAAAGTGGTGCCGGTGAAATAATCGCCCATACCGTAATAGGATGGTTAGGTGAAGATGTTAGTACATGGGTACTTTTATCCGCAATCGCACTTATCGCATGCGTCATGGGGAACCTGATGTCTCATACAGCAACGGCTGCCATACTGGCACCCATATGCCTGATTATGGCAAGGAATTTGGCTATCGAGCCCTTAACCATGATGATAGTGATAGTAATGTCTGTTAATATGACATACATTACTCCCATATCCACCCCCCCAAACACCATGACTTTAATTGGCGGGTACAGGTTTATGGACTATGTAAGGGTTGGAACTCCATTAAATATACTTATGTATTTTTTGAATATAATGCTTATCCCTATCCTTTTTGATATATGATAATAAACAAATTCTTCACAGCCTTCATCAGGAATCTCCTTCTAAGTCCATATCACCAAACACCTTGGTAACCAGCCTCAGATACTCCTCATATGCCGGATATTTAGAAAGAGAGGATAAAGCTCGGGCTATCTCCTTATAATACCAACCTTGTCGCTCCTTATCAGTTTGATTGAAACGAGTCCATATTTCATCACCTACAGTTAAATAGTCCTTATAGATAGCCCTTATATTGCTCAACTTATCTCCAAGTGCCAGAATCCTTTCATCTTCTGTGGCCCTGTTGCTTTTCAAAAATTCTACTGTGCTTCCCTTTCTTCTATTCCAGGATCCTATCGGATCATCTTCCTTTTCCTCACTTTCAGCTTCCACCAACCTTCTGATTCTGTGACCAAACTCCCTCTCTATATCCTCAAAACTTATGGTCTCGTTGTCTTCCACAGTATCATGTAAAACTGCTGCGGCGATTATTTCTATGTCGGTGGTCATGGTAGCTACTATTGCCGCCACTTCCATAGGATGTAGGATATATGGAATAGTGGTACATTTTCTTGGGATATTCTCATGTGCATTTGTTGCGAAAATTATGGCCTTATCCAATATTTCCGTATCGATATTGTCCGTTTCCTCTTTCCACATCGTAACTTTCCCCCTTTATATTGCTACCTTATTCTCAACTATCCTTTTTAATTAACTCACCGGTTTTAATATTATATTTATACTCTATCTTCCTGTTATTATCATCTATTACTTCCACCTCAAAAACTTTTAGATCTTTGTCAATTTCTATGCTCCATTCATAAAAGCGAAAACTCCCTTTTGCATCCTCGATAGCCTTTTTTGTTAGGGGTTCAATCACTTCTAAATCATCACGGGCTATTTCCTCTGTTGCCTTGTTACCGTAATCAGTATCCGTCTTTAATATTTTCCCGTCAAAAGGGTCTATTTTGACTTCGTACTCCATTTTCCCATCGTAACCTTCAACTTCATATACGTAATTATTACCACCCTTTTTCAGTTCCATTTCCTTTATCTTTGCATTGGGGTATTCTGCATGGAAAATATCAAAAGCTTCTTGTGGGGAGATCTTTAACCCCTCTATGGATAGATGGCCTACAACATCTAACTCATTATTCCTAATTATCCCATTCTCCTCTAAGGTGTTGTTCATATCATCCAGATTGTCTAAATCTGTTTCTTCCTGCACCGCATTTCCACAGGCGGAGAACAACATAACCATTAGAAATGTTAACGACAGAATAAGAATGTTCCTTTTCATTTTTTCTGCTCCTCTCTTTCTGTTTTTATTATTATTGCAAAAAAGAATAGGCTTATTCCCTGGACTTAAAATTATAGACGGGCCTTATCTGCATTAAAATTTCAGCGGTAGAGACAATCTGCCTCACGATGGAGCCCATGTTCTTATACGCCATAGGGGCCTCGTCTAATGTATCACTGGTGATGCAAGTCGTATAAATGCCCTTCATCTGCCTTTTATATTCATCCATTGACAGGCTTTTAAATGCGGCCCTGCGGCTCATTATTCTACCTGCGCCATGAGGTGCGGAACAATTCCAGTCCCGGTTGCCCTTACCCATACAGATTAAGCTCCCATCCCGCATATTTAAAGGAATCAGCAATTTTTCGCCCTTTTTAGCCGATACCGCACCTTTCCGCAGTATCATCTCCTCTGTGTCAATATAATTATGTATGGTGGTAAATTCATCAATTTTCGATAATGATAAAATATCAAGAAGAGTATCCATTATAGCTTTACGATTTAAAGAGGCAAATCGCTGTATCAATTTCATGTCGTGGATATAATCATTAAAAAGATCTCCGGAAACATATGACAAGTCCTTGGGCAATGCATCAGACTTTCCGCTTTTTTTAATCTGACTTTGGGCTTTCATCTGGTAATATTCCGCAACTTCCTTACCTATATGTCTGCTGCCGGAATGAACAACAATAAAAAGCCTGTCATTATCCCCTTGCCCTACCTCTATGAAATGGTTTCCTCCCCCTAAAGTACCGATGCTTAGACGGGCCCTGTCCATATCAACGCTATCCGCACATTTTAGTTTGTCAAGATTTATTTCGTCGTTTAAGGGATGGTACTTCTTTCGTATATTGCGTCCTGAGGGTATTTGTAAACGAATTATATCATCCAACTTCTTGAAATCAATAGTTCTTTCTTCTATTTCAACAGTCTCCATGCCACAGCCTATATCAACTCCCACCATACCAGGCACTATTTTATCATGAATTGTCATAGTGGTTCCGATTGTACATCCCATACCCGCATGGACATCTGGCATTATCCGAATCCTACTTTCAGCAAAATCCTCCTGATCGCAGACAGCACGTATTTGATCCGCCGCAAATTCATCAAGATCTTCACAAAAACAAACTGCATTATTATATTTTCCTTTTATGGTTAAAACGGATAGGGTATTTTTTGACGCTTTATTCTTCATAATTTCTGCCCCCTGAAATACCTTACCACAGTAGCTGTTAATCACGCTTACATTCGAGCTGTATTGATATTTGTATTTTATCATCCAGTATTTTATAATACTCTTATTATAAATCAATTAATAGAAATATCAAAGGACTCATGACCATGATATACGAAAAGGTAGTGATCGGCACTTTTATTGCCAGGCCCAATCGGTTTACGGCCCATGTGAAAATCGACAAAAAAATGGAGACCGTTCATGTGAAAAATACGGGACGCTGTAAGGAAATACTTGTGGCGGGAGCTAAGGTATATTTGGAGGACCATTCCGCAAATATGAAAAACCGTAAAACCCGCTATTCTTTAGTAGCCGCGGAAAAACCGCACTATTTGCAGAGGCAAGAAAACCTATTAATCAATATAGATTCATTGGCTCCTAATAAGGTGATAAAAAAGGCTTTAATGGATGGCTCTTTGGTATTGCCGGGTTTCGAAAAGGGCTTCACCCTGATCAGACCCGAAAAAACCTTCGGTAAATCAAGATTCGACTTTTATGTTGAGGGAAATGCTAATCAAAAAGCATATATTGAAGTTAAAGGTGTAACTCTTGAGGATAGAGGTGTTGCACGTTTTCCAGACGCCCCCACCGATAGGGGAGTCAAACACATTTATGAGTTGATTGAAGCGACGGAAAACGGCTTTATGACCTATATAATTTTTCTTGTACAAATGCATGGTGTAGAATATTTTGAGCCAAATGATGCTACTCATCCCGCCTTCGGCAAAGCCTTGCGAAAGGCATTTGATAAGAAGGTCAATATACTAGCCTATGACTCTTTGGTGGGCGTAGATACACTGGAATTAAATAATCCTGTGGAAGTAAGGCTTGGTTGAAAGTAAAGTGCCGTCAAATTCGGCTCTTTGTACTTCACTCACCCTTTTATGAAGGTTCCTTCATCAATTTCTTTAAATGCCTGGCTTAGCTCCTCTTTAGTGTTCATCACAATAGGGCCCCCCCAAGCAATTGGCTCATTAAGGGGTTCCCCAGCCATAAGTAAAAATCTCATTCCCTCAGTGCCCGCTTTTACATAAATCTCTTCCCCGAAATCAAACAATACCGCCCTTCGCCTTTCAAAGTATTCCCCCCATTCCTCAAAATAACCGCCGCCCTCCACGATATATATAAAGAGATTGTCTTTATCGGAAGTTGTAAGTTCCCAAATAGCCCCGGGTTCCAAAGCAACATCAAGATAAAGCACTTTAACATAATCTCCCGATACGGCTCCTTTTGTATCTTCGTAAATGCCTGATAATATTCGTACAATTGCCCCCTTCCCCTTAATTTCAGGGATCATTTCACTTTTAATATCGCGATATTCCGGATCCATCATTTTATCTTTTGCCGGGAGGTTCACCCATAGCTGTGCTCCCAGCATATGTTTGGAAGCCATGGGCATTTCCTGATGCAATATCCCGCTTCCTGCCGTCATCCACTGACAACTGCCGTCAGTAATGGCACCCCTATTACCAAGGCTGTCCCCATGCACGATTTCTCCGCCAATTAAATATGTTACCGTTTCGATTCCCCGATGTGGATGCCATGGAAAACCTTTGATATAGTCCTCGGGATCCTCTGAATCAAATGCATCCAACATCAAAAACGGATCAAAATCCTCTACATCCGGTTTTCCTATGACTCTAACTAATTTAACTCCCGCCCCGTCATATTGCGTCGATCCGGTTACAACCTTTTTTACTGTTCTTCTTGCCACTTTGTACCCCCCCTGCAATTATTAATTATGCCCATATTGCTTTATTAATCATTTGTGACATCACCGTTTCCCGTAACCGGGATAGCCTCGCCTAAAAAATACGGCTCCGGCTTAATAATTGACATTCCGAAAGCTTTAACCCTTGCCATCGCCTCCCGCATATTCCTCATACCTTGTCCTGCATAAAGCCTTGGATCGGAAGAAACCCCATAGGCATCCAGGCCCAAAGATCTTGCGATATATAGTGCCCTATACAAATGATATTCTTGTGTTACTATAATTACTTTTTTTGCTTGAAATATATCCCTTAGCCTATATATGCTATCGTATGTAGTGAATCCCGCATGATCCATAAAAATATGATTGGAAGGTACTCCTTCTGCCACAGCATATCTTTTCATTACATTAACTTCATCATATCCTTCTCTGCCATGATCGCCGCTTACAACAATTCTATCGGAAATTCCATTATTATAAAGCTGTATACCCCGTAAAAGCCTGTCCTCCAGCATAGGGCTTGGTCTGTCTCCCCAAACGCCGGCGCCCAGCACAAGGATGCAATCCGGATCAATATTTAGGGCTTCTTCTACGCTAATGACCCTATCATTTGTAGATGAAATCATGTATCCGTTAATCGCCAGCACCGTCACGGCAAAGGCAAAGAAAATGCTGGCTATAACCGTCAATATTATTATGGTTTTCCTTTTTGCCTTTGATTTATAATATATCTGTGCCTTCCCCATTTGAATAATGTCTTTCTACAGTATATTTGTTTTAAATGATTATATCACATTATACAGTTTCCATAGTGCAAGAAAACGACGGTTTAGGGCTTGAAGACCTTCATCGTCGTTTTCTATTATAGCCAGCTCTATAATATCCGCTTATTATTTTTATTATTATGTTCATGCAGAGTTCCAGCTGTAAAGATTATTGTCATCGATAATAAACAGCTCGTTGTTACGAAGCATCGTCCCTTCATCAGGAATATATATTATGGGCTTTTGCCTTTCGTCAGAAATTTTAATCAAATCTTTTATGCTATGCACCTGAAAATGATAATCATATCTCAGTTTGGGGATTTCCTCCACAGCCACCATCCTGCTACCGTAATTTTTTAAGAGCCCGCTATTTCTTCTTTTTATTATGGTTGTTGTCTCAGGTTCTTTAATCTTAAATATCAATATAGGTATAGCCGCCATCAACAAAATCATTATAGCTCCAAGCAAAGAAACCTTCATTTTGTTGAAGGACAAAATCGTGTCAACTTTCTCCGTTAAAGCCTCCTTGATAGGTTCACCCATAACCTTTTCTATTCTAAAAACATCCTCCAGCAAAGGGACCTCTAAACCTGATGAAAAGGGTATATTTATTTCTTTTCCTTCCCTCAATACTGTTATTGTTCCCGCGATTTCCACAACAACATCATTAGCAACCTTCATCCCTGAAATCTCTTTGGCCTTAACTGCAAATGCATCGTAATCCTGTAAGCTAAACTCCACCTTTTCTTTTAGCTCCAGGCGATCCTCTATGGTCTCATTTATTTGCTTTTCCAATAGGATAAAATCCTTTGACCAGTAAATATCTTTGCTTGCTACCTGCCCTTGATAACCATTTACCTTTGCCAATACCCTATATTTTGCACTAAGGGGTGTTGACTCTCCCCCCTGGTATATCACGCTAAAATCTGCACTGATATGATCCAGTAGTTGTTTGCTATAATAACCGCCTTCTTCCATTATGATATTGGCGAAAAGCTCATTGGGCTTCAACACAACATTGTAATTTACCGACGGGCGGCAGCTATACTCAAAAATTACCCGCTCCTTAGTGAAATCCGTTTTGTCATTTATGGTTTTATATGTATAAAAACCGGTTATAAGAAAAAGAAAAATCAAAACCATCAAAGTGTATTTTTTTGTCCTATTTTGCATAGTGAGTTTCATTTTCTACCTCTATTATTGTCAATACTTTTATTACGGGGTGCCCTGAAATCGTCAAGGCACCCCTCCTTACGACCCGATTGGAAGCTGATTTGTTTAGAATTTTTGCAGATGGTTATGGTTAAGATTTTCTGCCGGAATATCTAAATTAAATTGATCCCAAAGCAGATCTATAGTAAATCTTGCTGTTCTATTTTCAGTAAGTGAATCGGAAACACCCGATGGTGCCGCAGAATGACCGGAAGTATAAATTCCTGCTTTATCCGGATCCATAGCTATGCCAAAATAAAGATCCATACGGTTTTTATCAGGATATACATAAAGGAGTTCATTTTCTAAATATGATTTCAAATCCATTCCTTCAAGTGCGGAAAGCCTGATAAAGCTTACTCCTCCCACTTCAAAAATGTCAGAGGGCGCAAATAGTGATTCGGGAAACACATTGACATGCTGGTTGGGATGCCCTGCAGTTGAAGAGTACTCTCTAAAGATACGCATAGATACACCTATGGCATTTTTTAACGCAGTGGTATCGCAGGATTTCACTTTAATATCTATATCGCTCAATTTAGCGGCTATTGTGCCAACATTCACTATATCAGATTGAAAAACCTGCGCATAGCCGGGGTATATCTGCTGCAGATCCACTTCAATTGTACTTGATGCTAACGTGTCGTTCGTATAGCAATCCACTGTTGCACCTAAAGGAGCGGCATCCTTTAATTTGGCATCAAATTTGGTTTTAGTATAACCTTCAATCCTCTCCTTATAATTTGCAAGAGCTTGTTCAGAACTAATTACATTGTAGTTTGTTCCCCTTCCAAAATAGTAGTTATCTACATAACCATCACCTACTCCGTCTATTATGCTCCATGAGGATTCATTATCCTGCCCTGCATATTGCCCATATAAAGCCAAGTCGACAAATTTGACTTTTAGTTCGCCGGTAGATACCTTTGTGTCGACCTGCAGGTTATCTGTCCAATAGGCATATCCTACACCCATGATCAGCATTGCGCATGCGAGCACACTCACTAATACCTTTTTTTTCATTTCCTCTTCTCCTTTTGATTTTTTTTGATAAAACCAGTTATGACTTGCATTTATTATACACTCCTGTATAAACCGCGTAATTGACCTATAGTCTATACTTGCATACCCTTAAAGTACCATCTGTTATTCTCCCCTGGTGGTAGAGTTAAAATTCAATCTCACGTATATATGCATGATTACTGCCTTTTATAATTAAGGTGGGATATCCTATTTTAGGAACAACTCTGACCAAAGTACCTTTTATTTCATTGGGATGAACCACACGACCGTCTTCCGATGAATTGTTATCTCCTTTCGTCTTATAAGTCAGGTTTCCCTTGCCATCATCTATGATTTTGACGATTCTGTGGGTTATGCGAATTTCACCCCTTTGAAACTGTATCACATCGCCTTCTTTAAGGTTGCCCAGCTGCTCCTCCGTGCGCATTTGTCTAAGAAGTATTACGTCTCCCGGATACATTATAGGCTCCATACTACCGGTCACAATAACAGAAGGCATTACCGGGAATACACCTACAATAAACCATAACAACCCTATGGCTAATATGGATGTAGCGATGCCTGTCGCCATACTTTTCGTATGCTTTTTTTCAATATCAAAACGATGCTTTCTTTCTTCATGTTTATTTAGGATAATAAGAATTGAAACTACAGGAACCAATATTCCTATCGCTCCCTCCGCCAACCAATTCAAAGAGGGAAGTACCGGTGAAATCCAATGAAAGACTTCTATGATCCATATATAAACCGATGCAGCTATTATTCCCCCGTGCAGTGCCAGGTATGATAATGCTATATTAATGCTAAGTTTAGGACCCGCCTCCCTTGCTATAAAAATCACTATATTCTCAGTATCCATTGGCGATAGCCCGGAGTAATTCAAACTTAAAGCAGTGAGAAGCAAAGTGACTAATATGAACACCTTTAAATTATGTTTGCTGCAATATATACTTAAAATGTAGCTGCGAATACTTTCACGAACACCCAATGCGGGGAGGACAAAAAATAAATTCCCCCCCATCCCTTTAGGCGATAGATCGTAGGGGCTTCCACCTAATTGACCTAAAATAAAACCTAAAATAAGCTTCGAACCTATAAGTACCACTGCGCAAATTATGGCCTCCATATAAATTGTCCCTCTATCTGCCAGCCTACCTGCACAATGGACCCGAGGAATAATAAGGAATAAAATTGCTAAAAAAAAACACCAAATCGTGGGCAATATGATTCTTCCATAAAAATAGGCATTCAATTTTAGGAAGCTTAAAGCAAAAGGCGAAAGGGATATTAATATAAATATGGCAAACAATATATTGCCAGTTTTTCGATACCTTCTATAATTCTGGATTTCCATCTTCCATCGATTCCTTATGGTCTACGTCATCAGTATCGGGAGTCAAATCTGTTTCCATGCTCTGTGGTAACATGGCCTCTCCTTCTTCTTCCCTCAGAAAATCTTCCTTAACCCCATCGGTAATAGGCTTTGGCATTTCTAAGGAATCCTTTTTTTGCTTCTCGATATTATCGTTAACAATTATGCGATGTTCAAAGGTGCATTCACCAATAATTTTCATCTCTTCCGTCCAATAAGCATAGCTTATAGACACTGCGCCCATTCCTATCATCACTACTGCAGCAATGATACTTATCTTTTTTCCCCATTCCATAAAGGCAGCCCCCTCCTACTAATTAATTTACAATTGAATTGATCAAGGACAAAAGGAATTTCAAATCCATAAAAACCTCGTAAGGTAATTTCGTTGGTGCCCGCTTCCATTCCGATTTCCAGATCATTAACAGATGCTCCCAAGCTACTTATGTCTATTGATTTCGGCCATGCCCCATCGGAGAACCCTACTTGCTCCAATAAAATAGTACCCTGCATCATTTTCTCATTATCATCTGCCTCAAGCTTTTTGGTCACCCTAAAATTCCCCAGGCTATCCGGCATTAGATTCTGGATATTGCTTGCTGTTACTCCTCCGGTTTTGCCTTCAGAATTTCGATCCATGTTACCTACCCATTGGATTGTCTTTCCTGTACGCCTAAGCTTTACATATTCCTCTTCATCATTTTTTATTTCCGTAAATTCAGCAGCCTTCATAAGACTGCTATTCTCAGATGGTTTTATTCTATACCGAATTATAAAGCGTAAATCTACATTATCCAGATATGTGGTGTCTATCGGATCCATATCCTTTATTATCAGATTTTTCCCGTCATACTCAGCAATTGCGCCGATTCTTCTTATTTCTCCATCCTTACCCTTTTGAATGGATATTGAAAAATCTTCATTGGAATCGTCAAAATTGAAATCCATATTGCCAGTTGATAGGGATGTATGTGTTTTTAAAACAGCAATATATCCGGCATAACTAGCCCCTAATACTATTATTAGAATCACCATGAAAAACAACAAACCCGCTTTATTAAAAATCCTTGCCAATTTCCTCCTCCATTAACCATTTAATATGTCCGTTTTTTTATCTCCAATTTATTCACCGGATAGTTTATTTGCATATACCAGAACTTCCATACGATTGGACATATTTAGCTTTGTAAGTATATTACTTATATGTTTTTTGGTGGTACCTTCAGAAATATATAAATTGCTACCTATCTGTGAATTAGTCAATCCTTTGCTTAATTCTATAAGAACATCCATTTCTCTATCCGTCAAAAGACGCATACCTTCCTCGTTTTTGATTTCCAAAGCCTTATCGACCAATTTAGGCGGATAATATTTTTTCCCTTTTAGAATCAGATTATATGCGTATCTTAAGTCATCCTCATCAGTTTCTTTAAGAACATATCCATCAACATATAGCTGTTCCGCCCTTCTAAACTCAAAAACACTTATAGATGATGCGAGCAAAATGCATTTTATTCTTTTTCCTTTCGTATCCCTTATCCTGCTGATTAGGTCAAAGCCACTACCATCCTTAAGATGAAGTCCTACAAAAGTAAGATCAACTGGCTCATCCTTTAGTATTGACATGGCTTCTGCAACGGTACTCGCTTCGAATATCTTATAATTATTATTTGTTGGATCCGAACCAAGTACCTGAACAATCCCCTTTCTTATCAAGGGATGACTATCCACTACTAATAACCTCAAATAAACTCCCTCCCATAAATGAAGTATCACGGATGTAATGAAAAGACCCTAATTAAAATCTTAAAGAAACTATATCCATAGGGCAAGATTTTTAACATGACAAATTGTGCTGTATCGCTGGTAAATACTACAATTTAAACATAAATGATCGTAAAATATTAAAGCGCCGACATAAGTCGACGCCATTAATAACATTATTTTAACGATTCTATGGAAATTAAAATCAATTTTAGTAATAACCCACAAACATTTGTACAAACTTAATGCTTCCCTTGTCGTTATAAACACCTATCCCAATCTCATCAAAATTTCTGTTTAATATATTATCCCTGTGTCCCTGGGATTCCATCCACGCATTTACAACACTTTCACCCGAATCATATCCATAGGCGATGTTTTCACCCGCCACTTGATATTCCATACCGAAGGATTTTATCATATCAAATGGGCTGCCATACTTTGGAGATTCATGGGCAAAATACCTGTTATCCGAAAAATCTTTTGCTTTTAGTTTTGCCACATTTGAAAGTTTGTTGTTCATTTTTAGCTTTTTTAGTCCCGCTTTCTCTCTTTCTTCATTAGTATACTTCAATACATCTGAAGCTACCTCTTCCTCTGTTGCAAGGTCAATGTTATTTAAATTTTCGTTGAAAGTTGTTATCTTTGTTTTCAATAGCTCATCAATATCTATTCTTTTGCCATTGTCCCTGATTCTGGCCGCCAGCACTACTGCCTCTGCTCTCGTTAATTTATCGGTAGGTCTTAATTCTAATTCTATTCCCGATATACTCCCACATACTATCCCTGATTTAACCGCTATATCTATTTTTTCAAAGGTCTTTGTATGGACAATATCCTTGAAGTTATACATTTTTTTGTCTTTCAATTTCAGTACATAATCTTGTCCTTCTTTTATGTATACGGCAACCCCGGCTATCATTGCCGCATCTTCTCTTGTTAATCTCCCATTCTTATAAACAGAATCAAGGACATCCCTGACCATTACATTGTGGGTAAGTTCATTGAACCCGTTAATGCATTTGGGCATGTTTTCGAACATTAATTTTTCGTAACTTGAAACCCAATTTCCTTCCTTGGAGGATCCCGGATCCTTCCCCAGAGCCGCAACCATAGCCATCTTAAAAAATTCCCCAGGTGTTATGGCCTGATCAGGCCTGAATGTTTTGTCAGGATACCCCTTTACTTCCCCACATTCAAAGGCCTCCTTTATATCGCTATATGCCCAATGCCCTCCTTGCACATCCGAACAGTATTCTTGAAATTTGGAAACGGCAAAAGCCGATCCTGTGAAGGATAAGGTGAAAACTGTTGCTAACACAAGTGTAATAAGGGTGTTTTTAATCTTCATGGTTACTCCTTATATGGTATATATGTTTCCGCTATAATCAATTCATAATGTTCCAATTCCCAATTATATTACCATTATATCATTCTCCCGTCAATAAACCCGTGGCGCTTCATCTTAGGGTTGATTTTAGGACACGATATTGCCTATTTCTACAGGATTCAATCGGACTTCGACCTGTCACTTGATGGCTTGAAGGATGCCATATACTATGGCTTGAGGTCTTGGAGGACATCCGGGCACATATACATCGACGGGCACGATGGTATCGATCCCGTTATTGGTGGCATAAGTGTCTCTAAAGATGCCGCCGCTGCAGGCGCAGGATCCTACCGCAACAACTAACTTTGGATCAGGGGTTGCATTGTATGTCTTTATTAGCGCCTGTTCCATATTCCTTACTGCCGTCCCCGTTACGAGAAGCATATCCGCATGCCTTGGAGATGCAACGAAGCTTATTCCAAATCTTTCAACATCTATAAAGGGATTATTTAGGGCATTTATCTCATAATCGCATCCATTACAGGAGCCGGAATCCACTTCGCGTATATGAAGACTTCTTCCAAAAACACCCTTGATCTTAGCTTTTAATTCCTTGCCGATATTTTCCCATACCAACGATTTCGTTTCGTCCTCTGTTATTATAAGGGTTTTATTTGTTAACCCCTGCCTATCCTTTTCCACATTAAATATCTGTTTGTCCATTGCAATAGCCCCTTCGGGACATATTTCTTTACAGAGCATGCAGTAGATACATAGCCCATGATCTATACCAAGTTTTCCTTCAAGTCCATCGGGAATTATAGCATTGGTAGGACACCTTTCCGCACATTCCATGCAAATGGTACACATTTCCCTATTTATAACCGGATTTCCCGGGAAATAGTCAAGAATCGCCGGCCTTTTCAAACTATCCTGGGTGAGCCTGGGATAGTTCAACATCTTTCTTGTTTTATCTAACATGTTATCCTTCCTTATCAATCATCATAAATCGTTTCCTGCATAGGAAAGGTTAAAGCTCTTGTTAATCAGTGGAAAATCCGGAACAATATTTCCCTTAACTGCTTGACATAAGGCGGGCCAATTGCAAAAGGAAGGCGTTCTTATCTTATAGCGAAGTATCTTTTCCTTTTCCCCCACCATGACAAAATGAATATTTTCTCCTCTGGCACCTTCCGTGATACCAAATGCAGAGCTGTATGGCTCAATCCCTAATAAATCCCTATGAATCTCCCCCGGTGGCATGCACTCTATTCCTTGCCTAATCAATTCAATCGATGACAAACATTCCTCAATCTTCACATTCATTCTACAGTTTACATCCCCATACTGATACACGGGAACATTAAAATCAAGCTTAGAGTAACATTCATAGGGGAAACTTTTTCTTACATCATAGTCTATGCCTGAGGCGCGCCCCCCCGGACCTGTAGCATTAAGATCCTCAGCTATTTGTTTGGTTAAAACCCCCGTATTTTCCACCCTATCTATGAACATGCTGTTAGCCCTTATTATTCCAGCCGTATCATTAAGTTCTTTTCTTATGGCATCTAACTGCTTCAGAACCGACCTTTCCTTGCCGGCAATAAAATCCCTTCTTACACCCCCCAGCCTGTTCACACTTCTCAAGAAACGCATCCCGCAAAGCTCGTCGGCCACAAGATATGCCCACCCCCTCAACATCCGAAACTGGTAGGCGGCAAATCCGTATGCCGTATCAAGGCAGATTCCTGCCAGATCACCCAGATGGCTAATGAGCCTTTCCACCTCAGCAAAGATGACCCTGATATATTGGGCCCGTTCAGGAATGTCAACCCCTGCCATCTTCTCAACAGCCTGACAAAAAGTTAGAGAATTGGAAAAGGTCTCATCCCCTGAAATCCTTTCAGAGATATAAAAAGTCTTTTCTAAACTTTGCCCCTCGCTTAATTTTTCTATCCCCTTATGAACAAAATAAAGCTGAGCTTCCAAATTTATAATGGGTTCCCCCGCAACACTAAATCTAAAGTGCCCGGGCTCAATTATGCCCGCATGAACCGGACCGACGGGGATCTCGTAGACACCATCCCCAAGTATTTTTTGAAACCGGATTTCTTCTTGAGCCATGGGCGGTTTATTATCCCGCTTATAATCCCTTCTCAAAGGATGTACTCCCTCCGGCCAATTGCTGTGAAAAACTAGCCTTTTAGGATCGGGATGCCCCATCGGTTTTATTCCGTATAAATCCTTTATTTCCCTCTCGTAAAATGAGGCCGTAGGAATCTCCACGCCGATGGATGGAATCTCCATCCTGTTCGAATCAACCAATGCCTTCACCACCAATATCTCGCCGCCATTCCTGTCAGCAAAGACATAATTGATCACATAGTCCTCGGGGTTATGCAATTGGAGCCCTGTATTCCCATAGTCGCCACAGACAAACGCAAGAATTAAAGGAAGGCCCATCGATTTATGTATGTAGGTACAAATTTCTCCCAGCCCCTCAAATGCAACGATTAAACTATATTCATTTCTCCTGCCCCTGTCATGACTTAAAACCCTGTTACCAAAGGCGGTTATTAATTTATCCATCATATTATCCACAGAAATCACCTTCCCCTACAGGTATTTTATATGCCCGAAACTATCATCTGAGCTTTTTTTATTAAGCCTACCATGATCTCCGGCATTTCAAGCCCCGTTATTCCCACAATTACTAATAATGCAACAACCACTACAGCCCCCGGAATGTTATTCTCACCGATCTCGATGTTCCCATCGCCATTTCCCCTATAAAAAATTTGAAATAGTGCAACCCCTATTCCTGCAAAAATAACTGCAAAAAGTATCCCTAACCCTGCACCAATAATATAGCTACCTTCTTGAAACACTGATATTAAGACGCTAAACTCACTGGCAAAAACACTGAATGGCGGTGTCCCGCCTATGGCAAATAGCCCCAATAGAAAAGTGACACCCGTTGCCGGCAACACCTTTATCATCCCCTTAATCTTGGATATATGCTTTGTGCCATATTTTTGAAGCAGGGTTCCCGAGCAAAGAAACAGCATGGATTTTGTCAAAGAATGATTTACCATATGAAGCAACCCGCTACAGATGGACAAGGGGGTAAAAAATCCGATGGCTACTGCCACAATCCCCATATGTTCAATACTGGAATAGGCCAACAATCTTTTGTAATCCCTCTGGGTCAATATAAATATGGCTGCTGTCGCTATGGACAGCATGCCCATGGCCATTAGCAACCTTCCAGCGTAAAGGCTATCATTCAAACTTTTGTTTACTATGGCAAGAATTCGAATAATGCCATACATGGCACTGTTTAACAGTACACCGGAAAGCAGCGCACTTATGGGAGCAGGAGCCTGGCTATGAGCATCGGGGAGCCATGTATGCATGGGGGCAAGACCGGCTTTTGTTCCGAACCCCATCAAGATGAAAATAAAGGAAAGCCTGACCGTACCTTCATTCAGGCCTTCTGCCTTTTCCATAAGAAGAACCCAGTTTAAAAAATCTCTGCTTTCCAGCAATCCTATGGAGGAAAGATGAAGCATTATGATTCCCAACATCGCTATAGCAATACCAACGGAACAAATAATAATATACTTCCACGCTGCTTCCAGGGCAAATTTATCGTTGTTAAACCCTACTAAAAATACCGATGCCAATGTGGTAGCTTCGACAGCTATCCACATTACCCCGATGTTCTTAACAGTCAATGCCAACACCATGGTAAACAAAAACACATACATAAGCATGTAATATATCTTAGCTTTATTAAAATCCAGATTGCCCTGCCGGATCTCTTCCTCCAAATATCCAATAGAATAAACAGCCACAAGAAATCCTATGAATATGACTATATCCAAAACGATAATGCTAAGGGAATCCAAATATAAAAAATCACCCAGGCTCTCCGGCTCGACATACCCTAATCTTAATACTCTTCCTGTTACAATTATAGCCGATATCACCATCATACCCGATGCAAGCACACTGGTAATATGGAGAAAGCGACCCTCATTCATGAGAGCAAAAAGCAAAACTGAAATCAATGGTATGGCCAAAAGCAAAAACTCCATTTGATTAACCTCTCAATTTATTCAACTTATCTATATTGATTGTATCGAACTTATCACTTATCCTGTACACCATTACCCCCATAATCATTACAGCAACCAGCATGTCTATAAATATTCCCAAATCCACTATGAAAGGCATTCCTTCCGTGGCAAATATGGCTGTAATGAATATTCCGTTCTCTAAGACTAAAAACCCTATGATTTGCCCTATGGCCTTCTTTCTGCTAATCATGAAGAACAAGCCTATTAGTATGACAGAAACCGAATTCACTACTTTGATATTGTTGACCCCTTCCCCTATTCCGGCAACATCCGATATGACGAAGTATGTAAAAACCACAAGTCCGCAACAAATCAATACTAAAATCGGTATATTCAATATGAAATCCTTTTCCGCCTTGTAACCGGTTACAGGATATGTCCTGTTCATCAGCTTAGGAATGTAAACGACCTTAAGTAGTACGATTATCAGGCACACCACTATTACATCTATGCGCCCTTCATGGATAAATGCTTTAGTCCCCATAACCCCGGCAGCCAGAGCTATCAGTGCCGATTGTATGCGAAATGTTTTTATATATGATTTTATCCTTTTATTTGCCATGAGTACGAAGCATGATAAAAGTATCATCACCGATAATATGTCAAACAGGTTAGACATAGCCACCTCCTAAGAGAAAATGCTGCAAAAATGCTAAAAATGATAATATGAAGGACAGGGCGGCCAAATTAGGAATGGAAAAAAGTCTAAACTTGACCGTATTTATTTCAATCAATGCGATGAAAATCGAAATTGCCACCACCTTTAAAAAATATAGCAGCAGGGATAATGCAACCGCACCAGCCCCTGCAAACCCAATGAACTGCTCATGGGGGAGCAGGATATTCACCAAAATCGTAATAAAAATCAATTGTTTGATAGCTGCACCATATTCCATAAGAGCTAAGTGCCTTCCCGAATACTCCAATATCATAGCTTCGTGAACCATTGTAAGCTCCAGGTGGGTGGAAGGATCATCCACGGGTATTCGAGCGGTTTCCATCATTATTATCGTTAAAAGGGCAAGAAATAGGAGTATTACCGCCGGATCCATAATTAAAAAGCCCTTCCACCTCAGTTGTGTATACTCCATCATGCTGTACAGCGAGGTGGATCTCGCTATAAGTCCTGCCGTAAAGAGACATACCAGCAATGACGGCTCTGTAAGCGATGATATCATCGCCTCCCTGCTGCTACCCATTCCTCCAAAAGTACTTCCTGAATCAAGACCTGCCAGCATCATAAAAAACCTGCCCAGGGCAAGAACGGAAACCAAAAGGATGAAGTCTCCCGGTATTCCATTGCCTGGTACCAACCTGGTGGACACGGGAACAAACAGGGCTCCTGCCAGGGCAGTTGAAAACATAACATAAGGTGCCACCTTATAAATTGGCGATGTCACTTCCGATACCACCGTATTCTTTCTGATCCATTTATGTATATCATAGTACATCTGGAGTATAGGTGGCCCTGTTCTCTTCTGTGAAAAGGCCTTCATTTTCTTTATTATTCCGTTAACAAAAGGTGCTATCAAAAGCATAGCTACTATTTGCACAATGATATAAATTATATAATTCATAACTATTCAATCCCTCTATATTACCTGATGGTCACGCCATACTTCATTACTCATCATACCTAAAAGAACCTGTTATATGACATCAACGCCAATAGGGTGATGAATATATACAGTAAATAATTGTGTATTTTCCCCGTTTGTACTATAAACTTGGTTCTGCGAGAAAGGAGCTTGGCCTTAACAACCACGGGCAAATATAGATACTTTTCGAAAATTGATTCAGAATCCATTTTATATTCGATGACCTTTGGGTGATATATGGTTCCTTCTTTTATGGATGTTTGTCTTGATGGCCTAAATAATATACGAAGTATTATCTTTAAAGGCTTGGAAAAGCCTGTGGCAGTGTATTGCATTCTAGCGTTAAGGGCCTGAAAACCACAATCCCAGGTGCCATATCTTCTTTCTTTATAGCGACCTCCAAATATCCTTAAGGCTATCAGTGACAAAACAATTATTATCGATATAACGACGAGCATTACCGAAGAAGATATTTCATTACCCTTAAAATCCATTGAATACCAGCTAATTAGGAATCCTCCCTGCATTTGATGTAGAATAGAGGTTCCAGTCACCTGAGAAACCACCCTATCCAACATGGATATAATTGTTATCGGAAACAATCCTATAGTTAGACATAAACTGGCCAAAATGCCCATTGATATATTCATTGTCACCGGTATTTTCTTTGTTACCGTGGCCTTTTCACTTCTGGGTAATCCTAAAAAGGAAATGCCAAACATATTTACAAAGCAGGCTGCTGCCATGGCTCCTGCCATCCCCAATCCTGCTGCACCCAGTATCAATATAATGTTTATACCCTGCATCCCCTGTAAAATACAGGCGAAGATCGATTGTAAAGTCAACCATTCTCCAATGAATCCATTAAAGGGTACTATGGCAGATATGGATAAGGCAAAACAAAGTACTAATATAGCCGTGACCGGCATTATTTTGATTAAACCCCCCAGCTTCTCAATATTCTTTGTTCCCGTCCCATAGTGAATTGCCCCTGCACCGAGAAAAAGTCCTCCTTTAAACAGTGCATGATTCATGGCATGAAAGATGGACGCCATGAGCGCCAGGGAACCTATCAGTTGATTCCCCTGGGCGAGGGCAACCAAAGCTACACCCAATCCCATAAGGATTATTCCCATATTTTCCACACTACTATAGGCCAGAAGTCGTTTGATATCAGTTTCAACCATGGCATAGGCAACCCCTAAAACAGCGGATATCATTCCAATGGAAAATATAAGCCCACCCCACCAGACCTTTTCCACCCCCAAGAAACCAGGAACGAATCGGATCAATCCGTATATTGCTGTCTTTATCATTATCCCTGACATCAATGCAGATATATTACTGGGGGCTGACGGATGAGCCCGTGGCAACCATATATGTAAGGGTATTGCACCGGCCTTCGTTCCGAAACCTAAAAGATATAATAAAAAGATTATGTTTTTCGCAGCTATGGGTATACCCTCAGAGCTGGCAAACAAATCGAAGGTTTTCGTATAACTATAGCTGACCATTATTCCAATTAGAAGAAAAGCCGTTCCTATATGGGTCATGATTATATAAAGCAATCCTGCCTGCCTATTTTCACTCTTTTCAGACTCAAATATGACAAGAAAATACGATAATAGAGCCATAGCCTCCCAGGCAATATAGAAAAACACTGCGTTTGAGGATGTAAAAACGAATACCATCGAAAGGATAAACATCATATAAAGGAAGTAAAAAATCCCTACATTTCTCTTCCCGTAATACTGAGATATATAACCGATGGAATAAATCGAGACACATATGGTCAGAACCGATAAGGCCAACAAAAAAGCTGAGGACAATCCATCCACCTTCATATCCATGACTATGAATGGCAAAGTTGACTTGAACAGTGAAATAGTCCCGGCTTCTTCCCCCGGCATCAATATTTTATATAGGGATGCCACAGCCAAAAAAAGAGATCCTATGATGGCAGCCCCATTGGCAATCAAATTACACAGCCTATCCTTCCCGATAAGAATCAAGGCTGATAATGAACCTGCAAAAAATACTGATATTGAAATGAGTATGAAATTGTCCGCCTGAAAAGCGCCCACTTAGAAACCCGCCTCCTCACCCATCGTAAAAACAATCAAAAAATCCCCCACCCGGTACTGAAGCGGGAAGTTGCAACCTGTTTTATAACAGAAACAAGGAGCAACATCATTTTTTCGCTGCTCCCAACTGACTCTTTTATTATATTATAGGGGTGAATCTTTGTCAAACCACCACGAAGTTGCGGTCAGCATCCCCAGGTCTCCCTTTCAATTTTTATCACTTCACCTTCCACATTACTTTCAATAAAATTAATAACATTGTCAACTACGCTGTCTGCATGCCTATTATCGGTGGTAACAAAGGCGAAGCCCAAAACCGCCGTCTTGGGAATATCCTGGTTTTCAACTTGAGCTATTGACACATTAAACCTGCCCCTGACCTTAGAACATATGCCTCTAATTACTATCCTTTTATCCTTTAAGGATTCCGCCCAGGGAATATGGATTTTTACCTTAACTATACCAACTATCATAGGCACTCCAACTTCAATGTTCTTTCTGTTCCAACGAGAACTCTCGTATCGTATAACGGTACTTCCCCGTTCCACTAGTTGGGATTTCCTCACCTATGATGGTATCAACCTTTGTCTGGGGAAGCAGGTTTTCAACATCCCGAATAAACCCATCAATTTCAGCGTAATCATAATCATCAGCTAAAACCATTTTTAAAATGGCTTTTGACGGGCTTTCCTGGATCACCTGGAATATATCTATGGCTTTTCTGTCCTTGATTAAACCGGTGAATTCATGACCCTGCACATACTTTCCATCCACTCTGACTAACATATCATCTTCACGACCATCCAACCTGTCCATAATAGGCAATTCTACTCCACATGAACATTTCTCCTTTGACAGTGCGATTCTATCCCCAATTTGATATCTTAACCTCGGCATAATGTAATCATTTAGGTCAGTTACCAAAAGCGTCCCGCTTTCACCCGGTGGCATAGGTTCGTGGGTAATGGGATCCACAACCTCAAAAACCGCATTATCAACAGTCAGATGCATTTTCCCCTCTCTGCATTGATAAGCTATGAGCCCTCCATCTCGAGCCCCGTATTCATTTACAACCGGACACTGAAATGCAGTCTCTATGGCCTGCCTTTGGAAATCATGAAGGCTTTCCGCCGTGGAAACTACTGCCTTCAGCTTTATATCCAACCTTATCTCCTGTTCCAGCATCAATTGTGAAAATTGTATTAGGGCCGATGCATAGCCATATATGTACTCAGGGTTATATTCGTTTATCATTTCAATATGGCTGTCCATTTTCTCCAAGCCTATCTCCTCAGCCGGTATGATAACCCTGTTCTCCAGCCATCTCTCCATTAATTCACGCTTTTTTGCCTGGTATCTATTTAAATCTATTGGCCCTGCCAACATCATGATGCTTCTGCTATCCTGATTTATTTCCCACCAGCTTAGCCCTCTATATCTGGCAGCTTCATAATACTCGGCTAAATTCTGATCCATAAAGAATTCTAACGGCTTGCTTGTTGAACCCACAGTTGATGTCAGTATCAAATCTTCCTTTACAGCCCTTCTGCTTAAAAATGAATCCAAATCCTTTCTAAAGTCTTCCTTGGTTAGAATCGGAATGCTTGATAGTGCTTTAAAGGGATCCGTTTCTATTTCATCCAACAGATATCCAAACCTCTGATAGGCAGGAACATTTCTAATGGATAATATCAGAAGTTTCTTTAATTTTTCACTTTGCAAAATAGCCATTTCAGCAGGTGTATAATACTGTGTCTTCATAAGTTCCCCGACCTTCTGCCATAGGTTGCCATCCTGCTTTTTCACAATATATGATTTTATTCTTCCCCGGCCCTTTTTTTTATTCTGAGAGTTGTTATCCATTTTATATCATCTATATTCCTTCACTTCCTCATCGCCATTGACTACCCTCAAAACTCCCTGGGCAAGGGCAATCATTTCCTGCTCCCCGGGGTAAACCATAACCTTCGCTATAAATTCAACTCTTTCCTTTATCCAACCTACCAACATTTCATCATAAGCCAATCCCCCTGTCAAAAGAATAGCATCCACATCACCCTTTAAAACAGCAGAACAAGAAGCTATTTCCTTCGAAATCTGATAGGCCATACCCTCGAAAATAAGGCGGGCCCTTTCATCACCGGCCCTTACCTTTTCTGAAACCTCACGACCATTGTTTGTACCTAGATATGCGATAAGGCCTCCGCCCCCCACAAGTTTCTTTCTGATTTGATCCTTGGTATACTCCCCTGAAAAACACATGTCTATCAAAGACCCTACGGGAACACCGCCGGCTCTGTCGGGAGCATATGGACCATCCCCATCAAGGCAATTGTTAACATCCACAATTTTACCTCTTTTATGGGCACCAACCGAAACGCCTCCCCCCATGTGAGCCACAATAAAATTCATCTCCCCATAGGTAGAACCCAAATCCTTGGCCGCCATGCGGGCTGTGGCCTTTTGATTCAAAGGATGATCCTTTGATTTTCTGCTTATCTCCGGTATGCCGGAAAGCCTTGCCAACTCCTCCATCTCATCAACCACCACAGGGTCTACCACATAGGACTTAATATTCAACGGATTTGCGATAGAATGTGCCACAATGCCTCCCAGATTGGAAGCATGTTGCCCCATTACACCTATTTTCAAATCATTAAGCATGGCATCGTTTACAAGATAAGTGCCCCCTGCCACAGGCTTCATGTTGCCTCCCCTTCCTGCAACCGCATCCAAGGTGGCCAAATCTATGTTTTTTTCAACCAGCACATCTAAAACAATATCCTTTCGAAACTCAAACTGATCATATATGGTATCAAAGCTCTCCATTTCCTCTTTGGAATGCTTAATGCTTTCGGCAAAAAGCTCCTTTTCGTCGTCGAAAACCGAAATCTTTGTAGATGTTGACCCGGTATTTATCGCAAGTATTCTATAAGGTTTATTCATTCTGTCACCTTCCTTCGTTTAATTTTTTGGCAACCAATATGCCAAGGGCTATCGAATTAAGCTTGCTGCTAACCGAACTGGCCCGGGAAGTTAGTATTACGGGAACCTTTGCACCCATTATTATTCCTGCCTTATCAGCCTTACCGAAATAGGCCATAGATTTATTCAATATATTACCCGCCTCAATATTGGGGGTTATTAGAACATCGGCATGTCCCGCTACCGGATGGACAATACCTTTGCGAATTGCCGCATCCCCGGACACAGCATTATCCAGGGCAAGAGGGCCCTTAATCAAGCACCCTGTAATCTCACCCCGTTCATTCATCTCGGTCAGTTTTGCTGCATCCACCGTCGCAGGCATCTTTTCATTCACCTTTTCTACAGCACATAAAATAGCAACCTTAGGATTTGGATTACCGAGGGCATGGGCCACCGACACCGCATTGTTGATTATATCTACCTTATCTTCTAACGATGGAGCTATCACCATTGCTGAATCACTTAAAACGAAAAGCCTGTCATAGCCAGCGATTTCAAAGACCCCAACATGGCTGAGCAATTTGTCTGTTTTCAATCCTAAATCCTTATTCAGCACGGCTTTAAGGATCACGGAAGTGTCGACGAAACCTTTCATCGGTAGGGAAGCCTCCCCTTTTTTGACCAGCTCAACGGCTTTGATACTAGCTTCCTCTTTATCCTCCACGTCAACTATTTCAAAGCCCTTTAGATCCATGCCGATTCTCATTGCCAAAGACTCAATCTCTACCTTGTTCCCAACGAGTATTGTGTCCGCAATCCCGCAGTTCTTCGCCTCATTAACAGCTTTTAGCAAATTCTCCTCCTGGGCAACAGCCAGGGTTATTGTTGATGGTCCCCATCGCTTTACTTCATTTAAAATATCTCCAAATGTTTTAATCATTTCTTACCACCCATCTTTTTTTGTATATCATTCATCCTATCCCCTTAATTGCAATTTAATCAGTTGCTGTTTAGTCTGTCTGCTTCAAATCTTTGGTTTTTAAATATAAGGCTGAATAATACGGTGCTTACAAAGGCTGCAATTACTGCTGCATAGGTTTCCGTAAAACCGGGATGAATCGGGAAATGCCCTAAGACAGCATTATAGAGAACCCAGAATACACCTACGGATGCAGTAATTATCATACCCCATATAGCGCCCTTTTCCGAGGTCCTCTTCCAGTATATACCAAGGAGCAGAATGACGAATAGTGCTCCTCTGATGGAATAGGCAAAATATACAATGTCCAGGATCCGGGTACTACCATACATATAAAGCGACAAGGCTATACATGCTACGCCTGCCACAGCAGTTGTAATCCGGGACATCCTAAGAACCTGAGCATCGGTTGCATCCGGCTTAATCACTCTTTGATAAATATCCTTGGTTATCATTGTTCCAGAAGCAAGAATTATTGGTGCTACCGTAGAAAGAACTGCCGCCATGATGGAAGCTAATACTACACCTCCTACTATAGGAGTGAAGTGCATCATAAGGGTTGGAAGTGCAAGCTTGGCATTTTCAAGATCGGGAAATCTTAACTTTGCAGCCATTCCCAAAATTGCCGTTAGAATACCAAAAGGCGCCACTACAAAGGCGGTTATGAAGGCAGCCTTTCTGGCAGTATGGGTATCCTTTGCCGCCAGGATAGGTTGAATTCCAGCTTGGGCCGTACACGCACCAAGTATAGAGGCAATAATCCAGGAAGACACTTTTGATGGCCCTATGTTCATCGGACTCATGTAGGCCTCCGGAAGATCCGTAACAATCCTTCCCAATCCTCCTATTTCCCCACCTACCAGAAAAAGTGCTAAAATAACGCCTCCATACATGGCGATTAAATGCATTATATTGGTGGATGCCACCGCATTCATTCCCCCTGCAAGAGTGTATATGATGAAGCCGATCCCGAATATAATAACCGACACATCGTAACTCAATCCTAAAACCGTAACGCCTAAAGTACCGGCAGCTATCATCTGTGAAGTACCTACGGCAATCATTACAAATGTCAGTAAAATACTTGCCACCACGCGTACGTTAGGGCCAATAAATTTTTCTATTATCCCGGGCACTGTAACCGTATCCAAGCTCCTATACAGCTTTGCAAAGAAGATTGCAAGAATGCAAATCCCTATACCGTTGGCCACCGTGTACCAGGCTCCTGAGATACCGTAAAGAAAACCATATTCGGAAACACCGGAAGTGGATGTGCCTCCAAGCCATTCCCCGGTTCCCGCCGCAACACACATGGTTACACCTAAGCCGGATCCCACAAAACAATCTGCCGATTTAGCTTTTCTTTGGGAAAGGATACCAATAACAATGGTCAAAGCGAAATAGATAAGAATTACAATTAATTGTATCGACATGAAAACTCTCCTTGGTTGAAAAGGCTGCCCTTTTCAGTCTACGAAAATAACTTTTTATTACATATATAGCTTAGCACTTTTTGTAAGTCTGTCAACCATGCAGACCGGCAATCATCCGCTGGGCCAACTTTGCCATTTCCCCCGGAGTTTCCAACATCCCCCCAGCCAGCCAAAAATGTAACAATCCCACACAGCCCGAAGTTATAAATGTGTAGTAATATTCATAAAGCTCCGGCCTTACATCCCCTAAAAGGGAGGTCCATTCTTCATCAGTTTTAGGTTTCCCCAACTCGATTATTCCCGAAAGCAGATCGGAATCCTTAGAGTTTAATATTACTAAGCATAATTCCTTATTTTTTGATAACAGTTCAAAAACCTCAAAAATCACCGAAGTAAAGCCGGTTCTACGATTAACCTTCAAGTGTTTTTTAAAAATCTGACGCAGATCATGATACATTTCATCCTGTATCTGCTCATAAAAATCCTTTATATCCTTGTAGTGAAGGTAAAAGGTGCCTCTGTTTATATCTGCAAGTTCAGCTAATTCTTTTACACTTATCTCTTTTATGTTCTTTTCCATGATTAAATCGGTAAAGGCCATCCGCAGTCGCTCCTTCGTCTTCCTTATCCTACGATCCACAATCTTCTTATCCATTCATATTATCCCCATCCACACTTTTGTTAATTCTGTTGATTATAAAACACCGGTATAGCATATTGATTATTGAGTATTTCAGACGTTTCAATTATACTTAACACTAGACCATAAAGCAACACGTGTCGTGTAAAGGATGTGTTTTCCCCATGGCAAATCGTATTTTAAAATATAAGAAGAGCATACTGATTATCATAGGTATGATAGCCATATCCTCTGCCGCCATGATGCTCAACGTTCAAATCAACTATGACCTAACCGATTTTTTACCGGAGAATGTGCCTTCATCGATAGCCCTAAAAGAGTTAGAGGAAAGCTTTACCGATGATATCCCTAATTTAAATGTTTATATCAGGGGAATAAATTTACCGAATGCGCTTATAGCCAAGGAACGTCTATTAAATCTTTCCGGAGTATCATCCGTATTGTGGTTGGATGACGTGGCTGATATTTATTACCCTCTCTCCACCATTGACCACAAAACCGTATCCTCATGGTATAGAGATGAGGGTGCCCTTTTTCTGGTTTCAGGGGATACTGATCGCAGCACAGAAATAGTTGAACAAATCAAGGATAGCTTCGGTAAGGATGTCACCCTATCCGGGCCACTGTTAAACCAGGCAACAATTCAAACTTTAACCACGGGGGAAGTTTCTAAAATCATTTTTTACATAGTTCCTCTAATTTTACTCGTCCTTTTTATTTCCACCAGCTCTTGGTTTGAACCCCTCCTTTTCCTCATAACCATAGGGGTTGCCATATTGATAAACGAAGGAACTAACGTATTCATAGGGGAGATATCCTATGTTACTCAATCCACCAGCGCCGTACTCCAATTGGCGGTATCCATGGATTATGCCGTGTTTCTTCTTCACAGCTTTTCCAGGTTCAGAGAAAAGGGAGAAATGGTAGAAGTAGCGATGAAGCACGCTATGAGAGAGTCTGCCCCCGCAGTTGCAGCAAGCGCTACAACAACCGTCTTTGGTTTTCTCGCCCTTACACTGATGAAGTTTAAGTTAGGCCCTAATATGGGTATGGTTTTAGCCAAAGGGATCCTGTTCAGTTTTCTTTCTGTTATGATATTACTGCCTATTTTGGCTGTTTATTCAACAAGGATAATGGACAAAACCCATCATTCCTCGTTCATCCCTTCATTTCAGGGTTTTAGCAAGGTTGTTTTAAAGATTTGTGTCCCTTTATCTTTGATTTTTATGCTCATTATAATCCCTAACTTTATGGCGCAAAAAAACAACAGTTTTATCTACGGATCCTCAGGTATCCATAATGAAGACTCCCAACTATGGAAGGATGCAGAAGAAATAAATAGATTATTTGGACAGAAGCAACAGATGGTAATAATCCTTCCCGATGGTGACATATCGAAAGAAAAGTTCTTATCAGATGCGCTTAAAAACCTCCCTTTAATAGATGATGTGATTTCTTATCCCTTGACCGTCGGTATTCAAGTCCCCACTGGCTTCATGCCGGAAAATCAGCTAAAAATTTTTCAATCGGGGGATAAAAAACGGATCATCCTTTATGGAAATGTTTCCGAGGAAGGAGAAGAATCCTTTGCGTTGGTAGAGGAAATAAGAAGCATATGCAAGGATTTATACGGGAATGACTATCATCTTCTCGGCCAGTGTGTGGTCAACTATGATTTAAAGGATACCATTGTTAAAGATGGTCCTCTGGTCAATGGTGCAGCCATAATAGCCATTGGGCTTGTGCTGTTAATCACATTTAGGAATCTAATTCTCCCCTTCATATTGCTCCTGACAATAGAAGGTGCTGTTTGGATAAACTTAGGCATGCCTTATTTCATTGGAAGCAATCTCAATTATATCGGCTTTCTCATAATAAGTTCTGTCCAGCTTGGAGCAACCGTCGATTATGGAATACTATTTGCAAATAATTATATGAGAATGAGAAAGGACCAGTCCTCAAGGGATGCTGCACGGCTTACCATAAAAAATACCGCCGCATCAATAATAACTCCGGCGATTATTCTCGCAATCGCCTGTCTCATTCTGTGGTTTGTGTCCACAAACGGTATAATCAGCGAGTTGGGACTTATGTTAGGCAGAGGGGCCATTATTTCAGCCACTATGGTTCTGCTGTTTCTTCCCGCCTTACTCATAATATTCGATAAAGCTATACGGAAAACCACATGGAGCGAAAGAACTTTATTCCACTTGAAAAAAAATAAGGAGGTTGAACCACATGAAAGCCCATAATAACATGATATGCAGCAATGTCAGAAAGCAAGTTTTTAAAAGAACAACCGGGATTTTAATCATATTGCTATTGCTGACATCAATATTCACCAAAGGCTTTGCCTATTCACCCAATACTCCCAAAGAGGAGGTGGTCTATGTCAATCTAAACTTAGATGGGTCCCTAAATGAAATCTTTGTTGTTAACAGCTTTGATTTGGACAAGGATGGAAGGATAATAGATTATGGTGACTACACCGCATTTCGCCAGCTTTCATCCTCCGCTCGGATCAACATGGAAAATGAAATGATTACTATAGATGGTGAAGCCGGAAAGCTGTACTATGAAGGAACGCTAAAGAAAACATCCCTCCCCTGGTTATTTAACATACGCTATTTTGTCGACGGGAAAGAATATGATGGGGAAGAAACCGCCGGCATGAGCGGATCTCTTGAAATCTTAATGTCCATAAGAGAAAATAAGGAAGCCAATGCACACTTTTTTGAACACATGACCTTACAGGTAGCCTTTACTATGAATGGTGATTTGTGTAGGAACATTAGAGGTGAAGGGGCCACTATAGTAAATGCAGGGCAGAACAAACAGATTCTTTTTACCATACTGCCCAAAAAGGAAAAGGACATAAGAATCTTGGCCGATGTGACAGATTTTGAAATGGAGGGCATTTCAATTAACGGGATACCCATGAATATGGATTTTTCTTTTGAAGAAGATGCAGAAATGACAGCAAAGTTAAATGAACTCAAGGATGGAATCGCAAAGCTTGACGATGGGGCAATAAAGCTTCGGGACAATGTCGGAAAATTTACCGATGCAACAAAAGAATTGAAGGAAGGCTCCCTTGACATTAAGGATGGAACTTTAGAATTAGCAGATGGCACGGAAAAGATAAAGAATGGCGTCAAAGATTTAAACGATGGGATTTTCGACTTAAATGATGGTGTCAAAAAAATGTCCAAAGGCACTAAGGAATTAAAGGATGGCACATGGGATTTAAATGATGGCACAAAAAAAATGTATACTGGTGCAAAAAAACTTTACAATGGCGCTGAAACCCTGAACCGTGGTCTTGGTCTGCTTTCTTCTCAAAACACCGCCATAATGAACGGTGCAGGGCAAATCTTCGATTTAATGTTAGAAGAAGCCTCCTCTAAACTGGGTACTCCTCTCACTCGACATAATTATAAAACCGCACTGGATGGTCTCTTGGAGGGTATCGGCGGCTTTGCCCTTCAAAAAGCAATGGAGCAGGCGGAAGCTGAAATAACCGAAGCGGTGATAGCCCGAACCTTTGAAGAACTAAAAATGCAAAAGCCCAATGCCACAGATGATGAAATATATCAAATTATGGACAATGAACCTGTTAAATCCCAAATATCCGCCGCCGTATCACAGCAGCTATCGGAATTAGAAGACCAAATCATGCAATCTATACAGGGGGAGTTGACTTCAAACCCGGAATACATAGCCTTGATGACTTTGCGCCAGCAACTTTCCGGCTTTGAGGATTTCTTCAACGCACTTCACGCCTATACCTCCGGTGTTGCAGAAGCAGCCTCCGGAGCCACTGACCTTATTTCTGGAATGGATAAATGGCAAAAAGGTATGAATGATTTGAAAAATGGGACAACTGAACTAAAGGATAGTGTTATAAAACTTCATGACGGTATTTTGGTAATTAAAGATGGTACTACCAAGATTCTTGATGGATCAACAGAATTAGAAGACGGTATTATTGAACTAAATGATGGAATGATCCAATTAAAAGATGGTGTGATAGAATTATTTGATGGTGCAATTGAACTACACGAGGGAAGCCTGCAACTATATGATGGAACCATAACCATGGCGGAAGGAACCTTTGAATTCAGGGACAAAACGAGCAATATGGAAAAGGATATAAAAAACATGATTCGAGATAAAATCGATGAAATGCTCGGAAAAGGCTTTATTCCACTTTCTTTCGTTTCCGACAAAAACACCCGGATTGAATCAATACAATTTGTCATGAAAACAAAAGCCATCGGTGGCCAGGATGACGGTTCCGGCTCTGATTCCGATAATAAAAACAAGGAAACCACCTTGCTGCAAAAAATTCGCAATCTTTTTACACGGAGTAAGGGATGAACCCTGGGGGGGCAGTTCTGCCGACGATGGTTCCGATTATATATAATAAAATAATTGTTAATTTTACTGAATAGGATATACTAATATCAAGCCGTTGCAAGCAACAGGAGAGAAAGGATGATCATATGAAGACCTTTATTAATAATTGGGATTTAAAAAGACATATAGCTGCAGAAACCATGTTCTATACTTCACTTGGTATCATAGGAAATGCTTTCTTTAAGAAAAATGAAGAATCTGAGGAAAAGAATAGCTGCATTATAGGGAAGTGTTCTGCCATGCCAAGAAAGCAGAAGATGTTTAACGGTATACTATTAAGTTGCTTCACTTTAGATTTGGTTGCAGGATATTGTCTGTTAAAAGGACTTAAAAGGATAATAAAATAATTATGGAGGATTTTCATGTCGGATAAAAAACAAAACGAAAAACCTATCGAAAACCATAAGACAGCTGCCTGGTCAAATATTGATGAAATCAGTGAGGACACCAACACCGCTCACCCAAGCTTGTTTCAGGCAATAAATGCAAAGGAATATGTAGACAGCAATCAAAAATAATATGGCCAATAAACCATACGTAGGCCACCGATTCATAAGCCCCTATTCTGTATAATGGATTTTACCGTCATACAGAATAGGAGACGGTAGATAGCTGCCACTTTCCCGTTTCAGAACCTCTTTAAGAGATGTTTATAATTGTCCAGGCGTCCCATCGCATGTCGTTTTGATTTTCTGAACAACCTTTTAGCCTGTTGTGGCAATCTTTTTGATAGCTGTGAATACCGTATTTCACCCTCTATAAAATCTTCATAATCCAATATAGGCTCCTTTGAATCCAGTTGAAAAGGATTTTTCCCTGACCTATAAAGTCTTGGATCATACCTGTAAAGATGCCAATAGCCGGAATCCACCGCCTTTTTCTCTTCTCTCATGCTTGTTGACATACCGCTTTTAATCCCATGACTGATGCAAGGAGAATATGCGATAATCAAAGATGGCCCCCTATAACTTTCCGCCTCACACATGGCTTTTATGGTTTGGTTCATATCAGCCCCCATGGCTATCTGAGCAACATAAACCTTTCCATAGGTTATTGCCATAAGCCCTAAATCCTTTTTCCTTGTCTCCTTACCCTTAAATGCAAACTTTGCAACCGCCCCGGCAGGGGTTGCCTTGGATGCCTGTCCTCCCGTATTAGAATATACCTCCGTATCCATGACAAAAATATTCACATCGTCACCTGTGGAAAGGACATGATCCAATCCCCCATACCCAATATCATAGGCCCACCCATCACCGCCTATCATCCAGATAGATCTCTTCTCTAAATAATCCGACAAGTTTCTAATCTGCCGGAGAATGCTGTTGTTTGATAAATCAATCCCTTCCATCCTCCGCTTTATCTCTTCCGATGCTAACAGGGAGTCGTGGCCTTCATTGAAAACATCCATCCAGCGAACAAATGCCTTTTTTAATCCTTCATCCAGGAAGCTATCGGTCATAGCATAGTTAATATAGGCTTTCAAACGTTCACGCATTTGGCCTATGGCAAGGTGCATACCATAACCATATTCCGCATTATCTTCGAATAGTGAATTTGCCCAGGCTGGTCCCCTCCCCTTCTCATTTGTGGTGTAAGCTATGGATGGTGCACTGGCTCCCCAGATTGAGGAACAGCCGGTTGCATTAGCAATCATCATCCTCTCACCAAACAGCTGTGTTAACAATTTAATATAGGGTGTCTCCCCGCATCCGGGACAGGCCCCATTAAACTCCAAAAGTGGACGAACAAACTGACTTCCCTTTACCGTAAAGCGGCTAATAATATCCGGCTTTTCCTTTAGCGTCATAGAAAATTCCCAATTCTGTGTCTCATTACGAATTTCCTGATCAACCGGCTTCATAATCAGAGCTTTCCCTTTTGCCGGGCAAATATCAGCACAATTGCCACAACCCGTACAATCCATGGGGCTAATTTGAACTCTCATCCCATAAGACTCCAGCCCCTTTCCCACCGCAGGCTTTGTCGTATAGCTTTTCGGTGCTCGCTCCCGTTCCCCCTCATCAAGAAGAAAAAGCCGTATGGTTGCATGGGGACATACATAGGAACATCGCCCGCACTGAACACATCTATCCACCTGCCATTGAGGCAAACTTGGGGCTATCCCGCGTTTTTCAAATGCGGTAATCCCAGGGGGAAAAGCCCCGTCCTCCATACCGATAAAAGCGCTGACAGGAAGTGTATCACCTTCATTTCTGGCCATAACTTTTTGTATTCTTTCAACAAATCCTGTTCCCTCATCGTCAGGATTTTTCCAATCTCCTATATCAGCCCAATGGGAAGGCACATGAACCTTTACCAAAGCATTAACTCCTTCATCAATAGCCTGAAAATTCATTTCGACTAATTTCCTGCTTTTATATCCAAAGGCTTCCTGAATCGAATCCTTCAGTAAATCCATCGCCTTGTCCTCTGGAATAATATCAATCAACTTAAAAAAAGCCGCCTGCATAATCATGCTTATTCTATTCCCAAGGCCTATTTCAGATGCTATTTTTTCCGCATCAATAATGTAAAACTGAATGTCTTCTTTTGCTATAAACCTTTTTAATCCCTCCGGAAGGTGCTTTTCCATTGTTTTCGGCGAGTAATTACAATTTAATAAAAAAACCCCCTCTTTCTTTAAACTGCGGGTAATATCAAAATTATTAAGAAAGGATTTGTTATGGCAGGCTACATAATCGGCGGCATATATGAGGTAGGGCGATAATATGGGATCCTTCCCAAATCTAAGATGGGATACTGTAGTTCCTCCAGATTTTTTACTATCATAAGAAAAATATGCCTGGACATTTAACTCTGTATTCTCACCTATTATTTTGCAAGCCAACTTATTCGCACTAACTGTTCCATCCGAACCAAGACCCCAGAACTGACAATTAAAAACATTATTTTCTACGGGAGTATAACAAATACTATCGTCAAGGGATGTCTCAGTAACATCATCCTGAATCCCTATAGTGAAATTGGTTTTTGGTTCACTATCATTAAGATTGGCTATTACAGCAAGAATTTGCCATGGGGTAACATCCTTTGAGCCAAGGCCATATCTTCCACCGATTATCATCGGTTGATTTTTCTTCCCCGAAAACATTTTACATATATCAAGAAGCAAAGGTTCACCAGTAGAGCCAGGTTCCTTTGTTCGATCCAAGACTGCAATCCGTTTTATACCAGGTGGAAGGACCTCGAAAAAGTATTTTTCTGAAAAGGGCCTGTATAAACGAACCTGCACTAATCCTACCTTTTCACCCTTTTCCGCCAGATAATTAATAGTTTCCTTTATGGTATCACAAACAGAACCCATTGCAATTATTAGACTTTCAGCCTCATTGTCTCCATAATAATCAAAAGGCCTGTAATATCGCCCGGTTTTTTCACCGTACCTTTTCATATATTCAGCAACAATGTCCGGAACCCTGTCATAAAACTTGTTCTGTACCTCCCGACCCTGAAAATAAATATCCGGATTTTGTGCTGTCCCCTTTACCACCGGGTGCGACGGATGCAATCCACGATTCCGGAATTCCTCTATTGCTTTCCAATCAATAAGATCATGCAGGGAGTCATACTCTAATAGTTCAATATTGCGGTATTCATGTGACGTCCGAAACCCATCAAAAAAATGAATAAATGGCAAATGTGCAGAAATTGCTGAGAGGTGAGAGATAAACCCTAAATCCATAACTTCTTGAGGATTAACAGATGCGATCATTGGGGCACCCGTTTGTCGACATGCCATCACATCCTGATGATCTCCAAAAATGGATAAAGCATGAGTCGCAATAGACCTTGCCGAAACATGAAAAACTCCGGGAAGTAGTTCTCCTGCCATCTTGTATAAATTTGGAATCATTAGCAACAGCCCCTGCGATGCTGTAAAAGTTGTAGTCAATGCACCAGCCCCCAGTGAACCGTGCATAGCACCCGCTACCCCCGCTTCTGATTGAAGTTCTACAACCTTAACCTGTTGGCCGAATATATTTTCTTTGCCCAAGGACGACCATTCATCCATTAACTCCGCCATGGGTGTGGAGGGTGTAATTGGATAAATCACCGCAACCTCGGTAAAAGCATATGCGGCATATGCAGCCGCATGATTACCATCCACCGTAATCTTCAAATCGATATCTCCTTATAGTTATCCTTTTTCAAACTCATCTAATATGTCAATTCCCTGTGATTTAGTATCCCATTAAAACAAAAATTATATGTATCTATTGTTATGGTTCAGGGTTTTTATCGTTACCTTCAATCCCAACTTAAAACCGGCATAGATCATAAAATCTATCCGCTGTCGATAATCTTTTAGCAACTTTGCTGAAAGGTGAATATATTAATATAATGTAAAGCTTTTTCATATATGAAGGGGGGTATATGTATATGAGTGAACAGGGATATACGGGTAATCACTTGGAAATCAATGAAAGGCCATTGAATCCAAAGGATATTTTATTGCCACCAGGATTTAAAATAGAGGTATTCTCTAAGGGATTGACTACCCCTATCAACATCACTTTTAACGAGGCAGGAGATATGTTGATAGCGGATTCAGGGATTACAGATGGAAATGGCAAAGTAATGAAGCTTACGAATACGGGCAAAGGCTTTGAAACCATAGCAGATGGCTTTAACCCGCCTTTAACGGGCATAACCATGCACAATGGGGATATTTATGTCTCTCACCGGCGATTTATCACCGTCATAAAGCCCGATGGAACAAAAATTGATGTAATAGACGGATTGCCCAGCGATGGAGACCATCATAATAACAGGGTTGTCTTCGGACCAGATGGCAAAATGTATTTCGGCCAAGGTACGGCAACTAATAGTGGTGTTCCGGGAAAGGATAATTCATGGGTACCGGACCACCCCTTCTTTCACGATTATCCGGGCGGACAAATCACATTAAATGGTGAAAATTTTTTAAGCAATACATTTTTGGATGCTTTTCCGGATCGTGAAACTTTAACCGGAGCCTATATGCCCTTTGGGGTATCATCTACACCAGGCGAAATCGTAAGCGGTATAAAGCGAGCAAATGGAAGTATAATGAAAGCTAATCCAGATGGTTCAAATCTTGAATTAGTTGCATGGGGTCTTAGAAATCCGTTCAGAATACGCTTCGACCGTAACGGGAGATTATTTGCTGCTAACCACGGTATTGATATTCGTGGCAGCAGACCTATTGCAAATTCACCGGACGAATTTCAATTGATAAAGGAAGGCACATGGTATGGGTGGCCGGACTTCACGGGGGGTCTACCAGTAACCCTTCCACAATTTAAACCTGAAGGGGAGCCCCAGCCCAAATTTCTATTAGCAGAACACCCAATGCAACCCCCAAAGCCCTTCACAACCTTTCAGCCCCATTCAGCTGCCATGGGATTCAGCTTTAATGATAATCCAAGCTTTGGACCTGTAGGTGAGGCCTACATTGCGGAATTCGGCGCTATAATTCCCACCAATACAGGCGGGAAGCCCATATATGGCGTCGGACACCGTGTTTCACGCATCGATATGAATGACGGAACCGTATATGTTTTTGCAATCAATAGCTCCGGTGTTCCGGCCCATCTTACCGGAGGAGGTGGATTCGAAAGACCAATTGATGCTGTCTTTGCCCCTGATGGTAATCTCTATATTGCTGATTTCGGCATATTTACATCTGATGGTCCCGTTGCTAAAACCGGGGTTATATGGAAGGTTACCAGAAGTTAATGGTGAAATTGCACCAGCAACATCCTGCCCCGCTAACAAGGGCAGGATGAAATATTCTATATTCTTCACTGTATTCTGACTAGCAATCTATTCATTTTTTTTAATACCAATAAAGCTAATAATAGCCATGCAAAACAATAAAGTAAGCAAAACACAAAAAGTGGCAGTAATACCCTAAGGTTCGGGCCATTCAACCCCATCGGTCCCAGTAGGGGGAAGCCTAAAACATATAATGGGATGCAAATTCCGGCCATCAGCACAATCGTACTCACTAAAATAACAATTACCCGGCTTTTAAAGAATTTAAGGGTAAAACCCAGAACCAATCCTAATAGCCCTGTTGTGAATGGAAAAATAAATAATTCTGCCGGTTGGATTAGCACAAGTAGTATTATCGTCAGAAAATAAGCTAAGATTCCATATCCTTCGGCATAAACAATTGCAACCAAAATAGGTAAAGTGGATAAAGGGCTTAGCAAAAAACCAATCCCCGGAAGATACCCACCCATGGATTGCAGTATCGCGGCTACAATTGCAAGTATTGCTGCAAATACTAACCTGTACGATAAAGGATATTGGGAAAAGCGATCACAATCCTCCTTAACATTAATTAAAAATAGGTTTACCAATTTAATTTTCGCCTCCATAAATAATAATCGCTACCCTTTCAATGTATTCATGAGCCCAGCCCCCTGCCATAAACTTGCACCTGAGATAAGACTAATCGAGGTGAACATCCATGAATCCATCGGAATTGACAATGTTAATCTCTTCCCTTGCTGTTATCATATCCAACGAAATAACAGACGATAGTGAACTGGCAATACTAGGCTCCTCCATAACACGGCTTGGCAATACCATTACCTCCATTTCCGCGCAACGAGCATTGATAAAAAAAGCCCAAGATGGCAAAGAAACAAAAGAAAGATGACAGGGGAACAAAAGAAAGAACTTCTTAACACCGTATTGAAAAATGAGCCTGCATTTGTAACAAAAAAGATATTCTACATGAAGATGAATGCAATAATTTGCCTATCCCTGCAGTTAATTATATACATAAGGTAATTGGTAACCTGTGGATAATTCGAATAAAGGGAGGGGACAATCATGAAGATAAAATTGTTTATATTGCTATTATCATTAGGGCTATTGATAGCCTTTGTGCCGGTTAAAGCAAATACGTTAGAAGGCTTGACTTTATGGGTGGATGGAAAATACCTTGAAACGGATGTACATCCATTTATAGAGGATTCCAGAACACTGGTTCCGATAAGATCGGTGGCAGAAGCTTTAGGGTTTGATGTCGATTGGGAAAGAGCCACGAAAACAGTGACTATTGATGATGGAATCAATAGAATAACAATGCAAATAGATAAACAATATGCTTACCACAACGGGAAAAAGATTCGTCTTCACAAAACCCCTATGGTTAGAGACGGAAGAACCTTTATCCCGATTCGAGATGTAGCAGAAACACTTGGAAAAAAGGTCGATTGGGATGTCGAAAATCGTACGGTGGTCATAGGTAAGGGCTACCAGGGAACAGTACAGGCAAAAAAATCCCCTATATCAGCAGAAGAGGCAAAAGAAATTGCTTTAAATTATGTAAACGGAAAAATTGTTGATTTTGAATCAGATCTATATAAGTATGAAATAGAGATTATAAAAAATGGCTATAAATATGAGCTTGAAATAGCTAAAGAAGATGGAGCCATCATCGAAATCGAGGTAGAATACAAACCTGAAGACATTGATGCTAATGGACGTAAGCCGATTGGTAAGGACAAAGCAATTCGAATAGCCCAAAGTATAGCACCTGGCAAAGTTATAGACTTTGAGTTTGAGAAAGGCAAATATGAAATAGAAATAGTAAGGGATGGTTTTAAATACGAGATAGAGATTAACGCATACAACGGTAATTTGTTGGAATATGAAAGAAAAGCTATCAAACGATGATCAGGACCGGGTGACGGAAGAATATATTAATCAGGGAAGATGCTCTTCCCCGATACCCCAACTGTCGGACATCCGAATCGTCTATTCAAACACAAAAATACAAATACCTCGGCACAAGCCCGAGGTATTTATATCTGGCACTCCCGAGACGATTCGAACGTCCGACGCACGGTTTAGGAAACCGACGCTCTATCCCCTGAGCTACGGGAGCACAAACATATAGCTCATAAATGATAGCATTAATTCATGTTCTTTTCAAGGACTTTGGGAATATTTTTTATCCCTGTTCATGTCGACCTAAATTATCATTATAACCGTCCGGGTTATTACACTGCCAACGCCATGCATCGCGGCACATATCCTGTAACCCATATGCAGCACTCCAACCCAGCTCCTTTTGTGCCTTGGATGGATCAGCATAACAAACAGCAACATCACCGGCTCGTGGTTCCGTAATCACATAAGGAATCTCCCGTCCTGTCGCCTTACAAAATGCCTCAATCATATCTAAAACACTATAACCTACACCCGTTCCCAAATTATGAATCATCAATGCACCATGTTTCCCTAATCCATTCAGATTATCCAGGACATCCAAAGCCGCAACATGTCCCCTGGCAAGATCAACTACATGAATATAATCCCTTATTCCAGTCCCATCCTTTGTAGGATAACAATCTCCAAAAACCTTGACCTTATCCAATTTACCAATAGCCACTTGGGTAATATATGGTACAAGATTGTTTGGAATCCCATTCGGATCCTCGCCAATTAAACCGCTTTCATGTGCACCCACCGGATTAAAATACCTCAGTATTGAAATCTCCCAGGAGCCATCTGCCCTATAAATATCCTGCAAAATATTTTCTATCATAAGTTTAGTAGCCCCGTAAGGATTTGTCGTGGAAAGAGGAAAGTCCTCGGCTATCGGAACCCTATGGGGATCACCATAAACAGTGGCAGAGGAGCTAAAGACAAGCCTCCCCACCCCCTTCTCCTTCATAACATTTAAAAGACTGAAGGTGGCTCCCAAATTATTCTCATAATACATTAAAGGTTTTTCTACCGACTCACCTACGGCCTTCAATCCGGCAAAATGCACTACCCCCTCTATTTTATTTTCGTCAAAGATCTTCCTCAACGCCTTTTTATCTCGCACATCATTACAATAAAACGGAAAATCCTTTCCGGTTATATTTACAACCCGTTTTAACGATTCAACCTTACTGTTACACAAATTATCAATTACAACTATCTCCTTTTCGGCATTTAATAACTCAATACATGTGTGGCTTCCAATATAACCTGCACCACCTGTTATCAATATGGCCATTTTCCCTTCCTTTCAGACATTCCTACCGACGGCAAACACCTTTCATTCTTTATTTTTTACACGGTCAAAGGAGTTGCTCTGCCCCAACACCACCTGTCAAAGAGTACATTAACACTGCTGCAACCATCCCATCTAATAAATAAACCTATGCGAAAATCCTAACCTTAATCCGTTCTCCTTTGACAATGCCCTTCTCACCGGCAACCCTTGTAAAACCATCGAAATCACGAACACCGGAAAGACCCGGCTCCACAGGTACGGCAACATACCCTAAGTCCTCTGATTCTTCAATACTGACTAACGCAAAAGTCTCCTCCCTGTTCCCTCTTTCCGATACCGCAAAATCTTTTCCTGCCACAGCTTCAATATACCTTTCCCCCGGGCAAGAATGAAAATAATAACTCTTTATAAAATAATCCGCTATGATTTCATATGCTATCATCATAGCAGCGGAATCCCCATTAAACGCAATAGTTAAAGCAGGCATCCTGTTTTCACAGTGGCATGTAGCGTCCTTCGTGATCCCTATAACCGTTTCTGACCCAGGCTCCATTGCTAAGCCGTGGCTTATGACACCGGGTTTTCCAAGAGCCTCAATAGCCTCTAAGATACATTCCTTATCTCCTGCTTCATTTCCGCTGGCTACAAGAACCACATCGCTTCTATTCACTGCAAAACTTAAATACTCCTTTAGGCGATCCACCTCATTTACTAAAAAGATCTGACCCTTTTGAGCCCCTGTCCTTTCCGCAAGACTTGCCAGAACAAATGAATTAACATCTCTTGACTGCCCTTTCTCGGGTACATCAATTACGCTAACTAAATTTTTCCCTATGGATAAAATTGATACGATAGGTTTCATAAATACCTTAAGCATAGTTTTTCCAACCGATGCAAGCACAGCAATATCCTGTGGCCTTACCCGATGCCCCCTCTTGTAAAGTAACTCCCCTTCCTTAATGTCACCTACCGATTCTCCGGACAGCACATCCTCTGACAAATATCTTCCCTCTGCCTGCATGACCATAACTTCCTCTGTTTTCCATGCCCCTTCGCCGCCGTAAAAATTCAAATTCAGCTTTTCTTTTACTTCCCATACCTTATCATATTTCAATTCTCCCATATGACCAACTCTCCTCCTTTGCTTTATATATCTTCTTTCATTTAGTTTTTACATTTGTTCTTCTATTTTATCACCTGTTCATGTTCTTGTACAAGACCTTAGGAAAACATACAAGCCACCTAACGCATCCCTCAAATATCAGGCCCTTGAATCTCTAATCGATACTATTTTAATCCCCGATTATCACCGGTACCTTAATTCTATTTCCCTGTACAATTTTACTGAAACTCAAACCTGAGAGCCTTGAAAACCTTTTTTAAAACATATATAATAATGAAGTCGTTTAGGAAAGGAAGTGTCACATGCTATGATAAAAGAAGCACTGAGGCCTGCTTGGGTAGAGATTAACCTCAGTAACGTAGAACATAATATTATTTCCATAAAGGAGATTGTAGGAGAAAGAGATATTATTGCAATTGTGAAAGCCGATGCATACGGTCACGGTGCAATAGAAACCTCTAAAATATTATTGGAACACGGTGCTTCATCCCTTGGAGTCGCCACACTTGAGGAGGCAATTACCCTGAGGAATCATGGATTCACATGTCCAATACTCATTCTTGGACTGACCCCCTGGTCCTATCACTCCTACTTGATTGAATATGATTTAACACCAGTTGTAACATCCTACCCCAATGCCAGACTCTTATCAAAATTAGCTGTTGCAGCGAAAAAGACAGTGGATATCTTAGTCGCTCTTGAAACAGGAATGGGTCGCCTTGGATTTCTTTCAACCTCGGGAAGCCTTACAGAAATCGAGGGAATCAGTCGACTGCCAAACATAAGGATAAAAGGTCTTTTTTCCGATTTTGCCACCGCTGATATGTCGGATATGGATTTTGCAAAAAAACAACTGGAGCAATTTTATAAGTTTAAAAAACAATTGGAATCCATGGGACTGTCCTTTAACTACCTGACCATGGCAAACAGCGGTGCAATTTTACAATTTCCCGAAGCCCTTTTCAGCGCAGTACGCCCCGGCATACTCCTATATGGCTGCTATCCTTCAAAAGAAATGGACACCTCCTTAATCCCTGTAAAGCCTGTTATGTCGGTAAAAGCAAACCTGGTATATGTAAAACAGGTTCCGGAAGGCACTCCTTTCAGCTATGGAGCCACCTTCGTTACCAAAAGAAAAAGTAGGATTGCAACCTTATCATTAGGATATGCAGACGGATTGCCAAGACTCCTCTCAAATCGTGGCCGTGTAATTGTAAAGGGAGAATACGCACCCATCATAGGTCGCATTTGCATGGATCAATGCCTTATAGATGTGACAGACATACCCGGGGTAAGACAATACGATGAGGCCGTCATTATGGGATCCCAGGATGGAAAAACCATAACCGCAGATGAAATAGCCTCCTTATCGGATACTATCAACTATGAAATCCTATGCGGATTTGGACAGAGGCTTCCTAAAATATATACTACATGATAAAATAGAAACAAAGATTTTTCAATACGTGCAAAAGAATTTGGAGGGCTTTCATGGCATTTGGATTGTTTAAAAAAAGCATTTCTGCTGACCTGATTCTTAGGGATGGTGTAATCGTTACCCAGGATCCCGATCTGCCTGTTGCCGAAGCAGTAGCTGTTAAAGACGAACTCATATTAGCTGTTGGCAGTACGGAGGAAATGATGTCCTTTTCAGGCAAAGAAACTGATGAAATTGATTTAGGAGGGGCTTTTCTCTTCCCCGGTTTTATCAATTCAGCTGCCTCACCAGTTACAGACCTTTTTTCAAGCACATCGGCAATACTCAACATAAAAATGTCCATAGATGAGGTGTTGCAAACCCTAAACTCCTTCGTTTCCAAAAATCCGGATTATACTGCATATTTCGGTTTTGGCTATGATGAAAGCCTATTTACTCCTGATACACACCTTACATCACGCGGCCTTCTTGATAGAGTATGCAGCGACAAGCCCATCCTCCTGCTTAGTAACCTGGGGCAACAGGCCTGGGCAAACAGCCTTGCCCTGGAAATGGCCGAAGCTCGAGCCAAAGAAGAAGCCATAATGGAACCGGACTTGGGGGAAGAGGAGGATCCTGACAATCTACCATCGAAATATCCCGGCTACCTAAAGGATCCACTCCCGGGAATTCAAGTTTTCACCCGGGATGAAGAAGGCTGGCCGACGGGGATACTCATCGGTACCGAACCAATATTTATAGTCGCTTCAGCTACAGATCTCTTTGATGCGGATCAATTCTACCAAAAAGCAATGGAAGAATCCTATCAATCGGCACTCAAAGGATATACCTCCTTAATAGATGTGGGTGCTCCTGACTTCTTGCACACCTTTTATATGGATCTTTTACAAGAAACATTACAGGAATACCAATTAAAGCAGCGTTACTTTGGCTGTCTATTAAATAACAAGGGTCTCAATGCCGCCCTCATAGTGCGTCATCTTATGCGTAAAAACACCCTCTGCATGGAATGCGGCGATCTAATCTCTGTCAATTGCCTTAGACTTGTGGTAGAAAGTCGGGGTTGGGAAAGCAGCATCACGGAAGAGTCCCTGAAAGCCCTGTGCCTGGAAGCCGGGGATAGAGGCTTTGATGTGCACATTGAGGCCTATGGTACCGTTGCCATAACCAATAGCATAAAGGCTTTCTCCGCCGCTCGAAATTCAGGTTACAAAAAAAATCGTTTCATACTAACGGCCGATGAAACAATAGCTGATACCGAACTATTAGCCATTCTCCGAGATACCGACGCCATTTTAGATGTTATACCGGGAGACAATCCCCAGGACTGGCTGGATTATATGACTACAAATGCATCCTATCGTATACGCATGGAAGATAAATTAGGTTCTATACAAAAAGGTAAATATGCGGATTTTACCATATTAGCAACAGATCCCCTTAAAACAGGGACACCATGCAAAAAAAATCCTTTTGAAGATGCCCCGATAGTTATGACAATTTTAGAAGGACGGATAGTATATCAAAAATAGAATCTAAAAGAAATGATCAACTATATGCTCAATAAATATTTTGAACCCAATTAAAACTAAAATAATCCCCCCGAATATCTCAGCCTTTTCTTTAAGCGCAGATCCAAATGCCTTTCCTATGAATACACCCCCATAAGAACAAGCAAATGTTACCATGCCAATGATTGCTGCCGCTTTGAATATATCCGTATCCATTATGGCAAAACTGATTCCAATCACAAGGGCATCTATGCTTGTGGCCACACCTTGGATAAATAAATCACGGGGATGACATATGTCCTTTCCATATAATACGGAAGGCTTCCTCAAACCTTTAATTCCCTCCCGTATCATATTGCCACCTATAAATGAAAGCAAAATCAATGCCAGCCAATGATCCAATGCCTCTACCGTATGGCTCACCATACTTCCTGCAAAAAAGCCTACCACCGGCATGACCGCTTGAAAAATGCCAAAAGTTAAGGCCATATAAATGGCCTCTTTAATACCTGTTTTGCTATAACAAATCCCATTAGAAACGGCCACAGCAAAAGCATCCATGGCAAGACCTAATGCAATAAAAACCAGCGTAAGTGTTCCCATTTTTCCCCGCTGTCCTATAATCCTCCCTGAGGGTTCATGCTCCTCATAGCCACTATGGTTTCCGTTATAAGCTCATCCAAATCCCAACCTAACATATCAGCGCCTTTTTGAATGGTTTCCCGTGAACAACCTGCCGCAAAAGACGGTGTCTTATATTTCTTTTTTACCGATTTCAATTGGAGATCATCAACGCTTTTAGAAGGTCTCATTATAGCTACAGCACCGATAAGCCCGGTAAGTTCATCTACTGCATACAAGATTTTCTCCATAAACAGAACCGGTTCCACATCGGATTTCGTACCTCCCCAACCGTGCGAGGCTACCGCTCTGATTAAATCTTCATCCAACCCGATTTCCCTCATGATTTCAACCTGTTTAATACAATGATCCTCCGGGTACATTTCAAAATCCAAATCATGAAGAAGCCCGACTACAGCCCAATACTCCTCCTTTTCAGGATCATACTTTTTTGCAAAATATCGCATGACTCCTGACACCGTCTCTCCATGTCTTATATGAAATTCCTCTTTGTTATATTCTCTTAGAATTTCATAAGCCTGTTCCATCGTAGGAATATAGCCCATTTTACCTTCCCCTTTAAACCTATTTAACTCTGTCATCCAATCCTTTTACGGCAACTCTAATGTCCTCTGCTGTCAGCCCATACTCCCTCATTAACTCATCGGGTCTTCCAGACTGGCCGAAAACATCTTTAATTCCGACAAAATCCATGGGGCACGGGCAGTGGCGTGCTACCACCTGAGACACAGCAGCCCCAAGCCCCCCAACTATTGAATGTTCCTCAGCTGTAATAATTCCCCCTGTCTCCTTCGCCGCCCTTATTATAGATTCTTCATCTAATGGCTTGATAGTATGCATGTCAAGGACGCGAAGACTGATACCCTCCGAAGCCAGCAATTCCGCTGCAATCAAAGCCTCATTCACCATAACACCAGTGGCAATTACGGTAAAATCACTTCCTTCCCGAAGGCAATTGGCCTTACCTATTTGTATTTCGTCTTCTTCTCCATATATTAAAGGAACTGCTGACCGTCCAAGCCGCATATAAACCGGTCCTTCCTTCTCCGATATTATGCGTAATAGCTTTCTGGTAGAAGTGCCATCAGCAGGATTAACCACAGTCATTCCCGGAATTACCCCCATCAAAGCAATATCCTCTATACATTGATGGCTTGCACCATCCTCCCCAACCGTAATACCGGCATGGGTAGCACAAATCTTCACATTGGAGTGTGGATAGCCAATTGAATTACGTATGATTTCATAAGCTCTCCCGGCGGCAAATAATGCAAAGGTGCTTGCAAATACGGTTTTACCAGATACCGCCAGCCCTGACGCTATACCGAAAACATTCTGCTCAGCTATACCAATATTAAAAAAGCGTTTGGGAAATTCCTTGGCAAAATGCTTTGTCATTGTTGATCCCGAAAGATCCGCATCCAGAACTACTATATCAGGATTTATACCGCCTAAAGCTACCAGTTCCTCACCGTAAGCCTGTCTTGTGGCAATTTTCCCCGCCATCATCCTACACCTCCCTTTAAGGCTTCTATTTCTTCCATAGCCTGTTTGAATTGTTCATCGTTAGGTGCCTTCCCATGCCATCCGAATACATTCTCCATAAAAGAAACTCCTTTGCCCTTTACAGTCTTCGCTAAAATAGCAAAGGGCTTGTCCTTGACCATCTTCGCTTTTTGAAGCGCATCATCAATAGCTCTTATATCATGGCCATCTATTAGGATAACCTCCCATCCAAAGCTCCTGAATTTGTCGTCAATGGGTCTTACCTCCATAACCTCATCGTTTGGCCCGTCTATTTGAAGTCCGTTCCAGTCTATAATGGCCACCAAATTGTCCAACCTATAATGGGCCGCTGCCATGGCTGCCTCCCAGACAAGACCCTCCTGAAGCTCGCCATCACCTAAAAGAACATACACCCTACCCTCTGATGAATCCATTTTTCCTGCCAAAGCCATCCCGATGGCCGTTGAAAAACCCTGCCCAAGAGAACCTGTTGACATTTCAACACCGGGTACCTTTTTCATATCCGGATGACCCTGCAATGGGCTACCAAGCTTTCTTAAGGTAATGAGCTCCTCAAGGGGGAAAAAACCTTTCTCCGCCAAAGATGCATAGAGAACAGGGGCAGCATGACCCTTTGACAATACAAATTTATCTCGGTTCTTCATATTTGGATTTTTAGGATCGATATTCATTTCTTTAAAATATAGCACCGACATTATTTCAGCAGCAGATAAGGATCCTCCCGGATGCCCGGATCCGGCCGCATGGACAGATTTAATAACACCCATGCGAATATCCTGAGCCTTGTCCTGCAATTGATCGTAAGATAATTGGATTTTTTCAAAATTGGAAACCATCTTCCCCTCCTTTTTCTCAACCGGAATAACTATATATCTATGTTCCTAATCCAAACCTGTCCTTCACCCTTTTCATAGTATTTTCTGCAATATTTGAAGCTCTTTCCCTGCCATCCTTCAATATATCCAATAATTCTTTTGAATACCTGATTTCATTGTAACGTTCCTGTATCGGCAAAAGTGCTTGTGAAACGACTTCCACTAAATCCTTTTTCAGAGCCCCGTATCCCTTACCATCATACCTTCTTTCAAGATCTCCGATATCAATCCCTGAAAATACGCTATAAATCGTAAGCAGATTACTTATCCCCGGTTTGCTTTCCTGGTCAAATCTAATTAAACCGTCGGAATCTGTGGTTGCTCTCATTATAGATTTTTTGATTTTTCCCTCCCCATCCAGCAAAGAAATGCGACTATGAATGTTTTCAGCGCTCTTGCTCATTTTAGATATGGGGTCATCAAGGGACATTATCCTGGCTCCCCTCTTTAAAAAACGACCCTCCGGAACCACAAAAGTCTTCCCATACTTATTATTTATTCTTAGGGCAATATCCCTCGTCAATTCAATATGCTGTTTCTGATCGTTTCCTACGGGAACAACATCCGTATCATAAAGCAAAATATCGGCTGCCATCAGGACAGGATAGGTAAAAAGTCCGGTGGGGGCTGATTCCTGATCCTTGCTTTTTTGCTTAAATTGAGTCATACGGGACAACTCCCCCGTATAGGAATTACACATTAAAATCCATGCCAATTCCGAATGTTCAGGAACCTCCGATTGGACAAAAATGATAGATTTTTTCGGATCAAGACCTACTGCTAAATAAAGCGCAGCAACATCTAAAATATGCTTTCGCAATCCCTCAGGGTCCTGGGGGACTGTTATAGAATGAAGGTCTACTATGCAATAGACACAATCCATCTCATCCTGAAGCTCAACAAACTGCTTCAACGCTCCTAAATAGTTCCCAATGTGTATATTTCCCGTAGGCTGAACCCCGGAAAAAACTCGTTTCATATACAGCTCCTCCATACTTGATCTATATCCCCATGGTCATTGTCCACCTCAATCATCTTCATTTATTTCAAGGGATACCTGATCTCCGTTTTCATTCCTTCTGCCTTCTCCATCGTCCTCTTCATCCTTAATGACTTTCGCCATAGCTATTATATTTGCATCCTCTTCGACACGCATTATCTTAACCCCTTGAGTGGCCCTGCTCAGCTTGGAAACCTCACCTGCATTTATTCTGATAATGATTCCGTCCGAGTTGACTAAAAGAATTTCGTCCTCCTCATTGACAACTATTGCGCCGATAAGGGAGCCCGTCTTATCAAACTTGCCCTTGTCATAAGTTAATAGACCTTTGCCTCCCCTTGCCTGCACTTTATAATCCTTCATAGGAGTCCGCTTTCCATACCCGGATTGGGTTACCACCAACAGTTCCTTATCCCTTTCAGCAAGCTCCATGGCCACCACCTCATCTCCCTTTTCAAGCGTGATGGCACGAACACCCCCAGCCATTCGACCCATGGCACGAACGTCATTTTCGCTAAAGCAAATGCATTTACCATTCTTAGTAACTACTATTACATCACTCATCCCGGTGGTTTCTTTTATTCCAATGAGTTCATCCCCATCTTTCAAATTGATAGCGATAAGCCCGGTTTTGCGATTTGTGTTAAATTGGGAAAGCTCAGTCTTCTTAATAGTTCCCTGCTTCGTTACAGCTATTAAAAATTTCTCCTCGGTAAAATCTTTAATGGGAATTATAGCTGTAATTCTTTCCCTTTGCATGAGGTTCAGGAAATTCACCGCAGGCATACCCCTTGCTGTACGCTGTGCCTCAGGAATTTCGTAAGCCTTTATCCTATGAACCTTCCCCGTATTGGTAAAGAACATAAGATGATCATGAGTAGATGTTATAAGAAGATCCTTGACAAAATCATTATCTCTGGTTGTAAGACCGGTGATTCCCTTTCCTCCACGCTTCTGTGTTTTATAAGTGTCGGCAGAAACCCGCTTAATATACCCAAGATGTGTCAAAGTGATTGCTATCTGTTCCTCAGCGATTAGATCTTCCTCATCTATTTCCTCCTCATCAGCCTGAATTAAGGTGCGCCTTTTATCACCATATTTATTTCTTATTTCAAGAATTTCCTCTTTTATGATGCCTAATAGCAGCTTCTCGTCAGCCAGAACCTGCTTATACCAAGCAATCTTTTTCACCAAATCAGCGTATTCTTCCTCTATCTTTTCACGCTCCAACCCTTGAAGCCTGGCAAGCCTCATATCCAAAATCGCCTGTGCCTGAATATCCGTAAGGCCAAAGCGTTCCATAAGCCTTATCTTAGCGTCATTATAGCTTTCACGAATAGTCTTTATAACCTGATCAATATTGTCTAATGCAATTCTAAGTCCCTCTAAAATATGAGCTCTGGCCTCTGCTTTTCTCAGTTCAAATCTTGTTCTTCGGGTGATTACATCTTTTTGATGCAGCAGATACTGCTGGAGAATTTCATAAAGAGTTAAAAGTTTCGGCCTGCCGTTTACGAGAGCGAGCATGATCATGCTATAGCTTTCCTGCATTTGGGTATGCTTAAATAAGCGATTCAAAATAATCTGGGCGTTTGCATCCCTTTTCAGCTCCACTACAATTCGCATACCTTCCCTGTTGGATTCATCCCTGATATCCGAAATTCCATCAAGTCGCTTATCCTTTACCAACTCCGCCATCTTTTCTATAAGCCTTGATTTATTCACCTGAAAGGGGATTTCCTTAATTACAATTTGCTGCCTTCCCCTATTGGTTTCCTCAATCTCAGTTTTTGAACGTACTAAAACCCTGCCCTGACCTGTGCGATAAGCCTGCTTAGCATTGTTCTTTCCCATTATGATGGCCCCGGTAGGAAAATCCGGTCCCTTAACTATTTTCAACAAATCCTCTATGGTAGCATCTTCATGGTCTATCATATAGACAACAGCATCTATTACCTCTTTCAGGTTATGAGGCGGTATTGATGTAGCCATACCTACTGCAATACCATTGCTTCCATTTACCAATAGATTTGGAAATCTGGCCGGTAATACTGTCGGCTCCTTTTCTTCTCCATCAAAATTAGGGGTGAATTCAACGGTATCCTTATCAAGATCCCGCAGCATCTCCATTGAAAGATGGGTCATTCTGGCCTCAGTATAACGCATAGCTGCCGCGCTATCACCATCTACCGATCCAAAGTTACCATGTCCATCCACAAGCATGTAGCGTATAGAAAAATCCTGTGCCAACCTTACCATGGCATCGTAGACCGAAGAATCTCCATGAGGATGATATTTACCCATTACCTCACCTACGATACGCGCTGATTTTTTATGCGCCGTATTAGGTGTAATGCCCAATTCCGACATACCATATAGAATTCTTCTATGAACAGGCTTTAGGCCATCCCTAACATCAGGAAGAGCCCTTCCCACTATAACGCTCATGGCATAATCGATATAAGAGGTTTTCATCTCCTCATGGATTTCTGTCTGCTCCATCTTTATATCTTCAATTAAGGTTTTGGTCATCTCCTTCTCCTTATTAGCCTATTTTTGAAGGTCTATTAAACATCCAATCTTGCGTATTCGGCATTGCTTTCTATAAATTTCTTTCTTGGCGGTACCTTATCCCCCATCAATATGGTGAATATCTCATCGGCTGCCGCCATATCCTCTACCGTAACCTGAATTAAAGAACGTTTGTTAAAATCCATGGTTGTTTCCCAAAGTTGATCCGCATCCATTTCACCAAGACCTTTGTACCTTTGGGGTGTCTTGATACCCTCGCGCCCGATTTCATCAAGCAATTTAGTCTGTTCTTTTTCTGAATAGGTATAGTAAACCTTTTTACCCTTTATAGTTCTATAAAGAGGCGGCTGGGCAATATAGACATATCCGCCCTCAATCAATGGTCTCATATATCGATAGAAGAAGGTTAAAAGCAAAGTCCTGATATGTGCGCCATCCACGTCAGCATCTGTCATTATTATTATTTTATGATAGCGCAATTTTTCCTCATCAAAATCATCACCTATGTTGCATCCGAAAGCGGTGATCATGTTTTTTATTTCTTCCGAACTTAGAATCTTATCCAACCTTGCTTTTTCTACATTGAGAATTTTACCTCTCAAGGGAAGGATAGCCTGTCTAGTTCTATCCCTTCCCAATTTAGCTGAACCTCCGGCAGAATCACCTTCAACTAAAAATATTTCAGATAAAGCGGGATTTTTTTCGGAACAATCGGCAAGTTTACCCGGAAGGGCTATTCCATCTAAAACTCCTTTACGCCTTGTCAACTCTCTGGCTTTTCTTGCTGCCTCCCTTGCCCGGGCTGCACGAAGGCATTTATCCATTATGATTCGCGATTGAGACGGATTCTCCTCTAAAAAAGCCATCAGATTTTCATTAGTAGTAGTTTCAACGAAACCTCGCATCTCACTGTTGCCTAATTTTGTCTTGGTCTGTCCTTCAAACTGGGGATTTATAAGCTTTACAGAGACTATTGCTGTAAGACCTTCCCTCACATCCTCCCCCGTTAAGGCCTCCTCGTTATCCTTAATAAATTTATTCTTCTTTGCATAATCATTAAACACCCTTGTTAAAGCTGATTTAAAGCCGATCATATGGGTGCCACCCTCTGTAGTGTTTATATTATTTGCATAGGAAAGTATCAGTTCGTTATAACGATCCGTATACTGCATAGCTATTTCTACTTCCATATCCTTTTTTTTAAGTTCGAAATAGATTACATCCTGATGAATAACTTCTTTATTCTTATTTTGGTGCTTTACAAATTCACGTATGCCACCCTCATAATGAAAGATTTCCTCTCTCTTTTTTCCTTCTCTTTCATCTCTCAAGGTTATTTTAACACCCTTATTGAGGAAAGCCATTTCCCGAAGTCTGTATTCTAAAGTTTCAAAATTGAACTCCAATTCCTCAAAGATATCTGCATCAGGCTTAAAACTCGTTTTTGACCCCGTTTTTTTAGATTCACCTACGATGTCTAACTTACTTGTAGCTTTTCCTCTCGAATATGTTTGCCTATATATATTCCCATTTCTTCGAATTTCAACTTCCATCCATTGGGAAAGTGCATTGACTACGGACGCTCCAACACCGTGAAGCCCGCCAGATACCTTATATCCGCCACCGCCAAACTTTCCGCCTGCATGGAGAACCGTATGAATAACTTCAACAGCCGGTAAACCTAATTTAGGATGGGGGTCCACAGGCATACCTCTTCCATCATCCTCTACTAAAATTGAATCGTCCTTTTGTATAACAACCGTAATAGTCTTGCAAAACCCGGCTAAAGCCTCATCTATACTATTATCTACGATTTCATAAACCAGATGATGCAGACCCCTTGGTCCTGTGGTACCGATATACATACCGGGACGTTTTCTGACAGGTTCAAGACCTTCCAAAACCTGTATCTGTTCTGCGTTATACTGCTGTTGCATAACATCTGCTGCAGCCATATATTTTATGTCCCCTTTTCTCTTTATTTTTTCTTATTTCTGACATTTAATTATAGCCTTTTTTTTTCGATATTTCAAGTTTTTTATGCAAAAAGGTTTATTTTGTGCTCTTTGCCTTCTTTCGCCTTTCAAATCGACGATTATTACACTCATACATATATTATAATTTTGAATATATATTATAAAATCTCCCCTGTTAATTATGTTAGAAGTTTTTTTCCACAACCTGTGAATAATTATATCAAATATCTAAATTCCACCATTATTTATGATTGTAGCCATGTTGATAACTTTTTAACCAAAGTCTAAATCCCTTACAATTATGTTTTGCAGGCAAATTTAATTTTCTTATTGCCTGTGGATAGTATTTTTTGTATGATATTAAATACAGGCTTTGTCCGGCTTCATATATCCGGGCTGAATATTGAATGTCATTTTTTATACCTAATACCTACCAGCAAAAATAGTAAAGGATTCGGGAATGAACAATATAGAAATAGAAAAATACTGGAAAAAAGCACTCGAATACCTGGAACCGGAATTAACCCCGGTTAGTTTCCAGACATGGATTTCAACTTTAACTCCTGTAAGCGTTGATGAAGATAAAGGTACCCTATCCCTTTTACTAAGCGATGGCATAGCAAAAAATATATTAGAAGACAGATATCGTACCGTAATAGAGGGGGCCGTAAAAATGGCCTTTGGTTTTTCCCTTCGGGTAGTTTTCCTTTTTCCCGATGAGTTAGATGATAGACGAAATATAATGGATGATACTATACCCGATTATACGGATGAACTGTATCTCAATCCAAAGTATACCTTTAGCACCTTTGTCATTGGCAGCAATAATCGATTCGCCCACGCCGCATCTCTGGCAGTGGCTGAATCCCCCTCCAAGGCCTATAATCCACTTTTCATATACGGTGGTGCCGGTCTTGGAAAAACCCATCTGATGCACGCTATAGGCCATTACATACTGCAAAACGATCCCGATAAAAAGGTCCTATACGTTTCATCGGAGATGTTTACAAATGAACTCATAAAATCCATTAGGGAAAATAAAACTATTGAATTCCGCAAAAAATACCGGAATATAGACATACTTCTCATAGATGATATTCAATTTATAGAAAAAAAAGAAAGCGTTCAAGAGGAGATATTTCACACCTTTAATACCCTCCATGAAGTCAATAAACAGATTATAATTTCAAGCGATAGACCCCCTAAAGAAATTGCCACCTTGGAGGACAGGCTGCGATCTCGCTTCGAATGGGGATTAATTGCGGACATCCAACCACCTGATTTCGAAACCAGGGTAGCCATACTGTGTAAAAAAGCTGAATTAGAAGGTATTATGATCACTGAGGATTTTATGGGTGTCATCCATGAGATTGCTGAAAGAATTCAATACAATATACGTGAACTGGAAGGTGCTTTCATCAGGGTGGTTGCTTATGCAACATTGACCGGTCAAAGTATTAACAAGGATTTGGCAAGGGAGGCCTTAAAAGATGTCTTTGCCAACAGCCCAAAAAACGTAACCCCTTCAGACATTAAAAGTCATGTATGCAAGCATTTTAATATAAAAGTCTCTGATATGGAATCGGCTAAAAGATCTAGGGACTTAGCATTTCCCAGGCAAATTGCCATGTATCTTTGCAGAAAAATGACCGAACTATCACTTCCGAAAATAGGTGAACATTTTGGAAACAGAGATCACACGACAGTCCTGCATGCCTGCGATAAGATTTCCAGAGAAGTTAAAACCAATGAAACTTTAAAAGGGATTGTAAACGATTTGGAAATGACATTAAAAAATAATTAGGCCATAAGGTATCCCCATTGCCCATAATTAATCCGAAGGTTTTTACACATGAAAAACTGGACAAAAAACGTGTAAAAATCATTATCCACAGAAGTTATCCACAAATCCACAGGCCCTACTACTACTTCTACTAAAAAGTTATAATAATAATAAGCCTCAGAGTCATCAACAGATGACGAAACTAAAAATCCACGAGGAGAAAATGAAATGAAATTTTCCTGCAATCAACAAGTACTTAATAAGGCCTTGACCATAGTATCAAAGGCGGTTACACCCAGAACTACAATACCTTTGCAGAAAGGTATACTTATGGAAACCATGGAAGATGGCTATTTAAAACTGACTGCTTCGGATACAGATATGACTATCGAAAAAAACATTCAAATAGATATGATGGAGCATGGTTCTTTAGTTGTTTCATCCAGATTATTTAGCGATATCATAAGAAAACTACCATCGGATCAGGTAGAAATAGAAGAGGATGATAACAAGGGGCTTATAATAAGGTGTTCTTCTTCTGAATTTACAATAATTGGACAGCCACCAGATGATTTCACTGTTTTACCGCCAATAGAGGAAAAAGAAGAAATTTTGCTAAATAAAGAATTGTTCAAGGAGATGATCCGCAAAACAGCTTTTTCAGCCAGCATAGATGAATCAAAGGGCATATTGACAGGTGTTCTCATTGAAATAGCCGAAAATTCTTTGACATTTGTGGCTTTAGATGGATTTCGTATGTCCGTAGTTACTGAAACCACAGGAAACATGGGTTCTAAAAATATAATAGTATCTGCCAGAATCATGACGGAAATCTACAAGATACTGTCTGATATGGAAGAAGATGAAAATATTACATTGATTATTGAGGATAAAAAAGCTGTTATCAAAATGGAAGATACCATTATTGCCCTCAGATTAATGGATGGCATATTTTTAAAGTACAAGGATATTATCCCTATTGATCATCAAAGCTTTGTAAAGGTAAGGAGAGAAGAATTACTCCATAGTATTGAAAGAGCATCCCTTATGGCAAAGGAAGGAAAGAACAATTTAATAAAGCTTGATATTTTTAGAGATAAGATAATAATAACCTCCCGTTCTGAGGAAGGAAATGTAAGGGAAGAATTATTTGTTGAAAAAGAAGGGAATGATTTAGAGATAGGGTTCAATGCAAAATATATGACAGATGTATTGAAGGTTATTCAGGACGAAGAGATCATGTTGAAATTTAACACATCTGTAACTCCATGCCTTATAACACCTGTGGAGGGGAATGATTTTAATTATTTAGTACTGCCGGTTAGAATAGGAGTCAATCAGTGACATCAAATGTATTTTAATAAATTAAGCCTGAGGGGCTTTAGAAATTATGTAGAGAATACGGTAGAATTTCACCCTAAGATAAATATAATCACAGGTAAAAATGCGCAGGGAAAGACCAATCTTTTAGAGGGTCTTTCCCTTATGAGTATGGGAAAATCTTTCCGCACAGGTAGAGATAATGAGATGATTGGCTTCGATATGGAATCATGCAGGGTAGTAGCTAATTTCACAAAAGATGGGTTGGAAAGGGAAATACAGATTGAATTGAACAGGGGAGGAAAAAGGATAAGGGTAGATGGTATTCCCAAGGAAAAGAATGCCGATTTATTAGGCAATGTTTATTTAGTAGTCTTTTCGCCTGAGGATTTAAAAATAGTAAAAGAGGATCCGGAGAAAAGAAGACGCTTTATGGATAGGGAATTATGTCAGATTCGCCCCATGTATTATAGGAATCTGGGGAGATACAAAAAGGCTTTAATACAAAGAAATAATCTTTTAAAAAAAGGAAATGTAAGAAGCGTGGAAATTGAACCCTGGGATGATATACTTGCAGATTATGGAACAAAGCTGATAGGGGAGAGAAGGGATTTTATAAATAAGCTTAATCGCATAAGCAAAGACCTTCATTATAGGATTACTGGCGGAAAGGAAAGATTAGATCTTGTTTATGAAAGCAGTATACCTTTGGAGGATAGTGTAGCGGAGCAAAGGATTACATTTTTATCAATCCTTGATAAAGAACGAAGTAAGGATGCTATTAGAGGGAGTACCGGTTTTGGGCCCCATAGGGATGATATAAAGCTATCGGTAGATGGAATAGATGTGAGGCATTTTGGTTCACAGGGACAACAGAGAACAGCAGCTCTTTCCCTAAAGTTAGCGGAATTGGGGATAATAAACGAGGAAACAGGAGAGAATGCAGTATTGCTTTTAGATGATGTTTTTTCAGAGTTGGATGGGGATAGGCAAGAATTCCTGATAAAGAATTTAAAGGACAATCAACTTTTTATAACCACGGCAGATCTTTCAGAAAAACTGATTTATAGGTTATCTGACTATAAGGTATTGCATGTTGAAGGTGGAAGGGTAACTGAATAGGTCAGGGGGGAGGAAGAATTATAATTGACAATTGATACCCTAAAAGGTATAATCAATTGGCAATTGTGCTTTTATAATGTAATATTTTAATAAAGGAGGTGTAACCTATGAAAATGACTTATCAGCCTAAGAACAGGCAAAGAAAGAAGGAACATGGATTTAGAAAAAGAATGAGCACCAAAAACGGCAGAAATGTTTTGAAGAGAAGAAGACTGAGAGGAAGGAAGACCCTTACAGCATAAAGACCGCCGAAGTGGTCTTTTTATTTAGAGGGAAGGACTATGCTTAAACCCGATGTTTTGAGGAAAAATAAAGATTTTTCAGCGATTTACAATAAAGGCAAATCTGTGGGTGAAAGGTATGTTGTCCTATTTTATAAAAAAAATAATCTTTCCTACAATAGAAAAGCTTTTTTAGCCAGCAAAAAAGTTGGCAAAAGTGTACAAAGAAACAGGGCAAGACGGTTGATGAAGGAAAGCGTCAGAGCATTGGAGGGAAGAATTAAAACAGGATATGATATTATATTTATAGCCCGTAAAGATATTCATAAACAGAAATGTGCGGATGTGAAAAAATCAATTGAGGCCGCTTTGAAGAAAGCCAGAATTTTGGGGAAGTTTGCGGAAGGGTGAGAATTTTGAAAAAATTATTGATACTCATCGTAAAGGGTTATCAAAATTTCATATCTCCATTATTTCCGCCTACATGCAGGTTTACCCCCACCTGTTCTACCTACTTCATCCAGGCGGTGGAGAATTACGGAGTAGCAAAAGGCAGCTGGCTGGGGATAAAAAGAATAATAAGATGCCATCCCTTTAACCCGGGAGGTTATGATCCCTTAAAATAGTCGGAGGACAATGGATGACGACATATGAAAAAGTACTGGGCATCCTTGCCGAGCCCCTTGGCTGGGTGTTATCTAATATTTATAATCTTATAGGAAATTACGGTATCACACTCATTGTTTTTACTCTGGTGGTAAGAGCGTGTTTGTTGCCGTTATATGCTGCACAGATGAAAAGCTCAATGAAGATGCAGGAAGTGCAGCCTAAAGTGAAGGAAATACAAAAAAAGTATGCTAATAATAAGCAGGTTATGAACGAGAAGATGATGGAGCTATACCGGGAGGAGAAGTTTAATCCTGCCGGCGGATGTCTTCCCATGTTAGTTCAGATGCCCATTATTTTAGCTTTGTTTGTTTTACTTAGAAATCCTGTATTTTTTATGAAAAGCGATCAGATGATAATGGCTGTTCATGAAAATTTTCTTTGGATTCCTGATTTATCCCAGGCGGACCCCTGGGTGATGCCGCTTTTGGCGGCGATTGCCACATTTTTCTCATTCTCACTGACCCAGGCTCTTTCTCCTTCGGGAGCAGCTATGGCAGGACAGGCTGGTATGATGAAGGTGATGAAATATTTTTTCCCCATCATGCTATTTTGGATGGCTCATTCATTTCCGGCAGGGTTGGCTCTGTATTGGTTTATTGGAACCACCTTCCAAATAGGTCAGCTGTACGTGATGAAGAAGTATAGGGAGAGAAAGGGATAGAAATTACCGGGAATATTATTGGATGATCGAAAGTATTGAACACTTAATGTAGTAAATACGGTGTGGAGGAGTTTTAGATGGATTTTTCAGAAAAATGGGGCGTCAATGTGGAAGAAGCAGTACGCCTTGCCCTGATAGATCTTAATACTACCGAAGACAATGTTAAAATCACGGTATTGGAAGAACCAACAAAAGGTTTTTTGGGGATTGGGGCTAAGCTGGCAAAAGTTCGTGTTGAAAGAATTAAGATTGAGGTTAAAGATGAGGAAAAACCTGAATTAAAGCCGGAGGCAATAGAAACGGAAGCGACTAAGGCTATAAAGCAGGTAGAAACGAAGAAAGAACAAGAAATACAATCGCCTGGGGGAGATAAGAAAGTCAAAAAAAATAATGGTAGACTCAGAGACGAAGGAACCAGGCGCAGGGATAAGGAGATAAGGGTAAGATTTGCCGATAGACCTGAGGGGCTGGTAGAAATATATGAAACTCCTGCCTTAGAATTTTTAAGGACGCTTACGGCAAAAATGAATCTGGAGTTGTCAATAAAAGCTTTTGCAAATGAAGATAGCCTATATCTGGATATTCTGGGCAAAGACTCGGGTACTATTATAGGTAAAAGGGGTCAGACGCTGGACTCCATTCAGTATCTAACTAGTCTTGTTGTAAACAAAGGCAATGAAAAATATATAAAGGTAATAGTTGATGCTGAAAATTATCGGGCCAAGAGGGAGAAAACCTTGGAGCAGCTTGCAAATAGGTTAGCAGACAAGGTTAAAAGAAGCGGTAGAAGCATAAGGTTGGAGCCTATGAATCCCTACGAAAGAAAGGTTATCCATGCAACCCTTCAAAAACATGGCGGAGTAGTGACTAGAAGTGAGGGGGAGGAACCTTATAGAAGGGTGATTATTGAACCAAAGTAAGCCCATTATAACCTGTGACTTTCACAGGTTATTTTTAGTAGTAAACCACATTGTGGCATAGGAGGACTTGTATGGAAGATACGATTGCTGCAATAGCAACCCCTCAGGGAGAGGGTGGTATAGGAATAGTAAGAATAAGTGGGGATAGGGCATCGGATATTCTCTCCAGTATTTTTGTTCCTAAGTTTTCCGGGGATGCTGCTGATGGTACTTTTGAAATGCAAAACAGAAAGCTGACATATGGTCATATTATTAATCCGGTGACCGGGGATATAATTGATCAGGTATTGGCAGTTTTCATGAAAGGGCCTCATACCTATACGAAGGAAGATGTGGTTGAGATAAATTGTCACGGAGGAATATTACCACTTAGGAGCACACTTTCCCTAATTTTGGAGTGCGGTGCAAGGCTTGCTGAGCAGGGAGAGTTTACAAAGAGAGCTTTTTTAAATGGCCGCATCGATTTATCACAGGCAGAGGCGGTAATAGATGTTATAAGATCTAAAACCAGGCGCAGCTTCAATATTGCAATTTCTCAAATGGAGGGCAGGCTTTCCGGCCATATCGCTGATATAAGGGAAGAATTGATGGATATTCTGGTGAATATAGCGGTTAATATTGATTATCCCGATGAAGATGTGGAGGATATAACCGGGCAGGAAATAGAAAATAGGTTGATTTCTATAGGTGGAAGGATAGAAAAACTTTTGGAAGGTGCTGAAGAGGGACGGATACTCAGGGAAGGATTGGAAATAGCCATAGCCGGTAAACCAAATGTGGGTAAATCTTCAATTATGAATGCTTTATTGGAGGAGGACAGGGCTATAGTGACTGAGATTCCTGGAACTACCCGGGACACCATTGAAGAGGGATTGAATCTCAGGGGCATACCTGTAAGACTTACCGATACTGCCGGAATTCGTAAGACCGATGATAAAATTGAGAAAATGGGGATAGAAAGGAGCAAGGAGGCCTTTAATCGGGCTGACTTGATACTTTTCGTTTTGGATGTGAATAGCCCTATGGGAGATGAAGATAGGGAAATTGCGAGGCATTTATCGGAGAGGAATGTAATCCTTCTATTGAATAAATCTGATTTGGAGAAAAACCTTGGCGAAGGGGAAATAAAGGAATTGCTACCCCATGCTACTGTAATCCATACCTCCATGAAAGAGGATTTTGGGTTAAGTGAGCTTAAGGACGAAATAGAGGAATTGGTGTGCGGAGGCAGAGTTAAAAGAAATGAAGACGAGATAGTATCAAACATCCGTCATGTAGGGTTGCTGAAAAAGGCTTTGGAGGCTATAAAGGATGGCGTAAAAGCTGCGTCCATCATGGAGCCGCTGGATTTGATAGAACTTGATGTAAGGAGAGCATGGGAGTTTTTAGGTGAAATTATTGGAGAAACTGTGGCAGAGGATATAATTGATCAGATATTCCAAAGATTTTGTTTGGGTAAATAGATTTTATATTTATAAATAGAAAGAGGCTGGAAAAGAGCATGAGTGAATATCTAATGGGCACTTATGATGTAATAGTAGTCGGTGCAGGGCATGCAGGGTGTGAAGCTGCATTGGCAGCGGCCAGAATGGGCAAGAGAACGCTGATACTTTCCATCAACCTGGAGGCGGTTGCCATATTAGCCTGTAATCCCTCCATCGGAGGCAGCGGAAAAGGGCATTTAGTTAGGGAAATAGATGCTTTAGGCGGAGAGATGGGAATAAATATTGACAAGACCTTTATCCAAAGTAAAATGTTGAATACGGCTAAAGGTCCTGCAGTGCACTCCCTTCGTGCTCAGGCTGACAAGAACAAATATCATAATGAGATGAAAAAGACTCTGGAAAGACAGGAAAACCTACATCTTAAGCAGGGGGAGGTTGTGGATATCATAATTGAGGACCATAAGGCTGCAGGTGTTATTTTAAAGACGGGTGCTAAATACCTTGGTAAATGCTTAATTTTAGCTATGGGCACCTTTTTGGCAGGAAGGATCTTCATTGGGGATAGGAGCTACTCCAGCGGACCGGATGGGCTTTCTCCTTCTTTAGAGTTGGCGGAGAGTATGAGGAAGAAGGGTTTTGCCATGAGGCGGTTTAAGACAGGGACACCAGCCCGTGTATTAGCCAAATCCATGGATTTTACTAAAATGGCGGAACAGCCCGGTGATGAAAAGATAGTACCCTTTTCCTTTATGAATGAAGGTCTTACCTGCGATCAGATTCCCTGTTGGCTTACCTATACCAATGAAGGGACTCATAAAATAATTGCTGAAAACTTCCATAGATCAGCGTTATTTGGCGGGCAGATTGAAGGTATTGGAGCTCGTTATTGTCCTTCCATTGAGGACAAGGTAAAAAGATTTCCCCAAAGGGAGAGGCATCAGATATTTATTGAACCGGAAGGTCTTTATACCGATGAAATGTATGTTCAGGGAATGTCATCCAGTCTGCCCGAGGATGTACAGATTCAGTTTTATAAAACCATTCCCGGCCTTGAAAACTTAGAGGTAGTCAGGCCTGCCTATGCCATAGAATATGATTGCATAGATTCTATGGAGTTGAAGCTTAGTTTGGAGCATAGGAAAATAGAAAATCTATTTTGTGCAGGGCAAACTAATGGAAGTTCGGGTTATGAGGAGGCTGCTGCTCAAGGGTTGATAGCCGGTATCAACGCTGTGCTTAAACTAAATGGGAAGGATCCCCTTATATTGGATAGGTCGGAAGCCTATATTGGAGTCCTTATCGATGATTTAATAACCAAGGGCATAAGTGAGCCATATAGGATAATGACATCCAGGGTTGAATACCGTTTAGCATTGAGACAGGATAATGCGGATCTACGTCTTACCGAGAAGGGCAGGCAGGTGGGCCTGGTAACTGATGAAAGATACGAAAGGTTTGTAAAGCGTAGAGAGGCAGGGGACAAGGAATTAGAGAGACTTAGAAATACATGGATACTGCCGCAGGAGGCGGAGGATTTTTTAAAGATTAGGGGGAGCTCTCCTTTGCAAAATAAAATAAGCCTTGCTGAGCTTATGAAAAGACCTGAAATAAGCTATGAGGATTTAGAAATTTTTGATAAGGACAGGAAACCTCTTTCACCCCATGTTTTGGCAAGGGTTGAGGTTCAGATAAAATATGAGGGATATATTCAGAAACAGGAACAGCAGATAGAGAGATTTAGAAAGTTAGAATCCAGGAAACTACCGGAAAATTTTGATTATGAGACTTTAGTGGGAATTCGTAAGGAGGCGGCTCAGAGACTGAATCTATTACGACCTCAATCCTTAGGACAGGCATCCCGTATCTCAGGGGTATCCCCTGCTGATATAAATGTGCTTTTAGTGCATTTGGAAAGAATCAGGCGGGAAAAAAAACAGGAGCAGGCAGAAAATGCAACACCTTGAAGAAGCATTGAATCATTTGAATATTCAGTGGGATCAATGGATGATGGATATGTTTAAAAACTATCGGGATCAGGTTCTTTTGTGGAACGAGAAAGTAAATCTAACTAGCATTAAGGACCCAGTAGAGTTTGAAATCAAGCACTTTGTAGATTCTATTTCCATTTGTGACCACAGTGCCTTCTTGAATTCCAAGGAGATTATAGATATAGGTACAGGTGGTGGTTTCCCCGGCTTGCCGCTGGCAATTCTTTTCCCCGGAAAAAGGTTTGTTTTGGTAGATTCCCTGAATAAGCGGGTAAATATACTGAAGGATATTATCGAACAGTTAGGTTTATCCAATGTAACAGCATTTCATGGGAGAGCAGAGGATTTAGGAAGGGTAAAGGAGCATAGGGAACGATATGACCTATGCGTATCCAGGGCGGTGGCTAATCTTGCAACCCTTTCGGAGTATTGCCTCCCGTTTGTTCGGGTAAAGGGTTATTTAGCAGCCTATAAAACTGAAAAATCTAAAGAGGAAGTGGAAGCCTCCGGTAGGGCATTGTCCATATTAGGGGGTAGAGTTAAGGAAATCCAACAGGCTTTTCCCAATCTAAGTGGCCATAGAATTATATGGATTGAAAAAGTGCAATCGACACCGGCGAAATATCCGAGAAAAGCGGGAATGCCTGCGAAAGAACCTTTATGATAAGGAACTAACAATTATTTTGACGAGCTAAAGGGTATTTCCCAAAGGACAAACACCCTGTAAAATGTAAGAGAGGAAAAGGGGGGTATGAAGATGTTCGGAAAGATCAGAAATATACAGACCGAAATAGCTTTGGAGCTTATTACCGTAAATCCTGAGCAGCCAAGAAAAACCTTTGAGGAGCAGGAATTAGAAGAGCTATCTGCATCCATACGAGAGTTTGGGGTGATACAACCCGTTGTGGTGAAGAAGGCTAAGGATGGAAGTTATTTTCTTATTGCAGGGGAGCGAAGGTTGAGAGCAGCAACGATGGCCGGCTTAAAGAAGATACCGGTTATCGTAAGAAATGCCGATGAAAAGGAAATTGCATTGATAGCATTGGTTGAGAACGTTCAGCGTGAAAACTTGAGTTACATAGAGGAGGCAATGGCATATAAACGACTCATGGATGATCATGGGCTGACCCAGGGGGAAATAGCCAGGCGAGTGGGTAAACAGCAGTCAACCATTTCCAATAAGATCAGGCTGCTTACACTCCCGGAGGAGATACAGAAGCTATTATCTGTTAATAGACTTTCAGAGAGGCATGCAAGAGCTCTTCTAAAGTTACCTGATAATGATATAAGAAAGCAGATGATAGATAAAATAGTCAGGCATAATTTGAATGTAAAACAAAGCGATAAATTGATTGAAGACTTTCTAAATAAAACAGAGAAGGAAAGAATTCGGGAAGACAGGTTAAGATACATAAATTACAGGATTTATTTAAATACTTTGAAGAAGGCTTTCGAATCAATTAGTAGGGAGGACAACAATGCTGAATATCATCAGGAGGATAAAGGGGAATATGTAGAAGTAAGAATCTTAATACCTAAAAAGGTGGTATAAATTCTTTCTTTGCCAATAAGAATTCCGGGAATGTTTCACGTGAAACATTCCTTTTTATGTGGGATTATCTATGGCATAATAACAGGAAGTAATGTATAATACATTTGAGAGACCGGACAATACAAGATGAAGAGGTGAATTTCTTGGGAAAGGCAATCGCAATATTCAATCAAAAAGGTGGAGTTGGAAAGACTACTACTAACATTAATCTGGCAGCCTGTCTGGCAATAAAGGGGAAGAAAATATTGGTATTGGATATTGATCCCCAGGGAAATACTACAAGCGGTCTGGGGATTTCTAAAAAGAATTTAGAAAGGACCATGTACGAAGTTCTTATTGATGAAAAGATTCAACCGGAGGATGCCATACTAACTACCCCTATTCCCAACCTGGACATCATACCTGCAAGTGTAGAATTGGCAGGGGCAGAAGTTGAATTAGTCCAGTTGGAAGGAAGGGAGAAGCGCTTAAAAAGGGCACTGGATAAGATCTCAATGAATTATGATTACATATTTATAGATTGTCCTCCCTCCTTAGGCCTTCTAACCATAAATTCCTTGACGGCTGTGGATAGCGTATTAATCCCCATTCAATGTGAGTTCTACGCATTAGAGGGGGTTAGTCAACTGATGAGTACCATCGAACTGGTGAAAATGAATTTTAACAAGGGATTGGAAATACAGGGAGTTATCTTAAGCATGTTTGATGGAAGAACTAATTTATCCATTCAAGTGGTGGAAGAGGTTAAGAAGTTTTTTAAGGACAAGGTATATATGACCGTCATACCAAGGAATGTGCGTTTGGCAGAGGCGCCAAGCTTTGGGCTCCCTATAACTGAATACGATCCGAGATCAAAAGGAGCAATGGCCTATCAGGAATTTGCCCGGGAATTCTTAGAATTGGAGGGGGAAGAGTGATGGGTACTAATAAATTGAAGACTCGCGGTTTGGGTAAGGGGCTGGAGGCTTTATTCAATGAGGTGTCCATATCCAGTTCCAACAACGAGGAAGAAAGAGAGCAGATTTCGCCTGATAAGGGCATATTCTATATAGATGTGCATAAAATCAAGCCAAATGCCGAGCAACCTAGAAAAACTTTTGATAGAGAGGGCATAGAGGAGCTGGCTAAATCTATAGAAAATCACGGACTGATACAGCCGATTGTGGTGACTAAATCAGGTAATGGTTATCAGATAGTGGCGGGAGAAAGGCGCTGGAGAGCTGCCCAGAGCGCCAAAATGAAGGAAATTCCCTGTATTATAAGGGACTTAACACCGGAGCAGAATATGCTCTTGGCCTTAATTGAAAATATGCAGAGAGAAGATTTAAATCCTATTGACGAAGCCTTGGCCATTGAGAGGATGATTGCTGATTTTCAAATGACGCAAGAGGAGATTTCAAGGAGCATAGGAAAGAGTAGGCCCTATGTGACCAATGCCATAAGGCTACTCAAGCTTCCTGAAGAAGTACAAAATATGATAGTAGCAGGAGAGATTTCAGGAGGGCACGGAAGAGTTATAGCCGGCATAAAGGATGGGAGCAAACAGTTGCAGGCGGCTAAATATGCGGTTGAAAAGGGGTGGTCTGTAAGGGAGATGGAGGCCTTTGCCGGGGAGGAGAAGAAAACCGTAAGACCGAAAGCAAGGTCAAAGAATCGGGAAGTAATGGACATAGAAGATGAGTTGGGAAGGATATTTGGTACAAAGGTTAGCCTTTCCTTTGGCCCGAAAAAAGGCAAAATAGAGATTGAGTATTATAGCAAGGACGAATTAGATCGATTAATAGAGTTAGTACGAGGGTTGTAGTCCTTTCCGGATTTCACTCATTCCTTCATTGGCTAAGGCGTCAGCCCTGTTGTTTTGTTCAGTGATATGTTTAAAATCATCAAAGGAAAAGGAAGGACCGTTCCACTGAACAAATTTATGGTAAAGTTTATGGATGTCAGGGGATTTCGAGAGGTTCACATGGCCCTTTACCCGATAAAAGGAAATGTTGTGTTTAGCGGTTAGTGTTAGGAGCGACTCCCAAAGATCCCTGTTTTCCACATCGGTTTTCTTAGAAGTCTTCCAATTATTCCTGTGCCAATTCTCGTACCATTTCTCCCGGAAACAGTTCATAAGATAAGAACTGTCCGAGAATACCGAAATTGTGAGCCCTTCATTTTTCAAGGCCCCCAAAGCCTTTAAGAGAGCCATCATTTCCATTCGGTTGTTTGTGGTGTTCACCTCTCCTCCGAATAATTCCTTGCGGTGTTTCCCATATTCCAAAACAGCTCCCCAGCCGCCGATATTGTTTTCGTTTTGATTTCCGGAACAGGCACCATCGGTATGGATATAAAGAGTGTTCATATAGTTTCTCCAAGGTCAGATATTTTTTATCAAATCAGGTAAAAAGATTTGCTCCAGTTCATTATACAAGAGGGGTTGATAAGTGTAAAATCCTTTTAAATCCCGCGTAACATATTTGTAATAAAACTATTATATACTTACCATACGATTTTCGGGCTTGATGCTGATTACTCAGGAGAGGAGGGGTGGTATGAAAAAAATACTTATGACCGTGATCATCGCTGGAATAATGATTTTCAGCACGGTATTTACTTTTGCCAACGGGGATAATTCGATTTCTATAGTGAGCCCGGGTCAAACGGTATACGGCAGTACCCTACTGATTTCTGTAAAGATAACCTCCCCCCAGACCGTACAAATATCGGCATATGAACAGAAACAAACTCTGGATGGAGTCCTGATTCCCATAGATCCGGATAAAATTTCATCTGTAAATGTGAGCAACATAAAATCTGTTTCCATAATGGAAAAGGAAACATACAAGTGCGTGGATAATTTGCGGTTTTACAATAAGCAGATTAACAATGTTGCACCGGGTCTATATAAAATAGTTGTGGAAACAAAAAATGGGGATAAGGTGGCCTCAACTACCAGTACACTAACGGTAGTAAGGCCTGCAGATGAGGATAAAAGCGTGTCTTTTGAAGCAAAGCAGGGAGCATTAAAAAGGTTTCAAAACTTTATAAAAGGCATTTTCGGTGGTTAAAGGCGGCGGAAAGCGATGCATAAACCCAGATTAATAGAATCCATTAAGACAATAATATTGGTAGTACTGTTCTTATCTACGGTACTACTTTTATATTTTTTTTGGAATAATCCCGGATTTAAAGGGCTTGGGTTTTCAAAAGCACTGAATTCTTCGCATTTCGAAAGCACTTCTAACGGCTTAGAATTGGTTTTACCAGAAGAGATATCAGTCCATTTTGGAGGTGGTCTATACACCGTGCTTAAGCAAAAAGATGATTTTTTGTGGAAGGAATGTCTAAATGAATTTATACAGCTATTTCAAAAAACCACGGTACATTTGGAGGAAATTTCTTCGGTAAAATATCAGGAGGTGATGAACTTAAGATCAATTTGCTATTCATTCGCCTACAACATACCTTTTTCCTCCTTTTGTGACCAATACGGAATAACAAAACCCACTCCTTATGAACAAATAACCTTTATGAAATCCATATCCTATTCCATAGGAAGTCCCCAGAGCCTTTTCATAGAGGATGAGGCCAATGGCAGGTATTACCGTATAGCAGGGGAATACGAAGGGCTGGACTATTTTGCTCATATTATAGGACGATCAGAAAACCTGAACTATGAACCCTATTATAACCTTGGGACATTGGTGGGCGGAAGAAATCGCACATTAACTCCCATATATATTGAGACCGGATTGAAGAAGATTCCATATCTGGCACAATCCTTTAATGTTAATGAACAGTCCATAAGGACCTTTGCCCAATTATTTTTTGGATCAAGCCTGGATTTTACCAGGAGGGTAACGGAAAGCGATGGCACCGTAATCTATATGTATGGATATGGGCAGAAGGTGTTGAGATTGAACAGGGACGGGTCTGTAGAATATAAGGTGGAGCCGGGAGATAATGGCAATCATGGCAATCCGGATCTTTTCGCAGCCCTAAATGCAGCCGTGAGTTTCATCAATAATCACGGGTCTTGGGACGGTGGAACACATATAGGGGGTTTTAACACCCATCAGGAAAAAGGAAAGGATTCATATCTTCATCCCTATTTGCAACAGGTAATGGCTCTGGAAAAGAACAGAATTAAAGGGTATCGTTTCCTTTTTGGGTATAAAGAAGGAGGCAAGAATATTTATTATCAGAAAGGTGCAGCTATCGTGGCGGAGGTTTTTGGGGATCAGGTTGTTTATTACCGCAGGGATGTGGTGATTCCCGATGAAAGCCTTTCCCACAGTGATAACCCGGCAGGGATGGAGAGAGAAGCCATCTCGATAGGAAATATACTGGCTGAGAATTACAGGATCATAACTGAAGAGTTAAAAAAGGCTGGGTATCAGATAGAGGGCGAGGAGCAGGAAATCCTTTTCGATAGTATAGTAGAGCTGGTAAGGTATGTGGATAGTGGATATCTTCGAAAAGAAAACGAATTGGTGCCAGTCTGGATCATGCGTATAGGGGAGATGTATTTCTATTTTGACCTATACGATGGAAATTCAGTTAAAAATGAAGGAATAGAAGAAAAGGTGTAGGTGATGGACTGGACTAAGGCTAAGACAATATTAATTATTGCATTGCTGGTTGCTAATATCTTCCTTATAGTCACCTATGGAATCAGCAGGGTGGAACCACAAAGGAGCCCGGAAGAAAGACAGGCGGACACGATAAGCCTGTTGGAGAAAAGAAATATATTTATCCAGGCTCATATACCTGAGGATAAGGGGCGTATGCCGGTGTTGACAGTTGAATACGATAGTTTAGATCAGAGACTATTGCTGCGGCAAATGCAAAGGCAGATAAGGCTTCCGGCAGGGGAGGATACGGACGAGGCTGTCTTGAAAAAGGTTCAGCAACTCCTTATGGATTGTGGAATCTGGAATGATAACGTAGTCTTTGATAAAATTATGCGGGAAGGGGATAGGGCTATGATTTATTATAAGAATTTAGTTGAGGGAATCCTTTTGGAAGATAGCTATATCGCCTGTACATTTGAGGGGGGCAGAGTAACCTCACTCTCCCGATATTGGCTTAAGCCGGTAAAATTTGGCTCCGCAAAACAAGAAACCATACCTGCAACTGTTGCGCTCCTTCATTTCATGAGCAAGAATAAGAAGGAGGATTTGGTATATATAGAGAAAATGGAAATGGTTTATTGGCTGGATTCCGCCAGCATAGACACAGATTCGCCCATTCTAGATACAGCACGACCGGCGTGGAAAATTACCTATAATAGTGGGAAGGTAGTTCATATAGACGCTTATGAATAATAATTTGCAGTGTCATTTAACTTCAATTATAATAGAAAGGTGTAAGCAATATGTGCCTCAGTTTTTGTTCCTTTTCAAGTGGAAGCAGTGGGAACTGCTATTTAATCAAGTCAGAAACGACAGCATTGCTTGTGGATGCGGGTATAAGTGCAAAAAAAATAATAGATGGCTTGGATCATACCGGAACACCCATGGATTCCCTAAAGGGTCTTTTAATCACCCATGAACATACCGATCATGTCAAAGGGGCAAAAACCTTCATGAAAAAGGCTAAAAATGCGCTCATGTATGCTACTGAAAAGACTTTTGAGGCTGCAGGTTTCCCTGATACATTACATATGGAAAGCGTATTACCTGAAAGGGACTTCCAAATTGGGGACATAGGTATAAGGGCATTTCGCCTTTCTCACGATGCGGCGGATCCGGTAGGCTACTCCTTCAGCCATAGGGGAAAGCAGATTAGCGTTATTACGGACACGGGCATTGTTTATGATGAAGTGTTGGAACAAATAATAGAAGCCGATCTTTTGGTCTTAGAAGCAAATTACGATGTGGATATGCTGAAAATCGGCAGATACCCTTGGTTTTTGAAGCAGAGGATAGCAGGAGATAAGGGGCATCTATCAAATGAGGCCGCTGGCCAAATCCTATTGCGACTATTATCCAGCAAAGGGAAAGAAAGAAAGGTGCTTTTAGCCCATATGAGCCGAGAAAACAATTTTCCGGCTATGGCATATCAAACGGTAAAGAATATATTAGAGGAAGGTAATTACTATATCGGTAAGCATCTTGAACTGTCAATGATTGTCAGGGATGAGATTAGCGGAATCTTTCAGACATAAAGTCTAAATTGGTTAGAGGTGAAAAGGATGTATAAAGACGATAAAAATGATAGGGGATATTATGAAAACCGTACATGGTTTGAAAGAACATTCGAGCCAAAAAGTGGAGGTAATGGAAGTAATCAAGCCTCTGATTTTCATAGCCCCAAGCCCCAAAAAGGAAAGATAGGAAAAAAGATCCTTCTTTTTATGGGGATATTAGTCATATCTCTGGGAGCGGGTTTCGGCGGGGGAATTCTGGCATCGGATTATACTGGGGGGAGCAGTCCTGCTAATACTCAACAAGTGATCATTAATCCCGCCGATGAAATAGGAATAGGTGAGGCTGTAGCGGCAAAGGTTATACCTTCGGTAGTGGGAATAAGCACAACCAGAGAACAGATAAGGCAAAGCTGGGGAGGAATTTATACTCAAGAAATTCCACAGGGGGTGGGAACCGGTTTCATCGTAGATGAAAAGGGCTATATTCTTACCAATTCCCATGTGGTCAGCGATGGTCAGGCAAAAACTATAACGGTGCAGTTGACAGATGGCAGGGAGGAATATGGGACCGTACTTTGGAGTGATGCTACATTAGATCTGGCTATTGTTAAAATTAAGGCTCAGGATTTGATAGCCGCCGAACTTGGGGATTCTGATACCGTTAAAATCGGATCTTATGCAGCCGCCATAGGAAACCCTCTGGGAATGGAGTTTGACAGGACCGTTACACAGGGAGGTATAAGCGGTCTAAACAGGACTATTACGGTAGCCAGCGGCAATGGTTTTCAAGGCGTCACCATGGAAGGGCTTATACAGACTGATGCTGCCATCAATTCAGGGAATAGTGGAGGCCCCCTTTTAAACAATAAGGGCCAGGTTATAGGGATTAATACGGCTAAGGCTTCAATAGGGGAAGGTATGGGGTTTGCCATCCCCATTAACGTAGCCAAAACCATTGTGGAACAGGTTAGCAAAACAGGAACTTTTTCAAAGGCCTATATTGGAATAAGAGGGGCAGATGTGGAGAATGCCGCCGCCTATTACAGGTTTTTACCAAAGGAAACTCTTGGTGTTGAAACAGGGGCATATGTGGTGGAGATTACCCCCAACTCACCTGCTGCTGCAGGTGGATTAGCCGAGGGGGATGTGATAGTGGCTTTAGATGGGAAAAGGATTAAAGGCATCAATCATCTTACCAAAATGCTCTATGATTATAAGCCGGGGGACAAGGTGAAGCTTACCATAGTACGGGATAAGGTCGAACTCGATGTTGAAATTGAATTAGCAGGGTGATCCATTAAATATGAATATCACTATATTATGTATAGGAAAACTAAAAGAAGATTATTGGACCGGAGCGCTTAAGGAATATGGTAAGCGGCTTAGTTCCTATTGCAATTTCCATGTGGAAGAACTAAAGGAGGAAAGGTTGCCGGAAGGGGCATCTCCAGCGGAGGAAAAAGCGGTTATAGAAAAGGAGGGAAACGCCCTTATTCGGAAAATAGCCAAAGGATCCCATGTAGTAACACTTGACATTAAAGGAAAAAGTCTTTCCTCAGAGGAATTCTCTTCTTATATCGGTACCTTAGGTGTGGAGGGTAAAAGTCATATCACATTTATCATTGGAGGATCCCTTGGACTTTCCAGTGAGGTTTTGGAGAGGGCAGATTTTTGCCTGTCTTTTTCACCAATGACCTTTCCTCATCAAATGATTCGCATAATTTTAGCTGAACAGGTGTACAGAGCTTTTAAAATTCTCAAAAACGAAAGCTATCATAAATAGCAATATATATAAAACTTATGCTCAAAAGGTGTAAAATGTTCTGTAAATACATATTGAAATATGAAAGACAAGTTGGTACAATAGGTTCAGTGCCTGGATATTTTTTTGACAAGGGGCATAAAAGTTCCGGCGTGTAATCATTTTATGAAAGGAAAGGATAAAATTATGAAAAGAAGAAGCGGCCTTAATATTTGCATGCTTACTTTGCTGCTTATTTTAACCAGCAGTATTTTTGTTTTTGCAAATCCTGAAGGCGAAGCCCATAATTTAGGTGAAAGGCTTCCAATATGGAGCGTACTTCCCTTTGTGGGAATGTTGCTATCGATCGCAATAGTACCTCTTGTTAAGGGGGAATGGTGGGAACGCAATTTGTTAAAGGTTTCAATTTTTTGGTCTCTTACATTTCTAGTACCCTTTGCCATATTCTTTAGCCCCGGAGAATCGCTTTATCAGGTGTTGGAGATCGTCCTTTTGGATTATCTGCCGTTTATAGTATTGTTATTCGGACTATTTGTCGTTTCGGGAGGTATTGTTCTGAGGGGATCCCTTGCCGGTACTCCGAAGGTGAATGTAGTAATACTTACAATCGGTACACTGTTGTCAAGCTGGATAGGAACTACCGGTGCCAGTATGCTACTTATAAGACCTATAATCAGAGCAAACCAGTGGAGAGAGAAAAAAGCCCACATAATCATCTTCTTTATTTTCCTGGTATCCAATATTGGCGGATGTTTGACTCCTATCGGAGATCCTCCTTTATTCTTAGGATTCTTGAGACACGTACCTTTCTTCTGGACTTTGAGGCTCTTACCTCTTATGCTGTTTAATGCTGTAATATTGATGATAGTGTTCTTCATCATGGATATGAGAAACTATAAGAGGGAAATAGCTGCCGGAAGAAGCCCTGTTAAAGAAGGTGCAAAAAATGAAAAGCTTAGGGTGGAAGGAACTATAAACTTCATTTTCGTTCTGATGATAGTAGGGGCTGTAATATTAAGTGGATTCCTTGCTAAGATGCCTGCACTTTTAGATTCTGCAGGAAACCCCATGGGCGTAACTATTTATGGAGTTACACTGGGATGGAACAGCATTATTCAGATGGCAATAATTCTGTTTGCCGCTTTCCTTTCAATGAAATTTACCAGCAAGAAAACAAGGGAAGACAATTTCTTTACATATGGCCCTATCAAAGAGGTTGCAGAACTTTTCATAGGAATATTCCTGACTATGATTCCAGCCCTTGCACTTCTTGGAGCACATGGATCCAGCTTAGGACTTGAAAAGCCCTCTCAGTTCTTCTGGGCGACGGGGTTACTTTCCTCCTTCCTGGATAATGCACCTACTTATCTGGTATTCATGACCACTGCAGGTTCCCTTGGAGCAACTGCCGGTCTTGCAACCACAGTCGGTGTAATAGCGCCGAAGATATTGGTTGCGGTATCAGCAGGTGCGGTATTCATGGGTGCCAACACCTATATAGGCAATGCACCTAACTTTATGGTTCGCTCCATTGCAGAAGAAAACAAGATTAAAATGCCCAGCTTCTTCGGTTACATGGGATGGTCAATATTGTTTTTGATTCCTCTCTTCGTACTGAATACGCTGATATTCTTCTAGCAGGAAAGTGTCAATTAAATAGTATCTAATACAAAAATGCCGGCGTATTTGCCGGCATTTTACTATGTTAATAGTTTATGTTTTCCGATACTCCCATCAAATGAGCCAGCGTAAGGCCGTAGTTGGACATGGGAACCGATTGAGACTTTGCTCGTGCAGCCCTTGCCAGCACATATTTTCGATTGAACATGCAGGCACCGCAGTGGATGATGAGGTCGTATTTTGAAAGGTCCTCTGGAAAGTCTGTTCCACTGACCATATCTATGGAAAGGCCCTTCCCATACCTTTTCCGCAACATCATGGGAATTTTGACTCTCCCTATATCCTCGGTCAGAGGAGCATGGGTACAGGCTTCGGCTATGAGCACATGTGAATTTTCTGTAAGTCGATCCAGGTTCTCAGATCCCTCCAGGAAAAATTCCAAATCTCCCTTGTAGGCCGCAAATAATACGGAAAAGGAGGTAAGCTTGCTTTCCGGCGGCTTAATATCGTAAACGGTACGAAAGGCCTGTGAGTCCGTAATAATCAGCACCGGAGGTTTGGATAAGGCGGATAGAGCCTGCTCTAACTTATCCAGGGTACAGCTTATGGGTATACACTTCTTGTCAAGGAGCTCTCGAATCGTTTGGACCTGTGGAAGTATGAGCCGGCCCTTAGGCGCTTGTATGTCCTGAGGCATGACCAGGAGAACAATATCCCCTTCTCCGCAAAGCCCTCCGGTTATGCTTTCTGATTCAAAATCGTCGGGAAGACTTCGGATTATCTGTTCCCTTATCTTGTCCATTCCCTTTTTCTCTTTTGCGCTAACCACCAAAGGTTTAACTCCGCTTTTTTCCTTGATAAGGGCTTGCAAAGCTTCCGGTTCCCGTAAAAGGTCTCCTTTATTTATCACTGCTAAAAAGGGGGTGTTTCTTTTCTTAAACTCCTCCAGCCACTCTAATTCTTTGTCTATCTCTCCATCTGTGAATACAAGTATAGCAAAATCTGTCTTATCCAGGGCTTTAACAGTCTGCTCCACCCTCATCTCGCCTAACCGACCTTCATCATCGAACCCGGGAGTATCTATAAATACGCACGGCCCTATACCATGAATCTCCATGGCCTTGTAGACCGGATCAGTGGTGGTACCGGCTACATCAGAAATGAGGGCGATGTTCTGGTTGGTGAGGGCATTTATTAAAGATGATTTCCCGCTATTTCTTTTTCCAAAGATACCTATGTGTAGTCGGTTTGCCCTTGGAGTTTCATTTAAAGATGACATAATATCTTCCTCCTTCGTCAATGTTGATTAAAATCTGAAATCCCTTTGTCCTTCCTTCATTTCCTCCAAATGGTGGGCTGCCAGATTGCGCACTTTTTCGTTAGGGATTTGCGATAGCTTTTCCGCTATCATGTTTTCACCCAGTGCCTTTGTGTCATTCTTGGCGTAGTCTTCCAGGTATTCACTAAGGGTCATAAGGGCGTTGGGTAAGCAGCAATTGGCAATTTGACCGTTTTTAACAAGTGACATAAATCGGTCTCCCGTCCGACCTTCTCTATAACAGGCTGTGCAAAAACTGGGGATATAGCCCAGGCTAAGAAGCCAGTTCACCACCTCTTCCAAAGTCCGATTGTCGCTGACTTCGAACTGGGAGGAATCCTCCGCCTCATTTTCCTCTTCGGCGTATCCGCCTACGCTGGTTTTAGAGCCGCCACTGATTTGTGAGATTCCAACTGCCAAAGCTTTTTCCCGGCTTTCCTTGCTCTCTCTGGTGGAGACGATCATACCGGTATAAGGCACAGCAATTCGAAGGACGGCTATGATTTTTTCAAAAATCTCGTCGGAAATGGCATTGGTGAATTCATCTACATTGACGTTGTCAGCCGGTCTTATGCGAGGTACGCTAATTGTATGGGGCCCCACGCCCTTGGCTGCTTCCAGATGTTCAGCATGCATCAGCAACCCTACAAAATCGTATCGATATAGGTTCAGCCCAAACAATACACCAAGACCGACATCGTCTATGCCTCCATCCATGGCTCTATCCATAGCTTCTGTGTGATAGTTGTAATCGCTCTTTGGACCGGAGGGATGGAGTTTTTCATAGGTTTCCTTATGGTAGGTTTCCTGGAAGAGGATATATGTTCCTATGCCCGCATCTGCTAATTTTTTATAGTCCTCAACGGTGGTAGCTGCAATGTTTACGTTGACACGCCTTATGGCTCCATTCTTATGTTTGATGCTGTATATTGTATCTATCGATTCTAAAATGTATTCGATGGGACTGTATCTAGGATCTTCACCGGCTTCCAAGGCCAGTCGTTTATGCCCCATATCCTGAAGTGCAATTACCTCCTTTCGGATTTCATCCTGAGTCAGTTTTTTTCTTGCAATAGTTTTGTTTTGCATATTGTAAGGACAATAGACACACCCATTGACACAGTAGTTTGAAAGATAGAGGGGAGCAAACATTACGATTCTATTCCCGTAAATCTTTTCCTTAATCTCCTTCGCCAGTTTAAACATTTTTTGATTCTCTTCCTCTAACTCACAGGCTAAAAGCACTGCAGCTTCTCGATGGGTAAGGCCCTTACAATCTTTAGCCCTCTCAATCAGGCTGCTGATGAGTTCCTTGTTCGTCTTGTTCTCCTCGGCATATTTAAGTGTGTCAAGGATTTCTTTGTGATCGATAAATTCTGTTGCCACGTTGGATTTTGGATTATACATTTTTTACACTCCTTTACTTTTCCGTCAGATTGATATCCATGTAAGGATTCTTCTTTCGGGGCAGCTTTGATATGGTTAAAAAGTTTGTTTAGTATCTGTAATCGCCGCGGTCTACGACGATTTCGTACCCAATTTTGGAAAGACGTTTCTTAAGTAGTTGGATTCCCTGGGCAGATTCCTCATCCGTACTTATCTTATTGTCATATAGCATATATTTTTTTCGTACTGTTAGGGGCGACAGGTTGGGCATGACTACATTTGCACCGGCTAATATGCCCCTTTCCCGCCCATCCTCAGTTATTGTACCTACGGCGGTGGTTGCTGGAAGCAACACTCCCGGAATCATCAAGCGCAGTATGGCCACAAGAAACAGTGTCAAATCCAGGGAGCCGGGATCCCGGTGGCAGAATGGTGTGTCATGATGGGGCAGGAAAGGCCCTATTCCAATCATTTCCGGGGATAGTTGATTTATAAAGAACAAATCCTCTATTATTGTATCGATAGTCTGGAAAGGAGACCCTACCATGAAGCCCGTACCTACCTGAAAGCCTATCTCCTTTAAATCCCAAAGGCATCTCTTTCTGGATTTTAGAGTCAGTGATAAAGGATGAAGCCTTCTATAATGATCTTCGTCGGCTGTTTCGTGCCGCAGCAGGTATCTGTCCGCTCCACTGTCGAAATAATTTTGATAAATTTCTCTGGGCTTTTCCCCCAAGGACAGGGTCAGGGAGCAATCCGGCCAGCGGGATTTAATCTCCCCTATCAAATCCATCATTTTATCCTCATGGAAACCCGGATCTTCTCCTCCTTGAAGTACAAAAGTGCGGAAGCCTAATTCATACCCCTCCTGGCAACAGACCAAAATATCTTCGGGGGTAAGCCTGTATCGGGATGCTTTTTTGTTGCCGGACCTAATGCCGCAGTAATAGCAGTTATTCTTGCAGTAATTGCTAATTTCTATGAGGCCCCTTATATATATTCTGTTTCCAAACTGAGAAAGAGCCACTTCTCTTGCCTTTTTAAAAAGATATTCCGAAAGAGAGGGGGTTATGGAGCTTAATAATTTAAAAAACTCCTCTCTTGTGAGGATTTTTTCCTCATATAGTTTATCTATCAGTGTTACCATGAAATGTCTCCTCCATAAGTGTCACTCTCCATTTTCCTTTGGAAGTTTTGAGTACAAAGTCTTTGTGGCTACTCCATGAATCATACCTAATTTACCTGAAAGGGCGCTTATGGCGGTAGAAGGGGCATCCATGGCCACGCAAATAAGGTTGATATCCTTTTTTGCATAGGGTACGCCCATGCGGCTGATAATATATTCTCTGTATTCATGAAGCAAATTGTTTATGCTTAGGACTGAATCCTTATCTTCCACTATAATTGATAGTAATGCGATACGCGTTTCCATGGGTACACCTCCTACTGTTGACGCAGGGCATTATACCCTTGTCAACTAACAAAAAAGCCTTATGCATCAAAAAGGCATAAGGCAAGCAAACACAAAAATATCAGCTCTCAACTCTCACGCCTTCTTGGTTGGGACGAACCCTTCCAATGCAGTACGATATGGTTTCATTTTATAAATGGTTTCGGGTTTATCGGAAGAATGAAATTCACCTTACGATGCACCCTCATTCATATTAAGCATAGCACTTACAGGAAGAATATGCAATAGAAAATGATAAACTTTGTCCGTTCCTAATAAAAGCCCCTATTTTGAAGGTCTTGAAGGGCCGCGGTTACATTAGGCAGATCCTCTTTATAGGTAACACCATACCATTTTGAGGGTGAGGAGATAACCTTAACCGTCGCTCGTCCATCCCTTAACAGATCATTAACCAGGGAAGGAAGGAAGTATTCACCCTTAATGGGGTTTTGTGATAAGATTTCTCTGAGTTTTTGGGGGAAACCGGCTTCAAGTTCGTTCATAAAGGCAGGGGAAAAACCCCAAAGATTCATTGATACAGGTGTATCAGGGGGAAGGGTCTTCCAGCTTTCCCCACCGTCTTCGGTGTACTGTATCCGGCCCTCCCTTTTTTCTATATGGGTGCGTTCCGTTATATTTTTCAGGAAGCTGTCCTCTATCTGGCATATTCCCCGGGCAACATGACCATTTTCCGTCAAGGTATTTTCCAACAGGAAACTGATCATGCAAAATCGGTAAAGATTATCGTCCTTTTGATTTTTTAAAAAGTGGCTTAAAAGGTTAAAGGCTTCCCTACCGTAAAAATCATCGGCATTGATTACTGCAAAGGGTCTGTCAACGTATTCCTTTGCACATAAAACAGCATGGCCTGTACCCCAGGGCTTGATCCTTTCCTCTGGTATTTTAAATCCTTTAGGTATTTTGCTTAGCTCTTGGAAGGCATATTCAACCTGTATTCGCTCCTCAGCCTTTTTGCCTATAAGGCGACGAAAATCTATCTCCATCTCCGGTTTTATTATAAAGACCACCTTGCCAAAGCCGGCACAGATTGCATCGTGGATTGAAAATTCCAGAATTGTTTCTCTGTTTTTCCCTATGGGAACCATCTGTTTAAGACCCCCAAACCTGCTTCCCATACCGGCAGCCATAACCAATAGAATAGGTTTATTCATTTTTATATCCTTTCTTAATTTATTTCCATTCTATTTATTATATCATCCTATGCACATATATACTATGATTGACTATTTCTCTGCTGTGTGATGAAAGTGGTTTATATATGGTTTGCCTTGGCCCTGCTATGATATAATGGCTAAAAGAATTCAAGGAGCAGGGGAAATATGTATCGATTAGGATTCGACATAGGAGGAACGAATATAGGAGCAGGAGTCATAGATGAAAAGGCACGTATAGTAGCAAAACGGCAGATTCCTTTTCCGCTCTGGGAGCCTGTTCGGTTGGTCTGTGAAGAAATGCGGCAGATGGCTGATGAAATGGCCAAGGAGCTGGAGATTTCCACATCGGATTTTAAATACGCGGGAATAGCTGTGCCGGGCAGTCTGGATTCGAAAAAAGAAAAGGTTATCCGGGCCTTTAACTTAGGGTTTTATGATGTACCTTTAAAATCCTGTGCCATGGATTATTTTCCGGGCCTCAATATATTTATGGCAAATGATGCGGATGCAGCTGCTTTGGCGGAATTGTACAGGGGAGCTTTTAGAAGTTGCAACAGCGGTGTTCTTCTCACATTGGGGACAGGGGTGGGGGGAGGATTAATCTTAAACGGAAGGGTATATAGAGGTGGGATGGGACATGGGGTCGAGCTTGGACATATGCCTGTGAATTGCAGAGAAGGGGATTTATGTACATGTGGAAATAGGGGTTGTATTGAAACTTTTTGTTCTGCTACCTGGATAATAAAGAGGGGGCAGGAAGCAATGGATAAAAAGGAAGGGGTTTTTTTGAGGCACAAGGTTAAAGGCGATAGGAACGCTATGACAGCAAAAATTGTCATAGACTGTGCCAGGGAAGGTGATGAGGCTTCCTGGAATATCTTTGAGGAGTATATTGACAATCTTACCTGTGCCATAACCGGTATAATAAATCTGTTGGATCCGGAGGTGATTGCTCTGGGTGGTGGGGTCAGCCAGGCGGGAGAATTTCTTCTTGCACCGGTCAGAGAGAGGGTCCTTGAAAAAACATTTGTAAGGTACCCATATAAAATATTAGGGGCTCAACTTGGCAATGATGGAGGCATAATAGGCGCCGCTCTATTAGGTGAGCAGAATCTAATTGAATAATTAAAATGATAGAAAGGGCTGCTAATGAGGATAATTGCAAACACAGGGATGGTGCTGTGGGCTTTGGGAAGTCTCAGGCCTATAGCGAAAAATAAGAGGAACATCGATAGGTATAGGCAGGAAGGTAATAAGGAGGCAGAAAAAGCTGAAATACTCCAGGCTGAGAAAACGTGGGGTTCTATGATCTGCAAAAAGTATGGCATTGAAGTAAGGGTTACCGGTGGTGAGGATCTTCCACCGGATCCGGTGGTCTATGTTTCAAATCATCAGGGTTATTGCGATATAGTGGCTTTCCTGGTTGCAATTCCAGGCCGTAGCCTGGGATTTGTAGCCAAGGAGGAGCTGTCGCGGATTCCTCTATATGGAAGATGGATTAAAAGGGTGAGAAGTGTATTTATTCCCAGGGATAATGTTAGAGGGTCTTTGCTGGCCATAGAGGAGGCAATAGAAAATCTAAAGGAAGGCTTCTCCATGGTTATATTTCCGGAAGGAACCAGAAGCTTAGGGGAGAATATGGGAGAGTTTAAAAGGGGGAGCCTGCGTCTTGCCACAAAATCCGGAGTACCCGTCATTCCCGTTACCATAAATGGAAGCTACAAGGCATTTGAAGAGGCAGGACGTCTCCGCCCTGCCGTAATAGATTTCCACATCCACCAACCAATTGAAACCAAGGATCTTTCCAGAGCGGAGGCAAATGAGCTTCCTGCAAAGGTGGAAGAAATAATAAGGGGTGGGTTAAAAGAGAAGGTTCATTTGCTAAATGATTGATTATTTATGCTACCTTCTTTCAGAACCATAATGTATGCTATTTTATAAAGGCCTTTATGAGTGGATCCATGCTTTCAAGCAGTCCTTTTAATTCACTGGGAATGGCGTCCTTTTCATTTTTAACTGTATTATCTACCGAGGGATTCATGTACAGATCGGAAAACTTATAGATGTTATCTCCCTCAGGAGGGGATACTCTCAAGGTTTCATTTGTTTCGATTGTCACCGCATCCCCGGAGATTTTCATTTTACCAAAATACCGGCCTGCCATTGAAAAGTCGAAGTTTGACGAATTTCTATCGCCTTTCATGTTGAAGGAGATGCTAAGGGGAATAGCTCCGGCAATTTTCATGTCCCCAAAGATGGAAAAATCGGAAAGACGCCCCTTTGACTCCTTTAAAACAACCTTATAGTTTGCTTCTGGAATCATATTAAGGACATCCATGGCATCGCCAATGTCTAAATCTCCTGCTTCTGCCATTATTAGCGGAGCAATTTCTTTTAAAAGATCCATTCTATTCATTGAAAGGGTGTAGGTGGAGCCGCTTTTCTTGAAATATTTATCTCCGAACATTATCTCCGAATAATTTACTGATGTCTTCATTTGGTTATAGATGTTTATTAGAGTCACATTACCGCCAGATGGGACTAAGGAGGAATATGTTATGTTGCCAAAGGTCATTTTGGAGGGATCCTTAAAGAGAGCGATGAAATCTGAATCTCCATTGGGGCTTGACATGGACAGCAAATTGTTCATGGAAAACTTTAGCCAATCCCTTTCACCCAGGCTCACAGGATTCCCCCCATAGGGGATTGCACCGAGTACAGGGTTGATCATGCCCGGCATGGGAACGGATATTCCCAATCCGGCCAGGGGAGATTTTAGATAGGCGTCAAATGTTTCGCCATCTATTATCAGCTCTAAAGGGGTATTTTTATTGGCTGTCAGAGTTTTCATCGTCTCCTCCCCCAGGATATATGTAAGGCTCTCTGCAAAGCTATCCAAATTAAGCTGGATGTTTCCTTTAAGGTCGGCAGCAAGGCCTTTTTGCAATGCTGTATAGCTGCTCTTGATACCTCCGGTTATATTTTCACCATCCCCATAGAGGGTGGCATCGAAGGAAATGTTACCTTTTGATTTAAAGGTTTTATCAAAATCTTCAAGATTATCGGTGATCAATCTGTTATAAATGCTGAAACGCTGGTCGATATTGTCTATCAGCGCATCTTTGTCAATGATTTCAACTACCTGGTGCCATTCATTCCAAAGGACATCGTATCCCACACCTTCAGATATAGCCCTTACCGGAATTAGAGTCCTGCCCTGGGTTATGAAGGGTGATGATGTTAAAGACACATCCTTTTTGACGTTATCTTTTTCAACGGTCATGTAGGGTTGTCCAACGATCAGAGTCAGGGTAACATCATTCAGAGATGCCGTTATAACCTGCCTGCCCGTATGGTGGGAATAATCCACCTTTGCACCGAAGGCTTCAAATATGGTGCGGAAGGGAACCATGGTTGAACCATTTTTTATAACGGGTTTTACGTCTTTAAAATCAAGGCAAGTCCCATCAAAGAATACATTGATTCCATCAAGATTGGTAAAGCCCATGGATTCTCGGAATTGCTGTATCAAAGCAAGGTCTTCGGCTTTGTAATAGGCATCCCATTGGTCTTCAGTCCAGGAGTTGGCAATATTCCATTGCTCATCGCTCCATTCCCAGGATGGCCCCCACTCTTTATAGTAATCGGTAGCAAAGACAGGCACGGACAAGGATAGCATCAATGTCAGCACGGTAAGTATGGTTGTAAATCTATTAATTTTCATAATATCTCCTTTCCAACAATAACTGTGTATATATATTGAAGAAATAATGATTGAGAATTCAGAATTATTATAGCATGTAATTTTGCAGAATGGAATGAAAACTATTTAGACAAAAATGGATATAAATATAGTGTAAAGATGCATTTTTTAGGAGAATGAAAGCAAATCGACAAGTAGCATAAAAAATTAATGTTAATTGTCGATTATCCTTGTAATTTACATGGTTTAAGAGTATATTAGATATACTAATTGTAGTTTTTGTCTTCAATAATCGAAAAGGGGGATGGGGATGCAGGAATATATATGTACTGTAGCAAAAAATAACGGCAGTATCATAAAAAAATATCCGGTAAAAGCTGAAAGCGAATCTGCCTTGATGGCACGAATCAAAGAAGATCAAATGTATCTGGTTCGATATAGGATTAAGGAAGAGCGCAAGGATATCATAGGGGGATCTAAGATAAGGCTTTCTACAAAGGATATTGCTGTCCTTTGCAGGCAGCTTTCGTCCATGTTGGAGTCGGGGATTACATTGATCAAGGCCCTTAACATTCTCTATCTGCAGATGGATAAAAAGAATATAAAAGAAAGCATTAAACGGCTATATGAATCCGTTCAGCGTGGTGATCAGCTCTCCGAAGGTTTGAGAAAGCAAAAAGATGTTTATCCGGAGATAGTAATTAGCATGGTTGAAGCAGGTGAAGCCAGTGGCCGGTTAGATATGGTTATAAAAAAGCTGGCAGAGCAATTTGAAAAGGATGCTAAACTAAAAGCCAAGATCAGATCTGCAATGACTTATCCCATTATATTAATAATTCTGTCCATATCGGTGGTTCTGATTCTGGTGACCCAGGTTCTCCCTATATTCATGGGGATGTTTGAATCCAGTGGTACCGACCTTCCCATCATAACACAAATCCTGGTAGGCACCGCCAATGTGCTAAGGGGGTATTGGTATATTTTTATAATCGGAATTACTATAGCCGTAATACTGATTAAGGGTTATACTAAAACGGAAAACGGTCTCCGTAAATGGCATGAGTTGCAGCTATCACTGCCCATAGTCAATAGCACAGTTTCTAAGATTGCTGCGGTGCGCTTTACAAGGACGCTCTCCTCCCTTTTATCAAGTGGAATGTCCTTGATTCAAGCACTGGAAATCGTCATAAAGGTGGTTGGCAACAGGGTGGTAATGGATGGATTGCTGGTAACTAAGGAAGATATTCGAAGGGGCATGAGCCTTTCCCAATCCTTGAGAAAGGTTTCTCCGCTTCCTCCTATGGTTTATTCCATGATAGGAATCGGAGAGGAATCGGGGACAATAGAATCCATGCTTGAAAAATGTGCTGACTATTACGATGACGAGGTGGAAAATGCCATACAGAAAATGGTTACAATGATGGAACCGCTGATGATCATTATAATGGGTGGCGTGGTAGGATTTATAGTGGTTGCTATGTTATTGCCGATTATTACACTATATGGGACAATACAATAAAAGGGGGAATTCGATTTGAGCAGGACTTGCATTGATATCGGGAGTAAATATATACATATTGCGGAAGGTGATTATCAGAAGAATCAATTAACTGTTTTGAAAAGCGGAAGTAGCGAGATCTCTGGGGAATGTTTTGACGATGAAATGGTGGTAAATGATGAATTGCTTGCAGAGACCATCAAGTCATTGGCGCAAAGGGAGGGGTTTAGCCTTAAGGAAATCGTCATAACAATCAATGGCACTCATTCTATAATACGGGAGGTGGATATTCCCCATAGTAAGCCAAAGGATTTGGACGATATAGTTAAAAATGAAATGTATCAAACCTTTCACATCCTGAATACGGATATCATCCAATATAAAAGGATAGATAGACCTTTGGATGAGGAGGATGAAGGGCTGGATAGATATAGGGTGGCTGCAATCGACAAGGATTTTGTAGAAAGCTATTTCCGGACTGCTCGGAGGCTGGGTGGCAAAAGGATGTCTATGGATTTAAATATCAATGCTATAGACAAACTCTTGGATTGGGCGGATACGTTAAACGAAACGGCCACAGATGAAAAGGGCTTTTTGTTGATCGATTTCGGACACACCATCACTACGGTATATATTTACTCAAAGAATCAGCCCCTTTTTTACAGGCATCTCAATATAGGATCATCGGATATAGATAAGGTGCTTATAGATACTTTTCATAGGGAGGAGAAGGAGGCGGAAAGTTTTAAAAAAGATATGAACTTCTTCGATGAGAAGGAAGATACAGTCCCCTATTTCGAGGCTTTAAAACCCATCCTTTATCATATGGTGGATGAGGTGAGGAAGTTGGCAACCTTTTATATCAACCGATCAAAGGGAAGCAGCATAGGAAAGTGTTTTCTTGCCGGACAGGGAAGCAACCTTCCGGGATTCCCCCAGTATTGGAGTATTAGCTTAGGGATTTCAACGGAAAAACTGCAATCCATCAGCAGGGGAACAACGGTCATCCCGTTGGACAATCCTGGTCACTTAAATGCGGTTGCCGGTCTTATCAGACATAAAAAATAGGGGGGGAAGAGATGAGAGATTACAACTTTTTCGATGGGTTTCAAAAAAAACAGGAACAGGCTTTCGATATAAAATCTCCGCTATTTTTAGGGGTGATGGCCATAGCTCTGATTATTCTGGTAAGCGGAGGGTTGTTTTTGCAAAAAACTTTGCTCAATGCAGGGTTGGTAAAGGCATCTGCTGAACTCCAAGAAATCAAAAACAGCCGGGAATATCAGGAGGCAAATACCTTACAGAAGCAGATTAGTGCTATGGAGGAATACGATAGCTATGCGGAAGCAGCATTAAAAAGGGTTAAGGATGGAGACACTTTAAATTCAGAATTTTTAAGATGGTTGACTAATAGCATGCCTAATACCGCTTCACTGGAAAGTGCCAGTATTAATAAGCTGGAAGCCGGTTTTAAATTCCGGGTTCCTAACAGAAAGGTGGTAGCTGAACTTCTTGAGAATCTGGAAAGCTCGGATCTGTTTGTTCAGATAACTCTGCTTACTGTAACCTCCGGTTGGGAGTCGGGAGGCTACATAGCGGAAATTAATGGCATAATAAAGGCGGGTGAAGAAGTATGAAAATGTTGGAGGGCTTAAATCGCAGGGATAGAAGTCTTTTGGTATTGGTTGTCGTTCTGATTACATTGTACATATGCTATAGCTTTGTTATGGAGCCAAGCTTGGAGGCCACAAATATAATAAAGCAGGAGAGAGCCATGATAGATAGCGATATGGATAGAGCAAAGTCCCTCATGGCAAAGAAGGAGGAATTGGCTGTAAAGGCTGAGATTGAAAGAAACGAATTAATAGATAGATATTCGACTTTCTTTTTCGACCCTAAGCAATCACAACTGCTGTATGCCTTAGACAACCTCATAATCGATTCCGGAATACGTGTTTCATCTTATACGCCTTCACCGGATATTATAGGCACTGTGCCTATAGAGAGGGGAGCCTTTTCTCCGGCAGAATATCATCTGAAAGATCTGGCAAAAGAAATTTCACCCGATTTTTACAAGAAATACTCTAGGGGGTCTCAAGAAGGAAGCAGCGGTGGTGAAATCTCAGGATCGGATATAATTCCTGGCAGAGATATCACTTTTAGATTTGAAGATTCATCCTACGAAAGCGTTTTTGGATTTATCACAGCGGTAGAAAATATGAAGAAAACCACTATTTTAAAAAGCATAAGGATGGAGGGAAGTGGAGCCGGTATCGGAGGCGAAATGGTAATAACCTTCTTCTCGCTGCCTGCCCTTGATGAAGGACAGGATCGATGGATGAAGATCAACCCCGTTATTCCAAGGGGCAAGGTCAACCCTTTCAGTTGAGGATAGATTAAAGGGGGAGAGTGGGACAAATGATAAGAAGCAATAAGGGGGCAGCCCTGCCCTTTGTTATAGTCACTTTACTGGTGGTGTTCGTAATGGTGGGTATTGTGGCTTTTTTAGCACAGACTAACATTGCACAGGCGGGGGCGCAGGAAAGAGGTCTTCAAGCATATTATGCTGCAAGATCCGGTGCCGAGATTGCCTTTGAGGCTCTTTGGGCAACGGACACCGGCGCTGAAAGTGGTACAACCCTTCTAAAGGCTTTGAAGGATGGTAGCAAACCATCGGAGGAAACCATAGATTTAGGAGAAGCAGGCAAGGCAACAGTATCCATAGACTATAAAAAGTCGGGTAAAGATGAAATCATAACCATAAATTCTCAAGGGGAGTACAATGGTATGAGGAAAAAGGTCAAGTTGGAGGTATTTTTCGAGGTGGATGCTTCTGATACCAACAAGAGTATTTTAAAGGATATGATCTGGTCCAAATAGGGGGATATCATGGATAAAAAGGGTGGTAGAGATAAAAGGAGAATAATAGGCAGGTCTGGATTTACGCTGATGGAGATAATAATTGCTCTTTCCCTTTTAGGTATGGTAATGGCCGCTGCGGGAGGTTTTATTAAATTTTCTTTTACCGCAGAAAAAAAGGTAGAAGATGAATACGAACTCCAGTCAGAGATGAGACATGCTACGGAGATACTTAATAATGCTGTACGCGATGCTTCAGTAACTTTTATAATGCCCGGTGATGCGGAGGAGGCCTATTTAAAAGATAAATGGAGCTACATAGGAGTTTCAGAGGATAAGAGGGAATTCGTCCAATATCTTTGGGTGCCCAATGAGGATGGAAAAGGTGGCAGCCACGTGAAGAGGGTTCTGGTATCGGCGAAGAATGGAGTAACCTATAGCTTAAGATTCGATAACACTGAAGATACCAAGCTGGTGGATTATACCATCGGGTTGGACAAGGTTAATGGAAAATCAATGGAGGTAGCCTCCACAGTGTCAGCCATAAACTCGGTTGCCGTAGATCTTTACTCTTCAGAGAGGAATCCGGCTTCTTTAATTGCTTACAGGGAGGATCCCAGACCCCAGCCTGAGGGGAATAAAAACGTTACGGTGGTAATTTCAATGGTTTTAGACGATTCGGGCAGTATGAAGGACGCTATGGGTGGAGGTAGCCCCGGACGCAATGAAAAGTCTAGATCACAGATAATGAAGGATAAGGCAAATGCTCTCATAGACTCGTTTCCTGAAAATGTATGGTTAGGGGTGGTAAGGTTTGCCGATAATGCCAACAATCCTTCCTCCTTGATTCATTTAGTGGACGAGAGAAAGAAGGAAGAGGCGAAAAGGAAGATACCTACAAGTGCCAATGGAGGAACAAATACAGGAGATGGTCTGAGGAGAGGATACTATCAATTGCAGAGTTATTCAAAAGCAGCCGATGAAGAGGTGCTCTACTATATAATCCTGTTGACAGATGGTGATCCAACCTACTATAGCTACGTGTCGGGGGGGTCATCCTATGATAATAAGCGTACAAACTTAGTCTATCAAAAAGCAGAGGGGAACATAAAGAATAGGGGGGGCTCGGGTAGCACTGATAGGTATGATACCTGTATAGACTACACCAAGTACATAGGTGATGAATTATTGATAAAGGATACAGGTTTAAAACCCAAAACCTTTGTAATCGGATTCTCAGGCGTACCCTCTGAGGTCAGCAGGGCCAAGATCATTGCCAAGAACTGTAATCCTGCGGGAACAAATCTTAATGAGATATATTTCGATGCCACCGATGAAACCTCCCTGGGAATAGCTTTTGATGCTATAAAGGAAACCATATTGTTGGAGCTTTGGCATATCTACGGACCTTATGGAAAGCCGGAAAATTAGTCTGTTTTGAGAATTTGGAAAAGCGGTGATGGGAATGAAAAGAGATAATAAGGGATTTACATTAATAGAAATAATCATAGCCGTAGCCTTGATAGGCATTATAGCTGTAGGGATCATCCCAGTTTTTGCTGCTCAGTTTAAAATGACCATAGATTCACGGGATATTACCAAATTAGGCTTTCATATGCAGGGAGAGTTGGAGGATGCTATCTTTGAGGCTCAGGAGCTGATAAAAGGAAGCGGCGTTTATGGGGGAACCCTTATAGCAGGGCTTTCAAAAGAAGATAAAAGCATTTTCGGAAGGGATATTTCTGCATATAGATTGAGCAGGGATTATCCTTCGGGGAACAAGACCTTTGTAATATTTCTGTCTGAAAAGTTAGCTGAAATGTCCTTTAGAAAACCCCTTATAGCCAGCATGGTGAGAATTGATGGCGAGAGGAACAATGGAACTATTAAGGAAGGGATAGAGGTTGCAAGTGTAAGAGATAGTTCGGATTTGAAGTTGCTAAAAGGTGTGTATGAAATAGAAGACTATACCTCCATTCAAGACTTAAATCTTTATCGTTGGTACCGTTCGGTAGAGGGGCTTGCAGATCCAAAATTCCCCGAGGATTATGAATTCATAAGTGAATGGAGAAATAAGAAGACAATATCAAAGGAAGAGTTGAAAGCCCTTGCGGCAAATCGTTTTCTTATGCTCTCTCTGATTCCCGTAGATAAAAGCGGTGTCAGAGGTGCGGAAAAGCCCAGCAGCAACAGCGTATATATTCAGGGTGATGAATGGCGTTCCGGTATATTCGCCTGGGTGGATAAAGATGGTGACGGGAGTTACGATGGGGATTTGGATGTTTCCGTAAATCATGGCAGTGATAGCAACAAACCAAATTGGGTCCTCATAAATGGCTTTAATTCAAAGGTGAATTTCCCTTCGCCTGAAAACCCCACTATAAACCTGGATCCTTCCGACGGTTCTCTCTATGTGCCTATGGGGGTGTGGAGGAATAGAAATACTGATAAGGTCGGAAAGATCGAGATAAAAACCACAGATACAAACAACTTTATCAATTGGCAGGTGGATAAAAACATCCATTTTGCAAATGATATTGAAGTTAAAAATAATACGGATATTTCCATGTTTACAGAAGATGGGGGAATAACTCTATATCAATATGTGGATATAAACACCAGCAATGGTGAGGCTTTGTTCAATGCTGACGGCAGCGTTAAGCTTGTAGATAACGGTGCAAAGTTAGAAACCTATGAGAGCATCATTTTGCAGGCAGGGGATAAATGGGGCAACCTCAGCATAGAGCCATACACCTCCTTGACCGCAGGTAAGGATATGGATTTAACAGCGGCAGAAATGGTAATTATAAAGGGGAGTACATTGACATCGGGGGAAGACATAACGATAAAATCCAAGAAAAAAGAATTTCTTATCGAGGATACAGATATAACAGCAAGAAAGCTTAATCTGAAGGTAAATGGAATCATGAAGGGAGGGGGATGGAGTGCCGAAACCGGTGTTGTAGTTCCTAACGGCACAATCCTCAAAGCAGAAAAGGGGAGCGGTATTATACATAATGAGGGATCTTTGTCTCTGAGTGATACCGGTGCAATAGTATTTCCCGATGGCAATGCTTCGACTATGAAGAAACCTCTTGCTCTAAATCTGTTAAGGATAGACGGGGGTACCATAGGTATATCCACAACAAATTACTATAGAAACCTTGGTGTGGCAGGAAATGAGGTTCATGAAGTAGGATATTCCGAGTCATATAAGGATCTTGGCAAGGGGACGGTGAATCTGCAGTACCTGGTGGAAAGGAATTCTGAAGATGGGAGCCCGAGCATTTCCTTATCCTTTAATAGTCAGGGAAGGATAACCATTTCAGCCCAAGACTCTTCTCAAGATGAATATGCAAATAGTTATACATTAAAGGTCAGAGATAAGTATGCCGAGGGAGTATATGGGACAATTCCATTTCGGATCTATAAGGAGGAGGGCGGCTTGCCGTCAGTGGAGGCAGGTGAGGGTGGAACAGCGGAAACCCGTACAGTCACCTTTGATGCCAATGGCGGAAGTTTCTCAGGAGGCAGCACGACCCTTTCGGTGAATGTAAATCGAGGAGAAAGCCTTGGCGGTGCAATGCCTGATAGTCCCACAAGGAGCGGATATAAGTTTACAGGATGGAAGAGATTAGGTGGAAGCGATTTCAATGGCAATACCATAGTGATTTCAAACATTACGGTAAAGGCTCAGTGGGAAGTAGTACCTCAGGTTACGGTAACCTTTAATCCCAATGGCGGAAACTTCGGGGGCAGTACTAACTCTGTTGTCGTAACTGTGAATGAAGGAGTTAGCGTAGGCTCTCAGATGCCAAATGATCCTGTCAGATCCGGCTATGTATTTAAAGGTTGGAACACCTACAGCAATGGGAACGGCAGTACCTTCACTGCCAATACCGCAGTTAATGGAGATATGACAGTCTATGCTCAATGGGAGCAGGTGAGCAAGTATACGGTAACCTTTAATCCCAATGGCGGAAACTTCGGGGGTAGTACCAACTCTATTGCAGTAACCGTGAATGAAGGGGATAGCGTAGGATCTCAGATGCCAAATGATCCTGTCAGATCAGGTTACATATTTAAAGGATGGAATACCAACAGATATGGAAACGGCAGCACCTTTACTGCAAATACTGCAGTTAATGCAAACACGACAGTCTATGCTCAATGGGAGCAGGCGCGTCAATATACCGTAACCTTCAATGCCAATGGCGGAAGTTTCAGGGGAGGAAGTACCACCGTTTCTGTCACTGTCCCTGAGGGTAGCAGCGTAGGATCTCAGATGCCAAACAATCCAACCAGGCGGGGATATACTTTTAGCAGTTGGAATACTAATAGCAATGGAAGGGGAACCACATTCACCAATGCTACACCGGTTACCGGGAACATAACAGTTTATGCCCAATGGCGATGGTAAGTCATCTGTGGAAAGCAATGCAGATGTATATAGCGAAAAATAGCAAACAGCAGGACTTATGCAAGAATACAAAAAATCCCCACAAAAGGGAGGATTAGTTAGTTACATAGATTAGTAAAGATAAAAGAGGGGGAAATTATTCCCCCTCTTGATAGTAGTTATGATTGAGTTAGCTTTGTGTCAATGGCTACTCAGCCACCAGTACCATCATCACCAGCACCATCTTCGGGATAAGTCCATGCAGACGGTGTTCCATTTGTCTTTGGATTAGTTGTGGTTAAGTTAGTGCCATTAATTGTATGATTATCTTTGTACTTTAAACCGTTAACCCCTTTATTTAGATAATCCTTCAAAGCATCTAAATTGGCTGGGAATGCTTCTGGATCATCATTCGCAGCCTGCCACATTTGAATTGCACTGATTAATGTTCTATGTTCAGCAAGAGCAGCTCTCTCTTTTGCTGAATCACTAAACCCTGACAATCTGGGTATAACTACCGCTGCCAGTATACCAATGATAACGATAACTACTATCAGCTCTACTAAGGTAAAGCCTTTTCTGTTTTTCATCTTGTGAAAACGTGTTAGAAATAAATCCATAATCCGTACCTCCTTGTTTGTTTGATAGAATAATTATGTATTAAATTGTTAGTATAGTTGATTATAACACTATCAAAAAATAAATCCAGTGTTTTTTGATAAAAAAGTCGAATTTTTTGTAGATTCTGCTATAATAATTATATTACCAACTTTAGTGGATATGGGGGACTGAATGGATGGGTATGAATATGGGATATGGCTATAATGGTTTTTTGTTTGAGGATTATTTAGGCGCTGTAGCGGCAGCGCTTCCTTTCTTAACAGGGGTTGTAATCTGGTCTATCTTTTATTTCAGATACGATGTTAAGGTTCTTAAAGCGGTGAGTAAGGGACTGGGCAAGATTATTCAAATGGCAGATATTCTGCCAAAAGGGGACATAAATAATCTTGCTTTATTAAACGAAAGCTTAGCATGTGTTTCTGAAGAAAAAGGGGTTGAGGGTATACCTTCAGTCGATAAAGCTAATGGAATCGATTATTTGTTTACGGATGAATTTAGGACTGCCTGGGAAAGGCTTATGTATCTATCGGAGGTTGTTTACACGGAAGAAATCCTTCCTGAAGGCAGGGCATTTTTCGACAAGGAATACTTATTAATGGTTCCCTCACGCAGGGACAGTGTGAAATACATCTGGGGGGTAATAACAGGATTGGTGATTTTTTCTTTGGGTGTTACACCTTTGATAATCGCCATATTAGGAAGCCAGAATGCTATTTTAGGTGTGGCGGGGGGATTGATTGCAGCAGGTTTATTGATTATAGTCCACCTTATCTTCGTAGCCTTCGATTTAAAAGCTTTCAGAATGGCGGAAATGGAATACCATAGGTTTTTAATGTCTTTTGATCTGGCCCTTCCTACGGCTTCAACTTTGTCGGAAGCGGCCCTGCTGCTGGATGCAACTAAAAAAAATCAAAAAGTTTTTGAAAATGTGGCTATCTCCATATCTCAGTCCTTCGAAAAGGAAACAACAAAAATAAATGACGCTATATGCGATTTTGCTGAGGCTGTGAATCACAGACAGGAAACGGGAATGAAGGAGTTGTCAGAAAGCTTTTCAGCTAAGTTGGTCCATGGATTTGAAAGCAGGATCAATAGCATAGGAGCGGCAATGGAAGAATACCAGAAGAAAATGGAAAGCACCTGTCTTCTGCAACAAAAAGCGTTAGAGGAATACAGCTCACGTTTTGAAAAGATCTTTGACGAACAAAGGTGTAGCAGCAGGGATTTGATGGAGGGATATCTAAGAAAAATTGAAGATCTGAATGTTCAATACCAAAGGAGAATTGAAGAGCAAGAGACTCAATATCTAAACAGAATGGAGGAACGTGAGGAAGTATATAAAAATGGCAAAGAAAAACAAAACAAGGAGCATCAGGAAAAAATTCAGAAATTGAATGAGGAGTACCTGAGGATAACGGAAGAGCGCAATGCGGATTATCAAAACAGACTGATGCAGCTCAACGGTTTGCTGGGGGACAGTCTGACCGGGATGAGTGAAATAATGGAGGGTCAAAGTGGAGCTATGCACCGTGCAGAGGGGCTTCTATCCAGGTTGGAAGCCTCCCAGAAAGAAACTATGGAATTCTCATTAAAGCTGAATAAAAACCTAAACGACATTGCCGATCTGACGAATATGATGCAAAAACAAACGGAGAGATTCTCGGTAGATATGAAGGCTGTCATGGAAAAAGGCATTCATGCTCAACAGAGTTTAGCAAGCCTTGTAGAAGGTATAACAGGGGAGATGCAAAAGGCCATGCAGGAGGCAGGAAAGGAGATTGCAGAGGGAGTAAACAGCGGGGTTGCAGGCAATGCCAAGGCCATAGAGGCTCTTACGGAGCAGGCACAAAACCTCCGTCAGGACTACGAGATGTTTTTCAGCAGAAGCGAGGAAAGCTCCCAAAAGACTCTGGATGAGATGGACTATCAGGTTCAAGGTGTTATTATGCGCATTTCCGAGGAAATTGGAACCATGCTGGAAACCTCCATTACGAGAAATGGAGAAATACTAAGTCAATACAAGGACCAAACTGCCGATATTTTAGCCTCCTTCGATGAGCAGGCAAGGAGCATGAGTCTTTATGCTAAGGAGATAAACATGGATATAGCCGGTCTGTCTGAAAATTTGGGTACAGCCATAGGGGACTTTAACGATAAAATGCGGGAGGGGCTGAGTCTGGCCATCAGTGAATTTGATAGCGGCCTTTCGGAGCTTACCCATCGCATAGCAAATACGGTGGAAAGCATAGTGGACGCAGTGGAGACACTTCCAGAAAAGATTAGAATATAATGCCGGGTGAAGGCTATGTTTGAAACAGAAAAATTCAAAAATGCCATGGAGGATGTGCGGAAGCGATTTTTTTTAGTAGAAGATTTTGCAGAATTAGACAGGAATAGTCTACCTAAAGGTGTTTTGGAAAGAGCTATGGAGGTGGATGGGGATGAGCTTGAAAGGTTTAGTTATTCCCTTTCTGGAAAGGAATTAGAATCCTTGCTCTTTGATGTTCTCAGCCAAAAAAGCCTGGCCTTCCAGGAGAGAGCTGCTCAGATACTGAATACAAGGTTCTCACCTCGTCTGATAAAACTGTTTTTTGTGTTATATCAGGCACATTACGATGTGGATGCCATGCGTCTTCTCAGAAGGAGGATGATCAGGGAAGCCAAGCGGAGAGGTTACTTTCCCCAGGAAGGACTTTTCTTTTGGGACTTCGATGATACCGATAGCTTCTTCGAAGATATAAAGGAGAACTTTAAAAGCAATTTTAACAGATTGGATGACTATTTCGAAAAATATCAAATCAGGGGAAACTCTAGGCTGGCAATGGAGATAAGGCTTTATTGCCTGGAGGATGCGGATATAGATCTTATACATTTGAATCTGTCTCATTTTATGAGCATATTGGAGAAAAAGCAGGAAAGGGCGATTTTAACAGCGGTAACCAACTACATATATCTTTCCGATATAGACCGTCCCGTCAACGAGGTTTTTCTCCTAATCTTAGAGCGTTTAGGGGATCCGGCTCTTTCCGACAAGTGGAAGCTGTATGAGCGGAGAACTATTGAAAAGTTCTCACAATGGTCCTTTTATCATAGATTGAAGCTCCACTCAGAACGGTATCCTAAAAAATATGAGGTTCTATCCCAATACTATGAGCAGGTAGAGGAAAGCTATGAGTTAGAAGGTTCAGCTCTTGTAATGGACTTTGGATCGATAGTGGTCGTCGATATTCCCGACAATCCCTATTCGTTCTTCTTTTACAAGTGGGAGTTTAAAAGGCAGATAAAGGAATGGGAGGAGATGGGTGTTTTACCCGTCTTCTATAAGAAGTTATCCGACCAGATTTCTGCCAGAGACTATATAATAGAGGATATGGATGCACCCTATATAATTTTGCAATATGAGGGGGTGGGTCTTTTATATATCAAAGAAATCTTAGAGATCCAACTAAACCTGATACCCGACTTTAGGAATATAAGGAAAAGGAAGAACCTATAGACCCCACACTAATTTAAGATAGAAACCTACGATCCGGATGCCCCAAAGCTGGGCGATTATAATGCCCGCTGATAAAAATGGGGCAAAGGGGATGGGGACACCTTTAAGGGGAATTCTTCGTATCATTTGTATGATAACGTAGAGCAAAGCGATCAAACATCCGAAAAAGAGAGAGAGAAGGATAAGCTTCCAGCCGACAAAGAGACCGGCGGCAGCCATAAACTTTACATCCCCGCCTCCCATGCCATCCGGGTATATCAGGCCTAAAATAAGCAGGGGTAAGGAGGCGGCAAGGATTCCAAAAAAATAAAGATGCCAGGAGCCTTGCAGGAAAAAAATCTGATGGACAGCGTTAAGCAGGGCAACAATGGTTACTGCCACCACGAGACCGTCGGGGATAATCCTGTGATGAATATCTATGAAAGCTATGACAATGAGGAGGGAGAACAGAGCTGCTGCAAAAAGGGCGGTTGGATTGAAACCATAAACCACAAAACAGAATAGGGTTAAAAGGCCATTGAGAAGCTCGATTAGTGGATAGGATGGAGAAATCTTTGAACCGCAAAAGCGACACCTTCCCTGCAAAAAGATATAACTGAGCAAGGGGATATTCAGATACCAGGGAATAGGCTTCTCACACGAAGGACAAAAAGAACGTCCCTTCACCACAGTTTTTTCAAGGGGGATGCGATATATACAGACATTGAGAAAACTGCCTACCAACAGGCCTAAGATGAATACAAATAACAGGGGCGTAAGGGTGGTAGCAGAAAAATCTAAAGTGGTATTAAATTCATCCATAATATCGACCTCCAGTAAAATAGCATTGAACCGATCGGTTTGCAATATGTTATCATAATATCATAAGGGTAATCGGCATACAATTTATTCAGCCATTATGATGCCTGTTACAATGGAGAAAAAATATGAGTATTAAAAATAAAAGATTGGGAGAAGTACTCGTCGAAAGTGAGGCAATTACGGAAGAGCAGCTTGAAGAAGGTTTGGCGGTTTCCAAGCAAAATGGATCTCTTTTAGGGGAAACCCTTATTGAATTGGGGTATTTAGACGAAAAGACTCTTTTTAAAAATCTGGAATACATTTATCATATACCTTATGTGGATTTAGGTGAGATAGTTGTAGATAAAGATGCCGTTACATTAGTCAGCGAAAGTTTGTCTAAAAAACATTCCATCATACCGATTAAAAAGGATAAAAACTTATTGACGGTGGCCATGGCTGATCCTTTGAATTTTTACGCCATGGATGATGTGCGCAATGCAACGGGTTTGGAGGTCAATGGGGTTTTAAGTCCTAAAAAGGATATATTGAATGCCATAGATCGTTACTATGGCAGCGAAATTGCGGAAAAGGCCTTTGAGGACCTAAAGAGGGAATATAGTGAGATAAATTTAGAAAGCCTTACCGAGATTTCTGCATCTGAGGTTGCCAATGCCCCGGTGGTCAGGCTGGTCAATTCTATTCTTCAGCATGCCATAAAATCCAATGCCAGCGATATTCACATAGAGCCTACATCGAAAAACCTGAAGGTGCGCTTTCGCATAGACGGACTGCTTCAGGAGGTTATGTCCTCATCGATGACAGCTCATCCTGCAATCATAACCAGAATTAAAATAATGGGGGGAATGGATATTGCGGAAAAACGAATTCCTCAGGATGGACGGGTTGAAACTCAAATAGACGGAAACAGCGTAGACCTTAGAATATCTCTTCTACCTACGGTATATGGTGAGAAGGTGGTAATCCGTATTTTGGGCGGATCGGCGGGGGCTTTGTCAAGAGAGATGCTGGGGCTTTCCGAGTCCAATGAGGCACTTTTCGATAAAATAAGCCAAAGCCCAAATGGAATCATTTTACTTTCGGGCCCCACCGGATCGGGAAAAACAACGACGCTGTATACTCTTTTAGGGGAGATTAACAAGCCGGATGTTAATATAATAACGGTGGAAGATCCTGTTGAATACAAGTTGGACGGCATTAATCAGGTGCAGGTAAATGTGAAGGCAGGACTTACCTTCGCAAGCGGATTAAGATCTATTCTCAGGCAGGACCCGGATGTAATAATGATTGGTGAGATACGTGACAGCGAAACCGCACAGATAGCCATAAGGGCATCTATTACGGGGCACCTTGTTCTGAGCACCATACACACAAACGATGCCGCATCCTCAGTGGTAAGATTAGTGGATATGGGAATTGAGCCATACCTGGTATCCTCCTCCTTGATAGGAGTTGTGGCCCAGCGTCTGGTTCGTAAAATCTGCCCCCGCTGCAAGACCTCTTATCGTCCCTCCCATGGCGACATGCTTCTTTTGAAGATGAAAGAGCCGATGCCCCTTTACAAAGGGGAGGGATGCCCCACCTGTAATTTTACAGGCTATAAAGGTCGAATGGGCATACACGAGATATTAGTTGTGACGAGGGAAATAAGAGACTTAGTTAATCGAAGAGCTACCACGGATCAGATTGCACAGACTGCCATAAGGCAGGGGACAGTAACCCTCAGGGAAAGTTGTATGAACTTGGTAATCCAGGGCATCACCACCACAGAAGAATTATTAAAGGTAACATATAGTGTAGATTGATAGGAGGAAAAATGTCTTATAATGTTGTTGAGGTACTAAAAAAGGCCGAGGAACTGAAGGCTTCCGATATCCACATAACCGTAGGCAGACCGCCAATGTTAAGGGTAAAAGGTAAACTTATACCCTTTGGGGAAGACCCCTTAATACCGGAAGATACTAAGGATATCTGCTTTGGTCTTTTGAGTGAAGAAAAAAAAGCAATACTTTTACAAGCCGGACAGGTGGATTTATCCTGGTCTTTGCCGGGCTTGAACCGGTACAGGGTTAATGTTTTTCGGCAGAGGTCAAGTTATGCCGCTGCTTTGAGAAGGATAAATTCTCAAATACCTACCTTCGAGGAAATGAACATTCCCTGGATATTAAAAGACATGTCTCTTAAGCCAAGGGGTCTGGTGTTGATAACAGGGCCCACGGGTTCAGGCAAATCGACAACCTTGGCGGCTATGGTAGGCCATATAAACGAAAATAGAAATTGTCATGTCATAACCATAGAGGAACCTATTGAGTACCTCCATAAGCACAATAAGAGCATTGTAAATCAGCGGGAAGTGGGTACAGATACGGGAAGCTTTGCAGATGCCCTAAGAGGGGCTCTTCGAGAAGATCCGGATGTAATATTGGTGGGGGAAATGCGGGATTTAGAAACTATAGGGACAGCTATTTCCGCAGCGGAGACAGGGCACTTTGTAATGTCCACGGTCCATACGGTTACAGCGGCACAAACCATTGACAGGATAATCGATGCCTTTCCTCCCTATCAGCAGCAACAGGTTAAAACTCAGCTGGCAAACATACTCCAGGGGATAGTGTGTCAGCAGCTTTTGCTAACCGAAGATGGGGAAAGGATGATTCCCGCCATGGAGATTCTTATCATGAATGATGCGGCTAGAAATTTAATACGGGAAGGAAAGCAGCATCAAATCGATACCATTTTGCAAACCAACATTAAAAATGGCATGATGCCCATGGACTATGCCCTGGCCGATCTGGTTCGAAACGGGGAAATATCCAAGTCACTTGCAATAAGCCGTTGCGTCGATAGAGAGGTTTTTGAACGATACCTTACATCAATATAAAAATTGTGCTTGCAAAAATGTATCCCTGTGGTAGAATGAATAGGCATTGATTTTCGGACAATCCGAAATATGCTCTCTGCCCTTCGGAGAAGAAGGGCCATTTAGTCCATAGGGAGGTGAAAAAATGAACAAATATGAAATCATGTTCATCATCGAGGCTGCTTTGGAAGACGACAAGAAAGAGGCCATTGTGGAAATGGTTAAGGAAATCATTTCTGCCGATGGTGTAGTCGGCAAAGTAGATGTTTGGGGCATGCGCAGACTTGCATATCCCATAAGGAAGAAGAACGAAGGATACTACGTGCTGATCGAATTCGAAGCCCCAGCGGATCTTCCAAAAGAGCTTGATAGAAGGATGAAGATTTCTGATAGCGTCATCCGTCATATTATCATCAATAAAGATGAGAAGTAGGTGATTCAATGAATGCAGTAGTGTTAATAGGCAGGCTTACCAGGGATCCGGAAACCCGGTATGTCCCTCAGAATGAGCTTGCAGTGACGAATTTTACACTTGCAGTCGATAGACCCATGGCCAAGGAAAAGACGGCGGATTTTATTCGTATTGTCAGCTTTGGCAAGACAGCAGAACTTTGTGAGCGTTACCTTGCAAAAGGAAGGCTTGTTGCAGTTCAGGGGAGAATTCAGACCGGTCAGTATAAGGATAAAAATGGGGAAACCCGTTATACGACAGATGTGGTTGCGGATAGGGTGCAATTTTTGGAATGGGGCGACAAAAACGAACGTTCCGAAAAAATCGATGGCGGAGATTTTAATCAGCCTTCTCTGGCTCCCGGAGGATTTACTGAACTGGACGATGATGACATTCCGTTTTAATGAATTGAAAGGAAAGAAAAGATATGATGGATAAAAGAAGGGGCATGAGAAGAAGGAAGGTTTGCCAATTCTGTGCCGATAAAAGCGAAACGATTGATTATAAAGAAGTTGAAAAACTTAAAAAATATGTGACGGAGAGGGGTAAGATCTTACCTAAGCGGATTACAGGAACCTGTGCTGTTCATCAAAGGGCTGTAACAACAGCTATCAAAAGGGCAAGGGTTGTGGCTTTGCTACCGTACACAGCGGACTAATGACGGGTGGATTTAGTGGGCGATGGATTCATATTGAACCATCGCCTTTTAAATTCTAAGCACTCTATCGTTTCGATGGGGAGGCTTTTGTGATATAATAGTATTTCATAAAAGGCAGAAAAGCAGGAGGATAATAGTGGAAAGTAAAATTTTAAAAGCCCTTATATCTCCTTTCTTTAAGGCGAGCACCTTCGTTTTAATAATATTTTCCCTGGCTCTTTTGTATTTCAATATATATGCAGGAGTACTGGGCGGGGTCTTTGTAATCTTCCTGTCTCTTTTATACTGGAGACTAATAAGCAGCAAGACCGGCCTTATGGAGGAATATGTAAAGGGCGTTACCGGTGACCTGGAGGATACCATTAAACCCCTGTTGCTTCATAATCCTTTACCACTTTGTCTTGTCAGTGAAGGGGACATACTCATATGGTACAACCAGAAGTTCCTGGAGATATTTAAAGAAGCTAAGATGTTTAATTCCCATTTTCCCGAATTAACTGGAATACGGGTAGATGATTTTCAGTCTATTAAGGGTGAGGAGGAAGGGCTTCTTGTAGTTCGGCAGGAAAAAACATACAGGGTTATTGCATCCTTTCTGGATGGTGGAATTCAGGGGGGCATCATGCTGTATTGGTTGGATATTACGGAACAGGAAAAGTTAAAAACCCTTTATCATGATGAGGCGGTCTGTTATGCTCATATAATCGTCGATAATTATGATGAGCTTATAGGCAACTCTCCCGATGAAAAGAAATCCTTGTTATCGGCGCAGATAGAAACAATAATTCGTCAATGGGCAGGCCGTTTTTCCGCCACTGTTATAAAATCCAGCAATTCTCGCTATTTTATGGTTATGGAGCAAAAATATTTTGAGAAGCTGGAAATCGCTAAATTTGGTATTCTTGACGAAATTCGTGCCTTGGAATCCGGTGCAGATTTTCCTCCCTCCCTTTCTATCGGTATAGGACTGGAAGGGAAAACCTTAGCGGAATCGGAGGAATATGCTCTTGCTGCCCTGGACTTAGCCCTTGGCCGTGGAGGAGATCAGGCGGTGGTAAAGGGAAGAAACCGGGTTGAATACTATGGGGGAAAGTTGCAGACGGTTGAAAAAAGAAACAAGGGTAAATCCAGGATTATGGCTCACGCCATACGCCAGATAATAGATCAATCGGGTAAGGTGGTCATAATGGGTCACAAAAACCCGGATTTAGACTCCTTCGGAGCGGCATTAGGGTTTTACAGGATGGCACGCAATCAAAACAGGGAGGCATATATCATAATAAATAATTATGGAGCTTCCTTATCGGGAGCCTTCCAAAAGGTTCAAGAAACAGGCCAATATAATTTTATGACCAATGCGGAGGCTTTACATGCAGTGGACAGGGATACTCTAATAGTGGTTGTGGATACCCATAGGCCAAGCCTGGTGGAATGTCCCGAACTTCTAAGCTATACGGATAAGATAGTATTGATAGATCACCATAGAAAGGCAGAGGATAGCATAGAAAATGCTACTTTAACCTACATGGAATCCTACGCTTCCTCCACATCTGAGCTGGTTACTGAAATTCTTCAATATGGGGCAGAAGGGAAAAAGGCAATTGAGAAACTGGAGGCGGAGATTCTTCTGGCCGGAATAACCATGGATACCAAGAATTTTTCTATCCGAACAGGGGTAAGAACCTTTGAGGCTGCCTCCTGGTTGAGGAGAAACGGTGCGGAAACGGCTAATGTAAAGCAATTTTTCCAGGTGGATCCGGAGGTTTTTCATCACAAGGCTTTGACTGTTGCCAACGCCGAATTTTTGCCGGGGGGTATTGTGTTTTCCATCTTTCGGGGGCAGCATCACAATGCTCATATTATTACATCCCTTTCGGCAGATGAACTTTTAAATTTGCAAGATGTGGTTGCAAGCTTTGTAATCGGCCAAAATGAGCAGGGTATAACCCATATAAGTGCCCGATCATTAGGGAAAATCAATGTGCAAACCCTTATGGAAAAGTTGGGGGGTGGTGGGCATCTCACAATGGCTGCCGCACAGGTGGATATTCCTGTTGAAGAAGCGGTGGAAAAGATAAAGGAATTATTGAATGATATAAAATAGTAGGGAGGAAATAAAGTGAAGGTAATATTGATTGAGGATGTTAAAGGAAGCGGAAAAAAGGGTGAAATAGTCAATGTGAATGACGGATATGCAAGGAATATGCTATTCCCTAAAAAACTGGCAATAGAGGCTACCGAAGCCAATATAAAGAAATTAGAACGTCAGAATGCAATTAATGCTGCCAGACATGCGGAGGATTTGGAATCTGCAAAGAAGTTAGCTGAAAGATTAGCCGCCACAAAGGTGAAGATAGAAGGGAAGGCAGGGGAAGGAGGAAGGCTTTTCGGCTCTATAACATCTAAGGATATATCCGATGCCTTGGAGGCACAACATAAAATACAAATAGACAGAAAGAAATTTGTAATGGAAGGCCCTTTAAAACAGGCGGGAGAGCATTATGTAGAGATTAAGCTGTTTCCGGAAGTGGTTGCCAGGCTCTGTGTTATAGTGGAGGCATAGATTATGAAGCCAATGGAACGTATTCCCCCCCATAATGACGATGCGGAAAAATCTGTACTTGGAGCGGTGATTCTGGATAAAGACGTTCTTTTGGAGGTTTTGGAAATTCTGCGAGCCGAGGATTTTTATAGCAGGATGCACGGGGAAATATTTACGGCGGTTACGGAGCTTTACAAAAGAAATGAACCTGTTGATATATTAACCGTTTCAGAGGAGCTAAAAAAAAGAAATACCCTTGAAATGGTAGGGGGAAGAGCCTATGTAGCCCTCCTTTCCACCCTGGTACCTTCCACATCCAATGCGCCTCAATACGCAAAGATAATTGCGGAAAAAGCTGTTTTGCGCAAATTGATTGGGTCATCATCCGAAATCATAGAGAAAGCCTATCAGGAGAAAAGCTCCTCCGAGGAGGTTTTAGACTGGGCGGAGCAGGCTATTTTCGAAATAGCACAGTCCAGACAGACCAGGGATTTTGAGCCTTTAAAGGATGTGCTGTGGAAAAACCTTCAAAAAATTGATGAGGCGGCCGCCCATGAAGGGGGGCTTACAGGGGTGACCAGCGGATTTTTGGATTTAGACGCAAAGACTTCGGGACTACAAAAATCGGATCTTATCATTTTGGCTGCTCGTCCCAGCATGGGGAAAACAGCATTTGCCCTTAATATAGCCCAAAAAGCTGCTCTTCGGGGAAAGGCAAGGGTATTAATTTTTAGCCTTGAAATGTCGAAGGAACAGCTTGGACAAAGGCTCCTGTCCATGGAATCCAGGGTAGAGATGCAAAAGCTTAAAACTGGGGATCTTGACAGGGAGGATTGGAATAGCCTGCATATTGCATTGGATCGTTTATCCTCGGCGGAAATATTCATAGATGATACACCGGGTATAACCGTAATGGAAATCAAAAACAAATGCAGGCGTTTAAAGGCGGAGAAGGGGTTGGATCTGGTAATAGTGGACTATTTGCAGCTAATGTCTTATGAGGGAAGGGCTGAAAGCAGACAGCAGGAAATCACAGCTCTGTCCAGATTTCTAAAACAACTTGCCAGGGAAATGGATTGTCCTGTTCTGGTACTTTCTCAATTGTCAAGAGCCCCTGAGCAAAGACAGGATCACAGACCCATACTATCCGACCTCCGTGAATCGGGGGCAATAGAGCAGGATGCGGATATCGTAATGTTTTTATATCGGGATGAGTATTATAATGAGGATACTGAAAAGCCTAATACCTGTGAGGTCATCATAGCTAAACAAAGAAGCGGCCCCACAGGAACGATAGAGGTTACATGGCTTGGGAAATATACCAGATTTTCTGATTCAAGCCGTTATGAGGTATAGAGCTGCTATCCCCGGATTGGAGGTTGGTTATGATTACTAAGGATATGAAGGTGAACGAGATTCTTGATATGAATTTCGCCCTGATCGATGTTTTTCTTTCCTATGATTTGCCTTGCTACGGTTGTCCCGGGGCAGAAAAGGAAACCCTGGAAGAAGCGGCCGAAATTCACGGTATCGATTTGGAGAAATTGTTGGAGGATCTTAACAAGCATGAGCTTTAAACGTGAAAATATCAAAGAATATTATTTGCATGATACAAGGGTGGAAAATGTATTCATAAATGAATACATGATAGATGCTCCCGGGGATTATGTGAAGGTATATCTTTTTGCCCTGATGTATGGGGAAATAAATGTGGGAATGAACAATGAATCCATAGCCAAACAGCTTAAGCTTCCGATAGAAGATGTATTAAAAGCATGGACCTATTGGGAGGGCAAAGGGGTTATAAGGAAAATACATAAGGATGATAGCTTATTGCACTATGGGGTGGAACTTCTCAATCTGAAGGAAAGAATTTATGGAATAGGAGTGGGATCGGGTAAAAGGAAACCAAAGGATCTTCTTGCGGGTACACATAAACTTCTTGAGGATGAAAAGGTAAAAGACATGTTTAGAAGCATAGAACAAACGGTGGGAAGGGCCTTTGGTGGAAATGAACCCATTACTATAATTTCGTGGATAAGGGATTATGGGATAACGCCGGAAGTGGTTGTCCTTGGATATGATTATTGCATGAGGGAAAGAAAAAACTGTAGGACAGGTTCTGTGGGTTCCATAATTAAGGGGTGGGCTGAGCGAGGGCTGTTGACTGAAAAACAGGTTTCTGAATATTTAGAGGAGAATGACAGGCTTCATTATATGTATAAGAGAGTGTTTCAGGCCCTTGGTTTCCTGCGGGCTCCCAGCGAGGAAGAAAAAAGGATCATGGGCACTTGGTTTAACGATATGGGCTTTACAATAGACAAGGTGTTGGAAGCCTGTAAGAAGACAAGCGGCATATCCAATCCCAATATAAACTATGTAAATAGCATATTGACAAACTGGAGCAAAGGGCAGACTAAACCGGGAGGAAAAGCGGCGACGGATGATGATAGTCCTATTCAAAGGGTGTTGAAATCCTATGAAAAGGATAGAAAAGACAATGAGAATAAGGCTGAGGAAAGAAGGCAGGAAGTTTTTCGCAAGGTGCCAAGAATAAAAGAGATAGAAGAGGAGATAAGGCGATTAGGCATGAATATCTCCAAGGAGATGCTAAAAGGAGGAACCATATCTAAAAAGAATATTCGTGAGATGAAGGAAAAGTCGGAGGCGCTCAATAGTGAAAAAGCCTACCTGCTAACAGATAACAATTATCAAACGAATTATATGGATATATGGTATAGCTGTGATAGGTGTAAGGATACAGGTCTTTTGGACACGGGAGAAAGGTGTTCCTGTTTCGAGACTAAACTGAGGGAAGTGTGAGAGATGAAAAATATTTTGATAGTGGAGGATGAAAAGTCCATATCCGATATTATAAAGTTTAACCTTGTAAAGGATGGATTTCAGGTTGATACTGCTTATGATGGTAAAACAGGTCTGGAAAAGGCTATTGAAACATCGCCGGATTTGGTGCTTTTAGACGTAATGCTGCCTGCAATGGATGGGTTTCAGGTGTGTAAAAAAATTAGAGAAATTAGCAGCGTTCCAATAATCATGTTGACAGCAAAAGAGGAAGAAGTGGATAAGGTTTTAGGCCTGGAGTTAGGTGCTGATGATTATATAACCAAGCCTTTCGGGATGAGAGAGCTCATCGCCAGAATAAAGGCAAATATAAGGCGGACGGATCTCATGGACAGCATGAAGGATGAACCTTCAAACGTTCGGGATTTCGGGAATTTAGCCATAGATCTCAACAGGTATGAGGTTAGAAAAAATGGTGAGGCCTTAGATCTCACCCTGAGGGAATTTGAACTATTAAAATATTTGGCGGAAAGGGAGAACAGAGTCTTTTCCAGGGAGCAGCTCTTAGAAGAGGTTTGGGGTTACGAATACTATGGGGATATAAGAACGGTGGATGTTACGGTAAGGCGGTTGCGGGAAAAATTGGAGGATGAATCCAGCGATCCTGTTTACATTATGACTAAACGTGGAATAGGATATTATTTTAAGCGGCCATAAAGGCGTCGGAGACTGGCGCTGGGGAAAAAATAAAATAGCAGGAAGACATTATGTTGAAAAACAAAATATGGAGCAGTATCCGATGGAGAATAGTGTTGATCTATTTTCTGCTGGTATTTATTGCCATGACCATTGCCGGCGTTTTTATTATGAGCCAGCTTGAATCATACATGATGAAGTCTGTGGAGGATGATTTCACCACCATCGCAAAGGAAAATATACTTTTTCTGCAAGGATATGACAATCTGATGGAAAACAGGGAAAAGATTCAGGCAGATATCATGTCCTGGTCCAAAAGCATTCAAGAAGAATTGTTTGTGGTGGATTCAGACTGCCTTGTAATTGCATCGAGCAACCCTAATTACATCGAACGGAATGGAGCGGATATTTTAGGGGAAAGTCTTTTAGTTCAGGGCTTATCCGGGATGGAGGTTCAGGAGAATCAGGAGTTGCCATCTGGAATACCGGTAAAAAACATGCTCTTTCCCATAAGGAATGGCAACAAGATATTAGGGGTTTTTTGTATCCGGGCGGATATCAGCGATGTGTTCGATACCCAACATCAGTCACAGAATATTTTTATTCGAGCCATGATGTTGGCTTTGCTTATCACCGTAGTCCTGGGCTCATTTATAGCAAGAAGCATTACAGTTCCTATAAATGACGTTACTGAAAAGGCGGAGAGGATGGCACAAGGGGATTTCAGCCAGGAGGTAAGCGTAAAGTCCGATGATGAAATAGGAAGACTGGCGGAGATGTTTAACTCTTTACGGGAAAAGCTTGATTTCACCCTATCGGAAATCTCCAATGAAAAAAACAAGTTGGAAACCATATTGAAACATATGGCAGATGGTCTGCTTGCCCTGGATTTATACGGTCAGGTAATCCTGGCTAACCCCGCTGCTGCGAAAATGCTCTCCATGCCCGTTGATGTTATAGAAAGCCATACTTACGATGAAATCATAGGAAGGCATAGCCAAGAGCTGAGTTTTGAAAAAATGAAAGAAGCCTGCAAGGAGGGCGGTGTACAAGACATTTTTAAATATGGTAACCTGTCCTTTGCTGTCAGATTTGACAGATTCCGTGATGACAATAATGAGGATATTGGAATAATCATGATACTGCAAGATGTGACGGAGCAGCAGAAATTAGAGAATATGCAGAGGGATTTTGTAGCTAATGTTTCCCATGAGCTAAAAACTCCTCTTACCACTATAAAAAGTTATACGGAAACCCTTATGGAAGGTGATGTTAATGATCCACAAACGGTTAGTAACTTTTTAGCCACGATTAATGGAGAGGCGGACAGGATGAACAGGCTTGTTAAAGAACTTCTCCAGTTATCCAGGTTGGATTATCAGCAGGAAAAATGGCATATGAAGAACGGCAGTCTTATAAGTCTTTTAAAATCCAGTCTCACCGGTGTCGAAATAATTGCTGGGAATAAGAACCTGAAAATCGTCAGGCAATTCGATGAGGATATTGAAATAATTGGCGTAATGGATAAGGATGGACTGGAGCAGGTTCTGCTAAATGTGTTGACCAATGCAATAAAGTACACACCGGAGGGAGGGGAAATACGGGTAAACGCCTATCAAAAGGGCAGGAAGGCATATGTGGTTATAGAGGACGATGGAATAGGTATCCCGAAGGAGGAACTCCCCCGTATATTTGAAAGATTTTACCGGGTTGACAAGGCTCGGGCAAGGGAAATGGGAGGAACCGGCCTGGGGCTTTCCATTGCAAAGCAGATCATGGAAGAACATAGGGGCGGTATCCAGATTGAAAGTGTTTTGGGACAGGGAACAAAGGTTACAATCCATCTACCCGTAGCTCCCTTGCGAGGGCTTCCCAACATTGAATGACATAGTCATAGATCGAAAGACACCACCGTATACATATAGGGGGGTGTTTTTTAATGGAAGTGAGCAAGGTTGGAAAGATTGCCGGTAACCAAAACATTTATATTGAAAACAGAGGCAAGGTTACTATAACAGATGTGATTCAGGTGGGTAGCTTTAATGATGAAACCGTATTGCTATCAGTAGATGGAAATGGCATAGCCGTCAAAGGTCAGAATTTACATATTCAAAAACTGGATTTAGAGGAAGGTAAGGTCATCATAACCGGGCACATTCAATCGGCGGCATATACTGAAAAAAGGGATAAGGACGATGGCGGATTTTTGAAAAAGCTATTGAAATGAGCCAGCTAATCATTCAACAAGCTAAGGAATTGACCGTAATGATTTGCTGCGGCATTTTATTAGGTCTTCTATATCAAATCCTTGGCACCTATCAGCGTATCTTTGTTAAATCCAGCATCATACTTTGGATACAGGATATAATTTTTTGGATAGGTGCAGGTATTATAACGGCATCCTTTTTCTATTACGTTTCATACGGACGGGTGAGCTTCCATGGTATTCTTGGCATTATTGTAGGGGCGGTTTTGTGGTTCAACCTGTTCTCACAAACACTTCATATTTTATTCCTCCATATTTGTGATATAATAAAACGATGGGGATTAATATTTAAATGCAGGGACAGTAAAAATGACGAGGAATAAAACCAAAACTTGCCGCAAAACAGCGGACAGCTGTATAATAGACATGGAGAAGGCCAAAGCAAAAAGGCGAGGCCGAAGGTCGGAGGAGGAAGCTCCTAAAAACAGGGGAAGGAAAAGCACCGGTATAACCCTCCTTGTGATACTTGTGCTAACCATAGCCCTCGGTTGTGCTGTGGCCTTCAGACTCATTTCTCTGCATGGGGAAACGAAAAAGGTCCACGAAGAACTAAAAGCATTGGAAAGGGAAAAGGCCTCTTTGGAAGAAGAGCTGGAAAGGGTAAACGAACCGGAATATATAGAGCAAAAAGCCAGGGATGAACTGCAAATGATAATGCCTGATGAAACTCTATATGTGATAGAAGACAAAAAGGAAGCTAAGAAAGGCAGTAACAGTGAGGATAGATGAGATAATAATAGTTGAGGGCAAGGATGATGAAAGTGCGGTTAAGGCGGCCGTGTCAGCGGAGGTTATAGTAACCAGGGGATATGGAATCGCTAAGGAAACATGGGATCGAATTGAAAGAGCGTATCGGGGGCCGGGAATAATAATATTGACGGATCCTGATTATGCAGGTGAGATGATTAGAAAACGGATAGGACAAAGGTTTCCAAAGGCTGCACACAGTTTTATCAGCAGGGAAGAAGGTAACAGGGATGGGGACATTGGCATTGAAAATGCTTCTTCTGAAAGTATTAGGAATGCTTTGTCCAAGGTGAGAAGAATTGCGGAGGGCAGCAGAGAAGGTCTTTTTACCGAAAGGGATTTGATGATGTACGGGTTAGCTGGTGATATTCAGGCCCGAATTCGAAGGGATAAGCTTGGAAAAGCTTTAGGCATCGGTTATGGAAATGCAAAAAAGTTTTTACAACGTTTAAACAATTATGGGATCACAAGGGAGGAATTTTGTTTGCATGGACAGGCTCTATTCACCATCCATCATAAGACGGATAAGGGAAAAGCATAAATTCAGCTTTTCAAAGGGTTTAGGCCAGAATTTTCTTGCGGATGGAAATATGGTAAACGCAATAATAGAGGGAGCCGGTATTTGCCCGGGGGATTTAGTGTTGGAAATTGGCCCCGGAATGGGGGTTATGACGGCGGCGGCAGCGGAAATAGCGGACCGGGTTGTGTCTGTAGAAATTGACGAAAGTCTAATTCCTATATTGGAAGAAACATTAGCCGAATACGATAATGTGACCATAGTGTCCGGTGATTTCATGAAAATGAGCCCCGAAAAATTGCTGGAGGATGCATTAAGGGACACCGATAAGAATATAACCGGTGTTAAGGTGATAGGGAATCTACCCTACTATATAACCACACCGATAATAATGAAACTACTGGAGGAAAGACCCCGTGGAAAAATTCAATACGATAGCATTACCATAATGCTTCAAAAGGAAGTTGCAGAAAGGATAATGTCACCTCCGGGATCACGGGTTTATGGGGCACTTTCGGTGGCTGTACAGTATTACTGTAGGGTGAAATTGCTCAGGATAGTACCCAGTGAGGTATTTATCCCCAGGCCTAAGGTGGATTCGGCGGTGATTCGTTTGGATTTGCGGAGGGAACCTCCTGTGGAGGTAAAGTCTGAAAAAACGTTATTTGTAGTGATCAGGGCAGGGTTTTCCCAGCGAAGAAAGACACTTCTCAATGCCTTAACAGGTCTTAAGGGAAAGGACAAAGGAGAGATTAAGCTGTTGTTGGAGAAGGCCGGAATAGACCCGAATCGCCGGGCGGAAACCCTTTCCCTTCAGGAATTTGCTTCAATTGCAAACCTATGGGGGGATTAAGGGCTAAATATAAAGGTGCAATAAGAAATACAATGGAAGAAATTAAAAGGTTTTATGAAAGATATCTTCACAACGGGTTGATACCCTGCGTGATAATGGCATTTGTATTGAATATGATAATTGAGTCGGTGGGAAGGGGCTCCTTGGTTGAGGGCCTATCCTTTTTAATCAACCACCCCAAGGTATTCTTTTATAATGCCCTGATTATTTTTTGTAGTTTGAGCATTACACTTCTCTTCCGAAGGCGAATTTTTGTTTTTGTCATAATTACGTCCCTATGGCTGGCACTGGGCATTACCAACGGTGTGATCCTGGGCTTCCGCATGACGCCCTTTACCGTATCAGATTTGGCACTTTTAGAAAATGGCCTTTCCATACTCCCAAACTATATGAATACCCTGGAGATAATATTTGCCTTAGTTGGGGCTATTGCCATCATAACGATACTATCCCTAATATTTATCTTTGCCCCTAAGTGGAAGAGAAAGATAATGTATAAGACCAATATAGCCATAATACTGGTGTCCTTTGTGGCTCTTGGGAGTTTTACAGCTTTAGGCATGAATAACCACTGGTTATCAACATATTTTGGTAACTTAGGTTATGCCTATAAGGACTATGGTGTCCCCTATTGCTTTTTAAACACCTGGCTTAATCGAGGTATTAGAATGCCTAAAAACTATTCGGAAGAAGCTGTGATAGACGTTTTTAAGGGAGGGCTGCCTATGGGAATTGAAGAGGCCAATGAAGCTATTCCGGTTATCCATACAGCAGGGGATACTAAAAAGGAACACCTCCCAAACATAATAGTGCTTCAATTGGAATCCTATATAGATCCCGTTAGAATAAAGGGGTTGGAATTTTCGCAAAACCCTGTTCCCATATTCACCGCATTAAAGGAAAAGCATAGTACCGGATTGTTGAGGGTGCCTTCCGTAGGAGCAGGGACGGCAAATACGGAGTTTGAAGTACTGACCGGTATGAGGGTAAAAAACTTCGGGCCGGGGGAATATCCCTATAAGACGGTGTTAAAGGAAAATACCTGTGAGAGCATAAATTATACCCTTAAGAAATTCGGATACACATGCCATGCAATTCATAATCACAGGGGGGTTTTTTACGGTCGGAATCAGGTGTTTTCCAATTTAGGCTTTGACACCTTTACATCGTTAGAATATATGAATGACATAAAAAGGACTAAGACAAACTGGGCAAAGGACTATATGTTGACTGATGAAATAATAACCGCAATGAAATCAACACCTGGGAGGGATATGGTTTTTACCATTTCCGTCCAGGGTCATGGAAAATATCCGACGGATTCCGTAATTCCTGATGACAAATTAGCTGTTCAAGTAACTGGTCCCGACGATGAAGGAGAGTTAAATGCCATTAAGTATTTTGTTCAACAGATGTATGAGATGGATGAATTTTTAGGTGAATTAATACAGGAGCTAACTAACTTCGACGAAGAAGTGATTTTGGTCGCTTATGGAGATCACCTGCCCGTACTGAATATCCATGAGGATAGTCTGAAAACGGGCACCCTCTATGATACGGAATATGTAATCTGGAGCAATTTTGGGCTCGGTAAGATAGATGGAGATATATCATCTTTTCAACTATCGGCCAAGGTTTTAGAAAGGGTTGGAATTAACAGCGGTGTGCTTACATGGTATCATCAGACGAGGGAGGATAATCCGAAATATCTGGACAATTTAAGACTTTTGCAATATGATATGCTTTACGGAAATAATTATGTTTTTGGAGAGAAGAAACCCTACGAACCCACTCGGATAAAGATGGGCATCAGACCTATTCGTGTCACTGAAATATTTGCATTTGGCAGTAACACATATGTCAGAGGTGAGAATTTTACAAGGTATAGCAAGGTAGCCTTCGACGGTAATATGAAAAAAACCATATTTGTGAATCCACAGGTTTTAAAAGTTCCGGAAAAGTTGAAAACCACAGACATTAGCCGTTTTACCATAAATCAGGTGGAGAAGTATAAGGAGATACTGTCTACTTTTGAGGCTGTAATACAACCTTTGGAGGACGTAGAATAAAGAAGAAGAGGAGATTTGATCATATGATGAATATAAACACCCTTGGAGCGCATTACTCCGAGATTTCACCAAAAATTGAAGACCTATCCAAGCTTTGCATAGAAAGCAGCACCATACCCAATGATCTTTTTATAAAACACAAGGTCAATCGGGGCCTTAGGGATCTGGAGGGAAATGGCGTATTAACCGGGCTTACCGAAATTTCAGAGATACAATCCTTTATGAAGAAGGATGGGGAAAAGATCCCCTGTGAAGGGAAATTGTATTATAGAGGTTACGATGTGGAAGAATTAGTTCAAGGATTTATTGATGAAAACCGCTACGGGTTTGAAGAGACGGTATACCTTCTTTTGTTCGGGCAACTCCCCACGTGGAAACAGTTGCTTGATTTTCAGGCTCTTTTAGCGGAGTACCAGACCTTGCCGGTGGGTTTTGTCAGGGAAATTATTATGCAGTCACCTAGCTCGGATATGATGAACGCTTTAGCCAGAAGTGTTCTAACTATGTATGCCTATGATACAAAAGCAAATGATATAAGCATACCCAATGTTTTGCGGCAGTGCATACTATTAATAGCGCTTTTCCCTGCCTTGTCAGTATATGGCTACCAGACCTATAAGCACTTTTATGATGGAGAAAGCCTTCACATTCATACCCCCAGGCCGGATCTTTCCACAGCGGAAAACATTTTGCATATGTTAAGACCGGATTCCCTTTATACGGAATTGGAGGCAAGAATTCTTGACTTGGCTTTGATTTTACATGCTGAACATGGAGGTGGAAACAACTCGACATTTACCACTCACGTCATATCTTCATCCGGAACGGACACCTACTCCGTTATAGCCGCATCCTTAGGATCCCTTAAAGGACCTAAACATGGGGGAGCCAATATTAAAGTGGTACAGATGTTTAAGGATATGAAGAATACCTTAAAGGATTGGACCGATGAGGAGGAGGTTTCATCCTATCTAAGGGCTCTCCTCCGCAAAGAGGTTTTCGATAAGGCGGGACTTATCTATGGAATGGGGCATGCCGTATATTCCCTGTCGGATCCCAGGGCAAACGTATTCAAACAATTTGTCAAATCCCTTTCTGAGGAAAAAGGCAGGACTGAAGAATTCAAGCTTTATAGTCTTGTTGAAAGGCTTGCACCTCAGGTAATAGAAGATGAGAGAAAAATCTATAAGGGGGTCAGTGCCAATATCGACTTTTATAGCGGATTTGTTTATAGTATGTTAGATCTGCCATTGGAGCTCTATACACCTATATTTGCAATTGCCAGGATTGGAGGGTGGAGTGCCCATAGGATTGAGGAATTGATAAATGCGGGTAAGATAATAAGGCCTGCATATATGAGCGTGTGTGAGCGAAGGGAATACAAGGTAATAGATCAACGTTAGAATGAACCTTTTTAGACACGGTCTATGTGAATGGCGACGAGGAAAAAGGGATTTGTGTCCTTAACCTTGTCGTCTATAATCTTTTTGAGGTCTTCCTCCTCCACAGGATATCCATAGGGGGTTTCCAACTCAAAATTCAAAATATTATGGCTATCCATAGGCGTTATAGACAACTCATGAAAGCCTAACAGAGGGTCTATTTCATTCAATATATATGTGAGACGGCAGCTCCATTCTCGCAGCAGGGGATCCTCGGTGTCTATCGGGTTCATTCTGCAAATTAGATGTACATTTAGTTTTTGTGCCAATTCTTTTTCTATGGTATCCATAAGGGCATGGCTGTCAATAAGACTTTTTTCTGAATCAACCTCCACATGCACCGTTGAAAATATTCGGCCCGGTCCATAGTCGTGGACCAGCAGATCGTGGATGCCAAGAACCTGGGGGAAGGCCAAAATATGGTCATGTATTGATTTTACCAGCTCCGGCGAAGGAGCTTCCCCCATGAGGGGAGTGGTGGTTTCCCTTACCAGTTGAATACCCGACCAAAGGATGAACAAAGCCACCAATGATCCCATCCAACCATCCAGGAATATGTTGAAATTATGTTCAATGAGCAGGCTGATCAATACTGCAGATGTTGCTATAACATCGTTACGGCTATCCATGGCCGTAGCTCGCAATGCATTAGAATTGATCCTCTTTCCTATGTCCAGATTGAACAGAGCCTGCCATATCTTGATTAAAATGGCCAGGAATAGCACCGTAACGGTTAAATAGCTGAATTCTTGAGGGGACGGATCTATAATTTTTTTTATGGAAGACATGAGCATCTGCAATCCTAAAAAGATTATGGCGAAGGAAATAATAAGGCCGGCAATGTGTTCAGCCCTGGCGTGGCCATAGGGATGATCCTCATCTGCTGGCTTAGATGCCATACGGAAGCCAATAAAAGTAATCATGGAGGAAGAAGCATCGGCTAAATTGTTAACACCATCAGCTAAAACTGAAAGGCTTCCGAAGGCGAAGCCCAGGACAATTTTAAAGGCGGACAAAAGGGTGTTGCTGCATATGCCCACTATGCCTGCCACCTTTCCGAAGCGCTGGCGGACAGGTGGATCCATAGGATTTTCCCAATTCTTTACGAATAATTTAATAATTAGTTTCTTCATAGCAAACCTTTCATAGCTTCAGGCCATACCATGTAAAGAACGCACCGTCATACTCTCTATATTGTATCAGATTCATCCGCATCGTTGGCTAAATTCAGCTTATCAATGGCAAAAAAGATCAGGGATAGAATCATTCCCGTAACCGTGGCCAAAGCCATGCCTGTAAGCTTAACCTCACCGATTTGTATGAAGGCACCCGAAAGACCTGTTACCAGAACCACTGCACTTAAAGCTAAATTTCTGGATCTTCCATAATTCACTCGTTTATCCACTAACAATCGCAATCCGGAAACAGCGATCATGCCGTATAAAAGAAAGCTGATTCCTCCCATAACCGGGCCGGGGATGGTTTGTATCAAAGCCGAAGCCGGGGCAATAAAAGCCAAAATAATTGAAAAAACTCCGGCACCTCCGATAACCCATACGCTGTAAACTCTGGTTACTGCCATTACCCCTATGTTTTCGCCATAGGTTGTAGTGGGAACTGAACCGCAGAGACCGGAAAGGGTTGTGGATATTCCATCGGCAAAAAGTGATCTGTGTAACCCCGGATCTCTCAGAAGATCCCTTCCCACAATCTCTCCTGTTACAACCTGGTGACCTATGTGTTCGGAAATTACCACCAATGTAGCCGGTAGTATTATTAATATAGCAGTGGGATCGAAGATGGGGAAGGCAAAGTTAGGCAGGGCAGCCAAGGGAGCCTCTTTAACCGCATCAAAGTTCACCATGCCCAGGGAAAGGGCCAGAATATAGCCTATGATTATGGCCATCAGAATGGGGATAGCGGCGAAGAAGTTTCTAAATAAAACAGATCCGAATACGGCGATGGCAAGGGTTACGATAAAAACCAAAACCATTTTGGGATCCAATTGAAGGTACCCACTATCCGGGTCAGGGATCAACCCTCCGCTCTTTGCAGCCGTTCCGGACAATTCCAACCCAATCAGCGCCACAACAGGACCCATTGCAGCCGGGGGAAGCAGGGCATCTATCCATCGGGTTCCAAAGATTCTGATAAGTATGGCTGCAAGACAAAAAACTAAACCGGCACAAACGAATCCGCCTAAAGCATATCTGTAGCCCATGTTAGGATTAGCCAGTATTATAAAAGTGGGTGAAAGAAAGGCGAAGCTAGATCCTAAATATGCGGGGGCTCTCCCCTTGGTTATGAGTATGAAGATCAAAGTACCGATTCCATTCATAAACAGAACTATTGCCGGGCTTATGCCAAATAGCCAGGGTACCAGCACCGATGCACTGAACATAGCAAAGGTATGCTGAATACTGAGAGGAATCCCCTGGGAAAGGGGAACTCGTTCTTCCACTTGGATGATTTTTCTACGACTCATTTTATTACCTTTTTCCTTTACCAAATCATATTACTGCCGATACAAAAAAATCCCCCTGGGGGAACAAAAAACCTGTTTCTTAATAATAACATGCAAATTCTGCACTATGCAAGAATTTTCTCCCCATGCTATAATAACGACAAGGTGACGATGGCGGCTTATGTTAAATGTTAAAGGAAAGGCGGTAGCTAAATGAATAAGATTATAATTGAAACCGATAAAGCTCCTAAGGCGGTAGGTGCATATTCGCAAGGGGTTATGGCAAATGGGATTCTATTCATCTCCGGACAGGTACCATTGGATCCGGATACGGGAAAGATGGTGGAAGGGTCCATAGGGGATAAGACCAGGCGAGCCATGGATAACATAGGGGGGATATTGGAAGCCGGTGGGATGTCCTGGGATAACCTGGTGAAGGTGACCATTTTATTAAAGGACATTAAGGATTTTGCAGAGGTCAATAAAGTGTATCAAAACTATTTTACCAAGGACTTCCCGGCGCGGGCCTGTTATCAGGCAGGGAATCTTCCCGTCAACGCAAGCATAGAAATTGAAGCTATTGCTATGAAATAAGAAGGGAAAGGGGCTTTAGATGTCTTTTTATTATTCTTATGATACGGCGCTTGGAACCATAATAATTACGGAAAGCAGGGGTTTTATAACCGGACTGTTTTTACCGGGGCAGCTATTGTCGGAGGGCGAGGGTTTTAAGGAATATGATTTAAGGGAAACGCCCTTAATTAGGGAGACACACCGTCAATTGACTGAATATTTGGCAGGGAACAGGAAGGTTTTTGATGTTCCCCTGAATCCTGAGGGAACAGAATTTCAAAAAAGGGTTTGGAGTGAGCTATTGAAAATACCCTATGGGACATCATGCAGCTATGGTGAGATTGCCGGAAGATTGGGAATCCCAAAGGGGCCCCGGGCTGTAGGTCTTGCCAACAATAGAAACCCCATTGCCATAATAGTCCCTTGCCATCGGGTGATAGGGGCAGATAAAGGTTTAGTGGGCTATGGAGGAGGGCTACATTTAAAAAAAGCACTTCTTGATCTTGAAGGAATAGGGTATAAGGAATGAGATTCAATGGATTTAAGTAAGGATATATATCTAAGTCATCTGCTGCATCAGGTGATAGAGGAGGCAAAGGATATAGGGATCCCCGTATCTCCCCGGATCAGATCTCGTGTCAAAATAAACGGTAGAGTCAGGGGGCGTTTTGGCGGCTGTAAAAAGGAAAAAAGAGGAATCCTCAGCTATTATACGATTGAAATCTCATCTTTCCTTTTGGATGAAGCGAAAAAAGAGAATTTTTCGGCAGAAAGAGTTTTCAAAATTAGACAGATACTGGCCCATGAGATACTGCATACATGTCGCGGCTGCGGTAATCATGGGGAGCGATGGAAGGACTATGCCCGGAGGATGAACTCTGCGTATGGTTACGATATTAAGAGGGTCTCGACCTATGAGGAAATGGGGCTAAAAGCTCCGGATAACGAGGAGGATGTCAGATATGTCATCATCTGCGAAAAATGCGGTATGCAAATCCCCAGGAGAAGAAATTCAAAATTCGTTCAATATCCCCATCTATACAGGTGCAGGTGCGGAGGAAGTTTTCGTCGTGCCAACCACGGCAACCGGGGGGACGATGCTCCCGGTTCCGATTGAACCATATCTTAAGTAAACTTAGTTAAAAAATATTATTGACAGTGCAAGGGATACTATTGTACAATTTGTTAGACAAACTAATTAGACAAACTAATGACCCTACAATACCGTAAAAAGAAGGGATGATATATGGGTAATTTAACTGTGGCACTTAATGCAATGCTCATAGAGGTGTATCACAACATTATTCACTTGGAGGAAATCACTTTAAGAAAACTGGCCAGGATCAATTTAACTATAAATGAGATCCATCTTTTAGAGGCAGTAGCAGGGAAAAAGAAGACGGGGATAACCATAAGTGAATTAGCGGAAGAATTGAATATTAAGCGACCATCCGCAACAGTGGCGGTAAACAAGTTGGAGAAAAAGGGTTATGTATATAGGGAGGCTTGTCCGGAGGATGGTCGTGTGGTCAGAGTCTTTTTAACCAGGGCGGGAAAGCGAGCGGAGATTTATCACAGGCGATATCACAGGAAGATGGTACATGACCTGTGCAGGGGGCTGAGCAACGACGAAAAGCAGGCTCTATACCATCTGGTAAAGAGAATGAACATATATTTTAGAAAAAGTATTGGAGAGTAAACATGAGTTTTAGGATTATGGGAACGGGAAGCTACGTGCCTCCTCATATTGTGACAAACGAGGACCTTTCGAAAATGCTGGATACCACAGATGAATGGATTACCCAAAGGGTGGGAGTAAAACAACGGCATATTAGTACGGAAGAAACTGCTTCTGAAATGGGGGCGAAAGCTGGAAAGGCTGCCCTAAATGCAGCCGGGGTGGCACCGGAGGAATTGGATTTAATTATTTGCAGTACTGTAGGGGGAGAGGATGCTTCTCCTGCTGTGGCTGCCATGATACAACATTATCTGGGGGCCACTTGCCCGGCCTTTGACCTTAACGCAGCATGTGCAGGATTCATATACGGACTGGAAACGGCAGCAGGCTTTTTTGCACTTAAAAAATATAAGAAGATTTTGATAGTGTCGTCCGAAATGCTTTCCCGATTTGTAGATTGGGATGATAGAGGGACGGCGGTAATCTTTGCCGATGGTGCCGGTGCGGTGGTGTTGGAAGAAGGGGATAATTATCTTTCATCGGTTTTAACGGCAACCGGCGGAGATAAGGTTATTAAAATCCCTAACTTCATGGGGAAATCACCTTTTTACAAAAAGGAACAGGCACCCCCCTATATATTTATGGATGGGGGTGAAACCTTTAAGTTTGCCGTCAGCTCTTCATCCAGAGATCTGATCAAGGTTATCCGGGAGGCAGGGCTGAAGGAAGAGGATATAGATCATGTTCTTTTTCACCAGGCAAACATTCGCATTATAGACAAGGCGAAAAGCAGGTTAAACATTCCACCGGAGCGCTTTTATTCCAATATTGCTCATATCGGGAATACTTCTTCCGCCAGCATCCCTATAGCCTTGGATGAATTAGCAAGGATGGGACGGCTCAAGGAAGGGGACTATATTGCCATGAGCGGCTTTGGCGGTGGATTGGTTACAGGGGCCTGCATAATAAGATGGTAAATAAAGCGGATACCTTATGTATAGCTTTATAATAAATTAAAAACAGAAAAATTTAATTAATGGAGGATTTTAAAATGACTTTTGAAAAACTTGCCGAGCGTATCGCCGGTCACATTGGTATTGCAGTTGAAGATATTACACAGGACACAAAATTTGAGGATTTAGGTATAGATTCTCTGGATACGGTTGAAATACTAATGGATATTGAAGAGGAATTGGGCATTCAATTGGTTCTTGATGAAAAGCTTGAAACCGTCGGACAGTTCCATCAGTTTATAGAAAGCAAATTAGCCTAAGGAGAACTAGGGGATATGATCAGGACACCGATCTGCGATTTGCTTGGGATCGAATATCCGATCTTTCAGGGGGGAATGGCTTGGATTGCCGATGGCAAGCTGGCGGCTGCCGTATCAAAGGGCGGTGGTCTCGGTATCATTGCAGCCATGAATGCAGATGGTAATTACCTGAGAGAGCAAATCGCAATAGTAAGAGAATTAACGGATAAACCCTTTGCTGTGAATATAATGCTGCTTAGCCCCTTTGTTGACGAGGTTGCACAGGTTGTAATCGATGAAAAGGTGCCCGTTGTAACCACAGGTGCCGGTAATCCCGGAAAATATATGGCCGGATGGATCGATGCCGGGATAAAGGTAATACCTGTGGTGCCCTCGGTGGCCATGGCAAAATTGGTCACCAGGGCAGGAGCTGCTGCGGTTATTGCAGAAGGAGGGGAAAGTGGGGGACATGTAGGGGATTTGACTACCATGTGCCTTGTTCCCCAAGTTTGTGATGCAACCGATGTTCCCGTCATAGCGGCAGGTGGCATAGGGGATGGCAGAGGGGTTGCAGCTGTTTTCATGTTAGGGGCCCAGGGAGTTCAGTTAGGTACACGTTTTTTAGTGGCGGAGGAATGTGGAATACACAGGAATTATAAGGATAAGATTTTAAAGGCCAATGATATAGCCACCATGACCACGGGGAAAAGGTTAGGACATCCTGTTAGAAGTTTAAAAAACTCCTTCAGTCGTGAATTCTTGAAGGCGGAATATTCATCTATTAGCGATGAAGAATTGGAGGCCATGGGCTCAGGTGCGCTGAGGCTTGCTGCTGTGGAAGGAGATGAAGTAAAGGGATGTTTCCTATCCGGGCAGATTGCAGGCATGGTTAAAAAAGAGCAGCCGGCAGCGGAGATTATTACTGAGATTTTCGAAGAGGCTGAAAAAGTATTGAGTGGAGCGATGAAATGGGTAAAATAGCGTTTGTTTTTTCGGGTCAGGGTGCCCAGTATAGCGGAATGGGACGTGAGCTATATGAAAATAGTCAGGCAGCATCACAATGGTTTCACATGGTGGAGAACATAAGGCCGGGTACTATGAAGCAGTGTTTTGAGGGATCAAAGGAGGAGCTTTCGGAAACCAAAAATACACAACCCTGTGTATATAGCGTGGACATGGCAGCAGCATTGGCTTTGGAGGAAGGTGGAATATCCCCCGATTTTGTGGCTGGCTTTTCTCTGGGGGAGCTGGCTGCATTAACATTCAGCGGTGCTGTTGATGGAAATCAAGGTTTTGAATTGGTCTGTAAGAGAGGACTTCTCATGCAGGATGCTTCTGAAAAATCGGGAAGTGCCATGGCGGCAATATTGAAAATGGAAGATGAAGCTGTTGAAAAACTGGCCGGAAAATACAAACAGGTTTACCCTGTAAACTATAATAGCCCGGGGCAGTTGGTAGTCGCAGGGGTAAAAGAAGAGCTGGATCTTTTTAAGGAGGACGTACGTGAGGCGGGGGGCAGATTTATGCCTTTGGCGGTTAGCGGCGGATTTCATTCTCCCTTTATGGAAATAGCAGCTCAAGGTTTATCGGAATCCATGAAGCATATTGAATTCAGGGAACCCGGTATCCCATTATACAGCAATCTGGATGGCAAACCCTATGGGGCAGAGATCGAAGAAAAACTCCTTCGGCAGATGACTAACCCTGTACGTTGGAAGCAAAGCATTTTAAATATGATTGATGATGGGGCTGATATTTTCATCGAGGTGGGGCCCGGTAAAACCCTTGTAGGCTTGATTTCTAAGATTTCCTCAAAGGTAAAGGTTTTTAATGTGGAGGATAAAGAAAGCCTGGACAAGACTTTACAGGAGGTGAAGGAATATGCTTAAGGGGAAGATAGCCCTTGTAACCGGAGGATCAAGGGGCATAGGAAGAGCAGTTGCCTTAAAGTTAGCGGAGTTAGGCGCAGATGTGGCTGTAATTTATAGCGGAAACAAAGAAAAGGCGGAATTGGTGTGTGGTGAGGCGAAGGAAAAAGGAGTTAAAGCCATAGCTCTTCAGTGTAATGTGGCAGATTATAATGCTGCTAAGGACACGGTGGATAAGGTGGTGGATGCTTTAGGTACGGTAGATATTTTAGTAAATAATGCGGGAATAACCAGGGATGGCCTCATCCTTTCCATGAAGGAAGAGGATTATGATGCCGTATTGGATACGAATTTAAAGGGTGCATTTAACATGATCAGGCATTGTAGCGGAATATTCCTAAAAAAGCGCAGGGGTAAAATAATCAATATATCATCGGTTTCAGGACTTATAGGAAATCCGGGTCAATCTAATTATGCGGCTTCCAAAGCCGGTATGGTAGGACTGACAAAGGCTGTCGCAAAGGAATTGGCCGGGAGAAATGTCTGTTGCAATGCGGTGGCTCCCGGATTTATAGAAACGGATATGACGGAAGCCTTGGATAAAAACAATGCTTTGATGAATCAAATACCGCTAAAAAGAATGGGATCCCCTGAGGATGTGGCTAATTTGGTCGCTTTTCTGGCTGGGAGCGACTCAGACTATATAACAGGCGAAGTTATCCGCGTAGACGGCGGGCTTGCTATGTAAGGAGAATGGTATGAAAAGAGTTGTAGTAACCGGAATGGGAGCCGTTACTCCCATAGGCAACGATTTAGAGTCCTATTGGAATGGACTGAAAATGGGCAAATGTGGAATAGGCCCAATCACTAAATTCGATGCCTCGGAATATAGAATACATGTGGCTGCAGAGGTAAAAGATTTCGATCCGACCCTATATATTGATAAATTAGAGGTGAGGAAACACGATCCTTTTACCCAGTATGCCATGGGTGCAGCCTGTCAGGCTGTTGCGGATAGCGGAATAGAAGGAAATGTAAAGGCAGAGCGCTTTGGTGTGTACGTAGGATCCGGTATCGGGGGTATGATAACCTTTGAAAATGAACATGAAAAGCTGTTGAACAAGGGCCCTGGCAGGGTTTCACCCTTTTTTATTCCAATGATGATAGCCAATATGGCATCGGGACTTGTAGCCATAAGATTTGATGCACAGGGGCCATGTCTCCCTGTGACTACCGCCTGTGCGACGGGAACTAATGCCATTGGAGAGGCCTTTCGTGCCATTAAATTCGGATATGCAGATGCAATTATAGCAGGAGGTACAGAAGCGGCCATAACTCCAATAGGTATGGCCGGATTTATGAACATGATGGCCATTACCATGGAGGAGGATCCGAAGAAGGCTTGCATACCCTTTGACAAAAGGAGAAGCGGTTTTGTCATGGGAGAGGGAGCCGGGATTCTAATTCTGGAAGAATATGAACATGCAAAAGCTCGTGGAGCTAAAATATATGGGGAAATTTGCGGCTACGGCTGTACCTGTGATGCCCATCATATAACAGCGCCACATCCCCAGGCTGCAGGGGGGGCCAGAGCTATATCTCTGGCAATGGAGGAGGCCGATGGCCAGGGGATGGAAAGGATATACATCAACGCCCATGGAACAAGTACGCCGCTTAATGATGCGGCTGAAACGGCTGCAATAAAGAAGGCTCTAAGTGAGGATAAAGCGCGAAAAGCTATGATAAGTTCTACCAAATCTATGACCGGACATATGTTGGGGGCTGCTGGAGCTGTGGAGGCCATAGCTGCAATAATGGCAATAAAGGAAGGAATTATTCCCCCCACCATAGGACTGGAAGAACCGGATCCGGAATGCGATTTGGATTATGTGCCCGGGATAGCAAGGGAGGCGGAGGTTGATCTTTCACTTTCAATATCCCTTGGATTTGGTGGTCACAATGCTTGTATAGCATTTAAAAAATAAAAAACTCTCGAGGTGTTTATGGATAGAGAAGAGATAAAGAGGATACTGCCTCATAGGGAGCCAATGCTTTTGGTGGATGAAGCGGAGGCTGACGGTGGTACGGCAAAGGGTAAGTATTTCGTAAGAGGGGATGAATGGTTTTTAGAGGGACATTTCCCGGGAAATCCCGTAGTACCCGGTGTAATTCTGTGCGAAATGCTGGCCCAGGCCACCTGCGTGCTAATTACCTCGGATGATATGGAAGGTGCAATTCCATATTTTTCAGGGTTAAAGAATGTTCGGTTTAAAAACCCGGTGAAACCTGGGGATACATTTGAATCAGAATGTAGAATAATAAGGGAGATGGCACCCTTTGTTTTTGCCGAAGGTAAGGGCTATGTGAATGGTAAGCTTTGTATTTCCGCTGAATATTCTTTTGCATTGATACGTTAGATTGTTTCATGACTGTTTCTATTATCATTAATGCGGATATTTGCACACAAACGATCAAAGGGGAATATATTGAAGTAGTACAATAAGTAAAGGTTTGTGAAATTGAGAAACAAAGGAGAATGGGTAAATGCCCGCATGAAGAGGAGTGAAACAGATGATGCAAGGTCAAGTGCGGTGCAGGTGCAATAGATGTTGTAATTGCCATCGATGTTCCCGATGCGGTAGTATAGGCGGCAGTAGTAACGTAAATCAGTGCACAGGGCCCGATACCAGATGTTGCAGATGCTATGTCTGCTGGGTCTGCTGCCGACCGGCCAGCCGTGGATCGGAAAATATCAGCCGGTGCCGTAGATAATAGAAAAACTGAATAAATGTTAAGTGGAAGCAGGCTCTATGGCCTGCTTTCATTTTGAGCATGATGACATATCCTTTTTATCACCCATCACCCATCAATTGGAAGGGTTTAAAATTAGAATTAGGGGAAAATATGGGTGTATACAGACCTGATATAAATTAAAGTGGTATAAGGAGGATGTGCTATGGACATGGGAGATATGAAATCCAGGGATATTGGGAATATGATGGCTAAGGGGCTTGTGAATTTAGGAAGAACCTATTTAGAAAATAACCAGGATAGTGGGGAGATTCCTCAGGGGGAGATAGCAGATGAGGTAAAAGCACAAGGGGCTATGAAATACAAATCTCAGATACTTCCCGATGTATTGAATATTTCGGACATACCGGAACAGAAGACTCAAAGATAAAAATTGACAATGGGGACACCGTTTCGGTGCCCCCGTTGCCATCCTATTTGCGATTGTAAAGCTTATCCTTATAGTAGCTGTTACTCAGGTATAATGCACCTATGGGGTTATGCGCCAGAACCCGATCCTTTGCAGCCAGCACTGTAACAGGGGCCTGTGAATACTTAAAAAACAGGGAATCATGGCCGACGCATAGACCCAGGACGATGTTAAAATCCGTTTTGCATTCATTTAACAATATGGCCTGACCGATTGGATTGCACATAGGTTCAAAGTTGCCGGGGTCAATCTTTTCGTTGTCCTTAATGCCTACATATTCCTTTGGTATGCTGCCGTTTTTACAGACCACAGATTGTATTTCGAAGGAGTTTTTTTTGAGTATTTTATGGAGGATGACCGCTTCCCTCATAAAGCCTACACAAAAGGCCAATCCCAATTTTTTAAAACCGCATTTTTCTGCAAAAATCATAATCTCTTCAAGGCGTGTTTTTTTGCAATAGCCTTCCGCTTCTACCAAGGCTGATTTGGAGGCCAGTTTATAATTCTGCGGATTTAGATATAACTCCTTAACCTCGTTTATTACTTCTTCATCGTTACACTGGCAATTTTCTGCTATTTTTTCAAAGTCCCCCTGATCGCAGTAGGCACCGCATAGGGCACATGCATAGTTCTTGGATTCATTCATGTTCAACCTCCTCTTAAAATAGTACACTTTAATTATATAGCAATGCTTGGCCGGAGTTAAAGAGATATATACAATTTCGATTAAATCCTTGTAGAAAAGATAGAAGATATAGCAAAAAAGTTGTCGAAAGGCCCAAGGCATTGAATGTGCCAGTTGATATGATAATATTTTATTTACTTATGCTTATATGTATTCAATACGGGGAGGTATTCGAAATGAATGACAGTGTATATGAAACCATGAAACCGGAGAAAAGGAATTTGATTATAGAACAGATTATTCGCAGCGAATGGGAGATGCTCCAGTCTGTTCAAGAATTAGGCGAGCGCCCCTGCTGTAAGGATGGATGGGGAACCTTTCATATAATGAGATATTCCAATTTCCATCCCTGGACAGATAGAATGTTGAGAAGTTATTTGAGGGATTTGAATGAAGCCTTTAAGGCTCGCCGGAATTTAGTTATGGAAAAATACGCTTATATGATGGAGTATACGGATTATGAGTATTACAGGCGAAATCTGGAACCCCATTTACCGCCTATGGAGGAAGAGAAAAGAGGCCTAATCTCTGAAATCTCACAATATATTTTGGACTGCGAAAGGGAATTTGTGCGGCAGTATCCGCGCATAGGCAGCATGACCAATGCCATAGAAGCAAAAAATGATACAAAAACAACTACTTCCATTGAAAGCTATCTTAAAGGCGAACTTAGAACCTATTCTACACTTACCCTAAGGCATTTTGTGGATTTTGTAAGGGAGTGCAGGGTAAAGGGTATCAACTATTCGTTTTTAGTTAGGGAGAAAACGGTGCAAATGTACGGTTATGAATCATTGGATGATGCAGAAGTGAAAATCTAAGGAGGAAACTCATGGAGAGGGAGAACTTCTTCGGACAACTGGATGAGTTTTTTAACAAAGGGGATATAGGGGGGGCAGAAACCTTCCTTTTAGAAGCCCTTGAAGAAGCGGCAAACAAAAAAGATTTGCCTGCTTTGCTTGCCATTGCAAATGAGTTGGGTGGAATCCTTAGAGTCACATCCCGATTAAAGGATGCACAAAAAATATATGAAATAGCTTTGGATACTATAAGAGTTTTGGGTTTGGAAAACACCGAACAGCATGGTACTACCCTAATAAATCTGGGAACTGTGTATACCGAAATGGATATGCCATCAAAAGCGATGGAGGTTTATGAAAAGGCTGAAAGGATCTTTAAAGGGAACGGTCGAAAGGGAGGATATGCTCTGGCAGCCCTTTACAATAATATGAGCCATGCGTTAGATAAGCTTAACGACGATGTAAAAGCGCTTAATATGGCGGAAAAGGCTATGGATATAGTGAAGGAGCTAAAAGGATATGAGATTGAACTTGCTACTTCATACACTACATTGGGTACTCGATATATAAAACTTAAAAGGTATGAGGAAGGGGAAAAGTGTCTTAAAAAGGCAGAAGATATATTTTTGAAACAGAAGGGAAAACCCGATCCTCATTACGGGGCGACACTTAACTCCTTAGGCGAACTTTATATGAAATTAGGGAGGGGTAAGGTGGCGGCTGAGTATTTTGAAAAAGCGCTGGCAATAGTTTCGGAAAGCTACGGAAAGGGTAAAACTTATAGGGAAATTTCCGCTAACCTTGATAGAGTCAGACAAAAACCGCTTTCAATCAGGGATTCTTTAGAGATAAAAAGAATGTCGGGAATGGAGTTGGCAAGAGGTTATTATGAAGATTTCGGAAGAAGAGCGATTGAAAAAGCTTTTCCCCAATATATGAAATATATGGCCTTCGGCCTTGTAGGAGAAGGGTCTGACTGTTTCGGTTTCGATGATAGCATATCTGAAAGTCATGATTTTGGCCCCGGGTTTTGTATATGGCTGCCTGAAGAGGTCTTTAAGGAAATAGGGCCAAAGGTTCAGAGCGTATATGAGGCTTTACCGGCGAAATACATGGGCAAAAGCAGAATTGAAACCCCTCAAGGAGCAGGTAGGGTAGGCGTGTTCAGCATCAAAGGGTTCTATCGAAAGCATATGGGTAGTGATGACATTCCCCATAACAATCTGGAGTGGCTTTTCATACCGGAGTCTTCCTTGGCAGCTGCTGTAAATGGCCAGGTTTTTGAGGATAATTTAGGTGAATTTTCAAGGATCAGAAGTGGGCTTATGGCATTTTATCCTCGAGACATATGGCTGAAAAAGCTTGTAGTTAGAATGGTAATCATGTCGCAATCAGGCCAATACAATTATCCCAGGGCAATGAATCGCAGGGAATACGCTACCGCCTATCTCTGTTGCAGCGAATTTATTAAAAGTGCTGCTTCAGCTATATATTTACTAAACCAGAGGTACATGCCCTTTTATAAATGGATATTCAGGGGAATGAATTACTTAAATTCTTTGAAGGGGGCGAAACAAAAGTTAGAATTTCTGGCGGCTACCTTGGATGCTCCGGAAAACGCTGAAGCTAAGACAGAGGTGATTGAAGAGGTATGCCTCATGGTAAGGGATGAGCTTAATCTAAGGGGGATTACAGACAGCAGGGATGCTTTCCTGCACAACCTTTGCAGCGATGTTAACAAACAAATAGAAGACTTAAAAGTAAGGAATCTTCCCATTCTTGTTGATGGTAGATAGAAGGAGATGAATTTATGCCATATGTATATTTGGCAATAGCTATTATAGGCGAGATAATAGGTACTACTTACCTTAAACATTCTGACGGTTATACTAAACCCATACCTACGATTATAAGCATCGTAGCCTATATAATATGTTTCTATGTGTTTTCAAAATCCATGAGAGTTATCAATCTGAGTGTGGCTTATGCCACATGGTCTGCCGTCGGTTTGGTGGTTCTTTCTCTAATCTCGGTATTCATACTGAAGGAGGGCATCACAACAGTGGGCATTATAGGTTTGGCTATGATAACGGTAGGTGTTGTCCTATTAAATCTTTATGGAACTCCCACCGGGTCCTGATCGGGTTTTTGTACAACAATATAACATAAATACAATAAGGGGAAAATAGTCAGGGAAAATCTACAGTAAAATCTTTCGTTTTATGCCATATAAAAAAAAGCCGGTCAAGTATGATGAAGATGTCAATACTTGATCTTTTTTTACATAAGGAATGATATTTCCACAATGAAAAGTACTGTTTAAAGACCTTACAAGCCCATAATCATAATAACGAAAGGAGTACTTGCTTTATGAACGATATTCTGCAAAACCACAACGAAGCAGCTATATCTGCAAAAAGAAAACTATCTTCGCAATTTTTTAAAAAGGGAATAACCGTCGCCATTCTTTCGGGAATGTTCTACGGCCTCTACACTGCATTCCTTACCTTGGGAATGTCTAAAGGCGTGTGGGCAGACTGGTATGGTGTTAACACCGCTGCTTTGTCCGCCTTTGTAATAGTATATATGCTGGGTGCTCTGGGAAGTGCGATAAACGATACTATAAGTGCTATATGGTGTATGTTGATTGCCGCCAAAGAGGGTCGTTTGGGAGATTTTTTCCGTACCATTCCTACAAAACCAGGAAAGATGATGATCTTTGCCGCATTGTTGGGAGGCCCTATTGGAAGCACCGCTTATATCGTAGCTATCCAGATGGCCGGTTCGATAGTTATCCCCATCTCAGCCCTCTGCCCGGCCATAGGTGCCATAATGGCAAGGGTATTGTTTAAGCAAAAGCTTACCCCCAGGATGTTGCTTGGTATTGCCATATGCTTCGGCGCTTCATTTATGATAGGCAGCACCAGCATGGATTCGGATGCACCTGCCATGCTCCTTCCCGGAATTTTAGTGGCCTTCATAGCTGCCTTTGGATGGGGACTTGAAGGGTGTATTGCAGGATATGGAACTTCCATGATTGATTATCAGATAGGCATCACCATCCGTCAGACCACATCCGGTCTTACAAATCTTCTGATATTGGTGCCCCTTTACGGGATCATGGCAAAGGGTGGACTTGGTCTTTCCTTCAACTTGATAGGACAGGCCGTTACTAGCGGTCCTGCAATGATTTGGTTCGTAGTCAGCGGGTTCTTCTCAGTATTCGCTTTCAGCTTCTGGTATAAGGGCAACAGCATGTGCGGTGCCGCATTGGGCATGGCTTGCAACGGAGCTTTCTCCTTCTGGGGACCATTCTTCTGCTTCATCGTGTTAGGCCTCTTTGCGGGACAGGACGGATGGGCACTTCCGCCTATCGCATGGGCAGCAGCAGTTATAATGGCATTGGGTATCTTGATAATCGCAACGAACCCATTGGATTTATTCAGAAAAAAGGAGGTTCAGTAAAATGAAAAGACCTCTCAACTATGCAATCTTAAAATATTTTACAACGGTAAAAGAAGCCAGTGCAGATGATGTCATTCAGGCTCTAAAAGGCGAGTATGGCAATTATAAGGCCTTAAAGAAACCAGCCGTCATAGAGGCAATAATGACCGGAGAAGCCAATGGTCTTTTGGAGGAGTCCAGATTTGATTTGGATGAAAAGGGCGAGGTAAGAGTCTTTTATAGGGCGCACAAGGAAGGTGCGGACACCATAAATGCATATATTCCGGATTAGTACGGGCTGAAACCGGAAAGGAGTATAAGAATGAGATATTACGGTGAAGAGGCCCTGGGGCTGGTGGAAACGGTAGGGATGGTTCCGGCCTTAGAGGCGGCAGATAAAATGTTAAAGGCAGCTGATGTGGAGCTTATCTCTTACGAGAATGTAGGATCTACCTTAGTCACGATAATGGTGAAAGGTGATGTGGCGGCGGTCAGAGCGGCAGTTGAAAAAGGCGCAGAAGCTGCGGCGGCAATCGGAACCTTAACTGCTAAGAATGTAATGCCCAGACCTGTAAGAGGAGTTGGGGATATAGTATCGGTTCACGATGTAGATTTGTAGAAACATGTGAGTTTTATCCACAGAAAACAATTGACAGAGGGTGTTAAACCATTGTCAAGAAAGGAAAGGAAATGGCGAAATATGAAGCGCTTGGATTAATTGAAACATTTGGCTTAGTGTTTGTGCTTGAGGCCGCCGATGCTATGTGCAAAGCTGCCGATGTGGAATTAATCGGTTACGAAAATGTTGCTTCCGGATATATTTCAGTGTTGGTAAGCGGTGACGTGGGAGCATGTAAAACCGCTGTGGCCGCAGGCGTTAAAGCAGTTCAGGATATGGAGGGCGGCAATCTTTACAGCCATGTGGTGATAGCAGGGCCCCATCCGGGTCTGGAAAAAATAATAGCACGTTATTCCCTTGACAACCTGCTGGGTTAAAGGAGCAACAAAGAGGCTACGGAAAGGAGAGTTGCAAATGAGTATCATAGATTATGATTTGCTCTCCATACAGGAATCAAGAATACTTGTGGAAAATGCAAAAGAAGCCCATCACAAGCTTCTCACTTTTCCACAGGAAAAATTAGATCGAATAGTTGAAAGTATGGCATCGGAGGTGAGCAAGCACCTTTTGGAGCTTGCAAAGATGTCCAGGGAAGAAACCGACTACGGTATCTGGGAAGACAAATACATAAAGAACCGCTTTACCTGTGAATATGTACTCAATGCCATCAGGGATATGCATTGTGTAGGAATCCTGGGTGAGGATAAGGCAAAGGGAACTATGGAGGTGGGAGTGCCCGTAGGAATTATCGTGGCACTTCCCCCTGCTACAAGTCCGGTTTCAACCACCATATACAAGGCCTTTATGGCAGTAAAAACCGGAAATGCCATGATTTTTTCACCTCATCCCCGGGCAAGGGAAACCATGGGAAAGGTGCTGGACATTCTCATAGGGACAGCCTTGGAAAACGGCCTGCCTGAGGGAGCATTATCATATTTACATACGGTTACACCGGCAGGAACACAGGAACTGATGAATCATCCTTCAACCTCGCTGATTCTGAATACCGGAGTCCCGGCCATGCTTAAGGGGGCATATAAATCGGGAAAACCGGTTATATACGGAGGAGCCGGTAACGGGCCTGCCTTTATAGAAAGAACCGCCGATGTAAAGCAGGCTGTAAAGGATATAATTTTCAGTAAAACCTTTGACAACGGTATAGTCTCGGCGGCGGAACAATCTATAGTAGTTGATCGCTGCATAGAAGATGAGGTAAGAAGGGAATTTAAAAATAACGGTGCTTACTTCATGACAGAGGAAGAAGCGGATAAGTTAGGTTCTCTGATTTTCCGTGTGGACGGTAGCCTTGATCCGGAGATGGTGGGGAAATCAGCCCAGGAGCTGGCTCAAAAAGCGGGATTTTATATATCCCCTGATGTAGTTTTGCTTCTATCTGAGCAGATATATGTTTTTGACACCAATCCCTACTCCAGGGAAAAGTTATGTCCTGTCCTTGCCTACTACATAGAGGATGACTGGATGCAGGCATGTGAAAAGTGTATAGAACTTCTTGTAAGTGAACGAAACGCCCATACCCTGGTAATCCATTCCAACGATGAGGAGGTAATACGGCAGTTCGCATTGAAGAAACCCGTAGGACGTGTCCTTGTAAATACCCCTGCCACCTTTGGCAGTATGGGTGCGACTACAAACCTGTTTCCGTCCATGACCTTGGGAAGCGGATTGGTAGGGGAAGGCATAACCTCGGACAACGTAACCCCCATGAACCTGATTTACGTACGAAAGGTAGGATATGGGGTGAGGAAAACGGAGGATCTGATAAAGTCCATCAAGGATAGCCGGGTTACGCAAAAGGAAAGTGAGGCGGCAAGCCTGATTCGAGATAATAGTGATATATTGCAACAAGTCATAAATACCGTTATCAGGGAACTGAGGGACGGACAATAGGGCAGAAGTAATCAGGTGCATCCTGAAATAATAAGGAAAAGAGGTAATTACTTTGGATATTCGAGAATTTTCTAACAAGTTGGCGGAAGCCACTCAGAATATGTCCGCAGAAGAACGGGCATCTCTCATAAGGATGTTTGAAAGCGTTTCCAAGGAAATAGCTAAGGAAGAACCGGTGAATTGTGTTACCAATGTGGATGGGGTGACCTGTGAAACCGATGAAGACGGTGTCCCATTGGGAATGACGGAGCGCCTTCATAAACTTAAAGAAAACTACCTGAAACAGGTTCCCTCTATTACCACCCACAGGGCCAGGGCTATTACCAAGATAACCAGGGAAAACCCGGGGATGCCCAAGGTTTTGTTGAGGGCAAAATGTTTCCGTTATTGCTGTGAAACAGCACCCTTGGTAATCCAAGACCACGAACTCATAGTTGGAGCCCCCTGTGGAGCTCCAAGAGCCGGTGCATTTTCACCGGATATAGCATGGCGTTGGATGGTGGATGAAATCGATACCATTGGAAGCAGACCCCAGGACCCCTTCCACATTTCTGAGGAAGACAAGCGTATTATGAGGGAGGAGTTGTTTCCTTTCTGGCAGGGTAAATCCGTGGATGAGTATTGTGAAGATCAATACCGGGAGGCGGGAGTTTGGGAATTATCCGGTGAGTCTTTCGTGTCTGACTGTTCCTACCATGCACTCAACGGCGGTGGTGACTCCAATCCCGGTTATGACGTGATCCTTATGAAGAAGGGTATGCTGGACATTCAGCAGGAGGCAAGGGATCATCTTGAAAAATTGAGCTATGAAGATCCTGATGATATTGAAAAGATATACTTCTACAAATCCATAATAGATACTACGGAAGGCGTAATGATTTACGCAAAACGCATGTCCGATTATGCAGCGGAACTTGCTGCAAGGGAAACCAACCCAAAGAGAAAAGCCGAGTTGATAAAGATTTCGGAAATCAATGCAAGGGTTCCTGCCCATAAGCCTGAAACCTTTTGGGAAGCTATCCAGGCGGTATGGACCATCGAGTCATTGTTGGTAGTGGAAGAGAATCAGACCGGCATGTCTATCGGACGTGTTGACCAATATATGTACCCATTCTACAAAAACGACATAGATTCCGGTAGGATGAACAACTTTGAAGCATTTGAATTGGCCGGTTGTATGCTCATAAAAATGTCGGAAATGATGTGGATAACCAGTGAAGGCGGATCCAAATTCTTTGCCGGATATCAACCATTTATAAACATGTGTGTTGGCGGGGTTACAAGGCAGGGCAGAGATGCTACGAACGAGCTTACATATTTGTTGATGGATGCGGTTCGCCACGTTAAGATTTATCAACCTTCATTGGCATGCAGAATCCATAACAACTCACCACAGAAGTATATGAGAAAAATTGTGGATGTAATCAGATCCGGAATGGGATTCCCTGCCTGTCACTTTGATGATGCCCATATTAAAATGATGTTAGCTAAGGGAGTGTCCATGGAAGATGCCAGGGATTATTGCCTCATGGGATGTGTAGAGCCTCAGAAAGCGGGCCGTCTCTATCAGTGGACATCCACTGCATACACCCAATGGCCCATATGCATAGAGCTGGTGTTGAATCATGGTGTTCCCCTATGGTATGGGAAACAGGTTACGCCGGATTCAGGGGATTTAAGCAGATTCAAGACATATGAAGAATTTGAAAACGCTGTAAAGGAACAGATAAAATATATTACAAGGCTTACAAATACAGCTACCTTTATATCTCAGAGGGTTCACAGAGAATTGGCACCAAAGCCACTGATGTCCATCATGTATGAAGGCTGCATGGAAAACGGAAGGGATGTATCCTCCGGCGGAGCTATGTATAACTTTGGACCCGGAGTCATCTGGTCAGGACTTGCAACCTATACCGATGCCATGGCTGCTATTAAAAAGTTGGTTTTCGAGGATAAAAAGTATACTTTGGAACAGCTGAACGAGGCCTTGAAGGCAGATTTTGTTGGATACGATCAAATCAGAATTGACTGTGAAAATGCTCCTAAGTATGGCAATGACGATGACTATGCGGATCTTATCGCAGCGGATCTTGTAAGCTTTACAGAGGCATATCACAGACAGTTTAAGACACTTTATTCCGTGCTGAGCCATGGAACCTTGTCCATCTCCAACAATACACCTTTCGGTCAAATGACAGGTGCTTCGGCAGGTGGAAGAAGAGCCTGGACACCTTTGTCCGACGGCATAAGCCCAAGTCAGGGTGCAGATACTCAAGGGCCCACAGCAATAATTAAATCCGTATCCAAGATGGCTAATGATGCTATGAACATCGGTATGGTGCATAACTTTAAAATAATGTCGGGGCTACTGGATTCCAAGGAGGGTGAAGATGCAATTATTACACTGCTGAGAACTGCATCAATACTTGGTAATGGTGAAATGCAATTTAACTATCTGGATGATGATACCTTGATTGAAGCCCAGAAGAACCCGGGAGAATTCCGGGATCTGATAGTACGTGTAGCCGGGTACAGCGCCTTCTTCGTAGAATTGTGCAAGGATGTGCAGGATGAAATAATAAGCAGAACCATGCTTAACCGTATTTAGTAATTGAAATCCTTTCCCGGGGGATCCCCGGGGAAGGTAGAAATAGATAGTGCAGGGTACAGACAGGAGTTTTGGCATATGAGCAATACGATGAATGGAACCATTGAAAGAAAAGCACTGGTTGCCAATATACAAAAATATAATATGCATGACGGGCCGGGAGTAAGAACCCTTGTATTCTTCAAAGGATGTCCCCTTCGATGTCAGTGGTGCTCCAACCCCGAAAGCCTTGAAAAAAAGTATGCTGTAATGTATAAAAGGGATTCCTGTGTTAATTGCGGGGCCTGCGTTCCTGTGTGCCCCGTAGGAATACATACCATGATGGGGCCAGGAAACACTCACGAAGTGGACAGGTGCACCGAGTGCATAGGTTGCAGAAAATGCGAGGAGGTCTGTCCGGGGGCAGCCTTATCAATATCGGGAGAAACAAAAAGTATTTCTGAACTTTTAGAGGCTGTTGAGGCGGATCGCATGTTTTACGAGATGTCTGGTGGAGGTGTTACTGTAGGTGGTGGAGATCCTATTTTTCAACCTGAGGCGGTGAGAAACTTCCTGATGGCATGCAAAAATGCAGGAATAAATACAGCCATGGAGACCTCAGGATATACCAAAACGGAAATACTTCTAAAAATGGCGGAGTTTACAGACCTGTTCCTGTATGACATTAAACATATAGATTCTGAAAAGCATTATGAACTTACCGGTGTGCGAAACGAGCAAATATTGAAAAACTTAAAAGAATTATTTCATAAGAGGCACAATGTGGTGATAAGAATGCCCTTACTGAAAGGCTTAAATGACGGTTATGAAACTATTATGGGAACCATAGAGTTTCTGATGCCCTTTCGGGATCTTAAAAACTTCAAAGGCATAGACCTGCTTCCATATCACAGGATGGGGGTCAACAAATACACGCAGTTGGGAATGAAATATCCCTTGGAAGATGTAAAGGATTTAAACATGTCATCGGAGGATATGGCCAGGGTGGAAAAAATGTTTCTGGATCATAATTTCCAGGTGCAGATTCTGAGGCATTGATGGGGAAAGGAGTTTCTAATGACCATTTTGGGTGAAAAAGGAATAGAGAGGATAATTCAAGAATCGGTACCGGGAAAACAGGTTACTTTGGCGCATGTGATAGCCTCACCGATGAAAGGCATTTATGAATGCCTGGGGGTAGATGATAAGGGGGCCATAGGAATACTTACATTATCCCCTTTTGAAACATCCATAATAGCAGCAGATATTGCAACTAAGGCAGCTGATGTGCAGATCGGGTTTCTTGATAGATTCACGGGATCTGTTGTCATAACGGGAGACGTGCAAAGTGTTGAAACGGCTCTGATTGCGGTGAATGAGACTTTAATAAACATGTTGGGATTTGAAGCGGTTCCGGTGACACGAACATGATGGCCGGCAGAAAAAGAGTAATGGTGATTGGGCCTACCGGAAGCGGAAAGACAACACTGATAAACGCCTTAAACCATGTGGAGGATCCGGATCCTGTAAGAAAGACTCAAAACATTATATATAAGGATAAGACCATAGATGTTCCGGGGGCATATCTGGAATGCCCCTGGATGTATAAGCATATTATTGCGGCGGCCCAGGGGGCCTCTCATGTTTTAATTGTTGTTGATCAGTCCAGATGCGATGATATTTATTCCCCTGGATTTGCAAAGGTGTTTAGATGCCCGGTACTGGGTGTAATCACTAAGACAGATCTGAAAAAGGAAAACGAGGAAGTAGCGAACAGGTTACTTAATAAGGCAGGAGTAGAAGAGCCATATTTTAGGGTTAGTACCCTTACCGATGAGGGAGTGCAGGAGTTAAGGGATTATTTATTTGAAGCGTCAGATTAGGTGTAAGAAGGAGTTAGAGGAATAATGAGATTTATTACCGAGGACGACCTTAGGGAATCATATGGAAAACAGCCTTTTATCTCCTATGAAATAATCCCGGGAACCCGGCTTACTCCGGGGGCGCGCCAATTTCTGGCGGACAGGCAGATTTTTCCCTCAGAGGTGATTATCAGTGATATAAAAGCGGATGAAATAGCAGAGGATCCGGCAGTGGATAGGATGGAATGCCGTATTAGATCCATGGAAGCCCTGTTTTTAGCGGTTGCGGAGGAGCTCCTTTCGGTACATGCACGTAGGGCCGTAGAATTGATGGATTTAGGAGAAAGCCTAAGGCAGGTGGAATTGATGCTTAAAGGGGAAAAGGCTGAGGAAGGTATAGGAAGTCAGCAATGTGCCGGTATGGACCAAGTGGATTTACAGGAATATCAGGATGATTGCTTCAGAATAAACGGGCATCATATACAGCTTGCCGAAGGAAAAGAAATCATCGCTATGCACAGGTTAAGGTGTCAGCTAAGAGAATTGAGACTGGATATGAGGGAGTTATTCTCAAAAGATCAGGTAAAAAATCATTATATGGAAGCGGAGAGAAGAATCAATCAGATTATCAATACTCTGTCACAAATGATTTGTGATGCTGTCGGAGGAAAGACATGTCAAAAGAAAACGTGACATTTGAATACTGTGACGAAATGGTAAGGAAATTCGAGGAAGTCATAAAAAAACCTATCAAGGGAAAATCCACCGTGTATTATACGGGAGTAGACCTGGGTACGGCCTGCGTGGTGCTGGCGGTACTTGACGAAAATCGCCAACCTGTTGCCGGAGCTTATCAGTATGCGGATGTGGTTAGAGACGGAATGGTAGTGGATTATATTGGTGCTGTGGAAATTGTCAAAGAGCTTAAATCCCAGGTAGAGGAGCAATTAGGTGCCGAACTCATTTATGCCGCCGCTGCTGTTCCTCCGGGCATGGATATCCTTGATGCAGGAGCTATAAAAAATGTAGTTACTGCGGCGGGATTTGAACTGACCAATATGGAGGATGAGCCTACCGCAGCTAATCAAATACTAAATATTCAAAATGGCGCGGTAATAGATATAGGCGGAGGAACTACAGGGATTTCTGTATTAAAGGATGGAAAGGTAATATATATAGCCGATGAAGCTACGGGAGGCACCCATTTTTCTTTGGTTATATCCGGAGCATATAAAAAGAGCTTTGAAGAGGCTGAAAAATATAAAAGGGACAAAAAGAATCATAAGGAGCTGATGCCCGTTGTCAGGCCGGTAATCGAAAAGGTGGCGTTCATAATCAATAGGCATATTGAAGACTTTCAGATCCAGGAGCTCTCTCTTGTAGGAGGGACGAGCTGTTTTACAGGGATTGAGGAAGTCATAGAAAAACTTACAGGTGTATACACCCATAAGCCGGCAAATCCCATGTTTGTTACACCTCTTGGGATAGCCATGGGATGCACTTCTACGCCCAAGGAATATTAAGGAGGAAACCATGGATTTTAGGATTATAAAATCGCCTTCATCGGGTACCATCGAGATATTGATGCGAAGGATGGGGGCTGCGCCAAATAAGGCGGAGCTTGAAAAGGCAGATGCTATAGGCTTGGTACAGGGCAGAATGATCGAAATGATTTGCGCTTCCGATATAGCGGAAAAAGCCGTTGGAGTCAGCGTAATGGATATTCGTGGAAGCTGTCCACAAAATATGATAATGATAGCTATTTTTGGCGATACAGCTTCTGTGGAATCGGCCATCTCTGAAATTAAAGAGAAGGAGAAGGAAGGGATGAACAAATGTTGACGGCAAGGCTGATTAATAATATATGGGCAACACGCAAGGCGGAAGCTCTTAACGGGTTAAAGCTCATGTTGGCGGAAGTCATCGGTGGAGGAACATATGACGGCAGGAGGATGGTTGTAATAGATACCATCAGTGCCGGAATTGGGGACAGGGTGCTGGTTTGCACCGGTTCATCGGCACGGAGAATGCTGGGAGATGACAATATGCCTGTGGATGCAGTGGTTGTTGGAATCATAGACGAAGATTGCGATTTTGAATGAGGGTCAGGAGGATGAAATGAATCTTCTGGATAAGGTTAAAGAAGCCGGGGTTACCGGGGCTGGGGGAGCAGGTTTTCCAACTCATGTGAAGCTTTCTTCCAAAGCGGAATATATACTGATGAATGCAGCTGAATGCGAACCTCTGTTAAGGGTGGACCAGCAGCTCATGGGTATAATGCCGGATGAAGTGCTAAAAGGGTTTGAAGCGGCGGGAAAAATCGTGGGAGCCGATAAAGCCATAATTGGAATCAAGAAGAAGCATAAGGAAGTCATAGAACTGCTCAGGCAAAGAGTAACAGCCTTGAACCTTGAAAACCACATAGAAATAAAGGAGCTGGCAGATGTTTACCCGGCAGGGGACGAACAGGTGCTGGTATACGAACTTACCGGTCGAATAGTACCTGAAGGGGGAATCCCCATCCAGGTAGGGTGTGTGGTGGTAAATACTGAGACAGTTATCAATATATATAATGCCATGGACGGAAAGGCTGTAACGGAAAAATATATTACTGTAGCCGGGGACATTCCAAAAAGGATGACAGTGAAGGTTCCTGTGGGCACACCCATAATAGATGTGTTGAAACTTTCAGGAATAGAGGATTTTGAAGACTATGCCATTATCGACGGTGGACCCATGATGGGACCGGTGATGACCGGCTTAGATGGATTTGTTACAAAAAAGAACAAGGGCTTTATCATATTGAAAAAGGATCATCCTCTTATCAGGAAGAAAACGGTGACGGCGGATCAGGCCAGAAGGATAAACAAGGCCACATGTGAACAATGTCGTATGTGTACAGACCTTTGCCCCCGATATCTGCTGGGTCACAACATGCAGCCCCATAAGATGATGAGGACTATGAACTATTCCCTGTGGGATGTGGAGGAACGTAAAATAGCCTTCCTTTGCTGCCAGTGTAACCTTTGTGAACTCTTTGCATGCCCGGCAGACCTTTATCCCAGAAGTGCCAACATTATGGTTAGGGATAGTCTCTTAGAACAGGGCATCAAGTACCAGTGCAAGGATCAGGAATACCGGATTCGCAATAACAGGGAATACCGATTACTTCCCAGTAAACGACTTGTAGCAAGGCTTGGCCTTTGGAGAATGGACGAGCCCGCGCCTTTCACAGAGGTAAATCTAAGACCAGACCTCATAAGGATTGCTTTAAGTCAGCACGTGGGTGTGCCGGCAAATCCCATAGTTAAGGTGGGGGATAGGGTAAACGAGGGACAGATGATAGGTAAAATCCCCGAAGGATGTCTGGGTGCTGCGATCCATGCAAGCATAACTGGAACCGTGAGTCAGTGCAATGATAGATTTATTGAGATAAGGAGGGACTGATATGGCAAATGCAATAGGCATGGTAGAGTTTACAAGCATCGCCCGGGGCATATATGCGGCGGATCAAATGGTAAAGATATCAGATGTGGAAATTGTAACGGCAAGTTCGGTCTGTCCCGGGAAATATATAGCAATAGTTCATGGAGATATTGCGGCAGTGGAGGATTCTGTAAGGATTGGCGAAAGATTTGCAGACGAATATCTGGTAGATTCGATAATCATTCCCAACGTAAGTCCTGCAATATTCCCGGCAATTACAGGAACCACCATGCCTGATGAAATGGGCGCCATAGGGGTAATGGAGTTTTTTTCTCTGGCAACCATGATAATTGCGGCGGATGCTGTACTTAAAGCAGCTAATTTGCAGCCCTTGGAGCTACGATTGGGAAATGGACTGGGTGGCAAGGCGTACTTCGTTTTTACAGGTGATGTGGCCGCTGTGGAAGCAGGGGTCGAGGCGGGAAAGGCTGTGGCGGTGGAGAAGGGATTGCTGGTCAATGCAGAGGTTATTCCTTCACCTTCCGACAGACTTTTACCCACACTGTTTTAAATAATTGGATCTATCAATTGAAAGGAGGTGAGGCTATGAGGAAATTGATCTGTGCAAAGGATGTGGAAGCCATCGAAAAGGAAGGAAAAAAGGTTTTGCATATCCAGTGCGATACCATTATAACACCGTCGGCCAGAGACTTGGCCAAGGCGACAGGGATTGAGTTTTCCACAGACGATTGTCCCTGTTGTACGGGAACGGCTTGCGTACCCACTACCTGGGAAGGCGTTATTGACAGCGACAAAATCTACAATTTATTGAAGGCCATGTTAGACCGGGGGATGCTTCAAGGAATTTTCGATTCATCCGATCTTAGACCCTATGAGGAGGAAGGGGATGGAAACGGATTGAAAATTGTAAGGGGTGGAACGGTAAAATATGAGAGGTTGGATACGGGCAATCCGAAGGACAGGGTTTTTTACAGGGAGATCATAAATGCAGATGATGGTTCCTCTATGAATGCCGGCTTTATCACCATAGAAGATAGTAATTTTGATTGGGAATGTGAGTGTCAGGAGCTTTATAACATAGTTGAGGGGACTTTAAATCTGAGGGTAAACGGCAGGGAGTTTAAGGCATACCCGGGGGATACGGTTTTCTTCCCCAGGGGAGCAAGGATCAGACTTGGTTCCACGGGCAGGCTGAAAGCGTTCTACGCTACATATTAGGGCATTGAAGGAGGAGTAGAAAATGCAGGCACTTGGCTTAATAGAAACAAAAGGTTTGGTTGCAGCCATTGAAAGCGCAGACGCCATGTTGAAGGCGGCTGAGGTTAGTCTCCTTGAAAAGAATATTGTTGGCGGAGGACTTGTTACCATAATGATCACCGGGGATGTAGCTGCTGTAAAGGCGGCGGTGGATGCAGGAGCGGCTGCGGCAGGACGTGTAGGTGAAGTGCTGTCAATCCATGTGATACCGCGGCCTCATCAGGAAATTGAAGGAATGATGGGGGCGAAGACGCAGGATAGATCGTTAGAAACTGAGCCGCAAGAGGATTTTGATGATTCATCTGCTGAAAAAACTCCGGAAAAGGAGATTGCGAATTCATCGCCTAAAACATCGGGAGAAATCGACAGGGAAACGGCGGATAAGATTGCTGCAGAAAAAGGACTTGCGGAAGTGATGATGGTACTTGGCGGAGTTAGGCTTGTAAAGCTGAGGAGCCTGGCCAGAGATTATAAGGATTTTGGCATTTCAGGAAGGGAGATTTCCAGGGCGGATAAGCAGACCATATTGAAAGAGTTTGAAAAATATTACACATAAATCAGAAGGCTGATTAGGCATACTGGAAAGGAGGAATTGAAACTTGGAAAAATATGATTTTGATTTACAGTCAGTCCAGGAGGTAAGAAACCTGGCAAGGGCAGGAAAAACAGCGGCAAACCAATTGGCCGAGTATTCCGAGGAGCAGATAGACAAAATACTTCGGAATATGGTTAAGGTTGCAAAGGCCAATGCTGTAAGCCTTGCTAAGATGGCTGTGGAGGAAACAGGATTCGGTAATGTTCCCGATAAGACATATAAAAACCATTTGGCTTCTGAGGTTCTATACCATGCCATCAAGGATATGAAGACAATAGGAATTATCAGTGAGGATAATTATAGAAAGGTTATGAATATAGCGGAGCCCATGGGGTTAATCATGGGAATAATACCATCTACCAATCCTACTTCCACCACCATTTATAAGACGATGATATCCATTAAAGCTCGTAATGGAATTGTCTTTTCACCTCATCCTTCTGCGGCAAAGTGCACCATGAATGCTGCTAAATTGATGCATGAGGCGGCAGTTGAAGCGGGGGCACCACCAAATATAATAAGCTGTATATCGAAACCTACAATTGAGGCCACCAATGAATTGATGAAAAGCAAGGAAATTGGTATGATCATAGCTACCGGTGGACCGGGAATGGTAAAAGCTTCTTATAGTGCAGGTAAGCCGGCTTTGGGAGTAGGTGCAGGAAATTGCCCGGCCTATATAGAAAGAACAGCAAATATCAAAAAAGCGGTCAGCGATATACTGGCAAGTAAGACTTTTGACTACGGAACCATATGTGCTTCAGAGCAGTCCATCATCGTAGAGGAATGTAAACGTGACGAGGTGGTAAGGGAATTGAAGAGCCAGGGCGCTTATTTTATGACAAAGGAAGAGACGGACAGGGTGTGCGGCTTGCTGTTTAAAAGCGGACATGCAATGAATGCAAAGTTTGTTGGAAGGGCGCCACAGGTTATAGCGGCGGCTGCAGGATTTACGGTGCCGGATAGTGTAAAGGTTCTAATAGGTGAGCAGACTGGAGTAGGTCCGGATAATCCCTTATCTTACGAAAAGCTTACATCCGTATTAGCTTTTTATACGGTGAGGGATTGGGAGGAGGCTTGTGAACTCTGTATAGAGCTTCTGCAAAACGGCATCGGGCACAGTATGAGTCTTCACACGGAAGACAGGGATATAGTGATGAAATTTGCCAAGAAGCCTGCTGCCAGAATAATGGTCAATACAGGAAGTACCCAGGGAGCAGTGGGAGCTACCACAGGACTTTTCCCATCCTTCACATTAGGATGCGGAACCTGGGGAGGCAGTTCGGTATCAGAGAATGTAAGCCCCTTGCATCTGATCAACATTAAAAAGGTTGCCTATGGGATAAAAGAGTGTTCAGAACTTGCATCTGATCCTTCCTTCAGTTATCCTGAGCTAAATAACATCCTACGCCAACCAACACTCTCATCATGTAATACGGTAGGCAGCAGCGGTGGATGTACAAATTCCTTTGCAACCACCATAGAAGCCAATGACAAGGAACAGCTGTTAAAGCTCATCAATGAAATGGTAGAAGCCATGAGGGGAGGGCAGTAATGGATAACCGGGAGAATGTGCTGAAAATATTTTTGGAGGCAGTCCAATCGGTGCTTCAAGAACCTAACCAAGAAGACACTTTGGAGATACCGGTGGGAATATCCAACCGTCACATCCATCTTTCCCAGGATGATATGGATACCCTTTTTGGAAGGGGATACCAGATGACAAAGATTAAGGATTTATCGCAGCCGGGGCAGTTCGCCTGCAAGGAAACCGTCACCATATGCGGACCCAAAGGCTCCATAGAAAAGGTACGTATTCTCGGACCCGCAAGGAATAAGACACAGGTTGAATTACTGGCCGGGGACTGCTTTAAACTTGGCTTGAACGCTCCATCAAGGCTTTCGGGTGATCTTGCAGGAACGCCAGGACTTACAATCGTAGGGCCGAAAGGATCGGTTCAAACAGCTGAGGGTACCATAGTAGCCCAAAGACATATACATATGACGCCCCGGGATGCAATGCGTCACGGTGTAAAAGATGGTGATGTGGTGTCGATTCAGATAGAAGGCCCAAGGGGAGGACTATTTGGGAATGTAGTTGTCCGGGCAAATGAGGCATCAGCCTTGGAGTGTCACTTGGACACAGAAGAAGCTAATGCAATGAGTTTAGATTCGTTATCAAAAATTAAAATAATAAAATAAAATTCAGGAGGACAAAAAGATGAAATATGATGCATTAGGAATGATTGAAACCAAAGGTTTGGTAGGAGCTGTTGAAGCTGCGGATGCTATGGTAAAGGCAGCTAATGTTTATCTGGTAGGTAAGGAACATGTTGGTGGCGGTTTGGTAACTGTAATGGTAAGAGGAGATGTTGGCGCTGTAAAGGCTGCTACAGATGCAGGTGCTGCTGCTGCACAGCGTGTAGGGGAGCTGATTTCCGTGCACGTTATTCCAAGACCCCACGCTGAAGTTGAAGGTATTCTTCCTGCCGGAAATGGAGCAACTCCTAAATAATCGTATGTAGGGTAATATAAAGATCAGTTTGAAAAAACCCTCGGTAGTAATCGCCGAGGGTTTCATTCTTTAGGGTTGATTTGTTTTCGATAGGTTTGAGGGGTCATATTCATCTGAGAACAGAAAACCCTGTTAAAATAGGACGGATCGGAAAAACCGCATTCTATTGATATCCTGTATGCGTGATAATCCGTAGTAGCAAGGAGATTGCACGCGTGTTCGATTTTTAAGGATGTTACGTACTCGGTGAAGGACACGCCCATTTCCTTCTTAAAGACATGGCTAAAGTATTTGGGATTGATATAGACCTTGGAGGCAACAGTATTTAGGGTAAGTCTTTCCCGGAAGTTTTCATGGATAAAGGCCAGGGCTTCTTCAATAAAAGACTGTCTTTCCTTATTAGAGGCTTCGTCTATCTTTTCATTATCCTTTAGATTTGTAATGTTGTCGTTCCGAGTTTCGATCATTTTCATAAAGACTTCCTTAAAGACGGAAGGCTTGACGGGTTTTAGCATGTATTCAAAGATTCCCAGGCTTATAGCTTTTTGCGCATAAGAAAAATCAGAGTAGGCAGTGAGTATTGAGATAATTGCCTTTGGAAGGAACTTGCGTATTTCTTCAATAGCACTGATTCCGTCCAGCTCCGGCAGCATTATATCCATGAAAATAAAGTGGGGGCGATGTTTGGCAGCCAGCTTTACAGCTTCGGCTCCATCCCCACAGACTATAATTGTGGATTCCGGTTCAATTTCTTCCACCATAGATTTTAAAAAGTCTTGTTCCAACATTTCATCTTCAACTATTAAAACCACGCTCATCCCGGTCACCTCGATATGTTTTGATTAGGAATAGTAATTGTAATAGTACTTCCGCTATAATCGGATTTAACTATGTTTAATCCATATTCTTTTCCGTAATACTTTTTTAGACGGCAGTCTGTACTCTTATAGCCGATTCCCCCCTGGTGGTTAGGATCATTAATCCTTTCCAGCACCGCCCTGTCAAAGCCAGTCCCATCATCAATAATTGATAATACTATATTCTTTCCGTCCGTTTCCCCGGTGATCCTTATACGCCCTCCATCCCGTTTTGGAGTAATGCCGTGAATTAAAGCGTTTTCAACAAGGGGCTGAATCACCATGTTCGGAATACGGGAGGAACGAATATTTTCGGGAACTTCTATTGAGTATTCAAGGCGATTTTTGAATCTGACCTTTTGAATGTGCAGATATTTTTCTATATTGTTTATTTCTGATTCAATGGTATGAAGTTGACTATCCTGCTTCAGGTTATATCGTAAAAGATCTGAAAGGCTATAAATAAGCTCTTCAGTAGTATGGGATTTCTCAAAATATGCGATGCGGGCTATGCAATTCAGCGTATTGAACAAGAAATGCGGATTGATAACAAGGGACATATTCTTAGCTTCCAGATCTATAATCTTTTTTTCCAGCATTTCCTTTTCTATAGAAAGCCTGGTTATATCCGAATTCTCACTATTTTTATTATCTGTAAGATCGATGGAGATGTTTCTTGCAATATGTTGGCAAAGCTGCTCATGTATAGCGATTTTATTCTGCTCCACAGTCTTGATGGAGGATATAAGCTTGGCCACCATTTCTTTGTCAGCCTTGGATAGGTTAGGGAGGGAATCGATATCTATAAGATACTTTTTGTATTCGGTATCGGGAAGATATACCTGCATTCCACCTAAGAAGCCTACAATTTCATCGTTTTCCTTAATGGTGATTATTGTATTCATAAGCCCTTGGGAACAGGTGAAAATTCCATCTTTGCCTGAGGCAAGGTTATCCAAATAGTCCTTGCATACATATCCTTTTTTTTGAGTGCATACTTGAGAGCAGAATTCGGGTGAAGGAATGACCTCAAGGAAAACAATCCCTTGCTCATCGGCGATGAACAAAGGTATGTCTGATAGTGAAAGTATTCCTCCATATCGTTCAGATAGGTTGCTGGATATCAGTTTTTTTAGTGAATTGCTCTCTGTCCTCATGAACCCATTGTAATATATTTATGGGAAATAGTAAACAACAAAAGACAGAAGACAGGTGCTCGTCTCCCCGGCACCTGTCATTTTTTCACCCGTCTCAATAGCAGTTTTTATAAATGGAAATGAGGTCTTCTTTTGAAGGGGTTCTGGGATTGGAAGGGGTGCATCTGTCTATAAGAGCTGATTCCACCATATCATCAAGGGATTTTTCAAAAGCATCCTTTTCAATACCCAGGTGTCGGATTCCATCCTCAATTCCCAAATCCTTTTTCAAGAGCTTGATTTGATTTATCAATGAGGCTACACCTTCTCTCCGGGTTCTGGCGGGCAGCTTGAGCATATCCGCTAATTCTGCATAGCGCTGGGCACCATAGGTATCTGCACTTCCCATAAGGTTGGCATTATATTCGATTACCGATGTAAGCATTAATGCGTTTGAACGCCCGTGGGAAATGCCAAAGGTACCGCCAAGGGCATGGGCGAGGCTATGGTTTATCCCCAGATTGGCATTTGTGAAAGCCATACCTGCCATGCAGGAGGCATTTTGTATGCGATCCCTTAAGGTGGCATTCTGAATGTCATTATATAAGTCTACAAGATTTCCAAAAACTAATTTTATGGCCTTTTCGGCCAGTGCGTCTGTAAAATCGGTAGCTTTAGTGGAGACATAGGCTTCCAATGCATGAACAAGCACATCTATGCCCGTATCCACAACTACCCGCGGGGGTACATGCTTGAGGCAGGTGGAATCCAGGATGGCTATATCAGGGGCAATGAATTCGTCCACTATGCAGACCTTTCCTTCATCGGATGTGATTACTGAAAAATTAGTAACCTCAGATCCGGTCCCGCTGGTAGAAGGGATGGCTATAAAAAGGGGTTTGCTAAATTTTAAATCTTTTGGCGGAGTCATATTTGAGGCAAAGTATAGGATGGCTTTGGCTGCATCTATGGCAGATCCACCACCGATTGCAATCAGGACGTCGGCCTGACTGTTTATGTACAGTTTAGTGCCATCAGCAACTACCTTTATGTCGGGATCCGGCCGGACTCCTGTGAAGGTTGTAGCGCTTATTCCGGCTTTTGCCAAGTGGTCTATAGCTATTTGCAAATAACCAAGCTCCTCCATAATGGAATCCGATACTATGAAGGCTCTTGTTCCTTGAACCTCCTCCAGTAGACGTATTGATTGCATATTAAAATAGACCTTTGATTTCAGAATAAATTTATTTTCCATGGTAGTTCCTTCCTCGTAAAAATACATAAACCGTTATATAAATGATAACATATATAAGCGCAGTAAAATTGAAGGAAAGGCAGTTGCTATTGTGCCAAAACACCTTCTTGGGAGCGAGAAATGTAATTAAATCCATATTATTGGACAATAGCCATAATGATATAAATTCCTACGAAATAAATTCGGGATTCCGTCCATTGATTAGAGGTTAAAGAATTGCTATAATCAGGGTAGGAATTTTAATGTTAGTGGAAATGGTGTGTTAAAGTATATGGATGATTTAATTCAAAGTAAACTGAGAGAAATATTTGATGATGAAAAATTAGTGTTCGATAAGTCAAGATTTGCCGGAGGACTGACAAATTATAATTATGTGATGAGCATTGGGGGCAAGGAATATGTAGTGCGTAAACCGGGGGGCATGACTGATTTAATGATTGATCGCCATATAGAGAAGGTGAATACAGGAATAGCATGTGATTTGGGGATTAATTCCGAGTGCTTTTATTTTGATGAGGACACTGGAATAAAGATAAGTATTTATGTGGGGGATAGTAAAAATGTGGCTCAGGCGGACCCCTGCAAGATAGAGAATATACGTGCAATATCGGGGATTATGAAAAAAGTCCATGGCAGTAAAATAGCTTTTCCAAACATTTTTGATTGGAAAGATGAGCTGGAGAAATATGAAGGAATAATAAGGGATATGAGAGGGGATTTCTTCCACGATTATCAGTTTTTGAAGGAGAAACTCATTAGGTTTATCGATAAACATATCATATCCCTAAATCTGGTGCCCTGTCATAATGATACGGTTCCGGAGAATTTTCTGGTAGATGAGAAAGGTGGCAGTTGGCTTATTGACTGGGAATATGCAGGGATGAACGATCCCAGCTGGGATGTTGCAGCCTATATCCTTGAATCTCGCTTATCCGATGAAGCTATTCAGAATCTTTTTAATGAGTATTACGGCAAAACTCCGGATGGGAAAGAGATTATGAAAATTAAGGGCTTTATGATGGTTCAAGATCTTCTTTGGACAATCTGGGCCTTGATAAGGCACTATAACGGAGAAGATTTTCTTGACTATTGCTATATGCGTTATGAACGTTTTCGCAAAAACATGGAGCATGGTGATGGGGAGGATCTCTGTCTTTCATGCTATTTGTAACCAAGGGGGCGGCCCCTTGGTTACATTTCCTCCGGTTATCCGGTTTCTAATATTTATCGAAGTCAGCCGTCGACAGCAGGTCTATTTCAGTGTGCCTCTCCCTGGGTAGCTCCGGCAGGACATCTGTGCCTGGCACCTCTTTTCGCAATTTGAATTTTGCTACTTCTTCGCTAAGGGTTATTGCTTGAGCCGACATTTCTTCACTAATAGCGGAATTTTCCTCAGCGGTGGATGCATTTGTTTGCACTACGGAAGAAATCTGATTAAGTCCATCTTTGATCTGTTCAATGGCAAGAGTCTGTTCCATAGATGCATTTTCAATTTGTGAGAAACTATCTGAAACTTTTTGAGCATTTTCCCCTACATTTACTAATGATTGGGCGGTATCCCGGGCAATTTTTGTACCTTTTTCAACAGTTTCGATAGAGGCTTCGATTAGACCGGTCGTTTGCATGGCGGCTTCACCGGATCTGGCGGCAAGGCTGCGTACCTCATCTGCCACAACAGCAAAACCCTTTCCGGCGGCACCTGCACGGGCTGCCTCTATGGTTGCATTAAGTGCAAGTATGTTGGTTTGGAAGGCGATATCTTCGATAACCTTTGTAATGTTTGCTATCCTTGCAGAGGCGGAGTTGATTTCCCCCATTGCCTTTGTTAATTCTTCCATGTGTGCATTGCCAGTCCGAACATCTGATTCCGCCTGTTGAATATTTGCAGTTGATTCCCTTATGGTATTCATGTTCTCTTCTGCCTGTCTTGCTATTTCAATTATGGCAGCATTCAATTCCTCCACCGATGAAGCTTGTTCGGTTGAGCCTGCAGCAAGGGCCTGAGCGCCGCTGGAGACCTGCTGGGCACCGGTATTTACCTGTTCGGTGGTAATGTTGATTAATTTCATCGTGTTATTCAATTGATCGGCTGTTGCCAAGATGGTTTTTTTAAGTTCTGCATAATCGCCGGGATAGTTTTCCTTGATGAAGACGCGTAAATCACCCTTTGCCATAAGGTTAAGGTTTTTTATTACCTCTGTGACGATTGTTGCTTGAGTTTCATTTGCCCCTTGTATAAATTTGGCCATTTGTCCTAATTCGTCCCGGCTTTCATATAGAATTTTAGCATGCATATTGCCTTTGGATATTTCCTCGGAAACCCCCACTATTTCCCGGATGGGTGTCATGATTGATCTTCTTATGATAAAGATAATCAATACTGTTAGCAGAATTGAAATAAGGGCACAAATTACTAAAAGGCTTCGAGCCAGCGTTTGAGCCTTTTTAGCAGCAGCTTTTTGCTCTTCCCCGCGAATTTCTGCCGTGTCGCTAAATCCGATGAGTATCTCCGAGGATTTGTTCATGGGAGGTAAGTATTTTTCATTAAACAGGTTTGTTGCCAGAGCAATATTTTCATCGGTGGGGTTTTTCATAATCTCGGCTATTTCTCTGCGCACTTCACCTGATTGTGCAAATAGAGTTTTTAATTCAGCTATGCCTGCGTCCCTGCTGTTGTCCCTTTGATTGGATGCATACCTGTCAAACTCCGCCAGAAGTGCCTCGCTATTCTGTTGTGCAAGATCGAATAATTCTGCTGCCTTTGCCGGATTTCTTTCAGTAACTCCTTCTGCAATATACCTTTGGATGGATACGGTATTCCACCTGATAACCCAAATTCCCGTGTTATTTGGCAGAGTATATTGACTGTATTGGTTTAGCTGGTCACCGATGGTGTTGTTGCCATATAAGGCCACACCAACAGTTAGCATAAACAAAAGTAGAACTAAACCGAATCCTACGATGAGCTTCATGCTAATACTTAGATTTTTCAATTTGATTTCCTCCTGAATATTAAATTCATGCTTTATAATAATAAGGACTGCTAATTATTGGTGATACCTATGACCGAATTTGACAACAGATGTTGGGGCACGTCGAATGAAATAATTATATTAAACATGGTTGCACAAATATGTGGTTAAGTCAATAGTTCCTATGGAAATTTTCGCTTTTTTAGAAATATTTTATGTAAATGCATAGGAAGGGGATTGACTTCTATTAAAGACCGGTGCTATTATATTAGATAATAGATATATATGTATATTATAATATTCGGAAAGGGTTGTAATTCATGGAACGGGTTTATCGCACAGATCCGGATTCTTTCATCGAGTTGGCTGAAATATTAAAGGCTTTGGGACATCCCCAAAGGCTTTGCATTGCCAAGACTTTGTGTGAAAAGGATTCGGTCAATGTAGGTGATATGCAGCATTGCCTTGGTGAAGCCCAGGCTACTGTATCCCAGCATTTAAGCAGACTTCGGGCGGCCAATATAATAACAGGCCGACGTGATGGAACTAATATATATTATTCCATAAGTAATGATCGGGCGAAAATGCTGATGAAGGCTGTTATCAATGAGTTTTTCTCCGATGGGGAGGAAGCGCAGTAAAATTAAGGAGGAGCGCATCATGAAAAGGACGGATTTATTAGTTATAGGCGGTAGCGCCGGAGGTATTCTGAGTGCTACAACGGCAAGAAAGGCCTACGGTGACATCGATATTACCCTTATCAGAAGCACCGAAAAGGTGATGGTACCTTGTGGAATCCCTTATATTTTTGGCACCTTGCATAGTACGGATAAAAATGTCATACCCGATGCACCTTTGTTAGATACAGATGTCAATATCGTTATTGATGACGTTGTTTCTATCGATCGTGCCGCTAAAACTGTAAATACGGCTTGCGGTGATACATATGAATACAAGAAGCTTATCATAGCCACGGGATCCCTTCCAATCATTCCTGAATTTATTCCGGGACATGATCTTGAAAATGTTGTTCCCATTCTCAAAAAGAAAACTTATCTGGATACAGTACTTGAAAAGGCCCAATCTTCTGAAAATGTAGTGGTTATCGGCGGTGGATTTATCGGTGTGGAATTTGCAGAGCAGATTAAGCTGTTGGGTAAGAATGTAACCCTCGTGGAAGTTGCCGAAGCATGTTTGTGGCAGGCATTTGATAGGAAATTTTCCGATGAAATAGAAACCTTGATGGAGGATAATGGCGTTCGAATACTGACCAATACAAAGGTTACAAAGATAAATGGGAAGGATAAGGTAGAATCCGTTTCACTGGATAGCGGTGAAGAATTAAAGGCGGATTTGGTAATTTTGGGGATGGGGGTTAAACCCAACGCAGCCTTAGCGAAGGAAGCCGGTTTGGCATTAAACGCAAAGGGGGCTATAATAGTTGACCAGTACACAAGAACAAGCGATCCTGATATTTTTGCCGTAGGTGACTGCGCAGAAAAGAATTGTTTTTTCACAGGGAAGGATGTGCCTGTCCTTTTGGCCTCGACTGCGGCAATGGAAGCGAAAATTGCAGGTTGCAATGCTTTTCATTTAAGGCTGGTTCGTGCAAACAAGGGAACCATAAGTGCATTTTCCACTAAGATATATGGCCGTACATATGCGGCGGCAGGCCTTACTCAGGCAAGGGCTGAACAAGAGGGGTTCGCCCTTATGATAGGTGAATTTACCACCATGGACCACCATCCGGGATCCTTGCCGGGAACCCAGACAATAAATATTAAATTGATCTTTTCCAAATGCTCCGGTATCATCTTAGGTGCACAGATTTCGGGAGGGGACACGGTTAGTGAGATGATAAATATCGCAAGTCTTGCAATTCAAAAAGGTATAACAGCCACCGAATTAAACACATTCCAGGTAGCAACCCACCCGCTTGTTTCAGCATCTCCAATAGCATATCCCATAAATGCAGCGGCTATGAACGGATTGGCAACCAACTGTACCCATCTTAACGAGGGTTTAGAGATATAGATAAAAGATTTTGATTAGGCGTAATATTCAGGGAACCCCCTGATTTGCGGGTAAGTCTTAGGGATTTATAATCCCTGAAAAAAAGCGGCATAGTTTGGTAGTATTACCGACTATGCCGATTTTTTTGTTCTGCGGTGGGTGTAGAAGTTGTTGGGTCAAACTCATCCTAACAAATGGTGTCCCAATGTGGCAGAGAAAATAGGCCTGACATATTGCTTGGCTACTCCAGACGAGGAGTCGAAGGGAATTGATGGATATGTTGGAAATACTGCTTATTCAGTAAAGCCGGATTCCTATAAAACGATGGGGCGATTATATAAAAAAATCAGCGTGAAGATGATTTATTACACTTAGACAAAAACCGGTTTATCCATTTTGTGTGGGTCTGAAAATAGGTACGGAAGAGAGTCAAAGCTATAGCTGTCATCATAGCTTTCAAAAAATGATATTTTACTATCCTCATCAAACAGCGCTAATTCAGCTTGCTTTTCCTAAAATGTCCCTATAACACCGTGGACTCGGGGGAGGTCATTTTTCCTCCCCATCGGGTTCGGCAGCGGTGCTGCTCCATATGCTCCAGGAAATTATAGCGGAAATTACCACAAATCCTCCTGTCAAAGCAAAAATGCCTGGTGCCTCCCCATTAAAAATATAAACCCAAATAGGATTACATAGGGGCTCTATGGTTCCGATGAGGGAACAGGCCAAGGCAGAGCAATGTCGTGCAGCTATCCCATAAAGCAGATAGGGTATACCCAATTGGATAATTCCTAAAGCAAGAATAGTTGATAGCGTAACAGATGTAATCGGAGTGGGCGAAATAAAGGCGAAAGGTACTCCTGCTGCTGATGTGATAAGGTGAGCCAGCAATATCCCGCTTGATCTTGACTTATCATCGGCTTGTCCGTTGGTCACAAACATGGAGGCGTAAAGTAAACCGGATAGAAGTGCAACAAGGTTTCCTATGAGATATCCGGGTGATATGTTATCAAGGAAGAATAAGAATACTCCAAAGGTGGTAACAGCAACTGCAATGATGTCACCTTTTTTAATTTTTTGATGCAGGAATAGAGCCGAAATAATAAGGATAAATGCAGGGGCTGAATACTGAAGCACTATAGCATTTGCCGCGGTAGTCAATTTGTTGGCTATGATAAAGGATACGAAAACGCCTGAGAGAAAAAAGCCTGATAATAGCGAATATCTGTTTATCACGAAGGGGACTTTTTGGGATCGCAGAAATAAAAAATATACGCAAGCGGCGGTCAGGCTTCGAAAACCTGCAATAGTCATGGGGTGCCATGGTAGGAGTTTAAAGAAAATTCCCGCAGTGCTCCAAAGAAAAGCGCTGGTAATCATAAAAAGTACGGCCCGTTTCTTAGGATCCATTTCACAAATTCCTTATCCGTAGAGTTAATATGTGTAAGGCACATTATAGCATAAATAGGAATTAATAAAACCCTGTAAATTATTGGGTACTGCTATTTAAGCGAATATATCTTAAACAATGAAATTTATACTCAGTTGTCTATTGTTGCGTTACAATAGGATGTAGTTAAAGAGTATAGCGGCAAAAAAAGGATAAGGAATATGTGAATAGGATGGTAGTTATGTTTGCAATTGAAGACGAGGGAGATAAATCGAAGTATTGTATTATTTATGAATTGCATGCTCATAGAATGTTGCATACTGCTTATGAAATAATAAAGGATACCGGTTTAGCCGAGGACATTGTACATCAGTGTTTTCTGGAATTATTTGAAAATGAATATTTTATAAAAAAATTTGATAATCCATATTCTCCGGCCACCGGGAGTTATTTAAAACTCATGGCACGAAGTCGGGCTCTAAATTTATATAATAAGAATAAAAGGCAGGGGCAATTTGTGATACAAGAAGAAGCTTTGCTGGGGATGGTGGAGGATGAAGGAGCCTCCATCGACAGAATTCTGTCCAATGCCGAACTGGTTGAGGAGGCTAAGGAATACATAAGCTGGTTATCTCCCGAAGAAGCTGCTATGATTTTGCTGAAATATTACGATGGTTTCAAAAATGTTGAAATTGCAGAAATCCTCAATATAACAAGCAATTTGGTCGGAGTTCGACTGGATAGAATACGTAAAAAACTGGCGAAAAGGATTCGTAAGAATCAACAAAGGAAGGAGGGGGCAGGCCGTGGATAGACTTGATGCAAAATATAATGAAGCCATACGGGAGAAAGCGGATGCCTTTATGAAAACTCTGGCCATATCCATTGTGGAACAGGATTTAAAAGAGCATGTTCCACAGGATACAGCCATGTTTAGCCCCTCTTTAGCTTTCAAGGAAAGGATGGACAGGCTTATTAAAAATGCAGAAAGAAGGGATAGGAAAGTCAGATGGAGGAAGAGACTTAATACCTGTGGAAAAGTTGTGGCTACCATTGTCATAGTAGGCGTTCTAATATGTGGGCTTCTTACTGCAACTGTTGATGCATTTCAATTTAAAGTATTTGAATTCTTAAATATAGAGCATAAAACTCACACTGAAATAAAGCCAATGCAATCAGACGGGGAGGGAGAGATTCCTATTGATAGATTTCCACCCAATTGGGCCGGGGTGTTTTATCCCGGGTATTTACCGGAAGGTTATGGGCTATTAGAGGCTCTGGATGCTGGAATGTTGAAAAGATTGACATTTTCGAAGGCCGATGGCGACCATTTTAGTTTGTCGATTGTATCGGCGGCTGATTCGATAAGCGGGGTAGATAATGAGGGCGTAAAAGCATTGAAGATATCAATTGATGGACAGTCAGGATACTTGTGGGAAAAGGAGGGGACCTGTTTAATTAAGTGGATATCAAAAGAACAACAGTTGGATCTTTACACTGTCTCTTTGTCCAGAGAGGAAATGCTTAAAATAGCTGAGAGCATAAGGTATTATAAGTTAAATAAATAGGCTCGTCCTATGTCGAAAAATAATTAAATTTCTCAAAAACTGTAATGAACAGACCTTTATTTTGTTATGTATACAAAAGGAGGTTTATTTATGAAAAAAAAATTTTTGATCGTTATCACGACGATGCTGATTATGACCATCCTGCCCATAGCTGCATATGGCACATCAGAGGATCAGTTGTGTCAAGGGACAGGAGGCGCAATAGTTCCACAATTTGTAGGGATGACAGAGTATATCACCGGTTTTAATATCGTATCGGGACTGGCAAGTTGCACTACAATAGTATATGCATCTGAATCTAAAGTGGACACTGTCAATTTTAAGATGAATTTGCAGCGGTGTGTAAATGGTAGCTGGATCACCATTAAAAGTTGGTCCAAAAGTGAACCGATACAATACAGTAGTGCCTTAATTTCCGAAAATTACTCAGTTACTCAAGGATATAAATATCGCTTTACGGTAACTATAAAAACGTACAAGAACGGTGTTTTGCTGGATAATGTATTGGCAACCAGCACGGAAAAAACTTATTAATTAATATCATAATGCGGACTTGGAATTGCAGCCGATATGGCAAATAGGTGGATGGGCACTAAATATTGGGGGATTAGCCTTAACACTTGTTCAAATGGGGTAATTAAATAGAAAACTTCGGACTTTAAAAAAGACGCACATAATGTTTCAGGGTATGATGTACTAAAATAATACCATAGGGGATGAAATTCAATGTGTAAAGAAGTAGATTTTGTAAGAATTGTTTCATACAGCAGACAAAGCCCTTTAGATTGCACAAAAATCTGGCGGGATTTGTCTGCTATCCGTGAGAGGTGTAACCTCCCTGTATATAGTAATGGAGAGACAATAATAGTGGAAGCAGTGCGCCGTTAATGGCGCAACTGCTTTCATAAGGTAGTACCAGTGATTTTAACGACAATCGGATTCCTGACGGTTACTTAGGTTGTCCATTTTTTTATTGTTGGCCCTATTGGATTCCTTGTTAGAAGCTTTATTTGTTTGCTTGTTGTTTGCCCTCTGATTAGCTTCCTGTCGTTCGTTCATTCTTTCAAACTCTTTACTTTGATATTCAGCCATTATCAATCCCTCCTCGATTATTATTCTGTTCAGTAATTGCTGTAATATGAGCGGAAAATTGAGGAATTTTTTAAAATCAGAAAAAAATCTATTTTTTCTTGACAAGGATTAGGAATAATGCTAACATTTATAAGTGTTTAAACACGGTATGCATCCTTAGCTCAGACGGCAGAGCACCTGACTCTTAATCAGGGTGTCCCGGGTTCGATCCCCGGAGGGTGTACCAGAATGGACCGCCCAGGACGTTAAGATTACAACATCCTGGGCGGTTTGTGTTTTTTGTTTTAATTAGCGAGTCAGGCCAAGTTAAGTTTTCAATGTAGTTTGAAGGAAAACCAAAGGATAGGGACGGAAACTAATAATTGCTATATAGGTGTCAATATATTATAATGTAACGAAAGTCATAATCATATGGTAATAAATTGGCTTTTGGGGATAGGGAAGGAATTAAAAATGAACTGTAAGGTATGTGGCAGCCAGGTAAGCTTAGACGATGCACATTGCAAGGTATGTGGCGCACTTTTAGAAGAAAAAAGGACTGAACCAACTGGAGCCGAGGGGGAAAATCATCCTCGGGATTTGGTGTCTTCGGACTGTGACCGGGAGGTCATAAAGGGAGATGAACCTATGGAAGAAGAATCCGGTTGGAACACCTTGGTTTTTCCCAAACCCCAGGATGTTATAATCGAAGAAGAGAAAGCTATTTCTATTTCTTATGATGATTATAAGCTTGGCAGATTATTTCTTTTTTCACAGGAAAATGAAAAGATACAGAAAATCCTGGACGAGGAGTATGAGAGGATTAGGAATCTTAATACCCAAAGGACAGAGGAAATCCCCCTATGGAAAAACCCCCAGGAAACTTTTCAACTGACAAGGGATACCATTCCTATAAATCCAAAGGAGATAATCAAGGCGGCGGAGAGATCCCGGATTGAGACGGAGCAGATGCCTGAGAAAGAGGATGGAGATATTCCTCAAGCCCAGACGGAGCAGATGCCTGAGAAAGAGGATGGAGATATTCCTCTAGCCCAGACGGAGCAGGTGCCTGAGAAGGAGAATGGAAATATTCCCGAAGCAGAGGGAGAATCCGTAAAGGAAAGGGAAGCGGAAAATCTAAAGCAGGAACATGGACAGAAATCCGGAAAGCCAAAAAAGGTTCTACTAATAGTATTTGTATTCCTTTTAGGGGTTGCAATAACGGTAATCGGGATAAAATATTTACAAAGCGACCTTGTTAATAACATTATCGGTGAACGCAAGGGAACCATTTCTGAAAATGGTGGATTCAGCAAGCCTGTCATGAATAAGAATTTACTAATAGAAAGGGCATGGAATTCTAATCAGAACCTTAATATAAGGGATATAAGTTCCAATGAGGCCTTGGAGTTCTCCCATGGGCGAGATTACGGGGTGGATGGTATCAACCTATCAAGACCAATCGGAAATAACACATGGGTAATGGGTGAAGGGGACCAGCCCAGATATTTCGATCAGGAGGTTGTTAGAACCCTAATAGCCTTTGATTCGCAATGGATTGATTACATTAATAAAGGCAATGAAACTGTAATGGCAATGATCAGGCAGGATAGCGGAGCTTATGAAAAATTGATTCCCCAGGATTGGGAGGGTAAGCCTGGAAAAATCATGCTTAAACTTGATATTGGGGAGATACGAAGATGGAAAAATTCCTTCTATGTATGGACGTACGAACAGCTTTTGATCAAAGGGGAAGAGGATAGCATAATCAATACCTTTAAAATCTACCACATAGATATTGTCGGCAAACAGATGCAAATTGCGGACTATACAGAATATTAAAGACCTATAGGTTATATGGGTTAAAAATGTATTAATTTAAGGAGGTTACCCATGTCCACAAATTCCAACTTCACCAAAGAGGAAATAAGGATAGGAAACAAAGCATTTACCCCAACCAGAACTACTATCGAAACAGCATTTTACGGCAATAATGTTAAGACGGTAAGAGGGCTATCAGAGGCATATGAAATGGCCAAATCCTCACCGGGGACGATTACTATTGACCAACCTGTGTTTCAACCGGAAAAGATAGGGATCCCTAAGGATGCAAAGGTGCTTTTATTTAACGACGGTGAAACCGTGGGAAGATTTGCCGGTGCCAGGATAATACTTGGGGAAAAGGGTGTGGTGGAATCGGATTACGCTTTACTTCTAAGAGAAGCGGTATATAGGACCAGATATAAAACCATGCTTCATACCCAGGCGTATATTGGATTGCATGAAGATTTTATGGTTAAGGCAAATCTATTGGTGCCGGAAACTTATGAAAACACCCTTTACAACTGGTTATTGAATTTCCAATATATGAATGACTTCTATAACGAGATGTACGCCGGCTCGAAAAGGATAGGGGATGAACCGGACATTTTAATTTTCTCTGATCCGGATTGGAAAGATGATGCTTATCCAAATGGATTGGCTTTTTTCAATCCTGAGCATAACTGTGCAGCCCTGTTGGGGCTTAGGTATTTTGGAGAACACAAGAAGGGGACTTTGACCCTTGCCTGGGGGATTGCCAACCGCAACGGCTATGTTTCCTGCCACGGTGGGATGAAAAGGATGATTCGAAAAGACGGAAGGAAATACCTTATGGCAGGCTTTGGCCTATCCGGTTCCGGAAAATCAACCATAACCCATGCCAGGCATGGAGGTAAATATGACGTTACCATACTCCATGATGATGCTTACGTTATTTCAGTGAAGGATGGATCATCGGTAGCCTTAGAGCCTTCATATTTTGATAAAACGCAAGATTATCCACCAACAGCCCCGGATAATAAATACCTTATAACGGCTCAGAATTGTGGTGCTACAGTTGATTCCCAAGGTAATTTAGTGCTGGTAACCGAGGATATAAGAAACGGTAATGGAAGAGCGATTAAATCTAAACTTTGGGCAGAAAACCGTGTGGACAAATTCGATGAACCCATAGATACTATAGTGTGGCTTATGAAGGACCATACGCTGCCTCCGGTATTAAAAATCAACGATCCTATAACTGCATCAGTAATGGGAGCCTGTCTTGCCACAAAGCGAACTACGGCGGAAAAGCTGTTAGCGGATGTTGATCAGGATGCTTTAGTCTTTGAACCCTATGCTAATCCTTTTAGAACTTACGCTTTAGAACAAGATTATTATAAATTTAAGGCTTTATTTGAGGACAGAGGCGTTAATTGTTATATAATAAACACAGGCCATTTTCTTGAAAAGAAAATACCTAAGGAAATAACGATAGAAATTATTGAATCCATTGTTGATGAGAAAGCTGAATTTATCCCCTTCGGGCCCTTTGCTAACATGGAATATATGACTGTGGAGGGATTCGTTCCTGCACTTGGTGATAAAGAATACATTGGCAGGGTGAAAAAGAGCATGGAAAGCAGGCTGGACTATCTGATATCTCTCCGTGAGTATAAAGGCGGAAGGGATTTGCTGCCTCAGGAAGCTTTTGATGTACTGGAAGCTTTAAAATAACCCCGGCCTAAACATAGGTAGGGAGAAAAGGAAAGGTGATTTTTTTGGATAAGAAGCGAGTTGGGATAGGTGTAATAGCGGTAATTCTACTATTTATAATCGTAGGATTTGGCACCTTGGTTATGTTTGTTACCGATTTCTTGTGGTTTCGTGAGCTGGGCTATACCAGTGTCTTCTTAAAGAAGATATTTACACAGTTACAGATAGGGATACCCACATTTTTGATAATTACAGGGCTCACGTATCTGTATTTGATGAAATTAAAAAAAGGGTATTACAAAAGGGTACAGGTGATAGACACAGATTTTCCCAAGGAAAAGACGATAAACCTTATAGGTCTTGGATTGAGCGGATTATTTGCCGCTTTAATGACCGCCATGACTGTTTCCCAACTGTGGTTTGAAATACTAAAACTCATACATGGCCAGAGCTTTGGATTAGATGACCCCATTTTCAAATTGGATATCGGATTTTACGTATTCCGCTATGAGTTTCTGACCAGTATGAATCAGCTTCTCATAGGAATTATAGTTGCATTTGCAGCTGTAACCCTTATTTTTTATTTCCTTTTGATCTCCATGCGTAGGCCGCAGATAACCGAATATAGAAAAACATCAGAGGATGATTACGATGATGAAGATAGATATACAGGGGATTATGATGGGAATCCCAATCCCAACAATCCCTTCGGGCAGGTGTTCGGAAAGCTCTTTGGAGGCGGCGGACGGGGTCCCAAGCCAAGAAATCCGCAAACAGATTTGGATAATCTTAAACAACTTCTGAATATTGCATCAAGACAGCTTATAGTCTTAGGCATTATCTTTTTCCTAATGGTGGGTATAAACTTCTTTCTTAGACAGTTTGGATTGCTGTATTCTAACACAGGGGTTCTTTACGGAGCCGGATTCACCGATATAAATGTAATGCTTTGGATATATCGTGCCATCATGGTGCTTTCACTGCTTGCGGCCATTATGTTCGCAATAGGAGTGAAGCAAAAGAACGTAAAAAAAGCCTTGGTAGTGCCGGTTATAATGATAGTGATTTCTTTTGCCGGATCGGGAATTGCTATGGGGGTTCAATATTTTATAGTATCACCGGATGAATTGAGCAAAGAAAGACCATATTTGGAAAACAATATAAAATATACCAGACATGCGCACAACCTTCAGAAGATAAAAAAGAGTCCCTTTGCCGCGTCCAACACATTGACCAAGGAGGACATAGTTAATAATATAGGTACCATTTCCAACATCAGAATTAATGACTTTGAACCTGCCAAAAAGTTTTACAATCAGGCTCAGGCCATTCGTACCTATTATAAATTTAAGGATGTGGACGTAGACAGATATATGATTAACGGAAAATATACCCAGGTATTCCTCTCTGCCAGAGAGCTGGATTCTGAAAAAACAGAAACATATACCTGGCTTAATCAGCATTTGAAATACACACATGGATACGGGATTACCCTGTCAAGGGTGGATCAGGTAACATCCAGCGGACAGCCCGAGCTTTTAATCGACAGCATACCGCCTATATCAGATGTTGAAGAAATAGAAATCACTAACCCGGCCATTTATTTTGGTGAGGAACCGCGAAGCTATGTTATTACCAATACGAAAGAAAAGGAGTTTGACTATCCTAAAGGAGATACTAATGTATATAGCACATATGAAGGGGATGCGGGAATAAAAATGGGGCTGCTCAATAGAGCTCTATTTGCAGCCAGGGAAAAGAGTCTAAAGATTCTCGTCTCCTCCAATATCACCAGCGACTCTAAAATAATAATCAACAGGGAGATAAAAAGCAGGGTTCATACCATTGCTCCATTTTTGAAATACGATGAGGATCCCTATATAGTAACCGTTGATGGCAGACTTTTTTGGATAATTGACGGGTATACCACGAGCCATCTCTTCCCCTATTCTGAACCCTTTGATAATATAGGGACAAACTATATAAGGAATTCGGTTAAGGTGGTCATAGATGCATATAATGGCGATACGAATTTTTACTTAGTAGATGAAAATGATCCTATAGCCAACACCTTGCAAAAGATATATCCCAAACTCTTTAAAAATTTCGATGAAATGTCGGATAGCTTAAAGGCTCACATCAGATACCCCAATGCTTTGTTTAGAATACAGGCAGAGGTTTATTCCAAATACCATATGACTGATGTGGAGGTATTCTATCTAAAAGAGGATATGTGGGCTATTGCCAAACAGGGTTACGCCAGTGGCGGCAATGAGGATATGACCATGAAGCCAAACTATTATATAATGAAACTTCCCGGTGAGGAAAAGGAGGAATTTATCAATTCCATTCCATATACCCCATATAGCAAGCCAAATATGACCGGCCTTTTGGTGGCTAGAAATGACGGGGAGAATTATGGTGAGTTAATCCTATATCAACTGCCAAAATCCAAGATAATATACGGACCCCAGCAAATTGATGCACAGATCAACCAGGATACCACCATATCCAAGGAATTCTCCTTATGGAATTCTGCCGGATCCAACTATACCAGGGGGGACATGTTTGTCATACCTGTTGAAGACTCAATGGTTTATGTAGAACCTATATATATGGAGGCATCCAGCAACAGCCTTCCGGAAGTAAAGAGGGTAATTATCTACTATAATGGAAGAATAGCCTATGCACCTACCCTGGCAACTGCTCTTAACATGATGTTCGGCGAGGGTGCCGGAGAACCTTTAAACGGTATGGAAGGTAATGAACCCGATGGGGATGTGACATTAGGCGAGGGACAGCCGGGCATTATGAGTTTAGAAGAAATGATCACCAAGGCCAATGAGGCCTTTGAAAAGGCTACGGAAGCTCAAACTAGAGGAGACTGGGCTGCCTATGGACAATATCTTAAAGAGCTGGAAGGCTATCTTAGAAAGATGGCACCCTCTATAACCGGAGGTGGAGAGGAGGAATCCATAGATACGATTTAGGTAAACTATAGCTGTCAACGAGGAGGAGGGCGTATGGACCTGGACAAAATGCTATTTACAATTCCATCCAAGATGCATTCAAAGGAAAAGATAACGGAAATACTCAAAAGACATCCGGAGGTTAAATTTGTATCCCTGGTGGGGGTCGACCTTGGAGGTCATGACACCGATGAAAAAATACCGGTACAGTATTTTATTGATGACATGGATAACTTTTTTCAACAGGGTGTACAAACCGACGGATCCAGTGTTATACTTCCAAAGATTGCAGAGCTGAACAATGCAAAGGTGGATATAATACCGGATACTTCAGTTGACTGGTTTGTGGACTATAACTTTAAATATATCGATGATAAAACAGGCCTTCCGGTGGGTACCCTTAGAATACCATCCTTCCTCCTTCACAATGATACGGCGGAGGTGGGATCCAGGGTAGTGCTCAGGGATGCTGACAATGCCTTTAGCCAGGGAGTGTTTCAACTGTTGGAGGAGTACCCCTATGCGCTTGAATACATGGGAATCTCATCTATAGATGAAATAGAAAGGGTAGTGATGACCGGAGCAACAGAGCTGGAATTCTGGGTAAAAACTCCGGAGGATCGTGCTGATCGGCAACAATTGTCCACATCCCAGGAGTTGAAGGAACAGTATTGGCAGAGGACCAGAGGTTCTGTAAGAACGGCATTGGAAAAATCCCTGGTGTTCCTTGATAGGTACGGGTTCTGTATGGAGATGGGCCATAAAGAGGTGGGGGGCATAAAAGCCAAATTAGGCAGTTCCGGCGAGTATGATCACATAATGGAGCAGCTGGAAATTGATTGGAAGTTCAGTACCCTTCTCCAGGCATCGGATAACGATTTGCATATACGCTATGTTATTAAAGATATCTTTCGTCTTCACGGGTTAGAGGTAAGCTTTATGGCAAAACCGATAGAGGGTGTGGTAGGAAGCGGAAAACACACTCATATTGGGGCGGCCGTTGAGCTAAAGGATGGCAGAACGGTAAACCTTTTCGCACCCCGGGACATGGATAAATATTTTATGACTCCGGTGGGATTTGGTGCACTTTTAGGTATTTTGAAGAACTATGAAATCATCAACCCGTTTATTTCATCCAGCAATGATGCTCTCTCAAGGTTAAAACCAGGATTTGAAGCGCCGGTTTGTATAGTTACTTCCCTTGGACATTCCATAGAGAATCCTTCTCGAAACAGAACGGTTTTAGTAGGATTGATTCGTGATGAAAAAAATCCTTTGGCCACCCGTTTCGAACTGAGATCTCCAAACCCGAAAAGCAATACTTATTTAGTTATGGCTACAGCCTTTTTAGCCATGCTGGATGGAATCAGGGCTGCCCTTAAATCCGGGAAGACACCGGAGGAGTTGGAGGCAAGCCTATCAAAGGCCCCTGAGGAAGAAGATTTCTACCTTGAGAAGGGGAGGGCCTATCGTAGTGAGGAAGACGTATATCAGGCATACACTCAAAATGAAAGAGACGAACTTTTTGGGAAGGCACCTGCAACAGTCTGGGAAAGTGTTCAAACCCTGGATCTTTATCCCGAAAAGCGTAAGGTTTTAATGGAAGCCGGGGTATTTAGCGATTTGACCATAGAATCCTACAAAGAGGCAATTTTAGCTCAATGGGCCATGGAACTTAGCCATCGCATCATCCCCAATAATATGGATTTGGTGAGGGAATGCAAAAGGCTTCATAATGAGGGTGAGTGTACGGATTATGACCTGCTCAATTGGAGTAAGATAGATGAATTAAGAAAATACCTGGGTCAGGATCGTATACAGAAGAAATCCCTTCTTACCAGAATCAAGATAGCTTTAGAAGAGGGAAATTATCAGTTGGCATCGGATTTACAAATTGAAATGGCGGAAAAAATTCGGGAGCTAACAGATGTCTATGTAGAGTATAAAAAGAATTTATTTTAGGGGTGAAAAACGATAATGCTTGACATAAAAAAGATAAGAGAAAACTATGAAATGGTAAAGAAGGCTGTGGAATCCAGGGGACAAGGCGACCATGGCCTCAGTCAGGTGCCTGAGTTGGATGAGTCCAGGAGGCGTCTTCTTGCCCAGGTGGAAGCTAAGAAAAGCCAACAAAATTCAGTATCTAAAGAGATCCCTAAGCTTAAAAAGGCCGGGGAGGACACCGATGGGATTATGGAGCAGATGAAGATTCTTTCCGAAGAGATTAAACGTCTTGATACAGAAGTGGCTGAGATAGAAGATCGTTTGGAAGAACTACTACTGAATATTCCCAACATGCCCCATTCTTCCGTTCCAATGGGGAGCACCGATGAAGAAAATCTTCAAATCCGCCTCTGGGGTGAACCAAGAGATTTTGGATTTAGCGCCAAACCTCATTGGGATGTGGGAACTGATTTGAATATTTTGGATTTCGAAAGAGCGACTAAAATAGCAGGAACAAGATTTACCGTTTACAAGGGTTTAGGAGCCAGGCTGGAGAGGTCGGTGATGAACTTCATGCTGGACCTGCATGTTGAAAAACATGGCTATACGGAAATACTGCCGCCATTCATGGTAAATAGGGATGCGATGATAGGCACCGGACAGCTGCCTAAATTCGAGGACGATATGTTTCATATTCCGGCCAAGGATTTCTTTCTTATTCCCACTGCGGAAGTACCGGTGACCAACCTTAGAGGGAACGAAATCATAATGGGAGAAGAATTGCCCATATACTACACCGCATATACACCATGCTTCAGGAAGGAGGCCGGTTCTGCCGGCAGAGATACCAGGGGATTGATCCGCCAGCATCAATTTAACAAGGTAGAGCTTGTGAAATTTGTTAAACCTGAGGATTCCTATCAGGAGCTGGAAAGCTTAACGGCTGCTGCGGAGGAGGTGTTAAAGGCATTGGAGATACCCTATCGCGTAGTGAAGCTATGCACTGGGGATTTAGGTTTCAGTTCGGCTATGACCTATGACATAGAAGTATGGATGCCAAGCTATGGCAGGTATGTAGAAATTTCCTCCTGTAGCAACTTTGAGGATTACCAGGCACGAAGGGCAGGGATACGCTTTAGAAGAGAAACTAAGAGCAAGCCGGAATTTGTTCATACTTTAAACGGATCAGGTCTTGCGGTAGGCAGGACGACAGCGGCAATTTTAGAAAACTATCAGCAAGCAGATGGCACTGTAATTATCCCTGAGGTACTTAGACCATACATGGGGAACAGGGAAATAATAGGATTATAGGGAGACATATCCGGAAAATGCCAATTAAAATCCAGTTAGGGGACATGGTTGAGCTTAAAAAGAATCATCCCTGTGGCGGAAACCTTTTTGAGGTAATGAGGACAGGGATGGATTTTCGTCTGCGCTGTGTAAAATGCAATACTCAAATCTGGCTATCCAGACCGGTTTTGGAAAAGAGGCTGCGCAGGATTCTTCCCGATAATACGGGATAAAAAGTAAAACCTATCGGGAGATTGGGGAATTGAGAAAAAATCCGTAAGGGAGGAATCGAATTGGCAGCTATTGCAACGGTATTTATAATTTATTTAGGTCTTATGGTCTATATTGGTGCTCGATTCTATAAAAAGACCAGCAATCTATCCGACTACATATTAGGAGGGAGAAAACTCAATAGTTGGGTCACGGCGATGTCGGCACAGGCTTCCGATATGAGCGGATGGCTACTGATAGGCTTACCCGGAACCGCCTATGTCATATATGTGGGAACGCTGGAAGCTATTTGGACAGCGGCAGGATTGATGATAGGTACCTATCTAAACTGGCTTTTTGTAGCAAGGAGGCTTAGAAGATATACGGAGATATCTAAAAATTCCCTGACATTACCGGACTTTTTTGAAAACAGATTTCGTGATGATAAACATATTCTTAGAACCATTTCAGCAGTTTTTACCATTATATTCTTCATGGTCTATACAGCTTCTCAGTTTGCCGCTGGTGGAAAACTGTTTTCAACGGTATTTGAAATGAATTATGTGGTGGGTATGGCAATAGGGGCAATTATTATTCTGGCATATAGTACCTTAGGTGGTTTTACGGCTGTTTGCTGGACAGACACGATTCAGGGGGCTATAATGTTTTTTGCCTTGATAATAGTACCTATAATGGCCATAGTATCCATGGGAGGATCTGGGGAAGTGGCCTTAAGACTTGCTCATTTGACACCGGAATCCCTGGGCTTATTTCCCATGGCTAACGGTCGAATTGACGGGTTACTTCTGGCATCTGCCTTAGGATGGGGTCTTGGCTATTTTGGACAGCCCCATATTCTCGTACGTTTTATGGCCATTGAAACCCCTGATTTGATAAGGAAATCCCGCATTATTGCCATGTTCTGGGTCATAATTACGCTCAGCGCTGCCGTTCTCATAGGGATTATAGGGAAGGCAATGCTCCCCAACCTGCCAGATGGAGAAACGGTATATATGGATATGATACATACCCTTTGTCCTCCGATTATCGCAGGAGTCTTGCTTACTGCCATATTAGCTGCTATAATGAGTACCGCAAGCTCTCAGTTGTTAGTGAGTGCCTCGTCCATATCAAAGGACTTGTATGCAACCCTGTTTAAAAAGGATGCTAATGATCCCTCTCTGGTATGGGTAAGCAGGGCAGCGGTTATAGTCGTTGCTGTTATTGCAGGTGCCATGGCTTTGAATCCGGACAGCTCGGTCTTCCGCCTTGTGGCATGTGCATGGGGAGGCTTTGGTTCAGCCTTCGGAGCTTTGATCCTTTTCTCTTTATTCTGGAAGAGGACTACCGTACAAGGGGCCATAGCCGGAATGATAATCGGTGGGTTAGTGGATTTATTCTGGTATAATATGCATGGAGGCATCTTCGACATATATGAAATAATACCCGGATTTATTTCTTCAGCCTTGGCCATTATCATAGTTAGCCTGCTGACAAAAGTACCCTATGAAATACAGGAAGAGTTTGAAAGGGCCTCATCATAAGCCACATGGAGAAACCGGAAAATAAAATATCATAGAATATTTCAGATGACAGGATGAAAAACTGACCGCACCTGCATCATTGACAAGGTGCGGTAAGATTTTGTCTTTCAACCAATGGGCAATGTGTTAAGGGAAAAAGGTGCAAATTTCATTTAGAGGCTTCCGCCCGGGACTTTTTATATTGGGTTGGGGAACCCCTAAGGCCATCATGCAGCAGAGAAAATAATCGCCCAGGTCAAGGCCTTCGTCTTCCATCAGTTTCTCTATTTCGCCGGAGGCATAGTTGTGACCGGTCATCCAACAGCTTCCGTAGCCCAGGTCTACGGCGCGAAGAGACATGCTTTGCATTGCGGCCCCTATGCTTTGAATACCGGGTGTTCGCTTAAACAGCTCGTCAATATGGTCCTGGCTCCACCCGGCCAATTGGTATTCCAGATAGCCGCTGGGTATATCGGGGGCAGAATAAACCAAAATTAGAACCGGTGCATCTACAAAGAAAAGACTGAAATTCCTGCAGTATTTGCGAAATTTAGAACCTCGCTCCCCGTCCTTTTTGTCCAGATCAGAAGAGATGAGCTCATTTTTATCAAGGATGGCTTTGGCGATTTTCTCCTTGATGCTGCGGTTTTCAATAATGACAAAATGCCAGTTTTGGTAATTGTTGCCTGAAGGCGATATTCTGGCGGCTTCAAGTATTTCCGTCAGATCATCGGGTTTAACTATATCGGAGGTAAACCTTCTGACACTTTGACGTTTTTGTAAGGCATCTTTAAGTTCCATAGCACGACCTCCTTTTAGGATTTGGGGAATATAAAACCCCTTTCGGTATAGTTTATACAATATGGAAGAAGGTTGCAAGGAAATGGAATAATACAAAAAGAGAAGGGACGGATATGCCGAATGGCACAAATATTGCATATTAACTTATGATAATGTTAGTGGGTATTCAAGGTGATAATCCAGGTGAATAACATTATAAATAAAAAAAGTAGAGGTGATAGCAAATGAAGTTAATGGACGAATACAAACGTAAATGTGTATCTGCTGATGAGGCGGTAAAGGTTATCCAAAGTGGTGACTGGGTGGAATTTGCATGGGCAGGAAGTCATGCAGCACTCCTTGGAGACGCTATTGATCGTCGCAGAGAAGAGCTTACCAATGTAAATTTTCGCGGAGGGGTTATCTTAAAGCCACTGCCTTTTATTGAGAATGACCCGAACCAGGATCATTTTACATGGAATAGCGCCCATATGAGCGGTTATGAAAGAAAGTTGGCCCAAAAGAACATGGCGTATTACCTTCCGATTAAATACTCGGAATATCCCAGATATATCAGGGAAAACTGTCAGACCGACGTGGTTGCTATTCAAACCACTCCAATGGATGATCATGGATACTTCAACTTTGGGGTAACTGTAAGCCACTATGCTGCGGCAATCGATATGGCTCGAAATGTAATAATCGAAGTCAATGAGGATATGCCAAGGGTTCACGGTGGTTATGACCATCATATCCATATTTCCCAGGTAGACTACATTGTGGAAGGCGGCAAGCAGGGAATGCCCATACTGCCCTCAGCAGCTCCCAGTGAGATAGATAAAAAAATTGCCGGATTTGTATTGGAGGAAATCACCGATGGCTGCTGCATACAGCTGGGTATAGGCGGTATGCCCAACGCATTGGGACAGATGCTTGCTGAATCAGATTTGAAGGATCTTGGAATCAATACGGAGATGCTCGTAGACGGATTTGTGGACATGTTCAATGCGGGGAAGGTTACGGGAATCTATAAGGAGATTGACAGGGGAAGAATGGCATGGTCCTTTGCGGCTGGAACTCAGAAGCTCTACGACTTTATGCACGATAATCCGGGACTGGCGGCATTTCCTGTGGATTACACCAACCACCCCTGTTCCGCATCAAGAATAAGCAACCTTATCTCAATCAATAGTGCTGTTGAAATCGATCTTTCCGGGCAGGTTTGTTCTGAATCCGCAGGACCATACATCATCAGCGGCCAGGGAGGACAGCTGGACTTTGTAGAAGCGGCTTACAACTCCAAGGGCGGAAAGACTTTTATCTGCCTGTCATCCACCTATACGGATAAGGATGGGAAAGTACATTCCAGAATTAACGGAATGGTTAAGAGGGGAGCCATAATTACTGACACCCGCCCCAATGTACAATTCGTAGTTACAGAATACGGCAAAGTTAACTTAAAAGGGAAGACTTCATGGCAGAGGGCAGAGGCATTGATCTCTATTGCACACCCTGATTTTAGAGAAAGCCTTATAGAAGAAGCCAAGGAATTGCGTATTTGGAGAAAAAAATAGCCTATCGATGAAGTGATTGTATTTGAGAATCCGATCCCATTTAAGTCGGGTGCGAGAAAACAAAGAAAAGTCAAAGAAAGTGTCCATATGTAACTGTATGAATTTCCGGACATATGTTTGGAAATTCATACACATAAATCTAAGCCTTCATGGTGGGAGTTAAGAAATCCTGGCACATGGTAAAAATTAAACAATTTTTTAACGAGCATGAGGGCAAGGGGAGCGAAACAAAAATTAGGGGAAATAAAGATAAATTATCTACTGCCATATACATGGCATGGTTTTTGCACTATATATTAATTGGAGAGTTGTCCGTAATTAAACTCTGCTGGGTAAAAATAATATAGAGGGAATGAGGAGGTACGGATAATGGCGGAATTGTTTAGTCCGTTAACCGGAAAAATTCAGGAGGTCAATATGAAGGTTGGCCAAATGGTTACGGAAGGTGATCAGGTTATGGTCATCGAGGCTACGAAGGAAGCTGATAAAAAAGAAAGCACGGTCTACGGTGAAAATGGTGTGGTTAAGGAAATTTTTGTAAACGTAGGCGACTCCGTATCTGAAAATGAAGTATTGGCAATAATCGAGTAATTGCAAAGGCAGATTCGATTTATTTTTTGTAAAGGTTCTAAAGCGAAAATTAATTAGGAGGTTGCACAATGAATTTTGGTTTGACTGAAGAACAAAAAATGGTTCAGGAAATGGCCCGCAACTTTGCGGAAAATGAAATCGCTCCTTTCATTGAAGAGGACGAGGAGAATCATCATTATCGTAGAGAAATTCTCACCAAAATGGGCGAACTTGGCCTTTTAGGCTGGAGCATCCCCGAGGAGTACGGCGGAAATGGCATGGGCTGGATGGAAGCTGTCACAGCACTTTATGAAATCGCAAAGGTTCATACATCCTGGAGACTTTCCATCAGCGGAAACTGTTGGGGACCTGCTTACACCATCAACCATTATGGAACCGAGGAGCAGAAGGAAAAATACATTCCGCCCCTGGTAAGCGGTGAAGCAGTAGGTAGCTTTGCTATTACGGAAGCCAACTCCGGATCTGACGTAGGAAGCATGAAATGCTTTGCAGCAGACAAAGGTGATCACTGGCTGATCAATGGGTCCAAGATGTGGATCTCCGGCGGGCACACCAGCGATATCGGTCTTCTGTATGCGGTAACGAAAGAAGGAGGCGGCCCCAAAGGACTGTCCTGCTTCATCATCGATTACAACAACACATCCGGCGTTGAAAGAATCCCCATTCACGACAAGGTAGGCATGTGGCCTGCACCCACATCTGAGCTGGTATTTGAAGATGCCCAAATTCCGAAAGAAAATCTCTTAGGCGAAGTGAACAAAGGATTTGCCCTTTGTATGTGGATGCTTAACAACACCAGAATGGGATGTGCAACCGGTGCAGCAGCTCTTTCGGCAGCATGTCTTGAAGGATCTGTGAACTATGCTAACGAGCGTATCCAGTTTGGACAGCCCATAGGCAAATTCCAGATGATTCAGCAGCAGATTGCAGAAATGAAGCTTGAAGATGAAGCAGCCAAATACCTGGTATACAAGGCAGCATGGCTGAAAGAAAACGGACTTCCCAGCCAGCAGGCTACCTCCATGGCTAAATTAGCAGGCTGTAATGCAGCTGTTCATGGCGCCAATATGGCGATGAAGATCTACGGCTCCTACGGTTACTCCAACGAGTATCCCTGCGGAAGATGGCTCCGGGATGCCAAGCAGTTTGAAACCCTTGAAGGAACATCCAACATCCACATGGGGATCATCGCAGGTATCGAATTGGGTTATCAGCCTAACAGATAATAAATCAGTTTTAAAATGCGTATAGCTAAAAATATTAAAGAGAAAAAGGAGTAAGAACATGAATTTTGATTATACCGATGACCATGTAATGATTCGTCAGATGGTACGAGATTTTGCCGAGGAAATGGCAGCACCCGGATGTGAAGAGAGAGATGAAAAAGAAGAATTTCCAATGGAACTTTGGAAAAAATGTGGAGAGCTGGGACTTACCGGTATCACCTTTGCAGAAGAATATGGTGGAATAGGTGCAGACTATCTGTCCTATGCAATTGCAGTAGAGGAGCTGTCCAGAGTGGATCCATCCCTTGGCGTTACCATCTCCGCTCACTCCAGCCTGTGTGCTAACCCGATTAATCTTTTTGGTACAGAAGAACAAAAACAGAAATACTTGGTTCCCCTTGCAACCGGTGAGCATATGGGTGCTTTCGGTCTGACCGAGTCCATGGCTGGTACCGATGCTTCCGATACTCGTACAACCGCTGTTAAAAACGAAAATGGGGATTATGTGGTAAACGGATCGAAGATATTCATCACCAATGGTTACCACGCTGATACTTATGTAATCACAGCTCAGATGGATAAGAGCAAAGGCCATAGAGGTATTACCGCTTTCATTTTGGAAAAAGGAACTCCCGGTTTCACCTTTGGTAAAAAGGAAAAGAAAATGGGTATCCGTGCTTCCGCTACATATGAATTGGTTTTCGAAAATGTAATCATTCCGAAAGAAAACCTTCTGGGAGAAGAAGGGCAAGGCTTTAAAATTGCTTTAACAACCCTTGACTATGGTCGTATAGGTATTGCATCACAGGCTCTGGGTATAGCACAGGGTGCTTATGAGGGAGCAATCAATTATGCAAAGGAAAGAGTTCAGTTCGGCAAGCCCATTTCCGAATTCCAGGTAACCCAGTTTAAGTTTGCCGACATGGCTACCAAGATTGAAGCTGCCCGTCTGCTGGTCTATCAGGCATGCCACAAAGCTACAAACAAGCAACCTGTTTCCAAGTATTCCGCTATGGCTAAGCTCTTTGCAGCAGAAGCTTGTAACGAAGTTGCTCGCGAAGCAGTTCAAATTTTAGGCGGATATGGCTACACCAGAGAGTATCCGTTGGAAAGATTCCTGCGTGATGCTAAGATCACAGAGATCTACGAAGGAACAAGTGAGGCTCAGCGTATGGTTATCGCTAGCAACGTTCTGAAAGAATTCGCATAAGACCAGAATGTTAAAGGAGGAAGTAGTATGAAAATTGTAGTTTGTCTAAAACAAACATTTGATACAGAAGCTAAAATAGCTATTAAAGACGGAAAAATTGATCCCACCGGAGTTGATTTGGTAATTAACCCTTACGATGAATTTGCAATCGAAGAAGCTTTAAAGCTTAAAGAAGCCGCCGGCGAAGGCGAAGTTGTACTGGTTAGCATGGGTGGGGCGCAGGTTGAATCCTCCCTGAGAACCGGCATGGCAATGGGAGCAGACAGAGCCGTTTTGGTAAATGACCCTGCCCTCGAAAGCGTAGACGAATGGGTTGCAGCGGAAGTTCTGGCAAAAGTAATAGCTCAGGAAGAATACAATCTGATATTGGCAGGACGCATCGCAGTTGACGACGGATCCAGCCAGGTTGCAGTGCGTGTTGCCGACATCCTTGGCCTTCCATCCGTAAGCTCAATACTGAAGCTGGATATAGAAGGAGACAAGGCTACCGTAGTTCGTGAAATCGATGGCGGAACTGAAACCATAGAAGTAAGCCTGCCCGCAGTTCTGACTGCACAGAAGGGTCTTAATGAACCTCGTTATCCATCCATGATGGGTATTATGAAGGCTAAGAAGAAGGAACTGAAAGTAGTTACCTTAGCAGATCTCGGTCTCAATGCCGGCGATCTTGCAGCGAAAATGGGAGTCACCGAATTTAGTCTGCCACAGCCACGGACAGCCGGCGTCAAAATACAAGGCGAAGCTGCGGATCAGGCGAAAGAATTAGCCAGACTCCTGCGCGAAGAAGCAAAGGTTATATAGGGAGGTTGCATTGATATGGCAAAAGGAATATGGATTGTAATTGAACAAACTAAATTGGAAATTCGTAACGTATCTCTTGAACTTTTAAGCAAGGGACGTGAAATAGCAGACGAAACCGGCGAGCCGCTGGTAGCTGTAGTGCTTGGTAAAGGTGTAGGTGAATTGGCTCCGACCCTTGCCTCCTACGGTGCAGACAAGGTCATCGTAGTTGAAGATGATAAGCTAGCAGATTACACCACCGGTGCTTACACATCTGCATTGAACAAGTTGATCAGAAAAGAAGAACCCCAGGCTGTACTCCTTGGAAACACAGCTATCGGTAAGGATCTGGCTCCACGTTTGGCTCAGCGTCTTGGGGTTGGAATGGCTTCGGACTGCACAGGTATGGAAACCGATGCAGATACATTCCTCACATTCCGTCGTCCCATTTATGGCGGCAAGGCATTTGCACAGGTAGCTACAAAGGAAAGACCTATTTTAGCTACCATCCGTCCCAACACCTTCGCAGTGGCTGAAGCTGACACATCACGTCAGGCGGAAGTTGTAAATGAAACAGCTGAAATAGATGCTGCCGATCTCAAGGCCATCGTAAAGGACATCGCCATGGCGGTATCTGAGCGCCCAGAGTTAATCGAAGCTAACATAATCATATCCGGTGGCCGTGGAATGAAAGGCCCGGAAAACTATGTTATTTTGGAAGAATGTGCTGATGTTATTGGTGCTGCTGTTGGTGCTTCCCGTGCAGCTGTTGATGCAGGCTGGATCGACTCCAAGTTCCAGGTAGGTCAGACCGGAAAAACGGTTTCTCCTACTCTCTATATCGCATGCGGCATATCGGGAGCTATCCAGCACTTAGCCGGAATGGGTTCATCCAAGGTTATAGTCGCTATCAACAAGGATCCGGAAGCTCATATCTTTAACTTGGCGGATTATGGTATCGTAGGGGATCTTTTCGAAATCGTTCCCCTGTTGACTGAAGAATTTAAAAAGCTCGTCTAAATAAGTATCTGCTTAATCAATGGCGATCAGCTACAATGCGGAGCAGTTGTGCTCCGCGTTGTAGCTTATAGTTTTGCTGTTTTAAGGAGGGAGGTCCTTCCATTGGAAAAAATGAACAAAAATGATCTGGCCGAATTGGTAATGGATATGATACATAGAACAGCTGTACATCATGTCTTTTGGTTCAAAGAAGTTGAACACCAGATGGGGTTTGAAAAAGCTCTCGAGATTATGGACTCGGCATATGTAAAAAGTCGAGACATACAGTTGAAACGTCTGGGAAAATTCTTTGGATATGAAATGATAGATGGAATACCAAGTCCTCTGCTAAATATGCCGGAAGAACGGTTGGAGGAACTGATAGGGCTTTTAGGTCAGAATTGGCTTGCCGGAGATGGTGTATGGTTCCAGGCTGTGGAATCGGAGTATGGAATGCTTGATGCCAAGCGATGCAATGACTCTTGCTGGGCCTGGTTCTCACCCTTTGAGGCCTGGTCTATTAAACGCTTCTTAGGGTTGTCGGAACACCCTGGTATCGAGGGTTTGAAGAAGGCCTTGCAGCAACGACTCTATGCGAAAATAAATGTGCAATCAATAATAGATGAGTCGCCAAACAGCATCGTGTTTCAAATGAATGATTGCCGTGTACAGTCGGCACGCAAGCGCAAGGGTATGGATGATTATCCCTGCAAATCCGCAGGGCTGGTGGAGTATACTACTTTCGCCAGAGCTATAGATTCAAGAATTAAGACCGAGTGTATCGGTTGTCCTCCGGATGAACATCCGGAAGAATGGTTCTGCGCCTGGCGTTTTTACATAGATTAGCTGCGCAAGTGTTGTAATGATAGCCGAACATGTGTATGGGAATTCGGACACATGAGGATGGGTTAACAGAAAATTAGGTAGCCCAATCCGTTTTAAAAGAAAAAGTTCTGATTAGATTGTCAATGTTTTGTCAATGCTGGAGGCAGTAAAAATTATAATTGGCTGACAATCAGGTAATGGCATGAAACTTGCGTATTTAATAAGTTAGGAAAAGTCCACTTAGCGGATGATTCTTTCATAAAGTAACTAAGAAGGGGGAATGATTAAATGCTTACATGGACGCCTCTTACGGCTTTAGGAGCCATAGCTGTCGTAGCAGCCATTACGGTAATCTATGTGTTCCAAATAAGAAAAGAACTCGAATAATAACAAATTATATCAGAAGCTGAAAGGAGAAATATTGGCATGGTACCCATTAAGGATGCGTGTTTTTTCGCTCTAGAAGTATACATACTTGCTTTTATAATTGCTACTATAATTGCTTTTATCATTAAGATTATGCTTGCGGCCTCGGCGGCAATGGCTAAGTCAAAGACTGCTCCGGTTGTGGAGGCAGCAGCGACGACGACAACGGCCAAGGATGCGACTACGAAGACAGCGGCTACAACCAATGAAGCCCCTAAGAAAAATGAGTAGAAAGTGAGGTAGCAGTTAATAATGAATACGATATCCACATTATTTCAAGGAATAGGTTCATTCTTCTATCAGGAACCTAAGATAGTAATTTCAAGATTAATTCTTATGGCAGCAGGTATTCTTTTGGTATACTTGGGCTCAAAACACATACTGGAACCTCTCATAATGATACCCATGGGTTTCGGTATGACATCTGTAAACGCAGGCGTATTATTCTTTACCGATAGACAGGATTTTGGAACACTATTTATAGAGCCCCTGACGGGCACCGGTACGCTGCCTGAGGTCACCCAATTCCTGGATCTCTTGCAGATAGACTTTTTACAACCAGTCTATTCGCTGATGTTTAGTAATGGTCTCATAGCCTGCCTGGTCTTTATGGGGGTAGGGGTAATGTCTGACGTAAGTAACGTTCTTAGATACCCCTTTACAAGCATGATGATTGCAGCTTGTGCTGAGTTGGGAAGTATAGTTTCCTTCCCCATAGCCATCTGGATGGGGCTGGCTCCTGAGCCTGCTGCAGCTATAGCTATCGTAGGCGGAGCTGACGGCCCGATGGTAATATTCACCTCACTGCTCATGGCACCTGAGTATTTCGTTGCTATTACTGTTATCGCATACTTATATCTAAGCTTGACTTATGCGGCTTATCCCTTTATGATTAAATTATTGGTACCTATGGAATTGAGGGGCAGAGTTGTTAAAACAACTCGTAAAGGCGGCGTTACAGCACAGCAGAAGCTCATGTTCTGTCTGGTTGCAAACACCCTGCTCTGCCTGCTCTTCCCGGTTGCAGCACCTTTGTTTGCCAGCTTCTTCCTTGGCAATGCTATAAAGGAATCCGGAATACTTCGTTATGTTAAACTTTTAGAAGATGTTTTCCTGAATTCATCTACCTTCTTCTTAGGATTGCTTTTGGGAGTGCTTTGCGAAGGCAGCACCTTGCTGGATCCCGAAGTATTGCCGCTGTTAATCGTAGGTTCCCTGGCTCTTGCAATATCCGGTTTCGGCGGACTCTTTGGAGGTTATGTAGTTTACTGGATCAATCATAAGAAGTTTAACCCGGCCATCGGTATTGCAGGTGTATCCTGTGTACCTACCACGGCAAAGGTTGCCCAGCATGAGATACACCTGGCCAATAAAAAGGCTACTGTACTGAGCTATGCAATGGGTGCCAACATATGCGGAGTAATATTCTCCGCAGTAGTAACAGGTGTATACCTGTCCATGGTGCCCCTGGTATTCCACTAATTTAATGAGTGGAGATATAAAATAAGCACATATATGGCAGACTATTGCTATGAATATGTATAATAAAATTAGGAGGTATTAAAGATGGAAGTATTAAGCCCGTTAACAGGAAAAGTTCTCGAAATCAATGTTAAAGTTGGTGACACTATCACTGAGGATGACGAGGTTGTCATCATCGAGGCAATGAAAATGGAAACTCCGGCTTACGGCGAAAATGGAGTAGTTAAAGAAATCCTGATCAAAGTTGGAGACCTCATCAACGAAGAAGACGTAATGATGATACTCGAGTAATTGCAAAGAATGCCTTGTGGCAGCACAGGCGGCTGCCGCAGGGCAGAACAAAGCTGCTGCAAGGCATTACTATTGGAGAAATTAATTCATTAAATATTTAATAAGATAATAGGAGGTGGAACGATGAATTTTGGTTTGACAGAAGAACAAAAAATGGTTCAGGAAATGGCCCGCAACTTTGCGGAAAATGAAATCGCTCCTTTCATCGAAGAGGACGAGGAGAATCATCATTATCGTAGAGAAATCCTCACAAAAATGGGCGAACTTGGTCTTTTAGGATGGAGCATCCCCGAGGAATACGGCGGAAACGGCATGGGCTGGATGGAAGCTGTCACAGCACTTTATGAAATCGCAAAGGTTCACACATCCTGGAGACTTTCTATCAGCGGAAACTGCTGGGGACCTGCTTACACCATCAACCATTATGGAACCGAGGAGCAGAAGGAAAAATACATTCCGCCCCTGGTGAGCGGTGAAGCGGTAGGTAGCTTTGCTATTACGGAAGCCAACTCCGGATCTGACGTAGGAAGCATGAAATGCTTTGCAGCAGACAAAGGTGATCACTGGCTGATCAATGGGTCCAAGATGTGGATCTCCGGCGGGCATACCAGCGATATCGGTCTTCTGTATGCGGTAACGAAAGAAGGAGGCGGCCCCAAAGGACTGTCCTGCTTCATCATCGATTACAACAACACATCCGGCGTGGAAAGAATCCCCATTCACGACAAGGTAGGTATGTGGCCTGCTCCCACATCTGAGCTGGTATTTGAAGATGCTCAAATTCCGAAAGAAAATCTCTTAGGCGAAGTGAACAAAGGATTTGCCCTTTGTATGTGGATGCTTAACAACACCAGAATGGGATGTGCAACCGGTGCAGCAGCTCTGGCAGCAGCATGTCTTGAAGGATCTGTGAACTATGCTAACGAGCGTATTCAGTTTGGACAGCCCATAGGTAAATTCCAGATGATTCAGCAGCAGATTGCAGAAATGAAGCTTGAAGATGAAGCAGCCAAATACCTGGTATACAAGGCAGCATGGCTGAAAGAAAACGGACTTCCCAGCCAGCAGGCTACCTCCATGGCTAAATTAGCAGGCTGTAATGCAGCTGTTCATGGCGCCAATATGGCGATGAAGATCTACGGCTCCTACGGTTACTCCAACGAGTATCCCTGCGGAAGATGGCTCCGCGATGCCAAGCAGTTTGAAACCCTTGAAGGAACATCCAACATCCACATGGGGATCATCGCAGGTATCGAATTGGGTTATCAGCCTAACAGATAGGATTTTGATTGGTCTTTCTGTTAAAAAGAAGATAACACTTACTGGAAAGGAGAACTAAAATGATTGAATATGGATATCCCTTACACCCTTACTTCAAAGAGATGCCACCTATCGGCAAGGATTTGGCTCGGGTTTTGAAAGCTAATGTTGAGCAGCTTAAAGAAGTTGAAGCCAATGTAGCGGCTGAGGTTGAAAGAGTAGTCAATTTCGGTAAAGATACAGCGGTTATGAATGAAAAAGGTGAATGGACTGCATGGCAGCGTTTAGAATATCTGGTGGATCCCGGAACATGGTGCCCGCTCCATACCATCTATGATCCCCTTGATAATCCGGAAGGTAACACCGGCGTAATCGATGGACTTGGAAAGATTAACGGAAAATGGGCTATAATCATAGCTTCCAATAACAAAATATTTGCAGGAGCATGGCTTTCCGGCCAGGCGGATAACGTTCTTCGCGTTACCGATATCGCAAAGAGATTGCATCTGCCATTGGTATGGGTTCTCAACTGCTCCGGCGTTAAGCTGATGGAACAGGAAGCAATCTATCCTAACAGAAGATGCAGCGGAACACCTTTCTTCCGTCATGCTGAACTGCAAAAGCTTGGTATTCCCATTATCGTAGGAATCTATGGAACCAACCCGGCAGGCGGCGGATATCACTCCATCAGCCCCAGCATCCTCATAGGCCACAAAAAGTGTAACATGGCAGTGGGTGGTGCCGGAATCGTAAGCGGAATGGCTCCAAAGGGCTACATCGACCAGGAAGTTGCCGATAGCCTGATCGATGCTACAAAGAAATTTAAGGCAACCCCTCCGGGGCGTGTTGAAATACATCACAACGGAACCGGCTTCATCAGAGACGTATGTGATACAGAGGAAGAAGTACTGGATGATATCAAGCGCTACATGCTTACATTGCCCACCTACGATCCTGTATTCTTTAGGGTAGCAGAACCTGCTGAACCTAAGTATTCCGGTGAAGACCTTTATAGCTTGGTACCCTTTAACCAAAGACGTACCTATGACATGAAGGAAGTATTGGCTCGTCTCTTTGATGGCAGTGAACATCTGGAGTATAGACCTGACTACGGTCTTGAAATGTACTGCGGAATCGCTAAGATCGATGGATTCCCCTGCGGTTTCATAGCTAACAACCAGGGTGCTCTTGGACCAGGATATCCCAAATATGCAGATTACCAGGGCATTGGCGGAAAGCTTTATCGTGAAGGCCTTATCAAGATGAACGAATTTGTAACCCTCTGCGGAAGAGATAGAATTCCTTTAATCTGGGTACAGGATACCACGGGTATAGATGTAGGCGACCAGGCTGAATTGGCAGAGCTTCTTGGTCTGGGAATGTCCCTGATCTATTCCATCGAGCAGTCCGACAATCCGATGATGACTATCGTATTGCGTAAAGGTACCGCTGCGGCTCACTATGTACTTGGCGGGCCCCAGGCAAACAATAACAACGCCTTTACATTGGGAACGGCTGCCACTGAAATCTATGTAATGCACGGTGAAACTGCGGCTGCTGCAACCTATGCACGCAGGCTTGTAAAAGATCAAGAGGCTGGAAAACCATTGGATGATACCATTGAGAAGATGAATGAAATCATTCGTCTGTACGACGAAAAATCCAGACCTATCTACTGTGCACAAAAGGGTTTCGTAGACGAAATCGTAGATATGCCTAACCTGAGGAACTATTGCAAAGCCTTTGTAGGATCCTTCTTCCAGAATCCAAAGAGCTTCTGTGCAGTACATCAGATGATTACCCCAAGAACAATAAAAGGCTAATAGGGTACTAAAATTGGCTTAATTAACTAAAAGTATGGAAGCCCCTTCAACTTGACGAGGGGGCTTCTTTTCATTATACTGATAATGATAGGCCTGAAAAGGCGTCAACTTATTCTTTACGTATTCACTTTTTTGTGGCGGCGTGGAAGCGCCGGGGCGAAAGGAAGAAAAGTATGACAATGCCAAATTTATTGAATCCTGTATCCAAACTTACAGTAGGCCATATGATGAATACCAATTTTCAGGTTCTACGTATGGATGACACCTTAAGAACGGTTATTGAATACTATCAGAAATATAAAATAACCACCCTCCCGGTAGTAGACGAGGAAGGTGGTTTAGTTGGCGTTTTGCCTCGAAAACGGCTTTTTAGAGCCTTGCTGGAGGGTAAAACACTGGATGAGCCTTTTAAGGATTACATGGTTGAAAACCCCATATTCATTACCGATGATAAAACCTACAACGAGTATTCCCTTGTGGTTCAAGTTACAAAAAGCAAGGTGGATAATGTGGTGGTTCTGAACCGCAGCAACCAGGTGGTGGGGATGATAGGGACCGCCGAATACCTTAGGGAAAGCCTTAATATGATAATGACTTCCTCTGCCCTTATGGAATCGCTTTTCAGGGTGAATTACGAGGGAATAATCATAGTGGATGATGAAGGCTTCATACTGAGAATAAATCCGGCGGCAGAGAATATGTTCGGGCTAAATTCATCTACTGCCCTGGGAAAACATATTAATCAGGTTTTACCTGAAATAGAAATACTGGAGGAAAAGAGGATAGGCAGGAAGAAGATGATCAACTCCATACCTGTCATCATAAATCAGGTTCCCATCATAGACAATGATGAAAAAATAGGGTATAGTTTTGCCTTCTTAGACACCTCCGATATGGAAAAGATAGCTCAGGAGCTGGAAAGCGTTAAGGAGCTGAAAACCGCCTTGGACGGAGTGCTGGATGCTTCCTCCGATGGTGTTTTCGTATCGGATATATACGGTACGATAAAATACGTTAATGAACAGGCCTGTGACTTGATTTCAAGAACATCGGACAAGGTTATTGGAAGATCAATACAAAGCCTGCTCAAAACTAATGATCCCATGAAGATACTTAAATCCGGGGCTCCGGAAGTGGATTCATGTGATATAGGTGGTAGGAAATGCATAGTGTCCCATGTGCCCGTTCGAAAGAGCAGACAAGAAAATGCTGAAATTACAGGTGTGGTAAGTACGGTCTACCTTAACGACAACGAATTGACCGAGGAGATAGTCAGGAAATGGGCATACCTTAACGAACAGCTTCAGTATTACCGAGGAGAGCTTGAAAAAAGGACGGCAAAGTCCAGCCGCTTTGAACAGATGGTCACCAACAATCCTCCCTTTGAAAGGATTAAAAAGGAGGCCAGGCAAATTGCCCAAAGCACCTCGACGATACTGTTGACCGGAGAAAGCGGTGTAGGAAAGGATATGTTTGCCCGGGGTATTCACGAAGCAAGTCCCAGGTCAAAAAATCCCTTTGTCAAGGTCAATTGTGTTTCTATTCCCGAAACCTTGTTCGAGTCGGAACTCTTTGGATATGCCCCCGGCTCGTTTACAGGTGCTTTAAAAGGCGGTAAGCCCGGCTACTTTGAAATGGCAGATAAGGGAACTATCTTCCTTGATGAGATAGGGGATATGCCACTTTCTATCCAGGCTAAGTTATTACAGGTGCTTCAGGAAAAAGAGTTCATGAGAGTTGGGGGTACTGTAAAGCAGAAGGTAGATGTCAGGATTATAGCGGCTACCAATAGGGATTTAAGAGAGGCTATTGAGGCTAAGACCTTCAGAGAAGACCTTTTTTATAGATTGAATGTAATAGAGTTTTGCCTGCCCCCCCTGCGAGAGAGGCCGGAAGATATCGTTCCTCTTGCAGAAACGTTTATAACAAAATATAATAATTTGTTGGGGGCAAGGGTGACCGGGATAAACGAGGAGGCCAAAGCCGCATTGCAAAACCATAGCTGGCCGGGTAATATAAGGGAGCTTGAAAATGCGATAGAAAGAGCGGCAAATTATGTTTGGGACCACGAGATAGGGGTAGAGAATCTTCCGGCGCAAATAGTGCAGATGAGAAAAGCTTCCTCCTTCACCCAATCGCCATACAGGAATTCCATGAGAGATTTTGAAAGGGAAATGCTTTTGGATGTCTTAAAAAGCGTGGGGGGAAATAAAAGTGCTGCTGCCCGAATGCTTAAGCTGAGCCGTTCAGCATTTTATGATAGGCTGGCTAAATATGATATTAAATAGATGAAAATATAATCTTGACTGAAGGGAGACAAAAAACAAATGAATGTGAATGCAGTATATTTTAGTGGAACCGGTACGACCAAAAAGGTGGTAGAAGCTATTGCAGACAGATTAGCACAGGATCTCAATAATGGAGGGGGATATAGTACATATGATTTCACTCCCAAGGCTGCCAGAGAAGAGGAAATATCCTTTGGGGAAAACGATCTTGTGGTAATAGGGACACCGGTTTATGCGGGAAGAGTACCTAATGTTCTTTTGAAATATATGGACACCATTAAGGGGAATGGTGCCACAGCGGTTTGCATCGTTCTTTACGGCAATCGTAACTTTGATGATGGGCTCATCGAGCTGAGGAATATCATGGCGGATAATGGTTTTAAGGTGATTGCGGCGGGAGGTTTTATCGGGGAACACTCTTTTTCAACTGTTTTAGCAGCAGGTAGGCCGGATGCGGCAGATATGGAAATTGCCATAGGCTTTGCCGATCAGATTGCGGAAAAGGTCAAATCAGGAAGGGAATATGAGGGGAAAATAAAGGTCAGGGGAGAGGAACCTTATAGGAAGTATTATATGCCTAAGGATAAGGAAGGCAATCCGGTGGATTTCAGAAAGATTAAGCCAAAGACAAATTCTGATTGCATGGATTGTAAGCATTGTGCAGACATTTGCCCCATGCAATCCATAGATTATGACGATACGTCCCTAATTACAGGCATATGCATTAAGTGCGGCGCCTGTGTAAAACAATGTCCGGTTTCTGCAAAGTATTACGATGACGAGGGTTATTTAAGGCACAAGTTAGAGTTGGAGGAGGAGTTTACCATGCGTAAAGAACCGGAACTGTTTATTTAACGGATTGGTTCTTCGTTCATCAAATAACTTGAAAGCTGGCACTAAATATTAGGTGTCAGCTTTCTTTTTTTGGAAAACCGATACCAATTTAGAAATTGCCTCAGACATTTTTTCCGACGGTATACGGGTATAGTAAAAGAGAACTGAACCTGACGAAGGGGGATTTCCCAGAGCCTGGGGTACAGTATACACTGGGAGCCCAAGGTCTTGCGCCTCCTTGCACCTGTCCTCCAACCCACACCCATCCACGGTAAGCATCATATGAAGGCCGGAGACTTCACCTTGAACCTGAAAAACGCCTTGACCCATCTGTTGTATAGTTTGAGTTGCCAGTTGGATCTTGTGCCCATATAATTTTCGTAAGCGTTTTAAATCCGTCTGGTAAAAACCTTGTGCCATGTAGAGTGCCAGAGTTAATTGCTCGGTCTTTGAGCAGGTTTGCGTGTAATCGCCTAAGGCCTCATAGAAGAGCCTTCCCATCGCCGCAGTTGGTAAAACCATATAGCTTATTTTTATGGCCGGAAAGAGGGTGGATGAAAAGGAGCCTAAGTAGACCACTCTCCCTTTCCTGTCCAAGCCTTGTAAGGAGGGGACAGGACGGCTAAAATATCTTAACTCGCTATTATAATCATCCTCGATAATTATGCTTTCGTTTTTGTCCGCCCATTCTAAAAGTGAATAGCGGCGTCCTATGGGCATTACCGAGCCGGTGGGAAACTGGTTGGAGGGGCTTACATAGACCGTTGAACGGATGTTGATTGGTAGTTTTTCAATTTGAATCCCATCTCTATCCACAGGAACGCCGGTGGACTTAAAGCCTCTATCTTTAAATATGCTCTGTACAGCTTGATACCCCGGATCTTCAAAGGATACATGGTCGATTTCCATTCTCCGCAGGATTATGCAAAGAAGATTTATTAGCTGCTGTGTGCCGGCACTTATTATTATCTGATCCGGTGAACACAAAACGCCTCTAACTTGATATATATATTTTGATATTTCATGGCGTAGGGGCTCCTCCCCCCTTATATCTCCTTCCAAAAAGAGAGTATGGGACTCATAGTTTAAAATTCGATTCATGCATTTCTTCCACTTTGTAAAATCAAAGCACTCAGGGTCATAGTAGGGGGTAACCTGTACAGGGGGATTCGTTGATTGATGAAAATCAGCACTTTCCCCAAGGGAGGCCCTTGTACCGGGCAATATAGGGCTGGAGGGTATGCTATTCACATAATATCCGGATTGAGGGAGACTTGTAATATAGCCTTCAACTGTTAGCTGGTCGTATGCCGATGAGATGGTGGATAGGCTAAGGTTTAGAGTTTTGGATAGAGATCTGAGGGATGGCAGTTTTTCACCTGGTAGGATATGACCCTCTAAGATAGCATTTTTAATGTGTTCATAAAGCTGCATGTATAAGGGGGTGCCTAATGCATCGTTTAAAATCGGTGTTAAAGAAATCATACTAATCTCCTTTGTAATCCTTCAATTAGCGGAAACTGTTATACAGAAGTATAAAATAGCGGAATCCATAGGGCTTGAATGAAACTGTTATCATCAAAATAGCTAAAACTGCATATTACAATATATACACTTTAAGCATATTATATAGGCAGGAAAGGAAATTATCAAGGTGTAATGTCTGAGATGAAATCAATAACCATTCTAAGAGAGCAGGCATAGGGAGGTGGAAAGGATGAAAAAGGATAAGGAAGCCACATTAAAAATTATTACTACCGGGTTGATGGTCGCAATCATCGCCATATGTACCATGGTTATAGCCATCCCAGTGCCATTTACAAACGGCTATGTCCATTTAGGGGATAGCATGATTTTTTTGGCGGTTTTGATATTAGGATGGAAATATGGGGCCATAGCTGCTGCTGTAGGCTCTGCTATGGCGGATGCTTTTTTGGGATATGTCCACTGGATTCCCTGGACGTTTTGCATAAAGGGTGTCATGGCATTGTTAGTGGGGCTGGTCATTGAAAAAACAGCTAAAAGCCGGAGGAATATAGTGGTGGCTTCACTTTCTACGGCGGGAGCGTGGATTGCCTTTAACTTCGTGGTTCGCTGGATTGTCAAATATGAAAGCACACATAATCGAGGGGCTTTAATCGAAAGCGGGGTTGTAACCCAATCTGAATTTGCTGGGTTTTTAGCAAGCGTGCAGAACCAATTGATGATAATTGCACTTCTAATTCCGGTGGCGCTAACTCTGATTTCAATTTACGTGAGAATTAAGGAGCATACGAAAATACCCTTCAGCCAGATTTTAGGGATGACTCTGGGCGGGCTTTGGATGGTGTTGGGATACTATGTGGCGGGTGGTGTGATGTACGGAAACTTCGCCGTTGCCGCATTCAGTATTCCAGCCAATATGATTCAATTTTTGGCGGGATTTTTCCTGGCTGCTATAGTAGCCGCCACATTGGAAAAAACACCGGCTAAAAAGTTTTTCGCCTATAAAACGCCGGTGGTTAAGCAGGGATAGGGGTCATATTATACCCTCGGAAACAAGATATGCCGCGGCTTCTCGCTGGTTGCTCAGAAAGGCCTCATCCATCTTTTTTGTGAATCTTCTCAATAGAGGAAGGGTGAAGCCCTTCCTTTTTTGGGATTGACTTAGTTTATCAGAAAAAAAATTGACATCCGGGTTATCTTTAATATATTCCGCGATCATTATAGTGGCAATTTCCCACCCTAAGTTTTTCTTTACTAATTCTGAAATAAAATACAGAAAATTCAATGGTCTTTTTCTTCTTTTAGGGCGAAGGTGCTGTTCATCAAGTTTATGAAGGTAGGACTGGACTGCGCCTTTAAGGTGGTGGTTAAAGGAATTACCGGTGTACAAATGAATAGGGCTTAATGCAAAGATTTTCCCCGCTGCTTCTGCACCGGGAAGATCGTTCTTGGAGATGGAGCCTTTGGAAAATGCATATAGGTTGCCATCATAGAACTTAAAGGATTTCAATGTGTCCAGATACCCCAATCGCATTATATGGGAGGCGTTTTTGCCATCGAAATAGAGAAAATTACCCAGATCCCAGGGGCTTCTGATGTAAATCAGGTTGGATACCTCTTTTAACGGATCCTGGGGTATGATGCCTGCAGCATCCAAATCCACGGCGATGACCTGTGAAAAGCCTTTATCCAAAGCCATGGCAACGGGCATATTGTCCTTATAGGCACCGTCAACATATTTTGAATCACCGATGGTGTAGGCTTGAGCGGCAGGGAAGCAGGAGGCGCTTGCGATGATAAAATCCACTAACTTACCCGGGGGGATGTGATCAATGAAAAGCCTTTGAACGTTTAACAAGGGCAATTCGGCAGTAACCAGGCCAAAATCGATGGGGGATTTCCGTACTGCTTCTTCATTTATATATTGGGTTAGAAGCTTTTTTAGATTACTGACACCGGTTCCCCCTTTTGAAAGAAGGTTTTTGGCGTAGATTCCAAGCTCACTCAGTGGTATGTTGTCAAAGCTTAAGTCGAAATCCATGCGATGAGGCTTCACGGGATCCAGGTCAAAGATCATATGATTTTCAAGGCTTTTCCAAACCGAAACTGCGGTATCAAAGGAACCCTGGGCGATTAAAGCAGAATTTATGGCTCCCACCGATGTTCCGCAGGCAAGGTTAATTTCTACATTCATTTCGCGAAGGGCCTGCCATACACCAACTTCATAAGCCCCTCTGGCCCCACCGCCGGAAAGTACCAATGCTACCGGCCTGTCCATTGAAATCACAAAAATCCCCCCTGTTTTCATATGATTAAGAATTCCATACTATCATAATAACACATACCTGATTTTAATATGCTTTTTCTTGTGACAAAATTAATGCCTATCCCCTATTTTGACGAAGGGTTTGTCTTCGGTTGCGGGAAAAGGGTGTCTGGTATAGAATGATGTTAGGTTTGCAGGAAAAAAGACCATGTATAAAGATATGATGGGAGGTAATTTGATTGTATGACAATTTGAAAAGAGTTTTGAATGAAAGCGAAAAAATTGCTTTTTTTGGGGGTGCAGGAGTATCGACGGAAAGCGGTATTCCCGATTTTCGCTCTGAAAACGGGCTTTATCATGCGGTACAAAAATATGGATATCCTCCTGAACAGATGCTTTCGAATTCCTTTTTCCATGCTCATATGGAAACCTTTTATGATTATTATAAGGCCAATATGATATATAGAGATGCCAAGCCGAATAAAGCTCATTTGGCCCTTTCTAAGTTGGAAGAGGAAGGCAGGCTCATAGGGATAATCACCCAAAATATTGATGGACTTCATCAACAGGCGGGGAATCATAAGGTATACGAGCTTCATGGTTCAGTCCTTAGAAACTACTGCATGGCCTGTGGTACTTTTTATGACCTTGACTATATTATGAATTCAAATAATTGCAAGGACTCTGAGGGAAATCAAAGATTGACTCCCTACTGTAAGAAATGTGGCGGTGTGGTAAAGCCGGATGTTGTCCTATATGAGGAACCGTTGGATGATGAAGTTATAGGGTTTGCGGTAAGGGCAATCAGTTTGGCAGATACGTTAATAGTAGGCGGTACTTCTCTGGCGGTCTATCCCGCAGCGGGAATGATCAACCATTTTCGAGGGAAGAACCTGATATTAATAAACAAATCGGCAACCCAGATGGACAGCAGAGCGGACATAGTGATTCACGAAGCCTTGGGTCAGGTGCTGGGTGAGTGTCTGCTCACTTGAGTCTGTTTTTTAGATTCATGCGAAAGTGTGCATCAATGAAAAAACCTTTAATACATATGATTGGTACAACTCTTGCAACAATCCGGAAAAATGGTTTTAACTGATGGCTTTTCGTGATATAATAATCCATGCGTTCACTGATGTGAACCAGGTTAATAATAGAGGACTATTAAAAAGGGCGTAATTTTATGAGAATTTTAGTGACTAATGACGATGGTGTGGATGCAAGAGGGATAGAAGAATTGGTTTCGGCACTTTCCCAACTGGCACAGGTGTATGTTTTTGTACCAGACAGTCAGAGGAGTGCCTGTGGGCATGGCATCACCGTAAGAGCACCTATTAAGGTGGAGGAAATCCAGTATCCCTGTGCCACCAGGGCCTGGACTATTTCGGGAACCCCCGCAGACTGTGTAAAACTTGGTCTTCGTATTCTTGATAATGAGGATATATTTGTAGATATGCTTTTCTCCGGCATTAATCACGGAGCCAATCTGGGGACGGATACCTTTTATTCGGGGACCGTATCCGGAGCCATAGAGGGGGTAATAAACAGGATTCCCTCGGTGGCCGTTTCCATAGACAGCCACCATCCCAGTCATTTTGATGCGGCATGCCGTATAGCTGTGCAAACCTTAAGCCTGGCTGTGGAAAATCTGGATGAGGGTACGGTTTTAAACATAAATGTTCCCGATATGCCTTGGGAGGAGTTGAAAGGGATAAGGATAACCCGTTTAGGGCCAAGGGAATATGAGCAATGGTTTAATATTGAAGACGATGATAATGGGGATACCCACTACTATTATGCCGGGACTCCTGTGGTTTACGAGGGCTTGCCCGAGGATTTTGATGTTATGGCGGTGCAGAGGGGCTTTATATCCATTACACCTTTGCATTTGGATTTGACAAGCCATGGGAAGATGGATGAACTGAAAACCTGGGCATATGTTATCGATTAGGAAAGGCTGAAAAAATGCAAAAAGAGGTGAGGTACATGTCGATAAAGATGTTAAAAAAGGAAGAATCTGTTTTAGTTATGATTGACGTTCAGGAACGGCTTTGGCCCGCCATGAATGAAGAGGAAAGGGACTCTTTATTGGAGCGCAATGAGATATTGATAAAGGGTTGCCGGTGCATGGATGTTCCAATACTGGTTACACAGCAATACACAAAGGGGCTGGGGGGTACGGTTGAGCCTTTATGTAAGGCACTTGGGGAACATTCCCATATAGAAAAGGATACCTTCAGTGCTATGAGGGATGCTAACTTTGTAAAGGAACTGGAATCTCTGGGGAGAAAAACCGTAATATTGACGGGGATTGAAAGTCATGTCTGCGTCATGTTGACTGCCTTGGAAATGTTGCAGGCCGGGTATGATGTATTTTTGCCAATGGATTGCGTTAGCTCCAGGAAGCCTATGGATAAAAAATTCGCATCTAAGCGCATGGCAGGTGCAGGCGTTCAGCTTACCACCAGCGAGTCAGTTTTATTCGAGCTTTGTGTGGGGTCAACAGAACCCTATTTCAGGGATATTTCAAAATTAGTCAAATAGGAGAAGTACAACCCTATGCATATGTTTGATAATAGGATTACAATCGAAAACAGATCGTTGCTTGAAAAGTATTTAAAGAGCTTCGAATATAAAACTTCGGGGCTCTCTTTTTCTTCACTCTATATGTGGAGGGATGTGAACCGCTTCAGTTGGGAGATAATAGGGGATTACCTTTGTTTCGCTGCCATCAGTCACCTGCCTGAGGATCAGGGGGCGGCATTTTTATTTCCACCCCTTACCGCTACGGGACGCTTTAATTACCCCTCCCTCAGGGAAACCATACTTACGGCCAAAAAAAGATTTGAGGAAAGGGGGTCAGAATTCAGCATACGGCTTATTCCCTTTCACATGTTAGAATGTCTGGATATGGCCTTCAAAGATGAAATGCGCTATATACCTGATCGCCCCAATTACGATTACGTTTACCTGAGGAAGGATCTTGTGGAATTAGCAGGGAGAGCCTATCACGCTAAAAGAAATCATCTAAACTATTTTCTAAACAACTATGATTATGTTTATGAGAGACTGACCCCTGAAATGACTGACGAGGCCATGGACTTCATTAAAAGGTTTAACCAGGTTAAGGTGGTGCCGGAGGAGGAGATGGAGCTTTTAAGGATGGAACAGGCTGCCATGGAGGATGTTTTTATCAACCTGGATACCATAGGGTACCTTGGTGGGGTAATCCGTATAGATGGAAGGATACAAGCCCTCTCCATAGGCGGTTTTTTAGGAAAGAATGCTGTGACGGTTCATGTTGAAAAAGCTAACGTGGAGTATAGAGGTCTTTATCAGGCCATTAACAATGAGTTTTGTAAAGGAATCCCGACTAATATAAAGTTTGTTAACAGAGAGGAAGATATGGGTATTGCCGGGCTGCGAAAAGCCAAGTTATCCTACAAGCCGGTTAAATTGATAGAAAAATATATAGCGGTGTTTAATTGACAAATTTGGAGTTATAAAGGGGCATTGTTTTTTTGAACAAACAGTGGTATTCTGATAAAAATTATAAGGCGGATAGAAACGAGCCATGAAAGAAAGGGGCAGGAAATATGAAGGAAGTAGTAATTGTCGGCGCTGTAAGGACGGCTATCGGAAATTACGGAGGGGCGCTGAAGGATGTATCGGCCGTTGAATTAGGTGCTGTGGTGGCGAAAGAGGCCATGAAAAGGAGCGGAGTTACTCCGGATATGATGGATGAGGTGATTTTTGGTAATGTGCTGCAAGGGGGCCTGGGTCAAAATGTGGCAAGGCAGGTTGCTATGGCGGCGGGAATCCCTAAAGAGGTGCCATCCATGACATTAAACAAGGTGTGCGGATCCGGGCTGAGGGCCATTTCTCTTGGAGCGCAAATAATAAAGTCAGGGGATGGAGATTGTCTTTTGGTTGGAGGGACGGAAAACATGAGTCGCGCCCCCTATTTTTCCAATGGGGTCAGATGGGGAGCAAGAATGGGAGATACTCAACTTATAGATATGATGGTTCATGATGGACTTACAGATATTTTCAATAAGTACCATATGGGCATTACGGCGGAGAATATAGTTGAGCAATGGGGGCTTACCAGAGAAGAATTAGATGAATTTGCAGCCCAAACCCAGCAAAAAGCTGAAGCCGCTATTAAATCCGGCAGATTTAAGGATGAAATTGTGCCTGTTGAGATTCCACAAAGAAAAGGCGATCCGGTAGTTTTTGATACGGATGAATTCCCAAGATTCGGAGCAACCGGGGAGGGGCTTGCAAAGCTTAAGCCTGCATTTAAAAAGGAGGGTGTCGTGACTGCAGCAAATTCTTCCGGTATAAATGATGGGGCCGCTGCACTTGTGATAATGTCAAGGGAGAAGGCCGATCAGCTTGGAATAAAGCCACTTTGTAAGATAGCATCCTATGCTTCAGCCGGTGTGGAGCCTAGCATAATGGGAATTGGACCGGTGCCCGCATCCAGGAAGGCTCTAAAAAAAATCAATTTGACAATGGATGATATGGATTTAATTGAAGCTAATGAGGCTTTTGCGGCACAATCCTTAGCGGTTGGACGGGATTTGGGACTGCCTGCGGATAGGCTTAATGTAAACGGCGGGGCAATCGCACTTGGTCATCCCATAGGGGCATCCGGTGCCAGAATTGCAGTTACCCTTATCCATGAAATGATAAAACGGGATTCAAAATATGGTCTTGCAACCTTGTGTATAGGTGGCGGTCAGGGTTCAGCCTTAATAATAGAAAGGTGATGGTTGGAAACGGAAAGCCGGTTCAATCAGATCAGCAATGACATAATTATTTGTGAGATGCGGCATAGTCGGCAGAAGTATCGATTATGCCGTTTTCTGTGTATGAAGAATAATAAAATGGGTGTCAAAATGAAAGAAATAAGCGTTAAGGCATTTGCGAAGATTAATTTATCTTTGGATGTTTTGGGTAAACGGGCAGATGGCTATCATTGTGTTGATATGGTGATGCAACAGATAGATTTATGGGATATGGTTACAATAAGGGTGGGTCTGGGAAAAGCCCCTATCATTCTGGAAGTGGAGCAGAACAGGCATGATATAAAGGGTAGGGATCAGGAATTGCCTAAGGATGGCAATAATTTGGCATGGAAGGCTGCAGAATTGATGGGCAATCTTTTTGGAAACAGGGAAACCAAACTGGTAATTCAAAAGAATATTCCCATAGCGGCAGGATTAGGAGGAGGGAGTGCCGATGCCGCTGCTGTATTGCATGGGCTTAATTATCTGTGGGGATTAAACCTCAGTATAGAAAGAATGATGGAGATAGGCGGAAGTTTGGGTTCCGATGTACCATTTTGCGTCATGGGGCAAGCTGCCTTGAATTGGCAGTTGGGTATGATGGGAGAGAAGGTGGCTTCCTGTGGTAGGGCAACGGGCATCGGCAAGACTGTATCTCCTTTACCCCCTCTTAATTCGTGGGTTTTACTAACAAAGCCTGACCTATCCATTTCTACCGGCGAAGTTTATGGAGGACTTGTTTTAGAAAACATAGGGGGAAGGCCGGATAATGATGGTTTAATTGCGGGTTTGGGCAGGGGGGATGCTGAAAGGGTCGCAAGGGCTATGGGAAATGTTTTGGAAGGGGTAACTGCCGGTAAACATCCCATAATTACAAAGATTAAAGAACAAATGGGACAAAATAGGGGAGTGTTAAAGGTTATGATGAGTGGAAGCGGCCCTACTGTCTATGGATTGTTTCGACGGGAGAAGGAAGGGAAAGCCGGGTATGAAAAAATGAGGGAACTCTATCCGGAAACGTTTTTGGTAAAAACCCTATAATTATTGTTTTTTTAAGGTGAATTAGTCAATAGGATTGTCATATCGGTAAAAGCTTTGGAATACATTACTACCGGGGAGTCCTGCCATCAGGGCTGATCCGGGCACTGGATTGTTATATTGAAGACCGTGCCCCAATACTGTTGTTAAACTGAGGGAGGAATTGTAATGGATTACAAGGATAAAAAGAAATCTCCGTTTGATCCGACGGTCTACGATAAGTTATATGCGGAATTAAGCAAACAGCAGAAGGAGGAGAGCACGGAGCCTTTGTGGCCGGGATTGTCAAGGCCCGCGGATGAATTTGCAAACACACCTAAGGAGGAAGATGGGGGGGCAATTTCGCAGGGGCAGGTTTTTACAGAGCAGGAGCTGGAGGATAGGCTAAGAGCCTATGCGGATAGACTGCTTGCATCGGCAAACAGGCTTGCATCTACCGGAGTATCTTATGATTTGTCAGATGGGGAAATGGTGGAGAAACCGATAGAAAAGCTGAGGCCGGAGCCGGTGCCATCCCCGGTAGCCATACCGGAATTTGAATCGAGACTTGGAAAGACGGAGGAATTAGTTTCGGCGGAGGTAAAAGAGGAGCCTGTTGTAGAGGTTTCGGCGGAGGTAAAGGAGGAGCCTGTAGTTGAGGTTTCGGCGGAGGTAAAAGAGGAGCCAGCTGTTGAGGCTTCGGCGGAGGTAAAGGAGGAGCCTGTTGTAGAGGCTTCGGCGGAGGTAAAAGAGGAGCCAGCTGTTGAGGCTTCGGCGGAGGTAGAAGAGGAGCCTGTTGTAGAGGTTGTGGCGGAGGTAAAGGAGGAGCCTGTAGTTGAGGTTTCGGCGGAGGTAAAAGAGGAGCCAGCTGTTGAGGCTTCGGCGGAGGTAAAGGAGGAGCCTGTAGTTGAGGTTTCGGCGGAGGTAGATAATGCCTATACCCCATATATGCCCAAAACTAAAATTAAAGCAACTGCACCATTGACTATTCCCAAAAAGGAAAAGCCGGTTACCGCCAGAAAAGAAGGGGGTATATCGGCAGCCACTTCCACAAAGGAACCGGTTAAAATTATCCCAATGGCAGGCACTGTAATTAACAAGAATCTTAAATTTGTCAATGCAGGGCCCATGAGGACCATACGCATTACAGTCGAGGAAGATATACTTGTTCCGGATATCAAGCCAGATATGTCCTCAATTCTATTTACGGAGGGTAGCTGCCGCATCGGTGAAAATCTAATTTCGTCCGGCTTTGTGGATTTGAAGGAAATTCGTGTTAACGGTACTCTTCAGGTACAGACCCTTTATATGAGAACCGGGGAAGGTGACAAGGCACCTATCCCAATTGATTCAATCATCCCTTTCAAGGAGGATGTGGAGGTAAACCTGCCGGCAGGGGGTGAATTGAATATAAAACCCTTATTGGAAAGTTTGGATTACGAGATAATCAATGAAAGAAAATTCAGGATTCGCAGTGTTATCGCCCTAAATATGAGGGAGTATAATTTGAAGGAGCTCAGCTTTTTTGAAGGTATTGCAGGTGAAGATCTTCAATGCATGAGAAGCCCTGTTAGTTATACGGAGATGTGTTTAAGGAAGAAAGAAACCGTTGAAATTGACCAGGATATGAAATTACGGGATGGGGGAGAAATTAAGGAGATATTGGCTGTTAGGCTGAATGTTGCTGAGAATCATAGACAAATAGCTATGGATAAAGCTGTTATCAGCGGCACCTTATATTGTACGATTCTCTATCGAAGCTACGATTCTGAAAAGGATACTGAAAGGTTGGAAAATTTCCGTGATAAAGTGGAATTTACACAGTTCATTCAGATCAAAAATGGTGAGATAGATGGTTTGCCTCAGGGAAGCAATTTAGCTTTTCGAATTAAGGACTTTCGCATAAAGCCAAAGGATGATGATATGGGTGTTTGGAATTCATTTTCCTTATTGGCAGAAATTGAAACGGATCTGGAGCTATATTACAATCGGGAGATACTGTTGGTAACAGATCTTTACCATCCTGATAAAGATTTGAGCTATGATAGCAGAAGCGAGGAAATTAATAGGCACAGGGGAAGTGGCAGCGTTGAGGTTATGGCGAGAGAAACCCTCAATATTTCCGAAAACAAGGGGGGCGAAGTTAGTGCAATATTCGTGAACGGTACCCCTAAGATTGACCGTTCATTTATAGATCAGGGCAGGAGCCAGGCTGAGGGTTATATAGATGTTGTCGTAGCCTGTAGATCCGGTGAAAAGGAAGGCTATCCATTTGTGGAAAAAATAAAGCTTCCTTTCAGGGCATCCGTAGATATCCCGGATGCAGGTTCCCATATGAGTCCTCAAAGTGAAATTATCTTAAAGGATCTTTGGGTGGAGAAAATTGGCGGAAGACAGATGGAAGTCAATGCAAGGATGCAATTTAACACAGAGGTTTTAGATAAAGAAAATATAACTCTTATTAGAAATCCAAACTTTTTGGATGTGGAGGACGAAGGACGTAAAGCCTCCATTGTCCTGTATGTAGCAAGGGATGGAGATGATCTTTGGAAGGTGGCAAAGAAATACAGGGCACCGTTAGAGAATATAAAAGAGGTGAACCAGTTGGACAGCAAAGCGAAAATTAAAGCAGGAGACAGGATTATAATCCTTCGATAATAGGGATTGGAATAAACATTCTTCCTTTTGGTAATAATACTGACAACAGATGGCAAAAAGGAAGGTGTTTTCGATGAAAAAAACTAAATTCCCATTAGGAAGAAAACAATTTATAGCTTTGTTTTTAATACTCATTGCAATTTTCGCCTATGGAACATGGGTCGGGATGGAGCAATACGATAAGGCAGCCCTTACGAATGAAGACTTTTTGCGGTTTCATGTGGTGGCAAATAGCGATTCCAAGGAAGATCAGGAGCTCAAGGAGAAGGTTCGCGACGGGCTTTTGGAGAGGATAAATGATGGTTTGGCCCTGGAAGCTATGAGTGGTGTGAAGGGGGACGATAGTTATGTTACCTTGGATATGGAAAAATCCAAGGAATATATAACGGAGAACCTTACTGAGCTTGAAGGGGTAGCCAGGGATATAATAAGGGATGCCGGTTTTGATTACGATGCTAAGGCCTTTCTTGGTGTAAAGTGGATTCCTCGAAAAACCTATGGAAATATAACCTTTCCCGCAGGGAATTATCAGGCTTTAAACATAACCATCGGGAAGGGGGCCGGCAAGAATTGGTGGTGCGTTCTTTTCCCCCCCCTCTGCCTGATTGGGGCAGAGGTGCCGTGGGAAATGAATGATTACTACAAGGATGCTATTGGCACAGATAAATATAGGGAGATTGTAGAAGCTGCCGGAGGTAATGAAAAGCATAAATTGAAACTGAAATTCAAAACCTTGGAGATGTTTTAGTGATGATTGGGGAAAGTCTGTGATTATATGTTCGATGATTCCTGTATCAGGTGCGGTTAATCTTTCGTTGGGATATTGGCAAAAAAACTTCAAAAGGTTGCTTTTGGAGTTTTTTGTATTCAAAGAAAGACTAAAACATGATAAACTAAATTGATAATAGGGTCTCTCAATTGTTAGAAAGTAGGGTGTTATGGAAAAGGAAAAATTTGCAGAGGCATTTGAAAAAATGGATAGATGGTTATCCAGAAAGGATTTAAGCCCCAAGCTGAAAAGAGAGCTTGCCGGTTTGTCGGAGCGGCTTGAAAAGGACTCGGGGGACAAGGAAGTAAAGGAAGAAATCTATGATAGGTTTTACAAGGATTTAGAATTTGGAACCGGTGGATTGAGGGGGATTTTAGGCGCTGGCACCAACAGGATGAATCTTTACACCGTAAGAAGGGCTACCCAGGGCTTTGCTAATTATCTGAATCAAACTTACGGGGGAGGTAAGCCTAATTTGGCAGGCAGCGTTGATAGACCCTCCGCAGCCATTGCTTATGATAGTCGTATATTATCGGATCGCTTTGCTTTGGAGGCCGCATCCGTATTTATTGCAAATGGCATTAAAGTTTATTTGTATCCGGAGCTTATGCCTACGCCGGCACTGTCCTATGCTGTCCGCTACTATGGATGTCAGGGAGGAATAATGGTTACGGCAAGCCATAATCCGGCTGAATATAATGGCTACAAGGCATATAATGATACGGGATGTCAGGTGTCCTTGGATGAAGCTGCCGCAATTTTGAATCATGTGGAAAAGGTGGATATTTTCGATGATGTGAATTTGGCATCTGTGGAATGGGAGCTTTGTCATGAAGGGGCCTTAAAGGACGAGGATGGAAATATTCTTTTGGAGATAATACCGGACACGGTGGTGGATCTTTATATCGAATCTGTGAAAAAGCAAAGGGTAGGCGGATCCTGCGCAAACCTGGAGGTAGTATATACCCCCCTAAACGGTACTGGAAACAAACCGGTTCGCAGGGTGCTTTCAGAAATCGGGGTGGGGAAGGTACATGTGGTGCCTGAACAGGAAAAGCCTGATGGCAATTTTCCCACCTGCCGCTATCCTAATCCAGAAAAAAGGGAGGCTCTGCGCAAGGGGTTGGAGCTCTGCGAAAGGCTAAAAACTCCTGATCTCCTGTTGGCGACGGATCCGGATTGCGATCGCCTGGGGATAGCTGTAAACATATCTTATGGGAATCCGGTAGGAGGGCCGGCAGCTCTTCTTAGGGATGAGAATGAGAAGCCTGAGTATGAACTACCTACGGGGAACGAAGTGGGGATTCTTCTCTTAGACTACTTATGCTCAGAGAAGCTGCTTCCGGAAAATCCGCTTACTATTAAGACCATCGTATCCAGCGATATGATTTTCGATGTGGCGGCAAACTATGGAGTGGAGGTTAGGCAGGTTCTCACAGGCTTCAAATTCATAGGTGACCAAATAAATATTTTAGAACAAAACGGGGAGGAGCAACGATTTATTTTTGGCTTCGAGGAAAGCTATGGCTATCTGGCGGGTACTTATGTAAGGGATAAGGATGCGGTAAATGCAGCCATGCTGGTTTGTGAAATGGCGGCCCACTATAAAAGGAGGAATAAGAATTTGTTCCATCGTCTGGAGGAACTATACAGGAAGTATGGCTATTATCTGGATGATTTGCTCGAGTTTACCTTTATGGGGGCCAAGGGCATGGAGGTCATGGAAAACTTGATGGAGAGGCTTCGCAAGGAAACACCGGTGCGCATAGGGGATATGAGGTTGGTTTCAAAGGCGGATTACATGGAATCAAAGCTAACTTATCTGGACGAAGAAGGAAAGGCAATGGGTACGGATACCATAGATTTACCTGAATCCAATGTGTTTCAGATGAATTTCGATGAGGGAAACCGCATGATAGTAAGACCATCAGGTACGGAGCCAAAGTTAAAGATATATATTTCAGCCAGGGCGACCACAAGAGAAAAGGCTGAAGATACGGTGAAAACAATGAAGAAAAAAGCAGAGGAATGGATAGGCCTATGGGCAAAATAGAGGATGTAACACAAAATAATTCCGGCAACGTGCTGGTAGCTTTGGACAGGAGTAAGTCCTATCGTGTCTTTCTAACCATTACAACCGAGATGGCGGAGAGGGCAGCAAGGATTCATCAGACGACTCCTGTGGCTACGGCTGCTTTGGGGCGGCTTCTTACCGGGGGCGGGCTCATGGGGATTATGATGAAAAATGAAAATGATAAACTAACGGTGCAGATAAAAGGTGACGGGCCGGCAGAGGAACTCCTAATAACTGCTAAGGGAGACGGGACCGTTAAGGGCTATATTGCAAATCCCTATATCGACATTCCTTCACGTAAGGACGGGAAATTAGATGTGGGTAGGGCGGTAGGCACAGGAACGCTGACGGTCATCAAGGACATGGGATTAAAAGAACCCTATATGGGCCGTATAGATCTGGTGTCCGGAGAAATAGCCGATGATCTTACAGCATACTTTTTTGTTTCTGAACAGCAGTCTACATCGGTGGCCTTAGGGGTCAAGGTGGATGTTGACGGAAGTGTGGCAGTATCGGCAGGTATGATAATCCAGATGCTGCCTGATTCCGATCCGGCATCGGTGGATGCTTTAGAAAGGATGTTAGACACAATGTTGCCATTGACATCCTTAGCGGAGGAGGCAGGGGGGGATATTAACAGGCTTTTGGAAAAGATCTTCGGAGGGATGCCCAAGGAATACAGACCTGAGATATTGGCATATAGGAATATAGAGTGGAATTGTGATTGTTCGGTAAGCCGCCTTGAAGGAGTCCTTTTAAGCTTAGGTCATGAAGAATTATCCAATATAATAGAGGAGGATGGGCAAGCTGAATTGATTTGCCAGTTTTGTACGAAGGCCTACCATTTTGATAGACAGCATCTTGAAAGAATATTGGAGGGCGATATATGAGGCTGGGAATAATTTTCGGAGGACGATCGGGGGAACATGAAATCTCATTGCTTTCCGCCGCTTCCGTAGTCCGTACGGTTAAGGGTATTAAGGGCACACCTTATGAGCCGGTGACCATAGGTATTACGAAGGAAGGAAAATGGTTGCTTTACGAGGGGCCGGAAGAGTGTATAGAGGATGGAAGTTGGCAAAGGATAGGGGAGGAAGCTCTTAAAAGGGATCCCCAAAGGTATAGTTTTAGCGTTTTAAGCAGCGGTGGAAAATCCATAAAGGATATAATTGATTTCGCTCTCCCCATATTACATGGACCATATGGAGAGGATGGAACCATTCAAGGGCTTTTTGAAATGATAGGAATTCCTTACGGCGGCAGCGGTGTTACCGGGTCTGCATTGGCCATGGATAAGCTAATTGCTAAAGGTTTATTTGACGCATGGGGCATCCCTCAGGTAGAATATAGAGAAGTTATGAGGGAGGAAGTATATGGAGGTAACGGGCTGAATGGGAGAATAGATGAGATTGAAGGTGATTTGGGATATCCCCTTTTTGTAAAGCCGGCCAATATGGGTTCCAGTGTTGGTATAAACAAGGCGACAAACAGGGAGGAATTAATAGGTGCATTAAAAACAGCGGCAGAATATGACAGGCGATTGGTTGTGGAAAGGGGGATAGATGTTAGAGAGCTTGAAATTGGAGTTTTAGGGAATTATGAGCCTAAGGTGTCAGCGATAGGGGAAATAATACCTTCCAAAGAATTTTACGATTATACTGCAAAGTATTTAGATGGTGGGAAGTCGGATCTTTGTATTCCTGCGGATATTTCCCGGGAAATTGAAGAAAAGTTGAAGGTTTTGGCGATAAAGGCATATAAGGTGTTGGATTGCGCCGGTTTTGCCAGAGTAGATTTTTTTATGGATAAAAAAACGGGTGAAGTATACGTAAATGAAATAAACAGCATACCCGGATTTACGAGATTTAGCATGTTTCCAAGATTATGGGAAGCGGCAGGGGTTTCCTATCCGGAGCAAATAGAGAGGATAATAGAACTGGGATATGAAAGATATAATGCTAAAAATCATCGGTAAACAGATTTTAAATGATTCCGGTGAGGAGGAAAGGATGGAATTTGTTACGGAAGGTCGATACGATGTCAGAGATGGATCGGTCTATTTGTCGTATGATGAAAGTGATTTTTCCGGAATGGAGGGTTGCGTAACAAGTCTTGTGATTACCGGTGATCGGGTGGAGATGATCCGAACCGGGGAGGGCTACATAGGGGAGACTGAAATGGAGTTTGAGAAGGGTAAGCGTTTTAAAAGTCACTATGAAACACCCTTTGGGTCTGTAGAGATGGAGGTCCTTACCAATGAAGTGATAAACAATCTTCATGAATCTGAGCCCAAGGGCTCTTTGGCTATAGATTATCACGTAAGCCTGAGAGGGCTTTCCGAAGGAAGAAGCCTTTTGAATATTGAAATCATGTAGGAGAAAGGGAGGTAGAGTTATGAGGCCGAAGGCGGTAAAAAGAATTGCGGCAGCGATTGCCATTGTAGTGTCCGTTGCTATGCTTGTCACCTCTTTTTCTTTCATTTACTATATTGGCAGCGATAGCGGAGTGGTTTACGGGGCGGTTCCCCAGCAGCAGGGACAGGGTGAAGCCGGAAAGAGCGATTTTGTCAGTGGCGAGCTGGATTTCATGAAGTTGGTGATAGACGCTCTACAGGAGTATTACAAGGATGAGATAGATCCAAAGGATCTGGTAGAAGGCGCATATCAGGGGATTTTCGACAGGCTTGATCCATATAGCATTTACTACAACACAGAGGAGGAACGGAAACGTTTCGAAGATGAGGTGGAGGGTGTGTATGATGGAATCGGCATCAATATGGAAATGGTGGATGGAAGCTGTCAAATCGTAACTCCCCTTGCAGGTAGTCCCGCAGAACGAGTGGGGCTTCTTTCCGGAGATATAATAAAGATGGTGGATGGAAATAGCGTTTCGGGGCTTGCGCTATCTGAAATATCTACGCGGATCAGAGGACCCGTAGGCACATCGGTAACCCTTGTGGTGGAGCGGAATGGAAAGGAAATTTCCTTCACACTGATAAGGGAAAAGATTAAGACTCTATCCGTAGAGTACAGATTGATAGAAGGAACCACCATAGGCTACATCCAAATAGCCAGGTTTGACAGCGGGACTGATAAGGAGTTCAGAAATGCGAAGATCATGCTTATGGGTGAAGGGGCCAAGTCCTTTATAGTGGATGTGCGAAATAATCCGGGGGGGCTTGTAAATGCTGCGGCCAATATAGCTTCCCAATGGATGCCCAAGGGGGCCATAAGCCATTTCGAAAGGCAGGGTAAGATTATTGACACTTTGAAGGCAGAAGGTCCGGGAGATCCGGGGGCTCCCCTTATATTACTTGTCAATGAAGGGAGTGCAAGTGCTTCTGAAATATTGGCCGGTGCATGGCAGGATAGCAAAACGGCCAAAGTGGTGGGAACTACTACATATGGTAAAGGGGTTGCCCAGACGATATTTAATTTGAAAAACGGACATTCCATGAAGCTGTCAATATATTATTTCTTGACACCGGATAAAAAGGTAATAGATAAGAAAGGAATTACACCGGATTATTATGTTTCAAATAGAGTTGGCGGGGATCCGGAGATGTTACAAGAATATATTAAATTTGTGCCCATGTCTGATTCGTTAAAACCGAAGTTAGGCGACAGAGGGCTCAACGTATTTGGTGCTCAGCAACGCCTTAATATGTTAGGGCATAAGGTAAAGATAAGCGGAACAATGGACTTGGAAACATGGGAAGCCATAAAGGAATTTCAAAAGGAAAGGGGCTTGCATCCCTATGGCGTGTTGGATTACACTACCAGGGATTCTTTGGAGAAATCCGCCAGCGATCTTGCTTCCGGGATATCCTCCGAGGACTTACAGCTTAAAAAGGCAATTGAATTATTAAAATGACATCAGTGGGATTAAAATAACCCGGGCTTGCCCCGGGTTTTAAATTTGCAATATGAAGCAGAAATGATATGGAGTACAAAACCATCAGTTAAAATACAGGTTGCTGGTAAGATATACCGGGTCACAGGTGGCATCGATGCCTAAATCTCTGAGGGTTTGGTCATCCCGGTTACTCAATATGGCGGTGCAGTGGGCATGACAGCCGTTGAGCAAAAGCAGCTTTTCAACGGCTACCTGGGCCATTGGATTTGTTGCGGCAGAGATGGTAAGTGCGGTAAGAATCTCCTCGCAATTCAGGGAGGACTTTTCGTTACGCAGTATGTCTGTTCTAAGATGCTGGATGGTTTGCAACACATGGGGTGAAATCAGGTGCATCTCATCCCCGATGTTGGAAAGATGTTTAATGGCATTCAGTACCGCAGCAGCCGATGCCACCATCCTTCGGGAGCTCCTGCCTGTGACGATTGTGCCATCATGAAGCTGTATTGCCATCACTATCACGTTCTCATAACGGGGGCTTTCCGCCTGCTTTTGTTCTACATATTGGCGGGCAGGCAGTACCACAGCTCTATCTTCGGCCTTTAGCCCCAGATCGTCCATGAGGAGCTTAGCCTTCTCTACCGCATCTTCATTTATGATACCTTTTTTATAATCGCATAAGGATATAAGATAACGTCGAATTATCTCCTGACCTGCCGCTTTTCGGCAGATTTCATCATCGGTTATGGAAAAGGCTACCCGATTGACACCCATATCCGTAGGGGATTTATATTCCGCCTCCTCCCCGGTAATTTTTTCAATAATCCTTTTAACCAGTGGAAAGGCCTCCATATCCCTATTGTAGTTTATAGCCATTTCACCATAGGCTTCCAAATGGAAGGAGTCTATTACATTGGAGTCCCTTAGGTCTATCGTTGCCGATTCGTAGGCCATATTGACAGGATGTTTCAGGGGCAGATTCCATATGGGAAAGGTCTCAAATTTCGCATATCTAACCCTGTGGCCAAGCTTGTGTTCGTGATAAAGCTGAGAAAGGCATGTGGCTAACTTGCCGCTTCCCGGGCCTGGGCCGCTTACCACAACAAGAGGTTTGGTAACTTCAATATATGGGTTAGCTCCGTAGCCCTCCTCACTGACAATAGTGTCCACATCGGTAGGGTAACCCTTTGTAAAATGATGCTTATAGGTGGTTATGCCACGCCTGTTTAACTTATTTATAAACATATTTACAGCGGGGGAATCATCATAGCGAGTTACCACCACACTGTTTATGGCCAGATTGTATGTTCTAAAGGTATCGATAAGCCTGAGTACCTCCAAATCATAGGTGATTCCAAAATCTTGCCTGGTTTTGTTGGTGGTTATATCGTTTGAATAAATGCAGATAACTATCTCCACCTTATCTTTCATTCTTTCAAGAAGTTTAATCTTGGCATTCTCATCAAAGCCGGGCAAAACCCTCATGGCATGCTTATCGTGTACAAGTTTGCCGCCAAATTCAAGATAAAGTCGTTCATTGTCCCCGTTACCAATACGCTCCAAAATATAGCGTGACTGCTCCTCTATGTACTTTTCCGCATCAAATCCCAACTTCGAATTGAAACCTTCCATGATATTCCCTTTCTAAAATGTCATCGCAAAAATATTGACTAAATTCCCACAAAACAAAGCTAATTATACCAGCTTTAAAAGGGGTTTACAAGGGGAGTGTGATAGGGGGAAGGTGAGAGCGTACCCGTTCCCCTATTGCATTTTTGCTATTATTGACAAGTGTAAGATATATGTTAAAATTACATATAATGGGAATGGCTGGAGGGGGATGTTCGGAATAGGAGAGGTTATGAAAAAAAGAATATGGGTGATTGTCATGCTGGTTGGATTGATTGCCGGTGCTGCTACCATTAGCGGATTTGGCAATGTGGAGTTTAATGATTTGGACAAGAAGCACTGGGCTTACCCGGAAGTGAATACTCTAATAAAGAAAAAGGTTGTAAGCGGTTACCCGGATGGAAGTTTTCGGCCTGAGCAAAAAGTCACCTATGGGGAGTTTATAAAAATGGCGGTTACCGGGGTGGCGGGGGGCGAACCTGCCCATGAGGGAGGACATTGGGCAAATACCTTCCATGCATTTGCTGTTGAAAATCAGTGGTTTTCAGCATGGGATATAGATAAAGCTGTTTTAGATAGGCCAATACCAAGGGCATATATGGCTCTCATAGCACATGGGATAATGGAAAAGGCCTATGAAAAGGGGTGTGGTAGGGAAAGGCAACTACCTAAAAACTATTCTGAAATAATGGATTCCATTAAGGATGTTGATGCAACGACACCTTATGAATATGCTATCGTATCCGCATATAGCCAAGGCATTTTGACCGGCTATCCTAACAAAACATTCAGGCCGGAAGAAACCTTGACGAGGGCTGAAAGTGCGGCAGTCATAGGAAGGCTTATAGAAAGTTGCAAGAATCCCCTGGAAGGTGTAGAGATAGAGAAAGATGGCAGTAGAGAGGCCGCAGAGGACAGTGGCAGCGGATTATCAAATGGAATACAGGCTCAAAACAATTCAACAGATGAAGGGATGGAAACCTTCATAGAAAAGTTAATCATAGCATATCCCGACGAAGTGTGGGAAATGTTCGATGATAATCCCAATCATAAGGGCCCTTATTATATCGGCTTCAAGGCAGGGGATACCTATAGGGTGGAGGAGGATGGGGGAATCTCCATAATTTACAATTATCCATACTCCTATAACGATAGGTTCAATACGGTCTATGGCCTCGGTATTCTCAAAAATCCTGATACGGAAAAGGAAAAGGTTCGCATCCGCACAGCCTTGTCTCTTTTGATTCCTGATGAAGCCGAAAGGGTCTACGTCACCTTTCTAAAAGCGGCGCAGAAAAACTACCAAAAGAATGAGCACTATATGCGGAAAGAATATTTTGGAGGCAGCCCGGTAATGATGGATGCAGGGGGTGGAATGGTAAACATCTGTATTTGGCCGGCGGGTAGCGAAAGTAACAGCAGGTCGTGGGATGTGGCTCCAGGGGAGGTGAAGGAGGATTACTATAATGAATAGAAAAATCTCCTTTATCCTGATCTTTACCCTGTTCATTACAGGTATTCTGTTTATGTACCAGCAGGAGTATATTTATGCCGGCAGCAGGCAGATATTGAAGGGTGCAGAAGCTATGGAAGCAGCCAATTTGATAGAGGATGGTGAAGTTAGAGCCAAACTTATCAAGGCCATAGGGGATGGGGCCTCCGTAACATTTACTTTTAATGATAGCGGCGATGTAATAGAATATATCGCCGTTGTACCGGAGAGAAAAATAGCCGGTGAGAGGAAATATTGGAGGGATATGACCGAGGGAGACAAAAAGGCTGCCCTTTTACTTCTAAAATCCCCTGGAAGCAAACCCTACGTACCATTTGTTATAAGTGTTGGTGGCACGTCTCATAGCCTAAACGAAACATTTTGGTATTCCAAGGGGATCATAGTTTATGGAAAGCCCTTTGGGGGAACCTCTCCGTCAGGCCCAAGATATTATGGTTACGATATAAACGGGGGATATTATGCCAACGATGATTTTCCCAGGGACTCGGATTCAGGGAGACAGCCCTGGGAAAAGAAATGGTGGACCACTGCTGAAATAAGGCAAAGTGTGGAAGCTAAAAATCTAATAGGATCCCATGCACTGGCCGACGCATTTTCTTATGGAGATAAATATAGGACGGCAAAGGACTTTCTTAATGCAAACCCTTCATGGCGTAATCACGGCCTTGATGAAGCCTATATACTATCCCACTTCATGTTTAATTCCGTCTTAAACGATAGCGGGCTTACGGGAGGTCAGTTTATTGGGGTGCAAAAAAATGCAGGGAAGCTTTGGTATCAAACCTTCAGTATCAGCGGTGCTGTTCAAATGTTCAACATTACGCCGGAAGAAGTTATCCGGGGTGAAATCATAGTATGGCAGGATCCTGAGAAAGGATTGACCGATCCGGAGCCGGATCCGGAACCTGGAACTCCTATGGAAGAAGGAAAGGATGTGGAGGGAACACCTATCCTATCCCTCCCCCCATTTACGTATGAAGGTCATCCCGTACCGGCGAAGGATAACAGCATTTATACGGTGGACGGTGAAACCTGGTCTGCATATAGAACTATGAAGGAGGGGCTTGCCACCAATCGCTTTGCCATCATGGAAAGCGGGGCCGGGAAAATAACGAAAACCACCTCAACTGAAGCCATCGCATCTTTTCATAAGGAGGGAAGCTATAATGTAAGGCTTAGGATAGCACCAAAGGATAAGGCTTATCTTTATGATATGAAATCCATAATAGTAGGAAAAACACCGACAATAATCCATAGCCTTACGGGGACGAAAAAAGAAAACAGGAAGCAGACCATCAATATTTCGGTGGCCACCCACCCTGATTTTCCCTTAGAAGAAATGTGGGTAGAGATTGAAAATCCGGATAGGGGGGAAAAGGTAAAGTTAAACCATAAACCTTTCAATCCGGAGGATAATGTGAAAAAAAACAGTGAAACAATAAAGACGAGGGCAATAGAACCTTTGGAATCCGATGAGTATTTTACCAATTGCAAGTTAGATTTTCTGACAAAAAACAATACCTGGGAGAATCTTCGCTATACCGTTTACGTAAGGGATAGCAGGGGGGAGACGGACCAGGTAATGGAGGATTTCGAAGTAGCTCCTGATTTGCCGCCTTCCGCAGCCATTGACATTGAGAAAACATTAATAAGGGAAGAAGGTAAAAATATTACCATGGTTGAGGCGGGGGATATTAGTACAGCCGATGGTGATCAGCTTGAACGTAAATGGTCTGTTCATCTTCCACCTGCCGGAACATTGCCGGAGGAAATGGAGGATGGGGAACCAACCTTTATTAACATAGAGGAGGTTGACGGTTTTCAGGATCTTTCCATGGAAAAGGGCAGATGTCAGTTGGTGGGGTTTCACAAGGAAGGGGTAGGAGCCTTTGCTGTAAAGCTAAAAGTAAAGGACATATGGATTGAGGAGACCCTTGAAGAATACATAGATGAAGAGGACTTCCTCACGGATTCCATTACAATCCAATCGCAGATAGTAAATACGGCACCAAGGGTTAGTGTAAGGCCCATAGCCTCTCAGAAGGCGGAAATCCTCATGTTGGCGGCAACGGATGAGGATTATGAGGCATCGAAGGAAGCTGCATCGGCTTTAAAGCCTTTTCTTTTGGAAAATGCTGTGGATGGAAATATAAAAGTAAAGAGGATTGCACCGGAAGTTTCAAATATCCAAACCGGAGCGAATCAGACTCCTGAGGCAGTAGCTACAATCAAAGAGCCATTCGGCTTTGAGGGGTCATGGTCCTTTTTAGGGGGAGGTTGTTTTGCTGCGGATGATCACCGGATATATACGGTTCAGGCAACATGGCCGAAAACAGGCTTGTTTGACTATCCCGAAAGCCCATATATAATAACGGCCTATGAGGGAGCTACGGGAGAGGTGGCCTGGTCTTTTACGATTACAGACAGCCTTATGCCGGTGAGCTACCAAGGAGGCTGGGACGATGATGCGAGCCGTCTTAGCGTAGACGATGAGGGGGAATATCTCTTTTTTAGAAACGGATTTGGAAAAACATTACTCCTTTCAGCTTCCAACGGAGCCTATCAAACCATCATGGATTTTGAGGCAGGTATATATAATTATTCGGTGAAGGATGCCATATATAGTTTTAAGGATGATGGCATCTATCGAATAAGCACAAGGGGGCAGGGAATACGGAAGGTTTTCAGCGGGGATATAAGCGGTGATAATGCTTTCATGCATGGAGGAAGGATTCATTTTTTGATTAAAAAAGAGGGCGGCCTTTATAGGGGATTGCTGGATACGGTTACGGAAAAGGTTAAAGTAGAAAGATTGACAGGTGAGGTACCTGACAATTTCTATACCGTAAAATATACCCTTTTAGGGGTGGACAGAGACAGGAAGATGATGGTTCACAAATACCTGGAAAAGCCTACAGGAGATTATGAAAAATCCACTGAGGTATCGGTATTGGTGTTTGGGGGTGATAATGCCCTTATTAGAAGTGTGGGGGAAAAGACTTTCGACTCGTTTAGCAATAGCAAGCCCGATGTTTGGAAGCCCATTTATGATGATAGGGGGGTTGCAAATTATGTGGCATATGTCAGGACTCATGACACCAAAAGTAGTTGTCAGGACTTCATAGACATCTTTCATGCCTTGGATACATCCGGAAGCAGGGATAGAGGCCATCATATAATTTCGAAGGATGATTATCATAAGACAAACAATAGAATCATTTTTACCAGACAGTTTGGTGATTTAGTACATGTTTGCACCGGAGCAATTTGGACATATGTGTATGAAGGAGGCTACGGATATTATAGGGAAAAGACAAATACTTTTACCTTAGATACGGTTTCGGGAGAGCTAACACGGACAATCTCCGGACTTGGATTTGGTAATGATGGGGAATATGGCAGGACTTCTTCCAATTATGCAGCCATTCATACTGACGACAATGCTACCGCACAGATAAACGGAAGCAAAACAGTTATTTTGAAATGGAAGCAAAATGGGGATCAGATACTTTCAAGATACATAGATAAATATTGCAGCGGTGAGGGGGATAAGAGATTTGTTGCAATTTGGGATGATAATAATAAGCTGACGGAAGGGCCCCTTACGGCAGGAGCGTTGAGTGCAGGGAAGGTTCATGCCATATGGCAGCCGGAGCAAGCCTTATCGGAAACCATAGTGGAGCAGAAGTTTTCTGAAAATGTCCTAACTGTCAAGGCGGAAAATGAAGGGGAGGGGGGCAGTTTTTATCGGGACTTTGTGATAGAGTCGGGTAAGGAATATTTTTATGAATACGATTGGAAAAGAAAAGAGGATGGGGGTAAAAGCGAAAACCTTTATTTAAACATGGAAACTAAGCCCTTGATTAAGCAGGTTTTAAACAGCGATGATTTGGGGGAGGAGAAGTACTATGTTGCCGAAGCTATAATGGAGAATTTTGATGGTGCTGCCACAGATCCCTTCTTTCAATTAAATCCTTCCAAAGTCAAAAAGGGCAGATATTGGGCATCATATCCCGGCGCAAAGGGAGGAACAAAGAACGAGAGAAGGGCGGATACCGATGTCATTAAATTTACAATTCCGAAAGGAAAGAAGGCCATACTCAGCTTCGATTATGATATGAAGCTTTACGGCGGATGGAAAGATCAGTGGACTAACAACTATTTAGAGCTAAATGGTAAGCATTGGAGCATATATCAAAACTCCGATAGAATGAAGGGGACTTATACCTTTGATGGGTTTTTGCCGGAGGGGGAAAATGAACTGTCATTTAGGTGTGCCTATTATGGCAATAAAAGCACATCACCCTACTTGATTATAGATAATTTGACAGTAAGTTATTTGGATAGGGAGGAAGCTCATGAGCCTGATGAGGCGGAGACGGTTCACAGCCCGGGCCAGGGGGGATGGATGAAGGCGCAGGGCAGTTTTTCTGCTCCAAAGGCGGTTCATCTTTACCAATCCATGCCGGCGATTAGTTTTAAGGGAACATTTGACCAGGCAAAACAGCAAGGCTATATTGTGAGGACCGAACCTAACCATCCCCCAGGTGTAGACCCTTATCTCTATAAAATAAGGATTCCGGAAGGAAAAATTGCAGCCCGCACAGGGCTTATGACCTCACTTTGGAGCAGATATGCTGGCTATAGTCCCTATTTTGCCTATGGAGACTATACCTGGACCCTTTATAATCCTCGTGATAGCAGCATTAATTCAAGCGTTGCATACAACATATCCCCACGCTACTCCGGAGGAAGTAACATATCAAGTCTTTTTGATCTATGGCTTCCCATGAACCTTTCGGGGGAGCAAAGGGTAAGGGGTAAGTTTCACAAAACATCCCGTGAAACTAATTCAAGAGTCGATGTTACCGGGATGGAGCTTCTTTTGGTGGATGAGCCTAATGAGCTTTTAGATGAGGACAGGTATTTCATCGATGATGAAGGGGTGCTTTATCTGGAAAGCAGCAGGTATTCGGGGAAGACAAGGCTTACCTTCAATATCCCGGAGGGTGAGGACCTTTACTATATTAAAAATTTCAGGATTTATACCTGGGTAGGGGGCATAAAAGCCTATGTATATGCGGAGGAGTTTTCAGATGAAAGCTCTTTGCGCCTGTGGGAGAGCGAGAAGGTATCCGCTTCAGTGGTGAGCAAATCCCCTGCACATTCCGGAGAAAGGCAGGGTATGGTTTACAGGAAAGGAGAATTGGTCTCCTATGATATAAACTATTATGACTATGAAAGTGATCCCTCGAAAAGGTCTTATTGGAAATACACACATACCCCTTATAATGACGGGCCTCATCCCCAGGCGGCGGTCATTGCAGATGGGGAGGGAAATGTGGAGGAGCTGAGAGGAACCGTTTTATCCGCCCCCATAGATAGATTTGATATAGACGGAAAATATGTTTTAGAGCACTGGCAGGAGGACAATACGAACAGACAAGGGGAAGGTTTTCCATCCTATGACAAGTGTTCCAATGTGGAAACCCTTACCTTTTATGTGGAAGGTGCATCTGCCGCCCCCAGGATAACATATATAAAAACTCAACCATCCCCTGTCAAGGAAGGGGGTGCATATAGCATTATAGTTGGAGTAGATGATGATGAAAAGGATGTGCTTCGCCTGGATACGGAGCTATATCTGGGAAACAAAAGAATACAAAATCATACACAGAGGGAGATAAAGGCTGTTAATGGTCTATATCCTCAGATTAGGATTCCGGCATCACAGCCTGCTCGTTTGGGAACCTACGAGGTTGTCTGTACGGTTCGGGATCATACGGGGGCAGGCCTGGGGTCTTTAAGGTTCACAGTGATATCTGAGGGGAAGATTGCAGGCATGGTCAATCACACCGATGAATGGGATGGAAATAGGAAGAAATATAATATGAAGCAATTTGGTCACAGCGTGGAAGGAAGGGTGGATTTCGGTGATTATAAAGATGAAAAGCATCCCAGAAAGCGAGGGATAAATGTTTTTTGGAGCGGGGAGAGGTTTGAATTATCCGCTGCTTTAGGGGGTAATCCTTCATCTGTCACCTGCCAGATAACAGGAGAGGGCTACTCCACCTCATTGACTCAGACCGGAAGCAGGAATGAAGAAGGCGATATTATCTATAAAGGAAGCCTTTGGGACAGAAACATGATTAACAGATGGGGTAGAAAAGCACCGGAACAGCTTACATTTCGTTTTACCGCTTTTTATAGTGGGGGTAGCATCAAAACCCACGATGTAAATATCATAGTGGATAGCAAAGATGATTATTGGATGCTTCATAGGTTATGGTAATTTTATAATTTATTCAAGGTAAACCCTTTGGGAGCATATGATATAAATAGCAGTATTCTGCTATGAAAGGAAGATTTATATGCCGGAAGGAATCAGGATAAGCACCGGTACCATTATAAGGACTGTGATCCTCATACTGGCGCTGGCTAATCAAATATTGGTTATGATGGGTAAAAGTCCAATCCCCATAGGGGATGAAGAAATAGAAACCCTTCTTTCTACCCTCGCAACCTTAGGGGCATCAATTATAGCCTGGTGGAAGAACAATAGTTTTACGGAAGCTGCCATAAGAGGCGATCTGGTTATGAGGGATTGGAAGAAAAACGGCAGATAGCTAAAATCAAAAAGCCTGTTGTCAATGGCACAGGCTTTTTAAATGTTGACCTTATAGCATAATCATTTTGTAATATGGCTGTAATGGACATCAAAACCACAAATGCTATAATGAACGCATAGCAGAAAATTCACTAAAAATTCATAAAGCTGCTTTATTACAGTAATATTACAAATCCTGTAAGCAGTTGCGCAGCAAACTCATGCAAGTTATAATTTATGAGATAGAATATGTGGCGGATAACCACTACATTTTCTATAAATATGTCAAATTATCTTCAGAAGGGGAGGATGATTTGCAATTCAAACTAACGTTAACTCCCCTTCGAAGACAAAACCTTAAAGGAGGAATTTTAAATGAGAAAAGTACTTTCATTTGTACTGGTGCTCTCCCTGGTTCTGGGTAGCTTCTCAATGGCCTTCGGTGCTGGTGCGACTTCGGATTATCCCGACGTAAAAGATACCAACGCTGAAGGTGCAGTAGCAGTTCTCAGTGCTCTGGGCGTAATCAACGGTTATCCCGATGGCACATTTAAGCCTGAAAAAACCGTTACAAGAGCGGAAATGGCAAAACTGATTGTCGTTGCCCTTGGCATGGACAATTATGTTGAAGGAATGTATCCCACATTCCCCGATGCAAAGGGTAACTGGGCACAGAACTTCATAGCCTGGTGTGCAAGCTATGGAATCATCGAAGGCTTCCCCGATGGAACCTTTAAGCCCAACAACACAGTAACCCTGCAGCAGGCGGTCACCATGGTTGTAAGAGCCTTAGGTTACCAGGATCAGTACTTAACCGGTACATGGCCCACAAGCCACATCTCCATGGCTATGTCACTTGACATTCTTGATGACATCGTAGCCACAACAGCAGGTGCAAGCAGAGGCGATGTAGCTAAAATGCTCTATAATGCTTTGAGCTGCAGCCTGATCAACTATGATAGTGCTGGAAACTTAGCTGTAACCGGCGACAGCATGCTCAAGAGACTTGGCGCATACGAATTCGAACAGGTTATTGACAGAGACAACGTAATCGATGCTGCTATTGACATCAACGATTACCTTGGCGCTTATGCCAAGTTCTGGGCAATCGATGCCGATAAGGACAAGGAAACCGGAATCACAGATTACAGAACTTTTGACAAGGACGACAATCCGGTCGACACAAAATACGAATGTATCGTAGCAGTTGAAGATCAGATTTCAACATTCCTCACCGGCGACTACACACCCGGCGGAAAAGCTAAATTTGAAGTTGGCGACAAAACCTACGAATTCAAGAATAACGCTAATGGCTCAGGCAATATTGCCAACTGGTTCTACAATGGCGATGTATCCGGATATGATAATGATGATGATGTTTATTACACAGAAGAAGATTGGGCATCCTCTGATGGAGATACTTTCACCGTTGCGGCTAAAGTTTCCGGAAACTATATTACAAAGATCTATTCCGTACTGGAATGGGAAGCTACTGAAGAAGTTCAGTGGGACAATGATTATGCCGAGGAACTGGCTGACGATCAGAGCATTGAAGATTGTGAATTTGTTCTGAACGACAACGATGAAATCGACACCAAGACTTTTGCTCTTCGCGGTGCAGAATCCCTTGACAAGATCAAGAACGATGACGTTGTTACCGTTTATGTAAGCGACTTTGACGAAGTAACCAAAGTTGAAGTTGGTACCAAAACCGTAGACGGCAAGATTACCAAAGTAAACAAAGCAGGCGATAAATTTACCATTGACGGAAAAGAATACGCTATGTCCGGTAAAGCCACTTTGGCTCTTGAAGTTGGAACAGAGGGTGTCTTCTTCCTGAACTACAATGGCGAGATCGCATTCCTTGATGAGCAAACATATGCAGGCAACTATGCCGTAGTATTGGCTCAGGGTAACGAAGATACTTCCTATGGCAGCGGATCTGTCTATAAACTCCACTTGCTGACAAAGGATGATGAGCAGGAAGTTTACAGCTTTAGCAAGAACGCTACCGGTACAGCATTTATCGCAGCTGGAAACACAAATGCTGATGTAACAACAAATTATCCCGCCAGAACAAATACTGTAGGTGCGTTGATTGAGATTAAGACCAATGCGGCAGGCAAACTGGTTGCAGCAACAGCTCCCGGCGATGCCAAATATGTAGAAAACAAAAAACTGTCCAGCAAGAATCTCTTCGACGGCAGACCCGTTTTGAAAGATGCAGTAGTATTCGTTGTTCCTTCCTTCGATACTGCGACTGATTTCAGCGGAGCATCTCCCAACAGATCATTTAAAGACACTGACGATTGCTATGTAACAACCCTTGGCGATATTACAACCGATGATGAAATTGATGCTATCTATGCGACAAACAAAGATGGTAAAATCAATGCTCTGGTAGTAACCAAAGATGCGGTTGGAAGCAGTGACATGATCGGATGGCTCACAGGCTACAGCTTAGTGCTTGATTCCGATGATAACACAGTTTATGCGCTGGATGTTCTTGTGAATGGCAAGGCTGAATCCTATGAAACTGACATCCTTGCACCGGATGCTTCAGTTACAAACGCAGCTGCTGCTAAAACAACACCTGTAAAATTCGTTCTTACAGGCGACACAATTACTAAAATTGAAAACATAACCATTACAGAAGCTACCGCTCCCTTGGATAAATTTGTTGGAACCGATGCCTTGACTTATAAAGGTCTTCCGGCTCAACCAGCAGATTTTGCTACAGGAGGAATGAAATTCTTCGAAATTCTCAAGAAAACTGATGACAGCGTTGATGTAGGAACAGCTGGTACTCCTGAATTCCAGTATATCGGAGATGCAAAATATATCAGACTTAAGATCAAAGATAACGGCAGCTTTGATAAGATGGTAGTAGGAAAAGCAAGTGACGTAAAAGCAGGAGTAGTTGCTGCACTTGTTCAGCTGGATGCTGATACCGAAGCATGGGATACAGTGGTATACATGACAGCTAACGACTATGAGGATCTCAATCCCTAAGCCAAACCTTATCTAAATTAAGTTAAATATTAACAACCACTTACGTGGGGCGGAAAACTCCGCCCCACTTTTTCAATCATATCACTATATTACAGGAGGAAATGATGCAAAGCACAGGTACAATGAAAATGAATTTCAAAGGAATGGCTGCCTTGATGCTTGCCCTTTGTCTTATGGCCTGCCTGCTGCCTATGTCGGCATCAGCGGGTGTATACGGTGTTAATGGGAAGGATAAGCTGATTGAGGCTATCAATGGCTCTGACTCCTTTAATACCATTACCCTCATGGGCAACATAATGAATGTTCAAGACACCATATTTATACCATCTGGAAAGAATATTGAGCTTAATTTAGGCGGCTATACCATTTCCAATATGGGTTACCGCAATGACAAGGTGGCAAAGGATCTATACATGGCGGAATTACCCATCATAGCCGTTGAAAAAGGTGCCACTTTATCCATCAAGAACTTTAAGTTTTCAGGGGATGTTGTAAACTCCAGTACCGGAGGTATAGCTGTCGCTAATCAAGGCACTTTAATTATAGAAGGGGGTACTTATACGGGGGAAGGAGAGAGAAGCGTCGGAATCAGCAATAGCGGCAGTCTTACCCTGATAAAAGGAACTCTAAATGGTAATGGCAAGAATAGTACAGCCCTTTTGAACAATGGGACATATGTTAATCGGGGAGGGGCAGTTTTGGCAAAGGGGTTTAATGCTAAGATCGTGGTTGACAATAGCGTAAGTTCGCAGACCGTAAGCGTTACAGCAGTGCCTACAAAAGCCAAGGTAATTTTAGACGGAAGGGAAATATCCTTTGATTCCTACAACATAAAGGGAAATAATTACTTTAAGCTTCGGGATGTAGCCTATTCTCTAAATGGCTCTAATAAGCGTTTTAGCGTAACCTGGAATGGCGACAGACAGATTATAGCATTAGACCCAGGTAAGAATTATGTGGCCTTAGGGGGGGAAATGTCCTCAAAGGGAACAGCGTCAGTGGTAGCCAGAGCCGGTGCCCATGCCGTCTATATTAAAAACATTCAAAAATATTTCATGGGATATAACATAGGTGGAAACAACTACTATATGCTCCGAGACATAGCCAGAGAAATGGATTTCGGTGTGACATGGGATGCTGTGGGGAATCGTATTCTAATCAACACCAATGCTAAATACGTTCCTGAATAAATGTAACATTTTGAAACAATTCGGTAATAGCTTTGTAGTTGAATAGCCATTGTGAGCGTTATATAATTAGTTTGCAAAGCATATGGTCAGATACTGCCTCTGCTGGAGGCATGATGATAGGAGGTAAAAATATAATGAAACGAAAGATAGCAATAATACTGACGCTTACCATGGTGATTGCCGGAGTTGTGGGAGCATATGGAGCGGAAACGGTTATTCCTTCCGATGTTAAGGATACCGGATACAAAACCGCCGTATTAGAATTAATAGACAGGGGTATTATAAATGGATACCCTGATGGAACCTTTAAACCTGAAAGAAATGTGGTTAGAGGGGAAATGGCAAAAATTGCAGACTTGACTATTGCCAAAGACAACAAGATTTCACAATCCCAACTTACCACATCGGCCAAGATGGCTCTTGATAGATTCAGCGACCTTGGAAGCGGAGACGCATGGTCAAACTGGGCGGTGGATTATATCGGATATGCGGTTGAAAAAGGCATACTGGAAGGCTACCCTGACGGTACCTTTAGACCCTTAAATCCGATTACATACAATGAAGTCGCAAAAATCCTGGTAGCCTCACTGGGCTTTAAAGAAAAGGATTTAGAAGGGACATGGCCCTCCAACTACATGAACAAGGCGATAGAGTTAGGCATTATGAAAGGCTTCACCTACAAAGGGGAAGATGTGGCCGTTAGAGGCAACGTAGCAATGATGGTGTACAATGGATTTTATGCTGGCGCTACAGAAGAACCCATAGAACCTCCAAAGGGAATAGACCTTACTCAATATACGGCTGCCTATGGTATGGTGAATGGCATATCCGAAGCATTAAACAAGGATGATGCGGCCATGAAGGCTGTAGAATTGAGGATAGGGGAAAACCTTATAACTGTGCCTGCATACGATGAAGCCGGTAATACGGCCATAGCTAATCTTAATCCGGGTAAATATGAGGAGGGGGAACTGTATGCCTTCCGTCTCCAACGGAAGATGGGTGAAATAATTGACATCGCAACTAAAGATGATGCGAAAAGCTGGATCAAATATTTCAAAGAAATAACCCCCGTTGAAAACTCCTTCCTTCAGGTGAGTTCTGTTTCCGATGGGATAATGTTCTTTAAGGTAGATGGAGAATCTAAGGCTATACCCTTTGCAGACAAATGTGTGGTATATAAATTAGAAGCAAAGAGTGGAAAAACCCTTTATGAACATGCCAAATTAACCAATGTCAGGAAGGGCAGTAAGGTTAGACTTTACGATATTACTGATGATAAAAATGACTATGCGGATATAATCGTTATAGACGTTAGGTAAGGAGAATACTATGAAAAAAATTGTAAGCCTATGTTTAAGCATGGCACTAATTTTAGGAAGCTTCTCCACGGTATTCGCCACGGATCCCATGGAGTTTAAAGGGGAACCAATAAACCTATCTATAGCCGATACGGTTAAGATTATGACAACTAAGGGGCCGGGTTTTCAGGAAGCTGAATTCACCAGGAAAAGCTATGAGGCAGCGGCCTTAGGGCAGACGGAAATGCTGTCAGCATTGCGTACCGCCAATAGGGAGGCCGGCGGTTCCGGAATTCTAAGGGGATCTGTGGTAAGAACTGCCGAAAGAGATATAGCCTTTTACAAGAGGGTGGCACCTGTACAATTCCAAGCTGACATGAATGGATTAGAATCCAGTGGTATTTCAGCTTACTATGGAGTTCTTCAGGCAGCCGACTATGTGGAAATATGTAAAGATGATCTCAAAGCACAAACCGATATACTGGACAATGTTAAAAAGAAATTCGAGGTGGGGATGGCAGCTAAAATTGATGTCATATCCGCTGAAAGCGGAGTAACCTCTGCCAGAAATGCCTTAGAAAGTGCTGAAACCACCTTAAAGATCGCTAAAATGGGCTTTAATATTCAAATGGACTACGATGTTATGCAGAGGGTTAATTTTACCGATAAGCTGAAAAAGCGTCAGCCTCCCGCATTGAATCTAAATGTGGATATAGACAAGGCCAAACAAAACAGGGTAGAGTTTATAATGCTTGACTATAATCTGGCAACCGCCAAGGCTGATATGCTCAGCATTGAAGTCAAATACCCCAAAACTTCAGCCACTTATAAAATTCAGGCACTGGCAGTTATGCAGGCGGAGAAAGCCTTGAAGGATGCAATAGCCGGAATTGAAATGGATGTAAGATCAAAATACATGAGCGTAGTAAATGGGTCTAAGTCCATAATAGCGGCAGAAACCACACTAACCAACGCTAAAGAGGGTTATCGCATAGCCCAGATTACCTATAATGCGGGGATGAATATTCTGACCGATGTTCAAACTGCCCAGATTCAGGTTAAACAGGCCCAGTTAGGTCTTAGTAAAGCGCTGGTTGATTACGATATGGCGGTCTATGATTACTACTATGCCATCGGCGCAGGCAAATCCTCAGGCGGGGTAAACGTAGGAAGCCAGCAGGATGCGGCGATGTAAGAAAATCACTACGGAGATGAGTAAAGCCGGGGTATGGTGTTTATATCCCGGCTCTGAGGATTTTTGAATGAAAACAGTGGCAAAAACGGCCTTCTGGATGGCCGTATTCACTTTGCTTTCCAAGGCTCTGGGCTTTGTCAGAGAGGTTTTTCTGGCAGGCTATTTTGGTGTTGGAGAAATAACTGATGCCTATGTCATGGCAAATAACATTCCCACCATAATATTCGGTGGGGTGTTCAGCGCAGTGGCAACTGCCTTTATGCCAACCTTTTCAAAAAAGCTGGAACAGGAAGGAGAAGAAGCTGCCAACAGATTTACTCGGGAAGTGGTAAGTATTTCTCTCATAATTTCCGCTATTTCCATGGTCATAGGATTTATATTTTCAGACCAGATTACAGCCATATGTGCTCCAAAGTTTACAGGGTTTAGAGCTGAACTCACCAGCTTCTTCATCAAGATAACCTTTACCTACATTTTTTTCACATGTATCACAGCTTTGATGGAGGCATACCTACAGTATAAAAGGGTATTCATACCTCAAATCTTAGCCGGGTATACTCAGACTCTTGCGGTCATAGTCATGATCATAGTTGCAGCCCGATACGACTATCACCTTCTGGCCTTTGGATTGCTCTTGGGCTACGGATTTAAATTCATCATAGTGGCCATAATCTCCGGGAAAAAAGGCTTTCCCTTTAAGCCTGCGCCCAATATAGGGGGGTCGGCCAAGGAGATAGCAGCCCTATCCCTCCCCGTATTTTTAGGCAGCAGCGCTGCTCAAATCAACCTGTTTGTGGACAGAACTCTGGCATCCGGTCTGATTGCAGGTAGCGTATCAGCCCTTAACTATGCCAACACCATAGTTAACCTTATTACAGGTCTCACCACGGCCATAATTGTCACCATCATCTATCCCCGGCTTACGGAAGCCAACTCCCTCAGCGAGTACGAGAGGTTTGGGGATATGATAAATAAGGGAATCATGATAATTTTGTTGATTTCGGTGCCCTTCACCTTGGGGGGAATGCTATATAGCGACCAGGTAATAGAAATTGTATTTCAGCGAGGGGCTTTCGATCCTGCGGCGACAGCTCTTACCGGGCCGGCATTCTTTTACTATGCCCTGGGCCTGATATTCGTATCTGCCAATGCCCTTTTAGTCAAAGGCTACTATGCCATGCACAATATGAAAACCCCCGTTTCCTACGCAATTATATGCATGGGAATAAATATAAGCCTAAACCTTATTTTGATTCGCTACATGGCTCATATGGGGCTTGCTTTGGCAACCAGTATAGCTGCACTGATCAATACCCTGCTCCTATATGCCGGGTTCCGAAGAAGATATCCTGAGATTCTTCTCATAAAATCTGCTAAACAACTGAGTTTCATATTGTTTGCATCCGCTGTTGCAGTAGGGGCATCCTGGCCTGTCTATCTCCTCACCGTTTCCCATACCCCGCTATTGATTTCCATTATATTGACCGTATCCACTGCCGCAATAATATACTTAATCCTATTTTTGACCATGGGTAAGGCACTGCTGCAGGATATACTCAATTAAATAGAGGGATTATTGTTCAGAAGATGGGCATAATCCAATGGCTTCAAGGCAATCATGCCCTAATTATACCTTCCTTAAGTTCATCCATCAGAGCTTTCACCGATACTATTTTATCGACTCTATGGACATTGCTGCCGGCAAAGATCAACCCCTGGTCCACATTACCCCTCACTCCGTTTATTAAAGCGGTGGAAATGCAATAAGGTGCAGTTTTAGGATTGCAATCCTTTAGACATCTTAAACAGGACTTAATCTCATCACCTTGAAGAGCAATTCTTTTTACAAAATTGTTATTCAAAGCTCGTCCCGGCATGCCTACCGGACTTACTATTATAACTAAATCATCTTCTCCAGCGGCGATATAGGCTTCCTTAAACTTAATATCAGCATCACATTCTTCGGTGGCTACGAAACGAGTGGCCATTTGCACACCGGAGGCTCCTGCTTTTAGACATTCTGCAATATCCTCACCGGTATAAATTCCGCCTGCACCTATAATGGGGATATGATTGACTAATTCCTTAATCATATCTATTAAAGAAGGCTTATTCTCAGATTTTAAGATTTCAGGGGAAAAACCCAAATGGCCTCCGGCCTCGGTTCCCTCCACGATGACGGCATCTGCCTGCCTGTTGTAATGGCGCTCCCAATACCTCAATATGGATTTGGCGGCTTTTGCAGAAGATACAATGGGAACGATGCGGGTCTCCGAGCCCTTAACATACTCGGGCAGCTCCAAAGGTAGACCGGCACCTGAAATAATTAGGTCTATGCCTTCCTCAACAGCCGCCCTTACCGTTTCACCGTAGTGGGAGGTGGCTACCATAATATTAACTCCAATGATTCCCTTTGGGGCAAGCTCTCTAACCTTCCTTATCTCCGCCTTTAAAGCGCGTATATTGGCACTGTGGGTATCTTTATAAAAATCCGGTTCTCTATAACCAATATTTACGCTGGCGATTATTCCTATGCCACCTTCACAGGCTACGGCGGCAGCAAGTTGTGAACCAGATACTCCAATGCCCATGCCGCCTTGTATTATAGGGACTTTTGCGATTAAACCACCGATATTAAGTTCTGGGATTTTCATTTTTTACCTCAATTCAAAATAATTCTTATACATAACCTTGCTACAAGTATTTCCATATTTCATAAAATAATAATATTTAAAAAATTAGGAGCTTCAATTATATCACAGAGTTATCACCTGTTCCAGTAGTTATTAGCAGCAGCTACCGTTTGAAAATTAATGGCTATTACCTGGGAGGCTGCAATTAAACTATCCGCATTCTCCGAGTATACGGGGCGAAGCATTTCCCTGATTTGTTCAGAGGGCTGTGTGTAGATCACTCCTTGCTGAGATAATGCAATAGCTAATTCAAAGCCTTCCTGAGGGGTTCCGGTTATCAATGTTTTTGGCCATTTATCCATTCAACAATCCTCCCATAAAATAGAACTTAGACATTTTTCGGATACTTCCTTAATAGAATATGACCAAATGGTGATAAATGATACTGGCGGTTAAGGGAGTATTAATAGGGATTGTATAATGATGTGCGGATATACCCGGGAAAGCCCTTCATGTGGTAAAGATTCGAAAGTTGATAATGTTGATTAAAATTTATTAGCCAATATATAGATATTATGATATACTGTGATAAGTAACCAAAAAAGGGAGGTATCAGCAATGCACAAAATGCAAAGATTTTATGAGCTATTGGAAAAGACTAATGAGCTTGCAATAGCAACATCGGTAGACAATATACCCAATGTGAGAGTAGTAAACTTTACCTATGATATAGACCGTCTTGGGATTCTTTACTTTGCGGCCAGTAAAACAGCTTCAAAGGTTGAGGAGTTTAGTAAAAACGCAAACGTTGCAATAGCAACGATACCGGCTGGTGATGAACTAAAATCATCAATATTCGGATATATTCATTCTAATAGCGCAACTGTTAAAAAAAGCGATTTGAAGGTGGATGATGTCCTGTCCCTTTTCTGGGAAAAGGTTCCCGATTTCAGCGATGTTTTGGCTTTGTTAGGGGATGAGGTGGACATATATGAGATACATATCAGACATGCATATGTGGTAGATGGTAAGGAAACATACCCGGTAGTCTTTTAATTTGCTTTCATTTAGTCTTCAAATAAAAGAACATACAGCCAAACCTTTATAGGGATGAGCTGTATGTTCTTTTTTTGGTAATGTTTTTTGCCCAAAACCACCCTTAGTGCATGATGGGTGTTTTTCATCGAATCGGGTCTATTTGAAAAACAACATGCGTTTTTCTGTTATCAATCCATGGGGGATGATATCGTAGGGAGCTATGGGAACCTTAGGACTTATCAGGGCCTCACGACAAACCATATAACTTACAAAGGGAGCATCCTTTAAGTATCTATCGTAAAAGCCCCCTCCGAAGCCTAACCTTCGCCCCGACAAATCGCAGGTCAGACATGGCACCAGGGTAAACTCAATGTCATGGGGTTTAATAAGGGGGCTACTATCTCCCGGTTCTAAAAGCCCCAGCTTCCTCTCCTCCAATTGGCTAAGATCCGTTATTTGACGCGCTTCCATGATGCCCTTTGAAATACACTTTGGAACGCACAAAATCTTTCCCTTTTCAAGGGCATCCTCTATGATGGGAAGGGTATCAATTTCCCAGGGCCTTCCAACGAAGGTGAATACTGTCCTTGCCTCTTTATATTCCTTGCTTTCCATCACCTTTTTACAGATTTCCTTCGACGAGGATTCCATGTAATCCGGGGACAGACCTTTGATTTTATTTAGGACTTCCCTCCGCAATAGTTCCTTTTCTTTTAGCAGTTTCATAAAGCCATCCCCCTTTAAACCATCCCACCGGGCCTTATTGAACGGCTCCATCTAATTGAGAGGTGCAGTTAGGACACCTAATAGCATTTATATCAATTTCGCTTATGCAATAAGGACAAGTTTTTGTGGTGGGATTAGGCTCCGGCAAAGTCTCCTTGTTAACGGAAGTGAGCTTGTTCATACCACGTACTATGAGGAAAACCACAAAGGCCATGATAAGAAAATCAAGGACACTGGTTATAAAAGCTCCATATTTTATGGTAACACCGAAGGCTTCCACCATTAAGGCATCGAAGTTTTGTCCGGTGAAAAGTCCGATTATAGGTGATAGGATGTTATCCGTAAGGGAGGTTACCACTCCTTGAAAGGCTGCACCTATGATTATTCCCACAGCCAAATTCATCACATTGCCCTGCAATGCAAATTGTTTAAACTCATCAAAAAACTTTTTCATAATGCTATTACCCCTTTGTCGTATTTTGAATTCTTACATTTCAATACATTATTTTTCCTTTAAGTCAGCTCTAATCCAGCGAAGGCGGGATCTCCTTTTTAAACCACCCGGCCCCATTCGCACAGGATCGGCGGTAAGAGCCAGCACATCATCGGCTTCTTTATTGATATAACGCTTTTGGGTGCTCCCTATCCAGTTGGGTATAAGGCTAAACTCCAGGTGGTGATAGACGATACCGTTTTCCTCATCCACCGTATATCTGCCTGCGTATGCGAACATCCCATGGGCGGCTGCAAGAGTTTGTTCCGTAGTTCCGCCCTCTACATCCGGGATATCATAGCGAGGTCTGTCCGGCTTTATAATCTGCACGGACATCCATCCATCCTGAGAATAACAAATAAAGCCCTGTGCACCTTCCCCCATGATTTCAACAATGTTACCATCTTCATCCGTTGCGGTGAAAGTATCTAACCGCCAGGTCCCCTTTAACCAATCACTATACATAATGGCACTCCTTTCAAGATACTTGCTATGATCCTCATAGCTTATCAGATACTGACAAACTCCTGAATAAATTTCTAACAAAAGAGTATCACAAGAGGGGTAAAATGGCAAGATAATGCGATTTTCTAAACCTGCTTCAAAACCCCATGCTTGCTCAAAACCGGGAATTAGCATACAATGATTATATGAATTTTGTTATTGCCGACAATGGATAATGGAGAAATATTATGACTGAAAAGCTTATGGAAAACCTGTATATGATAGAAATTCCCCTGCCAAGAAATCCTCTTAAAACCCTTAATTCTTATCTTATCAAAGGTGATGATAGAAACCTGCTTATAGACACCGGCTTCAACAGGGAGGAGTGCTTTGACACCATTACGTCTGCTTTGGATGAGTTGGATGTGGATTTAAACAGGACAGATATTTTCATTACTCATATGCATGCAGACCATTCAGGTCTTGCGGCCAGGCTCATGGGAGAAGGCTCCCTAATTTATTGCAGTGGAGTTGATGGAGATATCATAAATTCCAGCAACAAGGGCGAATACTGGGACAGATTGGAGGAAAGCTTTTATGCTCATGGACTGCCTGAGGATGTGGCAGATAGAAATAACCGGGTTCATCCCGGCTGGGTATATAGAACGGGAAAGGACATAGATTTCACAATTGTTGAGGATGGAGATGTTTTGGAAGTAGGGGATTATTCTTTGAAATGCGTTCATACTCCGGGGCATACTGCCGGACATATGTGCCTTTACGATGGGGGAAAACAGATGCTTTTTTCCGGGGATCACATCTTAGGGGATATTACGCCGGTTATATCCATAGGTCTTGCACAGAAAAACCCCTTGGGGAGTTACATGGAAAGCTTGAACCGGATAGAACAATTGCCCATTAAAAATATATTTTCAGCCCATAGGAGAAGGATAGCAGACCCCTATAAAAGGATTGAGGAAATCAGGAAGCACCACGGACATCGCTTAGAAGAAATTTTGAAAATCTTGCAAGAGGGACCTAAAAGTGCCTATGAAACGGCAGCGAAAATGACCTGGGATATATGGTGTAAAAGCTGGGATGACTTCCCGCCACAGCAGAAATGGTTTGCTACTGGCGAGGCCGCCGCCCACCTGCTATACCTTTGGTATGAGAAAAAAATTGATAAGGTAGAGGTGAAAAAAGGGCGGTTACCCTGTCATGTTTTTAAACTGTGACAAAATTCCTGCCCTTCAGCCTATTTTTTCTTTCAACATGGCTATTTCCTTTTTATGACCTTCATCCTCTAATGGCGTTTCCAAATAATAAGGGAGCGCCATCATGACGGGATGCTTCATTAAATTGATTATCGCATCCATGCCGATTTTCCCTTCACCTATAGGGGCGTGGCGATCTTTCTTAGAGCCCAAATCCATCATACTATCATTGAGATGTATGGCTTTCAGCCGATCTAATCCAATAATTTTATCAAACTCAGAAAGGACACCATCAAGATTCCGCACTATATCGTATCCCGCTGCGAAAACATGACAGGTGTCCAGGCAAACCCCGATTTTCGAAGCAGCAGCATGATTTAAACCGTCTATAATCATTTTAAGCTGCTCAAAACTACTGCCTATCTCACTTCCCTTTCCCGACATTGTTTCTAATAGTACGGTGATGTTTTCTTCGCCTGATAGAGCGTATTCAATACCCTCTATAACCTGTTCCAGTCCGGGGCCTAAACCCATCGCCCCGGGGCTGCCGGGATGAAAGTTGAAATATTCAATGCCGATAGAATCCATGCGTAAAATATCCTCTTTCAGGATTTCTTTAGAATAGGCGAAGACATCATCCCTTGCACTGGCTAAGTTAAGGATATAAGGGGCATGGGCCATCAAAGGAGCAAGTTCATTGTAACGGCGTATTTCTGCAAACTCCCTGATATCATTCGAGTTCCAATCTTTAACGCCTCTCCCCCTTGGATTGCGACTAAAAAATTGAAAGATATCGGCACCTATTTCAACAGCAGTTTTTGCCCCGTGAGCAAATCCCTTTGATACGGATATATGTGTACCTAATCTGATGGCCGGCCCTTCCCTCTGTCTTCCTTTTTCTTCCCTCATGGCAGCAATTCCTTTGAATCTTCTATCCTGAATTGAGATACCTCTTCATAAAGCAGCGCTGCCTGGCTTGAAAACTCTTGACTTGCAGCAGCATTTTGCTGAGATGTTGAAGAATTTGTATGAACCACCTGGGAAATCCTGTCGAGGCCTGAGGTTATTTGTTCAATTTCTTCAGCCTGGAATGAGGAGGATCTTTCTATGTCAAGAAGAGCCCCCTTCACATGTTCTATACGAGTTTCAACATCTTGGATAACCTCTGCCGTTCCATCTGCAATCTTGTATCCTTCATTTACTGCCTGAATTGAATTGTTAATGAGAATGGCTGACTGTTTCACCGCTTCCGCTGAGCGAATTGAAAGATTCCTCACTTCCTCTGCTACCACCGAAAAACCCTTCCCCGCACTTCCGGCCCTTGCTGCTTCAACCGCTGCGTTGAGGGACAAAATATTAGTCTGAAAGGCGATATCATCGATGGCACTGATGACCTTTTTAATCTGATCCGAAGCATTCTTGATATCGTTCATAGCATTAAGCATCTGTTTCATTTGTCGATTCCCATCCTTTGCACCTGACACCGCCTGATTTGCATAATCTACCGCCATCCCAACATTTTTAGTATTGTTTTTAATATCATCAGATATATTTAAAATGGACTTGGTTAATTGTTCTATGGAATCGGCTTGCACCGATGCACCATGGGCAAGGATCTGACTGGAATCTGCAATTTGCTTTGCGGTGCTGTTGAATTGGAAAACGGCAGAATTCACATTTGCAAAGGTGTTATTCAAAGATGCGGTAATACCCTCCAAAGCCTGTTTTATAGGCATAAAATCCCCCTTATACCGTGCATCGCTACGGGCGGTAAAATTTTTTTCTGCCATTTGGGAGAGAACCCGGGAGATATCCAAAATATATTCTTGAAGGTTTACCACCATCTGATGCATAGCATTTGACAAGGCGGCTACCTCATCGTTATTAGATCTGGAACCCCTGTCCACATCCACATCAAGTCGCCCGTCTGCCAACATTTTGGACGCATTGGTCAACTTTTCCATAGGTACCCTTATGCTCCTGTTCACAAAATTAATCAGGATCACCGAGCACAGCACAATTATTATGGCAGCCGCCAAAACCATAATAAATATGGCCTTGCGGGTAGCCTTGGCTGCTTCCGCCTCTGACATTCCGGAGAAAACTGCCCCGACGACTTCTCCTTTTGTGTTTTTAAGGGGCTCATATCTGGTCAGATAAGGTTCCCCCAAAATATTTGCTTTTCCGATATACTCCTTGCCTTCGCCTAAGACTACTTGTTCAATGTGTTCGTCAAGGGGGGTTCCCACAACCCTTTCACCATTTTGTATGATGGTTGTTGCAATACGCTCATTGCCGCCGAAGATGGTAAGTTCCGTATTATGCAATTCCTTCAATTCATCGATAATAGGTGTATTTTCAAAAGTAAACCCTGTAACGATACATCCTATGATTTGCCTTTTTTCATTATATATAGGTGTACCCGTGCGACATGAAAGCTTAACAAGTGCCCCCGGCTCCAATGTGGTTGCGGTTTCCCCTTTTAAGGCCTTTTGAACATTGGATTGATTTAGAATATTATCCCCCTTCTTATCAGGTTCATGCTGGCGAATAAGAATATTTCCTTCCGCATCTGTCAGACTTATCGTATCCGCATTTAAAATCTGATTTAAATCGTCCAATGCCCTTTTCATCTGATTAAAATCCCCGTTTTCAACGGCCCGAACAACTTGGAAATTCTGAGCAATGGCTATCCCATTTTTTTCAGACTGCAACTGAGCCTCCTGTATCCTGCGCTGCAAATCGCCGGTGGAGGAAGCGGCTCTTTCATAACCGATACGCTCATTGTATCTGGTATTTTCCACTATGCCGAGGGTTGCGATAATCGATACTGAAACTGCCATCATGATTGTAGCAAATAATACAATTCTTGTGCTGATTTTCATATAATTCCTTTCCTTTCATAGTTGTCATGGGTGTAGATATCCTGCCATCCTTTGGATTGGCAGTGGGATAAATTGGTTATAAAACTTCGCTTATCAATCCAAAATAAACACCGAATTGACAAAATCCTTAATTTACTATTATATCAACTGCCACTGAACAAAATCTGAACAAATGTCTTCATTTCGATTTATCAGGGCATAATAAATCATAATAAATCAAAATCAAAGAAAAAGGAAGGAGTGATTTATTTGAATTCGGTTTGGTATGAAAGCGTAAGGGAAGATAGGGATGAAAATGGAAGGATATTGGAACCCTTCGATGAACGAAGAACAGATGTCTTAATAATAGGTGCGGGTATGGCTGGAGTTCTTTGTTCTTTGCTGCTTAAGGAGGCAGGGATTCTTAGCATGGTTGTAGAAGCAAAAACCCTTGGGGACGGTGTCACTAAAAATACAACTGCAAAGATTACGGCACAGCATGCGCTGATCTACGACAGACTGATTAAGAAAAAGGGCATTGAAAAGGCGGGACAGTATTATGATATACAGGAGAAAGCCCTTTCGGAGTATCGGAGGCTCGCCCAAAACATTGACTGCGACTTAGAGGAAAAGACGGCCTATGTGTTTGAAAAGGGGAGCGGTAAAAAGTTAGAAAAAGAAATGCGGGCTTATGATAAATTAGGGATTCCTATGGATTTTCAGGAAGCACCCCCCCTTCCTTTTAAGACGGTTGGAGCTTTGGGAATGAAAGGGCAGGCTCAGTTTAATCCAATGAAATTTATTTTGGGGGCAGCAAAGGACTTGGATATTTACGAGGGTGTCTTTGTTTCCGACATTTCGAAAAACATAGCCTATACGGGAAAGGGGCGTATAGTTGCAGATAGCATAGTGCTGGCCACCCATTTCCCCATGGTAAATATTCCGGGCCTTTACTTTTTGAAAATGTATCAAAGCAGGTCTTATGTTTTAGGATTGAAAGGCGGCCCGGATATGGGGGGGATGTATATTGATGAAAATGAAAAGGGAAACTCCTTTCGCAATTATGGCAATCTCTTGCTTTTGGGGGGAGGAAGCCATAGAACGGGTAGGCAGGGGGGTGGTTTTGTAGAACTTAGAAACCTTGCAAAATCCGCATATCCACAGGCTGAAGAGACATACTTCTGGGCCACCCAAGATTGCATTACTTTAGATGGAATCCCTTACGTGGGGCAACACAGAAAGTCAAATCCTTCCCTTTATGTCATGACCGGTTTTAACAAATGGGGGATGACCGGTACCATGGCAGCGGCTATGGTTGTAAGAGATATGATTGCCAAGGGAAAAAGTGAATATGAGGAACTATTTAATCCATCTCGCTCTATTTTCCGGCCTCAGCTTTTATCTAATGGGGGTCATGCAATTTACGGATTATTAAGCTTTGGTAAGAGATGTACCCACATGGGATGTGCCCTTCGCTGGAATTCTCAGGAACGAAGCTGGGATTGTTCATGCCACGGGTCACGTTTCGATGAAAATGGCAAGGTGCAGGATAACCCTGCAAAGAGAAATCTATCAAAAATAAGGTGACAGAGACGGATTACGGAGTCATGTCAGATACAGGGATGTTTGAGGAAGATAGTTTTTGGATTAATTATTTCTAACAGTCCATCCTTTTCCATCCTGGAAAATTCTCGTGAGACTGATGTGCGCTGTACGCCGAGCATGTTGGCCAACTCGGTTTTACTGATCGGCAAGGTCACGATGGAGGAGTCTTGGTTTGATTTCAGCCCACAAAGATAATCAAGTATGCTAGCCCGCAAAGGACGCCTTGCGGCAAGCTTTGCCTGATGCAACATATCGTGGGCACGATCTGAAATAATGTTTAAATAAGCTTCTAAAATCAAAGGCTTTTCAATAAATAGCTGAAATAGAAACGATTTATCTATCTGAAGCAATTCTCCGCTGACTACACTAAAGTAGGAAGCTGGATATTTTGGATTTGTACCAAAAAGTATTGTCCCTCCAATAATCTGATTGACGCCGATAACGTTTACATTAAACTCATTTCCGCTATCGTCCGTCTGCATGCCTAACAACCTTCCCTTAAGCAGTATACCGAGATGGTGACACTTATCCCCCTCATGATAAAGACATTGTCCTTTTCCAAAACTGCGTACAATAAGTTCCTGGTTGGTATAGGCCTTCTTAATTTCTTCGCTGGTCAGATGTTGCCCTATAAGTGTTAATTCTATCTGTTTAATATATTTCATTTGCTTATTTGCCTACTCTTTCCGCATTTTTCGTAACATATGACACGACATCTTATTGTAACATATTGTAGAATCATGTTGCAATAATTCAAGCAAATATATAAAAATGGGGGTATTCGACGATGAAGTCAATCAAATTTAAACTATTGCTGGCCTTTGGTGCAATAATCATTCTTCTTACGGGGGGGATTGGATTATTGATAAAGGGAATAGTATCAAACCAACTAATAAATGATACCCATAGCCATTTAATGGATATGGCCAGGGAGGAAGCCAAGTATGTTCAGGCAGAGGTTGAATCTGATTTGAAATATGTTAAGGTATTAGCACAAAATCAGGTTATTACCGATGCAGGACACACGCTGGATGACCAAATTGCTTTCTTTGAGGAGGAAGTAAAAAGGGAAGGCTTCTACTATTTCTTAAAAGCTGATAGAAATGGAAATGCAATCTTTCTTGATAGAACTAAGAGTATCGTAAATGTAAGTGATCGAGATTATTTTCAAGCTGCCCTTAAAGGAACCCCAACGGTGTCCGATATTACAATCAGTAAAGCGGATGGCAGTCCCGTAATTCTGTTTGCTGCTCCTATTTATGAAAATGGGCAGATTACAGGTGTGCTTTTTGGTTGCAAGGACGGGTTTATGCTGAGCGATATTGTAAAAAGCCTTCAGTACAGAGAAACGGGTTATGCTTATATGATTAACAATGAGGGAGCTACGGCAGCCCATAATGATGCAGAAAAGCTATTATCCAGAGATAATAGCATTGAAAATGCAAAAAGCGACCCGGCTTTGTTGGGTTTAAGTGAACTCAGTAAAAAAATGATTACCCGGACTCCAGGCAGCGGCGATTATACCTATAAGGGTATAACAAAAATAATTGGCTATGCTCCCGTTGAAAATACTCCCTGGGTCATAGCCTTTGGGATTGAAGAATCGGAAGTTCTGGCAGTAGTAAGCAGGCTTAATAAAATAATGATAGGCATTTTCGCTGGAATAGGATTGCTTGGACTTATAGCGATTTTCTTTGTTACCAATAGAATAACAGGGATGATAACCAGGCTTACCCATGCCGCTAAGGAAATAGCAAGTGGAAACTTTGATGTTTCGTTTTCCATTAGATCTCAGGATGAGGTGGGGCAGTTGGCGGTTGCTTTTGAACAGACCTTGGGACGGCTGACCAATTACCAAGGATATATCGATGAAATATCCAAGTCACTTGCGGATATTTCCCAAGGCGATTTGCGTATTGAACTGGAAATGGAGTATGCAGGGCAATTCCGAAAACTTAAGGATAATTTAGAAGCTTTGATAAGTGGGCTTAGCATGACATTATTGGAGATAAGGCAGGCATCGGATCAGCTGAATAGCGGTGCAAGTCAGGTTGCAGACGGTGCCCAGGCATTGTCACAGGGGGCAACGGAACAGGCCAGTTCCATTCAGCAGCTATCGGCCTCTATTGCAGAAATAACGGAGCAGATTAAACAGAATGCAGAAAATGCTAAACAGGCCCGGGAAAAGGCTGGACATGCTGGAAACGAAATGAAGATTAGCGACGGGCATATGAGGGAAATGGTGTCAGCCATGGAGCAAATTAATGAAAAGGCATCGGAGATTTCTAAGATTATAAAGATTATCGATGATATCGCTTTTCAGACAAATATACTTGCTCTCAACGCTGCGGTGGAGGCGGCACGAGCTGGTGCGGCAGGCAAAGGCTTTGCAGTTGTTGCCGATGAAGTGAGAAACCTTGCAGCCAAGTCTGCTGAGGCGGCGAGGAACACTTCGGCCTTGATTGAGGAGGCTATCGATGCTGTTCAAAGTGGTTCGGCCATTGCCGATAGGACTGCTCAGTCACTGACCATAAGCGCCGAGGAAGCTTTGGCTACAATTACATATATAGATCGCATTGCAGAGGCATCCCAGGATCAGGCTACGGCAATCATCGAGATAAATCAAGGGGTGGAGCAGATTTCGACGGTAGTGCAAACCAATGCGGCAACAGCTGAAGAGAGTGCTGCCGCCAGCGAGGAACTATCGGGGCAATCGAACTTCCTCAGAGAAGCAATTGGTCGTTTTAGGCTAAATGATTCCTATTCGCTGCCCCAGGGAAGGGAAGCTATCGAGCCGTTGGTTAAAAGTGATACGGTGTCATTTCTTAGCCTTGATGATACCGACGATAAATACTGAGGTGTTCGATAGGGAATACCATAATGGAGCAATACATAGCAACGGAAGTGAGATTATATGCCCATAGTCTTTTCAATACTGTTTTTTATAGCATTTGCAGTATATCTCTTTTTTGGAATATATACTGTATATAAAAACCCAAAGGGGTTACTTAACCATGTTTTTATGGTGCTTTGTGCCGCATTGTGTTTTTGGTCATTAGGCTTTTCCATGGCTAACTTAGCACCTGATTTGGAAACTTGCCTTCTATGGAGACGGGTTTCAGCTATAGGATGGGGAAGCATATATAGTTTTATGCTCCACTACATTTTAATACTAACCAAGGGTAAAAGGTCAGGAAGGCAGCTAATTTTTTGCTGCCTTCTTTACTTGCCTGCTATAATTACGGTTTATGTTTTCTCTTTGTCCGGGGAAATGGCTTCACGTCACTATAATCTGATACATACGGATTATGGCTGGATCAATACCGGGGTTCAAGGATTATGGACCAATTTCTTCACAATATATTATATAAGCTACAGTGTAGCCCTTTTAATTGTACTTTGGAATTGGAGGACTAAATCCCCGGATATGGCTGTAAGAAGGCAAGCGGTTCTCATAATGTTATCGGTTGCCATCGCACTCGTACTTGGCACAATTACAGATGTGGTTTTAAGGTCATTCCTTGATACTCCTCTGCCTCAAATGGCACCAATATTTACTCTAATTCCAATAGGAGCAATTTATTACAGCATGAAAAAATATAATCTCATGTTAGAGGAATTTGCTGAGGAGGATGGACTTATATTAGATTATAAATCCCGGGAAAAGTTCCATGTCTATATTGCTGTTGCATATCTGGGGGGCGGGTTATTGAGCATTTCATCTCGCTTTTTTGAAGGGATGGTGCCGGGAAAAGGCAGTATGGATGATTATATGTTCGCGGGTATAGTGCTGATAACATTTGGACTGCTGATGCTTGCCATACAGCCATTGAGAAAAGAAAATACTAAAACCTGGGTTATGATTGGCTTGATGGCGGCCAGTGTTCCCCTTTTAACACTCAGATTCATGGACGCCACAGGAATAACCGTATGGGTGTTTCCCATTATTCTAATGATAGCTGCAATGACATTCAACACGCGGAATGCTTTACTTTTACTGGGTGGAGTGTCCATAGTTACTCAATTAATTCTTTGGAGGAACCTACCTCCCGAAGGTATTATTCAATTGGATGAATTTGATTTCATTATAAGGATTGGTATTTTACTGATTGCTGTCTGGTTGGGTACTTTTTTAAACAGAAGCTATATTGATAGATTAAAAGAAAACAATTATCAGATGGATTTTCAAAAATTAGTATCGGAGGTATCCTTTAATTTTCTTGACATCAGTGAAATGGATATGGAAGAAAAGATGCAGATGATGTTAAGGGATATTGGAACATTTTTTGCCGTTGATGAAGCATTGATTTGTCTGTTTGATCATGAGGAAGAAGCGGTTTCCCGTATATATCAGTGGAACAATTTAGAAATGTTACCTGAAAAAGAAAAGACCATAGATGTCTCAAGTGAAAGCCTTGCCTGGTGGAAGAAAAAACTGCAAGAAGACAGGCTAATTTATATAAAAGACATGGAGGAACCGGATAATGAATCCTATGCTGAAGATGGGCATGGGATGCGGAAAGAGATAAAATCGTTTTTAGCCTTAGGGATAGAAGAAAATGAAAGCCCCATAGGGTTTATAAGGATGGGTTCCATATCAAACAGAAGTTGGAGCGACCATAGCATTGAGCATTTAAGAATATTGTCAAATATATTGTCTCATGGCTTAAACAAGATTAAGTCTGAAAAGGAGATAAAGCATATGGCCTATTACGATAGCCTTACAGGGCTTCCTAATAGGACCTTGTTTGCCGATAGGCTTTCCCAGGCAATTCATCTTGCTCAACGCAATGAAAAATACATAAGCATCATATTCATGGATTTGGATAATTTTAAGATGGTAAATGACACCATGGGTCACAATGCAGGAGATAAGATGCTTAACGCCATATCTGCAAGTCTGGTTAAGAAATTGAAAAAAAAGGATACGGTGGCCAGGTTTGGCGGAGATGAGTTTTTGATATTGGTTAATGATTTGAAGGATGACGAGGATATTACGATAGTTATAGATAAGCTATTTAAGGTGTTCGAGGAACCCTTCAATATAGAGGGGCAGGAGTTCTTTATTTCTGCCAGCGCAGGTATTGCTACTTATCCATTTGATGGGCACGATGCTGGAAGCCTTATCAAGAATGCGGATATTGCAATGTATATGGCGAAGGCAAAGGGGAAGAACCAGTATGTTCTATGTACTACTGAAATGCAGGAGGAGATCAGGAGTAATATTAAGCTTTCCAATGGCCTTTATAGGGTAGAGGAACGCAGTGAGCTTATTCTTCATTACCAGCCTCAAATTAAATTACAAACCGGAGAAATCACAGGGGTGGAGGCACTATTACGATGGAATCACCCCCAGATGGGTATGCTATACCCTAATGTTTTTATCCCTCTGGCTGAAATGAACGGGACGATAAATGGAATAGGTGAATGGGTTTTAAAAACCGCAATGGATCAAAAAAAGAAGTGGAGCAGGATTGGTTTCCCGGAGCTGCGAATCGCTGTTAATCTGTCGATAGTTCAGCTTAACAATCCATGTTTTGCGGATAATCTTGAAAGACTGCTTAGGGAGGCTGACTTTAATCCCCAATACCTGGAACTGGAGGTTACCGAAAGCATTGCAACGAAGGAAGCTTTTCATGTGGTTGATACATTATGCAGACTTAAAAATATTGGTGTTACCATTTCTATCGACGATTTCGGAACCGAGTATTCCTCACTTAATCGTTTAAAGATGCTGCCAATTGACAGAATCAAAATAGATATGCAGTTCATACAGGGCATAGAGAAAAGTGAGAAGGATCGTGCCATCACCAAGGTGGTAATCAATCTTGCCAAGAGTTTGGGGATGGAGGTTTTAGCGGAAGGTGTGGAAACGGAACCGCAGCTTGACTTTCTCAACCAGAGGATGTGTGATGAAGTTCAGGGCTTCTATTATTATAAGCCCATGCCTGCGGAGGAGTTCGAAGAATTGTTGCGGGAGCGAAGTTGTCATAACCATGCGCAATTTGCACGAACATCCACATGAGAAAAGACGCAGATAAGCCCTTGTAATTTTGACTCCCAAACAGCCGTTGGGTTACAATATGATTAAGCTGAAGATGCAAAATCAATATATAAAAAAGGAGAAGAAAAAATGAAAGGAAAAAGGTGGATTGCATTTATATTAGTGTTAGTTATGGTAGTGGGCAGTATTACCTCTGTAAGTGCAGGGAGTAAAAATTATAGTGATTTACCCAAATCTCATTGGGCTTTTGACAATGTTGAAAAAATGTCCCGAAAGGACATCATTTCCGGATACCCGGATGGCAGCTTTCAACCAAACAAACAAGTAACATATGCGGAATTTATAAAAATGGTCATAACAGCGATAAGAAAAGGAGAAATTACACCGCCTCCGCCAAAAGTATTGTGGCAATTCGAAAGAGGAGAGTCGGAAGCAAAAGGTCATTGGGCTGAAAGCTATTATGAGGAGGGCCTTGATTTGAGAATTTACAGTTCTTTCACATTCTCGGCTGCCAACCTTGATAAGCCCATACCAAGAGTGGATGTAGCTGTTATAGCTGCCAATATAATAGATAGCGAAACTCCGACAGAAGCCGCCACTATATTGGAAAAAGGCATACCTGATATAAAGAAAGTATCACTTGCGGATTATGGTGACGAAATCGAGGAGGGAAGAGATGGGTTTCTTTTCAAAGAACGTAAAAAAGCAGTTATAAATGCTTTTTACCATGGCATTGTAACAGGTTATCCCAATAGGACTTTTAAAGGAACATCCGGTCTTACAAGAGCAGAGAGTGCTGCAGTAATAGACAGAATCATAAACCCATCATCAAGGGTAGCAATAGATTTGGAAAAAATAAAAACACCTCTTAAAGCGATATTCATTGACGGAAGAACTGTCAATAGAAAGGACTTGATAAAAGTGATGACCGATATAGATCCTTATGAAATAGATTCCTGGTGTAATGAAGCTGCGGTTTACTTAAATGGCGGAAGCTATTCTACAGAAATAACAGAAGATGGGCATGTACTAAGGATAGGATATAAGAGGGAAAGGAAAAACCCTAAATATGATGAGGATAAACAAAACGCCAGAATAAAATTCCTCTTGCAACATTATCTGCAAAATGATTGGGAAAGGTGTTACAATGATTATATCAACCTTATGAACAGTATAAAAAAGGAGGATGAGTATCCGGTTAAGCATGGATATTACAATGGATTAGAAGTTTATCTTTCAGGTGGTTATACGTCAATGCTAATAGAAATATTAGAAACTCGTAAGTGAATATAAAGACTGAATAATCTTGTCATAAAAAGCAGTAAGCCTGTTTGGTTTGCTGCTTTTTAAGTGCTTGATGTCCAAAGTTATATTTTATCTGTTAAATGCATAGAATGGTATTTGAATAGCCAATACAGGCCTTTGTAGGCATTGCCCCAAAAGAAGCAATGCCCATCAAAACCGCCAATAAAAACGCAATCCATTTGCCAATCTCGTCCTTATAAAAGCCCATAACTCATCCCTTCCATCCTCAACTTATCACTTCCATGTAAAATGCCTATCTACATCATAATCATAGTGGAGACGATTCTCCATAACTCCTAAATCAAGGTCCCGATATCCTTCTGCAAAAAATGTTTCTGTAAAAAACCCGTTTTCTGAATACCATTTTCCAAAACCATAACCATGTACCTCCTTGTTATCTTTTCCTATTATCCAGCAATTAGCACCTGCCCCTCCAATATCCTTTAAAGAATCCATCAACACGGGACGCTTCACCGTTCCTTCGGCCACCATTTTATATTCTTCTACCAGTGTATTGCCGTTTGTTGCGCACCAAGGTTTCTTATCCTTCTTTATGGCATCCTTGCTTAGATAGGTATTAGCAGTAAACCCCCAACTAAATCCTTCCGGCAAATCAGGGAAGGTAACGGTCATGTAATATTTACCCGCACTTCCCGAAAACAAAATGGAATCTAAAACCTTGTCTAAATAATAAATGGCCTTTTCTTCCGTCAAGCTCCCATCGGGAAGCAAATCAACATCAGGGTCAAATTCTATTGAAGAAGTCGCATTTTCCCTCACTGTTTCAAGCTTAGATTTAGGCCTGTTTTTTTCAGCTTCTTCTCTTTCCTTATTCTTAGCTTCAATCAAGGCGATATCCGGAACGATTCTCACGCTTTCATCCATAAGCCTCTGAATGACAGCGGCACTTTCCGCCCTGGTAAGGGTTCCCATAGGCCTGAATGTTCCATCGGTATAGCCCGTAAGCACCCCCTCACCATATGCGGTTACCACCTCAAATTCATAACGGTCTTTTGCCGTCATATCACTTATGGATTTCAGAAGTTCGCTATATCCTTCAACCGCCTTTTCATCGGGATTTATAATCCTTGAAGCTATCAAGGCCATATGCTGCCGAGCAATTGGCTGATCCAAAGCCCCCTCCCCGATGTCCTTCTTGCTGTACCATCCATTTTCAAGTCCTTTATAATAGTAATTTCTCGCCCAATGATGAGGAGCCTTTGCTATTTCTGCATCCTCACCGCTACTCACAACCGCCATTTTAATAAACTCTGCCGTAGTTACGGTGGTTTCCGGTCTAAATGTCTTGTCAGCATAGCCCTTTATAATACCGGCATCCGACATTGCCATAATATTTTTGTATGCCCAATGTCCCTTTGGCAAATCAGAGAATTTACCGGCAGCAAATGACGGTACTATCACAGTCATCATCATAAGCATCGCAGCAATTGCTATAATTATTTTTCTTTTCATTATCGCTTCCGCCTTTCTTAAAAAAAGTTAAATGAATAAATCTCTGTCTATATATTATGCAATTTGTACGAGGAAATCAAATTTTTCCCCCATCATTTAATTAATTCGACCAATAATTTAAACTATATGTATAATACCGCTATAAATTAGACCTGCAATTTACACCTCCCCTGGCTAAAGGCATATGTATCATAAGGGGCGGATTCCATGGCTTTCCATGGGGCAATGATGTAGTTCTTTCCTTTATTAGTCCATGGGGGTATAATATCCCCATGAACCGGGAAGCTAATTTCTTTCGGCAATTTGTTAATTGGGAATAGAGAATTATTAACAGAGGGAGTATAATCATGGCAGCCAAAATGAAAATTGTGTCGGCTATGTTCTTGTTTGGAACAATAGGGCTGTTCGTAAGGGGTATTGAGCTCCCTTCCCCCGTAATTGCATTAATAAGGGCGGTAATCGGGACAGCATTTCTATTTGTCTTATGTATCGGAATGAGGAAGAAGATCGATCTTTCTGTCGTGAAGAAGAATGGATTAAAACTTGTATTGGCAGGAGTATGTATAGGAGCCAACTGGGTATGTTTGTTTGAAGCCTACAAGCATACAACAATAGTAAATGCTACCCTCAGTTACTATATGGCACCGGTATTTGTAATAGCCTTATCTCCTGTTGTTTTAGGGGAAAGGTTGAGTTTTATCAAGGTAGCCGGTGTTTTAGTATCCCTTTTAGGGATGGCCTGTATATCCGGAGTATTCAATAACACCTCTGCTGGAGCCGGAGCTAAGGATATTATAGGGATACAGTTTGGGATTATTGCAGCGGTGGGTTATGCAACGGTAACATTCACCAACAAATTTATAAAGGATTTACCCTCGTTAGAGTCCACCATGTTCCAATTGGGGGTGGCTGCAATAACTCTATTGCCTTACACTTTGGTAATGGAAAGTCGGGCCGATTTAATCTTTGACAGTAGGACTATTTTATTGCTGGCAGTTTTAGGGGTGGTGCATACAGGCTTGGCTTTTTGGTTTTATTTTTCCTCGATACAGGATTTATTAGGACAGACAATAGCTATTTTCAGCTATATCGATCCGCTTACAGCTATAATTATGTCAGCACTTATCCTGGGGGAGCCCTTGGGAGCTATGCAGATTATAGGTGCAATACTCATATTGGGGCCAACATTCAAAAGGTGATAGAAAGACAAAAATGTGACAGAGATACAAAAGGTGAAGGGGACCTGTCCCCCTGCCATGTCTAAGGAGGGATTGTTATTAGAACTAAGTGGAAGGGAACGATGCTATGCTTCGTTATCGCCATATGTGCCTTCGTTTTAGGCAAGGTTTTGCCGCTGGTTGGTGGGCCGGTTTTTTCGTTGATAATCGGCGCTATTGTGGCTTTGTTTGTAAAAAGAAGGGATGCCCTTGAACCCGGTATTTCCTTTACATCTAAAAAGATTCTTCAATACGCCATTGTTTTGCTTGGCTTTGGACTGAATCTTTCGGTAATAGTAACCACAGGGCAGGAATCGCTTCCCATTATAATAGTTACCATAGTGGCTGCCCTTACCATAGCATTTTTGTTACATAAGGTGCTGAGCATGACGCCAAATACCTCTATTTTGGTGGGGGTGGGATCGTCAATTTGCGGTGGTTCTGCTATAATTGCGGCTTCTTCAGTCATAGGTGCAGATGACGAGGAGATTGCGCAATCGATTTCAGTAATATTCTTTTTTAATGTAATTGCGGCTCTTATCTTCCCAACAATAGGGGGGCTATTAGATATGTCTGATCATGGGTTTAGTCTTTTCGCAGGGACGGCCATAAATGACACATCGTCGGTAACAGCTGCTGCCGCTTCCTGGGATGCTTTATATGGAAGCGATACTCTTAGCACCGCGGCGGTTGTAAAATTGACGCGAACATTGGCGATAATCCCAATAACTCTAATTTTATCATTTTATAGAATGAAAAAGGATAGCGGCACTGATGGTGGCAGAGTTAATATGGGCCGTATCTTCCCCTTTTTTATAATCTATTTTGTAGCAGCCTCAATTTTCACCACTCTTTGCGTTGTCATGGGTGTATCCGGCGACGTTTTTTTGCCTATGAAATCCTTAAGCAAATTTTTAATCCTGATGGCTATGGGGGCGATAGGGCTTAATACCAATGTTGTGAAGCTTGTTAGAAGTGGCATTAGACCTTTATTTATGGGTTTATGCTGTTGGATAGGTATTATCGGTTCCAGTCTTATGATGCAGCGAATTATGGGGTTTTGGTGAAGGGGCGGGGTGGAAGCATTGCGGGAGAGAAGAATTGGTACCCACCACCGTGCTTTTTTATGTGATACATGGCCAAGTCGGCGTAATAGGTCAGCTGTCCATAGGTATTGGAATCCTTGTTGTAAAGGGAAATACCAATGCTGCTTCCAAGTTGAATCAGTTCATCACCGACTGAATAGGGTGTAGAAATGTCAGCTACAATGCTCCGAGCTATTCCTTCAACCTCATGTAAATTTTCATATGGAAGGAATACAGCAAACTCATCACCGCCAAGCCTTGCCACCATTGCGGTAGAGGATTGCCGGGCTATGGTATTGCTAACTCTATCTGCGGTCTGCTTGAGTACTGAATCTCCTGCAATATGCCCAAAGGTGTCATTTACCTTTTTAAAACCATCTAAATCTATTATCATGATTGCATAGGAGTTGGTGGGCTCTTTTAAAATTCTATCTTTAGCTTTGGATTCAAATTCCCGGCGATTAATAAGGTCTGTTAAAAAGTCATGGGTGGCAAAATGTTTGGCCTGTTCTTCGGCGATACGCCTATCTGTAATACTAGTTGCAATACCGACTATTTCAACAACATTTCCATCCTTGTCAAAGACTGGGCTGGCAAAATGTTCATAATGTTCATTTTCGTGTGTTATTTCAAATCTCTTGGAGTTATCGGCAAAGACATCTGCAATCTGCACTTCAAAGACGTTGATGTATTCCTCTGAATATATATCCTTCATAGGCCTATATTCTGATTCAAGAGAGATTTCCTGATCTTTCAATATGGATTTTCCCCGGTTATAGGTTAGCAATATTTCGTTGTTTTCAATTCTACACTTGTATGTAATTTCAGGAATCATCGCAACATTTTTAGTGAAGCGTTCGATTTCTTCGTTACGCTTGATCTGGAAGGTTAGCAGTGCACGGTAGCGGACAACAATGTATAGAATTCCAATTAAAAGAACCACCACCGTAAATACCATGAGGCTTCCAACCCTCAAAAGCACCTTTTGGATGAAGGCGTCAGTTTCGTGATCATTTAGCAGTATGGCAATGAGATGCTTGTCACCTTCCTCCTTTGAAGAAATCATAAAGATTTTTTTGTCATGGCCATTGTACTTGAAGGTAAAGCTATCGTTACATTCAATGGCATACATATCTTCAGGTGTTATGCCGGATTGTATCAGCATGTCCTTATCAAAGTTTCCATATAGAAAAGCCGGGGCCTCCCTGTTTTTAAAGTTGTTGTAATAGGCTTTTTCCCACGCTGGAATGTCAATGAGGGAGATGGCCTCAATATAGCTAATTTCATTATAGAGATGCTCGAAGGTTTCGTGGAGCTGGTTTTTTATATTATCCCTGTAGGTATTACTGTCGTGATAAATTGCGTTGATTATGTAATCCTGCCGTTCATTGTAGTAATATGCATATCGGTAGAAATCCGGAGAATAGTAGGATTTGCTGCGGGGGCCTATCCAGTAATTGTGGCGGGAAAATCCCCCTTCGATATCTGGCCTTTTACCTTCAAAAAGGTTTTGAAAGGCTATATCCCAAAACCCCCAATCCTTCGTTCTTTCGCCCACCTCTTCAGGTTCAGTGGAGTTATATACATAGATTCCATCGTCATCCCGTGCAAATATTGCCAAACCGAAAAAATCATACTTTGCAGCATATTTTTTTAGAGTGTCCTGGCTCAGGGTACTTATTGGTGTATCTTCCAGGTCCTGGTTAAGGGAGTATGTTTTATAGTACAGGTCATCTGCAATTGATTGGTCGTACATTTTGGTGTAATCCCTTGCCATGTTAAGGGTTTTTCTGAAGATACTGCTATAATTGTTTAACTGTTGTTCATAATAAAAGGAAAAGATGTCTTTCGTACTCTTGATAAAGAATCCAAAGGCCAACACGATAACCAAGGCTATTATAATACCTGTACTAATAAAAATTTTTTTGGTTGTATTCATTTGAGTTTTCCTTTGCATATCTATGCACACCCATAACTGGACTGGAGGACTTACCCATGTAATTGGAATATATTATATCACAGATGGCGACAGGGGGACAGGTACACCGACAACAAAATTTCGTCAGAGCACCTGTCCCCCTGTCACCCTGTTATCACCTGTGTCACTTGGGGAGAACGATGCCGACCCTTTCGTATGGGATGGAGAATACCGGTATGCCCGATGAATAGGGGGCTATATCGTATTGATTAAAATAAATATTAAGATATTGAGGTGACAGATAAAAATTTTGGGGTTGCATAGTATCATTTACGGTTTTTTCTGGATTGGGGAAATAGGATTCTGGATTTTTTCGAATTTCATCCACTATAATCTGCGTCAGATTACAAGGATATTGTAGTTTATCCCGGAGGAGGTTGGAAAGGGTAAGTCGTTTACATAGAGGTATATACCAGGTGTCAGAAAACCGGACTGTGTTACCGTGGGCACCCCCTGTAAATTCATATCGGTCATAATACAGGCTTACGATGCAATTATGGTTCAGTGTAATTTCGTAATAAAGGTTGGCTTCAAAGGGCTGGAAGGTGAAACCATCCTCCGGGGCATTTTTGTAATTTTCAATGGCGGTTTTGAAAAGGACGGTCCGGTAATAGTGTTGATATGTAGAGGCAACCCTTTTGTAATAGCGGTTCATTTGCCGCAGTGCACCATGTAAGATACCAGAGAATTGGGGATAAAGGATGTGATACGTCAAAATGGGTGTATCGCCACAATACAAACGTTGAAAAAACTCATTCTTAGTTATTTTGACGTTGACATTTTCAGAATGATAGTTTGACATAATAACCTCCCTCGTACATAAGCAAAAAGGAAATGGATACCAATGATTCACCTGTTGTTATCAGAATATGCATGTATATGTATAATGTGATAAAGATGACAGGGTGCCAGGCTCTGTCATCTCTGCATCTTGCCCTTTGGGGGAGCTTTGGGTATAATTGTAGGGATAGATGAAGGAGAGGCTATGGATGATATGAAAGATGGGGTAACCCCAATAATTGAAATAAAGGGTTTGGGAAAGGTTTTCAAATCTGCGGGAGGCGATGTTGCCGCCCTTACGGGTATAGATCTTGATATCTACCAAGGTGATATTTTTGGGATTATCGGTATGAGTGGCGCAGGTAAAAGCACTCTAATTCGGTGTATTAATGCGTTGGAGGCTCCTACAGAGGGAACTGTTATATTCGATGGCAAGGATTTAAGTAAATTGACAAGACGGGAACTGAACAGAACTCGCCAATCCATGAGTATGATTTTTCAACAGTTTAACCTACTGGCTCAGCGCAATGTGCTGCGAAATGTTTGTTTCCCTTTGGAAATTGCAGGTGTGGGTAAGACAGAAGCTAAGCAAAGGGCAATGGATTTGTTAAAACTGGTAGGTCTTGAAGATAAGGCGGGGAAATATCCGTCTCAGCTTTCCGGAGGACAGAAGCAGCGTGTGGCTATTGCAAGGGCTCTGGCTACCCGACCTAAGGTTTTATTGTGCGATGAAGCCACCTCAGCCCTGGATCCCACCACTACTAAATCAATCTTAAAGCTGCTTAAGGATATCCATTCACAAATGGATATTACCATTGTAATAATAACCCATGAAATGGGGGTTATTGAGGAAATCTGTAACCATGTTGCCATATTAGATCAAAGCAAGGTGGCAGAGGTGGGAACGGTGGAGGAAATATTCATCCACCCCAAAAGCAGTGCAGCCCATAGGTTGGTTTACCCGGAAGGAGATAGGATGGGTAAGTATGTGGGGGAAAGGTGTGCACGAATAGTCTTCGATGGGAGCTCTTCCTATGAGCCGGTTTTTTCCCATATGATATTGGATTGCAAGGCACCTGTTAATATCATGTATGCGGATATGAAGGATATTGAGGGTAAAGCTTTGGGGCAAATGATAGTTCAACTGCCCGAAGAGCGGGCACTGGCCATGAAGGTTGTAGGCTATTTGAGATCCAGGGGGCTGAGCGTGGAGGAAATTTCGGGAGGTGAGGACCGGCAATGATTATGAGCGCTAAGGAAATATTCGACCTGATGCTGGTAAATACATGGGAAACTCTGTACATGACCTTTGGTTCTACGGGTGCTGCATATGTATTGGGATTGCCTTTGGGAATTATGCTTACGGTAACAGAAAAGGATGGCATTAAACCTATGCAAGGCTTGAATTCCGTTCTTGGCAGTGTAATTAACATACTGCGTTCAGTTCCGTTTTTGATTTTAATGATAGCTGTGGTTCCGATTACCAGGGCGATAATGGGGACATCCTTAGGATCCCCCGCTACCATTGTACCCCTCACCATCGCTGCCTTTCCCTTTGTGGCCAGGATGGTGGAAAGCTCTATCAAGGAAGTGGATAAAGGGGTTGTGGAAGCTGCCTTATCCATGGGGGCGGGAACCTTTCAAATTATTACAAAGGTTTTAATTCCTGAGGCTAAAACATCTTTAATCTTGGGTGCAACCATTTCAACCACCACTATTCTTGGATATTCTGCCATGGCTGGCGCAATAGGCGGAGGTGGTCTGGGGAAGGTGGCTATCAACTATGGATTATATCGCTTCGAACCCTTACTCATGTGGATTGCCGTTATAATTCTTGTGGTTTTAGTCCAGCTTGGCCAATTTGCCGGAAATACCATTGCCAGGAAAACCGATAAAAGATAGAAATATAATTTGTTATAAATCAAGAAAGGAGCAAAACAGATGAAAAAATTATTATCAATTGTGTTGGTGCTTGCCCTATCCTTGGCATTATTTACAGGTTGTGGAGGAGCGCCGGAAAATGAAGGTGAAGCTGATCTCATACCCTTAAAGGTGGGGGCTACGCTTGTTCCCCACTGTGACATTTTAGAGTTTGTGAAAGACAAGATGGAGGATGAGGGCTATGATCTGCAGATAGTGGAGTTTTCCGATTATGTCATGCCTAATACGGCTACTGAAGACGGCAGCTTGGATGCCAACTTCTTCCAGCATATTCCCTATATGGAGGAATTTAATGAAAAAAACGGTACTCATTTGGCCGCAGTCTTTTTAGTACATTTTGAGCCTTTCGGACTGTATCCGGGTAAGGTAAAAGCTATTGAGGATCTTCCCCAGGGGGCATCTATCGCTGTGCCAAACGATGCATCCAATGAGGCCAGGGCACTTTTGCTTTTGGAGGCTACGGGACTTATCAAGCTTAAAGAGGGTGCCGGTATGCTGGCTACCATAAACGATATAGCTGAAAATCCGAAGAAATTGAAAATAGTGGAGATGGAAGCAGCACAAATACCCAACGCATTGGTGGATGTGGAAATGGCGGTTATCAATGGAAACTATGCATTGAATGCGGGATTAAATGTAGATAGAGATGCGGTAGCTGTAGAGGATAAAGAATCCATTGGCGCAGTCACCTATGCCAATCCTATAGTGGTGAAGGAAGGGAACGAAAACAATCCGGGAATTCTGGCACTGATTAAGTCATTGAATTCCGATGACGTAAGAGATTATATCAATGAAAAATATGAAGGAAGCGTTGTTCCCGTTTTTTAGAAGACTATGTCAAGGGGGCTGTCCGCAGTAGTGGATCGCCCCTTTTTTGACGGGGTGGCAAAACCATATGTGTATTAAACGAAAGGATTCTGCTTTTTATGGGTATGAACCGCAGGGGAAGGAAGACTAAAAGGGTTTACCGCGGAAACAATTTTGTGCTAATAGTAATATTGATTGCCGTTGTTTTTCTTGTAACTCTGATTATCGGCCAATCGGAGAAGACCATCCTTTCATTGAAGCAGGGAGACACCAGAGTTTTCGTATTAAATCAGGAGGAATTTCTTTCGGAAAAAGGGATTCAAAGTGCCAATGCCCTTTTAATTCGTTTAAAGGATGGCAAGGTACTCCTTGATTTAAATAGTGAAGAAAGGGTCTACCCTGCATCGATTACAAAGATAATGACCGCATTGGTGGCCATTGAGAAAATGGGTGATCCCAATGATAGGTGTGTAGTGGATTTGGAAATATTTGAACCCCTCAGGGTGAGAAATGCTTCCATGGCCGGTTTTTTGCCGGAAGAAATAGTGACGGTTGAAGACCTGCTCTATGGCTGTCTGCTTCCATCGGGGGCTGATGCTTCCGTATCCTTGGCAATCCATATAGCAGGTAGCGAGGCGGATTTTGTGGATATGATGAATGAAAAGGCTATGGAGATTGGAATGAAGGATACTAAATTCAGGAATGTAACCGGGCTTCATGATCCCACTCACTATACCACAATGCAGGATATAGCTGTTATGGTTCGGTATGCTTTGGAAAATACAAAGTTCAAAGAGATTTTCACAGCGGAGCAATATACCACCGGGGCCACATATCAGCATCCCAAGGGGCTTACCTTTTACAGCCCTCTCAATACCTCTCACGAAGGCATGGTCACCTTTCCTGGCGGAACCATGCTTGGTGGGAAAACCGGATATACCGGGGAAGCAGGGTTATGTCTGGCAAGCTTTGCCGAGAAAAACGGAAGGGAATATCTGTTGATTACAGCGGGAGCAAAGGGAACCGTCAGGGGAGAACCTTTACATATTAATGATGCAGTTAAAATATATGGGGACTATATTATCAGATAGAATGTAAAAGGAAATGCCGAAATGAAATGGGGACATGTTTTAATTTGAATAGGATTTGTGTAAAGATAAGAAAAGGAGAGGCAATGCTATGGAAAATTTAAAATTATATCAGGTACGTTATACCATAGGGGACTTTTTCAGAGGGGGGAGATACCTGCTGGGTGCTACGGCAAAGGATACCTGTGATTTCATGAGTGCGTGGGAGGATGGATTTACCGATATTAAGGCGGAAGAAGTTACGGTGGTACAGGGAATGGATGGGCAGATGCCCGGAGACTATCTAATAAAAGTGGTGATGGAAAAGGAAGTCATGGAGGAGGAATTGGAAGATGTGCCCAGGGATATGTATAACGAAAAAATCGAGGCCGAAAAGAAATATGTTCCTCCGGCAGACGGAAAGCTACGATTTTACAGGTCTGTTTATTTAAATCCCAATCAGATTCCTTGCCATGAATACCTGGTAGGCAGAGATGCAAGGCAGATCTATAACCATATTAAAACGGATGAAGGCGGTAAGGAGCTTAGGGGGGAGGCAAGCGATATCAATGTGGAAGAGGTCAGAACTGAAATTGGGGTAATAGGCAGGGAGTACGGGTTTTTCGTCTTTGATGTAGAGGTTGTCAAGCGCTTGGAGCCGGGAGATGAGGAGCCGGAAGGTGAGGTTTATCCCGTGCTATGAACAGGTATATACCGGATATTAACGTGAAAACTATTATGGATAGCGGTCAGTGCTTCAGATTGATAAGAGAAAATGCAAAAGCCCCGGATAAGCCAAGGTATAAGCTAATAGCCGGGGATCGTCTGCTCTATATTGAAGAATTGGGGGAAGGCTATTATGATTTCGACTGCACCGAAGAGGATTTTGAAAACATATGGATTCCCTACTTTGATTTGGAGGAGGATTATGACAGATTTTCCAACAGTATAGATGAAGGCGATATTTTTCTGGCGGCGGCAGCGAATTTTGGCAGGGGGATGAAGATTCTCAGGCAGGATCCTTGGGAGACTTTGATTAGCTTCATCCTTTCACAACAGAAGAATATACCAGCCATCAGAAGGGGGGTTGAAACCCTGTGTGAAAGATATGGCAGGAGAATCGGTCCCTCTGAATTTGCCTTTCCTGATCCCTGGTCTTTAATAGAGGCGGGTGTCGAAGGATTGAAATCCTGTGGGATAGGATTTCGGGCCAAGTATGTTTATGATGCGGCTGTCAAGGTGGAGGAAGGAAAGCTAAATTTGGCGGCCTTGGAGGAACTTGAAAACTCTGAACTGAAAGATGAACTAAAAGGAATATATGGCGTGGGAGATAAAATTGCAGCATGTGTGATGCTCTTTTCATACCATCGCCTTGATATGTTTCCGATAGATGTTTGGATGAACAGAGTATTGAAGAAGCATTATCCGGATGGTTTTCCCTTTGATAGATATAGCTCCTACTCAGGTGTGTTACAGCAATACCTGTTTTATTATGCACTAAATGGAGGCTTGGAGGGTTGAACATCTGTTCTTTAAGGGTTATAATGTTTTGGGGAAGGGCAAATGATAATGAATGAATTTAAAATAGTATCGGATTACAAAATGACCGGGGATCAACCTAAGGCGGTTGAAAGCTTAGTTGGGGGGATTCAAAGAGGAGAAAAACATCAGGTTCTTCTTGGGGTAACCGGCTCCGGTAAGACATTTACCATGGCTAATATTATCCAACAGGTACAGAAACCCACTTTAATCATCTCCCATAATAAAACTCTGGCTGCCCAGCTTTGTGGTGAATTTAAGGCATTTTTCCCCCATAATGCGGTTGAATACTTTGTTAGTTATTATGATTACTATCAGCCGGAAGCTTATGTACCATCCACAGATACCTATATAGAAAAGGATTCAGATATCAATGAAGAAATAGAGAAATTACGACACTCTGCAACGGCCGCTTTAGCTGAACGGCGGGATGTTATCATTGTTGCCAGCGTATCCTGTATATATGGTTTGGGAAGTCCTATCGATTACGAGGGGCAGGTGCTTTCCCTGCGCCCGGGGATGGAGAAAAACCGAAATGATATACTCCGCAAGTTGGTGGATATACAATATGTACGAAATGACATGGCCTTTGCTCGGGGGAATTTCCGGGTTCGTGGAGATGTCATAGATATATATCCTGCAGGAACCGAACACGCGGTGCGCATTGAATTATTTGGGGATGAGGTGGAAAGTATCAAAGAGCTTAATCCCGTTACAGGTGAAATACAGGCTATCAGGAGTCATGTTTCCATTTTTCCGGCATCTCACTATGTAACTTCAAAGGAAAAGATGGAAAAGGCTATAAACGCCATAGAAATAGAGTTAAATGAAAGACTTATCTGGTTCAGGGATCGAGGGAAGCTTCTTGAGGCTCAAAGATTGGAGCAAAGAACTCGCTACGATTTAGAACTCATGAGGGAAATAGGGAGCTGCAAGGGTATAGAAAACTATTCACGACATATCAATGGGCTTGTTGCAGGGGTAAGGCCCTACACTCTCATAGATTATTTCCCGGAGGATTTTCTTATAATAATCGATGAATCTCATGTAATGATTCCTCAACTGCGCGCCATGTTCGCAGGTGATCGTTCCAGAAAACAATCATTGGTGGATTACGGGTTCAGGCTGCCCTCGGCCCTTGACAACAGACCTTTGGAGTTTGGGGAATTTGAATCCATGGTGAATCAGGTGATCTATGCCAGTGCCACACCGGCGGCCTACGAAAGGGAAAAGAGCAAGGGCAACATAGTTCAACAGGTCATAAGACCCACCGGCCTTTTGGATCCTGAGATTCAAGTGCGTAAAACTGAAGGCCAGATGGACAACCTGATAGGAGAGATAAACAGAGCCGTTAGGGAGGATGGAAAAGTATTTGTCACAACTCTCACAAAGAAAATGGCGGAAAGTCTAACGGACTATCTAAAAAACGTGGGTATAAGAGTGAGGTATCTGCATTCAGAAATCGACACCCTGGAGCGTATGGAGATTTTAAGGGATTTAAGAATGGGTGTATTCGATGTTTTAGTTGGTATTAACCTTCTCAGGGAGGGGCTTGATATACCTGAGGTAACCTTAGTGGCTATTTTGGATGCTGATAAACAGGGGTTTTTACGTACGGAGACATCCCTTATACAGACCATTGGCAGGGCAGCAAGAAATGTGGGGGGGAAGGTCATCATGTATGGGGACACGGTTAGCGAGGCGATGGCAAAGGCTATTGGTGAAACTGAGAGGCGGCGTCGAATACAGCAGGAATACAATGAGGAAAGGGGAATAACTCCAACCAGTATAAAAAAATCTGTAAGGGATGTCATTGAGGCAACTAAAGTGGCGGAGCCCGAGGCAGAATACTACAAGGGGAGGAAGCCGTCGGAGCTTACGAAAAAGGAACTTTCAGATTATATCAAACTAATGGAAAAGGAAATGAAACAGGCGGCAGCGGATTTGCAATTCGAGCGAGCAGCAACATTGAGGGATAGAATTTTCGAATACAGATCGGTGTTGTAAAGGCAGGAACATATGGCAAATGAAATAATAATAAAGGGTGCCAATGAGCACAATTTGAAAAATATAGATTTAAGGATTCCACGGGATCGCCTTGTTGTTTTGACGGGTATTTCAGGATCGGGGAAATCCTCCCTGGCTTTCGATACCATTTATGCAGAGGGTCAGCGTCGCTATGTGGAAAGCCTTTCCGCCTATGCCAGGCAATTTTTGGGGCAGATGGAAAAACCCGATGTGGAATATATCGAGGGGCTATCACCTGCCATATCAATAGACCAGAAGACTACAAGCAGAAACCCCAGATCTACGGTGGGTACCGTAACGGAGATACACGATTATCTGCGCCTAATGTATGCACGAATCGGGATTCCCCATTGTCCGGTTTGCGGAAGGGAAATATCCAGTCAGACGGTGGATCAAATCGTAGATCAGCTTATGGACTATCCCGAGGGCACAAGGCTCACGATTTTAGCTCCCGTCATAAGAGATAGGAAGGGTACACATGAGAAGGTGTTGGAGAGGATTGGCAGGGAAGGCTTTATAAGGGTTAGAGTTAATGGTGAAATCATAGATCTAACCGGTGCCCCGAGAGATGCAGAAATCAAGTTGGAGAAAACCTACAAGCATACAATTGAAATAGTTGTGGACAGGATAATCGTAAGATCCGGCGGTGAAAGCAGAATTTCGGAGTCTGTTGAAACGGCTATAAAACATGGGGATGGTCTGGTTACCGCACTGATACAGATAAAAGGTGAAGGAGATTATGAACCTCAAAACTTTGAACAGACCTTTTCCACCAAGCTTTCATGCCCCGACCATGGCATCAGCTTAGGGGAGTTAGAACCCCGTATGTTTTCTTTTAACAGTCCCTTTGGTGCTTGCCCCCATTGCATCGGTCTTGGCTTTATACAGACGATAGATCCAGATCTCATAATCACAGAACCGGAGCTTTCACTGCCCCAGGGGGCACTTGCCAATATTTTTGCCTCCATGGATGTCCCCGGCTTTTACAGACAGATGGTAGATGCTTTAGCTGAAGATCATGGTGTTGATATTGAAATGCCCTATAAGGATCTTCCGGATAAGTTTAAAGAAGAATTGCTTTACGGAACCAGGGGGCGCAAAATACAGTACTATTATGAAAGTAGAAATAGCGGTTCAAAATCCTACCGCAACCATCCCTTTGAAGGGGTTTTGAAAAACTTGGAGCGGCGTTACCAGGAGACTAATTCGGAATACATCAAAGAAAAGATGGAAACCTATATGCGCATAATTCCCTGTAAGGAATGCGGTGGAAAACGTTTGAAGCCGGAGGTGTTGGCGGTAACGGTGGGCGGGCTGAACATTGCACAGCTATCCGATATGCCCATCAGAGATTCATTAAATGCCATCCGCAACCTTTCACTTTCGCCGAAGGAAGAAGCAATAGCACGTCAGATATTAAAGGAAATTCGTTCCCGCCTTCAATTTCTAATAGACGTAGGTCTGGATTATTTGAACCTTTCAAGATCCTCCGGATCCTTATCAGGAGGAGAATCCCAAAGGATAAGGCTGGCCACCCAGATAGGGTCAAGTTTAGTTGGTGTCCTCTATATATTGGATGAGCCCAGCATCGGACTCCACCAGAAGGACAATGCAAAACTTCTTAAGACTCTGAGAAATCTTACAGATATAGGCAATACCTTGATAATCGTGGAGCATGACTGGGAGACCATGGTGGAAGCGGATCATATAGTCGACATAGGTCCCGGGGCAGGGGTTCACGGCGGCAGGGTTGTGGCCCAGGGGACATTTGAGGATATAAAGGCCTGCGACGAATCGATTACAGGTCAATATCTAAGCGGGAAAAAGGAAATACCCATACCAAAGATTAGAAGGGAAGGGAATGGTCACTCAATATCCATACTTGGTGCGGAGGAAAACAATCTGCAGAAGATCGATGTGGAATTTCCCTTAGGTAAGTTTATATGTGTTACGGGAGTTTCCGGCTCCGGCAAAAGCAGTTTAGTCAATGAAATACTGTATAAGCATTTGGCTGCAAAGGTTAACAGAGCCAGATTAATTGGCGGTAAATGCGGTGGGATAAAGGGTGTTGAAAATATAGATAAAGTGATCGACATAGATCAATCGCCTATAGGAAGAACGCCCAGATCCAACCCGGCTACTTACACAGGGGTTTTTACGCCTATTCGTGAGCTGTTTTCACAACTCCCCGAGTCTAAGATCAGAGGTTATGAAAAGGGAAGGTTTAGCTTCAATGTTAAAGGAGGGCGTTGCGAGGCCTGTTCCGGCGATGGGATTATTAAGATTGAAATGCACTTTCTTCCTGATGTGTACGTTCCTTGTGAGGTATGCAAGGGGAAGAGATATAATAGGGAAACATTGGAGGTAAAATACAAGGGAAAGAATATCTATGAAATATTGGACATGAATGTTTCCCAGGCCTTGGAATTTTTCAGGAACTTTCCCGCTATTACCCGTCAGCTTACCGCTTTGGATGAGGTGGGGCTTGGTTATATAAAGTTAGGGCAGCCTTCTACCCAGCTATCCGGCGGTGAGGCCCAAAGGGTTAAATTGGCTTCTGAACTGTCTAAACGCAGCACGGGGAAGACTCTGTATATTTTAGATGAGCCCACGACAGGATTGCATTTTGCCGATGTGGACAAGTTGATACAGGTACTTTCGCGGCTTGTAGACGGTGGGAATACCGTAGTGGTTATCGAACATAATTTAGATGTAATCAAGACGGCAGATCATATTATTGACTTAGGCCCGGATGGGGGTGACAGAGGCGGCAGGGTGATAGGGGCTTGCACGCCGGAGGAATTGGTAAATGTGAAGGGATCCTATACGGGTGAGTATCTCCGCAAGGTAGGGGTGTAGGCCTTTGGGTTGTATTATTTAGCCGCAAAGTGTGTGTTTTTTAATGGAATTGTGGAATATTTTATGATATAATTCTAAGTTGTTGCTATATTTTTACTAAATAAGGGCAGTCCTCGTTATGAAGAAAGGATTTGTTTTGAAATGATAGAGCAGATCAATACCACCATGCTGACAGATTTTTATGAAATCACTATGGCAAATGGTTATTTCGAAAAGGGAATGGGAGATAAGATAGGGTATTTTGATCTTTTTTTTCGCAAGGTGCCTGATGGAGGCGGATTTGCCATTATGGCCGGATTAGAGCAGGCCATAAAATGCCTTGACAATCTGAAATTCGAAGATGCAGATATAGAATTTTTGAAAAGTAAAGGGATTTTCAGCGATGGTTTTATGGAATATCTAAAGGAATTTGATTTCAAATGTGATGTTTGGGCTATCCCCGAGGGAACCCCCATTTTCCCGGGGGAACCCCTTTTAACAGTAAGGGGACCCATAATACAGGCACAGTTTATCGAGACAATCCTGCTGCTATGTATAAATCATGCAAGCCTTATAGCCACAAAGGCAAATCGAATCGTGCGGGCAGCAAAGGGTAGAGGTGTCATGGAATTTGGAACCAGGAGAGCCCATGGAAGCTCCAGTGCTGTTCAGGGGGCAAGGGCGGCCTATATCGGTGGATGCATAGGCACGGCCTGTGCTATAGCGGAGCGGGATTATAAGGTTCCGGCTCTTGGAACCATGGCCCATAGCTGGGTTCAGATGTTTGATACCGAGTACGAGGCCTTTAAGGCTTATGCGGAGCTGTATCCGGATAATTGCGTATTGCTTGTGGATACATACAATGTTTTGAAATCCGGTATTCCCAATGCTATCAGGGTATTTAAAGAAACCAGGCCCAAGAAAATGGGAATCAGAATAGACAGCGGCGATGTAACCTATCTTTCAAGGAATTCCAGGGAGATGTTGGATAAGGCAGGACTTAAAGATGTTAAGATAGTGGCATCAAACTCTTTAGACGAGCATCTCATAGGAAACCTTCTGCTTCAAGGGGCCTGCATCGATTCCTTTGGTGTAGGCGAGAGGCTTATAACTGCCAGATCAGAGCCTGTTTTCGGCGGAGTCTATAAGTTGGTGGCCGTTGAGGAGGAAGGAAGGATAATACCTAAGATAAAAATAAGTGAAAATATAGAGAAAATTACAAACCCGGGCTTCAAATCTCCCATGAGGCTATACGATGACTGTACTGGAAAAGCTCTGGCAGATGTAATAGTTCTTAAAGGTGAAAAGATTGTGGAAGGTGAACCCTATACTATTTTCGACCCTCAATTCGTATGGAAGCGAAAAACCATGACAAATTTTACGGTGAGGGAATTGCAGGTTCCAATTTTTGAAAGGGGAAAATTAGTATATGATCTGCCTGACATAGAAGCTATTCGGGATTACTGCCAGCAGCAGATAAATACCCTGTGGGATGAAATGCTAAGATTTGAAAATCCCCATAAGTATTATGTGGATCTTTCTCAGAAGCTTTGGGATATGAAAACAGATCTGATCCGCGGATGTGAAACGGAGATACAATCATTAACATAATAAATGGAAGGAGAAACCTTAATGGGCAAGTATGATTTTTCTGTGACAAGGACAAGGGCGTCAAAGGCCAAAAGACCGGAATCGGAGTTGACTTTTGGAGTGGATTTTACAGATCACATGTTTATTATGGATTACACAGAGGGCGTGGGATGGCATGATGGAAGGATAGTGCCCTACGGACCCCTTTCGTTGGACCCCGCATCTGTAGTTCTTCACTACGCCCAGGAAATGTTCGAAGGGCTCAAAGCTTATAAAGCTAAGGATGGAAGGGTGTTGCTTTTTCGACCTGATAAAAATGCGGAAAGGACAAAAAACACTAACGAAAGAATGTGTATTCCCTATTTGCCGGAAGATCTCATGGTGGAAGCCATAAAGGCTCTGGTTAGGGTGGACAGGGACTGGATTCCTGAGGCAGAGGGTACATCTCTTTATATTCGCCCCTTTATTATCGCTACGGAGGCTTTTTTAGGTGTGAGGGAATCTCATAACTATATGTTTATAATCATACTTTCCCCCGTTGGCCCTTATTACAAAGAGGGGCTGGCACCGACGAAGATATTCGTGGAGGACGAATTTGTCAGGGCGGTTCCCGGAGGCACCGGATATGCAAAGACAGGGGGCAATTATGCTGCGGGTTTAAAATCCCAGGAAAAAGCTCAAAGTATGGGGTATTCACAGGTGCTTTGGCTGGATGGTGCAGAAAGGAAGTATGTGGAGGAAATAGGAACCTCCAATGCTTTTTTCGTCATAGATGGGGAGATTGTAACCGCACCCCTTGAAGGCACTATATTGCCGGGGATAACCAGGGATTCCGCCATTACCCTTTTAAAGGATTGGGGCTATCAGGTCAGGGAGAAGAGGATTACCATTCAAGATGTTTACGATGCCCACGATGAAGGTAAGTTAGAGGAGATTTTTGCCACGGGTACGGCTGCTGTCATCTCCCCTGTAGGAGAACTATGTTGGCAGGGGCGCAAGATAACCATAAATGGCGGAAAAATTGGCAGGGTTTCGCAAAGACTTTACGATGAATTGACGGGGATTCAACTGGGCGAAAAAGAAGATAAATTTAATTGGATAGTAGAGGTCTGATTAAAGACGAACAATTAATGGACATAATCTGCATAACAGGCTCCCTCCTTGAATAGATTTTATTGAGAATCTTGCAAAAGGAGGGAGTTTAGTTGTGGGCAGATTTAAAAACAGATTTGGAGGTTCCGGTAAAAAGTCGTTAAAGAAGATAGCCATAGGTCTCATGGGGGTTGCATTAATCGGTGCAATGGGATTTTTTGTTTTAGGGGGAAAGGATTCGGTGAAGTACACTATTTTAGAGGAGAAGCAAATACCCCAGCAGATTATTTCCGAGGTGATACCCCAGTATCGACAATTGGAGCGCGCACTGGCCTGTGTAGTCGATGGAAAGATATATGTGGTAGCTACGAGGGGAGAGAAGCCCACATCTGGATATGAAATATCCATCGATAAGATGTATATTGAAAAGGATGGAGGGAAGACCAATTTGGTTGTTTGTACCGTATTTAAAGACCCCAAGGCAGGAATGTCACTAAGCCAGGTGCTTACATATCCGTTTCAGGTGGCAGAAACGGATCTTAAATCATTGCCGGAGGGGATACAGTTAAAAGTTCAGTATGAATAAAGGGAGCAAAACATATTTACTTTGCGATACCTTAAATTTATTTGAATTTACGGTATCGCAAAAACTTAGAAGTTAATCACCTTGCTTCTCATGCAGACATTTAGAATAAGACCTAAGGCTATCATATTGGCTAAAACGGAACTGCCGCCGGAGCTTATAAATGGCAGGGTTACACCGGTGACGGGCATAAGTCCCATGGTCATGCCTATGTTTTCGAAAATCTGAAAGAAAAACATTGAAAACAGTCCTATGACTATAAGGCTTCCAAACATATCCTTAGCGGATCGGGCTATTTTAAGTATCTGATAAAGGAATAACATATAAAGGAGTATTACTATACCGCCGCCCAACAAGCCCCATTCCTCGGAAATAACCGAAAAAATGAAGTCGGATTCCCTTACGGGGAGAAACTTTAATTCCTTTTGGGTGCCTTGAAAAAGTCCCTTTCCCAACACACCCCCTGAGCCTATGGCAGCTTTTGAATTCCAAACCTGATAATTACCGATTAGTTGTAAATTATCAGGATGTAAAAAGGCATCGATTCTTACCTTCTGGTGGATTGTCATAAAGCGATAAGCTATGGGTATGGATAGCACACCGACCCCCGCAGCCTTTGCATAAAGCTTTCCATTTACTCCAGCGGCGAAGATCATGATTAGGGCAATAAAGAAAATTACCAGAGCATTGCCTAAATCATTTTGAAAAACCGCTATTATAATCAGGAAGGGAGCTGCATAAAGCCCTGCGGATAGAAGCCCTTTGAGATTGCTCAAGGACTCCCTGTTCCTGGAAAGATATGCGGCATATAGCAACACGAAAGATATTTTCACAAATTCTGCCGGTTGCGCATGGATGGGGCCAAGTTTGATCCAGCCCAAAGAACCTCCTTGAAGTGATCCGAGACCAGGTATATATACGGTTAGGAGGAACAGCAAAGAAACCACATAAAAGAATTTTTCCATGGTTTCGAATCGGGTGTAGTTTAAAGCTAATATAAGGCCTAAAGCGATAAAGCCCAAGACAAAGGCTACAGCTTGAATTATGATTCCCCGGGTTACAATGAAGGAACCCTCATAGGTTGCACTGCCTATCATCAATATGCTGATGGCTCCAAAAAGCAGGGGCAGGAACAGCAAAACCTTATCCAGATTCTTTAATAAATTGTTAAAATAGTTCATACAGCAACCCTCAATCCGCTTGACATAGCTATCCCTAACATTATAATATAATATATGTGTTTATATCAATAATATATTGGGATACAAGGAAATAAAGATCTTACAATTGAATAGGAGGTGCATGGATTATTTCGCCGTTTATAGGAATAATCATCGGAATTGTAGCCTTAGCCCTTGGGCTTTTGGTTGGATATATATTCAGAAAAACTGTAGGGGAAAAAGAGATTGGAAGCGCCGAGCAGAAAGCGAAGAATATAATCCTGGATGCCGAAAACAAATCGGAAACTATTAAAAAAGAGATTACGATTGAGGCCAAAGAGGAAGCCCATCGCCTTAGAAGTGAAGTGGAAAGAGAAGTAAGGGAAAGAAGGGCTGAAGTAACAAAATCCGAAAGGAGGCTTATTCAGAAGGAAGAAGCCATCGACAAAAAAATTGAGAATTTGGAGAAGCGTGAGGAAGGAATAGTCAAAACCGAGCGCAGATTGGAAGAAAAGGAAAACGAGCTTGACGGGTTTATTTCTAAGCAGATAGAAGAATTAGAGCGAATATCAGGATATTCGGTTGAGGAAGCTAAAGGGTTGCTCCTCTCCAACGTTGAAAAAGAGATTCGTGTCGAAGCTTCGATAATGATAAAAGAGATAGAGTCAAAAGCCAAGGAGGAAGCAGACAAAAAAGCAAAAGAGATTATCACCGGAGCCATACAAAGATGTGCAGCGGATCATGTTGCTGAAAGTACCGTTTCAGTGGTAGCCCTTCCCAATGATGAAATGAAGGGAAGGATTATCGGGAGAGAGGGACGAAATATCCGGGCTATTGAGACTATGACAGGTATAGATTTGATCATAGATGATACACCGGAGGCAGTGATTTTGTCCGGTTTTGATCCGGTAAGAAGAGAGATAGCACGAATTGCGCTGGAAAAACTAATTATCGATGGACGTATTCATCCGACCAGAATCGAAGAAATGGTGGAAAAGGCAGAAAAAGAGGTCAACAACATCATTAAAGAGGAAGGCGAGCAAGCCACTTTTGATGTAGGGATACATAATCTACATCCAGAGTTAGTGAGGTTACTGGGAAGATTGAAATACCGGACAAGTTACGGTCAAAATGTTTTGAAGCACTCCATTGAGGTGGCGCATCTGGCTGGCCTTATGGCCGGCGAGTTAGGGCTGGATGTTAAATTAGCCAAGCGTGCCGGTTTGCTCCACGATATAGGGAAGGCCATGGACCACGAGGTGGAGGGTACACATGTGGACATAGGCATAGATTTACTGAGAAAGTATAAGGAAAGCGAAGCCGTAATAAATGGTATGGCGGCACATCATGGGGATTATGAGGCAAAGAATTTTGAAGCGGTTTTAATCACGGCGGCCGATGCGCTTTCGGCAGCCAGACCTGGCGCCAGAAGGGAAACCCTTGAAGCCTACATTAAAAGGCTGCATGCCCTGGAGGAAATCGCAAACACCACCGGTGGTGTTGAGAAATCATATGCTATACAGGCCGGTAGAGAGATTCGCATCTTAGCTAAGCCGGAAGAAATGGGAGATGAGGAAATCGTATTCCTCGCCCGTGAAATAAGCAAGAGGATAGAAAATGAATTGGAGTATCCCGGACAGATTAAAGTAAATGTTATACGGGAAACGAGAGCCATTGAGTATGCCAAGTAGATTATTGAGACGATAAATAAACATAAAAGGATCGGCATAGTTTGGTACTGAATACCTGCTATGCCGATTTTACTTCTATTTCCTCCGGGATCTTCTGTGTCGGGAATGATTGTCAGTACACATCGACATAATAGATAAGGGGAAATATCTTATAAAAGGAAATAACGGGTTAGATTGTATATGAAGGACAGAGAGGACAGATAAGGCATGTTTGTTTATTTGGACAATAGTGCTACCACAAAGCCCCATGAAGATGTTATCAAAGAGGTGAGGAAAATGATGGAGGAGGACTTTGGAAATCCTTCATCTTTACATTCAATGGGGGTTACAGCGGAAAGAGCTGTAAAAAAGGCTAGGAAGGCTGTAGCTGGAGCTTTAAGAGCAAGTGAAAAGGAGATATATTTTACCTGTGGCGGAACAGAGGGAAATAATGCAGCGATCTTCGGTTCTGCCAGAGCCAGAAGGAAACGGGGAAAGAGGATAATAACATCCAGGGCAGAACACGCCTCCGTATTAGAAGCATTCAGATGCCTGGAAGGGCAGGGGTTTGTAGTGGATTATCTGGATGTGGATGAAAAAGGAAGCGTTCCAATTGAAAACTTAGAGAATGCCTTAAGGGATGATACGATTTTGGTATCCTTGATGGTTGTAAACAATGAACTGGGCACAATTTCTCCTATAAAAGAATATGCTTCTTTGATAAAATCCAAAAGTAATGGAATTTTTCACTGTGACGCAGTCCAGGCATTGGGGAAGATACCCTTTGAACCGGAGTGCACAGGTGTAGATTTGGCAGTGATCAGCGGTCATAAGGTACATGGGCCAAAGGGAACGGGAGCAATATACATTAATAGGAGCCTTACCATTCCCCCCCTTCTGTATGGTGGAGGTCAAGAGGCGGGATTTCGCTCCGGCACGGAAAATGTACCGGGTATAGCTGGTTTTGGAATTGCGGTGGATAATATTGTAGGGGCAGAAGAAGGGGAGGCAGGCAAGCTGGCACGGTTGCGGCGGAGACTTCTTGAAGGGCTCCGGGCAGAGGTTAAGGATATCATAATAAACAGCTATGAATGGGCTTATGGGGAAAGGGACGGAATCGGATTATCCAGCCCGGCGATTTTAAATGTTAGCTTTTTAGGCTGTCCCGGTGAGGCGCTTCTTCATAGTCTGGAACAACGAAATATTTATGTATCCACGGGGGCAGCGTGTTCATCCCGCAAAAAAGGAAGTCATGTACTTGCTTCCGCAGGTCTTTCGGAAGAGGTAGTTTCGTCGGCCATCAGGTTCAGCTTCTGTGCACAGAATAAAGAGGAAGAAGTTGATTATGTGGTAGAGGAAATCAAACAGGCAGTTAATCGAATCAGAAAGGTAACCAGATATAAAGGAGAAAGGCGATTTGGAAGGTAAACAGGCATATATTGTTCGCTATGGTGAGGTTGCGCTAAAGGGTATGAACAAGCCATATTTTGAGCGAATGTTAATGGATAGAATCAGGAGAGTCTTAAAGAAATTTGAAGGAACAACGGTGACTAAAAAGGAAGGATTGGTTATAGTACATGCACCTTCGGACTTTCCCCAGGACGAAATCATTATGGAAATTTCAAGAGTTTTTGGCGTCGCATCCATCAGCCCTGCAATGGAGGTTGAAAGCAATCTGGAGAAAATAGGTTCCGGAGCTGTGGAGTATATGGACAGGCTTATCAAGGAGAAAGATGTTAGAACTTTTAAGGTGGAGGCACGCCGCTCAGATAAGGACTTTCCCCTCACATCCCCGGAGATAGCAAAAAAGGTGGGAGCAAGAGTATTGACCGGTTGCAAGGTTTTAAAGGTGGATGTCCACGAACCGGATTGTCTGCTTTTTGTGCATGTTCGAAAGGAATGTACTTACATTTATGAGCAAAAGGTTTCCGCCTTTGGCGGTTTGCCTCTTGGTACCAATGGTAAGGGGCTTATCCTCCTCTCCGGAGGGATAGATAGCCCGGTTGCAGCTTTTATGATGGCGAAAAGGGGCATGTATATTGAAGCGGTACATTTTCATTCTTACCCTTATACCAGCGAAAGAGCTTGGGAAAAGGTTCGGGAATTAGGTCAGGTTTTGTCCGATTATTGTGGGAGGATAAGAATCCATAGTGTAAACCTTCTCCCCATTCAGGAACAGATTGTGGAGCACTGTCCCGAGGATGAGATGACAATTCTGATAAGACGTTTTATGATGAAGTTAGCGGAACGAATCGCCATTGAAACATCCAGCCTCATGTTGATAACAGGTGAAAACTTAGGACAGGTGGCAAGTCAGACGGCGGAGGCTTTGGTGGTAACCGATGCTGCTGTAACACTGCCGGTTATGAGGCCTTTGATAGCAATGGATAAGGCGGACATAATACAACTGGCAAAAGAGATAGGAACCTATGAAATATCTATACAACCCTTTGAGGACTGCTGTACGGTTTTCTTGCCCAAACATCCCAGGACTAAGCCTAAATTGGAATACATTTTGAAATCAGAATCAAAATTGGATGTGGGAGACCTAATGGAGGAGGCCTTATCACAAAGGGAGATCGTTACAATTCAACCACAAGATTGATAAAACCATGTTATTTCGACAAAAATAGATTATAATCCCCTTTTTATCCTAAGGACAAGCTTGCTTTTGCAACGGTATAATAGATTTTGGGAGGAGGGGATTTTCTATGGGTATCACTATGGATGTCAAATATGAAATAACGGACGATATTTTAATAGCCAGACTTTCAGGGGAGCTGGATCATCACTCCGCTACTATGGTAAGGAAGGATATAGATCAGGCAATAGATGCATTTCAAGCTGTTAATCTAATACTTATCCTGGAACAGGTTTCGTTTATGGATAGTGCAGGAATAGGCGTCGTCGTAGGCAGATATAATAAAATGAAGGGCAGGGGGGGCAGGATCTTCCTGACAGGCGGCGGGGAATATCTGCGCCGGATTTTGGAAATGTCAGGTGTCTATACAATAATCGATCATTATGAAAAGGTTGAGGATGTCGTAAGGTTGATTGAAAGAAACCGGGAAGAAGGGAAGGGGGGAGATAGGGATGAAACCCAAAGAGATTAAGAACAGAGTCAAGGTAGAAATGGAAGCTAGGTCTGAAAATGAAAGTCTGGCAAGAACTGTGGCATCAGCATTTAGTGCTGCTTGGGATCCCACTGTTGAAGAGCTGACGGAAATTAAGACTGCCGTATCGGAAGCCGTAAGCAATGCAATAATTCATGCATACCCCAATGAGGATAAGGTTGGAAGTATTATGATGGAAATGAGCGGTACGGAGGATGGGCATCTATTCTTTACGATAGAGGATGAGGGAATAGGAATTCGGGATATTGAAAAGGCAAAGGAACCTCTTTTTACGACTGGTGCACCGGAGGAGCGTTCCGGTATGGGGTTTACCGTGATGGAAAGTTTTATGGATCACCTTGGTGTGGAATCGGTGGACGGTAAGGGGACCCGGATCACCATGGTAAAGATATTGGGAAGTATCAGTGTCGTTTGAGTACATACCCCAAAGTAAGGAGGAAACTTACGAACTCATAAGGCGTGCAAAAAGCGGAGATGAAGAAGCAAAGGAGCTTTTGATTTGCAGGAATACGGGTCTTGTAAAGAAGATAGCATTAAAGTTTATTGGGGCCGGTTACGAATTGGAAGACCTGATTCAGGTAGGGTATATAGGATTGCTGAAAGCAGTTGAACGCTTTGATACCGGTTATGGCGTAATGTTTTCTACCTATGCGGTGCCCATGATCCTTGGCGAGGTCAAGCGTTATCTGAGGGATGACGGAAGGATCAAGGTGGGGCGACAGATGAAGCAGGACATCGGAAACTTAAAAAAGGCTCAGGATGATTTTTGCCATGTTAACGGCAGATCCCCCAAAATCAGCGAGCTGGCCGAAAGTATGGGAATAAGCGGTGAGGATGTGCTTTCCATTATGGAGGCTGCCGATGCACTTAATAATTTAGAAAGTTTAGATGATCCGGATAGACCGGACTATGATAATCATGATAATTACAAAGAAAGGGAAGAGCAACAGACCGATATGGTTCAGTTGAAAAGCATAATAGGGAATCTGCCTGAGCGTGAAAGACAGATCATAGTTTTACGCTATTTCAAGGATATGACACAACAGCAGATAGCTGATCTTTTGGGAATATCACAGGTGCAGGTTTCACGTATGGAAAAGAAGGTGTTGGAAGGATTGAGGAGGGAGATGATATAATCTTTGTCAAAAATACTCGATGAGGGTCTTGACAAGACCATGGACAATAATTTAAACTGATATTGTTTTCAAATGCAAATAGCGAGAACATGATTGACCAGTCTCCTTTTGAGACTAAAGGCCATGCGGACAGCCGGGTCAACTGCCGATCGTGGGGTGTAACCCCACATTATTGATTGCGTTAAGAGCGCAACTTTTATAAGTTGGCAACTTAATTGCCAGTTGGTTACTTAATAACCAAGTGTACTATACGGGTACACACTTGTGAAACGGTCAATAAGAGTGGTGAAAGTAGTTCTTACTATGTTGCTCTGAAAGCTTTTTGGGGATAATCCACAAATAAAAGGATATGATAAAGGTGTTTAGACCCAAAATGACATAGGCGGTTTATGAGATGTACCACAGTACTTTGTGGTACATATTTTTATATGTGGGGGCTTTGAAACAGATGGGAAAAATGAAATTGTATGGGTTTAATAATCTTACAAAATCGCTGAGTTTTAATATATATGATATTTGCTATGCCAAAACACCGAAGGAACAGCAGAAATATATTAAATATATAAATGAACAATACAACTCAGAAAGGCTTACGGATATTCTCACAACACTTACGGAGATGATAGGTGCCACAGTGCTTAACATATCCAAGCAGGATTATGAACCACAAGGGGCAAGTGTTACACTCCTTATAGCCGAAGAAAGCATAATGGAGAATCGAAGTGGAGACACTGTGGTGGCACACCTTGATAAAAGTCATGTTACTGTGCATACCTATCCGGAATATCATCCTGAAACTTCAATAGTCACTTTTCGGGTGGACATAGACGTTTCCACATGCGGAGAAATAACGCCATTATCCACTTTGGATTTTCTCATAGGAAGCTTTGATTCCGACATAATTACCATGGATTACCGTGTGCGAGGGTTTACAAGGAGCATAGAAGGAGATAAGCTGTTCATAGACCATGATATCACATCGATACAGGATTTTATATCACCGGAGATTTTGATGAAATATGACGCTATTGATGTAAATGTATATCAATCCAATATTTTTCACACTAAGATGTTGATTAAGGATTTGGTGCTTCAGAATTATCTATTTAATTCAGATGTAGATGAAATACCTCCCAAGATGCGTCTTGCTATAACCAATGGGCTGCGACGGGAAATGATAGATATATTCAGCGGATCCAATGTATTTTAGGAGGTGTATCGTTGAAGGATCAAAACAGAGCCCCCCTACTTCAGGCATTGGAAAGGGTGCGCAGGGACAGGGTGGTGCCCTTTGATGTACCCGGTCATAAGCGGGGGAAAGGAAACATTGAACTGACCGAATTCTTAGGTGAAAGATGCTTGTCGGTGGATGTGAATTCCATGAAGCCTCTGGATAACTTATGCCATCCCGTAAGCGTTATCAAGGAAGCGGAAGAACTGGCTGCGGATGCCTTTGGTGCAGCTCACGCTTTCTTTATGGTAGGGGGAACCACCTCCGCAGTTCAGGCCATGATACTCTCTTCTGTGAAAAGCGGAGAGGAAATCATTATGCCCAGAAATGTCCACCAAAGTGTAATCAATGCTTTGGTGCTCTGCGGAGCCATACCGGTATATATAAATCCTCAAACTGACAAAAGATTAGGTATAGCCCTTGGCATGTCCTTAAGGGATGTGGAACAAGCTATAGAAAAACATCCGAAGGCTAAAGCTATACTGATTAATAATCCCACCTATTATGGGATCTGTTCCAATTTGAAGGCCATAACGGAAAAGGCCCATAGGATTGGTATGCGTGTGCTGGTGGATGAGGCCCACGGCACCCATTTTTATTTTGGTAAGGATATGCCCCTTTCCGCCATGGCAGCAGGGGCCGATATGGCATCGGTGAGCATGCATAAGTCGGGGGGATCTCTGACCCAGAGTTCCCTTCTGCTATGCGGGCCAAATGTCAATGAGAATTATGTTCGTAAGATCATCAACCTTACCCAGACCACCAGCGGTTCTTATCTGCTGCTTTCCAGTCTGGACATATCCCGGCGCAATCTGGCACTTAATGGGGAAATGATAGTGGAAAAGGTGAAGGATTTTGCAATATATGCAAGGGATGAAATTAACTCCATAGGGGATTATTATGCTTATTCCAAGGAGTTGGTTAACGGGGATAGTATTTTTGACTTTGACATAACCAAACTTTCAGTAAATACCCTTAAATTAGGCCTGGCCGGCATTGAAGTTTACGACATACTCCGGGATGAATACGGAATTCAAATAGAATTCGGTGACCTGGGAAATATTCTGGCATATATCTCCGTAGGGGATAAGAAAAAAAATATAGAAAGACTTATAGGGGCACTTTTTGAGATAAGGCGCACTAAGAAGAGGGAAGACAGGAATATGCTCGATAGTGAATATATAAGTCCGATGGTGGTGGCTTCGCCCCAGAAGGCCTTTTATGCTGATAAGGTAAGTCTTCCTTTGGATGAATGTGACGGCAGGGTGTGCAGCGAGTTTGTCATGGCCTATCCGCCGGGAATTCCCATACTTGCACCAGGGGAGATGGTTACACGGGAAATCATTAGATATATACGGTATGCCGGGGATAAAGGCTGCGTTCTTACCGGCCCGGAAAGCATGGATGTGAGCCGCTTAAATGTATTGAAAGGAGTGGGGAGAAATGGATGACCTGTGGTTTAATGAATATGGTGCGCCGGGGGTGCGTTTTTCCATAAAGATCAATAGGCAGATCCACAGTGAAAAGAGTGATTATCAGGAGATATCCGTATTTGATTCCGCCGAATTTGGGCGCTTTCTCACGTTAGACGGTATAATGATGATGACGGAGCGGGATGAATTTATTTATCATGAGATGATAGTACATCCCCCATTGGCTGTGAACCCTGAAATCAAGGATGTACTGGTCATAGGGGCAGGGGACGGCGGGGTTCCAAGAGAAGTTATTAAGTATCCCCAGATTCAGCGTATAGATGTGGTGGAAATCGACAAAAGGGTGGTAGAGGTCTGCAAGGAACATCTGCCTATTACCGCATGCGGTTTTAACGATCTTAGAGTTCATGTTCATAATCTGGACGGGCTCAAATATGTCCGGCAAACCCAAAGGAAATATGACCTTATAATTGTAGATTCAACAGATCCTTTCGGTCCAGGGGAGGTACTTTTTACAAAGGAGTTTTATGGAGGCTGTTTTAGTATCCTCAGCGAGAAAGGCATTTTAATCAACCAGCAGGAAAGTCCCTTCTATGAAGAGGATGCAAAGGCTATGAAATCAGCTCATGGATTGATATCTCAAATCTTTCCTTTGAGCATGGTTTACCAGGCCCACATACCTACCTATCCCTCGGGACATTGGCTTTTTGGATTTGCCTCCAAGGGGATTCATCCCATAGAAGACTTGAAGGAAAAAGAATGGAAGGATCTTGGATTGAAGCTTAGATACTATAACACAAGGCTTCATAGGGGTGCATTTGCACTGCCCACCTATGTGGAGGAAATTCTAAATGATGAACAAACATACACAGACATTTTTGGGTTGTAATGCGGACTATCAAAAGGGAGATGTGGTAATCTTCGGTGTACCCTTTGATGGAACTGTTTCTTTTCGCCCCGGTGCCAGGTTTGGACCTTCTTTCATCCGCAATGAGTCTTTCGGCTTGGAAACCTTTTCACCTTATTCCAATCGGGACCTTTCGGATTACAAAATCTTTGATGGAGGGGATTTGGAGCTCCCCTTCGGAAATGCAAAGAGGGTTTTGGATATGGTGGAGGAATACACGGAGAAGGTATTGAATGATGGCAAGAAGTTTTTAATGATGGGAGGAGAACACCTTATTACCTTAGGGGCTGTGAAAGCGGTCTTAAAACACTATCCTCAGGTACACATAATTCAGTTTGACGCCCATGCAGATCTGCGTACAGAGTACCTGGGGGAAGAATTGTCACATTCCACCGTAATGAGGCGGATATGGGATCTTGTAGGGGATGGGAGGATACACCAATTCGGCATTAGGAGCGGTGAAAGACAGGAATTTGAATTTGCCAAGAAACACACCGATTTGCACAAGTTTGATTTAGAGGATTTTGCCGACACAGTAAACCAGCTAAAGGGCAGGCCTGTGTATTTTACTTTGGATCTTGATGTTCTTGATTCATCCGTATTTTGCGGTACAGGAACGCCGGAGGCGGGGGGTTTGACCTTTAAGGAATTGTTGGATGGCGTGTTGCAGCTTAATCGCCTTAAAATAATAGGCTGTGATATTAATGAATTAGCACCACACTATGATCAAAGCGGCAGCTCTACGGCTGCAGCCTGTAAAATAATCAGAGAGATACTATTGCAGATTTCTGGTAAAGGAGGTTATTAAATGGGTAAATGTATGATAATCGGATGCGGCGGAGTGGGAAGTGTTGCCATTCATAAATGTTGTCAGAACAGCGACGTTTTTGAGGAAATTATGATTGCAAGCCGCACAAAATCAAAATGCGATATCTTAAAAGCCAAATTGGAGGGAACCACTAAAACTAAGATTCATACAGCGCAGGTGGATGCAGATAATGTGGATGAGCTGATAGCCTTAATCCGTAAATTTAAGCCCCAAGTGGTATTGAATCTGGCGCTGCCATACCAGGACTTGACTATTATGGATGCCTGTCTTGCAACCGGAACCCATTATGTTGATACGGCAAATTATGAGCCTTTGGACACTGCTAAGTTTGAATATAAATGGCAGTGGGCCTATAAAGAAAGGTTTAAGGAGGCTGGAATATGTGCTTTGCTGGGAAGTGGATTTGATCCGGGAGTAACAGGTGTCTTTTCCGCATATGCCCAGAAACACCATTTTGATGAGATAAACTATATAGACATTCTTGATTGTAACGGGGGAGATCATGGCTATCCTTTTGCCACTAATTTTAATCCGGAAATCAACATAAGGGAAGTAACTGCTAATGGCAGGTACTGGGAAAACGGCCAGTGGATAGAGACTAAACCCATGGAGATCAAGAGAGAATACGATTTTGCCCAGGTGGGTAAGAAGGATATGTATCTGTTATATCACGAGGAACTGGAAAGTCTGGCCCTTAACATAAAAGGTATAAAACGCATACGATTCTTTATGACTTTTGGGGAAAGTTACCTGACCCACTTAAAATGCCTTGAAAATGTGGGAATGACTTCAATTGAGCCCATTGAATTTGAGGGAATGCAGATCGCACCCTTACAGTTTTTAAAGGCAGTTCTCCCTGATCCCGCCAGCCTTGGGCCAAGGACGATAGGAAAGACCAATATAGGCTGCATCTTCCGGGGGATTAAGGACGGTAAGGAAAAAACCTATTATCTTTACAATGTATGCGATCATCAGGAAGCCTACAAGGAGGTTGGAAGTCAGGCTATTTCTTATACTACCGGTGTTCCGGCTATGATAGGTGCCATGCTGGTTATGAAAGGTATCTGGAGCGAGCCAGGAGTATGGAATGTAGAGGAATTTGATCCGGATCCTTTTATGGATGCTCTTAACAAATGGGGTCTACCTTGGATTGAAGATTTTAACCCAACTTTAGTGGATTGACAAAGAGGTTTATTATGGAATTGTATAGGGTGACTACTCCCTGTTATGTGGTGGATGAGGAAAGGCTTGTGGACAACCTGAAGGTGCTGAAGGAGGTTGCAGCGGATGCAGGATGTAAGATACTTCTTGCACAAAAGGCCTTTTCCATGTTTTCGGTCTACCCTCGCATAGGTGAATATTTGGATGGAACTACGGCCAGCAGCCTTTTTGAGGCCAGGCTCGGTTTTGAGGAGATGGGTAAGGAAAACCATATCTTCTCTGCAGCATATATGGAAGAGGATTTTGATGAGATATTGGATATATGCGACCATATATCCTTCAATTCCTTTACCCAGTGGGAAAAGTATCGGGAAAAGGCTCTGTCATCGGGGATAAGTTGTGGGATACGGATTAATCCTCAACATTCTACACAAGATCAGGGTATTTACGATCCCTGTGCGGCAGGCTCCCGATTGGGTGTTACCAAGGAGAACTTTAGACCGGATCTTCTTGAAGGGATTGAGGGTATCCATTTCCACACACTATGCGAACAGAATAGCGATGCTTTGATAGAGACATTGGCAGTGGTGGAAGATAAATTTGGTGAATTTTTGCCTGGAATGAAGTGGGTTAATTTTGGCGGAGGCCATCACATAACAAGGGAGGATTACAATCGAGAGGCACTTATTCATTGCATCAACGGCTTTAAGGATAGGTATGATGTAGAAGTTTATTTAGAGCCGGGGGAGGCCATAGCCCTTGATGCCGGCTTTTTGGTTGCATCGGTGCTGGATATTGTGAAAAATGATATTGAAATCGCAATTTTAGATGCATCCGCTGCATGTCATATGCCGGATGTTATTGAAATGCCATATCGTCCTCCGCTAATGGGCAGCGGTAAGCCGGGGGAAAAGGAAAGAACCTATAGGCTGGCAGGCCCCACCTGCCTGGCGGGGGATATTATCGGTGACTATTCATTTGATAGAAGCCTCCGTCAAGGGGATAAGCTCATCTTCCGGGATATGGCCATATATACCATGGTAAAAAATAATACCTTTAACGGGATATGTCTGCCATCAATAGCACTAAAAACCCTGGACGGAAGCATAAAGATCATTAGAAAGTTTGGTTATGAGGACTTTAAATGCAGGCTTTCTTAGCCGGTGACTATCCTTTAATACTCAGCCCCGTTCCATTTATCTGAATCCCTATTCCATTGTGGGTATTCACTGATAATGGGGGCGGGGTAATCTATTCCCAGAATTGCAATTACCTCATCATCGCTGGTGTGGACAGGGGCAAAGGCAGACCATACCAGAACACCGTCATCTTCCCATGCAGACATGGAAGCTGCCGGCATTCCTCCCCAAGCGGCCAATTGTTCATTTTCGGGCATATATTTTGTCATCCAATCCCTGGGATTATCGGAGCTTTCGATGGTTAATACAAAGGAACAATCCTCAGGATCCGTATTTGTTAAAAGATATACCCTATGAGCCCCGCTTTCATTGCGAAACTGATCAAGGGTAGATTTAAGATCGCCGTATTCGGTGTGTTCTTTGCCTAAGCCTGAATCTATCAAAATTTTATATTTGTCTGCATACTCTCTGTCCAGGTCCAGGGCATAATTTGCGGCTAATTCAATTGAACTATCCATAATGGTTTGAACATCCTCCGGAATCTGAGAAATTGTCGGGGTTATCTCCTGTTCCTCCAAGTCGCCTCCCGGCATCTGGCATCCGGAAAATATCGCTAAAATAATAAGCAGTGATAAACAAATGCCGGTGAGCCCTATTTTTCTATACATTTTAAAAGCACTTCCTTTCCGATGGTTTAAAAATTGACTCTTTTGGAAAAAGTATAACATATGAGCACCCTTGTGTCAGATAAAATATTGGTTATATTATTTTAGGAATAATGATCCGCTATTAGAAAGGAAGCAGGAAGGCATGGGATTAACAGAGAATAATGATAAGAACAAGAAGGAAAGAAAAAAGGATGTGAAGGCTTACCGGGCGTATGTGAAGGAGTTTACCCCAAGGCCCAAATATGTCCTTAATAGCCTCAAGGCGTTTATGGTGGGTGGAGGTATCTGCTGTGGCGCCCTATATATACAAAACCTGTTTTCAGGAGCAGGTGTATCGAAAACTGAGGCGGCAACCATTACGACGGTTGTTTTGATATGTGTCGCTCAACTATTGACCGGGTTGGGATTATTTGATAGCATAGCGAAATTTGCCGGTGCCGGATGCATGGTTCCAATTACCGGGTTTGCTAATTCCATGGTGGCCCCTGCCATAGAATACAAAAAGGAGGGACTTGTTTTAGGGGTAGGTGGAAAACTATTTAGCCTGGCAGGACCGGTATTGGTGTGCGGAATTTCCACCGGCATAGGGGTTGCCCTTATTAAGTGGCTTTTTAAAATGGTCTGAGGAAGGAAAAGGCGGGAGAATGTATAAGGATAGTAGAAAAGTGGGAAAACAGACATTTCTTTTCCCCGGCAATCCCAAGGTTAGCGGTGCCGGAACGATAGTGGGGGAGAAGGAAGGTGCCGGGCCAATGGGGAAATGGTTCGATAATATAATGGAGGATGATCTTTACGGGGAGAAGACCTGGGAAAAGGCAGAGGTTAAGATGCTGAAGGATAGTATGATGATGGCCATTAAGAAAGCCGGCAGGGAGGAAAAGGGTGTTGATGCCATGTTGTCGGGGGATTTACTAAATCAACTTATGTCATCCTCCTTCACCGCCAGGGATTTGCAAATTCCCTTCTTAGGGCTTTATGGGGCCTGTTCTACCATGGCTGAATCTATTCTCCTTGGAAGTGTGTTGGTAGATGGAGGGTATGCTAACAGCATTGTGGCGGCTGCTTCCAGCCATTATTGTACAGCCGAAAGGCAGTTTCGCATGCCATTGGAGCACGGTAATCAAAGGCCTCCTTCCGCCCAGTGGACTGTGACAGGGGCCGGGGCTGTAGTAATTGAGAACGAATCTACAAGTGTATTGGGAGATGAGGGGCGTATTGTCGTAACCTGTGGAACCATCGGTAAGGTGGTGGATGTAGGGATTAAGGATAGCAATCAAATGGGGGCAGCGATGGCTCCTGCAGCGATAGATACTCTCTGCACCCATTTCGAGGATACGGGAAGAAGTCCCGACTATTACGACCTTATTTTAACAGGTGATCTTGGCTGGATAGGAAAGAGGATACTGTTGGATCAGATGAAAAAAAGAGGTTTTAATATGGAAGGGCTGTATGAGGATTGCGGGGTGATCATATATGATGATGAGCAGGATGTTCATAGTGGCGGCAGTGGATGTGGATGTTCGGCAGGCATATTTGCAGGGCGCATCTACAAAGAATTGAGAGGGGGAGCTTTGAAAAAGGTGTTTCTCATCTCAACGGGGGCCTTGCTTTCCACCATAAGCCCCTTTCAAGGAGAATCGATTCCCGGCATTGCCCATGGCATAGCCTTAGAATATCTGAAACAATAATTTTTTAAGGACGGTAGGAAGAGATGGAATATTTATGGGCTTTCGTAATAGGAGGGATACTCTGTGTAATCGGTCAAATTCTGATGGATGCTACCCCTCTGACACCTCCCAGGATTTTAGTCATATTCGTCGTGGCAGGAGGCATCTTAACAGGGCTTGGCCTTTATCAACCATTGGTTGAATTGGCTGGAACCGGTGCCACAGTTCCCCTTCCGGGTTTTGGGTACGCTTTGGCGAAGGGTTCCATGGAGGGGGTAGCCAAGGGAGAAATTTTAGGGATTTTATCAGGGGGAATAAAGGATACGGCGGCGGGAGTTGCGGTAGCCATAAGTTTTGGGTACTTAATCGCCCTAATTTTCAACCCTAAATCCATTCGATAACAAATCAATTCTATCTTTGCATTCCTTTTCAATTATGGTATACTTTAAAGAAATTATCAGAAAATATGAAATTAGACAAAAGCTTTGATAAAGGAGCGGAGAGGTAGATATGGTTTCAAATAGTGGAAGTGCAAGGAAATGCAGATTGAGCGATATCCTTCTGATCGTAATGGTTATTATTCTGGCGGCTTCTCTTATAGGGATATTTATCTTTAAAGGGCAATCAAAAAAAAGGGATGCGCAATTGAAAGATCACAGTGCTAATACGGCAGCTGTAATGTACGAACTTCTGAGGCACGATGTGAGAGATGATCTGGTTAAGGCCACGAAGACCGAACATTATATGGAGGTGGCCGATAAGTTCGCCTTATATAAGAAGATTCCCTACTGCGGATATCCTTCGGGGATGGCACAGGTGATATATTCCTACATGTTCCAATTAGAAAAGGATACCTATGCCTTTGCTGATTCATTGAGAGCAGGAGAGGTTGAAAACCAGGATGCAGGACGAAGCAGGTTGATTAAAGGCACCGAGGTAATAGGGACATTGTGCGGATTAGCCGATGAATATGTAAGCGGCAAGTTGCCAAAGGATTCGGGAATTAAGAATGAAAAGGAAATGATTAAGGAATTAAAGAGAACCTATGATTCCCAGATGACAGGGGGCCAATCTGATTAGAAAGCCTCCTCAACATGTTAATAATCTCCATTACCTTAACCAATCGGGTATTCCTCCATCAGAATCTGTTGGGGGACTACCCGAATTTTGATTGTTCTCATCTGCATTGCCGCCTCCTCCACTGTTCCCATTGGGATCCGGTGTCGGCTCCGGAGGAGGAACAGGTGCTGGCGGTGGAGATGTAGGCTTATATTGATCGGGGGCAGGAGCACCGGGATCATTGTGGTAAACGCCATCCCATTGGAAATCCGGGTCGGCAGTTAGACCGGGGGTGACAGGGTAATCATCCGGATTAAGGTTATGAAGATGACAATAGTATGAGGGCTTTTCCTCGGCCATATAGGTACGGGAAAGTCTGTTTTTACAGTAAGGAGTAGCAAGGCAGCCTGTATCAGCACAAATGGTTACCGTTTTGCTGCCGTCCTCCTCATCTCCGCTGGTTCTGGGTACCCCATATTTAGAGGGAACGGTGCCCCTTATAAAATATTCACTCCTTGCCGTGCCGGCGGCAATGGAAAATTGTGATGCTAAATCACCTGTGGTTGTGTCTATGCTTGCGGAAACCACATTGGCAGGAATGGGTGGGAAAGAGCCTCCGGGAAGACCCTTGTGCACCTGAGCCATGACCTGAGACCAAAGTTTAGCAGCAGCAGGGCTACCTTGAGTCAGCTGTATATTCACATCATTTCCGATCCAAACAGCAGCGGAATAATAAGGGGTTACGCCCACAAACCAGGCATCGTAGTTATCTGAAGTAGTTCCCGTTTTACCGGCCACCGGCTGACCCGGGAAGGAGGCGCGTCCTGCAATTCCGTTGCTTACAGTGGTTCTTAATATATCCGTCATTATAAAAGCCACACCGGGATCCATAACCCTTCTCTGATCGGGCTTCTTTTCAAAAAGCACATCTCCGGAGCGGTAGGTTATTTTAGTGTAAGCAGATGGTTCGGTATATATTCCCTTGTTTGGGAAAGCACTATAAGCGGCAGCCATTTCCAATGGAGAGATACCCTTTGCCATTCCACCAAGGGCAAGTGCGGCGGGATTCATATCGTTTACGCTACCACTCTCGGTTACGGTGGTTACACCCAACTTCTTAAGAAAAGCGGCAGAATCGCCGGCCCCAAGATCCTCCCAGACCTTTACTGCATTAGTGTTTACTGACTCCTCAATTGATTTTCGCAGAGTCATCCAACCTCTGTATCCATTATACCAGTTTTTAGGCCAGACCTTTCCGTTCCTTGTTGTGGCCTTATCCTCTATGGCTGTTGCAGCGGTCCATTGGACCTTTCCACCGGCACCGCCGGCACCTTCAATACCGTCAACTGTCCGCTGTAGAACAGGGGCGTATACGGAGATGGGCTTTATTGCGGAGCCGGGTTGTCTGGGTTGGATTGCTCTATTATAAAGCATTTTACCTGTCATACCCCTGCCCCCTACCATAGCCTTTACTGCTCCTGTGCGGTAGTCCATTATGACTATTGCGGATTGAGGCTGCATTACCTTTTGCCCAAGTTGATAATACTCGGGAGATATGACGATGCTGTTATTATCTTTAAGCTGGGCGATGGAGCTTTTTTCAAACATTTCCTTGCTCAGTATGAGATTCCCATCCTTGTCTCGCTTTTTATACTCGGAAGGAATTAAGAGATAACTGGTATAGCTGGTGCCTATACTGTAAAAAATGCCCTTTTCCATATAATACATGGGCTTGAATTCAACGCTGATATCTTCCTTGCCCTGGACCTGTGTTCTAAAGAAATTAAGCCGGTTTCCTTTGTAAATCGTCAGGCTGCCGTCCGGGTTCTTCTTGAATTCATCAGAGGATAGAACAAAATTGCCTTCGGAATCAAACATATTGTTATAGGCATAGTAAAGCACATTTTTACCACCTGCATCCATCACATTACCTTTTTTGTCCTTCTTCAGGTTGGCGACGCCGGGGAAATTACCGGTGGAGGCATAAATTCCCTCAACTGCCTTTTGTGTATTTAGATTTAGCGTGCTGTGGATTTTCAAGCCGCCATTATAGACAAGATCCCGGGCATCTTCCTCAGATAGCTTGAATTCGGCCATCAGATCGTTTGTCACCTGCTTTACCAGAAAACTTTGGAAGTAAGAGCTGATATTTGCACTTTGATCCCCTCCCGGTTTTAAAGAGTCGCGGATGCTATAATTTAGTGCTTCCTGTTTTTCCGCAGCAGTAATATATCCTTGCTCTTCCATAAAGCTTAGAATTAGTTGTTGCCGCGGGATATAATCATCTTTGTAGATTATGGTAAAGTCCTCATTTCGTTCAATAATGTCCATGGATTCTGCATCGGTAAGATTGTCATTGCTTATGGTGGCCATAGGAGAATAGCGAGCGGGACTTTTTGGGATCGACGCTAAAAGAGCACATTCTGCAAGGTTGAGTTCCTTTACATCCTTGGAAAAGTAGGATTGCGAAGCTGCAGCGACACCGTTGGAGTTGCTGCCCAGATATGTGGAGTTAAGGTAAGCGGATATTATTTGTTGTTTTGAGAACTTTCGCTCCAATTGAATGGCATACCATGCCTCAGAGATCTTCCTTGTCATTGAGCGCTTATTCTCAAGATAGAGGTTTCGTGCCAATTGCTGTGTAATGGTGCTTGTTCCCTTTATAGAGGTGCCCGATGTGGCGCTATCCCAGATAGCCCCTGCAATTCTTATGAAGTTAAAACCCTTATGCTCCCAAAAGGTTTTATCCTCAACGGCAATGAAGGAATCTATCAATTGTTTGGGTATTTGAGTATAATCAAGGTTTGTTCGCAAGCCGTTACCTTGAAGGTATAAGTTATCGATTATCTTGCCTTGATCATCGTAAATCGTTGAGTTTTGAGGCAGCATGGAATATATATCGTCGTTAAGCGGCGGTAGCTTAATGATGATTACAGAAGCCCATACGGCTAAGCATACCCCCAGGGCAGCAAATAAAACGATGAGATTGCGAATTAGTTTTAAGGCGTTGAAGCGATGTTTTCTTTTCTTTTTTGTTTTCGACATTGCAACTCCGGTTTTTTTCTGTGAGGACTTCTCTTTTTCCCTTGTTTCTTCCATTCCCCCATCACCATATTTGGCTTCTAACTCAATCATATTTACACTAATTTTCCGTGGATTTGACGGGAAGTCCGTCTTATCCAAAAGATCCGGGGAGGATGAAGGTTGATTAGCAGGTGAGGTCTCCTTTGGCCTATTTGAAAAATCATTGCTGATTTTATCGAATTGGGCAAGAAAATCCTCTAGTTCTTTTTTGCTATCGGGATCCTTGTTAAAATCGTCGCTCAAAACTAACACCTGCCTTATCTATAATAAAACAGTCATAAAATAAATTGGCTAAAATCATAGTTGGAATGCGGATATTATACCATAGGTTATTCTAATTAGACAATAAAAGCAATGAAATAGTATCTCAGATGTAACACAAATGAAAACGTGTTGACATAAAATGTAAATATATATAAAATTAACTAAATAATTATCTTTGGGGGTATTTGATGAGAAGACCGATTGGGTTGGTTCTATTAGCCTTTGCAATAGGAATATTTACAGGAAGTAATTTAAAAAATATTATGAACATGCCGATTCAGATTATTGTACTGTTCTTTTTGATTTTTGCAGCATGTCTGGCGGGAGGATGCTTTTTGCTTGAAAAGAGGATGATGGTTATATTATCAATAATCTTTCTTCTGGGGGCCGGCTATTTTATGCTCATTGATGGGATTTCAGATCCGTTGGAGGATGAGGAAGGGAAGGTCGTTACGGTTAAAGGTCGCATAAGCAGCGTGGAGGAAAAGAGCTACGGATGGCAGCTTAGCATTAAAAGAAGGGGATGGTGCGGTGAAAGAGATCTACTTGTAAAGATGCCGGAAATTTGTAATATCAATGGCTCTCATTTAGTGTTGCCAGGGAAGCCGGAAACCTTGGTGGGTAAAGATGTAATTATAAAGGGGAGGGTGACGCTTCCATCAGGGGCAGTTAATCCGGGAGGATTTGATTACCGCATGTATTTAAAGATTAGGGGCATAAGGGTAATAATTGAAGCCTATGATTCACACCTTTGGATTACCGGAAAGGGAAGCAGATTTCAATGTTTGACGGCTACAATACGAGAAAGGGTCAGGGAGGCTTTTTTAGAGTATGTGGATGAGGACACATGCGGCCTGCTTTTGGGGATGCTATTCGGAGACAAATCACATCTTTCGGAGGATGTGTATCAGACCTTCCAACGCAATGGTACTGCCCATATTCTGGCTGTTTCCGGGATACATGTGGGAATCGTTTATCTTTGGATTCATCGATTTTTAGGTAAGCGTAGAACCCGGTGCAGATCGATGATAACCATGGTGGGACTATTTTTTTATGCTGCTTTAGGTTCCTTTTCCCCATCTATTGTAAGGGCGGTAACCATGATTTTTCTACACATCTTAGCTACTCATATACATAAGAGATACGACTTTCTTTGCAGTGCTTCTTTTGCGGCGATAATTATGCTGGTATGGAATCCTTATCAGCTTTTTCATGTGGGTTTTCAGCTTTCCTTCACAGCGGTTTTCACTTTGGCCTTTTTGATGCCGCTGATAAGGGATCGATGGCATATCAACGGAAATATTGGAAGGATACTATTACCTGTATTTGTAATTCAAATCGGTATGTGGCCTTTGATAGCCTATCTTTTTAATTACTTTTCCCTTGCTGCTTTTATCATCAATGTTCCTACAATTGCAATGGCAGGTTTTATCATACCCCTTGGAATAGGAACATCACTTATGGTTCCTGTTCGAGGAATCTGGATAACAGACTTTGTCTTTGGATTTCTTGCTATGGGTATACAGGTTATAATGAAAGCGTTGCTGGTCCTGAATGAGCTCATGTGCATCCCCGGGAAAACCTCCTTTGATTTGGTATCGCCTTCTTTTTTATTTATCTGCATCTATTATGGGCTTATTTTTTTTCTTTCATCGGAAGGGTTTTGGCTATCCTATAAGGGAGGAAACAAGAAGGGAGTGGTGGTGGCTCTTTGCACCTTAGGGTGTTTGGCGGCGATGGTGGCTATATGTGCGTGGGATGACAGAGGGAGGGCGGACATGACTTTTGTGTCTGTAGGGCAGGGGGATTGCTTGCATATTAGAACTCCCGAGGGGAAGAACATTTTAATAGATGGGGGTGGGGAAAGGGGTTATGATGTGGGTAAAAAGATTCTCAAGCCCTATCTCTTAAGGAACGGGGTGAAGGAAATAGATCTGGCCCTAATCACCCATCTCCATTCAGATCATTTTTGGGGAATTGCAAGCCTTTGTCAAGAGGGGATGATAAGGAAAATCGGTATGTATGAGGGAACTGTGGCGAGACAGGATGAATGGAAGGAGAGGACGGGACTAAATCTTGACAGGGTTTTACCTCTAATTAGTGGAAAAAGAATCGATATTGAAAACGGAATATATATAGATATACTTTACCCAAGGGCTAAAAGTAAACAGGAATATATTAAGAATTTAGGGTATGAGGAGGATGAAAATGAAAACAGCCTGTTGATTAAGCTTAGTTACCTGGGAAAGACCTTATTGATGACCGGAGACTTGGGTTTTAAGGGTGAGGCTGGGGCCATATCCCTATGGGAAGATTATAAAGGACTTAGATCAGATTTAGACAGTGTTTTTAATTGCGATATTTTAAAGGTGGGACACCACGGATCCCGCAGCTCTACTTCCGATGAATTTCTAAATTTGGTAAATCCCCGGGTGGCCATCATACAATCGGGCAGGAATAATCATTTTGGACATCCTCATGGGGAAGTAATTGAAAAGCTACAGAAAAGGAATATAATGATATACAGGAATGATTTACAAGGAGCAATCCTTTTAAATATAAGGGGGGATCAGCTGAAGATCCGTGTGATGATGCCATAGCAGGGAGGAGAATATGGCGCAGCGAAAGACCGACATGAATGTACATGCCTTTAAAAGAATCGATGAGGAATTAAAGGGCGATGGATTGAGAAGCCCTTTATTTTTCTATGGTAAGGAACGTTATCTTATAGACTGGGCAATAGATGCAATTGTTAAGAAATATGTAAATCCCCTGGTGCGAGATATGGATTTCAACAAGAACGAGGCATCTCAAATTAGCTTTGCACAGATTCGGAATCAATGCGAAACCTTGCCTATAATGTCGGATAAAAGGGTGGTTCTCGTAGAAGGGTTTTCTCCTTTTAAAGGGGAGAGGCTGGATTCTTTTCCGGATGGTGATGTGGAGCGGCTAAGTGAGTATTTTTTGGAGTTGCCAGATACGTGTATTTTAATATTTACGGGGTTTGGTACGGATAAGAGGTTGAAGCTTTATAAAAGCTTAGAAAAGTGCGGTGGAAGTTATGACTTTCAAAAATTGGACGAAAAGACCTTAGGGGCATGGATTATGAAAAAGCTGAAGGCGGCGGATAAGTATACGGAGCCCTCGGTGATATCTCAGATACAGGCTATAACCGGATACCATGATAAGGATTCCGATTACACCTTGTACAACCTTGAAAATGATCTTTGCAAGGCAATAGCCCATAGTGAAGGCCAACGATTAACTGTAGAGGATATTTTGGAAACTGTAACAGGAAATCTGCTGGTGGATGTGTTTGCTCTATTGGATTCCATGAGCAGCGGTCATAAGGATGAGGCATTGGGTATGCTTCACAATCTCAGGGTAATGGGGCATAAGGAATATCAGATTTTGGGATTGATATGTTCACAGTTGGAGATAATGTTATCAGTTAAGGAAATGAAACGGGAGGGAAAGAGCTTTCGGGAAATGCAAGAGATCTTGGGGGTTCACGAATATCGTATTAAGAAAGGTATGGAGTTTGCATCGAAATACGAGCTCCACCATTTGCAGAGGGTTTTAATAAAGGCCTACGAGATAGACAAAAACGGTAAAGCAGGCATATTGGATTGGTGGCTTGGCTTCGAGTTATTGATAGGAGAAATGTAGCTGGAGGGAATTTTATGAGTAGAGGGACTCGTGCGGATCTGATGCTGCTTCTAGTTACTTTGTTTTGGGGGATGTCCTATTATCTGGTTAGCATCAGCCTGGCGGAGGTGCAGACGCTAACCCTTATTTCCTTGAGATTTATCATCGCCTTCACCATAGCGGTGGCAGCCTCTTTCAGGCATTTAAAGGGTGTAAGCCGGGAAACTCTAAAGTATTCTGCCATGTTAGGGACGCTTCTGGTAATCGTATATCTGACGGCAACCTATGGAGTCCAGTATACCAGCATATCCAATGCGGGATTTCTTTGCTCACTTCCAGTGGTGATGACGCCTATTTTGGCATTCATATTTAAGAAGGAAAAGCCGGAGAAAAAACTGATTTTAGTGTTAATAATGGCTGTGACAGGGATTGGACTTTTGACATTAAGCGGGCAGATGAAGCCTGCTCCCGGGGATGTAATATGTCTTTTCTGCTCTTTGGCCTATTCTGTCCATATTTTGCTTACGGAAACTGCCGTCAAGAAGGAGGGGGTCAATGCTTTTCAGCTGGGGGTTTTTCAGCTTGGATTCTGCAGTGTTTGGCAATCCTTAATTACCATTCTTTTTGAGGAGCCCCATCTTCCTGAAAGCGGATCAATATGGACGGCTATTCTGATTCTGGCAGTATTTTGTACCGGTCTTGCCTTTATTGTGCAATCGGTTGCACAACAGCATACCAGTGCATCCCATGTAGGGGTGATTTTTGCCTTAGAGCCAGTTTTTGCAGGTATAATTGCTTTCTTTGCAGCGGGAGAAATACTCCTGCCAAAGGAGTATTTGGGGGCCGCCATACTGGTCAGCAGCCTGTTTGTTATGGAAATAAATTTCTCCTGGTTTATGAAGCTAAGGTTTTTCAGGCGTAAAAAGATTCAGAGCCCTTGATAAATGAAGCTTATGAACCGGGAAAAAGACAGGAGGAAGTGTTATGAGCAAGCAGACAAAGGCTGATTTGATGCTACTTTTAGCCACCCTTTTTTGGGGGACTACTTACTATTTTATCAGCATCAGCCTCACCGAGTTAGATCCCATAAATCTAATTGCCCTCAGGTTTGCCTTGGCCTTTATCATCACAGGCACCTTTTCCCTAAGGCGGCTGCGGGGAGTTAACAGAGAAACCTTAAAATATGCGGCAGTTTTAGGTACCCTTCTGGTTAGCGTATACGTTACCGTTTCTTATGGAGTGAAGTATACCAGCATATCTAACGCCGGATTTTTATGTTCTCTTACGGTTATAACAACGCCTATCGTAGCCTTTATCTTCCTTAAGCAAAGACCGGAAAAAAAGCTGATCATCGTAATTTTTTTAGCCTTAATTGGTGTAGCCTTCCTTACTTTAACCGAGAGGACTGCTCCAGCTTTGGGGGATATAATTTGTATTCTAAGTTCCCTGTCCTATTCCGTACATATTTTAGTTACGGAGGCCGTGGTTAAAAAAGAGAATGTAGATGCCTTTCAAATTGGTGTGTTACAATTAGGCTTTTGCAGCCTTTGGCTTATATTGCTTACCTTTGTGTTTGAAAAACCGACTATCCCACAAAGTGGCAAGGTTTGGGGGGCAATTCTATTTCTGGCGGTTTTCTGCACAGGTATTGCCTTTATAATACAAGCTGTGGCGCAGAAGTACACGAAGGCATCTCATTTTGGTGTGATTTTTTCATTCAGCCCGGTGTTTGCCGGAATGACTGCATATTTTGCCGCAGGTGAAATACTACATCCAAGGGAATATTTAGGAGCGGCCATCCTAATTTGCAGCTTATTTATAATGGAAATAAATTTCACTAAGATCCCGTCGTTCTTTAAAAACAAAAGGTTGGGCGGGGATGGCGGCGAGGACCATTATAATTGAAGTTTAAGGCGCTCCAGGGTGTTGCGGAATGGCTTGATGGACAGCAGTATCAGTGTCAGGATTCCCTCTGCACCAATATAGGCACCATTGTAGTAAAGTGACCACATGATGGCATTCCAGCCCTCCGGCGTATACTTTGAAAAGAAGATTATCCCCGATAGGCAAACGCAGAAATAGCGCCCTATAATGCCTAATAGATAGCCGGGAATCAGGCCTCCTTTTTTGCAGGATATTCCGGCGAAGCCCAGAGCCCCTACAGCAAGGGGGTAATCTAAAAGCAGCTGAATGGGATGGATTACATATGGGTTAAAGACAAGGGTAAGAAGGCCGGCACACATGCCTGCCATAACCCCCCTCCTTGTTCCCAGCAGGAAGCCGCAGTACGTAATGGTGAACATACTGAAAGCGGTAATAGAACCACCCTGGGGGAATCTGAAGAGAATCAGCTGGTTGGTTACCACGTATAGGGCCACGAATATGGCAGCAAGTACAAGACCCTTTGTATCCGCCTTTTTCCTTCCGGTAATGAGAATCATGAAGAAAAGAAGTATGATAACCCCTAAGATGAAGATTTGGCCTTGCAGAGATTCAACAAAGGCCTGCATTTTTTCAGGTGACATAAAAAAACCTCCTTTTGTCAACAGGAGGGGATGCAAAACGATTACAACAGCATAAGAATAGTTAACCGTATAATCGCCTTAGATACTTCCCTACGCCGGTATTATCCGGATCAGGTAATGAGGGTCAATTCCACCGAATCGATGAAAAAGTCTCAGCCAAGTAGCTCCCCTAGCAAATATTGTATTCAATCAGTTATCATTCTAATCTGATGGCAGGAAGATGTCAAGAGGTAGATAATATAAATCAACCTTCCTTTTTTCTCACAGGGCCTTGTTGAAGTCCGCTATTATGTCCCTGATGTCCTCCAGCCCTACGGAGACCCGAATCATTTCAGGCAGAATACCGGATTCAATCTGTTGTTTCTCGGAAAGCTGCCTGTGGGTTGTGCTGGCCGGATGGAGTATACTGGTTCTTAAATCTCCCAGATGAACTACCAGTGAAACCATATTCAGACGTTTGGGCAGCTGCCTGCCAGCCTCCGCACCTCCCTTTATGCCAAAGGAAAGGATGCCGCTTTGTCCCTTAGGAAGATATTTTTGCCCCAATTCGTAATAGGGATCATTCTTCAAGCCGGGGTATTTTACCCAGGAAACATTTGGATGACCGGAAAGGAATTCAGCAAGTTTGAGTGCGTTTTCGCTATGTCTTTCCATGCGCAGATGCAGGGTTTCAAGACCCATATGAAACATAAAGGTGTTAAATGGAGACGGGGTACATCCGTAATCCCTTATCAGATGGGCACGGGCTTTAGTAATATAGGCGGCATTGCCGAAGCTTTCTGAAAAACTCAGCCCGTGATAGCTGGGATCCGGATCTGTAATACCGGGGAATTTTCCGTTAGACCAGTCAAAACTACCGCCATCTATGATGACTCCTCCCACGCCGGTAGCATGGCCATCGATGTACTTTGTCGCCGAATGTATGACTATATCCGCACCATGTTCAAAGGGACGGCATAGATAAGGTGTTGCAAGGGTATTGTCTATGATAAGGGGGACATCAAGTGTTTTGGCGGCCTGGGAAAACTTTTTAAAGTTTAGAACTTCCATGCTGGGATTGGCAAGGGTTTCCGCAAAAATTGCCTTGGTATTTGGTCGGGCAGCTTTTAAAAGATCGTCTAAATCAGCATTGGGATTGACAAAGGTAAAGTCAATGCCCAACTTTCTCAGGGACACATCGAACAGATTAAAAGTACCTCCGTAGATCGCTCCGGATGAAATTATATGATCTCCGGCATTACATAGATTGATTATTGAAAAGAAGCTGGCACTTTGTCCAGAAGAGGTGGCAAGAGCACCTATGCCTCCTTCAAGAAGCGCCATTTTGCCCTCAAAGGCATCGGATGTAGGATTCCCCAGACGGGTATAGAAAGGGCCGGCGGCCTTAAGGTCGAAAAGATCCGCAACCCCATCGGAATCCTGGTATGCAAAGGTAGTGCTTTGATATATGGGAACTACACGGGGTTCACCATTCTTTGGTTTGTATGTGCCCTGCACACATTTTGTGTTGAATCTATAATCGCTCATTTTTTCCTTTTCCTATCTATTTGTTGTTTTAAGCGATTATATCACAGCATTTTTAAATTGCCAATAAAGCGTTTACTTTGTTGAGCACGGAGCCGGCCTTGTCATTGATAATCAGATTGAACCTGTTATCGAAACCCGTTGACTCCATATTGATTAGCACACGTTCGCCTCCTGCCACAAGAGGCAGGGTGTTTACAGGACTTACGTTAAGGCTGGTTCCGATTACCAAAAGGAGGTCTGATGTTTCGATTTCCCGATATGCATTTTCCCAGGGGAGAGCAGGCAGGCTTTCCCCAAAGAGTACAACGCCGGGTCTTAGCTTACCTCCACATTTTCTGCAAGGTTTTTCAGCAATAAAATCGTCCTTGTCATGTTTTTTACCACAGGTATGGCAGTAAACATTCTCTATGGAGCCGTGTAGTTCATGTACCTTTACATTACCGGCTTTCCGATGAAGGCCATCAACATTTTGAGTCATGACAGACTTGATTAGCCCACGGTTTTCCCATGAGGCCAGTACATGATGCCCCACATTGGGGGAGCATGGCTGGAGGGATTCGAATCTATGCTTGTAGAATTCCTTGAAAAGCTCATAGTTATTTTCAAGGGCATCTACTGTTGCCACGGTAGCCGGATTAATTTTTCTCCACCATCCACCCTCGGATCTAAAATCAGGAATACCGCTTTCTGTGGACATTCCGGCTCCCGTTAAAACAACAGTATATTTTGAGTTTTTCATCATTTCAGCCAGTTTTTCAATAGCAGCTTTATCTACAGACATTTCATTTTTCCTCCAAGTATTGTCTATATGGTAAAAATCTTTCCATCTGTTTGTAGCCTTCTAATTAAACGCCACCGGCTGAAACCCCTGCTGTAATAATCGCACCCAGTATGCCACCATAAATTGAGGATACCCAAGGATTAGAAGTTATAGGGCATGATCCGCTATTGCATCCGATAACTCTATAAAATAGGAAATACCCGATGGCGGCACCTACTGCCATGCCTAATAAAATTCTCATTTCCTGCTCCTTTCTTTTATAAAGATCCCTAATACCCCTTCCCAAATTAAAGGGTAATTTTATTATACCCTGATTTTCCCACTATGTCGGTGATTTGGTCACTTATAGAACAGGCATAAAAGGTTGAACCCTACTTTGGGTTGATATATAATTATCTAAGTAAATTGTGGATTATTCTATGGATGATAATAGGAAGAGGGGAAGGTAATGGTATTTATATGTAATATTTGCGGCCATGTATTCGATGAGGAACTGGAAGGGATGTCCATTGATCAGCTGACAGAATGCCCCTCATGCATGGTGCCCTCATCGCACTTCCGCATTAAAGAAGATGGAGCAAAGGATGAAATTAGAGTGGTAGAAAAGGGAATGGAGGGGGAAGGAGCCCAAAGAAAAGGGAGTGGAAAGATATATGTGTGCAGCATTTGCGGTCATGTGTTCGATGAGGAACTGGAAGGGATGTCCATTGATCAGCTGACAGAATGTCCATCATGTATGGTGCCCTCATCCTATTTCCGGTTAAAGGATGGAGATAATCACAAGAAGTTAGAGGAATCAAAACCGATACAGGAGTTAGACAACCTGGAATATGACAGGGAAACTTCAAGGAGTGATGGGGCTGAGCGCTGTATGGCTGATATACACCAGATGGCAGTAAGCGGCAATAGCATTATAGAGGCCATGGGGGTAAGGGAAATAAAGCCTTCATGGGAGGATATATTTATCTTAGGTGCTCAGTTGGATCCCATGCCGTTGGATGAGAATGCTGATGTGAACATATCTACCGTTATTGGAAAAAAGGCTGCAAAGCCCATGATTTTAGAAATGCCGGTATATGTTTCTCATATGTCCTTCGGTGCTCTTTCGCGGGAGATAAAGATAGCTTTGGCTAAAGGTTCCGCTATGGCAAAGACCGCCATGTGCAGCGGAGAGGGAGGGATATTGCCGGAGGAACGGGATTCATCATATCGCTACATTTTTGAATATGTACCTAACAAATATAGCGTAACCGATGAAAATCTGCTAAAATCCCACGCCATTGAGATAAAAATTGGTCAGGGAACCAAACCGGGAATGGGAGGTCATTTGCCGGGAGACAAGGTGACCGAGGAAATCTCACGGATTAGAAATAAGCCTATGGGGCAGGATATAATCAGTCCTTCAAAATTTGAAGGTGTAGAGACTAAGGATGACCTTAAAAGATTGGTGGAGGAACTGAGGGAGCGCTCAGGTGGAAGGCCAATAGGAATTAAGCTTGCTGCCGGGAAAATAGAAAGAGATCTGGCTTTTGCTGTGTATGCGGGACCGGATTTTGTTACGATAGATGGACGAGGGGGAGCCACGGGAGCGAGTCCCAAACTCCTTCGGAATGCTACAAGCATGCCTACTATTTACGCACTTCGGCGGGCGAGAAAATATTTAGATTCAATAAATTCGGATGTTGAGCTTGTAATAACAGGAGGATTAAGAGTTTCCTCGGATTTTGCCAAGGCCATAGCTTTGGGTGCTGATGCTGTAGCCATCGCTTCTGCGGCTTTAATTGCTGCTGCATGCCAGCAGTACAAGCTTTGCCACAAGGGGTATTGTCCGGTAGGTGTGGCTACGCAGGATCCGGAATTAAGAAAACGCATGCATGTGGAGGCAGCGGCTCAACGGTTGTATAATTTTCTCAATGTATCCGGAGAGGAATTAAAAACCTATGGCAGGATAACCGGTAACCCGAACATTCACGATCTGAGCTTGGAAGACCTTTGTACCATAGATCGAGGACTTGCGGAGTATGCAGACATACCCCATGCATGATGATGAAGTATACAGAGAAAAGGAATGAAAATGAGAAATTATGAAATAAAGGATATAGGGTTAGCCCCTTCCGGCAGGCGAAAAATAGAATGGGTGCGGGACAATATGCCTTTGCTTAAGGAGCTTGAAGAAGAATTCCGAAGGGATAGACCGCTACAGGGTATAAAAATCTCCCTGTCCATCCATATGGAGGCCAAAACCGCATATCTTTGTGAAGTTTTAGCGGCAGGAGGTGCGAAGATGGCTGTTACAGGAAGTAATGTCCTTTCAACCCAGGATGATGTGGCAGCCGCTTTGGCGGCGGGAGGAATGGAAATTTATGCAGTTCACGGAGCATCCACGGATCTTTATGACGAACACATCCAGAGGACTTTGGAGCATAGGCCGAATATAATCATAGATGATGGCGGGGATCTGGTAAGTATGATCCATAGCAGGAGGGCTGATTTGGCAGAGGATGTCTGGGGAGGTTGCGAGCAGACCACCACAGGCGTTCTCAGGCTGAAAGCCATGGAAAGGGATGGGATTCTAAAATTTCCCATGGTGGCCGTAAACGATGCTCAATGCAAGTACCTATTTGATAACAGATACGGCACAGGGCAATCGGTTTGGGATGGAATAATGAGGAACACCAACCTTATTGTAGCTGGAAAAACTGTGGTCGTAGGGGGTTATGGGTGGTGCGGAAAGGGTATCGCTATGAGAGCCAAGGCTCTGGGTGCTAAAGTAATTGTGACGGAAGTAGCTCCCATACCGGCTATAGAGGCTGTTATGGATGGGTTTGATGTTATGCCTATGAAGGAGGCTGCCCTTAGAGGAGATTTCTTTATAACTGCAACAGGTTGCAACAACGTAATAGGTATGGAACACATGTCCACAATGAAGGATGGTGCTATTTTAGCAAACGGAGGTCATTTTGATGTGGAAATAGATGTTGAGGGGCTGGAAAAAGAGGCGGTGGGTAAAGGCCTAATGAGGGAAAACATAATGGGCTATGAGTTGCGGAATGGCAGAAGGGTATGTCTGATTGCGGAGGGGCGTTTGGTAAACATAGCGGCAGCGGATGGCCATCCCGCAGAGATTATGGATATGAGCTTTGCAGTGCAGGCCTTATCAGCTTTATATGTTAAGGAGAATAAGGACAGACTTGAAAATCGTGTATATGATGTTTCTGATGAAATAGACTCCTTAGTGGCTTGCCGCAAGTTGAAATCCTGGGGAATAGTAATAGATCAGTTGACGGAAGGACAAAAAAAATACCTGGCCGGATGGCAGGGATGAATGGAGTAGAACGTGATTTAAAGCAATTAAAAAAGGAAGGATGTATGGTTTTCCATCTATCCCTCCTTTTTTATGTTTTGTGTACTATCTGGAATAACAGTTGCAGAAAATGATAACCAGAAGTAAGAAGAAAAATAGCAAACTGGTATCAATTCCTTCTCCGCGGAGGAGTCCACATCCATCTGACATTATTTATCACCTGCTTTTTTAAAATTATGTTGTAGTATAGAGTATTCGCAGGCAAAAAATATGTGCAGCGTAAAAGAAAAAAATTGTTGTAGGCTTATTCGTCCGGATATGTTTTCCCTGTAATGGAGGTGGGGGTAATTTCATAGACTGAAGTCTTTGCCACATCTGCATCAACCATGGAAGCACCGGTTAGAGGGGGGGTATATTTTTTTACTATATCCCATAATATCTTTTGCTTTTCCGCCGGATCCTCCAGCCTTCTTATATTCCCTTTAATGATGACGCTGGTGTAGTGAACCATAACCGCACAGGCCCGTTCCTGGTTGGGGTCATATTCCAATTCCCCCATATGATAGATTAAAAGTCCTACCTTGGAATTTTTTTCACAGTTAGTGGTCTTTGTGCCGGAAGCCCGGCCGTGAATATAGATTTTGTCGTCCTGCCAAACGAAATTGACGGGAACATTGTAGGGATAACCGTCTGCATCAACGGTGGCAAATGCTGCGCTGTGAGCTTTACCGAGGAACTCATCGATTTGCGACTTGTTTAAGTTCGACATACCATTTCTCCTTTCAAATGGACCGGTGCCCATATACCGGCCCCCACATCGGCTATATGACTAATTTAATAATACATAAAGAAAGGATTATTCACAAGGAAAAAAAATAATCTAATGGATCAGCAGCATAAGTTAATCACAAAAAATGCAAAAATAATTGATTTTGCTCCAACACCAATATATAATTTGACTTTTGCAGCAAAAGACCAAAAAATAATCCTGTAGCCTTTGCAATAAAAAGGCTACAGGGTTTTCTTATCAATCAGAAACTTGTTGTACTATACAGCTAATTTTAAATTATTTTTTCACACCTGCAGTAATTTTTTTAATATCCCCTAAAGTCATAAATCTCCTTGTAAAATCCACATCTATAGCCATCCCCATATCTTCAACTACTTCATCATAGTAATCAAACATATAATAATTTTTATCAACGTAAGTTCCTGTCATTTCCTTCATAGGTACGCTTTTTTATAGGCATTTATGGGACGCATGATCTAAAAAGGGGTGGCATAGGATAAATCAGGCTGCCGCATTATTAGCATTAGTCTCCTCTGGCATCCGCCTCCGCTTTTGTGCGATGAACGGTTCCATGGGGATGGTGTGGCGGGGCATAGATAGAGTAGAGCTTTAATGGTGTTCTCCCTGTGTTGATTACATTGTGTCAGGTACCGGCGGGAACAAATATGGCATCATCCCGGCAAACTTGCTGCTGAAAATAAAGTTGTTCCTTGCATTTTCCCATTTTCACGATTCCCCGTCCTGCCTCCAATCTGAGGAATTGATCGGTCTGCGGATGTATCTCTAAGCCAATTTCCCCGTTAGGTGGAATACACATGAGAGTGAGTTGTAAATAGCGCCCCGTCCATAATGTTCTACGATAAAAGGGGTTTTGTTCCGTTGCATTTGAAATGTTGACAACAAAAGGCTCTGGGCCAAAATCAATTGTATTTTTTATGTGCCTTGTACATTGCATGGCATACCCTCCATTCTTGAGTTAGTGCGTACCTTATTTTATGCTATCGTTTCTGTCCCTGTGATAAGCTTAGAAAAGTATATAGGAATATTTAACGGGATAAGTTAACTACATTAAATTCGAGGAAAGTTGCGGTTTTTACAACTATTGCGTATAATAAATCCAACGGATTTAAGTTGAAAAAGGAGAAATAAACCCATGGATTATGAGAAACTATCGGAAACTTTATTCCCCCATATAGATAAAACACCAAAGGATTATGAAGCCCTTTATCCTCCAAGAAAGCTGCCGGTTGAAAGTAAGGTGACCAGATTGGGGCCAAGCCCTACAGGTTTCATTCATCTGGGCAATTTATATGGTGCCTTTGCAGGAGAAAGGCTGGCCCATCAAAGCGGAGGGGTGTTCTACCTGCGTATCGAGGATACGGATGATAAGCGAGAGGTGGAAGGGGCAGAGAATGCGATAATCACTTCTCTCCAGCATTTTGGTATAAGATTTGACGAAGGTGTTGGAATGTTAGGGGAAAGAGGACTTTATGGCCCATACAGGCAGAGCCATCGGGGGAAAATCTATCAATGCTTTGCAAAATGGCTGACGAAGCTGGGTTTGGCTTATCCATGTTTTTGCGGGGAAGAAGAATTACAAAGAATCAGGGGGGAGCAGGAGGCTCTAAAAGAAACGCCGGGTTATTATGGAAGATGGGCTAAATGCAGGGAATTGAGCCTGCAGGAAGTGGAGGCGAACATCGAGGCTGGAAAGCCCTTTGTTTTAAGGTTTAGATCTATGGGTAACCCTGAAAGAAGTTTTCAGATTGAAGATGGTATCCGCGGCAGTCTTTCCATGCCGGAGAATTTTCAAGATGTGGTATTGCTCAAACAAAACGGAATTCCAACATATCACTTTGCCCATGTTATAGATGATCACCTCATGAGAACCACCCACGTCCTTCGCGGCGAAGAGTGGCTATCATCCCTCCCCATCCACATTGCTCTATTTGGAGCTTTGGGATGGAAACCGCCGATCTACTGTCACACCACGGTTTTGATGAAGATGGAGGATGGCAATAAGCGGAAGCTTTCCAAGAGAAAGGATCCGGAACTTTCCCTGGACTATTACAGAGGTCAGGGATATCATCCCTGGGTTGTAAGGGAGTATCTTCTTACCATATTGAATTCCAACTTCGAGGAATGGCGTATGGAGCATCCCCTTAGTTCTTTTGAGGATTTCGATTTCACCCTGGAAAAGATGAGCAGTTCCGGAACCCTGTTTGACCTGGATAAATTAAACGATATAAGCAAGGATGTCCTTGTGAAGATGTCTGCTAACGAAATTTACGATTTTCTTTTGGAATGGGCTAAGGAGTATCGCAATGAGCTGGCGGAACTATTTGTAAATAACAAGGATATGATGATAAGGATACTGGATATTGAAAGAGGGGGAGAAAAGCCAAGAAAGGATCTAATGTATGGGCAGCAGATATTTGAGTTTATAAGCTATTTTTTCGACGCCCACTATGTGCAGGAGGAAGGATTCCCTGATGAAGTCGATGCCGGTGATCTAATTCCCATATTGAAAGCTTATTTATCAACTTATGATTTCGCAGATGATCAAAAGCAGTGGTTTGATAAGATACGTACCCTGGCGGAAAATATGGGGTATGCAGCAAAGCCCAAGGATTTTAAAAAGCAGCCAGAAAAATACAAGGGCCATGTGGGTCATGTGAGCACCGTAATAAGAATAGCTATTATGGGCAGAAGCAGTTCTCCTGATCTTTGGCAGATTCAACAGATTATGGGAGTGGAAATGATCAGACGGCGGATTGAAAAGGCAATTTCAGCATTGGAGGGGTAGCCTATGAAAAGGAGCAGCGGTATACTGCTTGCAATATATTCACTTCCTTCACCCTATGGTATAGGTACATTAGGCCATGAGGCATATCGGTTTGTAGATTTTTTGGTAAGTGCAGGGCAGAGTTATTGGCAGGTGTTGCCTGTTGGCCCCACGGGTTACGGGGATTCGCCTTATCTAAGCTTTAGCACCTTTGGTGGTAATCCATACTTTATCGACCTGGGAATGCTTATGGAGGATGGCCTGCTGAGGGCCAATGAGGTAAGGGATGTTTTTTGGGGGCAGGATCCTTCCGAAGTAGATTATGGTCTAATATATGAGAACCGCTGGGATGTATTGAAAAAGGCTTTTCATAGGGGTTATGATGAGCATGATACAGATCTAAAGAAGTTTGTAGCTGATCAAGAAGGCTGGCTCCATGAATATGCCTTATACATGGCAATAAAACAGCATTTTGGAATGAAATCCTGGCAGGAATGGCCCGATGATAAGATTCGGCGGGGAGAGGATGGAGCGAAAATAAAGTACGCTTCGCTTCTAAGGGAGCAGATTAATTTCCATATATACCTTCAATTTCTGTTTTTCACTCAATGGGACAGACTGCGAAAATATGCAAATATGAAAGGGGTGGGTATTATAGGGGATTTGCCTTATTATGTACCCTTAGATTCCGCCGATGTCTGGGGGAAACCCCATCTTTTTAATCTAAATGAGAACCGAATCCCCGTCAGCGTGGGAGGAGTGCCACCGGATGATTTTTCTGAATCAGGTCAATTATGGGGGAATCCGTTATATGATTGGGGTGCCATGAAGGAAGACGGTTACAATTGGTGGTGGCATCGGATGAGGGCCATGTCATATTTCTTTGATGGCATTCGCATAGATCATTTTCGCGGGATTGAAAGCTACTGGGAAATACCATGGGGTTCCCTGACGGCTGTGGAGGGACAGTGGAAAACCGGGCCGGGTATGGAGCTCATACGCATATTGCAGCAGGCCGGCGATGGTTTATTATTAATTGCAGAGGACTTAGGTTTTCTTACTCCGCCAGCCCGCAAACTTCAGAAGGATTCTGGATTTCCCTGTATGAAAATCCTTCAATTCGCCTTCGACGGTAGACCGGATAACGAATATCTGCCTCACAATTACGAAAGAAACTGCGTCGCCTACACAGGAACTCATGATAATGACACTATTTTGGGTTGGTGGAACGGCCTGTCCCCGGGAGAGAAAAAATCGGTCATAGGATATTTCGGGATATCGGATGAGAAGCAGGCCAACTGGGAAATAATAAGGGGAGGAATGGGTTCTGTTGCCAACCTGTTCATAGCTCAAATGCAGGATTACTTAAAACTTGGTTCTGATGCAAGAATGAATGTGCCCGGGACAGGGCAGGGGAATTGGAAATGGAGACTCGTTCCGAGTCAGTTGAATCAGGATATAGCAGAAAAAATAAGGGAATACACCTGGATATACGGTCGCTTATAATATACGAACTATATATTTAAAAATCAATTTAACCTTCGTGTTTTCAACCTTGCATTTTTTGAGAAAAATGTGCTAAAATATTTCAAGAAACACCATAGATTTATGGTATAGATCAATTGGAGCCTGCTATGCATATGGAGGAAACCACTAAAACAGATATAATTCTTATAAAGGGACGTAGCTTTATTATGCTGCGTCCATTTTTATACTCTTTTTCTTATGGTTGAAACGTCAGATGAAAAGGAAAAGAGCCAATGAAGAAAACATGGTTACCTAAGATAATGTTCGTATTTAAGGAGGAAAAGATGAAAAAAGTAGGTGTGTTAATGGGGAGCATCAGTGATTTGGATAAGGTGCAGCCCGGATTGGACCTTTTAGATGAGTTAGAAATCCCTTTGGAGGTTCATGTATATTCTGCCCATAGAACACCCCGTGAGGCTGCCGAATTTACAGAAAGCGCAGCGGAAAAAGGCTTTGGGGTTTTAATCGCTGCAGCCGGAAAAGCTGCCCATCTGGCGGGTGCCGTTGCTGCTGGTACAACACTTCCCGTCATAGGCATCCCCATTAAATCATCTGCCTTGGATGGCTTAGATGCCTTGCTTTCAACGGTGCAGATGCCCCAGGGAATACCGGTGGCTACCGTGGCCATAGATGGATCATATAATGCTGCAATGTTGGCGGCCCAGATTTTAGCGGTGGAGAATCCGGAACTTGGCTTAAAGCTAATGGAACTTCGGAGGAAAATGACCGCATCAGTTTTAGAAAAGGATCTGGAGCTGCAAGAAATCAGGAGAAGGGGAAAAAAATAAATGTTTGGCAACATTAAAGAAGAATGTGGGGTTTTTGGGATTTATACGGGGGAGAGGACAGATGTGGCCGCAGATGTGTATTATGGATTGTTTTCCCTCCAGCATAGGGGGCAGGAGAGCTGTGGCATAGTGGTAAATGATCAGGGGGTTATGACGGGGTTTAAGGATGTGGGACTGGTAAACGATGTGTTCAGTTTAGATATATTAAACTCCTTAGGGAAGGGCCATATTGCCATCGGACATGTTCGCTATGGGATGAAGGACACAATTACAAGGACAAATGCCCAACCCATAACCATAAATCATATTAAGGGATCCATGTCTCTGGCCACAAATGGAAACATTATAAATGCAGAGGAACTCAGGGGTGAATTGGAAATGTCCGGTTCCATTTTTCACACCACCAGCGATAGCGAGATTATTGCAGCTGTGATAATTAAAAATAGGCTGAAATCTGAATCCATAGAAGAAGCCATATTAAAGAGTATGGATCGCATTAAGGGGGCCTATTCCATGGTCGTCATGTCGCCTAAGAAGCTGATAGGGGTAAGGGATCCCAGGGGGTTTCGACCCCTTTGCATAGGAAGGCTTAAGGATGACTATGTGCTCAGCTCCGAAACCTGTGGGCTGGATGCAGTGGGAGCTACCTTTTTAAGGGATGTTGAACCGGGAGAAATAGTGATAATAGATGAAAACGGTATTCGCTCCATTAGAGACTACTGCGGCAAGGAGGATAAAGCTCTATGCGTCTTTGAGTATATTTATTTTGCAAGGCCTGATTCAATCATAGATGGCACGTCGGTTCATGAATCAAGGAGGAGGGCAGGGGCCCTTTTGGCATTGGACAATCCCATCAATGCAGATGTGGTAGTAGGGGTGCCCGACTCTGGTCTGGATGCAGCTATGGGTTATTCTCACCAATCGGGAATTCCTTATGGCCTGGGATTTGTCAAGAACAAATATATTGGAAGAACCTTTACTCATCCTGACAGAAAATATAGGGAAAATAGAGTTAGGATTAAACTCAATGTGGTTAATGCCACAGTAAAAGGGAAAAGGGTAATAATGGTTGATGATTCCATAGTGAGGGGCACAACCAGCGCAAGAATAGTAAAGCTACTGAGAAATGCAGGGGCTACGGAGGTACACGTTCGTTCTTCTGCACCGGCCTTTATGAACCCCTGTTATTTTGGAACAGATATTGATTCCCGGGAGAATTTGATAGCTTATAACCATAGCATAGAAGAGATAACCGGTATGATAGGGGCGGATTCCCTCGCCTTCTTAAATATCAATGACATACCTAAGCTGATAAATGTAGGTTGTTCGGGGATATGCGATGCTTGTTTTACCGGGAACTATCCCATGGAGGTGCCTTTGTGCAAGCCTTCCCCACCTAAGGCGGCAAGAAAGATTTGCAAGGGGTAGTAAAGAATATTGGAAATATGCCAGGAGGACAGTGAAATGAAAAGCCATAGCGATAGCTATAAAGAGGCAGGGGTAGATATTACCGCAGGCTATAAAGCGGTAGAATTGATGAAAAGTCACATCAGGAAGACAATGATTCCAGGAGTTTTGTCGGGTTTGGGTGGATTTGGCGGCCTGTTTGAACTGGATTTAAAGGGGATAGAGAAACCCGTATTGGTAAGCGGAACTGATGGTGTGGGCACCAAGTTAAAGTTGGCATTTCTGCTGGATAAACACGATACCATTGGCATCGACTGCGTTGCAATGTGTGTAAATGATGTTATTTGCTGTGGTGCAAAACCTCTTTTTTTCCTTGACTACATTGCCCTTGGCAAAACGGAGCCGGAAAAGGTGGCTTCCATAGTTTCGGGGGTTGCGGAGGGGTGTATCATGGCGGGTGCAGCTCTTATAGGGGGGGAAACGGCCGAAATGCCCGGATTCTATGGTGAGGGTGAGTACGATGTTGCCGGTTTTACCGTAGGCCTCGTGGATAAGGATGCCATCATCGATAATTCTAAAATTAAGTTAGGGGATGTGATGATTGCTCTGCCGTCTTCGGGACTTCATTCAAACGGTTTTTCCCTGGTGCGGAAGGCTTTAAAGGTTGAAAAAAGAGATCTTTCCATTTATTCCGAGGAGTTAGGAACCACATTGGGAGAGGCGCTTCTTACGCCTACACGAATCTATGTGAAGCCTGTTTTGTCACTGTGCGAAAAGGTGAAGGTAAAGGGAATATGCCACATTACCGGAGGGGGTTTTTATGAGAATATCCCCAGGGTTTTGCCGGAGGGCTTATCAGCCAGAATAGAAGAAAAGGATCTGAAGATTTTACCTGTGTTTAATATGTTACAGGCGGAGGGGGGCATCCCTGTAAGGGATATGTATAATACCTTCAATATGGGTGTGGGGATGTGTATCATAGTGGGGGAAGATGAGGCGGATAAATCCCTTGAAATATTAAAGGCAAAGGGGGAGGAGCCCTACGTTATGGGGCGGATTGTCTCCGGCGATGAAGGTGTGATAATATGTCGATAGGTGATAATGAAAAGAAACGGATTGCCGTCTTGGTATCCGGAGGGGGAACTAATCTACAGGCTCTGATGGATGCGGAGAAGGCGGGAAAGATTACATCGGGCAAAATTGCCCTAATCATATCATCCAATCCGGAGGCCTACGCCTTAGAGCGCGCGGAAAAGGCAGGGATTAAGCATATGGTAGTTCGTCGTACCGCTGATAAACATCTGGAATTTGAAGATTCTTTAAACAGTATCATTGAGAAGGAAAGAATCGATTTAATAGTGCTGGCGGGGTTTATGTCGATTTTAAGCCCGGAATTTACCGGGAGGTATCATAAAAGGATTATTAACGTTCATCCGTCACTGATCCCCTCTTTCTGCGGGAAAGGATTTTATGGGATACATGTACATAGGGCGGCCTTGGAATATGGTGTAAAAATAACGGGGGCTACCGTGCATTTCGTCAATGAAATTCCCGACGGAGGAGAAATAATAATGCAGAAGGCGGTTTGTGTCAAGGAGGGGGATACGGCTGAGGTGCTGCAAAGACGGGTTATGGAAGAGGCTGAGTGGATTATACTGCCGATTGCTGTGGAGAAGGTTTGCAGGGAGATGAAAGGAAAAATATATGATGAACAGGATTGAGGAATATCTGGGAGGAAACTCCTATCCAGGAAGGGGAATAATTATTGGAAAAACCCCTGATGGGGATCATGGCGTAATAGCATATTTCATTATGGGGAGAAGTGGGAATAGCAGAAACCGAATTTTTGTAATAGAGGAAAAAGGTATCAGAACTGAAGCCTATGATCCGGCAAAGTTAGAAGATCCCTCCCTCATTATCTATCATCCCGTACGTGTCTTTCATGAGCACACCATAGTAACGAACGGGGATCAGACGGATACTATCTATGAATACTTAAAGGATGGAAACACCTTTGAAGATGCCCTTAGAATTAGGGTATATGAGCCGGATGCACCAAATTATACACCCAGAATCAGTGGGATAGTCACTGCCGTTGGTGGAGATTTTTCATATAAATTAAGCCTTATAAAAAGCGGTGAGGGTGAGGATGTTACCTGCCTCAGGTTTTTTTACGAATATGAAAAGCCTATCCCGGGGCAGGGTCATTTAATCCATACCTATATGAAGGATGGGAATCCGCTGCCATCCTTTGAGGGGGAGCCGAAGTTAGTGGAAATAGTTGGTGATATGGAGGAATTCGGGGACAGGCTCTGGAATAGCCTGGATGAAGAGAACAAGGTATCTTTATTTGTCAGATATATAAACCTTTCTTTAGGAACGGTTGCCACTAAGATATATAATAAGCATGAGGTAGGAAAATGAATGAATTTGCATTGAAATATGGTTGTAATCCCAATCAGGGGAATGCCAGAATCTTCATGGAAGAGGGGCAGGAGCTGCCCATAGATGTTCTAAACGGGAGACCGGGTTTTATTAATCTGCTGGACGCCTTTAATGCATGGCAGTTGGTAAAGGAGCTGGAGGAAGCCACCGGACTTCCAGGGGCTGCATCCTTTAAACATGTGAGCCCGGCAGGAGCTGCCGTTGGACTTCCGCTTACGGATTTGCTAAAAAAGATATATTTTGCGGAGGAACAGGATTTGACGCCTATGGCTGCTGCGTATGCCAGAGCCAGGGGGGCAGATAGAATGTGCTCTTTCGGCGATTTCATAGCCCTGTCAGATACCTGCGATGTGGCTACTGCAAGACTAATAGCCGGTGAGGTTTCTGATGGCATAATCGCACCAAACTATGAACCTGAAGCCCTGGAAATTCTAAAAGGAAAACGGAAGGGTGGGTATACAATCATCCAAATCGATAAGGGATACATGCCGGAAAAGCTTGAAAGGAAGCAGGTTTTCGGGATTACCTTTGAACAGAACCGGAATGAAGCCATTATAGATGATAGCTGGCTAAACAATATCGTAACGAAGAACAGGGATATGCCCGTAAGCGCTAAAAGGGACTTATTGGTGGCTTTAATAACCTTAAAATATACCCAGTCCAATTCCGTGTGCTATGCAAAGGATGGGCAAACCATCGGGGTAGGTGCCGGACAGCAATCACGGATCCATTGCACCAGACTTGCGGGTGAGAAGGCAGATATTTGGCATTTGAGGCAGCATCCCAAAGTGCTGGCTCTAAAATTTAAGGAGGATTTGGGAAGGGCCAATAGGGATAATGCCATCGACATATATATTTCAAGGGATTGCGGTGATGTTCTTGATGAAGGTGTATGGCAGGAGATCTTTGTTCATCGCCCTGAGCCCCTTACTGAAGAGGAAAAGCGGGAGTTTCTTTCACAGGTTACAGATGTGGCATTGGGGAGCGATGCCTTTTTTCCCTTTGAAGACAACATTCAAAGGGCATATAAGAGCGGAGTGAAATATATTGCACAGCCGGGAGGTTCTATCAGGGATGATCAGGTCATAAGGACCTGTAATGAATATGACATGGTTATGGCTTTCACATCCCTCCGCCTTTTCCATCATTAATTTGACAAAGGGGACGTCTAAACGGAAGCCCATATCGGGAAATTTTGTAGGAGGACTTTTATGAAGGTATTAGTTGTAGGAGGCGGCGGAAGGGAGCATGCTATCGTAAAGGCCATAAAGGCCAATCCAAAAGTGGAAACCATTTATGCCCTGCCGGGGAATGGAGGGATTTCAGAGGAGGCCATCTGTGTCAATATAGCGGCGAAGGATATAGAAAAAATGAGGGACTTTGCGGTGGAACACGGAGTGGATTATGTCATAGTTGCACCGGATGATCCCTTGGTTATGGGAGCAGTGGATATGCTCAATCAGGTGGGTATTCCCAGTTTTGGCCCTGATAAGGCAGCTGCAATAATTGAGGGCAGCAAGATTTTTTCCAAGGATCTTATGAAAAGGTATGGCATACCCACGGCTGAATACCAGGTGTTTAATGATTATGAAGAGGCTCTTGAATATGTAGAAGGCGCTGAAGAAATAGATTTTGTGATTAAGGCAGATGGCCTTGCCCTTGGCAAAGGTGTTATCATTCCTAAGAGCAGGCAGGAGGCCGTGGATGCCATTCATTCCATTATGGGGGATAAGATATTTGGTGAAAGCGGAAATCGTATAGTGATAGAGGAATTTCTCACCGGCCCTGAGGTTACAGTTTTGTCCTTCTGTGATGGGGAAACCCTGATTCCCATGATTTCATCTATGGATCACAAAAGGGCTCTGGATGGAGATGAGGGGTTGAATACAGGCGGTATGGGGGTGATAGCCCCCAATCCTTACTATACGGAGGAGATACAGAAGCAGTGCATGGAGGAGATATTTCTACCTACGGTGAGAGCCATGAAAAAGGAGGGGCGTCCCTTCAAGGGTTGCCTATATTTTGGATTGATGCTTACACCTAAAGGCCCAAAGGTCATCGAGTACAATTGTAGATTTGGAGATCCGGAAACACAGGCGGTTCTTCCCCTCTTAAGAACAGATTTACTGGAGGTTATGGAAGCTACAACCCGAGGTGGTCTGAACGAAGTTGACGTTGAATTTCACCCCGGATGCTCCTGTTGTGTAGTTGTTGCATCGGGCGGATATCCGGGTGAGTATAAGACAGGATATGAGATAGAAGTTGGTGATATGGGGGATGCCATAATATATCATGGGGGGACGAGGAAAGAAGGCGATAAAATCGTGACATCAGGTGGTAGGGTTTTGGCTGTTACCGCCATAGGGGAGGATCTGAAAACAGCAGTGGACAAGGCCTATGAAGGCGTTGACAAAATAAGATTTCGTTCTATGCATTTCAGGAAGGATATAGGTCAAAGGGCCTTGCGGAAATAGGGAAAGAATTTTGGGCAAAAAGCCGAAAAGGAAAGGACTTTATGATGATAGACAGGATTTACACGGAGAAAAAAAAGGGTTTTGATGTGGAGGCCAAATCCCTATTACGGGATATTCATGAATTTTTAAAGATTTCATCCGTAACCGGTCTTCGAATTTTGAATAGATACGATATAGAGGGCATAGATAATAGACTTTTTGAAAGGTGTATACCTATTGTATTTGCCGAGCCCCAAACGGATGATCTACATGGGGAGATTCCCCGGGATGTGGACTGTAGTTTTACAGTAGAGCCACTGCCTGGGCAATATGACCAGAGAGCTGACTCCTGTGCCCAGTGCATACAATTTATATCGGGAGGGGAAAGACCCCGGGTTAAAACCGCAAAAACCTATCTATTGTATGGAAATATTTCAAAGGAGGAGTTAGACAGCATAAAATCACATATCATAAATCCCATTGAAAGCAGGGAAACATGGGATAGGATGCCACAGAGCCTGACGATGCCTTTTGATGATTTGGTGGAGGTGGCTTCCATAGACGGGTTTACAGGGATGGGTGATGGTGAATTGAGAGCCTTCGGTGCGGAATATGGATTGGCAATGGACAATGCCGATCTGGCATTTTGCAGGGACTATTTTAAAGATGAGGGCAGGGAGCCAACGGAGACGGAGATCAGAATGATAGATACCTACTGGTCTGATCATTGCCGTCATACCACATTTTCTACCATCATCGATGAGGTGGAAATTGCAGATGATCTTACATCGAAAGGGTATCAAAGATATCTGGATGTGAGGGAGGAATTAGACAGAACTAAGCCTATCACCCTTATGGATATGGCTACCATAGGGGCAAGATATCTGAAGGAAAAAGGTGTCCTGTTGGATTTAGATGAATCGGAGGAGATAAACGCCTATACGGTAAAAATCAAGGTAGATGTCGATGGTGATGATGAGGATTGGCTTTTAATGTTTAAAAACGAGACTCACAACCATCCTACGGAAATCGAGCCTTTTGGAGGAGCGGCTACCTGTGTGGGCGGTGCCATTAGAGATCCCCTTTCTGGTAGGGCATTTGTCTATCAGGCTATGAGAATAAGCGGAGCATCCGATCCGACAGCCCCTGTGGAGGATACAATTTTAGGGAAACTGCCTCAGCGAATTATAGATAAAAAAGCTGCTGCCGGCTATTCATCCTATGGTAATCAGATTGGCCTGGCAGCTGGATTGATTGATGAGATCTACCACCCCGGGTATGTGGCAAAAAGAATGGAGCTGGGGGCACTAATCGGCGCTGCTCCCGCCGCCAATGTGAAAAGGGAGGTTCCGGTACCGGGGGATGTAGTTGTGCTCTTAGGGGGCCGAACCGGACGGGATGGCTGCGGCGCTGCTTCCGGTTCTTCAAAATCCCATACTGCTTCTTCACTTGAAACAGGGGGGGCGGAGGTGCAAAAAGGCAATGCATTAGAGGAAAGGAAAATAGTAAGGCTTTTCAGAAAACCACAGGCCACCCGACTCATAAAGCGTTGCAATGATTTTGGGGCGGGAGGCGTGTCTGTTGCAATAGGCGAATTGGCGGATGGAATCAGAATAAATCTTGATGCTGTGCCTGTTAAGTATGAAGGACTTAGCGGTACAGAGCTTGCCATAAGCGAATCCCAGGAGAGGATGGCCATCGTACTGGATAAAAATGATGTGGATGCTTTTTGCCAAATGGCAGCAGAAGAGAATCTGGAAGCCACCCCGGTTGCGGTTATTCAGGAAGATCCCAGGCTTGTTATGGAATGGAGGGGAAAGACCATAGTGGACATATCCAGGGAGTTTTTGAATTCTAACGGAGCGAAGAAACATACCCGGGTGCAGGTCAATCCGTTTCCGCCCTTTGAAAGAACCGGAGCTTTCAGGCTGGATATTCCAAGTGCGGGAGATGCAATTTCCGGTATAAAATACGGCGAAGTGGGGGCGTGCAGGCAGGGATGTTGCTGCGTTTCCGCTCATGCGGTAGGAGGGGCCAGGGAAGATATAGGGAAGGCAAAAACCGGGGCAAGATCTCTCCCGGGAAAGCTATGTTCACTGGCATCAGATTTAAATGTATGCTCATTAAGGGGTATTTCAGAAGGCTTTGATGCAACGGCAGGGGGAGGAACAATATTAATGCCTCTGGGGGGCAAAAGGCAGAAAACCCCCATTCAAAGTATGGTTGCCAAGGTGCCGCTCTTAAAAGGTGATACAAATACTTGTACGACTATGGCTTACGGGTTTAACCCCTTTATAAGCGAAAAAAACCAATATGCGGGTGCTTATTTGGCTGTAATTGAGTCCGTTGCCAAGATAGTATCAACGGGTGGGGATTTGAACAGATGTTATCTTAGCTTTCAGGAGTATTTTGAAAAGTTGGGGGCAGATCCTGCTCGCTGGGGCAAACCTTTTGCATCCCTTGTAGGGGCATTTAATGCCCAACTGGATTTAGGATTAGCTGCCATCGGGGGAAAGGATTCGATGAGTGGAAGCTTTGAGAATCTGGATGTTCCCCCAACGCTAATATCTTTTGCCGTATCCATTTGCCACAGGGAGGATATCATTTCACCGGAATTTAAAAAAGCGGGCAGCAAAGTTTATCTTTTGTCCCCTGAAATGGAAAACGAAAGCAAACTGCCTAAAGGGGAGAATTTAAGAAAGTTCTTCGATCAGGTCAGCCAATTAATAAGGGAGAAAAGGATTATCAGTGCCTATACCCCAGGGTATGGTGGGGTACCGGAAGCCCTTATTAAAATGACGATGGGAAATAGAATAGGGTTTGTATTTGAAGATTATTTTGATTCAGATGAATCCTTCAAGTATAATTATGGTTCTTTCATAGTGGAGAGCCAAGGAGATTTATTGGAGCCATCCCAGTTTTGCGGCAGGATGGAATTAATGGGGCATACGGTTGAGGAATATATAATATCCCATGGATTAGACAGAGCGGAAATGGAAGATATAGAAAGAATTTACGAATGCAGACTGGAGGAGGTTTTCCCCTGCAAAACATTGGATGAGGAGGAGAGTCGGGAACCGATACCTAAAATTTCATATGGTGAAAGGTTTGAAAGAGCCGCAATGAAAAGGGGGCCCCTAATTGGAACAGTTAGGCCGAAGGTTTTGATTCCTGTATTTCCGGGGACCACCTGTGAGTATGAAACGGCCAATGCTTTTGATAAGGCCGGTGGTGATGCAGAGGTGTTTATAGTTAGAAATCTAACGCCGATTTATCTGGATCAATCTGTGGCGGAGCTGATTAAGATTATGGATAAGGCACAGATTATCCTGTTGCCCGGGGGTCTTTCCGGTGGGGACGAGCCAGACGGTTCTGCTAAATTCATAACCTCCTTTTTTAGCCATCTTAGATTGAGGGATGCCCTTAATCGCTTCATCCATGAAAGTGATGGCCTGATAGGGGGGATTGGAAATGGGTTCCAGGCATTGGTGAAGATGGGTTTGTTACCCTTTGGAGAAATAAGGGAGCCTGATGAAAGCAGCCCCACTATAGGAGTGAATAGTATTGGGCGTCATCAATCTAAGCTGGTAGAGACGAGAATTGCTTCTGTAATGTCGCCCTGGCTTTGCAGTTGCAATGTGGGGGATATATATCGGGAGCCGGTCTCCGTCGCCGAGGGTCGATTCCTGTGCAGCAAGGAGTTATTTAACGCTTTGGATGCTAATGGGCAAATAGCAGCCCAATATGTAGATCATCACGGAAATCCGACTATGGATATTCAATTCAACCCCGCAGGTTCCGCCTATGCCATTGAGGCTATCAGCTCGGCAGATGGCCGTATATTCGGTAAGATGTGCAATACGGAGAGAATAGGGACAGGTCTATATAAAAATGTGGGGAACACAGGTGATAATGGGATGTTTAAAAATGCTGTGGAATATTTTAAATAATAGGGATTATCAAAGGGGAAATTATTTCAACCTACATGGTATATGAGGAGCTAAGATGAAAAAGGTATATACGGGAAAGACGAAGGATGTTTACGAGCTTGAGAACGGCAATTATCGCCTGGTGTTTAAGGACGATGTGACCGGTGAAAATGGAGTATTTGATCCGGGAGCGAACCAGGTGGGTCTATCTATTGAGGGAATTGGACGAGGCAATTTGCAGGTTTCTGCCATGTTTTTTGAGGTGTTAAAAAAAGCCGGTATAGAGACTCATTATATAAGCGTTGATGTTGAGCAGGGAACTATGGATGTTAAGGCGGCAAGACCCTTTGGAAAAGGAGTGGAAATCATATGCCGTTATAGGGCGGTAGGAAGTTTTTTCAAGCGCTATGGGGATTATGTAAGGGAAGGGGATAAGCTGGATGCTTATGTGGAGGCAACTTTGAAGGATGATGAAAGGGGGGATCCACTGATAACCCCGGAAGGCCTGCAGGTTTTAGGTATTATGTCAATGTCCCGATTTGAGGAAATAAAACAAACTACCAAGATAATAACAGAAATAATCAGCGATGTATTACAGGAAAAAGAATTGGAGCTTTATGATATAAAGTATGAATTTGGAATTGATGAGGACGGAAAGGTTATTCTCATGGATGAATTGTCCTCGGGAAACATGAGGGTATACAGTGAAGGGAAAAGAATGGATCCTATGGATCTGACAGCGGCACTTCTTGGCGATTAACGGGTTAAGAGGAAGGTTACGGATGGGGAAGATGCTTAATATCTATTGTGGCAGAGAGTCGGTAAATAAAGAAGCTTTTATGTTCGAAAGAATCCGGGGTAGCATGGATAATCCGGGTGAGGATAGAAGGATTGTTATCTTAGTGCCGGATCAATATACCCTGCAAGCTGAGCGCAACGCATTGGAATATTTAGAGGCTCCCGGTCTAATGGATCTTGAGATTTTATCTCCGGGACGATTGGCGAATAGAGTTTTAAAAGAGGCGGGGGGAATTACCAGGGTACGCATTGACAAACGGGGTAGGCACATGGTTCTGAGAGGAATTTTAGAGGAAGAAAAGGATCAGCTTAAGGCTTTCCGGGGATTGGAAGGATCTCACGGATTTATCGATATGCTGAATAATCTTATTTCAGAACTAAAGCAGTTCAACACCTGTTCGAAGGACATCCTTCCGGTGATGAAGGAAGTGGAGAGTGATTCCATACTATGGGACAAGTTGAAGGATATCCAGCATATTTTTAGTCAATATGAGAAAAGAACAGAGAATGTCTATCTTGATTCAGAGGATTATCTAGATCTTTTTACATCAAGGATAAAGGATTCAATCACAATTCGGAAGACCGTTTTTTGGGTTTCCGGATTTTTGACGTTTACTCCGAAGACATTAAAAATGATAGGTCAGCTTTTGAAATATGGCAGGGAGGTCAATGTTATATTGACGGGAGACATGAAAGCTTTAAAGGACAGAGATGGGGATCTGTTTTTGATTACGCAAAAGGTCATGGAAGACCTTGCGGGTATTGCGGCGGAAATGGGTATCGGTCATCAATATCATAATATAGATCATCCCTCATGGAATCCATCTAAGCCTGAGGCCATCGTACATTTGGAAAAGGAGCTATATTCTTATCCTGCTCATATATTCAGTGAAGAGCAAGGAATAAAATTGTGTATGGCTGCAAATTTTTACGGTGAGGCGGAAACCGCCGCCGCTGAAATTCTTTCACTTGTACGGGATAAGGGTTATCGATTCCGTCAAATTGGGGTAATATGCAACGATATGGAAACCCGTGGGCCTATTGCTAACCGTATTTTTCATGAGTATGGAATACCGGTATTTTCCGATGTAAAAAGAGGGGTTTTACATAATCCGGTGGTGGCATTAATAATATCACTGTTGGACATTCTTGCAGGTAATTGGTTGTATGAAGATGTTTTTGCTGCAATAAAGACAGGATTGTTACCCGTTGAAACCTTTCGATGGGAGGATTTAGAGAATTATGCTATAAAATATAAGATTCAGGGGAGTCGTTGGAAAAAACCTTTCAAATACGGAATTTCCAATGGTGATGAAGGAAACGGTCAGAATTTAGATGAGACGAGGCAGATGCTAGTTCATATTTTAGTGCCTTTTGAAAGGGATTTTAAGGAGGCTGAAACCGTTAGGGAAAAAACAGAGATACTCTATCATTTTCTCAATGATGTTTTGAAGATTCCGGAAGAAATTGAAAGGATTCAGTGGGAGCTGTACGATAAGGGCAGGTATGAATGGGCTGATGAGATGGGGCAAATTTGGGGTGTATCCGTGGATCTTTTTGATCAGCTGGTGGAATTGTCGGGAAAGGAGGAAATGGGGGTAAAGGAGTATGCTTCAATGCTTCGTGCCGGCTTTGAGGCGGTGGAGGTCGGAGTCATTCCCCCTTCATCGGATCAGGTAATTATGGGGACGATGCAGAGAACCAGGGTGGGGAGGCTCAAGGCCCTCTTCGTATTGGCTGCCAATGATGGAATATTACCGGCCCAAGGCAATCAAGGCCTATTGAGCGATGATGAAAGAAAGCTGCTTTTAGGTTTGGAACGGAATATTTGCGAGGATGGTAATAATATGGCCAGAGAGGAGCAGCTTGCAATATATAAGAATCTATCAGCTCCGGAGGAGCTTCTTTGGATGGGATGCTCTCAGGAGGATATAGAAGGTGGTGAAATTCAACCTTCAATGATCTTTGATAAGATAAGAGAGGTTTTTCCCAATTCTCCTCTTGAAAAGGATATTTTAAACAGGGATGACCCCCTCTGGCTTATTAACGGAGAAGGGAGTACCCTCAAGTATCTTACGGCTGCGTTGCAAAGGGTAATAGGTGAGGGGGAGCCACTGTGCGAACCGTGGAAGGTTGTGGCTAATTGGTACAGGGATAGGGGGAGCAATTCCTTTGAGATGGTTAAAAAGGGGTTGTTTTTTAAGGTTGCGGAGGAGGGAGTGAAGAAGGAATGGATCAAGGATCTTTTCGGGGGTGTTTGTAGCCCCTCCCGATTGGAGAGGTTTTCCAGATGCCCTTTTTCCCATTTAGTTCAATATGGTTTTCGCCCCGATGAGCGCAGGGTCTTTGAGGTAGCAGGCAGAGAGGTGGGGGATGTTTATCACGAATGCATTATGATTTTGTCGGAGCAACTGACAAGAAAGGATGTGGGGATAAACGATGTTGAGTCTCCCTGGATGACTATAACCAAGGGGGAATGCCTTTTAAAAGTGGATCATATTATCGATGAAATTGCAGTCAAATACAGGGATGGAATGCTCCTCTCAGGGGAAGAGGAAATCTATCGGATGGGCAGAATGAAGGATGTTTGCGGTGAGGCCGCCTGGGCACTCATCCAACATGTGAGGCAGGGCAGGATTAAAGAGATGTTCTTTGAAGAGCGTTTCGGTCAGGGTTTTGGTCAGAGTTTTCCGCCGGTTTTGGTGAATATAGGTGATGAGGCAGTAAGGATTGAGGGGAAGATAGATCGGGTGGATCTGTTGCCGGAAGGTTATGTTAAAATAATAGATTATAAGTCGGGAAGTGAAAATTTTAGAGTCGGTGAGGCTAAAGGGGGGTGGCGTCTCCAGCTGATGATTTATCTCAAGGCCATGATGGAGGGAATGGGCTCCAAAGGACAGCAGGTGAAACCGGCGGGAGTATTCTATTTTGAAATAGCTGAGCCCCTTATAGATGCCGCCGGGATATCAGAAGGTGAATTGGCCGGAAAGGTGGAACAGGAGCTACGCAAAAGCTTTAAATTAAATGGCATTCTGCTGGACGATCCTAAGGTGATTGAGGGTATTGCCGGAGATTTTTCAGATTTTTCGGAGATACTTCCTTTGAGAAGGAATAAGGATGGGGTGACGACGGAGACGGGAAAGGGACGTTTGTTAAGTGAAGAGCAGTTTAAGGAACTTTGTGATGCTGTGGATCAAACGATGGAAAGACTTTGCCGCTCCCTTGCAGGAGGGATGGCGGTGGCCAGACCTAAGCGTACTAAGTACGAAAATGCTTGCATGTACTGTCAATATAAAAGCATATGTAATTTCGATGTAGCTTTTGAAGGTTGCGTCTATGAGATAGTAGAGTAAAAGTAGCGTTGGGGGAAAGAGTATTGCGTTTGTTCATTGCGATAAATATTGATGCATCAATAAGGGATGTCCTAATGGATACTGTCGGCGTTTTAAAGGATTTAGGAGTTAGGGGGAGCTTTACCCTTAAAGAGAATTTGCACCTAACCCTGATTTTTGTCGGCGAAACGGATAGGAAGGCTGATGTTTGTTCGGCAATTGATGGGGCCATTGATCCATGGGACGGTGAAGCCTTTGATTTAACTCTGGAAGGCTTAGGTGTGTTCAGGAGAGAGGGCGGTGATATCCTATGGGCAGGAATAAAATCCGGGGAGCTATTATATGATTTGCAGTCAAGGTTGAAGGAATCCCTGTTAGACGCAGGTTTTCGGATTGAAAACAGAAAATATAAACCCCATTTAACTCTGGGGCGCAAGGTTGTCCTCCACGATAAAATGAAAAAAGGTGATCTCGTATCCCTAATGCCGAAAGTGAAACAGAGGGTAGAGCATATCAGTCTGATGAAATCCGAAAGAATAGGCGGAAAATTGATATACACTGAAATTTATAGAAAAGAATTACGTATTTCGCAGCTTTCGTTTGACGAAAAGGATGACGGATAGTAAAATAAGTTGATAGGGGGACAGGTACGCTGTCATCTTTAGCTAAATAAATGGAAGATTATATGCTGGTGTGGCTCAGGGGTAGAGCAATTGATTCGTAATCAATAGACCGGGGGTTCGAATCCCCCCACCAGCTCCAAAAACAAATTTCGGGGGCTTACACCATGAAAGGTGTAAGCCCTTTTTCATCAATCATAAAATATATGTTTTGGGGCAACCCGATATCTTATGGCTGGAAACAATCGGTCTTGACGAATGGCCTACAGCAAGGAAAAAATCGGTGGTTTACACTGATAGCTTTTTCTTTTGCGTGGGAGAGGTATAGGAGATGGCATCTTCCGGGCAAATTTGCCCGCAGTTTGTGCATTGATGGCAGAGTGCGGTGTTGATAACAGCTTTTTTCTCATCAGCGATAACAGCTATTGCAGCAGACGGGCAGACTCTTTCGCACAGTTTGCAACCGATGCAGGCGGGCTCATCGATAGTCTTTTTCAGCCTTGCAAAACGGCCGAATAGCTTTTGAGGTGCGCCGAAGGGGCAGATTAGATTGTGAAACACCGCAGGCCTGTATCTGAGAGTGATGATAACTGCAACCACAATCCAAATAAGTAAAATAGGCAGATTAATCTGCAAAAACCTTTTAGATAATAGCATGGCTGCTATGCTGGTAATTAGAGCAATCCATGCAAAATACCCGTTTCCTAGCCATTTGGGGATTTTATGCGTCTGAATGTTAAGATTCTTTGCAATCCAATCCGCCGGTACCATCAATGTGTTCATGGGACATACATACCCGCAGTAGATTCTCCCAAAGATTAGTGCTGCCAAAAGACTTACACCAAACAGCCCCAGCCATAGCATCATTTTTCCCTGCACCAAAAGAAAGGCAAACAATGATAGAAATAAAAGTCGAATAATTGTAACCGCAATTTTCATAGGATACTCCCCCTTATCTTGATATTCTTTCATTATATAAGTATAATAAGGCAAAGGGTGTTACCAAGGTCACAGTTTTTAAGGGGGCATGCATAATGAAAAAATATATTAGCCTAATAGAAAAAAGTCTTCTATTAAATTGTCTGTCCGAAGAAGAGGTGAATTCATGTTTAAAGGATGGAAGCTTCCGTATTACAAACTATGGTAAGGACAATATCATACATTTTTCCGGCGAGGTGTGCCGGGGGCTTGAGGTTATTTTGTCGGGGCATGTGGTTGTTGAGCGCATCGACGAGGCGGGCAATCTGATGACCATCGCGGATTTTTACGGTGGAGAGGTTTTGGGAGGCAACCTGCTTTTTTCAAAAACCCCTTATTATCCTATGACCATCACTGCAAAACAACCGACAATAGTGGTAGGGATTGATAAAGAACACCTGTTAGAACTTTTTTCGGGTAATCCTATATTTTTAAGAACCTACCTTGAATCCGTGGCAGACCACACTAGCATTCTGGGCCATCGCATCAGGCACTATGTGGGCAAAACAATACGGGAATGCATTACTACCTATTTGGAGCATGAGCGGCAAAATCAGGGCACAAGTATCATCCTGCTTCCCATAACAAAAAAGGCTTGGGCGGAGAGAATCGGTGTTTCCCGAACATCCCTGTCCAGAGAGCTTAGAAAAATGCAAAGGGACGGTCTGATTCGATATGATGCAAAAACAATTGAGTTATTATAAAGTTCTGATTCCCAAATGCCTGCTTCTGAAAAGCTTTGACACAATATCATCAACATAGGAAACAGACCGCTGACGCTATACTCCGTCTACGCTCCTCCGCAGCACCCCTTCGGAAATATTCATGAAACTAAAGAAATTGCGGAAGAAGCAGTAGAATACCCTCATTAAAACTGACAGCGGATCTATATCTCTATCATCTTTTGAAGCATTTTTAGTTGTTCGGTTGAGCATTCAGGGGTTTCCTTTAGCTGAAAAGGGATGTTCAATTCTTCGTATTTTGAAAGGCATAGTTTTCGAAAGGGGAGAAGGGTAACCTTTTTTAGATTGGAATAGCGGGACAATATATGATTAAGATCGGATATGTCCTCCTCCTTATCATTTATTCCAGGAACGATAACCTGTCGAATCCATAATGGGATCCCCATCTTTGCCGTAAGTGTAAGAAAATCATAAACCTGCTGCAAATCTCCCCGGCAGTATTTTTTAAACTTCTCAGCATCGGTAAACTTTAAATCGGCTATGACGAGATCGGTATATCGCAATATTTTTTCGGAATTTTCTAAATCGCCTACACCAGAGGTGTCTAATGCGGTATGATATCCCTTTTCCTTTAGCCTTTTCATCAATTCCAATACAAATTCATGTTGGAAAAGGGGTTCGCCGCCTGAGATTGTAACGCCACCATCTTTGGAAATATATGATCGGAAGCGCTGGATTTTGGATACAAGCTGATCAATGGATATTTCCTCGCCCCCTTCCGGATTCCAGGATTCCGGATTATGGCAATAGGCGCAACGCAGCGGGCAGCCTTGCATAAAAACAACGCACCGGAGCCCGGGGCCGTCAACTGCACCCAAACTTTGAAAACTGCTAATTCGTCCTATCATATCGCATATACCGCCCGCTTTTTTGCATTGACTAAAAATTACTATAAACCATGGTGGAAGGTTCGAGATATTATCTCCTCCTGATGTCCCCTTGAAAGCTTTGTGAAATTTACTGCATATCCGGATACACGAACCGTAAGATTTGGATAGGACTCAGGATGCTCCATAGCGTCAATTAAGGTTTCTCTGTTTAGTACATTCACGTTTAAATGATGAGCATTTTGTGCAAAATATCCATCTAAGATTTGAACCAAATTATTTAAGCGTTCCTCTTCACTATGCCCCAGAGCATCAGGTACTATGGTAAAGGTGTTGGAAATGCCATCACGACAGGTATCAAAGGAGAGCTTGGCAACGGAATTTAAAGAGGCAAGGGCTCCATTTCTTTCTCTGTTGTGCATGGGATTGGCCCCTGGTGCGAAGGGCTCGCCGGCTTTGCGTCCATCAGGTGTGGCTCCGGTCCTTTTTCCATATGCCACATTGGAAGTGATGGTCAGTATGGACAGGGTGTGCTCTGCATCCCGATATGTTGGATTTTTCTTGAGTTCCTCATAGAAGAGCTCAACCTGCTCCGTGGCAATTCGATCTACACGGTCATCATCATTCCCAAAGGCAGGAAAATCACCCTCTGTTATAAAATCAGTTATCAGTCCCTTTGAGTTGCGTACCACGTGCACCTTGGCATACTTTATGGCTGAAAGCGAATCTGCAACCACCGACAGGCCTGCAATCCCAAAAGCCATGAAACGATGAACCACAGAATCATGGAGTGCCATCTGTGTCTTCTCATATGCATATTTATCATGCATGTAGTGGATCATATTCATTGCATTCACATAAGTTTTTGCAAGCCAGGGGCGATAAAAATTAAGAAGCTCTATGACTTTATCATATTCCAGTATATCGCCTTCATAAGGAGGGTGTATGGGGCCCAGTTGAATGTTTTGTTGCTCATCCCGCCCCCCATTAAGGCTCATGAGAAGAAGCTTGGGAAGGTTTACCCGGGCACCGAAAAATTGCATTTCCTTGCCCACCCTCATGGCGGAAACACAGCAGGCGATGGCATAATCGTCCCCATATCCCATTCTCATTATATCGTCATTTTCGTATTGAATGGCATCTGTCTCACAAGAAACCTTTGCCACAAACCGTTTAAAGGAATCGGGTAGAGACGAGGACCAAAGAACGGTGAGATTAGGTTCCGCCGAAATTCCAAGATTATAAAGGGTATTTAACATCCTGTAGGTGCTTTTAGTAACCAAGGTGCGCCCGTCTTCGCCGGTTCCGCCTAGTGCTTCCGTTATCCAGAGGGGATCACCTGCAAAAAGTTCATTGTATTCAGGGGTACGAAGGTGCCTGGCCATTCTCAGTTTGATTACGAAATCATCTATCAATTCCTGCGCTTGGGATTCTGTAAGATCCCCGTTTTTAAAATCTCGTTCAAAATAAATATCAAGAAAGGTGGAAACACGACCCAGGGACATTGCTGCACCGTTTTGCTCTTTAATTGCGCCCAAATAGGCAAAGTATAGCCATTGGATAGCTTCCCTTGAATTGGAGGCCGGTTCTGAGATATCGAATCCGTATAGGGCTGCCATTTCCTTCATTTTCTCTAAGAAACTTATCTGCTGGAACAATTCTTCCTGTAGACGTATATTATCCTGCAGCATGGTCTCGTTTCCCAGGCGAGCCTTGTCCTCACGTTTTTGTTGTATCAGAAAATCTACACCATATAGGGCAACACGTCGGTAATCGCCTATTATGCGGCCCCTACCATACGCATCAGGCAGGCCTGTTATGATTCCACAACTTCGGGCCCGTTTAATCTCATCCGTATAGACCCGATAAACGCCTTCATTATGTGAGGTACGATACTGGAATTCATATTTGACTTTATCTGAAAGTTGGTATCCGTATGCCTCGCATGCAGAGGAGGTCATTTTAATTCCGCTGAATGGATTGACTCCCCGGCGCAGTGGTCGACTTGTTTGCAACCCGACTATAAGTTCGTTTTCCTTGTCCAGGTAACCCGGAGCTTGATTGAATAAGGAAGAGGAAAAGGTATCGATATCCAGAACCCCACCAAATTGCTGTTCCAGTTCCAAGAGTTTATCCAACTTAGCCATGAGGTTAGATGTACGTTGGGTAGGGCCACAAAGGAACCCCTCATCGCCATAATAAGGTTGATAGTTAGTTTGAATGAAATTTCTAACGTTTACGTTGACCTGCCAATCACCAGAGATAAAATTGTTCCACTGTGGTTTCATTTTAGATTCCTCCTATCGTAGGCTAATCACCCGAATGTGTCTTTTTGTTATTTAATAAACAAAAAGAGCAACACAAAAGAAAGAACGTTGTACAGATGGTAGGCAAAAATTAACGGGCGACTACTATGGTTATCCTATTTTTCTGCCTATGAAGCTTATAATAAGCATATCAAAGCGGTGTTAGACGGTCAAGGATATTAGAAACATATAGATTAGAATCGAGTGATATTAAACTGGTGGTGAAATTGATAGTATTATTTGAACAATTATTTAGGGAATAATCAAAGGACACCTAATAGTCGAAACGTATTGGCAAGATCTAATTTACCATAACCCCATTGAGGGCTTGGGTAGCTTTGGGTAGGTTCCCTTATAGCTCCCCGTATAAGGGCTGATCTGATAATATAAGTGTTAAGAGCTACGTTATGCCCCTCCACTATGCCCCATTGAAGCATAAGTGCGCCGGATCCGGCGATAATTGAGCAGGCGGTGCTAGTGCCGCTCATGGTCCCCGGACCAGTTGGGAACATCCCTCTTATATTCACCCCCGGTGCAACCAAATCCGGTGAAATGGCTGGAAGACGGGTAGGCCCCCAGGAGCTTTCCGGGTAAAGACTGTTGCTAACCGAATTATATGCCCCACATGTTACAGTTCCAATGGCTGTGGCAGGCAGGCAAACTGTAAAATTTGGGGATGGTGCCAGAAAGCCAATCTGCGGATCCACCAAGCCTGTGATAGGCAGCCAACAGTGAAAGGTGCCTTCGATTATTGTTTCCCCGAATACGCGCAAGGTCCATATGCCGGGGGAAGGGTTTACTATCCTGATAGTGGTTTGCTGAAATAAAGTACGCTCCACCGGAAAATAATACTGTATGGTTACGGATGATTTTTCCAATATGAAGCCGGACTGGGAGGTTATTCCTGATTTTGGAACGACCCTTTCAAGTATTTCTCCGTTTGGGGATATAACCGATACTGCAAGTAGGTCGGGTAGGTTATTGATTAAATTTATGTAAATTGGTGAGCCATTATCCCCTGAAAGTACATCTATATCATAATGTGAACCGGCTTCCCGTATGCTGCCCATGGCATGGTGGCGGGCAATTGCCTCATTTCCTATTGCGGTACAGACGCACACTCCGGGAAGGTAAGACAGGCGGGAAAGGTATTCCTCTATAATGCTGGAACCGTCGTGTCCTCCTGTATTTGTACCAAGGGATATGCAAAAAGAAATGGGACGATTCATTTGAGTGGCCTTACCTAACGCATATTCAATCCCCAGCATTACGTCATTTGATTCATAGGCATTTTCTTGATCGGGGGGGACAAGATAAAAAGTCCGGTAGAACTCACCGGCTGGCTTCAATTTTACAATGATTAAATCCGCATCAGGGGCAACACCTCGCAAATCCCCGGGTTCCCTGCTGGTACCTACGGAGGCAAGGAAGGTACCGTGTCCTACCGTATCACGATGAGGAATGATGGAAAAAGGGTCATCCTGCTTTAATGCATCATCTATTTGTTCCGAAGTATATTCGGTGCCAAACCAATATCCATCGGGGGGATTGTCTTGAATAGTTTGATCCCAAAGATAGCGTATTTTTGTTGAACCATCTTCATAACGGAAAGCGTCAAGGGTGTAATCTATGCCTGTATCGATGAAAGCCATTAAGGTTCCGCGCCCTGTTAAATTTAGAAAGGGCTGTTGCTGAACCCATGTTATCCCGGATACGTCAAAAGCAGGTTGGGCAAGAAGACCCATAACTTTTGAAAATACGCTAATATTAGGGGCTCCGATATCGCGAATCAATTGAAAAACATCCGTCTCTTTTCCATAGGCCACATAATAATTCCCCGTCAATCGGTTACCTATGCGTAATCCGGGATGTTCGCGAATGTATGTCTCACTGAAATCACTGATTCTTATTGTGAATGCCAATGTATCAGGTTGGAGGATAAACTCTTTCAAAGGGATTTCTTGTTCAGGCATTTTGTCACCTTCCATCGTAAAGGGCCAGGGCATCCATGGTATTTATCAGGCATAGGGTTCCATAGCCCCAGGTACAGTTAGGATATATGATGCCCGGTTTCCTTCGGGCACCTCTTTGTAAAAAGGCTTTTACCCGTTGACCATATAGAAATGGGTCATTCCCTTTCACGATGCCCCATTCCATCATTAAGGCTGCTGAACCGGTAACGAAAGGAGCCGCTACACTGGTTCCGGTAAAGGAGTCGTATCCACCTCCTGCCCTGGTGGATAATATACCAACGCCAGGAGCCGTTAAATCGGGTTTGATAAAGGCCTCATTTCGGGGGCAGCCTTTGCCTGAAAAGGCCGCAATGCTATCCCTTCTGGCATCATAGGCGCCTACTGTGATGACATTATAAGCTGTTGAAGGAATGGTTAGAGTTGTGAAGGGGGAGGGGCTTAAAAATCCAGTACCGGAGGAGACTTCTTCAATGGTGGGTAACCAAACATCGAAGCGGCCATCTATTACACTTTGTCCGTATACCCTCAATATCCAGTGGCCCGGTGGGATTGGCCGTTTCTCCGATTGGAAAAGAAAAAAGATTTCCTGATCATAGCTGTAATGGGTGGGTTGCCCGAACACAAAAAATACGGAGGCATCATCTAGAAGGGATAGTGTACCGGGGGGAGTTTCAAAGGTCAGAATTCCGCTTGAGGATCCGAAAGGGCTTATCAATTCAAAGGCGAGGTTATCTACAAAGTTCTTCCATAACACCATCGGAAAGGAGGGGAGGCCCGGTGCTATAGAAAACACCACATCAAGGGTTTGATTCTGACCAACCCGACCAAAATAGTGGTGGGCAGCAGCTCCCTCGTTACCGGAAGCCACAGATATAACGGTTTTCCATTTAAAAGCCATTTCATCTATATATGTTTCAAAAAGCGATAGGCCATTGTGTGAACCATCGTTTGTTCCATAACTCAAGTTAATAGATAATGGCATTTTCATATCCAGCCCTTTGTCAATTATGTATTTTATTCCTCTCATTACATCGGTGGTCTGGGAAAAAAGCAAACTCTGATATTCAGCAAGCTTTACCACTATTATAGATGATTCCGGTGCTACCCCCCGTTGAGACCCACCGCTCGATCGACCGTTCCCGGCTGCTATGCCCGTTACAGCGGTCCCATGGCCTAAAACATCTTCCTGGGGAACAGGTGATGGTTGCCCCCTGGGGATGAGAAGTGCCTGATTTATTTCTTCCATAGTGTATTCCGTACCCTTATGAAAACCGGCGGGGGGAACTCCTGTTGCAGCTTGATCCCATATGGAGATTATGCGGGTAGTGCCATCGGCATTGCGGAAATCCGGATGTCGATAATCGATGCCAGAATCAATAATACCTATTAAAACCCCATTGCCCAGAAGGCCAAAATCATCCGGATCCTGAACGGCATTAATGCAGGCTGCGGACAGGCTGGCCTCCAAAAAGGGGGTAAGTATTTTAGGTAACTCCAGGTACTCGATTTGAGGGAAAAGATAAAGTGATGGGATTAAGGATATGTCTAAGGTGAAAATAGCGTAGTTTTCGCTGAGAATTTCTATTTGCACCGGAATATCATCCATAATCTCCATTATATTTCCATTGTATTTCACAATGATTTCACCTGTTGGCAAATTAAAGCCTCCTTTTGCTTCCTCATGAAATTCATCCAAAGTATAATTAACTTCCTTGTTTCCACCGTTAATCCATATCGATCAGTAAAAACCCTTTATGGATCTCCAATTAAAATCCGCATAAGTCCACACTTCTTCAACCCATATATATCCACTTATTGTGTGGTCATTAAATGACACCGGAAACATCCAAAAGGAATCTTCATCCACTAACCATACAAAAATATAGTGGTATAGGCATTGTTCAAGGATATCATCTATTATGAAATTCATGTCAGGGCTATATGAAGGAACTATTTCCGGGGGTGGGGCCATGGGTTTTTCCGGCAACTTCATTGGGCAAATTTTGTTGTTCATAATTATATATCCAGCCTTAACAAACATCCTAACTTCATGTTTTATGAAATGTCTTAAAATATTCTATGCAAGGGAGCATATTATGATACTCAGTGGGTGTATCTTTATAGTGTAATTGCAGGAAAACCTTATGGGTTAAGAAATTAATTGCTTTGACAGGATGGGGTTTCCTTCATGCAGCGGCATTATTGTAAGAAATTAAACATAAAATAAGAATAATGAATCAATGGTTTAGTAGTAAGGCAGGAGGGTGGCAATGGTTAATGATTTAAATGATTTTGGGCGTTTGCAGGTGGGAACCTTTGCATTAAATATAGGATCGCCCATAGATAATGCCCTAATTACCGTAACCCGTACAGGGGGGGAGCAGGTAGTATTGGAGGAAATGATCAGCGATTCTTCGGGCAGGAGTGCTGTAATAGAATTAGAGGCACCGCCCATCGAATTTTCCCTTTCCCCCGATGAACCAAAACCATATAGCGAATATGATGTGAAAGTGTCGGTGGAAGGTTTTCGTGAGACTCTGATCGAGGGAGTTCAAATTTTGCCCAATACGACGGCTGTTCAGGATATAATGCTAAGTCCTATGTTGGGGCCGGATATGCCGCCTGAGGATATAGAAATAGATCCCCACACCCTATGGGGGGTGTTTCCGCCTAAGGTTCCGGAGGATGAAATAAAGCCTCTTCCGCCTGCACAAAAGTTTGTGGTACTTCCTGATCCTGTAATACCTGAGTTCATCGTGGTGCATGACGGACTCCCTTCCGATGTCAACGCACCAAATTATTGGATTCCTTTTCAGGATTATATAAAGAATGTCGCTTGTTGCGAAATCTATGCCACCTGGCCCGACAGCACCATAAGGGCAAATGTGCTGGCTATTCTCTCTTTTACATTGAATAGAGTTTATACGGAGTGGTATAGATCAAAGGGTTACAATTTCACCATAACCAGCACAACCTCATTGGATCATGCATTTTCTTATGGCAGAAACATATATGATCGAATTTCCATGATAGTGGATGAAATCTTCACCACATTTATAACCAGACCGGGTGCAAGGCAACCCCTTTTAACCCAGTATTGTGATGGAAGAAGGAGCACCTGTCCCGGGTGGATGACTCAATGGGGATCCATGGATTTAGGCTCGCAAGGATTTGATGCTCTAACAATTTTACGATCATTCTACGGGCACGATATATTTTTGATGCAGGCCAATAAAGTGGCAGGGGTTCCAATTTCATTTCCCGGCAGCAATTTGCAATTAGGCTCCACGGGGCAAGCGGTATCTACAATACAAGAACAGTTAAATGAAATATCGAATGTTTATACGGCAATACAAAAGCTCCGTGTAGATGGAATTTTTGGTGTCGCAACGAGGATAGCTGTTGAAACATTTCAAAGTATTTTCAATTTACCTCCCAGTGGAATAGTGGATTTTGCCACCTGGTATAGAATATCCAATGTTTATATTGCCGTTTCCGGGCTGGCTGGGCTTTAATGATGATTGGGGAGACACTTTTCTCTATTGTTTAAATGCATAAAATTCCTCAAAGCACTAGATAATAGTAATAGTATAATAAATTGATGAGGTGATGAAAATGCAATTAACACAAAAAGAACAATTACTCCTTAAAGATTTAAAGGAGCATGAGCAAACATGTGTGGAAAAATACAATAAGTATGCGGCGGAGGCCCACGATCCCCAATTGCAAGTGTTGTTTTCACAGATTAGCCAAAAGGAGCAGCAGCACTTAAATTCTATTAATCAGATTGCCGGCGGAGCCGTGCCCTCTGTACAATCCGGAGGTGGGAGTCAAAGCAGTCAAATGCAGCTCAGTTTTACGCCAACATATGCATCCGGGTCAAACGATCCCAATCAAAAAGCAGACAGCTTTTTGTGTACAGATTTATTGTCCACAGAAAAGCACGTTTCTTCGCTGTATGATACCTGCATATTTGAATTTAAGGATACGAATATAAGAAAGGTATTAAATCATATTCAAAAGGAAGAACAGGAACATGGGGAAATGATATACAACTATATGGCACAAAACGGTATGTATAGTTAATGGGCATGTTGTATATATCCGGATATTGACAATGGTTATGGCGCATAATCAATAGAGACCCCGCAAAAATGAAGGGGCGGAGTGAGGTAAGTTCATGGACTCCGCCTCTTATCTTTTATAATAGATTGCGGTACTAAACATGGTTATTGAAGTTGACAGGTAAATAGTCAGGATAATGTATCCATAGAAAAAAACAAAGTTTTTGAAAACCTCATTGAAGCTGATATAATAAACGGCAGGAAACTGTCAGGAAAGAGGGTTCATGACGTATAATGAGGTGAAACCATGAATGATAAGATTGAAACTCTAATTGTTAGGCAGCGCACCTTTTTTGAGACAGGTGTCACTAAATCTGTGGCCTTTCGCAGGGAACAACTAAGTCGTTTGAAGAAGTCTATTATAGAAAATGAAAACCATATTATGGACGCGCTAAAAGCGGATTTGAACAAGGCACCTTTTGAGGCATTTGCTTCTGAAATAGGTGTAGTTTTGAAGGAACTTTCATATATGTTGAGCCATGTTGGAAGACTTTCCAGGCCCAAACGTGTAGCGCCTACCCTTGCCCAGTTTCCAGCTTCTTGTCGCATAATACCGGAACCGTACGGTGTGGTACTTGTGATGTCGCCATGGAATTACCCCTTTTTACTCACCTTATCGCCGGTCATAGGTGCCATGGCAGCGGGTAATTGCATACTCGTGAAGCCATCGAACTATTCACCCAATGTATCAAAGGTAATTGGTGATATAATACGTGGTACATTTCCATCGGAATATATCGATATGGTTGAGGGCGGCCGGGAAGTTAACACATCATTATTGGTGCAAAGGTTTGATTATATATTCTTCACCGGAAGTGAGACTGTTGGTAAAACTGTTATGGCTGCAGCGGCAAAAAACCTTACACCGGTGACCTTAGAGCTGGGGGGCAAAAGCCCTTGTATCGTGGATGAGACAGCGAATATTTTTTTGGCAGCAAAACGAATTTCCTGGGGTAAGTTTTTGAATGCGGGGCAAACCTGTATTGCACCGGATTATATACTTGTGCATAATAGTGTGAAAGAACTTTTAATTGAGGAGATTTTGCATAATATTCACGAATTTTATGGGGAAAAGCCACATATGAACGAAGAATTGCCAAGAATAATTACTAAGAAGCATTTCGAGAGGCTTTTGGCGTTAATATCATCGGAAAGCGATGTTTGTGGGGGTTCCTTTAATGTTGAGACTATGCAAATTGAACCCACATTACTAACCTCCGCCACATGGGAAAGTGCTGCAATGGGGGAGGAGATCTTTGGACCGGTGTTGCCTGTTCTTACATACAATAATTTGGAGGATGCCATCACCCGAATCAAGATGGGAGCCAAACCGCTGGCCCTGTATTTGTTCACCGGATCGGGGACAACAAAACAGATGGTGTTGGAACAGGTATCATTTGGCGGTGGATGTATTAATGATACTGTAATGCATATGCCCACCACCCGAATGCCTTTTGGAGGCGTAGGCCAAAGTGGAATGGGTGCTTATCATGGAAAAACCAGCTTTTTAACATTCTCTCATATGAAAAGCCTTTTGATAAAGGGTACTTTTATAGATGTTCCGCTGCGCTATCCACCTTACAAGAACAAATTACCGCTGGTGAAAAGGCTAATGAGGTAAGCTTAAGCGGTGGATATTCTTACGTCAAAATGTTGGTAGAGTTGTTTTATCAAAAAAAGAGAGCTCCACTTTAGTCAACTACCCATCACCTTTAGGTGATGTGGTGATGTGTGGTTGACGACATCCAGAATCCTATCAAAATAGAATTTTCAATTGCGGTGCTATTGACTAAGTCAAGCTATCAGTAACATTTTTCTCCGGATAAAATCATCATGTTTTTCTTTTTTGGTTCAATTTCAGGTTTTACAATCTTTTCTTCCCACTCAGTTGGTGCAATTTCCTCAACAGAAATTGTAATCGCTTGAGGAGGGCAGCCCCATTCCTCTAAAAATATTTTGTTAATCTTCTCTACGACCCTTCTTTTCGTTTCTTGATCCTTGGGAAATGATTTGATTGCAATATATGGCATAGTTAAGCCTCCTAATCGTATTTTAAATTTAGTTTGAAACAATTGTAAACAATCCCTTTTGACATGATTGCAGCAATCCGCACCGAAGGATTGAAGCGGTAGACTGCCAACAGTACACCTAAGCTATCCTTATTATATCAATTATATCACAAATCTTCTCCATCTTTTATGCAAAAAAGGATACCATAATTCTTAACCCATACCAATTCTATTTTTCAAATATACCCACAATAAAATCTACCAATTCCGATATAGAGGTTTGAACTGTATCCCAAACAATTTATAGATTCATGACATGATACCCATTTTAGACATTAGATATGGTAGTAATGTCAATTCTGGATGTCACCCTATTTTATCAGGGGGGAGTTGAACTGTCACTTTGTACTGGTTTTGAAAAGCGTGAATTTGTAGTTTCGTTCAACATTCGTTTACCGCAATTTATACTCAACACTTTTTTCATATAGAAATTTCGGGTCTATATCTGCTTGATTACACCATTCAATGCTATCAAAAGATACTTTTACACTTTTAAATTTGTTTTCATCTTTTAATTCTTTATATATCCCTTTTTCTAAATAAGGCTTCATATCAAACACCCTTACTTCGCCATTCTTAAAAGCTAGCTCCAATTTATAGTCATCTAAGGGCTTGACTATAATAACAGCTAAATACATCATTCCACCTCCTATTTTAATGGTTCAATTTTAAAAGGTAGCTCGCTGTTCATTGTCAATGTCCAGTTTGCTTTTAACTCTTCTTGCTTTAATTCTGCCCAAGCTAATACAAGTTTAAGTTGTTTTTTAGGCAGATATCCCTCTTTTAATTCACAGGTATTAATATCTATGACAGCCACATGTTCTCCGTGATAAGCATGAAAATGCGGAGGGTTATGTTCCTCTGGGGCACAGAACATTCTAATTATAATCCCATAAAACATACTTATCGTAGGCTTTTAAATTTTTCCTTTCTTTTAAGCTATCTTTATGTATCATAAATCTTTTCCTTTTTTATAATAAAAAATGGATACCATGACTTTCAATTTCATGATATCCATTTTAGACATTAGATATGGTGCAGGCGAGAGGACTCGAACCTCCATGAAGAAACCCTCACACGGACCTGAACCGTGCGCGTCTGCCAGTTCCGCCACGCCTGCGCGGCAAAGTTAATATTAACATAGGTTTCGAAAAAATGCCAGAGCTTTTTCAAAAATCCTTAAATCTTTTGTAAATTGACAGATTGCCTTTGCAATAACCAACATATCAAATCTTTTGTAGTCCCAATCTTTTATCAAATAAATTCATGCTTAAAGGGCACAATATTTCAAGGTGTTGCGCACGAAAATTGTGACAAAATAGGGATTAAAGTCTTGTAGGAAAAGGTTGCCGATGATATACTTTATAAAGCCTATGATTATCTGATGAAATGCAAATGTTCGCTATATCCCAACGCTTTTTAGTAAAGGAGTGAAGGTTCATGGAGAAGTTAAAGCAAAGAATCCTGCGAGATGGCAAGGCTCTTGGATCCGACGTTATAAAAGTTGACTCTTTTTTAAATCATCAAATTGATGTCAGGCTGCTTGCTGAAATCGGGCAAGAAATTAAAAAGCGATTTCAAGATGAAGAAATAACAAAGATTTTAACAATAGAAGCCTCAGGCATAGCCATCGCCTGCGCAGTTGCTTTACAAATGGGTGATCTGCCCGTTCTCTTTGCAAAAAAAACGCCGCCAAACACTATTGAATCTGGCATGTACCAGGAAGAGATAACATCCTTTACCAAGCGTATGGTGTTTAATGTTGTTGTATCTAAGGAGTATTTATCCAAGGATGACAGGGTTTTAATCGTAGACGATTTTATGGCAAGAGGTGAGTCCGCTCAAGGCCTTGCAAATCTCGTTAAGCAGGCTGGCGGTCATGTGGTAGGCATAGGAGTAGCTATAGAAAAGAAATTTCAAGGCGGAGCTGACAGGCTTCGGGAGGCAGGGTATCGCGTGGAATCATTGGCGGTTATTACGTCTACTGAGGACGGTAACATATGTTTTATTGATTGATTGAAGGAGGAGATGGAGAACATGAAAAGACTATTATCGTTTTTGTTGGTTCTGACACTTGGGCTTGCTCTTTTGTCTGGCTGCGGAGCTAAAACGGAAGGCGAAGGTGAGGAAGGAACACAGCCTCTCAAGGTTGGTTTTATTTACATCGGAACCGTAAATGATGGGGGGTTTACTCAAACACATCATAACGCCACACAGGCTATGATGGAGCACTTTGGAGACAAGGTTGAAGCAAAGTGGATTGAGGGAGTAGATGACACGGACAAACAGGCTTCCATGGATGCAGCCACACAATTGATTGATCAGGGATGCAATGTGGTATTCGGATGCAGTTTTGGATTTATGGATGCATTGTATGAATTGTCTCAAAAACCGGAATATGCAGATATTACCTTCTTACACTTCTCCGGAAACAAGCAAAACGACAACATGGACAATTATTTTGGCTCGATTGAAGAACCGAGATACTTGACCGGTATTGTTGCCGGGCTAATGACGGAAACAAATAAATTAGGATATGTTGCTGCCTATGACTATACGGAGGTATTGATTGGCATCAATGCCTTTACTCTGGGAGCTCAGTCTGTCAATCCTGATGTAGAGGTAAAGGTGGTTTACATTAATAGCTGGTACGACCCCGAAAAGGAAAGGGCAGCGGCAGATAACCTGCTGGAAGCAGGATGCGATATCATAGCTCAGCATTGCGATACCACAGGGCCACAGGTTGCCGCAGTTGAGGCCGGAAAATATTCCATCGGATACAATCTTGACAATAGTGGGATGGATGCTGTAAAAGATTCTTATCTTACTGCACCTATTTGGCATCACGAAGTGTTCCTGAACAAAACGATTCAGGCTATCATGGATGGAACCTGGGCACCTGAATCCTATTACGGAACAATGGCAGAGGGTTATGTGGATTTAGCTCCATTGACTGATTTGGTACCGGCAGATGTAAAAGAAAAGGTGGAAGCCGCTAAAGCTGAAATGATTGCAGGCACCTTAGCACCGTTCTCCGGCAAGATCGAATATAATGACGGAACCATTCTTTGTGAAGAAGGGCAAACCCTTGACAGAGGCCAAATCTGGTCTATTGAAAAGCTGGTAAAGGGAGCCAAATAACAGGTCAAAATCTGTGCATAATTAAGAGTTAAAAACTAACACCATTTAGGGGGCATTCTATATAGGACTTGCCCCCTACTTATCATCGGAGGATATAGTAAGTGGATCAACAAGCAGCCATCCAGATGGAGAAGATCACCAAGTCCTTTGGGGTTATTAAGGCGAACGAGGATGTGGATCTAACAGTATATAACGGAGAGGTGCATGCCTTGCTCGGGGAAAATGGAGCTGGTAAGAGCACATTGATGAATATGCTTGCAGGGATTTATACTCCCGAAAAGGGGAGCATAAGAATTAATGGGGAAAAGGTTCATTTTTCATCCCCCAGGGATTCCATTAAGCGTGGGATAGGAATGGTCCACCAGCATTTCAAGCTAATCGATGTGTTATCAGCACTGGATAATATAATAATAGGGCAGGACACAAAATTTCTATTAAGAGGGAAGCAGCTTTCAGAAAGAATTAAGATGCTTTCAGAACAATATGGACTGGATGTAAACTTAGGAAAGAAGGTTTATGAAATGTCCGTAGGCGAAAAGCAGACTCTGGAAATCATTAAAGTACTATATAGGGGTGCCAAAATACTCATTATGGACGAGCCTACAGCGGTCTTAACGCCTCAGGAAATAAAAAGACTTTTCAGCATAATACGCAATATGAAGGAACAGGGATGTGCTATTGTCATCATTACCCATAAGCTTAATGAAGTAATGGAAATTAGCGATCGGGTTACAGTGCTCAGGAAGGGGAAATCCATAAAAACTGTGGTCACCAAGGAGGTGGAAATACCAGATTTGATAGAGATGATGGTAGGAAAGAAGATGGATCTTTCTATAAATCGTGAAAATTATCTGGATAAAAAACCACTGCTGCAGCTGGATAATGTGACCGTCTATGATAAGGATAAAAAGGCGGCTCTGTCGGAGGTTAGTTTTACTGTAAACTCAGGGGAAATTTTAGGGGTGGCCGGTGTAGCCGGAAGCGGACAGAAAGAATTGTGTGAGACTATCGCAGGATTGATCCATGCAGAAAAAGGGAGAATTTTTTTCGATGGAGAAAATATTTTGGGCAGAACCCCAAGAGATGTAATACGATTGGGAATCCGAATGGGCTTTATCCCGGAGGATCGGCTTGGTATGGGTCTCGTGGGGGGAATGGATATTGTACATAACCTGATATTGAAGGATTATCAAAATCAAAGGGGCGTGATTTTAAAAAGGGGGCCTTGCACGGCAAAGGCCAAGAAAATTGTAGAAAAGCTGGATATACAAACCCCCAGCATATATACACCGGTGAGGAGATTATCGGGAGGGAATATTCAAAAAGTTCTATTAGGCAGGGAAATCGATTCCGATCCAAAGGTGTTAATCACCGCATATCCGGTCAGGGGATTGGATATAGGTGCCTCCTATAAGATTTATGACCTGCTCAATGAACAAAAAATGAAAGGTGTTGCCGTACTCTTTATTGGTGAGGATTTGGATGTTCTAATGGAGCTATGTGATAGAATCCTGGTTCTCTGTGGTGGAGAAATAACAGGAATAGTGGAGGCTGGAAGGGTGACAAAGGAAGAAATAGGACTATTGATGACAGGAGGTAGCCTTATTCAACAGATAAATCATACTGAAAAAGATGAACATGCAAAATCTCACCGGCATAGCGGGGAAGAAGGCAATGGGGGTGTTTTAAGCTGATGGGAATAAGGATTACTAAGCGAGGCGATTTAAAAAAGATTAATGAGCACATAATTCGTGTTCTGGCCATTGTTTTATCCCTGATTTTTTCAGGAGCCATTTTGCTGGTATTCGGTTTGAACCCCTTTCATGTGTTTAGGGCCATTATCGATGGGGCGTTGGGAACAGAGTTAAGAATTCAGCAAACCATAGTTAAGGCGGTTCCATTGGTTATTACCTCTCTGGGGATAATGATAGCTTTTAAGATGAAATTCTGGAACATAGGAGGGGAGGGGCAGATATTGATGGGTGCCCTTGCAGCCTCATATATGGCTTTGAATTTTGGGTATTTACCTAAACCAATCATGTTACTAATTATGATGGTTACAGCAATTGTTTTAGGTGGTTTTTGGGCTTTTATACCTGCCTTTTTTAAAGCAAGGTGGGGAACCAATGAAACCATTTTCACTTTGATGATGAATTATGTTGCCATTAAATATGTAACATATTTGCAATATGGCCCCTGGCGAGATCCTAATGCCGGTGGATTCCCAAGAACCCGTCCCTTTCCAGAGAATTCTTTATTGCCATCTCTATTTGGCATACACATCGGATGGGTTATTGCCTTAGTGTCTGTTGCTCTGATCTATTTTTTTATGAACCATACGAAAAAAGGTTATGAAATTGCAGTAGTCGGGGAAAGCGTGGAAACTGCCAGGTATGCCGGAATGAATATCCGTCGCATCATAGTGGTTGCGATGCTTGTTTCCGGTGGAATGTGTGGCCTTGCTGGTATGATTCAGGTTTCGGCAATTGAAAAGACTCTTGTAGCCAGTGTTTCCGGTGGATATGGTTTTACCGCCATAATAACCGCATGGTTGTCCCGACTGAACGCAATTGCTGTCCTCTTCGTATGTATTGCCTTCGCTATGCTGATACAAGGTGGTGCATATATTCAATTGGCGTTACAGGTACCAAGTTCCGTTGCCAACATTGTCCAGGGTGTAATTTTATTCTTCGTTCTGGGTAGTGAATTCTTTTTACAGTACAAGGTGTCTTTGTTTCGTAAATCGATAAAGGGGGTGGCATAATGGAGGTTTTCCTTGCATCTTGCATTGTAGCAGGAACCCCTTTGGTCTTTGCAACAATTGGAGAATTGATAACTGAAAAATCGGGAAGCCTTAACTTGGGTGTTGAAGGGATGATGCTTATGGGAGCAGTTATAGGTTTTTCTATGGCCTACAATACAGGGAATCCATATGTAGCCCTTATGGGAGCCGGGGTGGCAGGAGCCGGTGGTGCCTTAATCTATGCGATACTAACTGTAAGCCTAAGGGCGAATCAAGTGGTGACCGGGCTCACATTAACGATTTTTGGAACCGGCTTTGCCAATTTTGTCGGCCAGCCCATGATAGGATTGGCTATACCCAAAACTGTGAGTGTTTTTTTTAGTAAAAAAGCAATTCCCCTTCTCTGCGAAATACCTTTTTTAGGCCCGGTATTTTTCAGACAGGATATTTTCGTATATTTAGGATATGTCATAGTCGTTATAACGGCTATATATCTTTATAAGACAAGAATGGGATTGAACATAAGAGCAGTAGGTGAAAATGCTGCGGCAGCGGATGCATCAGGTGTAAATGTTACCCTGTATAAATATATCCATATTTTAATAGGGGGGGCTTTGTGCGGCCTTGGGGGAGCCTATCTGGCACTGATTAGAGTTCCTATCTGGCAGTCGGATATAGTGGGAGGCAGAGGGTGGATAGCCGTTGCCCTTGTTATTTTTGCCTCATGGAATCCAATAAAGGCACTAATAGGTTCTATTTTATTTGGCGGGCTTTCCATTTTAGGATTAAGGCTTCAATCCATGGGGGTATCGGTATCCCAATACCTTGTGGATATGATCCCTTATTTGGCAACAATCGTAATAGTAATACTAAGCAGCAGTAAAAGAAAAAAAGAGAATCAGCCTCCTATGGATTTAAGCGTTCCCTATTTCAGGGAAGAAAGATAAAAGGATTGGCGCATCTTTCCCTTTACCACAAACTATGGTAGAATTTAAGGGAAAGAGAATGAAGGGACTTAGCGATGGGTAAAATATATAGAATAATATTTGTGGCACTTGTGATTTTTATACCCATTTTCTCAATAATCGGTGCTTCAAATTTAATATTCAGAGCACCGGATTTATATAAGCACGAATTTGAAAAGCAATTGGTGGTCGAGGAAATCGATATTAGAAACCATGAGGAAAGATTAGCCCAATCATTTTCCCAATATATGCGGGGCAAGGAAGAAACATTTAGCTTTACTCTTTCGGCGGAGGAAGATGAAAACCTGTTCACAGCTAATGATCAGCAGACAATGGAAAAACTGCGGAGTTTTCTTAATGTTTTAAGTGTAATAGGTGGAGTTGCAGCACTATGTATCCTGGTCTCATGTCTTTTTTTTAGAGCAAAGGGGGAAAAGCCCATATTGCGTTCCGCATATAGGTACTCGCTTATTGTATTTGGAATGAGTATAGCAGCATTTGGGGTATTGTTGGAAGTGGATGGGGGAAGGGTTATGGGGCTGCACCTTGCTGCACCGGCGATTTTTGGAGAAGGGGATCTCCTCCCCAGGCTTATTACAGGAGAGTTTACAAGGGGCGCATTTTTGGCAGGTTGCCTTTTTTCTGGATTGATAATGGCTATTTTAGGCTATATAATTTGGAAAATATCTAAACCGCGGAGAATGTTCTAATTTCATATATTCCGTAAGGTGCTGTAATATTTGTGTTATTGCCATTAAAAGGTTGATTTTCGTATGTAATATAAAAGGTTAGTATGGTTTGAATGGGTTTGAAAATGTTATTAGGTAGAAGGGAGTAGAAAATGAGCGTATATGTACATCTTGCCACAGGATTTGAAGAGGTTGAGGCGTTAACCGTAGTGGACATTCTTAGAAGAGCCGAAATAAATGTGGAAACAGTTTCAGTTACAGGGGATAGGCTGGTACTCGGTACCCATGATATTCCTGTTCAGGCGGATATTTTAATAGAAAATGGCGACTATGAGAATTGTGAGATGATGGTTTTCCCCGGAGGATTTACGGGTACAACAAATATGGCAAATCATGAGGGGCTGCTAATGAGGTTGAGGGAGTTCACAGATAAACAGAAGTGGGTGGCTGCTATATGTGCAGCTCCCATGATATTAGGTGAGTTGGGATTGCTGGATGGAAAGGAAGCAACATGCTATCCGGGACTCGAACGTCATCTTTTTGGCGCCACCATAAAATCCGATAATGTGGTGGTTTATGAAAACTATATCACATCAAAGGGTCCTGCTACCGCCATGGAATTCGCAGTAAAAATAGTTGAAGTTTTAAAGGGTAGGGAAATAGCACAGGAAATTGCCGACGCCTTACTGATGAATCAATAGATTGTCAACTATTATGTGAAATGTTAAAGGTGGTGGAATGGAACGCTGGAAGGTTAACCTATACACTCTATGGGTCACACAACTATTTTCCCTCATGGGCTTTGGTCTATGTGTTCCATTCATACCCTTTTTTCTACAGGTTATAGGGGTTAGCGATCCAGTTCAACTTCACTATTACACAGGGATTTCCTCCACTTTGCCCGCTGCAACTATGGCCATTTCCGCGCCTGTTTGGGGATTTATAGCGGATCGCTTTGGCAGGAAGATTATGATAATACGAGCCATGCTTTGTTCTGCGATATTGTTGGCTTCCATGGGGATATCGCAAAGGGTATGGCAATTTTTAGTGCTAAGATCCTTGCAAGGGGTCTTTTCAGGCACCATAACTGCAAGCATGGGTTTTGTCTCTGTTAACACACCGGTAAACAAAAGAGCCTATGCCTTGGGATTGATGACATCCTCTAATTTCTTAGGCTATTCCATAGGGCCTTTTATTGGGGGCATACTGGCCGAGATAGTGGGTTATCGAGGGTGCTTTTATTTAGGGGGATTGTTGGTGGGGATCGGTGCCATTCTGGCGATTGCCTTAATTAAGGAGGACAAAAGCACCTACGGCAAGATATTTACAGGTTCCGATGAAAAAGGGGAAAAAGAATCGGGGTTGATTACACCATTAGTCTTGCTTTTACTTCTTACCGTATTCTTACAAAGACTTGCCAAACATGTTTTTACCCCATACCTGGCACTATTTGTGCAAGCAAATCTGGGAACGGTTTCGGGTGCGGCAAGCTATACCGGAATTATTAATGGATCCATAGGGCTTGCAACAGCGTTAGCTGCTGTGACTATTCCAAGGTTGGGGGATAAATATAATAAGATGAAGCTGACCTTGCTACTTACCTTTATTAGCTTTTTCGTGACATTGTTGCTTCCATTTTCTACGGGGCTGTTGAATTTTATGCTCATCTTTACCATATACTATTTTGTCGTAGGTGCAGCGGAACCTATTTTGACATCTTTGGCGGCTGAAAATGTGCCTATATCCATGGGGAGTGCGCTTTTTGGTTTATGGGGGACGGTAACGAGTCTGGCGGCCATGGTTGCACCTATGGTTGGTGCAGGAATATCTGTGGCATTTGGCCTGAAATCGGTGCTTATAGTTCTTCCCATAGTAACGTTGGTACAAATTATATGTCTTTACGTTCCAGGTAGAAGGGCTTTGACGGGCAAGAAGAGGGAAGGAATGTAGTGAGAATGCGGAAATATGGGAGCAAAAGGATGGGGAGAACAAACAATGGTTGATTTGCATTTACACACATATTTCTCAGATGGCAATATATCGCCTGGCGACATGATAAAAAGGGCGGTGATCAAGGGAGCCTCGGTCATTGCCATAACAGATCATGATGCTATTGACGGAATACCAGAAGCCCTTGATGTGGGGAAAGAATATGACATACATGTAATTCCGGGAATCGAACTATCCGCCGGACTGGAGGACGAGGAGCCGCCTTACGGCTTGCCGGACTATCCTGGCCAAGAAGTATTTATGCACATCCTTGGTTATGGAATTGATAGAGAGAATGAGGCTTTAAACGAGACCATAAAATTTTTAAAAAAGGAGCGTCATCAAAGAAATGTTAAGATTCTAATGGCCTTGCACGAGTTAGGGTTCATACTTTCTCCCAAGGATTTGAAACAGAGGCCGGGTCAGGATTACGTAGGAAAACCAAATTTTGCGGTGGCGCTGGCAAAAAGGGGGTATATTGAAAAGCCATCCGATGCTTTTGCTTCCAGGGATAATCTTAGACATCCTAATGTACTGGCCATCAAGAGGGATAAGTTGTTGGCCAAGGATTGTATAAAGCTAATAAGGGATGCCGGCGGAAAGGCCGTTTTAGCCCACCCCTTAAAAATACCTTTCTTGGGGAGAAAGAAGCCGGGCTATTTTGATAGACTGGGAATGTTGCTGGATCAGTTGGTGGATTGCGGTCTCCAGGGGTTGGAATGTTGCTATAGTCAGCACAACCCTGAGGAAACTGCCCAACTTGTTAAGATGGGGAGGGAAAGAGAGTTATTGATCACCGGTGGATCCGATTTTCATGGGCCGGGTATAAATAAAGTAAAGGATGTGGGGGATTTTTTTGTACCGGCGGACACTACATTGGACATTCCTTAGCCTTAAAAAACTAATGGATGTAATAAAGAAGGTTGATCATACTATAAAATGAAAATATCGGATTAGTGCATTGACATTAAATGGTAGATATGCTATTCTCTAATAAATACATAATTTGTAATTATAAGAAATAAAAGGAGGATAATCGCATGAAGGGTAATGAGAAAGATAGAGAATTCAATTATTCCATAGAAGAACATATTGGGGTGATAGCCGAGGAATCTAATGGTTGGAGAAAGGAGCTAAACATGGTTTCTTGGAATGGAGGTGCGGCAAAATTCGATATCCGAAGCTGGGATGACAGCCACAGAAAAATGACACGGGGCATAACCTTGCATAAGGATGAGATGTCAGCCCTTAAGAGCTTGCTAAGCGAAATGGAGGTTTAACAATAGGATGTAGGATGTGTCGTTAGGCTCTGCGACACATCCTGTAGATACATTTTTCAGGTATCAGTCAAAATCCTTTAGGATTTCAGCTGCTCTGGACAGGTGGTTGGTTTTTAGAATTAATCTGGCCTTTCCATCGCTTGAATACCCGTACATATATGATACATTAATGTTCTCAGCAGCTAAAAGGTTCAGTGCTTTGTTAAGGCTACCGGGTACATCAGGGGCAATTAGACAAAGAACATCGGTAACCTTAGCGGGATACTGTGCTGCACGCAATGCAGCGACAGCTTTCTCGGTATCGCTGACTATCATGCGCAGGACACCGTATTCACTGGTTTCAGCTATGCTAAGGGCAGATATATTTATATCTGCATCCTGTAAGGCCTTGGTTATCCTTACCAGCCTTCCGGCTTCATTTTGAAGAAAAACCGATATTTGTTGAATTATCATAATATCCCTACCTTTCTATATCATGGCTTCGTCGATCAATAACCCGCTTGGCTTTGCCTTCGCTCCTTTGCAGTGTGTTATGTTCCACTAATTTAAGTATAACACTTATTCCAAGAACGCTCTCTATTTTATGTTTGATTTTTCTCTTAATCATTTCTAACTCTGACATTTCATCCGGAAGATAAGCTTCCCCTATTTCCAATTGAATTTCCAAAGTATCCATATTATCCTTTCTGTCCACAATGAGCAGATAGATTGGGTTTACCTCCGGTATTTCAAGCAAAACACTTTCTACCTGGGAGGGGAATATGTTGACCCCACGGATTATAAGCATGTCGTCCGAGCGTCCAAAGATTTTAGCCATACGGACTGTAGTTCGTCCGCATTGACAGGGTGAATAGTCTAAGCTTGAAAGATCACGGGTTCGGTAGCGAAGCAAGGGCATTCCCTCTTTTGTCAGGGTTGTAAAAACCAGTTCTCCGGTTTTGCCATTTTCCATCCATTCTAAGGACTCAGGGTCTATTATCTCTGGAAGAAAATGATCCTCGGAAATGTGCAACCCATTTTGATAAAGGCAGCTTCCAGATACCCCCGGCCCAATAATCTCGCTTAATCCATATATATCATATGCTTTTATACCTAAGCTGTTTTCAATCTTTTCACGCAGTGCAGGGGTCCAGGGCTCGGCACCAAAAATACCAACTCTCAGTGGAAGTGCTTTTACATCCATACCCTTTTTTATGGCAGCTTCGCCCAGATATGCGGCATAAGAAGGGGTGCAAGCCAAAACGGTGGTACCGAAGTCTTCCATTAGCTGAAGCTGCTTATCCGTATTACCACCGGAGATGGGTACTACTGCAGTTCCTAATTTTTCGGCACCATAATGAAGGCCAAGGCCACCGGTGAAAAGACCATATCCATAGGCCACCTGCACTATATCATCCCTGGTAATACCGGCGGAGGCAAGGCAGCGGGTTACCACCTCAGCGAAAATGTCCAGATCCTTACGACTATATCCCACGACGACAGGTTTTCCGGTGGTTCCGGAGGATGCGTGAAGTCGCACGATCTCACTCTTTGGGAGGGCAAGTAGGCCAAAGGGATAGTTGTCACGTAGGTCTTGCTTGGTTGTAAAGGGCAATTTGGAAAGGTCTTCAATACCTTTTATATCTCCGGGCTCCATAGATAATTCCTGCATTTTTTTGCGATAAAAGGGAACGTTATGGTAGACTCTGTCTACTAATTTTCTAAGGCGAGAGCTTTGCAGTTCACACATTTGATCCCTTGACATAGTTTCTTTTGGCTCATTCCAAATCATTTTGTTCACATCCTTATCTGTATTTACATATTCTGAAGAAAAACCCAAAGGAGGTATTTCTTTATGGCACTTTTTAGCGGTTGTAATTGCGGCAGCGGGGGATTCGATGACAGTCTCTTATTCTTCTTTCTGCTACTGGTCATAATATTCTGCCAGTGTGGATCACGAGATCGACTTTCCTGCGGCTGCTAATTCCATAGAAAAGGGTCTTCCTGTCTCTTAAGAGACGGGGAAGACCCGCGGTACCACTCTCATTGTTGCACCCATAGGGATACAACCTCTTGTAGGGATATGTTCCTTAATAGGACTTCATCCCTATCTCTATAACGGGAGAACCCGTGCAGGCCTACTTTTTGGTTCGGCGTGCAGGCTCGAGGGGGAACTTCAACCAACGCTCCGATGCTGGATTTCACCATTCCAGCTCTCTGTAAACGGAAGCAGAGGCTTACTTTACCCTGTCATAACCTTTAAGGATAATATGTATGTTGCTACCCAAATTTATTGATTGCATATATTCTATTGTTCCCAATAGGCTTTGTCAAGTGGAAAGATGACAGCAGATGACAGGGGGACAGGTACCTTGGCACAAAAAAAGGACAAGGAATCTACCCCCTGTTATCCCTTGCCATATGTGATATAATGGAATCATATCTCATCGCTGTTTAAAGAAACCACACTAAACGAAGGGAGAGGGAGGAAAATGGCAGAAGTGCATTTAGATAAAAGTCGACAGACTATCAAATTGGGATTGGCCCTAGTTACTAAAAGAATGTTTCCGGAAGAAGATCTTAAAGTCGCCTACGCCATAATGGAAGGGGTGTTCTGCAAGTTTAATGATACAGCGATTTCGGTGAGAGAAGTCAGGCAGATAGAAATAAAGCTTAAGGAATGGATTCATTCAAATCCTGTTATCGAATTTTTGGAAAGGGAAGGGGGATACCATCATTATATGGTGGATGGGGAAGTCCTTAAGATGTTATATCCCTGTGAGACCTCCGTGGAAAACATTGAACATTTCAATCTCATACCTTATGAAGATGGATTCATTTTGGATTTTGAGGAAGATCGCAGTGCCGATGAAGAACTGATTCTACCTGACAAGCTTTCAGCTACATACGATAAGACGCATAAATGGCTTAAAAATATTAAGTTGGAAATGCTTCGGGATGTGAACCGCTATATTGCCACCGGTGCCACTAATAAGTTGATTGGTATGGCGGAAGCTTTGCATGAAAAGGAAGTATCCAATATTGCGGATATGATTTTGGAGCGAAAGAAAATATTGAGGGTTTTACTTATTTCCGGAGCATCTTCCTCAGGGAAAACGTCTTTTGCCCAGAGACTATCCACCCAATTAAACGTGAATGGGCTTAATCCGGTTACGCTTTCCATGGATGATTACTTTGTGAATAGGGAAAATACCCCCCTTGATGAAGACGGTGAGTACGATTTTGATTGTCTTGAAGCATTGGAATTACCGTACTTGCAACAACATCTGGAACAACTTATCAATGGAGAAACGGTGGAAACACCAATATTTGATTTTGTTACCGGTCAACGTACGAAGAGGACCAGGAAACTAAGTGTTGGGGAGAATGAAATCCTTATTGTGGAGGGAATACATGCTTTAAACCCCGCACTATTCCCGAATATCAATAGAAATGTATTGTTCAAAATATATATGACTGCGCTTTATGAATTGAATATAGATCTGCTGAATAGAATACCCAGCTCCGAGGTAAGGATGATCAGGAGAATTGTCAGGGGTGATAGATTCCGCGGCACCCACCCAGAGGAGACATTGGACCAATGGAGGAACATGAGGCGTGGAGAATTCAAGAATATCTTTAAGTTCCAGGAGGAAGCTGATATTATGTTTAATTCCAGCCTAATCTATGAAATAAATGCTCTAAGACCCTTTGCAGAGGAATCTCTTAGCAAAATAGATGATGATGGGCCATATGGCAAGGTGAAGGAGCGACTTCTGAGCATGATTTCTTTTGCGGAACCAATGGATACTACGAAGGTACCCTTCAATTCCCTGTTGCGCGAATTTATAGGAGGCAGTATTTATTTTGATTGAAGGTTAAAAGGTATCGACGGATAAATAAAACGAAACAACTAACAGAGTGCATGAGCTAATTAGGAGGTGCATTATGGTTAATGTAGAAAAAGAAAATAAGTTTAGAACGTTGGCGGATCTTGAAAATGCAACATTTGCAGTTGCAGATGGAATGATAATAGATTCTTTAATATTAGGAAGGCTACCCAATGCACGAATTGCCTATTACAGAACCATCACAGATTGCTTTTCCGCCCTGAGCGATGGGCAAGTTGATGGTGTTGTTTATGACGAGCCGGTACTTCGATGTATCTTAGCTCATTCTCCTGATTTACATATTGTTGAGGAGATGTTTGAAAAGGTGGATTATGGTTTTGCGGTAAGCCCTGACAGGCAGGACTTAAAAAAGGCAATAGATGATACGTTAGTAGAGCTGAAGGAAAGTGGTGTCTATGAGGAGATGAAAAACAGATGGTTTCCTGAAAAAGGTGCTTTTGGTATAATGCCAAGAATTGAATTGAGCGGGAAAAATGGTACATTGAAATATGGTGCCACTATAACTGAAAGACCCTTCTCCTTTATTGTAGGTGATAATGTAAATACAGGGTTTGACATTGAATTAGTCAAGCGTATATGTTGTAAGTTGGAGATGGATTTGGAAATTCATAATTTGATCTTTTCCGAGTTAATACCCTCGCTTCTCTCCGGGAAGGTGGATATGTTTGGATCCATTTTCATTACGGAAGAGAGAAAAAGCAAGGTCCTATTTTCAGAACCCTATTTTAAGGGGGGAGTGGCAGTTATGGTTCGGAAATGAAAACGGATCGGATAGGATATAAGATAGCTATAAACGATTCCATAAGTTGCGGCGATTATTATAGAGTGTTAAGTATTTGAATACGGGTGTCAGGGCCAAAAATCGGACGGTTGAATTGTCCCGCTATTACGGCGGGACGATTTTTTAATACGTAAATGTAATCTGCCAGAAAAAAGGCTTCATCTAAATCGTGGGTTACGAAGAAAACTGTTCGAAGATCCTCCTTGTAGATCCGCATAAACGACTCTAAAACACCTTCCTTCAGCTTCGAATCCAATCCCTTAAAGGGTTCATCTAAAAAGAGAAGGTTTGAAGGATAGGCGAAGGCTCTGCAAAGGGAAACTCTTTGAACCATGCCGCCACTCAAGGATCCTATGGAAGAGTGGATGGAATCCTCCAGCCCCACCATCTTAAGGTATTTTTCTATTATACTTTTCCTTTCGTCGGGAGGGTAATGCTCCTTGAGGACAAAGTCGATATTTTCATACACATCGTACCATGGTAGCAGTCTGGGTTCCTGGAAGACATATGAAGGGATGCTGCCTTTGGGAAGATATATAGAACCGCTATCGGGGGTTACTATGCCGGCGATAATATTTATTAACGTGGTTTTGCCTACCCCCGAACCCCCAAGAAGACAGTGTATTTTATGTTCTTCAAATGTTGCATTAAAATCCTTAAATAGGACTATGTCTCCGTAGGATTTACATATGTTTTCCAGTTTTATCATAGCCAGATACCCTTACATATATGAATTCGAAAATATAGCTGATAATTATTATAATTATTGTCCATGCAAAAAGTGAAGCCGGATCGAGATGGGTTTTCGCATAAAATAGATGGCTTCCAATAGAGTATCTGGGCATGCTTAGAACCTCTGCTGCCGCAGTGGCCTTCCACGCAATTCCCAGTGAAGAGACCATGCCTGCATTTATATGTGGAAGTGATGATGGAAGGTAGACGGATTTAACAACCCTATGGCGGGGCACCCGATATACCTGGCACATTTCCAATAGCTTACGATCAGTGTTTCTTATACCCCCCACCGTGCTGGTAAAGATCACCGGAAAGCACATGAGAAAGCCGGCAAATATTGGAACATTTGAGGAAGTGAACCAGATTATTGCTATGATTATTATGGAGACAATGGGTGTTGATCGAAGGACGATTATTACAGGGTTGAATAAATCGTAGGCAAAACGGAAAAGACCGCAAATGATCCCAAGACCAATACCAAGGACGAGGGATGATATTATGGCGATTAGCGTACGATAAACGCTCCAGGTGATGGCCACCCAACTTTCCCATTGAGTCACCAATTCTTTAAGTGAATCAAAGGTTGTAGCAGGCGAGGGAAGGTAGATCTCCCTATTTATAAGGAGACAAAGACCTTCCCATACCAGAACCCAGAATAAAATGATAAATACGGGTTTTATTCTCTTACTTCTTGTAATAGAAGTTATCATCCGGCAAAGTTCCTCCTACGGAATCCCCATTGAAATCGTACAATACTTTTAGAAAACCATTGATTTCCGCCTTGGAGTCTTCTGCGTCCTTGTAGACAATATTGCAACCGGGAATTGCCTTTTCAACAAGTGCAGCATTTTCAATAATTCCCGCCTCTGCAACCAGCTGACCAGCTTCTGCATGGTTATCATTTACAAATCTTACGGACATTTCGTATAGGTTCATGAAATCAGCTATGAAATCAGGGTTTGCTTCAGCAAAAGCCTTATTGACCACCAGGCAACCCATGCTAAGGACACTTTTGTTGTCTGCTGCTGTATTCCATTCATCTGTCACATCTAGCAGTACTTTCACATTGGGGTCCTTCATGGTAACCTGGGTAACAAAGGGCTCAGGCAGCAATGCAATTTTTGCATCTCCCGCCAGAACCATTTGTGCAACCGTTGCATGATCAGGCATATATTCCACTTTAACGGAATCTTGAAGACCATTTTGCTGGAGGATATAATCCAAGGCATACTGGGGAACCGCGCCGTTGCCACTTGAAATAATGGTTTTTCCCTTTAAATCTTGTATCGAATTAATGTTATCAGTACCTACGATGGAAAGCACCCCTAAGGTGTTGGTGGCCAGAAATTGAATATCACCTTTCATCTTGTTATAAAGGATAGAGGCGGTATTAGTAGGAAGAGCAGCTATATGTGCTTCCCCGGTTATAATCTTCCCGGTTAATATGTCGGGGGCATCAACAACGGAGTAGGTTACGTTGTATTTGTCATCGTTGAGGGACTTTTCGCTTATCAGTTTGATCATTCCAATGGAAGTGGGGCCTTTAAGACCAAAGATGTTGACATTAACAGGTGTTTGAGGGGTTTCTTCCTGACCCCCCGTGTCGCTGGGGCCACAGCCGCTTAATGACATCATGAGCACCATTAGCAATGCAATTACAATAGATATTTTTTTCATTCACGTTACCTTCCTTTCACAATCAATGATATTAAAAAAGTTCGGATAAAATATGCCGTTTGGGAATAATATAAATATCTCACAAATCCCTAAGATATTATATCATGGGCCAATCTGAAAAGCAAAAGAAGAAACGGCATGATTTCAACCATGCCGTTTCACTATAAAACTGTTAATTAACGTCTATCCATCTACATCTATAACTCGAAATTAGTCTTCCTGAGCATAGGCTTCTCTTGGGAAGTAGTGGGTATGGAGAAGTTTATGGGAAAGCTCCCCATTGGCTTCTTTAAGATACTCGTCGTAAAGAGCCTTAACTTCTTCATTTTTATGGGATTTACGTGCTCTCTTCATGACGTCTTCTTCATAAAGGGCTGCAGCTCTGTTCAGCTTAGGATTGATGTCGATTCTTTCCTTAGCACATACGATGGACTGACCTCCTCCATGTACGCAGCCGCCGGGGCAAGCCATAACCTCGATGAAGTGATAATCCTTTTCGCCGGCTTTTACTGCATCAAGGACCTTGGCCGCATTGGCTGTTCCGTGGGCAACAGCAACTTTAACCTCGGTATCGGTTCCACCGATGGGGAGTGTTACGGTCGCTTCCTTCACGCCTTCCAGACCTCTTGCCACGTGGTAGTCAACATTTGGTAAGTCTTCTCCTGTAAGGATGTCAGCTACCGTTCTTAAAGCAGCTTCCATTACACCACCGGTAGCGCCGAAGATTACACCAGCACCTGTGGATTCGCCCATCATCTTGTCAGGTTCCTCATCCGGCAGTTCTGTGAAGCGGATGCGAGCCTGTTTTATCATGTCACCCAGTTCCCTTGTGGTGAGAACATAATCGATATCGCTTAATTCGCCTTGGCCTAATTCAGGTCTTTTGGCCTCTGTCTTCTTAGAGGTACAAGGCATTATGGAAACGCTTACAATCTTTTCTGGATCGATACCTTCCTTTTCTGCAAAATAGCTCTTCACCAATGCTCCCATCATTTGTTGAGGAGATTTACATGTGGAGAGATTATCCAGGAATTCAGGATAGTTTAGTTCACAGTAACGAATCCAGCCAGGTGAACAGGAGGTGATCATCGGCAAAGTGCCACCTTTGGTAATCCTACCAAGAAGCTCGGTTCCTTCTTCAATAATTGTCAAGTCCGCGGTGAAGTCAGTGTCGAAGACTTTATCAAAGCCCAGTCTTTTCAGTGCAGCGAACATCTTACCGGTAACTCTGGTTCCAACGGGAAGGCCGAATTCTTCACCCAGTGAAGCTCTTACTGCAGGAGCAGTTTGAACTACTACATATTTGTCGGGATCTTCGATAGCAGCCCAAACATCATCGATGTTGGATTTTTCTTTAAGTGCCGCTACAGGGCAAGCTTCGATACATTGTCCGCAGTAAACGCAGTCTACGTCTCTCATGCTGTAATCGAAAGCAGGGGCAACTTCAGTGTTAAATCCTCTCTTAGTAAAGTCTAAAACACCGATTCCTTGTACGTCTCTACATGTAGAGATACATCTGCCGCAAAGGATACATTTGCTGGCATCACGCACGATGGACCAGGAGAGATCATCATAGGTGTCTTTTCTCATTGCGCCGGAGTAGGGAACATCATCGATACCCAGTTCGTCACAGAGCCTTTGAAGTTCACAGGTTTGATTTCTTCTGCAAGTGAGACACTCTCTATTGTGATTGGCAAGGATAAGTTCCACATTAGTTTTTACGGCTTCTCTTACCTTTGCTGTGTTTGTTCTTACATTCATACCTTCGGCAACTTGGAGTACGCAAGAAGCGGGCAGGTTTCTCATAGGAACACCGTTCACATCGGCTTCAACAACGCAAACCCTACATGCTGCAATCTCGTTTACATCTTTCAGGTAGCAAAGGGTGGGGATGTCTACTCCTGCCTCTCTGGCGGCCAGTAGTACGGTATAGTCCTTCGGAACACTCACGGGTATTCCATTAATCGTTACATTTACTTTATCCATATCGTTATACCTGTCCTCCTATCTAATAATGATCGAATCGAACTTACAAACGTCCATGCAGACGCCGCACTTGGTGCATTTAACCTGATCGATCACATGAAGCTCTTTCAAATTGCCCGTAATGGCGTCAGCCGGGCATTTTCTTGCACATATTGTACAACCTGTACAAGCGTCGGTAATGAAGTATTCCATAAGGTTCTTACATACGCCTGCGGGACATTTCTTGTCTTGCACGTGGGCAATATATTCATCTCTAAATCCAGCCAAGGTTGACAATACGGGGTTTGGAGCAGTTTGGCCAAGTCCGCACAGGGAGGTGCTCTTAATAACTTTAGCCAACTTTTCTAACTTATCCAAATCCTCCATTGTGCCTCTGCCTTCGGTGATACTTTCGAGTATTTCCAACATTCTCTTAGTACCTTCACGGCAGGGGGTACATTTTCCGCAGGATTCATCTACGGTGAAATCCAAGAAGAAACGTGCGATATCAACAGCACAGTTGTCCTCGTCGATTACGATCATTCCACCGGAGCCCATCATTGAACCGATAGCAACAAGGTTATCAAAATCGATAGGCGTATCCAGGTTTGCTGTGGTTATACATCCGCCAGAAGGACCACCGGTTTGAACTGCTTTAAAAGCTCTACCTTTGGGGCAGCCGCCACCAACATCGTATACAACCTCTCTTAGGGTAACTCCCATGGGAACTTCTACAAGACCTGTATTGTTGATTTTTCCACCTAAAGCAAAAACTTTAGTTCCTGGTGATTTTGCTGTACCGAAGCTGGTAAACCAATCTTTCCCTTTTAAAATAATTTGGGGGATATTGGCCAATGTTTCAACGTTGTTGATACATGTGGGTCTGCCCCAAAGTCCTTTGTGCGCAGGGAAAGGAGGTTTGTTTCTGGACATTCCGCGCTTTCCTTCGATGGAAGCAATGAGAGCTGTCTCCTCACCACAGACGAAAGCACCTGCACCCAACCTGATTTCAATGTCAAAATCGAAACCGGAGTCCATAATGTTTTTGCCCAGGAAACCTAATTCCTTAGCTTGGGCGATAGCAACTTTTAATCTTTCAACAGCGATTGGATATTCGGCCCTGATATAGATATAGCCTTTGGTTGCTCCAATGGCATAACCGCCGATAACCATAGCCTCCAAAGTAGCATGGGGATCACCTTCCAGTATGGATCTATCCATGAAAGCACCCGGGTCACCTTCGTCAGCATTACAAACAATATATTTCTGGTCAGCCTTATTAGGGGCTGCAAAACTCCACTTAAGCCCGGTGGAGAAACCACCGCCGCCACGTCCTCTAAGCCCGGATTCCTTAACTACCTCAATAACCTGTTCAGGAGTCATTTCTTTAAGAGCTTTGGCCATGGCCTGATATCCGCCGGTTGCAATATATTCATTTATATCTTCAGGATTTATCAAACCGCAGTTTCTCAGAGCTACCCTTTTTTGTTTCTTGTAGAAATCCAGCTCTTCCAGGGTTTTCATTTCTCCGCCTACGGTGTATTCCGCAACCGGCTCTCCCCCTGCCAAGTGTTTTTCTACAACGGCAGCTGATTTTTCAGCGTCCATATTAATGTATGTAACCTTTTTCTTGCCAGGCTGGAATACTTCCACGATTGGCTCATAGGTACACATACCGATACATCCTACGACGGTCACATTAACATCTTTCAAACCCTTTGCTTCGACGCCTTCTTTCAATGCTTTGAAGACGGGCTTCGCACCGGCGGAGATACCGCAGGTGGCCATTCCTACAACGACCCTTGTGCCTTCCTTAATGTCAAGCTGGTCGATATACTTTGCTTCTAATTCTTTTAATTCATTCACTGTTTTCATGTGCACCCACCTCTATCCTCTATACTTATTAAGAATCTCGGCAATGCCGCTGGTATCGTCAAGATTTGCATACACGTCATCATCAATCATAACGACGGGAGCAAGTCCGCAACATCCGAGGCATCGTGTAGCTTCCAGGGTGAAAAGGCCATCTGCTGTTGTTTCGCCGACGCCTATACCCGCAGCACTTGCAAACTCATCCAAAACAGCTTGCGCGTTCCTGACGTAGCATGCGGTACCAAGGCATACACCTATTGTATGTTTTCCTTTGGGAACCAGATTAAACTGGCTATAGAAAGTGGTAATGCCATATAGTTCTGCAACAGGAGTTTTAATTTCTTTTGAGATAAACTTTTGAACTTCCAGGGGCAGGTAGCCAAAAATATGCTGAGCCTCCTGCAGTATGGACATGGAAATGCCCGGCACATCTCTTACAGAGTCGATATACTCTTTGAGTTCAACAAATCTTTTGTCGTCTGCGCTAATCTTCGCAACCACATTGCAATCATTTTGCATTTTTCTCATATCTCCTTTATTGTCTTGATTCGTTCGATTCCTCATTTCATCGGTTACCGATAAGCTTATTTTCACCTCCGTCTTTCATATTTCCTCTCTCTGGGGGCAAGGGGCCAAATAGATTTGCGGTCATTCCCGGAAAGCAGGGGGTATAGTTCCCGGCGGCACCAAAGCCCACGAAAATGCATGAGTATCCCTTGTTTACCCGATGGTATTTTCATGGAGCTATTGAAATGATAAAAGATTTAGTTTATTACTATTATTATGCACTTGAATAATCAAGCAAGATTACTATAACATAAACTAATTATCCACGCAATACTCTACATCGTTTTTGTGGTTAACTTATGATAATGTCACTATATAATTCACTTGGGATAATGTCCCTTTTTGAAATAGAATATGAAACATGAAAGAAGGAAGAATTACATTGACTCAAAACCAGCTTAAACGATTAAAAGTGATGAATGCCTACATAGATGGTAACATCGATCGCAAGAGAGCATCGGAGCTGCTTTCCCTTTCAGAACGTCAGATTTCACGCCTAAAGAAAGGACTGATTACACAAGGTGAGACGTTTCTGATCCACAAAAATACAAACAGAAAGCCCTCTCATGCCGTATCCAGCGAGGTGAAGGAAAAGATACTTAAAACATACGTTTTGCCCCAGTATGAAAGCGTCAATTTCCTTCACTTCCAAGAAGCCCTCGCTGAGGATTATGATATTCGTATATCATATACCGCACTTTCAAGTATACTGAAATCCGCAGGAAATAAAAGCCCCAAATCAAAAAAATCAAAACGTCGCCGGAGCCGTCGCAAGCGCCGTGACTGCCCGGGCGAGTTGATTCAAATCGATGCCACGCCTTATAACTGGTTCAGAGATGGCAGGATGCTCGCCTTGCATGGAGCCATTGATGATGCTACTGGTAATGTAGTGGGGCTTTACATTTGTGAAAATGAGTGCTTAAACGGATATTTTGAAACCATGCGCCAATGCATTTTGAGCCATGGGGTGCCTCAGTCAATTTATTCAGATCGTCATACAATATTCCGTTCACCCAAGTCAGACAGATTAACGGTCGAAGAAGTCATCGCGGGCAAGATCGTGAATCTAACCCAATTTGGACGAGCTATGCACGATATGGGGACGGATATCATCTTTGCAAGAACATCTTGGGCAAAAGGGCGAATAGAGCGGCTTTGGGATACATTACAAAGTCGGCTGCCGGTTGAGTTTGCAAGAAAAGGTATAAAGACAATTGAGGAAGCGAACCGCTTTCTTAGGGAGGAGTACCTTGCAAGGCATAATCGTAAATTTGCGGTAGAACCGGAAGGAAAATCTATCTTTGTCCCTCTCAGGTCCAACATTGATGTAGACACAATTTTATGCATTAAAAAGAAACGAAAAACAGATTCTTCAAGCTGTTTCTCCTTCAAAGGCAGGTTGTTCAAAATTGATACACAAGGCTACCCACTTGTACCCGCCAGAAAAGAAATCGAGGTCTTGCTTGGGCCAAGAGTTGGAATGAAGGTTCGTTACAAAGACCAAGTATATGAAGCTATCCAATATTTAAAGCCAGAGCGTAAAGATGCCAACTTGACCGTCCGACACAAGGTGAAAAAAGTAGTACAACCTCATCTTGTTCATAGTTCTGATAAATGGAAAGAAATCTGGCATAGTGAACCTTATGAACTGTCATTGAAGTTCTTATATGAACTTTTCTTTGACAAAGAAGCCGTTTAGCAGAAAATTTGATCGCGGTTTACATGGAGCTATGCTGTGGTAGGCCCCTGGCCGGGCGGTACTGGTACCACCCTACCGCCTAAAAACACAGCATAGGAGGCTCCATGTCAACCGAATAAGATAAAAATTTCTGCGGGGCTGCTAAAGGGACATTTTCATAAGTTAATTTGATGCTCAAAAAGGGACATTTTCACAAGTTATTGACATACTCTACATCGTTTTTGTCTAGAAATTCACAATCCATCGGTAAGGAAAAGGGCGGAAATGTGATGAAGGATTTGTATCAGTGAAGGATCATGACGATGTTTATCAAAACAAATGTCGCATTCAAGGAGAACATGGAAGGCTCACTTTATTTTCAAAAGACACTGTGTTAAAATTGAGAAACAGGTGAAAAGGAAGAATGTGCCGATAATATTATGACATGGAAAGGATTAAAATGGACTATTTGGAAAAATTAAACCCCCACCAGCGTGAAGCGGTAGCACATTTGGAGGGGCCCTTGCTAATACTGGCGGGAGCGGGCAGCGGAAAGACAGGAACGATGACCCATAGAATAGCCTATATGGTTGGAAAAGCAGGTATTTCCCCCTACAATATTTTGGCGGTAACCTTTACAAACAAGGCTGCGGGAGAGATGAGAGAGAGGGTTGAGGAGCTGATTGGTTCCGATACCAACATGTGGATTTTAACCTTCCATTCGGCTTGTCTAAGGATACTAAGGTTCTATGGGGATCGGCTGGGATACGGTAAAGATTTCGCTGTATATGATCCGGCAGATCAAAAAGTAGTAATTAGAGGTGCCTTAAAGAGGCAGAATGTAGATGACAAGAAATTTTCAGTTCCTTATGTACTTTCCATTATCAGCAGCTGTAAGGAAAAAGGCTGGGATGCGGCACAGTATAAGAAAATGAATGGATCCGATTTTAAGGCGGAGATAATAGGGAATCTCTACGAGGAATATGAAAGGGTTTTAAAAAAGAATAACGCAATGGACTTTGACGATTTGATTTGGAAGACTGTGGTGCTTTTAGAGACGGATAAGGAGGTTCTAAAAGTCTATCAGGATCGTTTTCAATATATCATGGTCGATGAGTACCAGGACACTAATTCCATGCAGTATCGACTGATTAAACTGTTGGCGGGTAAACGGAAAAACCTTTGTGTTGTAGGGGATGATGATCAGTGTATATATCAATGGAGAGGGGCGGATATACGAAACATCCTGGAGTTTGAGAATGATTTTAAAGGGACGAAGGTAATAAAGTTAGAACAGAATTATCGCTCCTGCGGTAATATTTTAGCGGCGGCCCATTCTGTTGTGGCAAATAATAAGGGGAGAAAGCAGAAAAAGCTTTGGACTGACAAAGAAGGAGGGGAGAAGATAAAATATTTTCGTGGAGAAACTGATAAGGAGGAAGCTGGATATGTGGCCCATGAAATATGGAAGCAGAAATCCGGCGATAGAAGGTATTCTGATTTTGCGGTGTTGTACAGGACGAATACCCAGTCCCGTTTATTTGAAGAAGCTTTTACCGTTAGGAACATTCCCTATAGGGTTTTAGGCGGAGTCCGTTATTACGATAGAAAAGAAGTGAAGGATATGGTTTCCTATATGCGTTTAGTTCAAAACTTTTCCGATGATTTGGCACTTGCCCGGATTATTAATGAGCCTAAGCGGGGGGTAGGGGAAAAGACCATGGAGAGAATAAGGGCACTGGCTTCTATCAAAGGGAAGGGCCTTTTCGAAACCCTTTTAGAACCGGATGTGATTGATAGCCTTCCAGGAAAATCCGCCCATAGTGTTGGGAAAATGGTCAAGACTATAGAAGGGTTAGCTAAGGAAAAGGATAATCTACGCGTATCGGATATTTATGATGAGTTGTTGGTGAATACCGGTTATCTTAAAAGCCTGGAGGATCAAAATACGGTGGAAGCTGAAAGTCGGATAGAAAACCTGATGGAGTTTAAATCTGTAATATATGATTATGAAGAGGAGAATAATCCGTCGGGGTTGCCTCAGTTTATGGAGAAGATAGCTTTGATGGCTGACGTGGATAATCACGATAAAACAGAGGATGCGGTGGTGCTTATGACATTGCATAGTGCCAAGGGATTGGAGTTTCCAGTAGTATTCATGCCTGGAATGGAAGAAGGGCTTTTCCCGGGATGGCGATCTTTTGAGAAGCCTGATGGTGTAGAAGAGGAAAGACGGCTTTGCTATGTGGGTATGACCAGGGCCAAAGAAAGGCTTTACCTTAGCAGCGCACACATGCGAACAATCTATGGGAAGACGGATTATACAAGAGAATCCTGTTTTCTCAGGGAAATAGACAAATCTTTGATTGAGGGACATCCGGTATACGATGGAGGAAGGAAACAGGATGGATTTAGTGGCATTTCCAGCCCTGTGGTTTCCTTTACGGAAGATAGGGTTTTTAGGCCTTTTCGAAGCACTAAGATTGCTACCAATGAAAGTAAAGGGAGGAGCACCTTGTCCGGCAAAAATCTTTCTGCCGGAGAAAGGGTTAAGCATGGGAAATTTGGCGAGGGTCTGGTTATAGATGTACAAGGGAATACGGCGGATATAGTATTCGATTCTGTAGGGAAGAAAAAGCTTGATTTAGAGGTTGCACCCCTTAGGAAATTGTGATGGTAGATGTGTTTCCATCAATTAGGAGCGGATTGCACGATGGATATAAAAAGCAGGATGGATTTTTTAATAGATGAAATAAACAGGTACAATAGAAGGTACTATGATGAGGATTCTCCCGAGATTTCAGACAGGGAATATGACGAAATAATGAGGGAACTTATCGGTTTAGAGGATGACAATCCTACGCTCAGGAGATCGGATTCTCCTACGGGAAGGGTTGGGGGCAAACCTCTTTCTCAATTTAGCAGCGTTGAGCATAGAGTATCCGTATTAAGTTTGGATAATTCTTATGAAAAAGAGGAACTTTTAGCCTTTGATAGAAGGGTGAGGGGAAAAGAGGATAGGGTGGAGTATGTTGTGGAACCTAAGATTGATGGGCTTTCCGTGGTGCTACAATACGATGAAGGTATCTTTGTGCGGGGGGCTACCAGGGGAGATGGGTTTATCGGAGAGGATATAAGTCATAATTTAAAAACCATCAGAGAAATACCACTAAAAATCCCGTATAAAGGAGTTCTTGATATTCGGGGGGAGGTTTTTATCCCCAAAGAGGCTTTTTTGGAGTTGAATCATCGCCAGGAAGTTTCGGGAGGACAAATTTTTGCCAATCCAAGGAATGCGGCGGCAGGTTCTCTCAGACAGTTAGATTCGAGAGTAACAGCATCTCGCCCTTTGGATATTTTTATTTTTAATATTCAATACATGAATCCGGGGAGTGAAAGATCTACCCACGGGGAAGACATGAAATTTTTACAAGCACAGGGGTTTCATGTGGTGGAGTTTCAAGTATGCAAATCGATAGATGAAGTGATAGAGCTGTGTGATGTTTGGGAAGAAAGGCGAAGGTTTTTAGATTATGATATAGATGGCCTTGTGGTTAAGGTAAATGACCTGAAACTCCGGGATCGGTTAGGTGTGAAGGAAAAAAGCCCCAGATGGGCGATTTCATATAAATTTAAGTCGGAAGAGCAGGAAACGGTGATTGAGGAGATTTTAGTTCAGGTGGGTCGCACAGGTGCCATAACACCTCGGGCAAGATTTAAGCCTGTGAGGGTGGCTGGATCCCTAATAACTTATGCAACTTTGCATAATGAGGATTTTATTAGGGAAAAGGATTTGAAAATAGGGGATCGGGTAGCCATTCATAAGGCGGGGGAGGTTATTCCGGAAGTGATAAGGGTAATTAAGGAAGCCAGAACTGGTGCGGAGAAGGAGTTTATCATGCCCTCTCACTGTCCATCCTGCGGTAGCCTGCTAAAAAGAGCAGAGGGTGAAGCGGCTTTACGGTGCCTGAACAGGGAGGAATGTCCTGCCCAAAATGTTAGGGGACTTTCCCATTTCGTATCCAGAGGCGCAATGGATATAGAAGGGTTAGGGGATGTATTATCGGAGAAGCTTACAAATATGGGGCTGATTTCGGGAATAGCTGACATATACCAATTAACGGTAGAGGAAATAGCTGTCTTGGATGGCTTTGGGAAACGCTCTGCGGAGAAATTGATAAATGCAATAGAGGCTTCAAAGCGAAGAGATTTGGGGAGATTGGTGTTTGGTTTGGGGATTCCGTTGATAGGAAGCAAGGCGGCCAGACAGTTAGCTAAGCGATTTGGAACCATGGAGGAGTTATCCAAGGCCACGGTTGAGGATTTGATTGCCATGGAGGAAGTGGGGGAAAAGATGGCGGAAAGCGTGGTCACCTGGTTTCGCAACCCCTATAACAGAGGATTGATCAGTCAGTTGGAAGCGGCCGGTGTAAATATGTCCGTTTTGGAGGGAACGGGGGAGCAGCAGAAAGAGGGTATAGCAGGGAAAACCTTTGTCCTGACAGGAGCTTTAAATAATTATACGAGGGATGAAGTAAGTGAAATAATTGAAAGCCTTGGTGGAAGGGCTAGCACCAGCGTAAGCAGGAAAACAGATTTTGTATTAGCAGGAAAAGATGGGGGTTCAAAACTGGAAAAGGCTAGGGAATTGGGGGTTACGATTATAGGGGAAGAGGATTTTATAAGAATGATCAGATAAAAAAAGTGCGTAGTTATGGTGTAGGATGGGGTTCGGGAAGCATGGATAAGAAGACCATTATTATTAAGGAACGGGAAGCGAGGGACAGGGCAGAAGAACACTTTTTTCAGTGCTGTGGGGTTCAAGGCTTAGGTGATGATTTTACTGCATTTTATGAAGAAGGGTTAAGGATCAGGGATAATTGTTTGGCTGAATTGAAGATTTCAGCAGTTTTTTCTGGATATATTCCACAGATCCGCAGTGGTAGTAGCATGAGGATTGGTGGGAAGGACATAGAGGGTGAAGTCTTTAAAAGAATGTCATTGGAAAAAGTGGATTTGGTGTATCCATATATGATAACGGTGAACAAAGGAAAGGGAATTGAGGGGGACAGGCATCTTATGTACGAATACCTTGTTGATCTATGGGAAACTGCTTATTTGTATGCAGGCATAGATTTGGTCAGAGCCGAAGTTTTAAGGGAAGCTAAGAGACTTGTGGAAAATGGGGTTTTTTTTGTTTATGGCTTTGCCCCCGGGCATTATGGGATGGATCTTGGAGAGAATAGAAAGATAGATCAAATCCTGAATGGTGCCGCCATAGGGATTAGTGTATTGGATACCGGTGCCATGCAACCGCTAAAAAGCTGTTCAGGCATTTTTGGGGTTTCTAAGGAGTCGTTAAAATGGCTGCCGGGGTTTGATATTGGAGTTTGCAAAGATTGTCTTGGAAGCCCAGAGGGGTGTGTTTGCTGTTTGAGGTTTACGACACTGAGGCATGAGCAAGTATAGGCAGGGTGGCATGGATAGCTATTATGGTGTTGCTTTAGATATAGGGACTACAACTATTGCCGGATACCTTTGGGACATGGAGAAGGGTATTAAGTTAGTGACTGCGCATATGTCCAACCCACAGAGGAATTATGGCGCAGATGTTATTTCAAGAATACAGTTTGCAGGAGAAAGTCCTGAAAATCTGAATGTGCTGAGACACAAGGTTGTTGATTCTATAAATGAGATCATCACCCACATTACCAGCAATGGGGGGATAGGGAAAGAAGATGTTTTCAAGGTGGCTTTGGTTGGGAATGCAACCATGTCACATATTGTTATGGGAATAGACCCCAGCCCTCTGGCTTATGCGCCTTTTAAACCTGTATTTAAGGATTTGATACAGGGAAGGGCAAGGGATTTGGGGGTTATTGTAAATGAAGATGCACAATTTTTCATTTTACCTGCAATAGGTGGTCATGTGGGATCCGATATTACAGCCGGTCTTATAGCTTCAGATGTTATTAATTGGGATAATGCGGGGCTTTTGCTGGATGTGGGGACAAATGGAGAAATCGTAGTCGGCGGAAACGGTCGTTTCTTCGCATGTTCTACGGCAGCCGGTCCAGCATTTGAAGGGGTTGGGATTTCTTCCGGCATGAGGGCGATAACGGGAGCTATAAGTAAAATGGATTTTGAGAGGGATGTTCTTTCTTTTGAAACTATCGACAATGCTACACCCCTGGGAATCTGTGGGTCTGGAATAGTGGATGGTGTTGCAGGGCTTTTGAAAAAAGGTGTAATAGATGGAACGGGAAGGATGTTTTATCCGGGGGAAAAGGAGATTTTTCCTGCTAAATATAATCTTTCGAAGGAATATTTGAATCGTGTAAAAATAAGGGGGGGCAGCCCGGAGTTTTTTGTAGCTAATGGGGGAAGAGGAAAGGATATTGTAATAACACAAAAAGATATAAGACAGGTGCAGTTAGCCAAGGGTGCGATTGGAGCCGGAATCAATATTGTTATGAAGGAATTGGGTATATGTGCTGATGATTTGGAGCGGATTTTCATCGCCGGTGCCTTTGGCAATTTGATAGAAAAGGATAGTGCCATGGTCATTGGTTTGATACCTGAGGTGGCTTCGCATAAGGTGGTTTTTTTGGGGAATGCAGCAGGTTTAGGGGCTGGTATGGCATTAGTTTCCGATAAAAGGATCGAGGAGGCCTGTGGTTTTGTAAGGGATATCGAGCATTTGGAGCTGTCAACTCATCCTGATTTTCAGGATGAGTATATAAAGGCCATGGACTTTCAAGGAGTTACAAGGATTTAGGGATAAATAAAATGAAGTTCCAAATTCTCTTCCTCTCTATAATCCGAGTCGAATTTAACTAAGTCCCAGAATACTTGATCCCGAAGCAGATGCTTCCATACCGTATAAGTAGCCTTAATAAATCTGGAATCAAGATTCGCTTTTTCTTGTATTAGCGGACATTCGTAGGGAAGTTCATAAGGAAAAAGTATAAGCTTAAAGGAGCCGTCCCCCATAATGTGCGGTGTCAGTGGAAAGAATCGGCATTGTAAGGGCCTGTATTCACGGGGGCAATTTGGCGGTGTCTTGCATCGTACAAAGTATACCTTGCCTCCGCTCCATGAATCGGGGTAATTTTGGCTGTTGACATACTCTATTGACCAGTCCAGCCATTCGGAAGGGAAAGGTTTTCTTGTTTCGTATTCCTTAAAGATTTTTTCTTCTCCGGGATAAAGGTATATGCCCAGTTCAAAATCCTCTTTTTCCGACTCTATATTGCCAATAGCACAGCAGGCTGCTCCACAAAGGGTACCACAATCAAAGCTTACAGGGGAAACTCTGTCAAGAAGGCGATAGATAGCCAGGTATTTTTTTTTGCTTATTGAACTTTTCATAGGTTCATTATAACCATTTTGTATGCGTATTACAAATTACACTACCATTTAGAAAAAAAATATTATATTCTATTTAGAGAATGTATTTTTAGTAGTCGTTTGGGAGGTAGAAGATCTGTGGAAAAAAGGGAAGGACTTTTGGAAAGGTGCAAGTTTGCCGGCAATTTGGATGAATATATAAATCATATGGTAGAGAGGGTAAAAAAGCAGGTAGGAGATAAAGAAGTTTTGTGTGCATTGAGTGGGGGGGTTGATAGTTCCGTTGCAGCGGCTTTGGTGCATAAAGCCATAGGCGATCAGTTAACCTGCATTTTTGTGGACAACGGTCTCATGAGGAAGGGGGAAGCTGAGGAGGTTGAGGATATCTTCGGGAATCAATTTCATATGAAGCTTGTGAGCGTTGATGCAGCAGACAGGTTTTTGACTAAACTGGAGGGGGTTGGGGAGCCAGAAAAGAAGCGTAAAATAATTGGGGAGGAGTTTATAAGGGTTTTTGAGGATGAGGCCAGAAAGATTGGCAAGGTTGAATTCCTTGTTCAGGGAACCATCTACCCGGACATTTTGGAGAGCAAATCAGGTAAAGGGCTGGTAAAATCACATCACAATGTGGGCGGGTTGCCGGAGGATATGGAGCTTGAACTGGTGGAACCGATCAGATGGCTTTATAAGGATGAGGTCAGATATGTGGGCGAAGCTCTCGGTCTTCCCCACGAACAGGTTTGGAGACAGCCATTTCCAGGGCCTGGTCTTGGGGTGAGAGTGGTAGGAGCCATAACTAAGGATAAGCTGCGCCTGGTGAGGGAATCTGATGCTATCCTTCGCCAAGAGATAAAAAGGGCGGGGTTAGATGAAGAGATTTGGCAGTATTTTACCGCTTGTCCCGGGGTCAAATCCACAGGGGTAAAGGATGGGGCCAGGACATATGAACAGGCTATAGTGATTCGGGCAATAATGAGCAGGGATTCAATGGAGGCGGATGTGGCTGAACTTCCCTATGATTTATTGAACAAATTGGCTTTGAGGATAGTTTCAGAGGTACCTGGTATAAATAGGGTCATGTATGATGTAACGCCTAAGCCGCCAGCAACAATCGAGTGGGAATAGTTAAATAAAAAGAGAAAAGCCCATAAAATAGGATTTTGTAGATGGTCAAAAAGGCCAACTGGAACGATTTTGGGTAAAAAAGTTTTTTAGAATAATACTTAAAATAGTATCAAGTGGCTTACAAACAGAGACACCATAGAGATCTTGTTTAGATTTCTATGGTTTTTTTGTGCCTCTTAACAATGTAGACCAGGGTGAGACTTTTAAATTACTATTTAAATAATTGTCGTTTTAATTCGTATATGATACAATATATACGAATGATAGCGACAGAAAGTAGGTGTTAATATGAATGAAAAAATAATGAATTTTATAGCAGAAAATAATGGTATGATAAGTACAAATGAAGCAAAAGAAAATAATATTAGCCTTAAGAGGCTAGAAAGATTAGAAAAAAGTGGTGAATTAGAAAGGGTAGCACATGGTTTATATCTTCATAAGGATTATATTTTAGATCCCTTCTACTTATTACAATATAGGAGCTCCAAAATAGTCTTTTCTCATAATACTGCTTTATACCTCCACAAATTAAGTGATGAAAATCCGAGCATATTAACTATGACAGTGCCATCAGGTTGGAACTCACCTTTAATTAAAGAGGATAAATCCTACAAGTTTTACTACTACAAAGAAGAAATTTGGGAAATAGGTCAAGAGAAGATAAATTCACCTTATGGACACAAAATAAATATATACGATAAAGAAAGAACCCTGTGTGATTCTATTATAAATATAGATGAATTAGGAAGAGATTTAGTGATAAATGCAATTAAAGAATATATGACAAATACTAAAAATAGAGATATTGAAAAACTGTATAAATATGCAGAAATACTAAATACAAAAGAAAAAGTAAGAACCTATGTGGAGGTATTTTATGAAGTTTAATAGTCCTAGGCAACTTAAAGATTGGCTTTCAAACAAGGAAATAGAAGAGGGGATTCCACCTAATACATTATTAAATTATTATATGATGGAAAGACTATTAGAAAGAATTTCTGTAAGTAAGTATAAAGACTCTTTTATATTTAAAGGTGGGTTTTTGATTTCTTCTATGATAGGTGTAAATCTTAGAAGTACCCTTGATATGGATGTTACATTACGTGGCATTAGCGTATCAGAAGAAAGAGTTATGGAAATAATAAAGGAGATAATTACTTTAGAAATAGATGACAACATCTCTTTTAAAATGATAAATATTAAAAATATCCATAGCAGTGGGAAATATGAAGATTTTAGAATAACCTTAGAAGCTAAACTTTTTAATCTTCCTGAATTGCAATAACAAGTTGAACTAGTCTCCGTACCTTGACAAATCTCTGTTGTTAAAGAGTATATATCAAATCGAGTTCTTCTTCGAACAGCTCCTCCGGCGTCTTGTAACCTAAGATCTTTCTTGGAAGACCGTTCATCCAGTGTTCAACCCGCTCAATTGCCTCTTGACTGTAAGCGGATATCTTCTTGCCCTTTGGTATGAAGCGCCGAACAAGGCCGTTATGGTTTTCATTGGTGCCTCGTTCAAAGGCGGAGTAAGGATGCGTAAAATAGACGCCTACCCTGTGCTCCTTTAAGGCGGACAAGCTTGCAAACTCGGACCCGTTATCAGCGGTAAGGCTTTTGAACACATCGTGGAATCGGCTGCCAAAGTCTTCTCTGATCCGATCAAATTCCTTCTCGACCGCTTCTGCCGTTTTGGCTGGAATCTTTCGGATTAATGCGTTTCTGGTCTTCCGCTCTACGATTGTCGGCAAATGCTCATCTTCCTTAGATTTGGAACCGAGCACCGTATCGATTTCCCAGTGCCCGAACTCTTCGCGATCTTCCACATAAGAAGGCCGGGTCTCGATGCTGTCACCGAGTTTTCGTTTGTTTATACGGCGTCGAATCTTTTTCGTACTGCGCCTTAGCTTACATGGCAAATCCGTGTTCTTGACTTTCAGAAGTCCTAAATCAATGTAGTTGTAGATGGTCTTGGTGCAAAGCATCTTATCGAATTGACCGGTTGCTACAGCTCTGCCTACGGCCGCATCCACAGACCAATGTTCATCGATCATCATTTTTTCTACGTGGCTTATGAACTCACTACATTGCAGCAGTTCATACCTACGACCGGTGTTTCGACGATTTGCCTCGTACCTGGCCTGCCCCGCATCAGCATAGTACATTTGTACATGTTTACCTTGCTTGATCTGGTCTATAGTACCACGCTTAAGCTCGTTTGTGATGGTGTTTATTGGCCGGTTTAGAAGCTTTGCGATGGCGTAGGCCGTCTTGCCTTCACCAGTCAACAACTCGATTCGTACGCGCTCCTTAAAAGATAGATGTGTCAATAACTTGTGAAAATGTCCCTTTTTGAGCATCAAATTAACTTATGAAAATGTCCCTTTAGCAGCCCCGCAGAAATTTTTATCTTATTCGGTTGACATGGAGCCTCCTATGCTGTGTTTTTAGGCGGTAGGGTGGTACCAGTACCGCCCGGCCAGGGGCCTACCACAGCATAGCTCCATGTAAACCGCGATCAAATTTTCTGCTAAACGGCTTCTTTGTCAAAGAAAAGTTCATATAAGAACTTCAATGACAGTTCATAAGGTTCACTATGCCAGATTTCTTTCCATTTATCAGAACTATGAACAAGATGAGGTTGTACTACTTTTTTCACCTTGTGTCGGACGGTCAAGTTGGCATCTTTACGCTCTGGCTTTAAATATTGGATAGCTTCATATACTTGGTCTTTGTAACGAACCTTCATTCCAACTCTTGGCCCAAGCAAGACCTCGATTTCTTTTCTGGCGGGTACAAGTGGGTAGCCTTGTGTATCAATTTTGAACAACCTGCCTTTGAAGGAGAAACAGCTTGAAGAATCTGTTTTTCGTTTCTTTTTAATGCATAAAATTGTGTCTACATCAATGTTGGACCTGAGAGGGACAAAGATAGATTTTCCTTCCGGTTCTACCGCAAATTTACGATTATGCCTTGCAAGGTACTCCTCCCTAAGAAAGCGGTTCGCTTCCTCAATTGTCTTTATACCTTTTCTTGCAAACTCAACCGGCAGCCGACTTTGTAATGTATCCCAAAGCCGCTCTATTCGCCCTTTTGCCCAAGATGTTCTTGCAAAGATGATATCCGTCCCCATATCGTGCATAGCTCGTCCAAATTGGGTTAGATTCACGATCTTGCCCGCGATGACTTCTTCGACCGTTAATCTGTCTGACTTGGGTGAACGGAATATTGTATGACGATCTGAATAAATTGACTGAGGCACCCCATGGCTCAAAATGCATTGGCGCATGGTTTCAAAATATCCGTTTAAGCACTCATTTTCACAAATGTAAAGCCCCACTACATTACCAGTAGCATCATCAATGGCTCCATGCAAGGCGAGCATCCTGCCATCTCTGAACCAGTTATAAGGCGTGGCATCGATTTGAATCAACTCGCCCGGGCAGTCACGGCGCTTGCGACGGCTCCGGCGACGTTTTGATTTTTTTGATTTGGGGCTTTTATTTCCTGCGGATTTCAGTATACTTGAAAGTGCGGTATATGATATACGAATATCATAATCCTCAGCGAGGGCTTCTTGGAAGTGAAGGAAATTGACGCTTTCATACTGGGGCAAAACGTATGTTTTAAGTATCTTTTCCTTCACCTCGCTGGATACGGCATGAGAGGGCTTTCTGTTTGTATTTTTGTGGATCAGAAACGTCTCACCTTGTGTAATCAGTCCTTTCTTTAGGCGTGAAATCTGACGTTCTGAAAGGGAAAGCAGCTCCGATGCTCTCTTGCGATCGATGTTACCATCTATGTAGGCATTCATCACTTTTAATCGTTTAAGCTGGTTTTGAGTCAATGTAATTCTTCCTTCTTTCATGTTTCATATTCTATTTCAAAAAGGGACATTATCCCAAGTGAATTATATAGTGACATTATCATAAGTTAACCACATCCTTAAAAGATAGATGTTTATTCTTTCGCGGATTTGGTGTAAACTGTGTGTAATCCATAGTGATTCGCCTTTCTGTGAAAGTGTTTCTCGAAAAACTATTTTACAACAGAAATCGTCACTATGGATTTTTTATTAGTTCAATTTCATTTTACAATTCGCCATAGATTACCTTAGGAAAGAGATGGGGAAGTGGCTGTATGTTAAATATTGAGAACCTATTAAATGGGCTAATGGATCATGATGATAAAAAAGCTTATGAATATTTAAAAGAACTAGAAGAAAGAAGCATATCTTCTTCTGAAGTTTATTCCTTCTTTGATAACTTTGTAGAAATGATTGACAGTGATAAATCCTATGTAAGAACAAGAGGCATCCTCCTTATTGCTGCTAATGCTAAATGGGATACAGATAATAAAATCGATGGAATAATTGATAAATTCCTGGGATGTGTTACTGATGAAAAACCAATAACCGCAAGGCAATGTATCAGGACTTTGCCAACCATTGTTAAATATAAACGGGGCTTAAAGGGGTGTATTGTAAATGCGCTGCGTGATGCTGACCTTTCAAATTATAGAGAAAGTATGCATCCGCTTATTCTTAAAGATATTCAACAAGCCTTGAATGAAATTGGCGGTTTATAGTATACATTGTGATTTAACTCTCGTAGCCCTTTATAACTGCCAAATAAGAATGAACAGTATTTTGAGTATTCCAATGAGATAGTGCATGCTTCCGATAATTCAGGGCCAATGTTTCCGAGAAGGTAGAGCAATTATTGCCGAAGAAATAGAGCTAAGCTTCTGTAGAAATAATAAGTTAATCACACCTAAACAACTATCTGATGAAATTTAAAATAAATTTTGATATAATCAAATTATGAATACTATTTTAGGATTTGATCCGCTTGTTATTGCAATCATTACTATTGCTGCACTCATAGCAATCTGCTTTTTCAATATGTATGTATTAGTAAAGCATAGAAGAAGTTATTACACTGTGGCTTTATATATCGCATCATTTTTTGCTGTCTGCTGGCTCTTTTTTCACATGATGGGTTCTGCCGTATTTGTACTTCCTTTATGCAAAATCTATTATAGGATGGCAGGACTATCGTTCATATTTATGTGGATCAGTGTAATTGTCGGACTTGTTGTAGTATTTCTTTGGGGGCGAAAACGCAACTATCAACATTTGTCTCCCAATATACAAAAAGCCCTGTCCTGTATTAATGACATCGTATTTGTAGTCGACCGGGATGGGGAAATTACTAACATAAATCATCCGAAAAAATTCGCTTCACTATTCGGAAGCACTGGGCACATAAATCAGCTGATTTCTTTCATGGAATCAAATTGCCCTGCAAGTTGGGAATACGGAAAGGAGATCAGCACCATCAAGGGCACTGTAGTATGTGAACTGGAACTGCATAATTCAACAATACACTATCTTCTTAAAATTACACCAATTGAGATGAAAGATGGCAGCCGATTGGGTTATACGGCAGTGCTTGAAGATATTTCAGCAGCGAAGAGTAGTGAGAAATTATTGCAAGCACAAAATGATGATCTGAAACAGGCGAATGAAAGATTATCTAATTATGTGCGGGTGGCAGGGGCTCTGGATGCTGAAAAAGAACGACTGAATATCTTAGAACATGTACAGTCAACGTTAATCAGTGATATTGAAAAGATATTATTAAATTTTGGGAAGGTTAAACAAAGTTGCTTCACAGATGGCTCATATCCTGATGTCATGAGAAATGTAGCTTCACAATTGCGCCAAGTCTATTCTACCGTACGACATGCTGTGGGCGAAATAGCCGGAAAGGGAGTGTAAGTAATGATTCGCATTTTAGTGGCAGACGATCATTTGTTGTTTCGTTCCATGCTTGAGGAAATGCTGAAAAGGGATGAGGATTTTGAGATTACTGCTTCCTGCGCCAATGGCCATGAGGCATTAGATTGCTGCCGGGAGCAAACATTAGATATTGCCTTGTTAGACATTGGTATGCCAGGCAAAAACGGAATTGAAGTTCTGAAAGATATTAAAGAATCTTGCCCTAAGTTGAAAGTTGTGATGCTGACCACTTTTGAAGATGATGAAAATATTAAGTTGGCTGTACAGCTTGGGGCCGATGGATATCTTATTAAGGACATTATGCCTGAAACACTGATTATGTCGTTAAAGTGCATTTATAACAATATGGTGGTTTTTCACAAAGGAGCTTATAAATTGCTGCAAACAGCTATTGCTGATGCACAGGAAACAAGAAACAGAAAAGTAACTATCGATAATATGGTGTTTGATGCGACTGATATTAAGATTCTTCAATTAATTGTACAAGGAAAAACCAACAAGGAAATTGGCAAAATATTAAGCTACAGTGAAGGCACTATAAAAAACAAAATATCTAAGCTTCTCTCTGTAACGGGATTTTCTGATCGGACAGAACTTTCTGTTTTTGCCATTAATCAGGGGATTGTGTAATATTTACAACCCTAGGAAGACTTCCATGAATGGTAAAGCCTGATTCACCATCAGAGGTAAAGCTAACACTCCCGCAAAGGGATGTGAACCGATCCTCAATGCCAGTCAAACCATAGCTTTTTTTGATGTTCTTACAACCCATTCCGTTATCTATTGCGTAAATCTCTACATTTTGTGGATGATATCTTAAAATGAGATGGATAGATTTTGATTTTCCATGACGGATCGAATTAGTGATTGCTTCCTGACATAGCCTGTATATGGCCTCGGTTTGCATGCTGTTCAGTTCATAGGTGTTACCATGAATATTTATATCAACATTAATGCTCTCGTTTTTTAGAAAACCAATAGCCTTTGTCAGAGTCGTCTGTCCCCATTGCATTTCTTTTCCGCTGAAAGTGTTGCGCAAATCGTTAAGGCTTCCTGTTAGGAGTTCCTCAATTTGTACCGCTTTCTTTCTGGCCTGCTCAGCAGTTTCTTCTGCCGCGATTTCAGCTGTTCCTATTACTACTGTCAAACTATGACCCAAAATATCATGGACATTTTGGGCTATTTTTGCTTTGGTTCGGGTTATAGCTAATTCTCTGGTGTTCTTCGCCATTTGATCCAAAAGCCGGTTTACCTTCTCTAATTCGTAGTTTTGCTTTAAAAGTAAAGTGTGGTTTTTATTTATTTCGGTAACATCATAGAGAATTAGGAGCAGATGCCCATCCTTTGTCCTGGTTTTTGTTATCTTGATATACGAACCATCGGTCAAAGTAATCTGTGTATCTGATTTTTCTTCATCTGCAACGAATTCCTTAAGTGTTGCCAATTCCTCATTCAAAGATTGCATGGAATAGAAGGTTTTGTTGCCTCCATAGAAACGATAGTCATTGTCCAAAAATATCAACCCTTGTGGTACCAGGTTATATAGCTGGGAAAGTGAAACCGGAGATATGTCAAAATAGCGGAATTTTAGAGCAGGAAACATGAATAGTATCAGTGAGATGGAGGCGGCAATGGGTGAAAAATCGAAAACAGAGAAAGGGAAAATCCAGGGGAACAGGTCCATCTTAAATAATACATAATAAGCATTAGCGGATAATGGTAGAAGTACGAATATGGCAAACACATTGCCCAGGCTTTTTTTCCCGGCGAAAAATGACTGCTTTGTAAAGCCGTGAGCGAGTAAGTAGATCCCTATTGCAAGATATATGTAATGAACGCTTTGTGCTATGTAAAACAATATGCCGAAGCGGTCTTTATAAATATCAAAATAAGAATAGAAAGACATATGTAAAGGATTTGTAAGAATGGCCAGAAATGACGCCATTGGCAGAACTGACCACATGAGTATTTGTTTTTTTGAAGGCAATCTGTTTTTTGAGTGAGTATAAGCGAAAACTAAAAAGCAGATACTTAGCGAGTTGATTGCAAAGTATTGGGTTAGAATAAATAACCATCTAAGTTCTATGACCGGGGACAGGGTTTTGAAAATTTTTGATACCATCCATACTGCAATCATGCCAACAACCGATAGATAGCTAAACAGTAATGGAGATTTTTTCGCCCTGAAATAGATGTAAGAAGTAAATATAAGAAGTAGCATGAGTGTAATAAGATGAGAGAGAATAATTGTATTAAATTCAATCGCAAGCTTTTCGGATACTTCCATGCCGCGTCCTCCTTTTAACTGTAACCAAATTTCGGCACTATTTGTTTATTATATCATATTGCTTACACGCAAATAAATATTATAAAAGCTTGGGGGAGTCACCTTTCACCGTGTTTCAAAGCACTTTTTGTTACTTCAGAGGGGAAAATCATGACTTAAACCGTGACCATAGACACTTTTTATGTGGCTACTACTGTAGCTACAATTTAAACAAAATACTGCATAATGAGGAGGTGAAAGAATGATTGCTAAGCGTGCAGTTTTCGAGATTAAACAAAACCCAACAGGAAAATATTATTTTACTTTTCATGATTCTGAATGCATAACTACCGTAATATCCCACAGTTTTTCCAATCGTTCAGAGCTTGAGAGCTGCATTTCCAACACCAGAGATGTGGCAATGATAGCTGATATTCATGATAGCCTTATGCCCCGTGGCTCTCCCCCTTATTTTGTGGTGAAAAATAATGAGGAAGGGTCTACCTTTTCACTTATTGGTTTTCATGGGGAAACTATTTTTAGCAGCGTGCTTTATTTAAGCGAAACTCAGTGCAAGGAGGCAATCCATGTTTTGAAAACATTTTCATTAAAAGCGGGAATCGTAGATTTAACAATTGACTAACAAAAATAACAGGAGGTATTCAAATGGCATTTTTTGATAAGCTGAATGATATTGCAAAAAGCATTGGAGATATAGCAAACGAAGCAATTGGGTCAAACAAGTTATATAGCAGAATGTCCGAAGTTCAGACTGCAATAAATGATTTGATGAACCAAATCGGCGAACATTATTATAGGAAGTATCGGCTGGGAGAAAGTGTTGATGAGGAAGTGTACTACATGATGGAGGAAATTGATCAACACCATGATGTTCTAAAAGATTTGGAATTACAGTTAACCGCAAACAAAGAGGCGGAGAAGGATGCACTTTGCCCGGTTTGTGGAAGGCTAAACGACCCCGGAAATAGATTCTGTCAAGAATGTGGTAATAAGCTTGAGCAAGCTCAACCCAAAACTTGTCCCTCTTGCGGAGAGCTTGTTACTGATGGATTAAAGTTCTGTGGTAATTGTGGTGAAAAACTGTAAAGGAGAAAAACAAATGCAGAAAAGAACAGTTACCACTATCACGATTGTCCTAATTTGCTTATTGGTAGCCTGTTCTTCTATGCCACAATCAGAAGATAATATTGGGCATGACAATCCTGAAAGCGATGAGATAACGCCTTACACCTTCTTACATCTGATTTGTGGAAATGCTGAAGAGCTCTCTTTTACCTGCTTTGTTGAAGGAGCCGGTAGAAACACGTTAACCTTTCAGATAAAAGGGGATGAAGCAGTTGAAACTTTCGTTGCCAAGGATATGAATGGCAATCCTGTGTCTGTGAGAGTTATTGAAAAGGATGGAAAAGTTCATTACATAATGGATGACAGTAAAATAATTAAGATTTATCTTTCTCCGGCAGAAGATTTCCTATTATTCAGAATGCTGGCAGCAGTAAATACCCTTCCTGATCTGACTACGGAGATTGACGGCTATTACCTATATGAACACAGCCTTCCTTTTGTACAGGATGAGAGTATGCAGTATAAATATATTTTCTACATGAAGGATGGAGTTCTGAAAAAGCTGACAATATCCCTAAGAGACGAAGACACCGTCACTTATCAGTTTTCGGATTTTCGCCAGGAGCTACTAGATGCTACAGCTTTTGAAATTCCGGAAGGATATATTAAGGAAGAATTTAGCTACACAAACACAGGGGAGCACATGCCCCCCTGGTGGGAAATAGGAAATGATGAATAGGAGAATATGAGCGATGAAAAAAAATATAGTTTTCTTTGTATCATTACTACTGATACTTGCGTTATTGACAGGCTGCTCCATGTCCAAGTCAGCCACAGAGGGTAATGGTGAGGCATCTGGGGATAAGCAAATGAAGAAAGAGTCGGCGAAAGGAAACAAGTTTGATATCCACTTTGTTTATCGCAACGATTTTTATGGCTATAATCTGGAAGCCAATTGGGCAGATGTTCTCATCAAAAAAACGAATACAAATACGGCAACTCAAAATAAAGGATTAGAGCTCTTGCTTGATGGCAGCTTAGAATTATTTGGGGAGCTGGATCTCGATCACTCTGGCACCATAAGTCAAAGTGAGTGGGCAGAAATAGAACCGGACTTTCCATTTGAGAAGCAAGTTCTAAATTCTTCAGGGGAAATGGAATATGATGGTTTCCGGATTTTCGCTCTTGAACTTGGAGGGATAGATCTTGATCCTACGGGATTCACAATTACCCAGCCTACACTTGAAAATTATGCTCTGGAACTCAATGATGAAAATGCTCCTGTAAGCATTAAAATATTGCGTGCCAGTACAACGGGATTTACTGGTGGATATAATAAATATTTTCCAGCGGATACTGTATTTATAGAGCTTTCATCGGATTTTGAAATCTTTTTGGAAACTATGCCTGGCCTGTCTGCAACATCGGCTTTTGATTATCCCTTACTGAACATGTATTTGGATGACACCAAGGAGGTAAAAGATAGTTATAGCCATGGTGCACTTGGTTTTAGCTCAATCGTAGACACTGAAAAATTCAATGCCCTCTTCAACGGGAAGCCCTTCTCCTTGCATTACGATGCATATTATGAAGGAAAAGTAGTCGGCACATACGATTTAACTATTAGCCCGAAACATTAGTGAAAGGAGAAAAGTATTATGAAAAGATTGTCTTATTTAATTTGCTTTACATTGGTAATGACATTACTATTGGCAGGCTGCCAGAAGAAGCAAGAACCAGATAATATCGATAACCTGCCACAAAACAATAATTCTGAAATGGAAGAGATTGATCCCTCCGAAATGATAATTGATCCGGGAATTACCACGGATGGGAAAATAGATAATTCCTTAGAGAGTTTTTCGAAGGCACTTGGAGAAAAGGGTCTTAAGTTAGAAGACAAAGTAATAAAGGATGCGGCATCAATAGGTGCCTTAGAAGGCTTTGGGTTCAATGTAAATGGCTCCCCCTTGGAAGTGTATCTCTTTGACCCTGCAAGCAGCGATGAAAAAACAAAGGAAAATCTGAAAACCGCCGCAGAATCCGGGTTCATTACAATTTTCGGTGTGGAGATCAATGGAAAAACACCCATTTCCAAATGTTCGGTGAACGGTTCTTTGGTACTGATTTTCCCTATGGAGGATTTTGGTATGCCCCATCCTGATAAAGAAGCCATTGTACAGGCCTTTATGGAGGTTTAGTGATTATCAGGAGGTAATTTTATTGAAAAAAAGATTTCTGAGCTTGCTGATTTTATTTTCTGTCATGCTGTCAGCCTTTGCAGGATTTAGCGTGCCGACATATGCAGTGGGGTAAAGCGGAACCATCGCTTCGGGCTGGGGCACTACCTTTTAGTTTACAAAAGATGGAACCCTTTTGGGTTTTGAGCAAGGTAGCCCAGCCCGTCAAGGTTAAGGATAATGTGGCAACAGCTTTGATCCCAAAGGTGGAGATTAGCACCAACAAGCATACATGACAATGTTAAGGTTGTATAACCAAATTATTTAGACTGAAGACAGGAAAAGGATATCATAACCCCTGATGAAACTGACTTCTTCACTCTCTAATCCGGCCTGTTTCGGCATCGATTTCGCATTCGTATTCCAATCCGTTATATATGAATTCGACTTCGTAAACCATTATTCCGTCCTCGTTTTCTAATTCGATTTCAATCTCATGTACCTGGCTTTCGGTTGCACCAACGTGTTTTAAAGCGATTTCCAATGCCCTTCTTTCATCGATGTATTTAGTTGGGCTGCTATGAGACTTAATTGGTTGTTGGTTTTCTTGCACTTCCTTGCCTACTTTGCTACTACCAGATATTGATTTGTCCTTTATCTTCAATTCCAGGATTTTGCCGTTTATCGCATCGATTTCGTAATCATATTTTTTGTTCTCCATATAGAATTCAACCTCATAAATCATTCTGCCATCTTCAAAATCCAGTTCCACCTCTATTTTTTGTGAATCCTTTCCAGCAACTCCGGCATTTTGCAAAGCTATTGCAATTGCTTTTTCGCTGCCGATGTATTTTTTGTCGCTGGGCTGGCCACTGGATTTCACCCCTTCAGGCTTTGAATTGCTTGCCTCTATCAATAGGCTGATGTCATTAATGGGCATCGATGCGGCATCGGAATACTGTAACGAAGGGTGCTTCTTAATTAGGTTTTCTATTAAAAAGGCTTTGCCGGTGGAAATATCATATTCTTTTGCAAGTTCTTGTACGTGAATGTCTGATTTTGTTACCTGACTCAGTATGGAAGCTTTGAAATCGTAGCTATTCAGCAGCCCCTGGACCTCATTGGAGATATGTTCTTGCAGTATTTTCCCCTTTTTAGCATCTTGACTTTCAATGGTTATAAGTATTGAGTTTCCCATATCGTTGAGATATCCTTTTTTGGCCATTGAACCGATTAGAGCATTTATACCTATATCCAAATCCACATTTCTAAAATTCATATTTCCTATGACAATGCGCCCGTCTTCATTAAGCGGAATCACTTTTAAAATTTTTTCGGATCGATTAAGGGACATTTCGATGCTAGGGTTTATGTCAAAACCGACTATTGTTTGAGGAGAATAATGGGTAAAACCGGCGTAGCTTCCTATAAACAACAGAATACTTGCTGCTACAATGCCAAGTGTTTTGATTATTCTCATGTTGACCTTTTTTGCGATACTGTGACCCGTGGTATGGGATTCCATAGTTGCAATAATTGAATTTGCCATTTCCCTATCCTCTCCTTCTGTCCTCGTATGTTCTAAGAGCTGGGGCAGGATATCTGGAACCATAGTTTCAACAGTCTTTTTTAGCCTTTTTTCGATTATTTTATTAGACTCTTTCAACTTTTTTCTCCTCCAACATCTTTCTTAATTTTGATAAGGAACGGCGATATTTGGAAAGGGTTGTTGCAAGGGGTATTTCTAGGATTTGTGCTATTTCCCTATGTTTAAGTCCTGCAAGTGCATGCATGATTACGATTTGTCTTTCTTCCTCTGTTAAATGACTGAGGACGGCTTCCAGCAAGAGTTTGTCTATGCTGGAACCTGCGAAATCTGATCCTGCCTCTGAAAACCATCCTTCCTCCAAGGAAAATTCACCTTTCGATTCCGACTTGATTCTATCTAAAGAGAGATTTCGGGCAATCCTTAGAATCCATGCCATAGGTTTCCCTTTTGGAACATATCCCGATGCCCCTTTATATATTCTTATATATGTTTCCTGCATAACATCTTCCGCATCCTGTGGCTTTTTAAGAATTGATAAAGCTAACCCGTAGACCGCCACTTTGGTTTCATCATATAATCTTTCTAAAGCCTTGGGTTCTTTTTTCGACAACTGCAGTATTAGGTTTTCGGTTATTGATTGCGTCATAATATCACCTTATAGCTATCTTTATACCATATTAACGAGGGGGCAAGGAGTTTTATTTCATTTAAATTAAAAAGTCGTTTGGGGTTGCCCCTTTTTACCATATCGCTTATAGTTGTGTCACAGATATAGAGAGGGAGGTTGCAAAGAAATTGGCAGTTCTCATGGTGAATGATTGGGACAAACCTTTCTGCATGTAGTAGCCTGACAAAGGGTATGGAGTGGTTGGATGAGTTGGTATACATATGTCCTGCGGTGCAAAGATGGCAGCCTTTACACCGGCATTACGACAGATCTTATTCGTCGCTTTAACGAACATCGATGGGGAGGTGGAAAGGGGGCCAAATACACAGCTTCACACCATCCTATGCAATATGAAGCGGCATGGGAATCCCCCGGCAGATCTCAAGCATTAATATTGGAGGGTCGCATTAAGGCACTGACTAAAATGGAAAAGGAAGGATTGATTAGAGGTGTAATGCCGGGCAAGTTTGACATTGATCCTTTCGTGTATAAAAACCTATGGGTAACTCACAAAGGAGGAATCAATATGTTGTTTATATGTTATCCCCAATGTACCACTTGTCGTAGAGCAAAGTCATACTTGGAAGAGAAGGGGATTCTTTATGACTTTCGTCATATCAAAACTGAGAAGCCAACGGAATCTGAGCTGCGGTTATGGCATTCGAAAAGCGGATTGCCATTAAAACGTTTTTTCAACGTTAGCGGCAAACAATACAGGGAATTGGAATTATCGAAAAGATTAGACACCTTAAGCGAAGATGAACAGTATTCTTTGTTGGCCACGGATGGTATGCTTGTTAAGCGCCCGATTTTAGTGGGGGCTGATTCCGTATTGGTCGGATTTAAGGAGTCGGAATGGGAGGAGTTTCTAAAAAAAGAAAGAGGCGAAATAAAGTGAGGAGGAGCTTATTGCTCCTCCTGCCATTTGTTGTACTTTAGTAAATCCTTCATTTCTTTTGGTTTCCGGCGAGGTGGGTAATCTTTGGAGGTGGCATAGCCCACAGGGGTCATGGCAAAAATTGTGTACTCATCCGGGATGTTAAGTAAATGGCGTACATCATCGGATCTGAATGCACCCATCCAGCACATTCCGAGCCCTAATTCCTCAGCTTCAAGCAGCATGAAGGAAAGGGCGATAGAGCAGTCTATCGGTCGAACCGGTTGCCCGCATAACATTATTCGTTCATTGTTATAACACATTACCAGGGCTAATGGGGCCTGCGCAATAAACCTTTGGCTTTCACATGCATCGGCAAGACCTTTCCTTAGCTTTTCATCCGTTACGACTATTATTTTAAAATCTTGTTCCAGCCTGGCGCCAGGAGCCAGGCGGGCAGCTTCCAGGAGCTGATCAAGTTTCTCCTTTTCCACCGGTGTTGATAGATAGCTTCTCGTGCTTCTCCTTGTTTTTATAGTCTCCAAAACAGTCATTATAAATCCTCCCATATAGATTCTAAGAAGTGAAACAAATAAGGGGGCTGCGGAATAAAGCCTTCCCCTTGACCCATTATAACCCGAATGAATGGAAGTATTCAACAGTAGTACTGCTTTGTATGGGTTACTCCGTGATAATGTAGCTATAAATCACAGGGGGATTATGCACCGCCTATTTAGGGAGAAAATAATTTGCTTTTATTTACATATGGAGTATTCTTTATGTATTATTTCGTGTACAATAAAAAAGATAAAGGAGGTTCTCATTATGATGGAGTTGAAAAATATTGCTTTGACGGTGGAAGGTGAACGCGGAAAGCTTGATATATTAAAGGATATATCTTTCACCCTTGAAGAGAATAAAATATATGTTATCACTGGCCCCAATGGAGGAGGCAAGTCTTCGGTAGCAAAAATAATTATGGGGATATATCAGCCTACGGGGGGCGAGATACTATTTAACGGGAAGGATATTACCAATCTGGATATTACGCAGCGTGCCAGGATGGGGATAGGATATGCTTTTCAAAATCCGCCCAGATTTAAAGGGATTACGGTAGAGGAGCTGCTATATTTGTCCGCTGGTAATGACAATATAATTAACCCCTGTTACCTGCTTATGGATGTGGGGCTTTGTGCGCAAGATTATCTTCATCGTGAGGTCAATGCCAGTCTGTCCGGTGGTGAGTTAAAGAGAATAGAGATAGCTACAATTCTTGCAAGGGACCTGAAGGTTGCAGTTTTCGATGAACCGGAAGCGGGTATAGATTTATGGAGCTTTCAGAAACTAGCCGAAACATTTAGCAACATCCATGAAAAGTATAACACTACCATAGTTATCATATCCCACCAGGAGAGGATATTAAAGTTGGCAGACGAGGTCATTTTAATTGCCGATGGACGAGTTGCGGAAATTACCAGTAAGGAAAAGGTGCTGGCGGATATAGTTCGTGAAGATACAGGTTGTCTGTGCAGACAAAATTGCGAAAAAGGAGTTGGATTGGATGCTGGATGCAATAGATAAGGTATTATTAGAAGAAGTTGCGGATATTAGCGATTTGCCGAAAGGTGCATTTAATATTCGTAAAAACGGTGCCGGCCTTGAGAGGGCAACCACAGAAAATATCGATATTATAACGAAGACGGACAAGCAGGGTATTGATGTTATGATAAAGCCGTATACAAAAGGTGAAAGCGTCTATATTCCTGTCATATTATCTGAAAGCGGCGTGAAGGATGTAGTCTATAACACCTTTGATATTGGGGAAGGCTCGGATATTGTTATAGTTGCAGGGTGTGGTATTCACAATATGGGAGCCCATGAGGCCAGGCATGATGGGATACATGATTTTATCATACGCAAAGGTGCAAGGATGAAATATGTGGAAAAACATTATGGAGAAGGCGAGGGGACCGGCATGAATGTGCTTAATCCCAAAACCGTTATAGAGGTTGAAGAAGGCGGGATTGCCGAGCTTGAAATGGTGCAGATCAAGGGGGTTGATACCACCATGAGGGATACAGAGGTTATCCTCCATAAAAATGCCAAACTCATAGTTGTGGAGCGCCTCCTAACCGATGGGGAGCAAATTGCAGAATCCGTTATAAACGTGGATTTAAACGGTGAAGATGCTACGGCACAGATTATTTCCAGATCGGTGGCACAGGATAGGTCAAAACAGGTTTTTCATCTGAATATGCGTGGTAGGCAACAATGCCGAGGTCATATACAATGTGATTCTATAATAATGGATGATGCACATGTGTCATCTATTCCGGAAATTACTGCATACCATTCCGATGCTCAGTTGGTGCATGAGGCTGCTATAGGTAAAATAAACTCTGAGCAATTAACAAAACTGATGTCAATGGGTCTTACCGAAGAAGAGGCTGAGGATAGAATACTGCAAGGATTTTTGAAGTAATGAAGTAATATTGAATAGAATGTGTTCAGGCTGTTTCGAAATGGCATCAAATTGACATTAAAAACCGTCCTCTAAGGGACGGTTTTTATGTAGTTTAGTTTAAATCGATTAGCTTTGCAGTGATTCCTTCCAATGCATTAAGGTCTTTCATCAGGCTGTCGATTTCTGCCTGTGTTCCACATGGCTGTAATACGATGAGACCATCGTTGGCACACATTTGCTCGTTGGCCTCATGTAAGCCCAAACGGGATCTTATATTACATCCGTTTTTTGTAAGAGCTTCCTGCAGCTTCAAGGAATTGCTGACTCTATTATCCATTCTAATAGCTATAACATAATAACAAGACATTATAATACCTCCTCTAATGTAATAAATTTGGGATCTTTTATTTAGTATAAGGTAATTGATGGAATAATACAACAACCTATTGGTTAAAAGTGCGGATATTCACTCTAAGCAACCGGGGAACTACCGGGAGCACCATCTTCTGATTGCTCATGGTTAGCCCTTGCCTTGAACAATCAATTTATATTATTATGTAAGTATCAAAACGAATGGAGATATGCTATGAAAAAAACATTGGGTGTAGTTATGATGGTTACCATAATATTGTTAGCTTCCTTCCATGTGGGCAATGTGCATGCCCTTGGGTCTAAGATGGAAAATGATTTGGTTGAAATCAAGACTGCAAAATATGACCAGAGATATTATTATTTTGAGGATAAGGGACATTTTTTTATAAGGAAGATCGATCCTAATAAATTTGATGAAAAAAAATATATAACATCTTATGACATCCCGGGTGACAAAGGGGTTATACGATACTTTGATTCAGCAAAGAAGATGAAAACCGTTGAACTGACAGAGGGCCCCATAAATATAAATACTACTATTTTCATTGAAACCGACAGATATAGCATGGTGCTCGGAAAACCCTATATATACAGAAATTTGGGATATGAAACCATCGAGCATGTAGGGGTCGGTAGTATTTCCGTAAAAAAGATTGCCACCGGATACAATCTCACCTATACATTCAATTTTCAGAAAAACACCTTTGGAATAATGTGGGGTGTAGGATCCTACAATAAGCTTTTGGATTTGGAGAACATTAATAATCAAAAGTTATGGGGGAATTATGATTTAGATTATAACGCAAGGCTAAGTTATAATGGATATCATTATCGCTCTCCCAATTCATATGTCCCCTCTACAAACAAATCATTTTGGCTCATACCCAGTGATCATCTGGCAAATGCTTTGATTGGTACGGGGGGAAGTTTAGCTTCTAATATATTGGGGAATGCCCTTATAAACATAAATTTGTTAAAGATCAATGGGGAAGGATTTATGCCAACATACCCCAAAAGTACTTGGTTGTATAATGATTACGGTATAGGAGGCGGCTTTTTTGATACCAGATTCAACGGGGATACCATATGCACATACTTGATTGCGTATAAAAAGTTTGGAAATGAAAAATATAGATCCGCTTACTTAAAAATGGCGGAGTATTACATGAGTCATGGGGAAAAGAATCATTATACAATATCCGGCAATACAGGCGGAGAAGGGTGGCTGGTGCAAGACTACTATGCTCCTAATGCAAAGAAAACTCTTTGTGCTCTCAACCATCAACTTCAGGCGATAAATGCATTTTACAGCTTGTATCTGCAGGAAGGGAATGAAAAATACCTGTGGTTTTCAGATATACTGCTTCAAGGAATTAAAAATAGCAGGAATTTGTGGATGATTCCCCATGGGGATCTTCATTATGCATATATGGGTAACGGAAAGATGGGAAAAGCTGATTATCCATACTTAACTTATAACGACCTGTATAATGTACAACAAAAAATAATCCACATAAAAGGAGTGGAGGACCCTGATATCAAAATACTCATGGATCACAAAAGGAAATGGATGGATAAAAACGGGGTTACTCAGTACAAGAAATAATTACTTTTTAACCAAGTGAGGAGATTTTAACCTATGAAAACCGGAAAGTTAGACAGTAAGTTGTTGGAAGAAATAGTATTTAAATACCTGAAATTTCGTCGGCCGGAAGTCCTGGTTCGACCGGGGATAGGGGAGGATTGTGCGGTTTTAGATTATGGGGAATATGAATGTGTTTTATCAACTGATCCTATAACGGGAGCCATCAATAAAATTGGGCATCTTGCTGTTCACATTTCATGCAACGATATAGCATCTAATGGCGTTGAACCTTTGGGTTTACTTTTGGCTATAATGCTTCCGGAGGGAACCAGCGAGCAGCAGATTGAAGATATAATGAGGCAGGCAGGGGAGACGGCGGAGTTGATGGGTGTTGAAATAATCGGAGGCCATACCGAGATTACAGCCTCGGTGAACAAGCCCATAATAGTTTCTACCGCCGTTGGAAAGGCCCTTAAAGGATCTTCGCAAAGTGCAAAGGACATGAAGCCTGGTGATTATATATTGGTGACTAAGACCGCAGGTTTGGAGGGGACAGGCATAATTGCCAGCGACTATAGTGAAAGGTTGGAGGGGATTTTAACTCAACAGGAGATGAGTCACGCTTTGGCTATGTTAGAAAAAGTAAGTGTGGTGAAGGAAGGAGTTATTGCAGGGAGAATAGGGACCTCCGGCATGCATGATGTTACAGAAGGTGGACTTTTAGGTGCGATTTGGGAAATGTGTGAAATTTCAGGCCTGGGGGCTGAGATATGGGAGGAAAGAGTGCCGATAGATCCGGTTACGGTGAAGGTTTGCAATTACCTTGGCCTTAATCCTTTAAGACTTATATCCAGTGGCTGTATGATGATAGTATCTGATCCGGAAAAGAAAGATGAGATGATAAAGGTGATAGCGAATAATGGGATTGAAATCGCCTGCATAGGACGTGTAATGGAAGGGGATTACGGTAGATTGATGCTGAAAAATGGTATGGCTTCGGTTATTACACCCCCCGTTAGCGATGAACTTTATAAAGTGGTGGTTTAATCGTAAAGAAAATCCCGCCACTTGACTTTATTGAATCACATTCGGTATAATCTATGAGAATGATTGCTTTTTTGCAGCTTCGCTCGATTCAATGCTGGTTCTGCGCAATAAGAATCTGTGAACCTCGTCAGGTCCGGAAGGAAGCAGCGATAAACGGAGCCCCTTATGTGCCGCAGATGAGCCTGCTTTGATATTTGGCGAGGCTGCCAAAGAGCAATTTTTCAAAGGAGGCATGTTATGCAACAGGCATTGTACAGGGCTTTTCGTCCTGAGGTCTTTGAAGAAATATTGGGGCAGGAGCATATCGTTAAAATCTTAAAAAATCAGCTAAAAAGCGGGGCAGTAAGCCACGCTTATCTGTTTTGCGGAACCAGAGGTACAGGCAAAACCTCTATTGCCAGGATACTAGCCAAAGGTGTCAATTGCATTGGTAGCGATGCTCACCTGCCATGTGGAAAATGCTCAAATTGCATATCAATAAAGGAAGGGACCTTTTTAGATGTGATTGAAATCGACGCGGCTTCCCATACGGGGGTAGACAACATAAGGGAGCTGCGGGAAACTGTAAAATACCCTCCTATCATAGGCAGATTTAAAACCTATATTATTGATGAAGTTCATATGCTCTCCACCGGTGCATTTAATGCTTTGCTAAAGACATTGGAAGAACCGCCGGAGAATGTGATGTTTATTCTTGCAACTACTGAGCCACAAAAATTACCGGCAACTATTATTTCCAGATGTCTACGTCTGGATTTTCGAAGGTTACCGGAGGGTTTGTTAAGGGATGGCATGAGGCAGATATGCAGGAAACTAGAAGTAAAAATTTCAGACAGTGCCCTGGGGCTTATAGCCGCAAATGCAGACGGAGCGGCACGGGATGCCTTGTCTCTCCTTGATCAATGTATTTCTACCGGACTAAGGGAGATAACGAGACAGGATGTTTTGGATGTCCTTGGTATATCAGGTGAGGAAACCTTTATAAGGATGACAGATATGGTAGTGCAGGGGGATGTGGCCGGGGCGATTCTATTTCTTGACGAATCTTTAGCCGGGGGTAAGGATGTGCGTCTGTTTATGAAGGAATGGATAGCTCACTACAGATCTTTGCTACTGGTTAAGTATGTCAAAAATCCGGAGAGTATGTTGAATCTTTCAGAGGAGAATGTGGAGAGAATACGAGATCAAAGTGTGGGGATGGATTTGATACGGATTAATGAGGGGATTATTGAAATCTCCAAGGCTCTTTCTGAGGCCAAATGGTCAACGCAGCCAAGGATATTATTGGAACTATGTATAGTGAGGTTGGCAGAAGCACATGGCGGACCTCGTCATGAAGAGAGGGCGAAGGATAGAAATCTGGACGGAATATGGTGTGCTATAATCGAAGAAGGTGAGGCTCAGAAGGGGAGCTTTAGTCTGATAAGGGCAACTACATTAGATGGGATAGGGGATGAAACTTTCCGGGTAAAGGCTGACAATCAGGTTTCCATGCGCTTTTTAGAGGAAAACAGGCAGCTTTTGGAAGATCTTATGGAGAAAAGATCAGGCAAAAGACTATCAATGATATGCGGCATGGGGAATGAAAATGATATGAAAAAGGGATGTGATCCAGTAGAAGCTATGGCAGAGAATATAGCAAGGCGCTTTGATATCGACGTGGAAATTGAATAGGGAGGAAGGCGGATGAAAAAGGTATTGTTTTATGGAATGACAGGTGAAAAAATGTGCTTCCAACACATTTTATTGAATGCTCTTGATCTAAAATCGGCTGGGACAGAGGTTAAAATAATTTTTGAAGGGGAATCCGTCAAGCTGGTAGGGGTCTTTGAGGAAGAGGGTAATAAATTGTATAGAAGGGCATTGGATGAAGGATTGATAGCGGGAATCTGCCTGGCCTGTTCAAAGGTGATGGGTGTTTATGAAGTGAATAAGGGCTTCGGGCTTCAAATGTTGGATGATATGTCTGGTCACGGTGGGATGAAACGCTATATAGAAAATGGTTACGAAGTAATAAGTATGTAGGAGAACAGTACACTAAATTTGTATATTTTATACTGATAAGATGATAAAAGGAGAGATAATAATGGGCAGAGGAATGAGAGCAGGAAGGAAGCCGAGTGGTGGCAGCGGGGGGCAGGCTGCGATGCAGAAACAAATGCAACAGTTTCAGGTGATGCAAAGGAAGATAGAGGAAATGCAAGAGGAGCTTGAAACCAGAGAGGTTACGGCTACAGCCGGAGGGGGAGCTGTCAGCGTAACGGTTAATGGAGCAAAGATTCTGACGGGAGTTGAATTGAAGCAAGAAGTAGTGGATCCGGACGATATAGAGATGTTACAGGACTTAATTCTCGTGGCTGCAAATGAAGCGCTTCGTCAAATGGATGAAATATCTGAAAGTGAGATGGCCAAGATAACCGGAGGCTTGAATATTCCGGGAATGGCGTAGGGAAATAGATGAAATATTATTCCAAAACCTTGACTAACTTAATAAATCAGCTTTCTCGTCTCCCGGGGGTTGGAGGAAAAACGGCACAAAGGTTAGCATTTTTTATACTGTCCATGGATGACAAGGAAGCTATGGCAATAGCGAATGCGATTATCGAAGCGAAGCAGACGATGAAGCATTGTTCGGTCTGTGGGAACTTGACGGATGTGGATCCTTGTATATATTGCAAAGATCCGGCCAGGGAACATAATGTGATTTGTGTGGTGGAAAGCCCTAAAGACCTGGCTGCCATGGAAAGGATTCGCGAATATAGGGGTCAATACCATGTGTTAAACGGATGTATTTCTCCCATGGACGGAATAGGGCCTGAGGACATTAATCTAAGGTCTTTGATTCTAAGGTTACAGCAAAATGACATCGAAGAGTTGATTTTAGCGACTAACCCCAACATAGAGGGGGAGGCGACGGCAATGTATATTGCCAGACTGGTTAAGCCTTCAGGAATTAAGGTGACTCGCATTGCTCACGGTATACCAGTAGGAGGTGATTTGGAGTATGCGGATGAGGTAACTTTGTCCAAGGCAATGGAAGGTCGCAGAGAACTGTAAAAGGCTTTGGACAGATCTTTTCTATACGTGAATTCCTTTTTCCTTTGCGCATTGAAGAAGATATTGATACTTAGATTGGGCGGCCATCATTTCGTAGATGGAGCGATCGATAAGATAAGGATCGGTGAATTGGTTAAATCTATTCTCTGCGGATAGCCATTCGTTTCGTGCGTCCTGAATCTGCTTCATGAGTTCATCCTTTCCAGATTGGGGCAGTGAGCGGATTAACATAGCTTTCATCACATCCTTTTTATCCCTAAATCATGACGGCCTGTAGACACAACCGGATAACCTATACTTCTATTTTATTCCCCTTTGACATATTTTATACGAATGGACGGAACAACTAATAGGACAATAGCAGGTGCGGTGCAGGAGGCTGAAATGGGCATGGGGTTGGAAATTGGCATACTATTGGCATATGCTTTTGGAGTGCTTATTATATATTTTTTAGGATATTTTTTATTGGTTCCCGCCAAAATATTGCTGCGTCTTGTGGTTAACAGCGTGCTTGGGGGCTTGGTCATATTGTTAATAAATGTCATAGGTTTTTTTTGGGGACTTCATATACCTTTAAATGTTTTAACAGCTATAATAGTTGGAGTCCTTGGAATTCCCGGTGTACTTCTATTACTGCTTTTTTAAGATTTTTTATTCTAACAAAAAACCAGATGTACAGTGTGAAGAAAAGGTGATTGTTTTGGGCTTAAGATTGTCCACAGGTCTATTTTGGTATATAATATTCCAATATTATATACTGGATTGTATTGAAGCGTTGGACATAAAGGGTTGGGATTTGTAATGGCTGGAAGGCGAAGGACTAGAACGATAAAAATAATAAAAAGTATTATCTTTGTATCCAGTGTGGTATTGATAGTGGACATGCTGTTTTTTGTTGGGGTTGATAACCTGTCCTGGGGTGCGGGAATAATAGGCCTTAATGACGGGAGTGTTGTTGTTAAACCTGTACCCGATGAACCTAAAAAAGCAAAGAGGGTTAAGAAGGCTGATAAGGCTGATGATGCGAAGGTTGTGGAAGCGGAGGCAGAAGAGCAGATTGCTTACCGTGCGGCAAAGGAAAGGGGATTCCTAATATTGGTAAATAAACAAAATCCTCTTCCTCCCTATTTTAAGCCTGACGATTTAATGGCGGTAGATCATTTCGCAGAAGATAGGGAAAAGATCTGTAGCTATCTCAGGGCGGAAGTTAGGGATCACTTTGAAATAATGGTAGGTGATGCCCGGGAACAGGGATATGAATTGCTTATGACCAGCGGATTTCGTTCATATAATTATCAGCAGGTTTTGTGGGATAACTATGTGCAATCGGAAGGTGAGACGGCGGCAGCTAGATATAGTGCAAAACCGGGAGAAAGTGAGCACCAAACCGGTCTTGCGGCTGATGTAACCTCCCCCGGCATAAATTTCAAACTGGAGGACAGCTTCGGAGGAACACCGGAGGGGCGCTGGCTACAAAAAAATGCGCACAAATATGGGTTTATACTCCGCTATCCCAAAGGCAAAGAATCTATAACCGGTTATGTGTATGAGCCATGGCATATACGTTACGTAGGTAAAGATGTAGCGGGTGAAATATATGAAAAAGATATTACGTTAGAGGAGTATCTGGCGGAAAAACAGCGATAAAACAGGATATAGTTTAGGTAGTAATTGAAAGGAAGAGTGAAAAGGATGGCACATTATATTGAGGAACCATCTCGCACATTTAGTGAATATCTGCTTATACCGGCATACTCGTCAAAAGAGCACATCCCTTCCAATGTGAGCTTACAGGTTCCGGTGACAAAGTATAAAAAGGGCGAAAAAGCAGCTATTAGGATGAACATACCATTGGTGTCGGCTATCATGCAATCGGTTTCCGATGACAGGATGGCGGTAGCTTTGGCCAAGGAAGGGGGGCTATCTTTTATCTATGCCTCTCAGCCGATAGAGGAGGAGGCTGCCATGATTGCCCGGGTCAAAGGGCATAAGGCAGGCTTTGTAACAAGTGATTCCAACATAAGACCGGATCAAACGCTGGCGGATATACTGGAATTGAGGGCAAAAAGTGGACATTCCACCGTGGCTGTTACGGATGATGGCACGGCGGCGGGCAAGGTTTTGGGCATAGTAACGGGAAGAGATTATCGGGTTAGTCGTATGGCAATGGACACAAAGGTTTCAGAATTCATGACTCCTTTTGAATCCCTCATATATGCAGAGGAAGGTATCAGCCTTTCGGAGGCTAACGATATACTTTGGGATCATAAGCTTAATGCTTTGCCCATAGTGGATAGGAATGGAAGGCTGACTCACTTTGTATTCCGAAAAGACTATGAATCCCATAAGGAGAATCCCTTAGAGATTCTGGACAAACAAAAAAGATACATGGTAGGTGCCGGCATAAATACCCGAGACTACAAGGAAAGGATACCGGCGCTTTTAGATGCGGGGGCAGATGTTCTTTGCATAGATTCTTCGGAGGGATTTTCCGAGTGGCAAAGGATAACCATAGACTATATCCGGAAGGAATATGGTGATGATGTAAAAATTGGCGCCGGTAATGTGGTGGATAAAGAAGGGTTTTTATTCTTGGCCCAGTCTGGTGCGGATTTTATTAAGGTGGGAATAGGTGGCGGCTCAATATGTATTACCAGAGAGCAAAAAGGTATAGGGAGAGGGCAGGCATCTGCATTAATAGAGGTTGCAGAGGCCAGGAATAAATATTTTGAGGAGACTGGCATATATATTCCCATATGCTCTGATGGAGGGATAGTCTATGACTATCATATGACTTTGGCCTTAGCCATGGGGGCAGATTTCTTGATGTTAGGAAGGTATTTTTCCCGATTTGACGAAAGCCCTACCAATAAACTTAATATAAATGGGAATTACGTTAAAGAATATTGGGGTGAGGGCTCTAAGCGGGCCAGGAATTGGCAAAGGTATGACATGGGCGGAGACCAGGAATTGGCTTTTGAAGAGGGGGTTGACTCCTATGTCCCATATGCCGGTGCCCTGAAGGATAACGTGACCGTATCCTTGAATAAGGTAAAGGCTACCATGTGCAACTGCGGTGCATTATCGATTCCTGAATTACAGAAAAACGCCAAATTAACTATAGTTTCGGCAACCAGCATAGTTGAAGGTGGTGCCCACGATGTTATTCTCAAGGACAGCGTAAACACCTGATAAAAGGGGTGTTTCAAGTGAGGTGCCATTGACAAGGGATATAGTGAATGATATAGTATTTTTGTGTGGCTATCATTGTAATGCGTTACTGCGTTAAAGCGAACGAGTAAAGCAATTAGGATTGTAGCCATCATGCAATTATGATGAGGAGGATTGAAAATGAGAAAAGGATTGTTAATTTTATTGGCTTTCACCATGGTTTTTGGAACTGTATTCATGGTGGGCTGCGGCAAAGAGGAAAATGAGCCGGCAGGGGAGACTCCGGAGCTTATGGATTGGGCCTACATAGAGGATAAGGGTGAATTGATAATCGGGTTGGATGATACATTTGCGCCCATGGGATTCCGTGATGATGCAGGGGAGTTGGTAGGTTTTGATATTGACCTTGCAAATGCTGTTGCTGAGGAGTTGGGGGTTAATGTAACCTTTAAGCCTATTGATTGGAATGCTAAAGAAATGGAGCTTTCCTCCAAGAGAATTGACTGTATCTGGAATGGCATGTCAGCCACGGCTGAGCGCCAGGAAAGTATGTCTTTGACCGACAAATATTTAAATAACAGAATAGTAATTTTTACCATGGATCCAAATGTTAAAATTGAATCCGCTGCGGATCTTGCAAAATATAAGATAGCGACACAGGTGGATTCTGCATCCACAGAGGTGATGGAAGCACACGAGAATTATGAATCTTTTAAAAACAATATAACTGAACTTAAGGACTATGACATCGCTATCATGGAATTGAAGTCAAAGCGGGCGGATTGTATGGTAGTGGATGAAGTTCTTGGTGAATACAAGAATAAAAATATGGGTGGAACCCTTATACTCTGCGATTACAATTTTGGCGATGACTTCTATGCTATAGGATGTAGAAAAGGCGAGACGGAGTTGGTGGATAAGATTAACGGTGCCATTAAAGCGCTCATTGACAATGGCAAGGCGACTGAAATCAGCAATAAATGGTTTGGACGTGATATCGTCATTCAGGAAGGATATGATAATTAGGGGCAAAAGGCCTTTTGAATTATAGGGAGCGGCTGATAAATGATAAGTTTGGGAGCCCAGCTTGGGGAGACAATTGAATATGCAGGTGTGTTGATGCCCTCGTTGTTAAAGGGTGCCTTTGAATCGTTAAAGCTATTCATTTGCACACTGTTATTTTCCATCCCCCTGGGCCTTCCCATAACCTTAGGTAGAATAAGCCGCATTCCGCCACTACGCTGGCTGTGTAAACTCTACATTCTCCTGTTCAGGGGAACACCCCTCATGTTGCAGCTATTCTTTTTTTACTATGCATTGGCCATAGCCATGGATATTAAACTGAGCATTTTCGCTGCCGCAACCCTTACATTTACCTTAAACTATGCGGCATATTTTGCGGAAATATACAGGGGGGGAATAGAAAGCATAGACAAGGGGCAACATGAAGCTGCATATTCCCTTGGCCTATCTAAAAGTCAGACGATGATAGGTATTATTCTTCCCCAAACTGTAAAAAGAGTATTGCCTGCTATTTCAAATGAGGCAATAGTATTGGTTAAGGATACTGCCTTGGCATCGGTTATAGGCATGTATGAGCTCATGAAGGTTTCGTATGGCATTTTAAACAGGGATACCAGTGCCATTGCCCTTTTAATTGCGGCAGTAATATATTTGTCCTTTACGGCAATTTTAACGGTTTTATCCGGATATCTTGAAAGGCGCTATTCCCGCCATGAAAATAGGGAGGATTGATTATGGAATATGTATTGCAGATGACTGATATAGTGAAGCAGTTTAAAAACTGTCAGGCTTTGTCAGGGGTAAGCCTTTCTGTAAAGAAAGGTGAAACAGTCGCAATAATCGGTCCTTCCGGATCAGGGAAGAGTACCTTATTAAGATGTATTAACCGGTTAGAAAGGATAACCAGTGGAAGGATTGTAATCAATGGTGAATTGCTGGTGGAAACTAACGATAAGGGTAAGGCCATCTATCAGCCTGAAAGGACGGTCAGGCATTTGTGCTCAGAAACCGGAATGGTTTTCCAGCATTTTAACCTGTTCCCCCACATGACTTGTCTGGATAATATCTGTTACGCCCCAATTAAGGTTAAGGGTGCGAATAAGGTCGATGCTAAGAAAAGGGGTTATGAGCTGTTGGACTTAGTAGGTCTTTCCGATAAGGCGGAAGCCTATCCCGCCCAACTTTCCGGCGGACAGAAACAAAGGGTTGCCATAGCCAGGGGGCTTGCCATGGAACCGGAAATAATGCTTTTCGATGAACCAACCAGTGCATTGGATCCGGAAATTACCGGTGAAGTGCTTGCGGTCATAAGGAAGCTGGCTCAGGCTAAAACCACGATGATAATAGTGACCCATGAAATGGCCTTTGCAAGGGAGGTTTCCGACAGGACGATCTTCATGGATGAAGGTTTGATAGTGGAAGAAGGTTTGCCTGCGGAAATATTTCAAAATCCTAAGAGTGAAAGACTTAAGGGATTTCTCAATTCCGTTCTTGTGGCATAGATGTAACATAGTTTTTGTTGCAGAATATAATGGGAATAAACCGGTAAAGTCTGCCGGTTTTTTTTACGGGGGACAACGGATTAGGAAAGTCAAACCACATGCCACATAGCCGATATTATGGTATAATCAGTGCACGACCTCTGAAATAGAAAGGTAAAGGAGTTTTTCAATGCAAAAAGAATTTGAAATTGGGCCAATCCGTCCGCCTAGTGAGGCTGAAAGTCTTCTTCTTCGTATTACTCGCAATTGTCCATGGAATAAATGTAAGTTTTGTAGGATATATAAGAGGAAACAATTTAAAACCAGATCAATTGAAGAAATAAAACAGGATATTGATATCGTTGCAGCGTATAGGGACGATGTGTTACAGCTTTTCCCCGAAGGAAAATCCTTTGATTCATATACTTTACAGCACAGACTTAGAACACGTCTTGCTGATATGCCGGATGCAAATGCACAACAATATTTATATGTAGCTAATTGGGTTCTATCCGGTGAAAGGTCGGTTTTTCTGCAAGATGCAAATACCATGGTTTTGACTCATGATAAATTAAAGGAAATATTGGTGTATTTGAAGGAGAAGCTGCCGCGTATCCAGAGGATAACATCATATGGTCGTGTAGATTCCCTGGATAAATTTTCAGTGTCCCAATTGGAGAGTTTGCGATCGGCAGGACTTGACAGGATTCATTCCGGGTATGAAACCGGATCTGATAAGGTTTTAGAGTTGATTAACAAGGGGTATACAAAGGCTCAGGAGATAAGTGCGGGACAAAAGGTAAAGGCTTCGGGAATAGAACTATCCATTTATGTTATGCCCGGAGTAGGGGGCAGGGAGTTATCCCATGATAACGCCGTGGAAACTGCTGATGTGATCAATCAGGTGAATCCGGATTTCGTAAGGATTCGTACTTTTGTGTCCCAGTATGGAACCGGTCTTTTTGAGGAGATAGAAGCGGGTCGGCTTGTGGAATGTACAGACAAAGGGAAGCTGATGGAGCTCAAAAAAATGATAGAGCATATAGATGGTGTGGATGGGCATCTGTTCAGCGACCACATTATAAATCTGCTGGAAGGCATAAAGGGAAACATGGGGACCGATAAAGAATATATGCTTTCGCTCATCAAGGAATTTGAAGATCTGCCGGCAAGGCAGCAGAAGGAGTATCAGTTGGCCAGAAGAATGGCCATGGTCAGAACACCAAAAGATATGGAATTGCTTTCATGGCAGCAATTAAGTAAAATCAGAAGTACCCTTGATGGATTTAGAAGTGATGAGGAATTCGAGGAGTTTATGCTTAAATATCTCCGTCGTTACGTTTAAAGGGAGCATCATATAATGAAAGATAACTATATTTGCTATTTAAAGGTAGAGGATGAGTTTCAGGATTTTTTCTTAGTGAAGAGTATTGCTATAAAAGTAGGATCTAATAAAAAACAGTATCTGGACTTAATTCTTTCTGACAATTCCGGAGAAATAACAGCAAAAAAGTGGGATATTGCTGACACTGAACTTCCCGGTCTGGATGCCATTAAAGAAGGAGACATAATTAAGGTTAAGGCTACCGTATCCGAATGGAATGGAATGAAACAGCTGCGTGTTTTAAAGTTGCGTAAGGCAGTGGCTCAGGATGGCGTAGATTTAACGGACTTTATTAAAGCCGCCCCTGAAAAGCCTGAATCTATGATGGAGTTTTTGGAGGAGGCGGTTGCGGCAATGGAGGATGAGGAACTGACAGCTTTGTGCAATAGAATCCTTTTGGATAATAGGGATCGTTTAATGTACTATCCTGCTGCAATGAAGAATCATCATGCGGAGATGGGGGGCCTCTTGTATCATATGAAGAGAATGGTTCAAATGGGCGAAAACTATTGCCAGGTATATGAAGGTTTAAACAGGGATTTATTGATTGCAGGCGTTATAATACACGACATAGAAAAGCTCAATGAAATCGATGCCAATGAACTGGGGATAGCGTCCGGATATTCCTTTGAAGGGCAGATGTTGGGGCATCTGGTTCAGGGCGTGCGCACCATTGATAGTCTATGCAGGGAGCTTAACATTGGGAGGGAAAAGGCAATAATGCTGGAACACATGATATTGAGTCATCATTATGAGCCTGAATTCGGGAGTCCTAAAAAACCATTGTTCCCCGAAGCTGAGCTACTACATTACCTGGATATTGTCGATGCCAGGATCTATGATATGCAGGAGGCGCTTCGAGGGGTTGATCCCGGTGAGTTTTCTGAAAAGGTGTGGACCCTGGATAACAGAAGACTATATAAAAGGAAGTTTTAGCGGAGACGGGAATGGAAGGAAAAGCGATTATTGGCTCCTTGCCTAAGGGCATATCAGATATCATTGAAGCTATAGAGCTTAGGGGGGAAGCGGCGTATATTACAGGGGGCAGTTTAAGGGATTTGCTTTTGGGGAAAAAACCAGCCGACTGGGATTTAACAACCTCTATGGTGCCATCCAAGGTTATGGAACTATTCCCTGAAAGTGATGATTTAGGGGCAAAATATGGGATTGTGCGGGTACTGTGCAAGGAAGAGGGAATCCATGTAGAGATAGGGACCCTGAGGAAGGATGGGCATTATACGGACTATAGAAGGCCCGATACCGTTGAGTTTACAAGTGATGTGGCGATTGATCTGAAAAGAAGGGATTTTACCGTAAATGCTTTAGCCTGCACATCGGGGGGAGAGATAATAGATCCCCTGGGAGGTATTAAGGACATAAAGAATAGGCTTATCAGGGTGATTGGGGATCCCAGGGAACGGTTTGAGGAAGATCCTTTGCGAATACTGAGGGGGATAAGGATTGCGGCTCAGATAGATTTTGATATCGAGATGAAGACCTTCGAAGCTATGACCGGGACATCCCATCTTCTTGAAGAAATAAGTATTCAACGCAGAAGGGAAGAGTTTGAAAAGATACTGATGGCGGATAACGCTGGAAAAGGGCTTAGAATGTGCGTTGCCTGTGATACCTTAAGATGGGCTTTAGGGCACTATCCTTTAAGGACAAGGGGAGACAATGGGGATATCAATGTTCTGATACAGAATATTGATTTGGCGAAAAAAAGACTGGATATTAGGATGGCACTGCTTCTAACCTGTTTTTCTCAAAAGGAAGCCTTAACGATAATCGAGGAACTAAAATATGATAATAGGACAGCTAAGAACTTAAAGGCCGCACAGTTGGCATTGACCGATTTGTTTTTTGCATCCGATAAATACTCATTAAAAAGATTCATATATACTTATGGCAGGGATGTCTACGATTTTTTAAACGATGTGTCAAAAAGTCACAGGGATGTTTACGGTTCTTCGCCTTCCCGTATAGAAAGCAGATATTATATTCTCAAGGAAATAGAAGAAAATAAGGAGCCGATTTTTGTAAGGGATCTGGTTATTGATGGTGAAGACCTTCTTAAAGAGGGGATTGGGGAAGGTGCGCAAATCGGTGAGATACTAAAAGGATTGGCAGAGCTTACCCATCGCTATCCCGGGTTGAACACCAGAGACAAGCTTTTAAAAGAGGCTAAGAAGCTTAAAAAGCCCTGGAGGGCAAAATTAAAAAGCATTCACTGGCTCAGATAAATAGGAATGAATATGTTGGAAAAAAAGGGTTTGGTAACAGATATTATCTTCCACAACAGGGAAAACAGTTACACTATTGTTGTCATAGAAAACGAAGAAGGGGGAGAGCGGTTTACAGCGGTTGGTAGTTTGCCTGGTGTTGAGAAGGGAAGATACTTCTCCTTACTGGGAGATTGGAAGGTTCACCCGATCTACGGGGAGCAGTTTACATTTAGTGAGTACAGGGAGGAGATGCCCACCTCATCAGAGGGGATTGAAGGCTTTCTTGGCTCAGGTCTGTTAAAGGGAATAGGTAAAAAAACCGCTGCCGCTATGGTTCGAAAATTTGGGACAGATACCCTGAGGATAATTCAAGAGGCGCCGGAAAGATTGACGGAAATCAGCGGCATTGGACCTGTTAAGGCGAAGGCTATAGAAGAAGCCTTCCGATCCCATCGGGAATTTGCAGCTATAGTGTTATACTTCCAACAATTCGGAATCTCCGCAGGATATGCGATGAAACTGTATCAAGCATACGGAAGCGATACCATAGAGGTAGTGGAGGAGAATCCTTATCAGTTAGTGAACGATGTCTTTGGCATAGGATTTAGAAAGGCAGATAAAATTGCAGAAAAGATGGGAATGGACAAACATTCTCACCATAGGATTAAAAGCGGCATAATGTATGGTCTATGGGTATATGCGGGAGAGGGGCATACCTTTGCCCCTAAAAAAGCCTTTTGCGAAAAAATAGGGGAAATGCTGGACATACCAGCAGCAGAAATCCATGATCTATTGGTGGATTTAGTTTTTGACGGGGACATTCATGTTGAAAATATAGATGGCAGAGAGGTTGTATTCTTGATGCCTTACTATTTAGCGGAGCAAAATGTATGTAGAAAACTTATGGAACTTAGCAGATCCCATTTAAAACCTATTTCCAATCATTTGGACAGGTTGATAATGGCTACTGAGTCGAAAACAGGAATGATTTTATCGGAAAATCAAAGAAATGCGGTGAAGACAGCTGTTGGAAATGGGGTTTGTGTAATCACCGGTGGCCCGGGAACCGGAAAGACTACCATAATCAATGCGATAATCGATATTTTTCATTATAGTGAACTCAGGACGGCAATAGCTGCACCTACCGGGCGTGCAGCGAAGAGGGTGGCGGAAACCTCTGGGTACCCTGCATCCACCATACATAGATTATTGGAATACTATTATTCCGAGGGTGAGGATCTGATGAGGTTTGGTAAAAATCAGGAGAACCTGCTGGATTATGATGCTATCATAATCGATGAGGTATCCATGGTGGATATTTTGTTAATGAATGGATTACTTGCTGCCATTGGGCCGGGCACCCGCCTGATTCTGGTGGGAGATGGAGATCAGTTGCCTTCTGTTGGAGCGGGGAATGTTCTCAATGACATAATTGCAGGTGAAATCATTCCGGGGGTGAAGTTGACTGAAATATTCAGGCAGGCTAGGGAAAGCCTTATAGTAGTCAACGCACATAGAATTAATAAGGGAGAGTTTCCTGATGTAAATGAACGGGATAAGGATTTTTTTCTTATCCATAGAAAAAGTGAAAATGAAATGATGGAAACCATCAAGGATCTTTGTGTACGCAGGCTTCCCGGGTATTTTCATGGCTGTGACCCGGTTAGAGATGTACAGGTACTCACGCCGGTCAGGAAGGGTATCATAGGTAGCATAAATATTAACAAGGAGCTTCAAGCAGTATTGAATCCATGGAATAAGGATAAGAAGGAACGCAAATATGGGGATCGGATATTCCGTGAAGGGGATAAGGTAATGCAGATTAAAAATAATTATGATCTGGAATGGAAGTGCGTGGAGGATTTTACGGAGGGCAAGGGAGTTTTTAACGGGGATTGCGGTTATATACAAGGGATAGATACGGAGTTTAATGAAATCACCGTGGTTTATGACGAAGGACGCTATGTTAAATATGATTTTGCCCAGCTAGATGAATTGGAATTGGCATACGGTATCACTGTTCATAAAAGTCAGGGAAGTGAATTCCCAATTATAGTAATGCCCATATCCTGGTTCCCGCCGGTGCTGGCAACGAGAAACCTTCTTTATACGGCGGTGACCCGTGCAAAGGATGCGGTTATACTTGTCGGTTCACAAGGTAGGATGGAGGCTATGATAGAAAACAATAGAATTGAGGAAAGGTATTCCGGTTTGTCATTCAGGCTGCAGGAATTTTTGGAATGGATATAAAGAAGTGGATTTGTAAGATTGGTAAGGGTTTGTTAGAACTGATCTATCCATCAGGAATTTACTGCATTTCATGTAAAATGCCTATGGATAATCGTTTCCCTTATTCCCTTTGTTATAATTGTATACGGCTTCTCCAATGGGAGAAAAGAGATATATGCGGCGATGAACACAAATTTTTGAAGGGATTTTCCTGCGTAAAATATGGAGAAAGGGAAAGGAATATAATACATGATTTCAAGTATGGCAGGAATCCATATTATGGTGAAAAATTAGCGGAGCTCATGGCGGAAAGGCTGGATTGGGGTGCCTTGATAAAATGCGATTTGGTAGCGCCGGTGCCCATGTATTTGGAGAAGGAAAAGGATAGGGGCTATAATCAGGCTGATTTGTTGGGAAGTCATTTAGCAGGATATTTACAAAAGACCTATATCAAAAATATTTTGGTAAGAAAGGTCAACACACCGCCTATGAGCCATCTATCTCCTGAGGAAAGAAGGAGCAATGTAAAAAATGTGTTTGAGGTAGATGAAAAGAAAAAGCATAGGGTATACGGAAAAAATATACTGCTCGTAGATGATGTTTTCACCACCGGTAGCACAGTTGATGAATGCTCAAAGGTTTTGATGGAGGCAGGGGCAACGGGGGTATTTGTGGTAACCTTTTCCTCCGTTCACCGGAATTGTGGGTTAGGGTGAATGTTTGTTGGAATTGTCCGGGTCTGTGGTTGAAAGTCCATGCCAGCTGCGGGCGAAAGGACCCACGTAAGCTGTATCGGGGATGCAGTGATCATGGCGCAGTCTAGGTGTAAGTCCTGAGGAATGGAACCCAGGTTCGACCCAGGCAAGTGTGGGGGCAAAGACCAGGTCAGCCGGGCAATTCCAAGAAATATTTTCAAATAAAGCTTTTGGGGATATAAAAAAATAATTCGTAAATTTGAAAAAAATGAAAGAAAGTATTTAAGTTTTATAGTATACTATGTATTAACCGTTATTGAAGTTGCTAAGCCCGGTGGGGTTTGGCAAAATAAACTACTTCGTTGTGAAGGGAGTTGAGTAAAGATGAAAGTGATCATAACAAGCAAGAATTTCAATGCCAGCGATCATCTCAAGGAAACCATCGAAAAGAAAGTTGAAAAACTGGGCAAATATTTTTCCAGGGACATAGTGGTAAACGTGATGTTAAGCATGGAAAAGGGCAGACAAAAAATTGAAGTGACAATCAATGCAAAGGGCACTATTTTCAGGGCAGAGGAAACCACCAATGATATTTATGCAGGTGTGGAAAAGGTTGTAGATAAGCTGTCTACCCAAATGTCCCGTTTTAAGACAAAGCTTCAAAGAAAACATAAGGATCATAAGGAATTCACATTTGCTGAACTTCCTGACTATGAAGAGAAGACACCGGATGAGGATTGGATTGTCAGAAGGAAAAGGTTTGACATCAGTCCTATGTCCATAGATGAAGCTATAATGCAAATGGAGTTGCTGGAACACTCCTTTTATGTGTTTCTTAATATGGATTCGGATTCTGTCAACGTGGTATATAGGAGAAAAGAGGGCGATTACGGTTTGCTGGAAGCCGTATTTTAATGATACTTATTGAAGCCATGGGCCCCCGTAAAAAGCGGGGGCTTTTCTGTGAAAACCGGTTTTTTTTAAGGGTTCTATTGAAAAGAAAAGTGCAATTGATTACAATATTAAGGAGGAGTAGAGGAGAGGGATTACTATATGAGAGATATTATTTCCAATATAACATCAGCCATCGGTATTGCTGATATAGTGGATGTAGCAATCGTTGCCTTTTTGATATATAAAGTTTTAGGTTTTATCCGTGAAACTAGAGCCGAACAGCTGGTAAAAGGACTACTGGTTTTGATTCTGGCCACATTTTTATCCGATTTGCTCAATCTATATACCTTAAATTGGATTTTAGAGGGGACCTTGACTCTGGGTGTTATTGCTCTGCTCATTTTATTTCAACCGGAACTGCGCAGGGGCTTAGAGTATATTGGAAGGGGGAAGATTATTCCCAAGCAATTTGGCCAAATCAATAAGGATAGAGCAAAACAGGCTGCCGGAGAAATATCTCGAACACTTGACTATTTTTCGGTAAACAGAATAGGGGCTTTAATAATAATGGAAAGAAATAGCTCTCTAAGCGACATTGCGGAAACGGGAACCCTCTTGGATGCAGTTATTTCGGAGGAAGCCTTGTACAACATTTTTTACAAAGGTTCCCCAATGCATGATGGGGCTGTTATAATCAGAGGTGATCGAATATATGCGGCGGGGTGCGTCCTGCCGCTGACCCAGAACCGGACGTTGAGCAAGGAGCTTGGAACCAGACATAGGGCAGGTATAGGAATAACCGAGCATTCAGATGCCATTTCGTTGATCATTTCAGAGGAGACAGGGATTATATCCATAGCAATTGACGGCAAACTTTCCAGATTCCTTGATATTAAAACGGTGGAAAAGACCATTCTGAATATATATTTAAGCCAGCTTCCGGAAGAAAGACGGAAGGGGATTTTTGCTAAGGTATTCAGGAGGGCTAAAGGCGATGAGTAAAAATGGATATGACTTCACCGTAGAGGACATGAAGGAAAAGGAAAAGGAAGAGAAGAAAACCAAAACCTTGACAATAATAGTGTCTATAGCCGTGGCTCTTACCCTTTGGATTTACGTGATTGGGGCGGTAAATCCAACCACTCAAACGACGGTAGAAAATGTGCCTGTTCGCCTTTTGAACCTGGATTCTCTGGCAAACAGAGATCTGGCAATTGCCGGTGATGGACAGTATTTTGTTAATGTTGTTGTTGAGGGGAGGCGGGCCGAAATCGGAAAAATGGAAGTTTCCGAGGTGGAAGCTACGGCGGATCTAATTGGATTTGGCTTAGGGGATAATTACGTCAGAGTAAATGTGACGGTTCCCGCAAGTGTAAGCGTAATAGATGTGAAATCATCAAAAATACTGGTTACCATAGACAAACTTGTGGCGGTAAGTAAACCGGTTCAAGTTGTATTTGGGGGTGCGGTTGTCCCTGATATGGAAGAGGGGGCGGTAGAAGTGAATCCTTCAGAGGTGGAAGTATCCGGAGCAATGAGTGAGGTTAGTCGGGTGAAAAGGGTTCAAGTTATAGTGGACACTTCTGATTTCTCCCAGGAGGGCAATATCGTTCAAGGGGAGGTTATTGCCATAGACGAGGCTGGCATCATTGTGGAAGGAGTCCGTCTGTCCTCAACGGGGGTAGATGTTTTTGCCAAGCTCTATACGGTAAAGGAGGTACCCGTAAATATAGTTACAACGGGCAGTGCCAGAGACGGTTATACAATAGTGTTTTCAGGACCGGGTTTGGCTAAAATTAAGGGGAGCAGGGAAACCATTAAAGGGATAAGCGAAATAGATACCCAGCCAATCAATCTATCCGGGATTACTTCCGCCGGGGAAATCGTGCTAAAGCTGGATTTGCCCAAAGGTGTGCAGCTTTCAAAGATTAGTGAACCTCTTAAGGCCCAGGTAAAGGTAGCTCCTTTAAAGAAAAAAGAACTGGTATATGGTGGGGATAAAGTCCAGATAAGAGGAGTGGCAGAAGGCAAAAAAATGTATATAAAAACTCCTTCGGTCACGCTAACTGTGAGTGGAACAGAGGAGGTAATCAATGGCCTTAAACCCGAGGATATAGTGCCTTGGGTTGACGGATCCGGGTTAAGTGATGGGAATCATCAGGTTGGGATCAAGCTGGATTACAATGTTAAAATACAGGATATTGCCATTAATCCGGATAAGGTTGATGTCATTATAGAGCAGGAAATGTTGGATAATACACTGGAATAAAATAAATATAGATGGAGGAGCAGGCATTGGGAAGGCTTTTTGGGACGGATGGAGTAAGGGGAATAGCAAATTTGGAGATTACACCTGAACTGGCCTTTAAGCTGGGGAAGGCAGGAGCTTATACACTTAGCAGGGAAGAAGAAAGACCCATGGTTATAATTGGGAAGGATACCAGAATATCCGGAGATATGTTAGAGGATGCAATAAGTGCCGGAATATTAGCCATGGGGGGGAATATAATGAAGGTAGGGGTTTTACCCACCCCTGCAATAGCTTTTTTAGTGAGGCATATGAAGGCTTCTGCAGGCGTCGTCATATCCGCATCCCATAATCCATTTGAATACAACGGCATAAAGCTTTTTAATGGTGAGGGCTTTAAATTGGATGACCATATTGAGGATAAGATTGAGGACATTATCCTCAGGGATATGGATTTAAACAGTCATATCACCGGAGATAAGCTGGGGAAAAGCCTTGTGGCTGAAGACGATGCCCTCAGCTTGTATGCGGAGTTTTTGACCAGCACTATCGATGTGGACATTGAGGGCATGAAGTTAGTCATAGACTGTGCTAATGGAGCGGCTTATAAGGTTGCCAAAAGGGTTTTTAAAGATATTCTTAAGGCGGATGGTATCTTTATTGGTGATAAACCGGATGGAACAAATATCAATGATAATTGTGGCTCTACATATCCACAAGCCTTGATAGAGCGAGTGCTGGCTGAAAAAGCCCACATGGGGCTGGCCTTTGACGGGGATGCTGACAGACTTATTGCGGTTGATGAAAAAGGACAAATCGTAGATGGTGACAAAATGCTCTACATTTGTGCAAAGATGCTAAAAGAAAAGGGAAAATTAGCTGATAATAGGGTGGTTGCAACGGTGATGAGCAATCTGGGTTTCCATAAGGCCATGGAGGGTGCAGGATGCCGAGTGGAAGTAACACAGGTAGGGGATCGGTATGTACTTGAAAACATGCTGAAAACCGGCAGTGTTATCGGTGGCGAACAGTCGGGGCATATAATATTTTTGGACTATAATACGACAGGGGATGGGATTCTGTCGGCTTTACAGCTTTTGCAAGCGGTCAAATATAGTGGCAGAGCCTTGTCCGAATTGGCGGATTCCATGAAGGTATATCCGCAAGTTTTGAGAAATGCCCATGTTAGCAACGGTAATAAAAACAAATATATGGATGATCCGGATATAGCGTATGAAATTAAAAGGGTTGAGGAATCTATGGCAGGAGAGGGAAGGGTGCTGATAAGGCCCTCCGGGACTGAACCGCTAATAAGGGTAATGATAGAAGGGGAAGATCAGGTTCGAATTACGGATTTGGCAGAAGGACTGGTCTCTCTCATAACAAAAAAAATGGGATAGGATTGTTTTGGTATAGTCAGGAGTAATTTGCCGTTCTATTTACTGAATTGAAAGAGGTATGATGTGAGGAATAGTAAAGCTTTTTTTCGCGGCTGCCTACTTGGGGGAGCCGTAGGGGATGCTCTTGGATTCCCTGTGGAATTTTTAACAAGAGACGAAATACGGGATGTATACGGGAATGAAGGTATTAGAACCTTGGTTTGTGAAAAGGAAACAGGGAAAGCATTGGTTTCTGATGATACACAAACGGCGGTGTTCACCACCGATGGGTTACTATGGGCAGACAAGCAGGCTAAAAAAAAGGGTATCTATGCTTATACCCTGTGCATTTTTTACGCTTATCAAAAATGGCTTTACACTCAAACCGGAAGCTTCGCGGAAAAAAAATATGAATTTCTCCTACATGGCGAAGTTCTAAAATGGGAAGAGCTTTTCGCAAGAAGAACCCCCGGGGAAGCAATACTTCAGGCGTTATCGGGGAGCATAAATGGGAAGTTTGGCACGATGAAAAATCCAATAAATAATAGCAAAGGATATAACGGTGTGGCACGGGTGGCACCTGTAGGACTTTATTTTTATAGTAATCCTAAAATGTCCTTTCAAATAGGGTGTGAAAGTGCAGCTATAACCCATGGACATCCAACGGCCTATCTGACGGCAGGATTCTTTTCCCTGTTGATCTCCATGATAATATGTGGGGAATCGTTGGAAGACGCAATAAATCAGTCTTTAAATGTACTAAAAAGGCACAAATATAGCGATGAAGCCGTCAAAGCTATACGACAGGCTGTGGAGCTGGCAGGAAGTCAAATGCCCCCAGATGAAGCGATTCCTCAGATGGGAGAGGGATGGGTGGCGGAGGAGGCAATGGCCATAGCCCTTTATTGTGCTTTAAAACATCCTGATAACTTTGAAGATGCATTATTTTTGGCCGTCAATCAGGATGGCAACAGCAATGGTACAGGAGCCATATGCGGAAATATTTTAGGGGCCATTTTGGGGAGCTTGGAAATACCCTATCATTGGATTCAAATCGTAGAACTTGGAGAACTTTTGGCTACCGGTGCAGACAGGCTTTTAATTGCCGCTACTGAGCTGATATGAAAATGAATATTAAAGGTATGAGCCTTTATCAGCTTGAGGAACTATTTGTGGAACTTGGTGAAAAAGCTTTTAGGGGAAGGCAGGTTTTTCGCTGGATTCGCAAAGGGGTTACAGATTTTGGGGACATGACCGACCTTCCTGTCAGTTTGCAACAAAAACTGGATCGGATAGTTAGCTTAGAATCCCTTGAAATCCTTCGCTTACAGATTTCCAAAACAGACGGTACCCGAAAATACCTCTTTGGTCTTGAAGATGGTCATTCGGTAGAAAGCGTATTTATGAAATATAAGCATGGGAATAGCATATGTATTTCCACCCAGGTGGGGTGTCCCATGGGTTGCTTATTCTGTGCTTCCGGTGTTGGTGGGTTTATAAGAAACCTTACCGCCGGTGAAATGGAAGATCAAATACTGTCTATTGAGAAGGATACGGGGGAAAGGATCAGCAATGTGGTAGTGATGGGGACCGGAGAGCCTTTTAATAACTACCATAACCTTGCCATTTTTCTTAATAATATACATTCAAAAGAGGGGTTAGGTCTTTCATGGAGAAGCATAACCCTGTCGACCTGTGGACTGGTACCGGAAATCATCAGGTTTGGTCAGGACTTCCCACAGGTTAATCTGGCTGTATCTCTTCATGCCCCCGATGACAAAATTAGAAATGATTTAATGCCCATCAATAGAAAATATCCAATCAAGGTATTGTTGGACGCATGTGATCGCCACAGCCGCCTGACGGGAAGAAGGGTTACTTTTGAATACGCATTGATTGACGGGATGAATGATGGAAGAACCCATGCTTTAGAACTAGCAAACCTGTTAAAAAACACGCTGTGCCATGTGAATCTCATTCCTTTAAATCCCGTTGCCGAAAGCAGATGGAAGGGTGCTTCGCGGGAAAGAGCCCGGTTTTTTTTAGATGTCCTAAAAGAAAAGGGCATACCTGCAACGATTAGAAGGGAGCTGGGGGGCGACATCGATGGGGCTTGCGGTCAACTGCGAATATCAGAGGAGAAAAATAAATAAACCTGCTTGCCCACTTTAACCCCTCTGGTGTATAATTAAAAAAAGAAATGGAGGGGGCGATTGCATTGGTTAAAGTTATCACGGGGCCGAAAGGTACCGGTAAGACCAAACAGATGGTTCGTATGGCCAATGATATGATTGAAACCAGTCATGGTAGCATAGTTTTTATAAATAAGGATCAACGATTAATGTATGACCTTAAATATCAGATCAGAGTTGTTTGCATGGAGGAGTATCCCCAAATAACAAACATTGATGAATATATCGGGTTTATCTTCGGTATCATAAGTTCTGATCATGATATTGAGGCCATTTTTATTGATAGCATACTTAAATTCGCAAACATCGATATTGAGGATTTGAAGGATTTTCTTGACAGATTAAAGGGCATATCGATGGAACATGATTTGGATTTCTACGTCAGTATAAGTGCAACGAGGGAGGATCTGGGCAAGGCAATTGACGGTTGTGAAATTCTTAATTAAGTGGAAATAAAAGGGCTGACGGCCTATTGGAAGATTTTGAGGGGTTTATTTATTTATAATAAGCCCCTATACTTTTTTTTAGGGAAACTCTTAGATGTAATTGTTTCCTGTACAAAAGCACATATCCTTTCAGCTATTATCCCGGGTATTCTGGAAGGGTTTGCTAAGGGAGGAAAAGGAATGAAACGAATAATAAAAACGATTATAGCGGTTAGCATAATGACAGTGTTAGTGCTGCCCTTGCCCTCATCCGCTGCAACGGAGGGGTGCAAAAACGCAGGATTTTTTAAGGAAGGTACATATAAGGTACATGAGGTTAGGTGTAAAGACGGTAAAGCTTTTATCGATAAGACAGAAGCCATAAGCAAGTCAAGGATTAAAACCGCTCCAAAGATCGAAAAAAAAGTGCAAAAGCCGGTTAAAGTATCCGAGGGCGACAAAAAAGCGGAAGGAGCTTTAAAGGTAAGGCAGGAGTATAGAAGGGAAAAGAAAAGTGAGGAATCTGTTGCTGCCGAAAACCCCACACCCATAAAACCAGAGAAGGATAGGGGTGAAAATGGTAATTTAACCGCTGTTTCAGGCAGTCAAGAGGAGCAGGTGCTGGCACTAGTCAACAAGGAGAGGGCCGCTGTCGGATTGTCACCATTAGCTATAAATAGGGAGCTGAGCAAGGTGGCTAATGTTAAAGCCGCTGATATGAGAGACCGGGGTTATTTTTCCCACAACTCTCCTACCTATGGTTCGCCTTTTGATATGATGGGGCAATTTGGAATAAAGTATACTGCTGCAGGAGAAAATATTGCCAAAGGATATCCAAATGCTGTTGCGGTTATGGAGGGATGGATGAACTCTCCGGGACATAGGGCAAATATTTTAAATAGTAATTACACGCAATTGGGGGTTGGATATGTAACGGATGCAAAGGGAACCGGGTATTGGGTTCAGATGTTCATAGGCATTTAAATTTTTTTTTAAAAATAGCGAGGCACACGGTTGCCTCGTTTTTTTTGTGAATTTGCTTATCCAAAAATATTGGAATTAGGTAAAAGGGATGGCTTGTTCCCCGGGGACCTATGTGTTAAAATGAAATGTGGAAAAAGGGGATTTGGAGGTTTGACAATGAAAAAGGTACTATCGATTGTATTAATAATAGCGGTTATGACAGGCTTGTGTGCATGCGAAGGAAATACACCTAAGCCTGAAGAAAAAATACTTAAAACCGTGCTGATAACGACTGTGGCCGGTCTTGAGGATCTAGGGTTTAACGATATGGCTTGGGCAGGCCTTCAAAGAGCTGTTAAGGATATGGGCATAAATGCTGAGGTTTTGGTTGCTAAAACTGCGGATGATTACCAGACGCTCATATCGAAAGCAGCAACGGAAGGAGCCGACCTGGTATTTACTGCCGGATACCTGATGGCTGATGCTGTGAGAAGCCTGGCAGGGAATTTTCCATCAACCAGATTTGCGGTAATAGATACCTCGGAATGCAGCGGAGATAATGTGGTGGGAATAACCTTTGAGGAGCAATCAGCTTCATTTTTAGCCGGTGTTGCGGCAGCTCTCACCACGGAGACTAATACCGTAGGGTTTATAGGGGGAGAAAAATCAAAGCTGATTGATAAATTTGAGTATGGTTATAGAGCTGGTGTAAAGTCCATTGATTCGGGAATACAGGTCTTGGTGGATTATACAAATGATTTCGAGTCGGCTTTTTTAGGCAAAGTGGTGGCGACTGAACAGCACAGGCAAGGTGCGGATGTGATATACCATGCGGCGGGAAAGTGCGGAATCGGAGTGATAGAAGCGGCAGGGAAGGCTGATTTTTGGGCTATCGGGGCTGATCAGGATCAATCGGTTATAGATCCGGATGCAGTTCTTTGTTCCATGGTTAAAAAGGTAGACAATGCCACATATTATGTGATAGAAAGGCTAAAGGAGCAAGGGGAATTCAAATGCGGTTCGCTAAACTTCGGAATGGATGTAGACGGGGTTGGGCTTAGCGACAAGGCATCAAATCTGACGGAAGCGGCTTGGGAAATTGTGAAAGAATACAGGGCTTTAATTTTGGGGGGCCATATTGCGGTTCCCGTAAACGAGAAGGAATTTGAAGCCTTCCAGCCACCTGTATTGCAGGAAGAATGAAATGTCATTTTTACCGGTAACCAGGGATGAGATGTATGAAAGGGGATGGGAACGCCCTGATTTCATACTGATAACGGGTGATGCCTATGTGGATCATCCTTCTTTTGGCGGAGCCATAATATCTCGTGTATTGGAAAGCAGAGGGTACAGGATTGCCATACTGCCGCAACCGGATTGGCGCAGTACAAGCGATTTTAAAAAATTTGGCAGGCCCCGCCTTGGTTTTTTGATAACATCGGGGAATGTAGATTCCATGGTTAACCATTATACGGTGAGGAAGAGACCAAGAAGGAACGACAGCTATTCCCCAGGTGGTAAGGCGGGAAACCGACCGGATCGGGCAACTATTGTATATGCCAATAAAGTTAAAGAAGCGTACAGGGGGATTCCAATTATTTTAGGGGGTCTGGAGGCAAGCCTTAGGAGAATGGCCCATTACGATTACTGGGACGACAAAATACGGCGTTCAATTCTTCTCGATTCGGGGGCGGATCTCATTGTTTATGGGATGGGAGAAAAGGCTATAGTTCAGGTGGCTGAGGCCTTGGATAATGGGATCGATATAGAGGACATCACCTGGATTCGGGGAACGGTTTGGAAGAAGGATGAATTGAGGGAAGTTGCCTTGACTACTGAAGAAAAGGCTGTACTTCCCTCTTTTGACCAGCTTATGGCTTCAAAAAAAGCCTATGCTAATAGCTTCCGCATACAGTATCAAAACAATAATCATAGATATGGAAGGACACTTGTCGAATCGTATAGGGGACTAGGAGGCAGAATTATTAATGTTATACAAAATCCACCTGATGAACCTATAGAATCCATGGATTTAGATGATATATATGAATTGCCCTACGAGAGAAATTGGCATCCAATGTATGATGGGATGGGCGGTGTGCCGGCTCTGGAAGAAGTGAAGTTCAGTATAACTGCCAACAGAGGCTGCTTTGGCGGATGTGCCTTTTGTGCACTGACCTATCATCAGGGCAGGGAAGTGAGGGGAAGAAGCAAAGATTCTGTGATGAGGGAAGCTCGCATCTTAATTGATGATAAAGATTTTAAAGGTTATATTCATGATGTTGGTGGGCCTACGGCAAATTTTCATAATCCAGCCTGTGTGAAACAAGGTAAGGATGGAGTCTGCGTTTCAAAGGATTGCATGTTTCCTAAACCTTGCAGGGAACTTATAGTGGATCATGGAAAGTATTTGGACCTTTTGCGGGGGGTTCGGGGTCTGGCTGGTGTAAAGAAGGTTTTTATAAGATCGGGAGTACGTTATGACTATCTGATGGCTGATAAAAATGGTGAGTTTTTAAGGGAATTATGCGAGCATCATATAAGCGGAAGGCTGAAGGTTGCTCCGGAGCATGTATCCCCCAAGGTTTTGGCGGCCATGAGAAAGGCGCCTATAGATGTTTTTAATAGATTTTACAAGGAGTTTAATAGGGTGAATAAGGAGTTGGGAAAAGAACAGTACCTGATACCCTATTTCATCTCATCCCATCCGGGTTCGAAATTGGAGGATGCTGTTCAACTGGCCTTATTCTTGAAAGATTGGGGCTTTGTGCCTGATCAGGTTCAGGATTTTTATCCTACTCCGGGGACTTTGGCAACTTGTATGTACTATACAGGGATGGATCCGTTAACCGGAAAGGAAATATATGTGGCGAAATCTCCTGAGGAGAAACAGATGCAAAGAGCCCTGCTGCAGTTTAACAAGAAGGAAAATAAGGACTTGGTCAGAGGAGCTCTTGCAAGGATAGGGAGAAAGGATCTGGAATCAAAGCTTCTTGGGAAAACTGTCAAAACTAAGGATACAAGGTGGAGGAAGTGAGTCTGATTTTTAAACTGCCGGACATCATAGAGGAAAGCCGATTGACTTATAAGGAGATGAAAGCCGGAGGAGTAGCGCGGTTTCGTTTAGTGGAGCAGCAAGTTGGGATTAGGGATGAGCTGTCGGAGAATATGTTGGTGCTGGGGGAAAATCTGGAATTCATGTTATACCTTCTAAATGAAGGAGATATGAGGAACAGGCCAACTTTGATTTACATCGATCCTCCATTTTATTCGGGATCGGATTATGATGTGGACATAAAGATTCATGAAGGAGATGAAGGGGAGAGCCTTGTAATAAAACAAAAAGCCTATAGCGATATATGGGGTAGAAGTAAGGAAGAATACTTAAAGATGCTTACTCTGCGTTTTCTGGCCATGAAGGATCTTTTGGCGGAGGACGGATCCCTATGGGTCCATTTGGACTGGCATGCGGTACATTATGTCAAGATAATACTGGATGAAATTTTCGGGGAGGAGAATTTTATAAATGAAATAATCTGGCAGTATAAATCCGGGGGTGCCGGCAAAAGGTGTTTTGCCAGGAAGCATGACACGTTATTGTATTATGCCAAATCTCCGGCCTACTATTTTAAGGCTGAAAAGGAAAAGTCATATAACAGGGGATTAAAGCCATATCGTTTTAAAGGGGTTGAGGAATTTTGCGATGAGATAGGTTGGCACACTATGGTAACACGTAAGGACGTCTGGCAGATTGATATGGTGGGGAGAACATCGTCTGAACGCACAGGTTATGCAACACAAAAGCCGGAAACCCTAATAGAAAGAATTCTTGAAAGCTGTACTCAAAAGGGAGATCTTTGTGCTGATTTTTTTGCGGGTTCCGGTACTTTGGCTGCAGTGGCAAATAGAATGGGGAGAAGATGGATCAGTTGTGATGTTGGAAAATCTGCAATATTAAGCACTCATAAAAGACTTATGGCACAGGATGCATCCTATGGTATGTATATAGATGATGGAAAGGATGGATTAGCGGATCCGGAAAACAAATTAAATGTGGTGATAAAGGGTGAAATTATGCATGATGCAGGGGATATCATGCTGACTATACGGCTGAAATCCTATGACTATGGAGGGGAAATTCCCCTATGCCATAAAAATAAGGATATAATAGGTAGGATTATGGAGGGAGATTCCCTCTGCCTACTTGCTTCCATAGGGATAGATAGAAAATATGACGGTAAAATCTTCAGGCCTGATATTTGCAATTGTAATGACCATAGCAGGGTTAAAAGGAACTATGAGATAAGGGTTTCCCCCTGGGGGACAGTTGCCGTCAGAGTCTTGGACATCTTCGGAAATCGAATATTTTTCAAGATACAGGTTAGTGAATTTATGGATGTGGATTCAGAAAGGAATATCAATGGAAAAGAAATGGAATAGGTTGAGAGGGAAAAGAATTGGGGCGGATTTATTTTTCATCTTATTAGGCTGTGCCTCAGGAGCCTTTTCAACGATCTTTATCCTAATCCCCAACGGGCTTTCAAGCGGCGGGATCACAGGGATTGCAAGGATACTTCAGAACTTCGTCAATATAGATTATTCCCTTTTGTATTATGCGGGAGCAATTATAGTTTTTACAGCCTGTTGGATTTTGCTTGGATTTGGTGAGGCACGGAAGATATTGCTTTTAACCATCTTGTATCCGGCCTTTTTGTTTATCTTTGAAAAGATAGATTTTACTTTGCTGGAAGAAAAGGATGTTATTCTGGCGGCCATATATTGTGGCGTTTTTTTCGGTATTTCCAACGGTTTAATATTAGGGAGAGGCTATTCGGTAGGCGGCACCGATACCATTGCAAAAATTATTAAGAAGAGAAGTCTTCCCTATATGGGCATATCAAAGATTCTTTTAATAATTGATGGTATTATCATTATTGCCTCCGGAGTGTTCTTTGGCCGAAATATAGCATTGTATGCATTGATTACTCAGATAATCCTTACAAGGATTACGGAAATGGTGATGTATGGATTTGAGACGAAGGTTGTACAGCTGGAAATTATCTCTGAAGAACACGAAGAGATAGCCCGATATATAATGGAAGAAGTGGACAGGGGAGTTACAAAGGAAGAGGTTGCCGGTGGATATACGGGGCTGAGAAGAACTAAGATCACGACACTTTGTTCCCCCAGGGAAAGCATACTGATAAGGCAATTTGTTGCCTTTATAGATAAGGAAGCCTTTGTAACGGTCATAAGAGTCGAAACGGTTTGGGGCAGGGGCGAGGGCTTCAGTGATATAGTTGAAAAGGAGTAGAAAGCAGAGGGCTTGTGAAAATGTGTGGTAAATGCGGAAAGGTTGATAGGACAAAAAAGTATGTGATATTTCTTCTAATCCTCTTGTTGGGGTTGTCGGTAATGGGATGCGGCAGGGATGCCAAGGAAGAGGGGCAAGAGATGAATCTTACAATATGCCTTTCTTCCGAACCGGGTTCTCTTGATCCGGTAAAAAGTATTTTTGTGGACGAGGCGATTATGCTCAACCATTTGTTTGAGGGATTGACCAAGTGGACCGATGATGGACAGGGGGCAAGCGTCCTCGTGGGAGGAATGGCGGAATCATGGCAGGTTGGTGAAGGCGGCAAGGAGTATGTATTCCATTTAAGGAAGGATGCGAAATGGTCCGACGGTAGGCCGGTTACAGCCTCCGATTTTGTGTATGGGTGGAAGCGTTTAGCCGATAGTAGTGTGGGGTCTGAGCATACCTATATGTTTGACATGATACAGGGGTGGGGACAGGCTCGCAAGGGGGAAATAAAGTTTTCCAAAACTGGGGTAAAGGCTGTCGATGATCATACGTTGAGGGTTTCACTCACCTATGATTGTCCCTTTTTTCTGGAACTTTGTGCTACTCCACCAGCCTTTCCCGTTAGAAAGGATATCATAGATAAATATGGTGACCAATGGTCCTTCAAGGCTGAGTCGTATATATGCAACGGTTCTTATACTCTAAAATCCTGGGTTCATAATGCTTACATTCAAACCAAGGCCAATGATTATTATTACGATAGGGAACATCTGGGGCCGGATGGGATTAAGTTCATTCTAATGGACGACGATGATGCAAAGCTTATGGCATTCGATAAAAAGGAAATTGATTTTATCCTTAATCCTCCGGCGGGCAAGGGGAAGGCATTAAATGAGGGGAAAAATGATGAGGGTTTAGAAAACCTTGGTACACAATTCCTTTATTTCAACACGCAAAAGGCACCCTTTAATGATCCACGGGTTCGTGAAGCCTTTTCCCTTGCAATAGATCGGGGGCAGGTTTTGAAGGAGGGTGGAAAGGGAGCTGTGGCGGCAGATGCCTATGTACCTACCGGAATGCCGGATCTGACAGAGGATTCGGATTTTAGGCGAACCGGAGGCTCGTTTTATGCAACGGATCTGAGGAAATATTTAGAGGATTGCAATCGGGCCAGGGAATTGCTTGCTGCAGCTGGATATCCGGAAGGATTGGACTTCATGCCCATCGAATACATCTGTGACCGCAGCGAGGGCCATGAAAATATAGGTAAAGCCTTGCGGGATATGTGGGGACGGGAGCTGGGAATATCCGTTTCCATTTCTTCCATGGAAAGAAACAGATTTCATCAGGCAAGGAAAAGCGGTGATTATGAAATAGCCTACGGAGAATATCTTGCCGGATACAAGGATCCGTTACCCCTTATGGAGCCCTGGCTTTCTCACGTGAGCAGAAATAATTCGGGGTATTCAAACGTCAGATATGACGAGCTCATAGAACAGGTACGAACCACCGATGATCCGGCTATGAGGATTCCCCTTCTCCATGAAGCTGAGGAGATATTGATTTCTAAGGATCATGTTTTGGCACCGTTGCTATTCTACTCGCCAACATATATGAAAGCATCCAGTTTGAAAGGGGTGTACAATAATATAGCCGGGTATTTTTTCTTTGACAGAGCTGTGAAATAGGTGATTAGGAAGCTAAATAATAATATTAAACAGGGGATATAATTAAAACACAAAAAAAGGAGGGAGGGAAGCCGTTACAGTAAAACCAATAACATTAAGGAATTTTCAGAATAAACTTTTATAATAAAATATAGGGTAACGAATATTCCCCAAGGCGGATTTTATCAAATGCGTTTGCTATGTAAAATCAGATATCGTCAAATTGGATGGAAAATAGAAGTTTAATCTTTCCTTATGAGTTTTAGTAACGGATTAGGATGGTAGTAGTAGCAGCAACACATAACAGGAATAAAATAAAAGAGATTGATGCCATAACATCATCTTACGGATTTAAAATCATATCTTTAAAGGAAGCGGGATATGAAGATTTGCATATAGAAGAAAATGGTGATACATTTGAGGCTAATTCCCTAATAAAAGCCAAAGCTATATGGGGGAGGACCGGCCTACCTTCAATAGCCGATGATTCGGGATTGGCTGTGGACATTTTATCGGGGGAGCCAGGGGTCCGTTCCGCCAGGTATGCAGGGGAGTTTGCCGAGGATAGAGAAAACAACGAAAAGTTATTAGGTCTTATGAAAGATATACCCCCGGAAAAAAGAGGGGCTGGTTTTATTTGTGTAATAACTATGATTCTACCCCATGGGAAAATCATAACAGCCCGAGGGGAGTGCAGGGGTACCATTTTAACGGAGCCTCGGGGGAGCGAAGGCTTCGGCTACGATCCGATATTCATGCCCTTAGGCTATTGCGTCAGCTTTGGGGAGCTGCCGGCACATGTTAAGAATCAGATAAGTCATAGGGCGGTGGCCTTGGCTGTTCTAAAGGAAAAGCTTGATGAATCAGGAGGTGTTTTCGGCCATGACCTCAAGACGGAATGAGTTGATTTTCAATGTTATTACGAGAATGCGCAAACCCTATTACCAAGGAGTGGCAGCAGAGCTGGCCTTCTTCTTCCTAATGTCGATGGTACCTGTTTTTATTATTGCGGCGGAGATCATGGGCTTCTTTTCCATATCCATAGACGTTATGCGAGAATTAGTATCGGAATATGTTAACGGAACCGTTGCAGATGGTATCCTGAAATATTTGGCTTATTCCCCTTCCGGCACCATCAATATTCTTTTTATAGTATTCGCTTTGTGGGCAGCCTCGAAGGCTCAATTTTCCATGATCAGAATAGCTAATTATACGTATACGGGAATGAATATGGGGAAGGGATTCATACGGGAAAGATTCAGGGCAATAGTAACCGTTGGACTTTCAATAACAATGCTGCTCCTGTGCCTTGGAATTCTCATAGGCGGCGAATACATTATAAATCTGATGGCATTCTGCGCAACCCAGTATTTCAAGCCGGCACCAGCAATAATCATGGTGTTGGGAGGACTTCGATGGCCTTTAGCTATGGGGATATTTTTTTTAGGGATAAGCTACATCTACTACACCCTTCCAACTCGCAAATGGACCTACCGATCTCAAATCCCGGGTGCTATATTGGCCACAGGGGGTATACTTATTGTGACATGGGTATACTCATTTTACATATCACATTTTTCAAATTATAATCTGCTATATGGAAGTCTTGCCACAATCGTGGGTCTTTTGGTCTGGTTCTATTTTATTGGTTTTGTATTAGTGGTGGGTATAGTGTTTAATGCCGCCTGGGAAGAAACAAAAGATTAGCTTGACAAACACATTTATTGATATATAATACTTATTAGTAACACATATCAATAGCGAGAGAAGATGATAGAATGCTTAACCAACGGAGGACAATACAAAAGACTTTAATAATAGCCGCTGTAAAAAAACTTGAGCATCCGACAGCCGATGAGGTTTATCGAAGTGTAGAAAAGAAACATCCGCATATTAGCAAGGGTACGGTGTATAGAAACTTGAAAGCTATGGTGGATGAAGGGAGAATAAGAAAAATTCGCCTTATGGATGGCCCGGATAACTTCGATCATATTGTTTATTGCCACTACCATTTCATTTGTCGCAAATGTAAGGGAATCTATGATGTGGGAGTGCCTTATCAGGAGGAACTGAATATTAAGGTGGCATCAAGGGATGGTTTTCTGGTGGAGGAGCATGAAATTGTTTTTACGGGGGTTTGCCCAAAATGCAATGAAGCTAATGATAAAAAAGAATAAAGCAAAAAACAGGAGGTTGCAATGAAGGATTTAAAAGGAACAAAGACAGAAGCTAATTTGAAGGCGGCCTTTGCAGGAGAATCAGAGGCGAGGAATAAGTACACATATTATGCATCGAAAGCCAGAAAAGAAGGATATGAGCAAATCGCAGCTATTTTTGAAGAGACCGCTGGCAATGAAAAGGAACATGCTAAACTGTGGTTTAAGCTTCTGAATGGTGATGAAATACCCGATACGAAAACAAATTTAAAAGATGCGGCAGATGGTGAGAACTATGAATGGACCGATATGTATGCGACTTTCGCCAAGGAGGCAAAAGAAGAAGGATTTGATAGAATTGCTTTTCTCTTTGAAGGGGTTGCCGCAATTGAAAAAGAACATGAAGAACGGTATCGCAAGCTCTTGGAAAATGTGGAAAGCGGTCAAGTTTTTGCAAAGGTTGGGCCTGAAACCTGGGAATGTGCAAACTGCGGTCACCTGGTAACAGGCAAGGAAGCTCCTAAAATGTGCGCTGTATGTGCCCATCCCCAATCTTACTTCAAGATCAGAGCTACAAACTATTAATGCGATAAAATGCAGAGGGAAAGCATCCCTGCACAGTCATTTGGGAACCGTTTTTCTACGGTTCCCTTGTGGTGCTCATTGAAAAATTAACGGTTGTAAATAGATTTAATCGATGATAAAATAATATGGCATGCCTATATGATGGCTGAATTTTCAATAGAGTACCCACGAGGAAATCAATATGGAAATTGAAAAGAAGTATAAGATCCCTGACAATGACTGTGCTAAAAAAATATGGGAGGACGGCTATCTTGAAGAAATCGGTGAGGATGCATCAAGAGAGGTTGTCCATATGAAAGCTGCATATTATGATACGGCGGATCATGTTTTGTTGAACCGGGATATTGCATTCCGCATAAGACAGGAGGGGAATCGCACTATTGCCGCCATGAAATGGAATGGGGAGAGTGTTGATGGCCTTCATAAAAGGGAAGAAATCAACGTACCGATTGCCGAGGGAGAATTGATCAACAATCCTTCACCGGCCATATTCAGCGAAAGCTCCGATGGGAAAGAGATGATGGCTTTAGTGGGAGAAAATCCATTATATAAGATATTGGACATAAATTTCACGCGAAAAAGGATGAGAGTTGATACGGGGGATTCCATCTGTGAAGTAGCCATAGACACAGGGGAGATAGTTACAAATGAAGGTGTACTTCCTATTTGTGAATTGGAGATAGAGCTATTTTCGGGTACAGAGGAAGATGTTTTAAACATAGGCAATGTGCTATCTGAAAAATATGGGCTGGTGCCGGAAAACAGAAGTAAATATGCAAGGGGCCTTGACCTTGTGCTCAAAGATGTGAACGGAAACAAAAAATAGATTATGCAAAGGCCAAGAGCCGTGGATGCAATGAAAACGGAGGAAAACATGAAGTCAACATTTATCGGTAAAGAAAACAATGAAGCAAATTTCAAAATGGAATTTACATCGGAAGATTTTGAAGGAGCTTTGCAGAAGGCATATCAAGCGAACAAAGGAAGATATGCAGTGGATGGATTTAGAAAAGGGAAGGCGCCAAGAAAGCTTATTGAAAGAAAGTATGGAGAGGGTGTTTTCTACGAAGAAGCCATTAACCAATTGTTTTCAGCAAATTATCCCCAATGTATCGATGAAATAGGGGTTGAGCCGGTAGATCAGCCTCGCATAGATTTCAGTGAGATTGAAGCGGGGAAAGGATTTGACATAACGGTAAAGGTTACCATAAAGCCGGAATTTGAAATAAAAGATTATAAGGGTGTAAAGGTGCCTAAAATCGATGTTACCATTACCGATGAAGATGTGGATAAGGACATAGATTCCATAAGGAAGAGAAACTCCAGAATGATTGTAGTGGAAAGGCCTGCAAAGGAAGGGGATACTTTACTAATCGATTATAAAGGATTTGTGGGTGACAATCAATTCCAGGGTGGTACTGCTGAAAGGCAACCTATAACCATAGGCAGCGGAACATTTATACCCGGATTCGAAGAACAACTTATAGGGGCAGAATTAGGAGAAGATAGAGACGTAAAGGTTACCTTCCCGGAGGATTATCCGGTGGAGGATTTGGCGGGGAAAGAAGCTGTTTTTCATTGCTCAATCCATGAAATAAAGGAAAATGAGTTGCCGGAGCTTAACGACGAATTTGTAAAGGATGTCAGCGAGTTCGATACTTTGGAAGAACTGAGGAAGGATGTAAGAGCCAAGCTGGAAAAAATCGCGGCAGATAAGGCTGAAAATGATACAAAAAATGCTATTTTACAAAAAATATATGACGCCAATGAAATTGAAATCCCAGAAGTAATGATTCAGGAAGAAATAGATGAAATGTTGAATAATCTGGCAAGCCAGCTGGAAAACCAAGGGATGAATATGGAGCAGTATTTGGATTTTTCTCAAAAGGATATGACTTCATTCAGGCAGGAAATCCATCCTGATGCTTTTAAAAGAATTAAAACCAAACTTCTGGTGGAGGCTGTTGCAAAGGCGGAGGACATTAAGGTTACCGGTGAGGAAATTGACGAGGAAATGAAGAAGATGGCTCAGATGTACGGATTTGCTATCGACCAACTTAGGCAAGCTATGGGCATAGAGGGGATACTCCTTTTGCAGAACGACATAATTAATCAAAAAGCTATAGATTTTCTTGTAGAAAATTCCGTCATCGAAGGCTAGCGAATTAATTGTTAATATACTTGAAATAAACAAAATCTTTCCGTGCAGAATAGTATGGAAGGATGAAATGAATTCCGATAAAGGAAAAATGAAAGGGGTGAAGTTTATATGTCATTGATACCAATGGTTGTAGAGCAAACCAGTCGCGGTGAAAGGGCCTATGATATTTATTCCAGGCTTTTGAAGGATAGAATTATTTTTCTTGGCGAGGATGTTAATAATCATACGGCAAGCGTGATAGTTGCGCAGCTTTTATTTTTGGAAGCTGAAGACATGGAAAAGGATATAAGCTTCTATATTAACAGCCCCGGGGGATCCGTTACAGCAGGATTGGCAATTTATGATACGATGCAATATATTAAACCGGATGTGTCAACAATCTGCATAGGCATGGCTGCCAGCATGGGGGCATTCCTTCTGGCCGCCGGAGCTAAGGATAAGCGCTTCGCATTGCCCAATGCCGAAATTATGATTCATCAACCCATGGGGGGGATAAGTGGACAGGCGGAGGACATGAGGATTCATGCGGAGCATATTTTAAAAACCCGAGAAAAGCTGAATACAATTCTTAGTCAAAGGACGGGGCAGCCTTTGGAGCGAATCCGTCTTGATACTGATAGGGATAATTTCATGAATCCGGAAGAGGCATTGGCATATGGAATTATTGATAAAGTGATTCAGGCTCGGAAATAGGAGGTGGCAATATGGATAAATTCGATAACATGAAACAATTAAAATGTTCTTTTTGCGGTAAACCTCAGGATCAGGTAAGGAGATTGGTGGCAGGCCCAAATGTATATATTTGTGATGAATGTATTGAATTGTGTCAGGACATTATAAAAGAAGAACTTGCCGGATATGAGGACGAAAAAAATATAGGTGATACCATGGTGCGTCTGTTAAAACCCATGGAAATAGCAGAAGCACTTTCGGATTATGTAATCGGTCAAGAGGATGCGAAGAAAGCGTTGGCTGTGGCCGTATACAATCACTATAAAAGGATAAACAGCTTGAAAATGCAACAGGACGATGTGGAAATACAAAAAAGCAACATTGTCATGATAGGGCCCACCGGTTCGGGGAAGACCTTATTGGCGCAAACCCTTGCGAAGATACTGAACGTACCTTTTGCTATTGCTGATGCTACAGCCTTGACTGAGGCCGGATATGTGGGGGAGGATGTTGAAAACATACTTTTAAAACTGATTCAAGCGGCAGATTATGATGTGGAGAGGGCACAAAAAGGTATAATCTATGTGGACGAAATCGATAAGATCGCGCGTAAAACGGAGAATCCTTCTATAACCAGGGATGTAAGTGGTGAGGGGGTTCAGCAGGCGCTCTTAAAGATATTGGAGGGCACCGTCGCCAGCGTTCCTCCCCAAGGGGGAAGAAAGCATCCTCATCAGGATTTTATCCAATTTGATACCACCAATGTATTGTTTATCTGCGGAGGTGCTTTTGATGGCTTAGATAAGATCATACAAAGGCGCATAGGTGAAAAGACCATTGGCTTTAATTCTCAGATCAGACAAAATAAAGTGGAATCTTCCCAGCTATTAAAGCAACTTCAGGCTGAAGACCTTTTAAAATTTGGTTTAATTCCTGAATTTGTAGGAAGGCTTCCTGTTATGGTAAGCTTAGAAGAGCTTTCCGTGGATGCCCTTGTAAGGATTATAAAGGAACCTAGAAATGCCATATTAAAGCAGTACAAAAAGCTTTTTGCAATGGATGATGTTGAATTGGAGATAGAGGATGAGGCAATTCAGGAAGTTGCAAGGCAGGCTATCGAAAGAAAGACGGGAGCTAGGGGACTTAGGAGTATTTTGGAACATATCATGACCGACATCATGTATGAAATTCCATCCAGGAGCGATATAAAAAAATGTATAATAACAGAGGGAACTATAGAAAAGAATAAAGGGCCGACTCTTGTACTGAGTGAAACGAAGCGAAACGAGGGAAATAAAAAGAAAGAGACTGCATCGTAATTCAAGGGAGCAGGCGGCCTAATGGTCGTCTGTTTTTTCCCTCAAACGGAAAAGGCAGGGGGAAAGGAGATAATAGTATGGAAAAAGACAAGAAATATGATGAATTCGATGAAAAAGAGGCTCTGGCAGAGGAGATGGAATCCATTTCTGAAAAAGATTCCCTTACGGATTCATTGGAGCAGTATAGGGTAGAAGAATTCAAAAGAATTATGCCGGTGATACCTTTGAGGGGATTGTCCGTATTTCCCAATATGGTACTTCACTTTGATATAGGCAGGGAAAAATCTATAACTGCATTAGAAAAGGCGATGATGATGAATCAGACAGTGTTTCTGACATCCCAAAGGGATCCGGAGACAGAATTGCCTACCCGTGATGATTTTTATCATGTTGGCACCGTGGCTAAGATTAAGCAGATGCTTCGCCTTCCCGGTGATACGATAAGAGTGTTGGTAGAAGGCATATATAGGGGTGAAATAGAGGAGTTTATATCTGAGATACCCTATTTCAAATGTCAGATAAGGGAAATAGAAGAAAAGGAATTTGAGGAAATCCCTCCGGGGATAGTTGCATTAATGCGATCCGTACTTTCATCTTTTGAGGATTATCTTGAACTGAGCACAAAAATTTCGCAGGATATTTTCCCTTCCGTAGCTTCTGTGGAGCAACCCGGTCGCCTGGCTGATGTTATCACATCACATTTGGACATTAAAACTGAAGAAAAACAGGGTATCTTAGAGGCCTTCAATGTGGAGGTCAGGTTGGAGCTCTTAGGCAAGATTCTGGGACGTGAAATAGAAATACTTAACATTGAGCATGACATAAACATTAGGGTAAGAAAACAGATAAATAAAAGTCAGAGGGAGTATTATCTGAGGGAACAGATGAAGGTCATCCAGGAGGAACTGGGTGGACAGGAGGACATAGAGGATGAGATAAACCAGTGGTTAGCTGAACTCAAAAAACTGAAGTTACCCTCTAAAACTTCGCAGAAGATTGAAAAGGAAATAAAAAGGCTCCATAAAATTCAATCTTCATCTGCGGAAGGAGGGGTAATTCGCACATATGTGGAGACTATCCTGGCCCTTCCCTGGAACAAGCTATCCAAAGACAACAAGGATTTAAAGCTGGCACAGAGGATATTGGATGAGGATCATTATGGCCTGGAGAAGGTTAAGGAAAGGGTTGTTGAATACTTGGCAGTAATGCAGCTTGCAGGCAATTTGAAAGCCCCCATAATATGTTTGGTGGGACCGCCGGGAACGGGGAAAACATCAATTGCTAAGTCCATAGCGCGTTCGCTCAATAGAAACTTTGTGAGAATGTCATTGGGAGGAGTTAGAGATGAGGCTGAGATAAGGGGACATAGGAGAACCTATATCGGAGCCATACCCGGGAGAATTATCGCATCCATAAAGGAGGCGGGGACAAGAAATCCGGTATTCCTTTTCGATGAGGTTGATAAAATAGGATCGGATTTCAGAGGAGATCCGGCTTCAGCCCTGTTGGAGGTTTTGGATCCTGAGCAGAATAAAGAATTTACTGACCATTATCTTGAAATACCTTTTGATCTTTCCAAGGTGATGTTCGTCACCACTGCAAACACACTGGACACCATACCCAGGCCGCTTTTAGACAGGATGGAAGTAATAGAAGTATCTGGCTACACTGAGGAGGAAAAGGTAAAGATAGGGCAAAACTATCTGATACCAAAGAAAACGGAGGAACATGGATTGAAGGAGGATCAGCTGGAAATTTCCGAGAAGGCCCTCAGGATGGTGATTAACAACTATACGAGGGAATCGGGGGTGCGAAAGCTTGAAAGAGAGATTGCCTCTATTTGCAGGAAAGCGGCCCGCCAGATCGCGGAAGGCGATAAGAAAAAGGTTGTGGTCAATGCTGCCGGCGTAGAAAAATACCTTGGTAAAAAGCGCTATCGTTATGATATGATAGAAGGTGAGAACGAAGTTGGTGTTAGCACAGGCTTGGCATGGACAGTGGTGGGAGGAGATACACTTACCATTGAGACCACTGTGGTCCCCGGCACGGGACAATTGGTTCTGACCGGTCAATTAGGTGAAATAATGCAAGAATCGGCCAAAGCAGGAATAAGCTATATCAGATCAAGGGCAGAGGCTCTTTCCATCCCGGGGGATTTTTACAAGGAATCTGATCTGCACATTCATATACCTGAGGGGGCCACACCCAAGGATGGACCTTCGGCGGGGGTGACCATGTGCACATCGGTGGTGTCAGCTTTGACAGGGGTACCCGTGCGAAAGGATATCGCTATGACCGGAGAAATCACACTTCGAGGAAAGGTTCTTCCCGTAGGAGGGATAAGAGAAAAGGTTCTTGCGGCTCATAGAGCGGGAATCAAGAAGGTTCTTCTGCCAAAGGAAAACCAGGTGGATTTAGAGGAAGTGCCGGCTAATGTGCGGAGGAAGATAGAATTCGTTTTAGTCGATAATATAGACAGTGTTTTAGAAGAAGCGTTGGTGAAAAAATGATAATAAAAACGGCGGAATTGACCGCTGTAGCGGTAAAAAAAAGTCAATATCCTCCTTTAGATATGAAGGAAATAGCCCTTGCGGGACGTTCCAATGTGGGTAAATCCTCTCTTATTAATCTTCTGTTGAATCGAAAAAAGATCGCCAGGGTAAGTGGAACTCCGGGTAAGACGAGGACAATTAATTTTTATCAGGTAAATGATTTGTTCAGGTTGGTGGATTTGCCGGGATATGGCTATGCAAAGGTTTCCAAAAACATTAGCGAAACCTGGGGTAATATGATTGAAGGATATTTGGCTGGACGCCATAACTTAGTAAAGGTGATTCAGCTTGTGGATATACGTCATGCCCCCACTCCTCAAGATGTCCAAATGTATCAATGGATAAGGGAATATGGTCTGGATGGTATTGTGGTTGCCACAAAGGCGGATAAGGTTTCGAAGAATGATACACCCAAACATGTTGCACTGATTAAAGAGACACTTGGTTTGTCGACGGAGGATAAAGTCATACCCGTTTCGGCTTTGAAAAAGACTGGACATGAGTTCCTGCTTGATGAGTTTGAAAGAATACTGGAGGAATAAAAGATGCAATTCATCTTCTTACAGGTTCTAATCAGACGTATAAAGGCCATCAGATTTTTCATGAAGGACAAATCGGTACCTAAGCGGAAAAAACTTCTTATTGTTTTTGGTCTGGTTTACCTGTTCCTTCCTTTCGATCTGATTCCGCCCTTTGTACCGGTTTTCGGATTCCTTGACGATTTGATATTATGGGGATTTCTCATATATTACCTGAGGGATGAGTTGGATAGGTATTGGATTGGTGAAAAAGAAGTGCCTCCTTCAAAAAAATATCGTGGAAAAAGGATAATAAATGATGTAAACTTTGAAATAAAAGAGAATGAAGGCGATGTAGACGATGACTCTTGAATCGGATACGAAAGATTTACAGCAAAAAAGGAGCGGGTATGGCAAAGGAATATGTTTTTGGGAAGGTAATGATCGGAAAGGAAGAGCTTGCAGAAAGGGTTCACCAGCTGGGGCAACAGATATCGAGGGATTTCAAGGGAGAATCCATTTTGGCCATATGTATATTGAAGGGAGCTGTTCTCTTCATGAGCGACCTTATAAGGGAGATTAATGTGGATACAAGAATTGACTTTATGGCGGTGAGCAGCTATGGAGGATCTACAAAAACTTCCGGTGTCGTAAAAATAATAAAGGATCTGGATTCCAATATTGAAGGACAGAACGTATTGATAGTTGAGGATATCATGGATTCTGGGTTGACTTTGCAGTATTTAAAAGAAAACCTGCTGACAAGAAAGCCTAAGAGTCTTAAAGTCGTAACCCTTTTGGACAAGCCTGAGCGAAGACAGGCTGAAATAGAAGCAGATTACATAGGCTTTACTGTGGAGAATAAATTTATTGTAGGTTATGGTTTGGATTATGACCAAAAGTATAGAAATCTTCCATATATAACATGTCTTGAAGAAGCCGGCGATTAAGGGTAACAATTATTGGTAATGGGCTTTGGGATTGACCCGGGCTAATTAATAAAATTACATAAGAAAAGGAGAATGATTATGGGTTACAAAGTACCTGTTGGTCTGTCCAACAAGCATTTACATGTGTCTTCAGCCGACTTAGAAAAACTTTTTGGCAAAGGCTATAAACTGACTTTTTCCAAGGCATTGAAGCAGCCGGGGCAGTTCGCTTGCGAGGAAAAGGTGGATATTGTAGGCCCGAAAGGAACCTTAAAAGGGGTGCGTATACTGGGCCCGGAAAGGCCTGAAACACAAGTGGAATTGTCCTTCACCGACGCCAGAGCCATCGGTGTCACGCTTCCCATCAGGGAATCGGGTAAGTTGGAGGGAACCCCCGGGGTAAAGCTTATAGGTCCGGCAGGAGAGGTGGACTTAGATCACGGCGCTATAGTTGCGCTTCGCCACATTCACCTATCACCTGCACAGGCTGAGGAGGCCGGCGTGAAAGATAAGCAGGTGGTGAGCGTGCGTTTCGGAGGTGAAAGGGCTGTTGTTTATGAAAACGTATTGATCCGTTCCGGGGAAGGTCATACGGATGAAATACATCTGGATACAGACGAAGGCAATGCGGCCGGGTTGAGCAATGGAGATTTAGGTGAAATAATAATCTAAGGAATGAAGTTTTATAAGCGGGGTTGTTTGACAGCCCTGCTTTTTTTGGGGGCAAAATATGAACAAATATATAGATCATACTAATTTAAAGGCAGATGCCACCTGTGAGGATATAGCCCGGTTATGCCGGGAGGCTATTGAAAACAGGTTTTACGCTGTATGCGTTAATTCGGGCAGGGTGCAGCAGGCAGCAAGGCTTTTGCAAGGTTACGACGTAAAAATAGCAATGGTGGTGGGTTTTCCCCTGGGGGCGGTATCCCGGGAGGTAAAGGTGTTTGAGACGGAGTTTGGTTGCAGATCCGGTGCTGATGAGATTGATATGGTAATGAACATAGGGAAGTTCAAGGAGGGTAATCTTAACGAAGTCAAGGGAGAGATAAAAGCGGTAGTGGATAAGGCGGCAGAATACGGAGCCATAGTGAAGGTGATTTTGGAAACCTGTATGTTGACAGAAGAAGAAATAAAAACCGCCTGCTTCCTGGCAAAGGAAGGGGGGGCGGCATTTGTTAAAACGTCAACAGGTTTTGGAAGTGCCGGCGCTACTGAAGGGCACATATCGCTGATGAGGTCAGCGGTAGGTACTGAAATGGGGGTAAAGGCCTCCGGCGGAATTAGAGATGGCAAAAGTGCGATGGCTATGATAGCGGCGGGGGCCAGCAGGATAGGCACTTCAAATTCCATAGATATAGTTTAGGAGTATTTGCTCCTAGCCATGCCTATGGCGCCAAAGACTATTCCGGCGGCGGCCAGAACGGAAGCGATGATGCTTATGATGAAAGTGATTCTTGGTAATTCCTTCATGTAAATACCTCCTTTTTTTTTAGTATGCCATCAGAATCGTGTTAAAACAAGACATTTAAGCATATTATTTAAATTAAATTAATAATTCCTACCAAATGTTAATCTGAATATGTTAGAATAAAAACATATTTAATTTTTTTCAAATATGACACAATGGTATAGTGGCAAATGGATGGATTATTAACGGGTTTTTTGAATATACAGAAGATTGATATGACAAAATAGTGGAATGATTTTAAATTTTCTGTTTACTTTTATACAATCCCATGTTATGCTATTATAAATTTGTTGGAATGTTTGAGAATCATTATTAATAAATTGGAAAAGGAGGGGACCGCTGAAAAAATGATAATGAAGAAAGAAGGGAGTGATAGAACAAAAGGGTATACATTTTAAGACATGTGTTAACATGATTAGTCCGATTGATAAACTATTTTTATTTTATGACAAGCTATTATTGTATTTACTAAATCAAGACGAAAATGTTTTTTATGTAAGAAATGAGGTGTCCTTATAATGAGTAAACAAAAACAGGGAATAGGCGCATTTGACTTTTTCTGTATAGGTTTCGGCTCAATCGTAGGCGTAGGCTGGGCGGTTTCCATCAATAGGTGGATGGCAAACTGCGGCGGCCCCTTGCCTGCTTCAGTCGGTTATCTTATCGCTTTAATCATGATGGTTCCCGTAGCTCTTTGCTATTGTGAGTTAGCTCCAATGGTACCGGTAGCAGGCGGCGGTATGGCATACGCTTACAAAGCTTTTAACCAGCATATTGGTTTTATCTCCGGATGGGCTGCCTTTGGTGCATTCGTTACGATTATCCCATGGGAAGCTATCTACGTAGTTGATATTCTTAGTATCTTAGTCCCTGCGGCAAAGGGTAAATTATTGTACGTGCTGGCTGATACGGGTATTCATGCGGGTCACATATTGATAGGTACATTCTTCTCCTGTCTGTTATTCTACATAAACTGGAGGGGTGCTACCGGTTCTGCTGTTTTCCAAAGATTTATGACAGCTTTCCTGTTGGCGGTTGGAATAATTGCTATCGTCGCATCCCTTGTGAAATTCGATACAGGCAACTTCCAGCCCATTTATGAAAACATAAGAGAATCCTCCCACACCGGATTCTTTACAGGTGCCCTTGCAATCCTGGCTTCTGCTCCCTTCTTCCTGGCAGGATTTGAAACCATTCCCCAGGCTGTTGAGGATGCAGGAACCGACATCACATCCGTAGGTAAAACGGTTGTTCTTGCAGTAGGTGCAGCTTGCGTATTCTACGCTATTCTTCTGTTCAGCTTGGGAAGCGCAATGCCCTGGCAGGAATTCTATGATCTGCCTTCACCGGCGGCATCCCAGTTATTCAAGCTGGTTTATGATGGTTCAATGGGCGTAGCTCTGTACTACATAGTGCTTTTGGGAGCGGTAATGGGTCTGTTCACAACATGGAACGGCTTCATGATGGCTTCACCTCGCCTCCTGATGGGTATGGCAAGAGGCTACCTGATCCCCGGTTTCCTTGCAAAACAGCATCCCAAATATGGAACCCCAACAAATGCGCTTATCGTTTGCTTTGGACTGTCTCTCATGGGGCCATTCCTCGGCATGGGTCTTATCGATCCTTTGACCTCCTTCTCGGCGGCAGGATTCGTATTGTCCTGGATGATCACATCCTTCAGTGTAGTTAGACTTAGGCAGACTGAGCCCGACACCCACCGTCCTTACAAAATCCCGGGCGGTTCGGCAACTGCAGGATTTGCGGGAGTGGTTATGGTTCTGGTATTCGTACTTCTCTTCATCCCCGGAAACCCTGTATTCATGGGTGGAACAGCAGTTAAGTTCTTCATCGGATGGATGATAATCGGTGCTTTCTTCTACGCAATAAGCGCAGGGAAGAGAAACACTCTTACCATCGAAGAAAGAGAAAAAGCTGTATTCAATAAGGTATTATCGGAGTAAATTGGATTTTATCTGGATTTGAATCTGACAAGAGAATGAGGAGTGGCGTAAGATGCCGGAAATAGTACCGAGCAGCGTTATAATGACCGACATGGCTATATATTGGGTCATCAGTATGATATTATTTTGGCTGATGGACTTATATGCCAGAAGGAAGATAGGTGGGAAACAGGAGTTAGGCTATAAGGTTTTGCGAATCCCCAAGTTTTGGGCTATGATGGGTGTTTCAGCCTATACCATCGTGATTGTCATGAAGGCAAGAATGGGATTTACTGTATCAAACACGGTTCATACATTTTTAGGGCTTCCATTCTTTATCGCCTGGGTCTTTTTCCTCATCAATATGCTTCGAAGGGTCAGAGCTGAGACCAGGGAACGTCGTTTAGGATAGCGACTTGCCCAAAAAGATTTAAAATAAGGATACCGCCGGAGTAGATTTATACCGGCGGTATTTTTAGTGCAATAATGTCAGACGTTGAATAGGAAGTGGATAACATCCCCGTCCTGGACAATATATTCCTTGCCCTCAGAACGCAGGAGACCTTTTTCCTTGGCAAAGGCGACATTTCCGCCACATTCCATCAATTTGTTAAAGGCGATGGTCTCCGCCCTTATGAAACCCCTTTCAAAATCGGTATGGATTTTTCCCGCTGCAGCAGGGGCTTTGGTTCCCCTTTTTATAGTCCACGCCCTTACCTCAGGCTCTCCCGCCGTAAGAAAAGAAATAAGATCCAGCAGTTGGTAGGAAGCTTTAATCAGTTTGTCTAAGCCGGACTCCTTGATTCCCAGCTCATCTAAGAAGAGTCTTCTTTCCTCATCGGAAAGCTCAGCGATTTCGCTTTCAATTTTTGCACAGAGAGTTACAACTTCGGCTCCTTCTTCCTCTGCCAATCTTTTCACAGCTTCCACATAGGGGTTGTCCTTTTCTGCAAGATCTTCCTCGGAAACATTGGCGGCATAAATAACAGGCTTATAGGAGAGAAGATCCAGGGATTTTATAAAGGCATCCTCTTTTTCGTCCAGTTCCAAACTCCGCAAGGGAAGTCCTTTACTTAGATGTTCATTAATTCTATATAGAAGGTTTAATTCCCCCTGTAAGGTCTTATCCCCCTTAAGGTTTTTAGTAGTACGCATAATTCTTCTTTCCAATATTTCAATGTCGGATAGTATTAATTCGGTGTTTATCGTTTCAATATCTGAAAGTGGATCGATTTTTCCGTCTACGTGGACTACATTGGGGTCTTCAAAGCAGCGAACCACATGGATTATAGCGGCTACCTCCCTAATATGGCCTAAAAACTTATTGCCTAATCCCTCTCCTTTCGAGGCCCCTTTGACAAGACCGGCAATATCGTAGAATTCAATGGTCGTATAGACAGTCTTCTTTGAATTATACATTTTGTGGAGGACAGGCAGTCTTTCATCAGGAACCGCCACTACTCCAATATTGGGCTCAATGGTGCAAAATGGATAATTTGCAGCTTCTGCCCCAGCCCTTGTTATAGCGTTGAACAATGTGCTCTTTCCCACATTTGGAAGTCCTACAATGCCTAATTTCATGGGTTATTCTCCTCTATTTCTACATGTTTTTCTTTTTCCCCTCCAGGTATGATCTTTCCGTGCCGCTTTCTAACAATAAGGTAGGTAATGGAAAAGGCGGTTAATATGAGAACGCTGGCGATTTGAGCGGTACGGAGAGTATTTCCTACCATCAGGCTGTCTGTGCGCAACCCTTCTACAAAAAAACGTTCTATGGAATATAGCATACCGTAGATTAAGAATATTTGTCCATTGAATTTGCGTTGTTTAGATAGTTGGATCAGCAATACACCTAAGGCAAAACACCATAGGGATTCATATAAAAATGTGGGATGCACCATTTGCCCGTTTACTTGGATAGCCCAGGGCAGGGTCGTGGGGATTCCATGTGCTTCGCCGTTAAAGTAATTTCCCCATCTACCTATGGATTGCGCGAATGCTATACCGGGTGCTGCCAAATCTAAAATTTTACTTATGGGGATTTTCCAAATCCTGCACATGATTATGGCTGCAGTGATTCCAAAGATAAGTGCACCGTGGATGGCCAGCCCCCCAGCTCGGTAATTCAGAATCTGCCATAGATCCTTGCTGTAGTATTCCCAGTTAAAGATCACATAATATAAGCGGGCGCCGATTATTCCGGCGGGAATGGAGACTAGAAGTACGTCGATAACCTTTTCCGGATCAAGCTGGAAGCCCGGGGCGCGTTTGTATGTTAGCAAGATGCCGAGAAATATTCCGATGGTAAGGCATACGCCATACCAGCGCACATCAAAGCCAAAGATGGTAAAGGCTATAGGATTCGGTATCGGTAAAAACATTTTTCCCCCCCATTTAACAGGGTGTTTCGATCCCTGTTTTACATTTCTTTATTATATAGCAAAAAGGTTGAAAAAAATAGTCCGAAAGCTATCAGTTTTTTATTGTTTTACGGGTTTCAACGAAAGCGTATATGCCTTGTTCCTTAGGGTTTATCCACTGAATTCAGCCCTAAATATTATGACTTTCACTTATTCCCTGGGTTGTTATTTTCCGAAATCATCGGTAAATAGCATTTTTATTTTCTGGGGCAGAAAGATCAACCGTGCGGATTACACCATGGGAACAATTATTTCCCTACGAATGTTGCTAAGAATATACTTGCAATCCAATATTAGAGATGCTATTATTATTAAAAGATTATTCTGAAAATTGGGACTGACAAATCATTGGATAGTTAGAAGGGCACAAGTATTTAGAAATCCTTGCTAAATCATTTTGCAAGGCGGCTAAGTTGTAAAGGTTAGCGTTATGGGTTCTTCTATATTATTCTTTCGTAAACTACTATTTTGTTATTTTCATTCTAATTCGACAAAAGGTGCGATCCATTTGTGGTAAAAGTAAATTTACAGACTAAGGAAGTATAGGGGGGGGCATAAAGCAATAGAAGACTATGTATCTGTAACAAAGAAAGGGGGTAAAACAAAATGATCTTTAAAGACCTAAAAGAAAGGGGATCTGGTATCAATAGGGTAAGCAGAAAGAAGAGTGCAACAGCACTGAGAATTGCAAGAGCTGCAATATTATCACTTATGCTAATCGCACTGATGTTACCCGTGCAGCCTGCGACCTTTTCAGCAGATTCAAATCAGATTTACCTGGGATTTACATCTGACGTACACAATAGCATCACAAACTTAACTACCTGGCTAAACAAACTAAAGGGAAGCGCGTCTACTTTAGATATGATGATTTTTGGAGGTGATTACGAGGGGGTAGACAGAGCCCAACAATGTGTTGCTGCTGTAGAAAATATCTACGGCAGTGATACGAATTGCGTATTGGTACGGGGAAATCATGATCCTGATAACGCTATTTTCCCAAGCGGCTTATTGTATGATGGAGAGGATTATGCTGTTTATGTAATGAATACTGGTGCATATCCCGTGTCCTTCAAACAAGCCGAAATAACCGATCTTTCTAACAAGCTAAATACAATAGATGCATCTAAGCCCGTTTTTGTAGCCGCACATGGGCCTATTCATTATTATTCAAATAGAACCACAGGCAATGCGGATAATCTCCTAACTGTATTAAATCAGCACGAAAATGTTGTTTTCCTTTGGGGACATAATCATACTGTCTCCGATCCTTATTACGGGCAGGTTATGACTAAGGGATTTAAAATCAAAACCACCCAAAACTCCGTAGCAAAGGAGATAAATTTCACATATCTATCTTATGGGGCGATGGCCCAAGGAAATAATGGAGCTAATGGTCTTCTTGCGACATTGACTGATGGAAGAGATTCTACACAGATTGATTTCGCTTATAAGAACCTATCGGGAGGAACTGTTTCACAAGGTACAGTTATCATAGGCGATGAAAGCTCACCGGAGGATGAAGAAATAGCATCCGTTTCCGTAAGCGGGATAACGTCACCGGTAGCCGGTGCTGTCCCTGTTACAACGGCAACGGCAGGTTCATCCAAATATTCGGCAGGAGAGGTAAGCTGGACTCCTTCACCGGGAAGCAGCTTTGGCTATGATACGGTCTATACTGCAAGGGTAAAGGTAACAGCCAATGCCGGCTACAAGTTTACAACGGCAACCACTGCAACAATTAATGGGAATGCTGTCACAGACAAAGTTTTAAACAGCGATGGTACCCTTACATTAAGCTATGAATTCCCCAAAACACAAGTTGCACCAAGCGGGCCGTCATATGAACTTGCAGGCTCTCCTGAAAGTGGTGAAACCTATCTAATAGTTGGGAAATCAGGCAGCAACTACTATGCTATGACAAATGAAAAAACCACCGTAAGCAGCGTTGACTACCTTAAGGGTGTTCAGGTGACAGTATCAGGTAACTATGTTTTATCAACGGGTATCACTGACGGAATGCTTTGGGATTTTAGCACCTCGGGAGCAGGCTTTAATGTAAAGAACGGAACAAATTTCCTAAATCGTAAAGCCCAGGATAGCCGTGGAATATATCTGAACACAAAAAGTGATGGAAAAGGCTATGGGGATTGGATTTATACGCAGTCTGAAAAAAGTTTAAGAACTGACAGTACTCAGGTAAGCGATAAATTCTACCTAAAGCTAAATGGAAGCGGAAGCGCTTACTACTTTGGAAATTTAAAGAATGAATTAGCTGAAATATATCTTTACAAGTTGACGCAAGGGCCGCCACCGGAGGATGAAGAAATAGCATCCGTTTCCGTAAGCGGGATAACGTCACCGGTAGCCGGTGCTGTCCCTGTTACAACGGCAACGGCAGGTTCATCCAAATATTCGGCAGGAGAGGTAAGCTGGACTCCTTCACCGGGAAGCAGCTTTGGCTATGATACGGTCTATACTGCAAGGGTAAAGGTAACAGCCAATGCCGGCTACAAGTTTACAACGGCAACCACTGCAACAATTAATGGGAATGCTGTCACAGACAAAGTTTTAAACAGCGATGGTACCCTTACATTAAGCTATGAATTCCCCAAAACACAAGTTGCACCAAGCGGGCCGTCATATGAACTTGCAGGCTCTCCTGAAAGTGGTGAAACCTATCTAATAGTTGGGAAATCAGGCAGCAACTACTATGCTATGACAAATGAAAAAACCACCGTAAGCAGCGTTGACTACCTTAAGGGTGTTCAGGTGACAGTATCAGGTAACTATGTTTTATCAACGGGTATCACTGACGGAATGCTTTGGGATTTTAGCACCTCGGGAGCAGGCTTTAATGTAAAGAACGGAACAAATTTCCTAAATCGTAAAGCCCAGGATAGCCGTGGAATATATCTGAACACAAAAAGTGATGGAAAAGGCTATGGGGATTGGATTTATACGCAGTCTGAAAAAAGTTTAAGAACTGACAGTACTCAGGTAAGCGATAAATTCTACCTAAAGCTAAATGGAAGCGGAAGCGCTTACTACTTTGGAAATTTAAAGAATGAATTAGCTGAAATATATCTTTACAAGTTGACGCAAGGCCCGCCACCGGTTACATTAGAAACAATCAGCATAAGCAAGCAGCCGGATAAGACCACATATATTGAAGGCCAAAGCTTTGAGGCGGCAGGCATGGAAGTAACGGCACACTACAACGATGGTACGAGCCAGATAGTAACGGGCTATACCATTGAACCATCGGGTGCTTTGGCAGTAAGTGATGTAAAGATAACAGTAAACTATGAAGGCAAGAGTGCCGATGTGGCCATTACGGTAACGGCAAAAGAGCTTATGGGGATAGCGGTTAGCTTTAACCAGGGAAGTACAGCAGTTTACCCAAGCACCTCCCTTGACAGCTTAAAGTCAATGCTAACCGTAACGGCAAACTACAACGATGGCAGCTTTGGCATAGTGGAAGGGGGCGATTACACATTAAGCGGAACCCTTTCAGCAGGAGCAAGTACCATCAGCGTAAGCTATGGAGGCATGACAGCTGAATTTACAGTGAATGTAACAGCGAAGGCATTAGAAACAATCAGCATAAGCAAGCAGCCGGATAAGACCACATATATTGAAGGCCAAAGCTTTGAGGCGGCAGGCATGGAAGTAACGGCACACTACAACGATGGTACGAGCCAGATAGTAACGGGCTATACCATTGAACCATCGGGTGCTTTGGCAGTAAGTGATGTAAAGATAACAGTAAACTATGAAGGCAAGAGTGCCGATGTGGCCATTACGGTAACGGCAAAAGAGCTTATGGGGATAGCGGTTAGCTTTAACCAGGGAAGTACAGCAGTTTACCCAAGCACCTCCCTTGACAGCTTAAAGTCAATGCTAACCGTAACGGCAAACTACAACGATGGCAGCTTTGGCATAGTGGAAGGGGGCGAATACACATTAAGCGGAACCCTTTCAGCAGGAGCAAGTACCATCAGCGTAAGCTATGGAGGCATGACAGCTGAATTTACAGTGAATGTAACAGCGAAGGCATTAGAAACAATCAGCATAAGCAAGCAGCCGGATAAGACCACATATATTGAAGGCCAAAGCTTTGAGGCGGCAGGCATGGAAGTAACGGCACACTACAACGATGGTACGAGCCAGATAGTAACGGGCTATACCATTGAACCATCGGGTGCTTTGGCAGTAAGTGATGTAAAGATAACAGTAAACTATGAAGGCAAGAGTGCCGATGTGGCCATTACGGTAACGGCAAAAGAGCTTATGGGGATAGCGGTTATCTTTAACCAGGGAAGTACAGCAGTTTACCCAAGCACCTCCCTTGACAGCTTAAAGTCAATGCTAACCGTAACGGCAAACTACAACGATGGCAGCTTTGGCATAGTGGAAGGGGGCGAATACACATTAAGCGGAACCCTTTCAGCAGGAGCAAGTACCATCAGCGTAAGCTATGGAGGCATGACAGCTGAATTTACAGTGAATGTAACAGCGAAGGCATTAGAAACAATCAGCATAAGCAAGCAGCCGGATAAGACCACATATATTGAAGGCCAAAGCTTTGAGGCGGCAGGCATGGAAGTAACGGCACACTACAACGATGGTACGAGCCAGATAGTAACGGGCTATACCATTGAACCATCGGGTGCTTTGGCAGTAAGTGATGTAAAGATAACAGTAAACTATGAAGGCAAGAGTGCCGATGTGGCCATTACGGTAACGGCAAAAGAGCTTATGGGGATAGCGGTTATCTTTAACCAGGGAAGTACAGCAGTTTACCCAAGCACCTCCCTTGACAGCTTAAAGTCAATGCTAACCGTAACGGCAAACTACAACGATGGCAGCTTTGGCATAGTGGAAGGGGGCGAATACACATTAAGCGGAACCCTTTCAGCAGGAGCAAGTACCATCAGCGTAAGCTATGGAGGCATGACAGCTGAATTTACAGTGAATGTAACAGCGAAGGCATTAGAAACAATCAGCATAAGCAAGCAGCCGGATAAGACCACATATATTGAAGGCCAAAGCTTTGAGGCGGCAGGCATGGAAGTAACGGCACACTACAACGATGGTACGAGCCAGATAGTAACGGGCTATACCATTGAACCATCGGGTGCTTTGGCAGTAAGTGATGTAAAGATAACAGTAAACTATGAAGGCAAGAGTGCCGATGTGGCCATTACGGTAACGGCAAAAGAGCTTATGGGGATAGCGGTTAGCTTTAACCAGGGAAGTACAGCAGTTTACCCAAGCACCTCCCTTGACAGCTTAAAGTCAATGCTAACCGTAACGGCAAACTACAACGATGGCAGCTTTGGCATAGTGGAAGGGGGCGAATACACATTAAGCGGAACCCTTTCAGCAGGAGCAAGTACCATCAGCGTAAGCTATGGAGGCATGACAGCTGAATTTACAGTGAATGTAACAGCGACCAGTAGTGGCGGCACAGGCGGCGGCACAGGCGGTGGCGCAGGTGGTGGCGCAGGTGGAACCGATGTCACGATAATTCCCAATGAGAAGGTGCCTGAGGGCGAGATTTATACCGGTTTTAGCGATGTTCCGGAAAATAGCTGGTATTATAATTCAATCAAGGCTGTAACAACAAGGGGGTTATTCAAAGGACTTTCTCATGATTATTTTGGCCCTGATGTAATTATAACTCGTGCAATGTTTGTCACCATTCTTAGCAGAATTGAATTTGGCAGCGATAACGAGGTTCCCCTAAGTGATATGAATTTTACGGATCTGTCACAGGAATGGTATAGGGGTGCAATTGCATGGGCTTATCAAAACAAGATAACGCTGGGTATAAGCGAGACTAAATTTGATCCTGATGGAATTCTGACGAGGGAACAGATGGCAGCATTTCTTTATAGGTATGCTGAGTATAAAGGATATGATGTTAGTTATGATATTGAGGCACTTAACAAATACACAGATAATGATCTAATAAGAAAATATGCTGTCATACCAATGGCATGGTCAATCAAGCACAATTTGTTCGAGGGAGTAACTGAGAACACTTTGGTTCCAGAGGGAATGGCGACGAGAGGGCAAAGTGCAACAGTGTTTATGAGATTTGTGGAGAACTTCATATAGTCCGACTTGCATCTGAAAAACTAATGTAAGTTATAACCAGCTGCAAAATCAGTTGTCATGTGATTTTGCAGCTGTTTTATATCATTCATTCAGTATAATGACGTCGAATGCAATTTATGTTAGAATATTAAAAAGGGATTAGGATAAGGGATTTTTAAGGAGGTTTTAATGGCTGTGGAAAACAGGTTTGCTGTGCTAATTGATGCAGATAATATATCGGATAAATACATTAGATTTATTATGGATGAAATATCGAATGAGGGCATAGCGACCTATAAACGAATATATGGGGATTGGACAAAGCCTGATTTAGGGGCGTGGAAAAAGGTTCTGCTGGAATATTCCATAACTCCTGTACAACAATATGGTTACACTGCCGGAAAGAATTCTACCGATGCTGCAATGATAATAGATGCAATGGATATTTTGTATTCGGATAATGTAGAAGGGTTTTGCCTGGTATCAAGTGACAGTGATTTTACCAGGTTAGCTTCACGTCTGCGGGAAGCAGGGAAGGAAGTTGTAGGAATGGGGGAAAGAAAAACTCCCAAGCCTTTTGTGGTTGCGTGTAATAAGTTTAAGTATCTTGATATTTTGGCAAAACAAGAGACTGAAGAAAAGGAAAAAGTAAAGGATGATAACTTCCGGGAGAAGATGATAAAAGCTAAGACAGCTGAAATAAAAAAACTGTTTGTCCCATTGCCAGAGGGTTTTGATGGGGGAGAAGAGGGAGATGGAGGCGAAAATGGAAATGGAAATGGAAATGGTAATGGAGAACCTGAGATGACTCCCCTTGAAACTATAAGCGAGGCTGTCCTTACCATTATAAGGGAGAACTCGGATGAGGATGGCTGGGTATTCATTGCAGATATAGGTTCTTTGCTTCTTAAACGATATCCTGATTTTGATGTGAGAAACTTTGGGTTTAAAAAACTCACACCGTTTATCAACTCATTTAAAACCTTGGAAATTAGAGCCGAAAAACATGGAAGTAGTAAATTGGTATATGCAAGGGAGAGAGAGATGGGTGAAATTAGGCCCGAAGGAAAGTCTCCCATTCCAAAAGGGGGGAAGAAAAAAGGATGATGCCTTGGCATCATCCCTGGAAAAGTTCCGATGATAAATATCGTTCCCCCGAATCGGGTAGCAGGATTACTATATTTTTCCCTGCATTCTCCTCACGCTTGGCCAGTTGCATTCCCGCAAATACGGCTGCACCTGAGGAAATTCCCACAAGAAGACCTTCGGTTTTAGTAAGTAGCCTTGCCGTATTAAAGGCATCATCTGCTGTGACCCTTATAGTCTCATCTATAAGCTTTAGGTTCAGAACTGCCGGTACAAAGCCTGCGCCTATCCCCTGCAGTTTATGGGGCCCTGCCTCTCCGCCGGAAAGAACGGGAGAATCAGAGGGTTCCACAGCAACTATTTTAACAAATTTACTTTTTTCTTTTAGGCCTTCTGCCACACCTGTTATGGTTCCCCCTGTTCCGACACCGGCGACAAAAATATCTATCTGCCCATCCGTATCGTGCCAAATTTCTTCGGCAGTGGTTTCCTTATGAATCCTAGGGTTGGCAGGATTGGTGAATTGCCCTGGCATATATGAATTCGGGATTTCCTTCAGGAGCCTTTCAGCCTCCGCAATGGCCCCTTTCATTCCTTCGTAAGGAGGGGTTAGAATCAATTGGGCACCTAAAGCTGAAAGAAGATTGCGACGCTCAATGCTCATGCTTTCTGGCATTGTCAGGATAATGGGGTATCCCTTTATGGCTGCAACAAAGGCAAGGCCTATGCCTGTATTTCCACTGGTGGGCTCAACGATGATGGATCCGGGTTTTAAGACTCCCTTTGCCTCCGCATCCTCTATCATGGCCAGTGCAGCCCTGTCCTTTACACTGCTTAGCGGGTTAAAGTATTCTAACTTGGCTATGAGATTTGCACCTTCTGCCCCCAGGGATTTGCTGTAATTTGAAAGGCGCAATAGGGGGGTATGACCTATGAGATCTGTTAGGTCGTTATAGATTTTCATATAATACCTCCTTTTGTTTTTCGGGCAACTGTGATAAGACTATTGCGGCCAGCATAAATGCACAACCGGTCAGTTCCCTATTTGTCATTTTCTCATTTAATATAATAAAACCTGCAACTGCGCCGAATACGGCTTCAGTGCTCATCAATAAGGATGCCACAGTAGGTGATGTATATTTTTGTCCTATTATTTGCAGGGTAAATCCTATTCCTGCACATACAATCCCCGCATATGCGATGGGAAAGGCACAGGCTAAAATTGCGTCTAGTAAAGGGGTTTCAAAGATTATCATGGCGATTCCTGCGATGGCAGAGCATACAGCAAATTGGAAAGCTGCAAGCTTTACTCCATCTATCATGGGTAGAAAAAGATCGATTACCAGGACGTGGCATGCCCAGAAGAATGCACCGATCACTACTATAAAATCGCCCTTTGCCATGGTGAAGGCTTCAGTAATACAAAGGAGATAAAGGCCCACGCTGCCCGATGCCACCCCAATCCAGCACTTGATCCCTATGTGGTGCTTAAGGAAAAGACCTAAAAGGGGAACAATTATAATGTACAAGGCGGTTATGAAGCTGGCCTTTGCTGCCGTTGTAAACACAAGACCCAGTTGCTGCATGTAAGCGCCACAGAAAAGTATACCCCCGCAAGAGAAACCTGCTACAATAAAGATTCTTCTATCTTTTTGTGAAACCGCTTTTTTTTCTTCAGTATCAAGTAGCTTGGAGGGATTGCCTGTTATTTTAGCTTTCATTTTTGAAAGCCATATTACACATAGTAGCATTATGGTAGCCAGAAAGAAGCGGATGGCGATAAAGGTAAGAGGACCAATGTATTCCATGCCTACACGCTGGGCTACAAAACCAGTTCCCCAGATAAAGGCTGTGAATAGCAATATGAAATTAGCAGCCACTTTCTTTTTGTTCAACTTAAAGCCTCCAAATACAAGGGTGCAATGGGTCTTCTTCCATTAAATATGATTGAAGAAACCTTGTCAAGATGATACAATTAAGTTTATGAAGAAATGAATATCAAACGATTTTAGGTGAAATCACCTTTCTTTGTAAGGAAAGGAGTCTTATGGCAATGGCCAAGAAAGCAAGGAATAAGATGGATTATTATGAGACCAGGGAGGTCTCCGACATAAAGGATATGATATATAGCAGTGTGGAATTATATGCTGATCGAAGGGCTTTTTTAGTAAAGAATAAGCCGGGAGATCAGTATCGCCCCATATCCTATACGCAGTTGCGGGAGGATATGGATGGTCTTGGCACGGGATTGATGGAGTTGGGGTTGCAAGGTAAAAAGATTGCCGTTATAGGAGAGAATCGTTATGAATGGGTTATCACTTATCTTGCTGTTGTATGTGGAGGATCGGTCATAGTCCCCCTTGATAGAGAATTGCCCCATACGGAAATCCGAAATCTTTTAGAGAGGGCAGGGGCAAGTGCCCTTGTTTTTTCCGGAAAGGTTAGTATAACTGTGGATGAAGCAATAAAGGATTTAGAGGGTTTAGAGTATCTGATTGGCATGGATATGGATGAGGATAGAGACGGCAAGAAATCCTTGAAAAGACTTATTGCTCGGGGGAAGACTCTGATTGATATGGGGAATAGGAAGTATATAGAAAAGACCATAGATCCAGAGGCCATGAATATGCTGCTTTACACATCCGGAACTACGGGACTTGCCAAGGGGGTTATGCTGTCTCATAAAAATATAATTTCTAACGTCATAAATATGTCAAAGTATGTAAATGTTGATGGAATGGTGGGGCTGTCTGTTCTGCCCATGTCACATACTTATGAAATGACCTGCCATATAATGACATCAATGTATCAGGGTGTGTGTGTTGCCATCTGTGATGGCTTAAAATACATAGTGCAGAATATGGTGGAGGCAAAGGTTAATGTGATGCTTGGTGTACCCTTGATTTTTGAGTCCATGCATAAAAAGGTGTGGAAACAGGCAGAGAAATCGGGGAAGGCGGTAAAAATGCGTAAGGCCATTGCCGTTACTAAGAAGTTGGGAATTGGGAATACCGGTGCCACAAGGAGAATCTTCAAGCAGGTGCATCAGACGCTGGGAGGCGAAATGAAGCTGCTGATCAGCGGTGCGGCAGCTATAGACCCCGAGGTGGTAGAGAACTTCTGTGCCATGGGGTTTAATATGATTCAGGGATATGGAATGACAGAGTGTTCCCCTATAATTGCTGTAAATAAGGACAACTATAGCAAGGCCGCTTCCGTTGGCCTTCCGCTACCGGGGACGGAGATTCTAATTCAGGATCCTGATGAGAATGGTATAGGAGAAATTGTTTGCAAAAGCGCTTCGGTTATGATCGGTTATTATGATGATCCGGAAGAAACCGACAGAGTTTTAAAGGATGGCTGGCTTTATACTGGTGATTATGGGTATATGGATAAGGATGGCTTTCTATATATTACGGGAAGGAAGAAAAATGTCATAGTGACTAAGAATGGTAAGAATATTTTTCCTGAGGAAGTTGAGTATTATATGGCACGCAGTGATTATATCGGGGAGATAATGGTCTATGGAATGGAAGACAAGAAAAACGGTGAAACAATAGTATGTGCAGAAATTTTTCCTGATCATCCCGCTATTGAGGAGGTTTGGGGTGTTTTACCGCAAGAGGAAATCCGCAAACTTATAAAGAGGGAGATAGATAAGTTAAACGATTTGATGCCTTTGTACAAAAGGGTTAAAAGGTTTGAAATAAGGGAGACCGAATTTGAAAAGACAACAAGCAAGAAGATTAAAAGGTATATGGCAAACCACAATTCAAATTAGGAAAGTAATGAAAGGGAGATAGGAGCATAAAACATGGATCATAAATCATATGAAGCCATTAAAAGCAAAGAATGGGAGTACGCCAAGGAGCGGATTGAAGGGATAAATAGCAGTACTGATCCCCTCATAAGGTATAAGACGAGCAGGCCTGTAATAGATTTAAAGCATATGCTTGAAACCAGCACTGTGCTTTATCGGGATCGAACAGCATTTCATGTCAAGGATAGACCTGGTGTTCCATATAGGCAGATCACCTATGGTCATGCTAAAGATGATGTGGATGCACTGGGTACTGCTCTGGTATCCATGGGGTTGAAGGAGAAAAAGATAAGTATAATCGGGGAGAATGGGTATGAGTGGGCAATAGCTTATCTTGCCATCGTATGTGGAACGGGAGTGGCGGTTCCCCTGGATAAGGAGCTTTCAGCATCGGAGTTAGAACAGCTCGTTAAGGAGGCCCAGGTGGAATGCGTATTTTGTTCTCCAAAGTTTGAAAAAACTTTTAAGGAAATGAGGGATTCTGGGAAGACGCAGTTAAGGACGGTCATATGCACCGGAGAACCGAAAGAAGAACAGGTACTCTCGTTTTGGGATATTGTAAACCGGGGAAGGGAGCTATTAAGGCAGGGTAACCGTGATTTTATTGACGCTTTGATAGACAGGGATGTGATGGGAGTTATACTCTTCACATCGGGGACTACCGGGGTTTCCAAAGGTGTTATGCTCTCTCACGGCAATTTGGTAGAGGAGCTGATGTCGACTCCAACCCTTATGAATGTAGAGCCTACGGATATTTTCTTTTCGGTTTTACCTGTTCACCATACTTATGAATGTACCTGCGGATTTCTCATGCCACTTTATAAAGGGGCTTCCATAGCGTATTGCGAGGGGTTGAGATATATTGTGAAAAACCTTGCAGAAGTCCAACCTACCATATTTTTAGGAGTTCCTCTGATTTTTGAAAACCTGTATAAGAAAATATGGTCTCAGGCTAGAAAGAGCGGAATGGAGAGTAAGCTTAAAACCATATTAAAAATAAATCGTAAAACAAAAAAAATTGGCTTGGATCTGGTTCCTATACTTCTCAAAAAGATAACTTCTGTATTCGGAGGAAGAATGAGAGTTATGATTTCTGGAGGTGCTGCCATAGACCCGGCTATATTAGAGGGAATAGCGGAGTTTGGCATAACAACTTTGCAAGGGTATGGCCTGACGGAGTGTGCCCCCATTTGTGCCTTAAATCCTGACAAGGGCATGAAACAGGATTCGGCAGGATATCCTCCTCCCGGTTTTGGAATAAAGATTCACAATCCGGATCCAGAGACGGGGATAGGGGAGATTTGCGCTTGTGGCGGGAACATAATGTTGGGATATTACAACAATGAAGAAGCCACAAGGGAGGTTTTAATCGATGGTTGGTTCCATACGGGAGATTTGGGGTATTTGGATGAAGACAATTTTGTTTATATAACAGGTAGAAAGAAAAATGTCATTATAACCAAGAATGGGAAGAATGTGTATCCGGAGGAGCTTGAGTACTATCTTGGAAGAATTCCATTCATAGCCGAAAGTCTGGTTTATGGCGCCGAGAGCAAGGAGGGGGGTGACACCCAGATTTTTGCTAGCGTAAGGGTAGATGATGAGTACGCAGAGGAATTTCTGGGAGAAGGATACAGCGATGAAAGGGTCCTCCAGGAGATCTGGAAGCAGGTGGACGAAATAAATGAAGAATTGGCTCTTTTCAAACGCATAAGGAAGATTGTTTTAAGAAAAACTGAATTCGAAAAAACAACTGGTAAAAAGATAAAGCGGTTTGTTGAGGCGAATAAAGGAGAGTAGGCATGATCAGGGTAATGGTTACCGCACCCAAGGGGAAGATGGGGAGGCTTATTATTAAAAATATTATGGATTGCGATGATTTGAAGTTGACGGGGGTGCTGGGGCCTAAGGGGCGAGACTACATTGGTTTGGATGCAGGGGTGGTGGCAGGTTTAGGTCGGGATACAGGTGTTTTAGTAGATGATAAAGTGGAAACTATGATTGAGGATTGTGACGTTATTATAGATTTCTCAACGGTTGAAACGTCTATGAAAATGGTTGAAACGGCGGTAGCTCATAGGAAAGCCTTTGTTTGTGGTGGTACAGGTTTTACCGAGGAACAGGAAAAGGTGTTTTTAGGGGCTGCAGAATCCATTCCGATTTTAAGGGCAAATAACACCTCATATATGATAAATCTGATGAAGAAGCTGATTAGAATGTCCGGTATAGCCTTGGGTGGTAAATGTAAGATAGATGTTATAGATATGCATGACGAGTACAAGTTGGATTCGCCCAGCGGTACAGCTAAGGATTTTGGAAAGGCAGTAAAACCCATGGAAGTTGAGTATCATTCTATCAGGTCAGGTGACATTCCAAGCAGTCATATTGTTATTTTTGGTGGCAAGGGCGAACGCCTGGAAATTTCCCACCATGCCTATAATTGGGAGTGTTTTGCAGCAGGAGCCTGTGACGGAGCAAGGTTTCTCCATGGGTGTCCAGTAGGCTATTATACCATGGATGATGTGGTGGAGGGTTCCATTAAATAGGCTAATAAGGTTAGTGTAAGAGTCGGGATTTTGCATGATTAATAGAAAACCGGGAGGTGTTCTCCTGGTTTTTTTGATTATAAAGAATTTGTGGTATTACAGTGCAATTAACTTGATTAATAGTTTATTCCGGATTGCAGGGATAGATTAATGGTGTAACCAATGGTCGGAATGGTGAATAATTATGGTAATTAGTCCAGTTAAATCGAATTTAACTGGACTATTAACCTATTATGGGGTAAAATATATTCCGCTGGGCTAATTCTAGAGCTTTGCTGAGAAGAATAACATAAAGCGTGTGAATAGTGTTATTATATGGGATTTATATTGTTTTAGTTTCAATATAAATGATTATATAAGGGAGGAAATGAGATGAAGCAAAAGAAGATGTTAGCGATACTAATGACGGTAATGATGGTTCTTACCATGATGCCCTTGGGAGTTTTCGCTGATGCAGATGAAACCGTTTCAAATGTAGAGGAACAGGTGGAGGAAGTGACAGGGGAATCTGTGGATGGAGCCACGGAAGAACCCGGTGATGCAGCAATAGATAAGCCGGGGGATGATGTGACAGAAGAACCCGGTGATGCTGTAACAGATGAGCCTGAGGAAGAAGTAGCGGGAGAATCTGCTACAAAGGGCTTTGCCGATATGCCCAACAATTGGTCCACTTCGGCTTTGGAAAAGGCTGTTGCTAATGGACTTTTAAAGGGTTATGCAGAAGGGGATAAGCTGCTCATTAAAGCAACGGCACCTATTAAAAGGGCTGAGATGGCAGCGGTAGTAAACCGTGCCTTTGGGGCAGTAAAAAAGGCAGGCTTAGGTGGAGTTACCGATGTGGCCGCCACTTCATGGTATGCGGATGATATAGCAAAGGCTGTGATGATGGGAACCTTTATGAAGGATAACAAAATGCGTCCAGAGGATGGGATTACAAGACAGGAAGCCTTTACCGTTCTTGCAAGAGCTTTTAAGATAACATCGGAAGGTACCGGTGGATTAAATAGCTTTACAGATAAGGGGCAGGTTGCTGCCTGGGCAGAAAATAGCCTTTCTGCCATGGTGACTGCCGGTTATGTACAAGGATCGGGAGGCAAGATAAATCCAAAAGCCAATATAAGCAGAGCAGAGTTTGCAGTGGTAATGGATAACCTTGTTAAGCAATATATTGTAAGTCCGGGGGAAGTTACGGAAGTTGTTACGAAGGGCAATGTACTTGTACGTTCGTCGGATGTGACTCTTAGGAACGTGACTATCAACGGAGACCTTATAATAGCAGATGGAGTAGGCGAAGGTGATGTAACTTTGGATGGTGTTACTGTAACCGGCAGAACCGTGGTAAGAGGCGGCGGTGAAAACTCCATAGTGATTAAAGGGAATTCGGACCTTGGCAAGGTGATCGTATATAAGGTGGATGGCAAGGTAAGGATAGCGGTTCAGGGTGGAGCCGATGTAGAGATCATATATATTGAAGATGGTTCCGATGATGTTAAGGTAGAAGGTACAATCGGGACATTGGAGGTAGGTGGAAGCAGTCTTGTAACCACAAGCAATGCAACTATAACGACAGCCATATTAAGCGGAGAAGGAGCTAGCCTAATATTGGGCTCAGGCACCACGGTGAAGAATGGTGAGATAACCGGGAACGCCTCAGGCATAACGGTAGATAAAGGAGCCACCGTGGAGAACATAATCATAAGCGGTGATAATGCAAAAATAGGTGGAAGCGGTACTGTAAAAACTGTGGAAGTAAAAGAAGGTGCAGATGGTGCATCTGTAACAACACCGAACACCAAGGTTGTGGACGGTAAGGAGGAGGTAACTACTCCACCGGCTACTGGTGGTGGAGGCGGTGGAAATTCCTCGGCTAATAAGGTGAGTGCTATTACTATAACACCAAGCATTGATGTTACAGGTGGTGTTGCCAATGGTGCTAATGTTGTTTTAACAATGACAACACCAACAGATGGTGCTAAGATTTACTACACTAAAGATGGTAGCGCACCATCAGAAGATTCACCAGAATATGATGGAGGTAATAAACCAGTTATAGATAATGACAATCTAGCTGGAGCAACAATAACAGTTAGGGCAAAAGCCTTCAAAAGCGGTATGAATCCATCAGATGAAGCAACAATAAATATCACCTTTAAAGTAGTAGGTTATCTTCAAGCTTACTGGGATGCAGTAGCTGAAGTAGAAGCTTTAGATGAAGATGACTATACAACACCAAGCTGGGCGCTATATGAAGCAGCTATGGTAGGAGTAAATCTCGACCTAGATGAAAATGATGCTCAGGGTACGATTGAGGATGCAACAGATGCTATCAATACGGCTTTAGCTATACTAGTTAAGACTTCAGATGTTGATACAGAAACCTATGATGCAGCAGTTGCTCAAGTACAAGCTTTAAATGAAGAAGACTATTCAGATGGATGGAATGCAATCGAAGCTCTTGATTTAACTTTGACAGCAAAAGATGGCCAAGCAGCACTAGATGCTGAAGTTACTGCCATACAAAATGCAATTGCAGGTCTAGTTCGTGAAGATGGTAAATCAAACACCATCTTGTATGATGCAGCAGTAGCAAAAGTACCAGCAGATAATGATGATGACACATATACAACACCAAGCTGGACAGCATTTGAGGCAGCAATTGCTTTAGCAGATTTAACCTTAACAGAAGATAATGAGCAAGTTGATATCAACGCAGCAACAACTGCAATCAATAATGCACTTGGGTTATTAGTAGAGACAGCAAGTGTTGATACAAGTGCTTATGCTGCAAAAGTTGCAGAGGTAAATGCGTTAGTAAAAGCTGATTATACAAATGCAAGTTGGACATTGTATGAAGCGGCAATTGGTGAATGTGACTTGACTTTAACAGCAAAAGCTGGCCAAGCAGCTATTGATAATGAAGTAGATGCAATCCAAGCGGCTCTTGATCTGCTAGTAGAAAAAGCAGACCTAACAGATTACAATGCGGCTTTAGCAGCAGTTGATGAAAAAGACTACACAGAGGATAGCTGGGAAGATTATCAACTAGTTGTAACTGCTAATGTTGTTACGGCAGAAGATAGCCAGGAAGATGTTAACGATGCAACGGCAGCAATCATAGCTGCACAAGCTGACTTAGTCTTTGCAGGTCAAGCAGCTCTTGATGCAGCGAAAGCAGCAGCAGCAGCACTTGATGAAGAAGACTACACCGAAGAAAGCTGGGAAGCATTGACAGATGCCCTGGCACTACCAGAAACAACAAATGCAGAAGTAGTTGCTAAAACAACAGCAATTAATGATGCAATTGATGAACTGGAAGAGGCAGAAGTAGTAGATAAATCAGCCTTAACAACAGCAGTTACAAATGCGAACACAAACAAAGGTACAGCAGTAGTAAGCGAAGACGGAACTGATGTAGATCCAGGAACAGATTGGGTAACACAGGCAGTGATGGATGCTTATACAACTGCAATAGCCACAGCACAGGCTGTATTAGATAATGCAGGTGCAACCCAGCAGGATGTTGATGATGCGGTAACAGCATTAGGAACAGCAACAACAACATTCAACGCTGCAAAAGCAGATGGAACCCAAAGAGAAGTTGAATCAGTTGAAGTACTAGCTGACATCAACGTAGCAAATGGAACAGCTATTGGTGGTGTAAGTTTACCAGCAAAAGTAGACGTTACTTTAGATGATACTTCTGTAGTAAATCTATCGGTAGCATGGGATGGTGGAACTCCAGCTTATGATGGAAACACAGCCGGAACTTATACATTTGCAGGAACCCTAACTATGGCTGATACAACAATGGCTAATACAGCAAATGTAAAAGCCAGTGTGAAGGTAGTAGTTGCGAAAGCACAATACACCGTAACCTTCGACGTAAATGATGGAAATGGAACATTAACTGCTGAGGTTGATGGTGTTGCTATTGACGATGGTGATGCTGTAGAAGAAGGTAAGGATGTTGTATTTACAGCAACACCAGATGCGGGCTACCAAGTAAGAATGTGGAAGAAAAACAATGTACTAGTTGGAGGTAACACCACAAATAACTTAACAGTAGAAAACTTGGCTGAAGATACAGTAGTAATTGTTGAGTTTCAAGCAATTCCAGTAGAAGATGCGACCTTAGTAAGTCCAAAAGACTTTGATCTAAACGCACCTGCTGATGTAACCAGTGCAGTAACCTTAAATGATGCAACAGCAATTACAGGTATTGTAAATGGTGTAGCTTCTCTAGTAGAAGATACCGATTACACATTTGATGGAACAACATTAACCATCAAACAAGCATACCTGGAAGGCTTAAGCGCAAACAAAGGTGACACAATAACCTTAGTAGTATCCTTTGATGAAGGAAACGACGCTAACTTAGTAATAAACGTCATTGATACAACACCAGCAAACAATGCACCAACAGTTAAAGCTGGTCAAGATACTCAAAGTGGTAACGCAACCCCAGCATCAAATGATGGCAAAACAGCAGCAGTACCTTATACGGGAGATGCTTCTGGATGGTTTGAAGATGCAGATGTTGCTGATACCTTAACTTATGAATTAGTATCTGCAGTAGATGGTGATAGCACCGATGTATCAGGAGATGTAACTCTTAATGCAAATACAGGAGCAATCTCTTATACAGCGGCTGCAGCTCAAGCAGAAAAGACTGTAACCATAGTAGTAAAAGCAAATGACGGAACTGACGACAGCACAGGTAACGTAACGATTACCGTAACAGTTGGAGCAGTACCGGCAGACCAGCCAGTAAACAACGCACCAACAGTTAAAGCTGGTCAAGATACTCAAAGTGGTAACGCAACCCCAGCATCAAATGATGGCAAAACAGCAGCAGTACCTTATACGGGAGATGCTTCTGGATGGTTTGAAGATGCAGATGTTGCTGATACCTTAACTTATGAATTAGTATCTGCAGTAGATGGTGATAGCACCGATGTATCAGGAGATGTAACTCTTGATGTAAATACAGGAGAAATCTCTTATACAGCGGCTGCAGCTCAAGCAGGTAAAGAAGTAACAATAGTAGTAAAAGCAAATGACGGAACTGACGACAGCACAGGTAATGTAACAATTACCGTAACCGTTGGAGCAGTACCGGCAGACCAGCCAGCAGCAAACAACGCCCCTACAGTAGTAGTTGGTGAAGATACTCAAACTGGTGCTGCAACTCCAGCATCAAATGATGGAATAACACCAGCAGTAGACTATGAGGACGATGTATCAGCTTGGTTTGAAGATGCAGATGTTGCCGATACATTAACCTATGCAATAGTATCTGCAAAAGATGATGCTGACGTTGATGTATCTGCAGACGTAACTCTTGATGTAAATACAGGAGAAATCTCTTATACAGCGGCTGCAGCTCAAGCAGGTAAAGAAGTAACAATAGTAGTAAAAGCAAATGACGGAACTGACGACAGCACAGGTAATGTAACAATTACCGTAACCGTTGGAGCAGTACCGGCAGACCAGCCAGCAGCAAACAACGCCCCTACAGTAGTAGTTGGTGAAGATACTCAAACTGGTGCTGCAACTCCAGCATCAAATGATGGAATAACACCAGCAGTAGACTATGAGGACGATGTATCAGCTTGGTTTGAAGATGCAGATGTTGCCGATACATTAACCTATGCAATAGTATCTGCAAAAGATGATGCTGACGTTGATGTATCTGCAGACGTAACTCTTGATGTAAATACAGGAGCAATCTCTTATACAGCGGCAGCAGCTCAAGCAGAAAAGACTGTAACCATAGTAGTAAAAGCAAATGACGGAACTGACGACAGCACAGGTAACGTAACGATTACCGTAACAGTTGGAGCAGTACCGGCAGACAAAAGCACAGATGCCACAGTAACCTCAGCAACTTACACAGTAAGTACAGTAGGTGGCGGCAGCGAAACAATAACCAACGTACCGTTTGGAACAGCGAAAGCTACCTTCTTAGCAGCCTTAACAAAAGGTAATGCTAACCAAACATGGGACGATTTAGGTATCCAAGATCCAGTAGTAACAAATGATACTCTGGAAGTAACAGCAGAAGACGGAACAACAAAAATAACCTACACAGTAACCGTCAATGCAGCAAGAACAGGCAAAGCGATTACAGCAACAACAGTAGGAACACTAGATAGTGGAAACATCATAGCAGTTCCAGCGGGAACAAAAGTTAGTGCTCTGAAGGCAGGTTTAACAGTTTCTGACGGTGCTACAGCAGAAATACTTGCTAGTTCAGGTGGAGATGCAGTAGCAGACCAGGAAAACACCGATGTAACTGCAACTATGGTGATTAAAGTAACAGCAGAAGATGGATCATCAGCTGAATACACAATTGCAATGGAATAGAGTATAAGATTGCAAAACAAACAAAAACCCCCACAGGCAAAGAGCTTTTGAACTTTCATTAGGCTCCCCTGTGGGGGTTTTATTCTGAGTAAAGGTAATTACTTTTTAGGTATAAATAAACCTTCAAAACCATCAATAACTATGATAGAATAAAAAGAAAAAAGAAGGTACTTACTTATGGCCAGTGATGATAAAATGAAGAAGCAGCCAATGGACTTTTACAATATGTCAGACCTGCTCCGGGGGCAATCTATATGCTCCCCGTTGTCAAGACACAATTATGGAAAAAATAAGTTTCTTCCTTTCTCTTTTTGATTCTCATACCACCACCCTAAGATCCTCACAGTATGCTTCATCAGGGCAGTATCCATCGATGGAGGAATGAGGCCTATAGGTATTGTACTCATCCATGTAGTGGTTGAGCGACCTGTGCAACCCCTGCGGTGAGTCAAACTCATTTATATAAATCAGATCGTACTTCTGCGTCCTGAAGAACCCCTCTGTTCTTACATTATCTAAGGCTTGGCCCTTGCCATCCATGGAGATTTTGATTCCCATTTCCTCTAAAAGATCGATATACTCCGGATTCGTAAAATGACCTCCCTAATCGCAGATTATGATTTCAGCTTTTCTCTATGCAAATGCCCTTTTTAGGCAGGTTAGGCTTTGGATAAATGGTGTATGCTCCCATATCCCTCATCATTCTGCGGATTTTCTTGCGGCTAACTAAGATGTTATCGTCTCTCCTAATGATCTTAGTAATTGTACGATATCCCCAAGTTGGGTGAGCTGTGTAAATTTCATCAATCCTTCGCATTATATGTAGATACTTTTCTAAGATGGATTTCTCTTTTGGAGGATTCCGGTATAGGCTTGACCGATTCACTGAAAGCAATTCCGCCTGCCTCTTACATTGATTTGCTGATTACCGAAATCAACGAGATTTCTTCTGCCAATCAGGTCCGAGGATTTGCTTAGATTTTTTTTCATCCAGTTCACCTCATAGGTGAGCTGGCCTACTTTGCGCTCTAACTTGGCAATTAGCAGGTTGTCAGCTTATAGTTCCTTTTGGTTGGCTGAAGTTCCTTTCTTAAATACTTTGGGAGCCTTTTCCTCGTTCATGTCTACTGTATAACTTATTTTTTAACTTTTGTGTCTCACCCTATGGAAGCATTATATGTAGGCGGATTAAAAGAAGCCTACCAAAAGATAGGAATTACAGGCCGGGGTGTGGAAAAATAAACTTCCTAAGTGTGGGAAATTATTCTTGCCAAACACATCAGGATCAACTTGTGGAAAATTCCGACAAGTTCGAATAAGTTATCTTTACCCTACATTTGTAGGATGTATCATTTAGAAAATGGTATAAAATTGATATATAGCAATGTTATTTAATCTTTTTATTCAATTATCCATCAAAGGGGGTGGTCTTGCTTGAGAATCATTGTTATAAGCATGCAAAACGGCCTGCTTTCAAATGCCATTGCTAAGTATTTGGTTGAAAGGGGGGAACTCATGCCGGAAAGAATCCTGGACCACAACAAAAAGGATGAACCCTTTGCCAGTTGTCAGGCATTAAATGCCGATGTGCTTTTAATGGATATTACGCAGGTATCAAACTTCACACTAAGCCGGCGAATAGAAACTGCAAAAAAGGTAAGGGAAACCTTGCCCAACTGCAAAATAGCTTTACTATGTGATGAAAATGCAGATCCGGACATAGCCTTCCAGGTAAAAGATTTAAAAAAAATGGGCTTGATAGACGGTTTTTTTCACAGCACTGTTACCGGAGAGTACATTGCAGACGCTCTGGATGCTATGTAATTAAACAAAGGAGAAAAAGGAATGAGGCAAAAGAAAGGTAAAAGAATTTTTAGTATGCTGCTAACCTTGTGCTTGGTTTTGTGCATGGTTCCTATGGCAGCATTTGCAGCAGAAGATGAGGCAGTAGGCTTTACTGATATGCCAAACAATTGGTCCACGGCGGCCTTGGAAAAGGCCATAGATAATGGACTTTTAAGTGGCTACCAAGAGGGTGGGGAAAAGTTTATTAAAGCAAGCAACTTCCTAACCAGAGCAGAAATGGCCGCTGTAATCAACAGGGCCTTTGCCGCGGATAAAACAGCTGACCTCAGCAAGGTTGGCGATGTTTCTGCCACAGCCTGGTATGCCAAAGATATGGCCAAGGCTGTAAATATGCGTACTTTCGCTTACGATACAAAGATGCGACCCGAAGATAAAATCACAAGGCAAGAAGCCTTCACAGTATTGGCAAGGGCTTTTAAGCTGGTGAGTTCAGATTCTTCCCACAAAGCTTTAAACGCCTTCTTTGATAAGGTAGATATAGCAAACTGGGCCTTAGACAGCCTAAACGGCATGGCAGAGGTAGGCTATATCCAAGGTTCAGAAGATAAAATGAACCCCAAGGGCAACATTACCAGAGCAGAGTTTGCAGTGGTAATGGATAACCTTGTTAAGCAATATATTGTAAGTCCGGGGGAAGTTACGGAAGTTGTTACGAAGGGCAATGTACTTGTACGTTCGTCGAATGTGACTCTTAGGAACGTGACTATCAACGGAGACCTTATAATAGCAGATGGAGTAGGCGAAGGTGATGTAACCTTGGATGGTGTCACTGTAACCGGAAGAACCGTGGTAAGAGGTGGTGGCCAAAACTCCATCATTATCAAAGGCAACTCAAGTTTAGGCAAAGTTGTAGTAGCCAGAGTCGATGGCAAGGTAAGAGTGGCCGTTGAGGGCGGAGCAAATGTTGAAGTCATCTATGTTGATGATGGTTCTGACGATGTGATAGTGGGAGGAAAGTTTAGTGAATTAGAAGTAGCTGGTGACGGTGTGACTGCCTATGCTCAAAATGCAAATATAGACAAGGCTGAAGTCAGTGGTGATAATTCCAAGATAGTTATAGCTGATGGGAGCAGGTTTAAAGATGGCAGTATTACAGGTAAATCTTCTGCTATAGTTGCAGATGAAGGATCTATTCTAGGCAAGGTTACCGTCAGCGGCCCCGATGCTTCCATAAGTGGAAAAGGGGAAGTCAAAGAAGTAGAAGTAAAAAAAGGTGGGGACGGAGCCACAATCGATACGCCCAATTCCAAGATCAAGGTAGATGAAAGCGTCAATGGCACTAAGGCAGCCGGCGGTACCACTGTTGAAGGCGGTCAAACTGCTACCAATAATGCAGCAGGCAACGGAGCCACAGTAGCAGACACCCCGGCAACACCTCCCTCAACAGGTGGCGGCGGAGGTGGCACGACAACAGTAGTGGTAAGTGCTATTAATATTATTGGTGATGCTATGGTTGGGGCAACATTGACGGCTGAGCCTAACACGGAACTTGTAACTTATCAATGGCTAAGAGCTGATACTAAAAATGGCACAGACACAGAAATAAGTGGAGCTACAAATAAGACCTATATCCTTGATGATGTTGATATGGACAAATACATCAAGGTTAAAGTAACCGGTATAAGTGGTAAGGCAACAGGAGATATGACTAGTGGTTCAATCGGGCCAGTTGAATTAGCATCTGCAACGATTAGTGACCCCAATGGAACTTTCTATAATAATGATGAAGAAGATATAACTGCTACTATTACCTGGAACTCTGCTAGAGAAATTACCAAAATAATTGGTGGAGGCGCTGAATTAACAAAAAATACTCACTATACTGTAGATGGCAATACTCTAACAATAAAAAAAGAATTTCTAACTGGATTAAATGTTAGAGATGGCTCATCAGGATTTGCATTTGAATTTGACAGAGGTTCAGAAGTTACTGGATTTATGATAAGAATAAAAACTAAATATACGGTAACCTTTGATGTTAATGGCGGAAGTGGAGATATGGGCTCTGATACTGTAATATCAGGTGAAAATTATACTTTTCCAGCCAATGAGTTCACTGCACCAGCAGGTCAAGTATTTGATATATGGAAAGTCTATAATAAAGAGGAAGGAGAAGAAAGGTTTTATGCGGAAGGTGCTACTATAGATGAATTCCTGACTGGCCATGTAGAGGATGATGGTGAAACTATAGTGGTTTATGCCGTATGGAAGGATATACCGAAGTACACAGTAACTTTTGTAAGCTATGATGATACAGTCTTGGACACTCAAACAGTAGAGCATGGTTCGGATGCCACAGCCCCGGCCGACCCGATAAGAGACGGGTATATATTTACAGGTTGGGATACGGATTTTTCCAATGTAACAAGCAATTTGACAGTAAAAGCCCAATGGGAAGCCGAGGTATTAGGAACAATAAGCCCAACCGTGATTGCAGGTGACGGAAAGGTATTATTAACCGCAATAACTGAAACGGGTTATACATTTTATTATAAAACAACATCATCAACAGATGAGCAAAACAAGCCGACAGTGAATTCCGAGGATCTTGCAGGTTGGCATGAATTCACAGCCGATACAAATATAACTGCCTCAAATGATGTAGAGATATTTGTTCAGGTCGTGAAGGTAACAGATGGGAAAATAAAAGCTTGGGGTGAAGCATCGGCAACACCAAAAGCAGATATTACAGAAGTAGGATTTGAGAGCTTAACAGCCAATGGAACAAGTGGGGAAACTACCACCACTGTTTTATATGTAGGATTTGATAAGGAAATACCCAGCTTGAGTCCCGAGAATATTACGGTGGAAGGTGCAACACTAAAATTATTGACAATGAGCAGCACTTCAAATGAATGCTCTATAACCATAGAGGATATAGAAGTTAAAAATGGTGAAAATGTAAAAGTTACCATAAATAAAGAAGGGTATTTATTTACTCCCACAAGTAAGGAAGTTGAAGTCTATGTTGCAAATGTTCAAGCAGAGATAAATCCGGCATCAGCAGATTTTGATAAGCAGAATCCAGAAAATGTGGAGACTACAATTAACTTTGGAACAGCCACTAAAATAGAATCCATTAAGAAAGGCGACACAGCATTAACGAAAGGAACTGACTACACTGTAAGTAGTAATACTCTAACTATTAAAAAAGAATATCTTTTAGCCCAGCCTGTAGGAACTACAAAACTGGAGATTGCTTTTGACCAAGGATATGCAAGGGAATTTTCTATAAGCATAAAGAACGAAGGTATTTATAGTATTGTGGTGGAAGAAATTACGGGTGGATTTGGCGGCGAAACCGCGACAGCATCTAAAAATAGCACAGAAATTGAAGAAGCTAAAGAAGGCGATCTCATAACCATAAGTATTGCTTACCCTACCGGCACTTATAATGCTTGGAAAATTAAATCAGCAAAATTCAAAGATGATAATGGCAACGAAACTGATTTAAACACATCAAGTAAAATAATCCATAGTTTTACTATGCCTGCCAGTAATGTAACTGTAATAATTGAGCTAGAACCGGAAGCGGATTCAGAAGCTCCAACTATCAGCAATAGTGGAATAACAGCTGAGAGGATCACAGACATAAGCTTAACCTTAGATTGGGAAGAACCCACTGATAACTTAACCCCAAACGGTTATTTAAAATATTATGTTTATCAGTCAGAGGAAGATAATATAGGAACAGTGACAAATGCTGAGGATAATGGAACACTTTTAAACTTAGGTGGGACATACGTCCTTAGAAATTTAAAAGTAAAAGATTTAGATCCAGACAAGACATACTATTTCAATGTTGTGGTAGCTGACTATGCCGGAAATAAAACAGCTTACAATACGATAGAAGTTAAGACATTAATGGCGATAACAGATGATGATTTGACTTCAAAGGTAACAAGACCGGTAAAATATGAAACAATCAATAATGTGTTTGCGTCTGGAGATCAGTATAAATCTACCAATACCATTATATGGTGGAAAATAGAAGGCGATACGAAAGAACAAGTATATGGAAAGTTTGAGCCGAATACCATTTACCAAGCTGAAGTCACCTTACAGGCAGAAGAAGGTTATTCATTTAATGACTCGACGTTATTTACCTATACTGATGTAGCAGATGTATCTTTTAAAGCGAAGAACAATGATCCTGGTAGAGGAGATTTAATTATAACCTTCCCAGCAACCGAAGCAGTGACTAAATATAGCTTGACTTTAGAGGGCGGTAATATAACCTCCAGTCCATCGGAAAGTCAAATTGCAGAAAATACAGAGGTTACAGTCACAGTCAATCCTAATGATGGGGAACAATTAGTAAGTTTTACTGTTAATGGTGTGGAAGAAAAACAGAGCTTGGTGAATAATCAATATACTTTCACTATCAAGGAAAACACAACGATAAAGGTAACTTATAGTGATGAATATGATTTAACCTCATCCGGTGATGATGTAGTTGAATTTAAAGTAAATGGCATTTCCGTGACTACTGCTAAAAAAGGCGACCCAGTAACAATGCTCGTAACTCCCACAGAAGGTGAGGAATTAATCGGGGCAGTTTTACAAGGAATTGACAAGGAAGATGTGGACGAGATCGAAGTAGGTAAAGAGTATAGCTTTATAATGCCTGATAATGATGTTGATGCGAAGATAACTGTAGGGGAACCGGATAAAGAATTGTCTATTAATCCCGGTAAAATTGGTGGCGGGTATATTACCCTGTTAAACGGAAAGTTAAAGTGGTCCAATGAAACAACAATTGAAGGTTTAACCTGGAGCTACTTCATCAACACCTTAACAATGCATGACTTTACGGCCAATTATTTAGGTAGTATAGCAGGTGAGAAGGCTTTTCAATTTGACCTTGAGCTTATTGGGGCAAGCACCATAAATAGTGCTTACATGGCAGCACTTAATTTTTCTGAGACTGTTAATATTAGGGGCGACGGAAATTTATATATAAGTAATATTTATGCTTATGATTATGTTGTAGAAGGCATTGGTCTTCGTAGCACAATGAATAAGATAAATTTAAAAGATCAATCATCCATTCATGTCATGGTAGAAAACACTAAAAAGCAAAATGGTGTAGCTATCAGTAATGTAATGCCTTTTATTGGCAATGGGAAGGTAGCTTATAAGGGGACAGCGGTTTGGAGTGCCGGTGATGGAGATTCCGCTGAGAAGCCGATAGAAATAACCTATCATGTGGAAAAGGATACCGTGCTTAAAGGGAATAATATTCAAGCAGGTAATAATGCCCAGATAGAAGAATTATGGAGTGATAGCTTTAATGGAACTCCTATTAATTCAGATGATACTATTTCATTCACAGATGGAATAGCAACAGTCTATGCAAAGTACAAAGATAAATTTTATAAAATAATCATAAAAAGGGATACTCCAATAGAAGATTTTGCCCTTGATCAAGGAAGCGTTACTGACTACAGCGCGAAATTCGCTTGGACGGAGGCAAAAGATGCTACCAGCCTAAAGATAGTACAATCCGCTGATGGCGGGAATACCTGGACAGATTCTGTTGTCCAGGGAGGGGCTATGGAGCCAACATCAACTTCTGCAACTGTAACAGGCTTGGCAGCAGATACAGGCTATCAATTCAAGTTGGTAGTAGAAGGTGGGGATAATCGAGGGGATTCTAATATAGTAGAAGTAACAACTGGAGAAGAACCCCCAGAGCAAACAGCTGTAAATGCCGAGGCTGATAAATATGAGTCAACAGCAGAAATTGATAAAGAAGTAGAAGCCGGTGTGGATGTTACAGACACGGTTATTAAGCTCGTTGATGAAGCCACGGCAGATGAAAACATTGCTTTAAGCTATTCCGTTACCCCTGGGAATTACCTTGAAGTTGTAGGTGGTGTAATTAAACTCAAAGCTCAAAAAATCACCGAAGGAGATGCAATTGAAAATGTTACCATTACCTTTACAAAAGGAGATAGAACTGCAACTAAACAAGTGACAGTAACCATCAAATCAAGCAATAAAAAGATGATTAAAATAGGCGGCATAGAGTATGACTTAAATGGTGATGCACTGCCAGATGGTTTATCTTGGGATGAAGGCACAAAAACCCTGGCAATGAATGGCTATGCTGGTGGGGCTATTTATACCAATTTCTTAGCAGGTTATGAATTGAAAAATCTTGAGATTAATGGAGAGAATACCATAACCGTCAATGATGAAACATCCACTAGCTCTATTATAGGCCTGGGCACAAATACTGCTCTTACTATTAGCGGCAATGGCACATTGATGATAAATGTTAAAACATTAAAAAGTAGTAATACCATAGGGCTCTATAGTGGGTTTTACAGTGAAGACGACGGGAGGGATGTAGGCAGCTTTAACACAAGCACTATCACAGTGAATGGAAGCTTAAGTATAAATATCGATGTGGATGCTTCTTCTGGCCATAGTTATGCCATGAGGGCAACTACACTAAATTTAAAAGGTGCTGTCTTGAATATTGCTTCCAAAAGTGGAAATAGAAACGCTTATGGAATTGACGTTATTAACTATTATTACACAAGTGGTTCAGTGAATATAGCAGATGGAGGGATTGTTGCAGGAATCAATAGCAACCCGGTTTTCAGCAGGGAGACACCCTATGTAATTAACAAGGCAAGCAAGATAACTAATCTAACATGGAACTCGGAAAACAATGCAACAGAAGAAAATAAAGCTGTAGAATATACCATCCATCTTAGAGAAAATACAGCAGAGTTGAATGTAGAAGATCTAAAAACAGTGCTTTCGAGTAGTATAACATTGTCAGTTTATTCAGATTCAGATTTTAGCACGGAATGGGAAAGTGTAAACTTCGATGAAGGGAAAACTTCTGATACCATCTATGTAAAAGCAGAAAGAACTGTAAGCAACAACACTACAACAAGATACTTTAAAATTAATCTAATTAAGGAAACAGTAGAACCATAAACCCAACACCAAACCACAAACACAGCCCTCCTCAGGACCAATCTTGAGGGGGGCAGGTTCACTGCCATTATGTGGGAACAATGTGACAGTGTACCTGTCCCCCTGACATTCTGTGTCAAATATGACAGTATAGCTGTTACTCTTGCCATTCTTGTAGTATAATTAAAAAATATGAGGAATAAATGTGTAAAAAAATATGGCAAAAGGGTAATAATTGTACTACTACTTGTGTTTGCCATGATTATAAGGTTGCCTTCAATTAGTCACAATGAAAGCCTGCTTTTTCTAAATCGAGGCCTGATTTATGCTTTGATTTATTTTGGGTTGTTCATTGTTTGGGGTGTATCGATTAAGAAACGTATTATACAGAAGCAAGTTCAAAGCTTCCTTATGTTCATTGTTTCTTTAATTATATTCTGGTTTTTGGTTCGGACAATAAAATATATTTTTGTAGAAGGCTATGACCATATAGCCCGCATAATGTGGTACTCCTATTATATACCCATGCTTCTAATACCCATGATAAGTGTTTTTATTGCACTTTCATTGGGCAAAACTGAAGAATACAGACTACCCAAGTGGGGGTGGTTTATCTATTTACCAGCAATAATTCTAATATGTATTGTTCTTAGCAATGATTATCATCAATTAGTTTTTATTTTTCCAAAGAGCATAGACATGGGGAAAAGTGAATATCGGTATGGAATTATTTATTGGGTTGTTTATTTTTGGATGGTGTTGTCCATTCTTGTGGCTTTGGTTATAACGATCAGAAAAAGCAGGGTTCCCCATAGTAAAAGCAGATTGTATCTACCATTTATCCCCTATGTGGTGGGTTTAATTTATGGAATTTTGTATATACTGAATATTCCTTTGCTCAGGGTGGTTGCGGGAGATATGACAGCAATATTTTGTCTATTTACAATTGCAATCTACGAATGCCTTATTCAAAGTGGCTTAATAAGATCAAATATGAATTACGAAGAATTATTTTACTTTTCTGACTTGGATATGAGAATCATCGATAACGATGGCATAATCTGCTATGAATCCAAGCCTTTTGTGCGTAAAGACGATGTAAACACGCGGGCATCAACTTATCCTATTTCCGGGGGACAAGTTCTTTGGCAGGAGGATGTTTCCGAAATCAATGGACTAATTAAGGAGCTTGAGAAAATAAACCAAAGCCTATCTGAGGAAAATAGTCTTATGCAAGCTGAGCTCGAATTAAAGGAAAGAAGGATAAAAATTGATGAAAAAATACGGCTGAACAATGAAATCACAAAAAAGGTTGAACCTCAGCTCTTGATTTTAGAGGATATACTTTCTGATACGGGGCAAAGCATCGACGAAAAGTATAATAAATTGACCCAATTATGTGTTCTTGGTACATATATTAAGCGTCAGAGTAATTTAATTATTTTAAACGAGGATAAGAAAGTGCTTTCGGCAAGGGAATTAGAATTTAGTATGAGGGAGTCGGTGGAGGCTATTTCCCAAAGTGGGAGAGCAGCTTCAATTAAGGCAGATTGCCAGGGATATATAAAGGCTAAAACGGTGATCCTGATATATGGTTTGTTCCAGGAAATACTTGAAGCCACATTGTTTTGCCTAAGTGCATTATTTGTCAATCTGAGCATAAAGGATGGGCAGATAAAAGTGCTCCTGCAAATCAGCGGGTGTGAGGGAAACAGGAAGCCGGGGGTTTTAGTGACAAATGGCTTAAAATATTCAAATATGCTCGTTGAAGAGAGAGGAGAAATCGAAGTTGTTGAAGAGGATGGCGATGCTATAGCCGTATCTATAAGGATTCCCAAGGGGGCATGAACGCATGATGAACATAATCCCAATAATTCTATTAATCCTTTTGGTAACAGATTTTTATCTGTTAGTGATTGTGATTACAAAAACCAAAAGGCAGGGAAGTATTTTTTTGTCCTTGAGCTTTATTGTGTTGGAGTTTATCCTGCTATATTCACTGACCTTAAAGCTACCGGGTGGGCAAGAAAGAGGTGGTATTGCTTTTATAGTCACATCCATTCAAGACTTGCCTATATTCGTCCATTTTGTTATAATTTTAACGATGATAGCCTGGACATGGTGCCTTTACCGCAAAGAAAAAAAGTATTTAGCTGGGACTATTACCAGAACTTCTATAAAGGAAAGTCTGGATAATCTGCCCATGGGTCTATGTTTTTATACGGGTAAAGGTATCGTTGTACTGTCCAACAAAACTATGAATAGCCTGTGCCATCTGCTAACAGGCGAGGAACTGCAGGATGGCCAGTATTTTTGGGAGAAGATCTTAGATGTAGGGAGAGGTGAGGGAAACCACGTGAACCTGGGTGGACAAACATGGTCATTTTCCCGAAGTCCTGTTAGAATTAAAGGGAAAGATGGTATGCAACTAAATGCTGTTAACATTACAGAATTGGAGGGAGTGCGTCAACAGCTGGAATTAAAAAGCGATGATTATAGAAAAATGAATATCAGACTTCACGAATACAGTGAAAACTTGACGTATATTAAATCGCTGGAAGAGCGCCTTGAATTTAAAATAAAGCTCCATAACCAGTTGGGGCATATCCTTTTGGCCACTAGAAAGGCGTTGGTAAATGAAAATGTAGATGCCGAAAGCGAGGCCATCTTTGATTTATGGAAACGGAATATAGAGGGATTGATCAGCGGTTTGGAGACACAGGAAAAAAAGGATTTTGAGCAGCTCCGGCAAGCAGCTGCAGATGTCGGCATAAAACTGTGGATGACAGGAAATTTACCTCAGAGGGGTAGGGCATACGATATTATCATCAAAGCCACAGCAGAGGCGATAAATAATGCCGCACGTCATGCAGAAGCCACAAAGCTACAATTGAATATAAGGGAAAGTGACGGAAACCATATAATAGAATTATCAAATAATGGTACGTTAACGGATCAGGAGATAGTAGAAGGGGGTGGATTATCCACCTTGAGGACAGCTGTGGAAAGCTATGGTGGAGAAATGGGAATAGACATGAAGGGGATGTTTAAGCTTTGGATAACCATGCCCGATACTAAGGGGGCTATAAATCGGTTAAACAATAATCAGGGACAATTATGAATGAATAAATGGCAAGGGACTAATTAGGCAAAAAACTTGCGAAGGGATTGGGAGAAGATGATTAAATCCATGAGGATCCAACTCAAGCAAAATAGCAAACAACCGGATAGTCTATTTGAATTCGGCTTAATGGCAAAATTTGCTTATAATTGGGTGCTTAGAGATAAATGGAGAATTATGGAACAAGAAAAATCCAAATAAGGAGGAAACACCGTTGCTGTAAGGTAAACAATGCTAAGGGTTTAGGTGCAGCTATAATATAAATCCAATTATCCGACATGTAGCTTGATCTGACTGGCGGGTTTCACCAACAATGCAAATAAATATAAATCAAAATCGGGCACTATGCAGGAGGGATAAACCTAAAAGACTTGATTGTTTATAAGTTATCGGTAACGGTTTGTAAACATGATTAATGTACTGATTGTGGAAGATGATCCCATGGCATCCAAATTATTAGAAACCTTTGTTGAAAAAAGCAAAAAATACAGTATTGTAGGAACCATTGCAAGCGCAGGTTTTGCTGAAACTTTCTGTGCCAGAAATCCCGTTGACTTGATATTGATGGATGTTTGCACTGCCTTTGGTGTAAGCGGGCTGGAGGTTGCTGCTAAAATAAAAAAGGAAAAGCCTGAAATTAAGATCATAATAATTACCGGCCAGCCTGAATACGATTTTATAAATCGGGCTAAGGAGGGGGCTATCGACAGCTTTTGGTATAAGACCTCGGATGAAAAAGAAATAATAGAGCTAATGGACAAAACAATGGCAGGTAAGTCCGTTTATCCTGATTCTACGCCAAGAATTCAAATTGGTCTTGCCTGGAATACAGAGTTTACTCCAAGACAGTTGGAGGTGCTAAGAGAACTGACCAGCGGAGAAACCAATGCAAAAATCGGTGAACGATTAGGGCTTTCCGCCAATACCGTACGAGACTATATCCAACAGATGCTTGATATGACAGGGCTTCAAAACAGAACCAGTCTTGCGGTGGCCGCAGATAAGAGCGGATTGGTTAATCGAAATTACTAAATATATCAGGGGGACAGGTACTTTGATACAATTATCAAAAGATGACAGAGTACCTGTTCCCTTTGTCATCAGTTATGATAAAATAAAAAGGTAATCGAAATTCATTAAGGGGGTTTTGTGGTGAGATTTGAAAGACCTTCAAAACTTTTATTAGCAGTAGTTTTGCTCGTATTGGTGATGATTATGGGAATCAGCATAATATCCCTGTCCTCCGGATTTAAAATTGTTCGCGAGACCAGACACTCATCCCACAACCTGGAACAGCAGATAACCAAATTATCGGAATTGGCCACCGTAAAATACAGGTATAAAGATGTGATGGAATACAGTGACAGCATGAGAATAAAAGGGATAAATCTGCCTTTAACAAACAAAAAATATCTGGTAGTGTATGGTGGTTACATAAAAGCCGGTGTTGACTTAAAGGATACGGAGGTCGAAGTAATCGATGAAAATTCAGTTAAATTGATTGTTGGAAAGCCTAGGGTGTTAGATAATGTAATTGATGAGAAAATAACATCCGTGTATGATGAAAAGGATGGACTCTTCAATAAAATAACTATTACGGATTATACTGACATACAAAAAGAGAATAAAGAAAAGCTGGAAAATGAAATTATTGAGAATGGGCTTCTTGATGAAGCCGAAAGAAATGCAAAAGAACTTCTCACTGCCATTCTAATCGGATTTGGCTATGATAATATTTCAATCCTGTTTAAATGACAAAAACAATAATATGATTATATGAATCGAATCTGCACCTGGAAATCTTAAAAATAGTGTTAATTAACAAAGTTTGTAAACAATAATAAAATAATTATGAAGAAAGGATTTAAGCAAATGGAAAAGGTCTACAAATACACCATTACGGAGGACGAGGTTTTTGAGAATGTATTTACGGATGAAAAACTCCTTATGAACCATGTGGTTGTGCCTGCGGGAAAGGTGTTCCCCAAGCATCCAACGGATGCCATTGTATATGCACTGATTATTCGGGGAGAGCTAAGCTTGGCAATAGGGGATAATCCCGCTAAAACCTATGGAGTCGGCAATCTGGTTAATATACCTAAAGGTGTTGACAGTGAATTAGGAAATAAGGGGGACAATCCTTTGGAGCTCTTTGTGGTAAAATACGAATATGATAAATAGCCTTGGCATTTTAACAGGATGTAGGAAATATTGTCATACCCGCAAAAAGAAAAAAATGCATAGATATCTCCAAAAAGCAGATACTAATCAAAAATCCAAAGGAGAAATAATATGCAACAAAACAAGTTAGGCGGAATACTTTCGCAGGATGAAATCATTAAGGCTCAAAATGAAATGAACCCGGGGAAAGCCGCGGGATCAGGAAGTTTTGAAGGACAGAATCAATCAGGATCTGGCGGCAGCGTCAAACCGGAGGATATAATCAGGGCCAAAGAGGAAATTTCGGGAATCAAAACAGGCGGTGACGTGGACAAGGCAGATAAAGTGGAAGCGCAAAATAAAATGTTTTAGCACCGTCAAAACTCTGTGGCGAACCATCCGGTTTGCCACAGAATCTTTTTAGCAATCACATATTTTAGAATAGGGGGGACTACATGGTAAAACCTTTGCAGAAGTCGGATTGGCATCCTCTAAGCGGCCACAAATCAGGATAGTTCTGGTATAATATAGGGTAATATAAAACAAAAGGAGGAGGAGCCATGAATATTTTATCGGTAGCCATAGCTATGGAGGCGGATCTTGAAAAATATTACTTGAAGCAGGCCGAGATAAACCATGATAACTATTTAAATAAAATCTTTACCATGTTGGCAAATGATGAGAAAGAACATGCAAATATTTTAAAGCGAAAATCAGAAGAACTGAATTATGAATTAAAAGATGGAAAAACATTTAAAGAATCAAAGCTTTTATTTAAGGGTATGGATGATTTCAAGATGGAGACAAAGGCTATACCAAGCCAATTGGACTCAATAAGATTTGCTCAGGAAATGGAAAAGAAAAGCATAGATGCTTACACTGAAATGAAGGAAGAGGCAAAGGATGAGAGGGCAAAAGAGCTATTTGAATTCTTGCTTAAGGAGGAAGAAATGCATTATGAAATTCTGGATCAGTTGGCAAGGCATCTGAGTAGACCTGAGGAGTGGGTGGAGGATGCGGAATTCGGAGTGAGGGAAGAATACTGAAAGTGGATATAATTGAGAAGCTGGCGGAGGAGTCAGGACTGAAAAAAGCGTATGTGAGGGCTGCGGTGGAGCTGATGGATGATGGCAATACAGTCCCGTTTATTGCACGATACAGGAAAGAAGTTACAGGAAGTATGTCTGATACGGCTTTAAGGGATCTGGCAGAAAGATTAAACTATTTGCGTAACCTTGAAGAGCGTAAAGAAGAAGTGCTACGCTTGATTCAGGAGCAGGGAAAATTGACGGATCAGTTAAGAGAAGATATTCTCCAGGCAGGTATTCTACAAAGGGTGGAGGATTTATATAAACCCTATCGTCAAAAAAGGGCAACACGGGCATCTAAGGCAAAGGAAAAGGGGCTTGAGCCTCTGGCTCATACAATTTTAGCCATGGAAAAGGTTGAAGGAACACCGGAAGGAGCGGCCATGGCATATGTTTGTTTTGATGTGGATTTGATTGAACAGGGGAAAGGCGTTGCAACCCCGGGGGAGGCTCTGGAAGGTGCCGCAGATATTGTAGCTGAGATCCTGGCAGATGATCCGGACAATGTCAGACAAATAAGGGAGATTACATATCGAATAGGAGAGTTGGAATCAAAGGCGATAAACCCGTTGGAGGAGACTGTTTATAGCATATATTATGACTATACCCAAAAAATTTCACGTATACCAAACCATGGAATATTAGCAATAAATAGGGGGGAGAAGGAAAAAATAATAAAGGTGCAGATTAAAGTCCCAGAGGATGAAATCTATAAACTGTTAGAGGATAAGATCATCGTAAACAGGGAAAGTATTTTCTTGGATATATTGGAAGATACAATTCGTGATTCATATAAACGGCTTATGGCTCCTGCCATAGAGAGAGAAGTTCGCAATATGCTTACAGATTGTGCGGAAAAGGAAGCCGTAAAGGTTTTTGCAAGAAACACGGAGAACCTGCTGATGGCGCCGCCAATAAAAAACACGGGGGTAATGGCTATCGATCCGGGATTTAGAACGGGATGCAAGGTAACGGTATTGGATGATACGGGCAAGCTATTAGCATATACAACCATTTACCCCACACCACCGAAATCAGATATTCCGGGAGCACAAAAAGAGCTTATGTTGCTGATAGAAAAGTATGGGATTGATGTAGTGGCTATCGGAAACGGAACTGCATCCAGAGAGACAGAGATCTTTATAGCTGGTATGATTGAAAAATTCGGAATCAAGGATTTGCAATACACCATTGTAAATGAGGCCGGAGCTTCGATTTATTCGGCTTCAAAGTTGGCGGATGACGAGTATCCGGATCTGGATGTAACCATTAGAGGAGCATTATCCATTGGCAGGAGGCTTCTGGATCCCTTAGCTGAGTTGGTTAAAATCCCCCCGAGGCATATTGGCGTGGGCCAATATCAACATGATATTAATCCTAATTTATTGGACAAGGCCCTAGGGAATGTGGTTGAGGATTGCGTTAATCGGGTCGGAGTGGATCTAAACACCGCCTCACCATCTTTGCTATCATATGTGGCAGGCATCAACTTGACCATTGCAAAAAACATTGTGGCTTTTCGTGAGGAAAAAGGTAGATTCAACAGCAGGAACCAATTACTCCATGTGCCCAGATTAGGCGAGAAAACCTTTGGGCAATGCGCCGGATTTATGAGAATTGTGGGAGGGGATAACCCTTTGGATTCTACTGCCGTTCATCCGGAATCCTATCAGGTTGCAGAAAGAATGCTGCAAGAATTGGGTATAGAAAAGGCAGAAATAGCAAAAGGGGGAGTGGCACAGATAGATCAGACAATAAAGAATGTATATGGCAGTTTGAAAAAAATGGCGATTAATCTCCGGATAGGAGAAATCACCTTATCCGATATAGTGGCTGAAATAAAAAAGCCTGCCCGGGATCCCAGGGAAGGAATGCCGCCGGTTACATTCCGAAGCGATGTGTTGTCCATAGAAGATTTGGAACCGGGCATGGAACTATATGGAACCGTTAGAAATGTGGTTGATTTTGGTGCCTTTGTGGATATAGGGATAAAAAATGACGGGTTGGTTCATATTTCTCAGCTAAGCAATAGATTTATAAGAAATCCTATGGATGTGGTGAAGGTTGGGGATACTGTCAAGGTAAAGGTTATTTCCGTGGACACTGAAAGGCAAAAAGTATCCCTCACCATGAGGCTATCCTGATAAGACAAACACAAGGAAGCAGGTTGTCCAATAACTTTTATACCGTAAGAATGTTTAATAGGCATACTGTGCAGCATTTTTCTTTACTTTAATAAAATTATTGGTATAATAGGGACGTCAGCATTTAGGACAAGTCTGATTTGGATAAGCAGCAATATCCAAACAGCATATTAAAACAAGAATATTTAATTAAGGAGAAAAACCATGTTGGAAGTAGAAAAAATCAAAGAAGCAATAGAAGATATCAGGCCTTTGCTCCAAAGAGACGGCGGGGATATGGAATTTGTTGAATATACAAAGGATAAGATTGTTCTTGTTAAACTTGTAGGAACATGTCATGGATGCCCCCACTCCCAAATGACGATAAAAGGGGTTGTGGAAAGGGTGTTAAAACAGATGTTCCCCGATGAAATCGAGGCTGTAGAATCCGTAAATTAGATGGTGGAAAAGCGGATTAAAGGTTGATGTAGGATGTATCAGGATGAGCGGGTCAGAAGGAACAATAAGCGCAAAAGAAATCGGCGGCAAAAGACCGCCGTTTTTCTGATTGTCATAATCGGCCTGGCAGGAGTCTGGATGGGTTTTTTAAAGGATAAAAACGAGGGGGATGCTTTAAATGTGGGGGGTTCCAATAAGGCGGAATCTCAGGAAAAGACAGAGCTATCAATAACCTGTGTGGGTGATATTATGGTTCATAAGCCGCAAATAGCGGCTCAATATGATAAAGCTAAAGAAAACTACGATTTTACCAATAATTTTGAATATATAGAACCTTACATAAAATCATCCGATCTTTCGCTGTGCAATGTGGAAACCACATTTGCCGGAGGGGTACCTACCGGATATCCTATGTTTAACGCACCGGACTCTTTGGCGGAGGCCCTTTGGGAGACCGGGTTCAAGGTGGGAATCACATCTAACAATCATATGATGGATAAGGGGGAGGCCGGGCTTTCAAGAACGCTAAGGGTGCTGCGGGAGTCGGGATTGGTAACAGTTGGATCCCATTTTCTCTGGGAGAGAAACTATGCCATGATTAAGGTGAAGGACCTTTGGGTGGCAGTTATACCATATACCTATGAGACCCCTTCTCATGGGGGGAAGGCCACCATTAATAGCATTCCCATATCAAAAGATACGGAGGCCAGGATAAATAGCTTCAATACAGAAACCTTGGCAAGGGACATGGAGAGAATAAAAGAAACTATAATAACTGCAAAAAAACATGGTGCCCACATAATTCTATGTTATTTTCACTGGGGTGAAGAATATCAAAGGTATCCAAACGAATGGCAACAATCCATAGCGAGGCAGGTTGCTGAAATGGGTGCAGATATTATCTTTGCCTCTCATCCCCACGTGCTGCAAGGTATTGAACAGTTGGGAACGGAAGATGGAAGAAGGGTTCCGGTGTTTTACTCCATGGGAAACCTCATATCGAACCAACGGATGGAGACGTTGCAGAATCGATATACGGAGCAGGGAATGATAGCAAGGGTAGTTTTAGAATATGACAAAAAGGAAAAGGGTGTAAACATTCTCAGGTTTGATGCCATGCCCACATGGGTCGATAAATACAATTTAGGAGGCAAGGATGTTTATACAATTGTACCTCTTGACACAAAAATGGAAAGCAACAGATCCCTTTTGAAATCCGGCCATTTAGGGCGGGCCAAAGAAGCGTTAGGGGATGTGGAAAAATTGTTGGGTGAAGAATATATTTGGAAGGAAGAAGGGAATATTTTCAATGTCAATTAACTCTAATCCGGTGAGGGGAACAAGGGATTATTCCCCGGAAGAAATGAGGGTTCGGGATGCCATGCAGGATATCATCCTGAAAACTTATTTAAATAATGGTTTCCAAAAGGTTCAAACGCCAATATTAGAAGACATAGGACGGATAGACAAAAGCGAAGGCGGAGAAAACCTGAATATGATTTTCAGGATTCTTAAAAGGGGCCAAAAATTAGACTTGACCAAGGAAGACTTAACCGAAAAGGACTTAGTGGATTTGGGTCTGCGTTTTGACCTGACGGTACCTTTAACAAGGTACTTTGCCAATAATAGAAATAAGCTTAGAATACCTTTTAAAGTGATACAAATAGGGGAAGTCTTTCGTGCGGAAAGACCGCAAAAAGGCAGGTTGCGGGAGTTTTATCAATGTGATATCGATATCATAGGAGAAGGCGAGGGTAAGGGTGAGTTAGAACTAATCCATACCGCTGCAAAAGCCTTGCGGGCACTGGGATTTGAGGAATTCTCAGTAAGGCTGAACGACAGAAGAATCCTATTTGATTTAATCGAAGGTGCAGGATTTGATAGGGATGAAGTCATGGGCGTTTGCATCACCTTTGATAAGCTGGATAAAATAGGTGTGGATGGTGTTCGCGAAGAATTGATTGAAAAAGGCTATGAGACATCTCTAATTGACAACTTTATGGAGATTGCATCGGATGGGAATGTTGCTTTGAAGGACATAGAAAAATTATGTAAGGATGGAGAAGCTGTAAGGGAATTATCCACCATTATAGAAGATGCTAAAGTCCTTTCTGAGGGTAAATACGACATAATATTCGACAAATCCCTGGTTCGAGGGATGGGGTATTATACGGGAACTATATTTGAAATTGAAAGTCCTCATTTTAAGGGAGCAATTGCGGGGGGAGGACGCTATGACAAAATGATAGGAAAATATATAGGTGAGGATTATCCCGCAGTTGGAATATCCATAGGTTTTGAAAGGATTGCCGAGATACTGCTTAACAATCAGGAAATTTCCTTTTCAACAGGAAACAAGCGATTGGCCTTGTTATATGATAAAGAGGATCGTTTTGTGGATGTCATAAAAAAAGGTGACGAACTGAGAGACTTGGACTATGATGTTGCCCTTATAGGGAGATCGGGAAAAATGGGCAGGCAGCTGAATGCGTTGGAAAAGGAGGGCTTTGAAGCTGCTTGTATCTATGGTGAAGAAGGGATTAAACACTTTTAAGGATAGAACAGGTGTTGAGAAAGGGTATGCTGATGGGATATTTGGATAGGATAGACGAATATAGGGGGGAGATGATAAGGACCCTTCAGGAGTTAATTGCCATCCCCAGTGTCAGAGGGCATGAAGAAAAAAATATGCCCTTTGGAAGGGCTGTTGATGATGCTTTGAAATACATGCTCAGATTAGGTGAAGAAGCTGGTTTCCTTACCCATAATGAGGACAATTGGGGAGGCCATATAGATTATAGGGTTCCTGTTGAAGGAGACAGAGAATCGGAGGCAAAAACTCTGGGGATATTGGTTCATCTGGATGTGGTGCCGGAAGGGTCGGATTGGGACTATCCGCCCTACGGCGGCGTTTTGGTGGAAACGCCAGAGGGACAGCGGATATATGGGCGGGGCACTATGGATGATAAAGGACCGACGATTGCGGCATTCTATGCTATGAAAGCTTTAAAAGATGAAGGTTTTCTTCCTCAAAAGAATATAAGGATGATATTAGGTCTTGATGAGGAAACCAGCTGGGATGGCATGAAACAATATTTAGAAAAAGTCTCTGCACCGGATTTTAGCTTTACACCGGATGCGGACTTTCCCGTCATCCATGGGGAGATGGGAATATTAGTTTTTGAATTGGTACTAAAACTCAACCCCTCTGAAAAAGGGCGGACAGAGGGATTAAGGCTGCGAAGCATAGATGGTGGGACGGCTGCAAATAGCGTTGCAGACGTGGCAGGAGCCACAATAATGAGTTCCGATTATGACCATGTTAAAAAGAAACTATTGGAGTTCAAGGCGAGAACCGGATATGATATCAAATCCATTGGAAGAGGTAAAAGTCTTAGAATACAAGCCACGGGAAGAGCAGCGCACGGAGCAACACCCTGGAATGGGGAAAATGCCATTTCCATTTTGATGATGTTTTTAGGGGAACTTTCTTTTTTAGAGGAAGATAGAATGGATTTTATCCAATTCTATAATGAAAAGATTGGTTTTCAGTTTCATGGTCAATCCCTAAACTGCGGTTTCTCCGATGATCTGTCGGGTAAATTGATTTTAAATGTCGGAATGATTCACATGGATGATGAAATAGCCAAGCTGACCATTAACATTCGCTACCCAATAACTTTAGACCAGGAAAGAGTCTATGAAGGGATAATGCCTTTAGTAGACGAATATGGAATGGGAATAGTCAAGCTCAATAATAAGGCACCGATATTTGTACCTGTTGAAGACCCCCTTGTTCAAACTCTGCTTAAAGTTTACCGGAAGCATACGGGGGATATGGAGAGCAAACCTATGGTAATAGGTGGGGGAACCTATGCAAGGGCAGTTCCTGGTGCTGTGGCTTATGGGGCGAAATTCCCCGGGGCTCCGGAAGTTCAGCACAGAAAAAATGAATACATCGAAGTTGATTCTTTGATTAAAACCGCAAAGATTTATGCGGATGCCATCTATGAGCTTACGAAAGAAAAAGACTAAACTTGACACCGTCTTTTAGCTGCATTATAATTCTAATCGAAATCTGTTTCAGGGCGAGGTGCAAGTCCTCACCGGCGGTAATCAGATAATAATCTGTAAGTCCGCGAACCCCACTTATTTGGGGCCGAACCGGTTTGATTCCGGTACCGACGGTAATAGTCCGGATGGAAGAAACAAGCGGCATTTTTGTGCATGCAAAGCCTTGATGGATCAGGGCTTTTTTTATTGCCAATGAAACGGATTCTCAAGGATCAAAAATCAAAACGGGAGGATCTTTACATGAACACAACGGAAAAAACCAATATGCTAGTCAAAATGGCTCTACTTTCAGCCATATCCATAGTACTTATGGTGCTTATCAGAATACCGGCACCGCCTCCGGTAACTTTTTTAGTCTACGATCCGGCGGACATTCCCATATTGCTTGCTGCATTTGCTTTTGGCCCCATTGCAGGGCTGATGGTGACAGCGGTGGTAAGCGTTATTCAGGCGTTCCCCATGGGAGGGGACGGCATAATCGGTTTTTCAATGCATATGCTTGCTACAGGTGCCTTTGTCATCGTTGCAGGTAACATTTATAGAAGAAACAAAACTAAGAAAACCGCTTTAATCGCAATGATTCTGGGTGCTGTTGCAATGGTAGCAACCATGGGTATGTGGAATATATTAATCACACCTATTTATATGGGGGTGCCAAGACAGGTGGTCATCCAGTTGCTACCTGCTATTTTGGCCTTTAATGTGGTGAAGGCGGCGGTGAATGGGGTTGTTACCTTTTTAATATACAAACCCTTGTCCAGATTCCTGCATCGTTAAGTATAACCTGCATCAAAATCCTCCGGACTTCTAAAAAAATGATGAAGGGCCGGGAAGGATGTGTTATAATTTAATATAACAGTTGCCCTTTGCCATACTGTGTTGACAGGGATACTTATGAAATAGAGGATTTTATGGAACCCAAATACAAAAGAGTAATTTTAAAAATTAGCGGCGAGGCGTTAGCCGGTGAAAAAAAGACCGGTCTTGATGAAAAAATGTTATCCATCGTTGCCCAGCAGGTAAAGAAACTCAGGTTGATGGGAGTTCAGACGGCAATAGTCGTCGGAGGGGGGAACTTCTGGCGGGGAAGGACCAGTAATAGCATGGATCGTGCGACTGCCGATTATATGGGCATGTTGGCTACCGTAATAAATGGATTGGCTTTGCAGGATGCCTTTGAAGCAGAGGGAATACCCACAAGAGTTCAAACTGCCATCGAAATGAAGGAGATTGCAGAGCCTTATATTAGAAGGAGAGCAATTGCCCATTTAAACCGTGGTGACGTGGTAATCTTCGCTGCAGGAACGGGAAATCCTTTTTTCTCAACCGACACTACTGCGGCTTTGCGAGCGGCCGAGATAGAGGCAGACATAATATTGCTTGCTAAAAAGGTGGATGCCGTTTATGATAGCGACCCGGAAAAAAACCCGCTGGCCAGAAAATTCGATAAGCTTACACATAGGGAGGTTTTAGAAAAGGGTCTTGCTGTAATGGACTCCACGGCAGCGTCATTATGCAGGGATAATCAGATTCCAATACATGTGTTTGGGTTGTCGGAGGCTGAAAATGTTGTCAAAGCGGTATGCGGGGAAAAAATAGGGACGATAATAGAGTAATATTAGGAGGAACCCATATGAGTGACATTCAGGAAAAACTTCAAGAAAAAATGGAGAAGACTAAGGCTGTTTTAAAAAATGATTTAGCAACCGTTAGGGCAGGTAGGGCAAATGCAGCGCTATTGGATAGAATTGTTGTGGAGTATTACGGTACACCAACTCCCTTAAGAAACATGTCAAATATATCCGTTCCTGATCCTAGAACCTTGATGATCACGCCCTTTGATCCCAAAACCATAGGGGATATTGAAAAGGCTATAAACATAGCAAATTTAGGGATAAACCCGGCTAACGACGGGAAGGCTATTCGATTGGTAATTCCTCAAGTTACTGAAGAACGAAGGAAGGAACTAACCAAGCTGGTAAAGAAAATGGGTGAGGATGCAAAGGTTGCTATTAGAAACGAAAGACGCAACACCAATGATTTCCTAAAAAAACAGGAAAAGAACGCTGAAATTACAGAGGACGATTTGAAAAATGATATGGAAGAGGTGCAGCGGATTACAGATGCCAACATAAAGGATATTGATGACATCGTGGCAGAAAAGGAAAAGGAGATTATGGAAGTTTAAAATGCCGGATGTGTTGGGGATGACCTTATGTGAAGCGGAAAGATATCTAAAAGATAGAGGTATAGCCTTTATCGTCAGGGAGACGGCACCTCCTCACAGGGGTAAGGATAAAGAAGATCCACCCGGAGCCGGAACCAGCGTTAACAAGGTTCCCGGCAGGATAAGGGTAGTATGTCAAATAGACGGAGGGAAGGAAACCATCCTTATCACATGTCGGATTGAGGATCCTTTCATGTAGATGAATAATACTTAGTATTAGGGCGGTTTTCTACCGCCTTAATTTTTAAAGGTGATTGGTGATTTATGAAGAATGAGTTGCTTAGGGATAATATTCCCAGGCATATTGCCATAGTAATGGATGGTAATGGTAGATGGGCCGTGGAAAGAAATCTGCCCCGGCTGGCGGGGCACAATGCGGGGATGAAGGCATTAAAGGAAATAGTTAAGGAATGTTCCGCCCTTGGTGTTAAACATCTTACTGTGTACGCCTTTTCCACAGAAAATTGGAAGCGCCCGGAAGATGAGGTGAAAGGTATCTTTAAGATATTGATCATCTATGTAAACAAGGAATTGGCGGAACTTCATCGTAATAATGTAAGGGTGAATATTTTGGGGGATTACACTCAATTACCCTCTGATGCGGTGGCAAAATTGGAGGAGTCCTTAAAATGTACGGAGAAAAATGAGGGCATGCAGTTCAATATTGCGCTGAATTATGGTGGTCGGAGAGAAATTTTAGATGGGGTAAGGCTCCTGGCAAAAAAGGTTGCAAAGGGAGAAATTAGCCCTGATGAGATAACAGAACAGACATTTTCCGATGTTCTTTATACCTCTAAAATTCCCGATCCGGAATTGATAATTCGCACCGGTGGAGAATTGCGATTGAGCAATTATTTGTTGTGGCAAAGTTCATATAGTGAATTCGTATTTACTGATACGTTGTGGCCGGATTTTACCCCTGACAAATTAGATGATGCCATATTAGAATATCAACGCCGTATAAGGCGTTTCGGGGGAGTGAGATAATGAAAACTAGAATTTTATCGGGATTGATAATGGCACCTATGCTCATATTCCTTTATTTTGGAGGGAGACTACTTCTAATCGCATGTTTTTTGGTGGCTCTTGCAGGCATAAGGGAGTTTTACAACGGCTTTGAAAAGATGGATGTTAAACCTTTGGCAGGTGCAGGCTATCTGGCTGTTTTCGGCCTTTATTTCATTGGGCTTTGGACGCTGTATCCCTCTGTCACCGAAAGGGGAGAGGCAGCCACCTGGTATTTAGCCTGGTTTTTTGCGGCCACTCTAATTAGCATGCTGTATCTGTTCGCTATTGAAAAAAGAGCTATTGAAGATGGTATGGCCACATTGACCGGAATTTTTTATGTAGCTTTTCTTTCATACCATGTGGTGTTGGTGGAAAGAGGTTTTGGAACTGCCGTATGGTTTGTGGTGCTGACTGCCTTTGGAACTGATATATTCGCATATTTTACAGGCGTTCTCATTGGAAAACATAAGCTGTGTCCTAAAATCAGCCCGAAAAAAACTAAGGAAGGGGCCCTTGGAGGAGTAGCCGGAAGTATGGTTCTCTGCGGTCTGTTTGGCTTTTATTTTATGGGTTTTGGATTGGCAGCAAGTTTAATACTGGGCCTTGTGGGTAGCATTTTTGCACAATTAGGTGATTTGACGGCTTCAATATTTAAAAGACATATGGACATAAAGGATTTTGGAAATCTGATCCCCGGTCATGGCGGAATCTTAGACAGATTTGACAGCATTCTGTTTACAGCTCCCACGGTTTATTACTTGCTTCTTATCTTAAATGGTGTTGGTTTCATTTCTTTACCATGATAAGAATAAGGCTTTAGGTGAGGCAATAGCGATGTTGGAATACGAAAAAAACATTGAAGGAAACAATCGCTCCTGCTGTTGCGTTTCAGTGTTGGGAGCAACGGGATCAATCGGGACGCAGGCCTTGGAGTTGATAAGATCAAATCCTGAGGAATTCAAGGTTATAGCCCTAAGCTGTGGGCGGAATATAGAGTTATTTAAGGAGCAGATTATTGAGTTTAGGCCGGAAATGGTATCCGTCCAGCAAGAAGAGGATGCCCTTGACTTGGCTCGACAATTTCCCTGGTTGGAGGTGGCTTTTGGTTTGGAGGGCTTAATAGAGGCAGCTATTTTTGGGGATTGCCGGAAGCTCCTAAACGGGCTCGTGGGAATGATAGGACTGGCTCCCACCTATGCGGCCATTGAAAAAGGCATAGACATAGCATTGGCAAACAAGGAGACTCTTGTTGCAGGGGGATCCTTCATTATGAATGCCGTAAAAGAAAAGGGAGTTTCCCTTCTGCCTGTGGATAGCGAGCATAGCGCCATCTTTCAATGCATACAGGGGAATGAAGGTCAGGGAATAAAAAGAATAATACTCACCGCCTCAGGGGGGCCTTTTAGAGGTTTCACCAAGGAGCAATTATCGACAGTGACCGTGGAGCAGGCTCTTAAACACCCTAATTGGCGGATGGGCAGTAAGATAACCATAGACTCTGCCACAATGATGAATAAAGGCTTAGAGGTAATAGAAGCTTATTGGCTATTTGATATTTCAGCAGACAAGATTGAGCCTATTGTGCATCCTGAAAGCATTATTCACTCTATGATTGAATTTGAGGATCATTCCATTCTGGCACAGTTAGGGCAGCCCGACATGAGGGTTCCCATAAACTATGCTTTGACTTATCCGGATCGTAGGGCAAACAATTTTCCACCGGTGGATTTTTTGAAGTTGGGAGCCTTACATTTTGAAGCTGTTGATAGGAAGTTGTTCAAATGTCTTGATTTAGCATATGAGGCGCTTGAAATGGGAGGAGCTGCACCGGCGGTTTTAAATACGGCAAATGAGGTGTTGGTTAGTCAATTCCTGGAGGGAAGGATTAGCTTTACGGATATACCCATAATGATTGAAAGGGTCTTGGAGAAACATACGCCTGGGGGAAATCTGGGCTTGGAAGATATTTTACAGTTAGATAGGGAAATTAGGGAGATATTGAAAACATGGTAACAGCGATTTATGCCATAGTAATATTTTGTTTGTTAATTTTTGTCCATGAATTGGGACATTTTTTAACAGCTAAAGCAGTGGGGATCAAGGTCAATGAATTTGCATTGGGAATGGGGCCCAAAATTCTAAGTTTTGGGAAAAAGGAAACCACCTACTCCCTTCGGGCTTTTCCCATTGGCGGATTCGTAAGTATGGAGGGTGAGGATGAGGACTCAGATCATGAACGGGCTTTTAATAAAAAGCCGGCTTGGGCCAGGGCAATTGTCATAGTAGCCGGTTCTGTGATGAACTTTCTTACCGCCATAGTGATTATTGCGATAATTGTTCTCATAGTCGGTGTTACCACCAACGTAATCGGTATAGTATCCCCGGGTTCACCGGCGGAGGAGGCCGGTCTATTGCCTGGTGACAGAATTGTGGCAATTGAAGGTGCATCAATAGATAGTTGGCAGGACGTTATAAACGGTATAGGTGGAAGTCAGGGGGATAGAATATCTCTCACCGTTGAACGGGGCAATGAGAGAATTAGTATAATAAGCGATTTTGAAAACTCGGAGGGAAGGAGGATCATAGGGATTCAATCCAAACCGGAGCATGCGGTGCTGCCTGCTATAAAGGCGGGTGTCTTAAACATCCTCTACTGGACGAGGGAGATGTTTTTCTTCTTAGGCCAGTTATTTACAGGACAGGGCTCTATGAACGATTTAATGGGGCCTGTAGGCATAGTAAGTACTATTAATGATCAGGCCAAATACGGTATACTATCGATAGCAAATCTGGCGGCATTGATCAGCTTAAACCTGGCTATAGTCAATATGTTGCCTTTTCCCGCACTGGATGGAGGGAAGCTTTTATTTCTGGTCATAAGAAGGGTAACGGGGAAGGCTATAACGGATGAGATGGAAGGTAAAATTCATTTTGCCGGGTTGATGCTCCTGTTTGGTCTTATGATATATCTGGTTATTCAGGACTTCGGCAGGTTTGTATTGGGGTGATTGAATATGACTAAGAGGGTAATGTGCGGGGACGTGCCAATTGGTGGCGGAGCCCCTATAAGCATACAATCTATGACTAATACGGATACCAGGGATATTCGTGCAACGGTGGAACAAATCGCAAGGCTGACAGATAGGGGATGTCAAATAGTAAGGTGTGCGGTTCCAGATGAAGAGGCGTCTTCGGCTTTGGGGCAGATTAAAAGGCAAACAAAAATACCTCTTGTAGCCGATATTCATTTTGATTATCGGCTTGCTATTTCTGCCATTGAAAACGGAGCGGACAAGATACGCATAAATCCGGGAAACATAGGGGACGAAGTGAAGGTTAAAGCCATATTGTCTGCTGCAAGGGAGAGGGGAATACCTATTCGCATAGGGGTAAATGCCGGCTCCTTGGAAAGAGAAATCCTTCAAAGGCATGGGAAGGTTACCCCGGAAGGCCTTGCGGAAAGTGCCGTCAGGGCTGTGGAATATATGGAGCAGATGAATTTTGACAATATAGTGTTATCGATAAAGGCATCGGATGTGAGGATGAATTTTGAAGCCTGCAGACGGATAGCATCTTTAACTGATCACCCGTTGCATATAGGGGTTACGGAGTCAGGGACAATCGATACTGGGAAGATCCGATCTGCGGTAGGACTTGGGGCCTTGCTACTATGTGGCATAGGGGATACCATAAGGGTTTCCTTAACCGGAGATCCGGTGGAGGAGGTTATATGCGCCAAGGAGATACTGAAGTCCCTTGGGATGTACTCAGGTGGCATATCGGTTATATCCTGCCCCACCTGCGGTCGCACACAGGTAGATCTGGAAGTAATAGCAGCCGCAGTTGAAGAGGAGGCGAGCCTTATGGAACCCTTCCGATCCGCCCAGGGATTACCCCCCTTGACCATCGCTGTTATGGGGTGTGCAGTAAATGGACCGGGGGAGGCCAGAGATGCGGATTTAGGGGTAGCCTGCGGCAAGGGAAAAGGTGTTATTTTCCAGAAGGGAAAACCTGTGGCAACAGTTCATGAGGAAAACATTGTAGGGGAATTGATGGCAAGGATAAAGGGTTTTGAAAAAGGAGCGAAAAGGTGAAGGCATTATTTGATGGCAATATAGATTGGAATGAACTTGGCGGGAGGAAACAGGAATATGTTTATTCCATAGAAAAGGTTTCACTAAATAAAAAGTTTAGGATTCTTAAAATACATCTGCGCTTAAATTTTATAATACCAATTGAAAGCAGATACAGGATAGAGAAGCTCATAATGGATGAATTCACTGATTTAACTGCTGTGGATATTTTTTTTGATTACTTTCAAATGCTTCTCTCACCAGAAGAGATAATTCCCTTGTATATGCCTTATGCCATTGAAGAATTAGAGGAGAAAGACGCGCCCTTAGGCAAGGCAATTCTTCCTCGCGAGTTTACATACGGTGGAGAAGGGCTTTCCATCATGGTTTTAGGGGATGAGGCGGCAAGAGAATTAAATGATAGGGTAGCCCATATTTTTCATAAGAAGTATCTGGATACATTCAATATATCTGTGAATGTGTGTTTCAGCAATAAGCAGGATAGGTATGAGGAGGTACTTTTAGCCTGTAGAGAAAAGGATATTTTAGACTCGAAGGAGGTGTCAGCAAAGCCATCATTCGCGGATGGCAAAGTGGCCGACAGGAAAAAGGGAAGCGGAGGAGGAAGCGGGCATAAAAAGGTGATAGGTAACCTAATTATGGGTAAGCCTATCAAGGGTGAAAAAGTGAAAATTGTTGATCTGGATCCTTATGGGGGAACGGGGATAATCATTGGCGGACAAGTGTTTCAAAAGGAGCATAGGGAGGTTAAGAACGGTAAAATTTTAGCTTCTCTTTTTATCCACGACGATACCGAATCGGTTTGCTGCAAATGCTTTACAACCAAGGAGAAATGGGAAGATATAGATTCCCACATTCAAGAGGGGACATATCTTCGCCTTAAAGGCAAGGCTGTAAATGATTCTTTTGAGAATGCGGTGGTTGTGATGGTCAATGACATTGAAAAAGAAACATATCATGGGCGGATGGACAATGCACAGGAAAAGAGAATAGAGCTTCATGCCCATACCAAGATGAGTGCATTGGATGGGTTAAACCGGGTAGAGACCCTTATTTCAAAGGCGGCGGAATGGGGTCATAAGGCCATCGCTATTACTGATCATGGGGTGGTTCAGGCCTTTCCCGATGCGGCAAAATTTGTGGGGAGCAAAGGCTTAGATATAAAGGTGATTTATGGTCTGGAAGGATACCTTTTAAATGATGATGATCAGAAGGAAGGGGAACCAATAGACTATAAGAATGGAAGAACCTATCATATTATAATTCTTGCGAAAAATGAAGCTGGATTGAAAAACTTGTACAGATTGGTTTCCCTCTCCCATATGGACTTTTTTTATAAGCGTCCAAGAATACCAAAATCCATACTTGAGAAACATAGGGAGGGGTTAATAATTGGTTCGGCCTGCGAGGCGGGGGAGGTCTTTCAAAGCATTTTAGAGGGATTGCCTCGGGAGCATCAAGAAAAGGTAGCCGGTTTTTATGACTATTTGGAAATTCAGCCTTTAATAAATAATAGATTTATGCTGGAAAATGGAAGGCTTGCAGATGTGGAGGACCTGAAGGAAATAAACAGGAAGATAGTTGGATTGGGAGAAAGAATAAAAAAGCCTGTGGTCGCTACCTGTGACAGCCATTACACGGAACCGGAAGATAGCGTGTACAGGAAGATCATAATGGCGGGGCAGGGGTACAAGGATGCAGAAAGCGGAGAAGGCTTATTTTTCAGAACTACTGAAGAAATGTTGGAGGAGTTTTCCTATTTAGGAGATGAAGTGGCAAGGGAAGTGGTGATCCGTGCTCCCGATGGGATTGCAGGGGAGATAGAAAAATTGGAGCCAATCCCCAAGGGCAAATTCCCCCCTGAAATAGAGGACTCTGATGCAATGCTCCGAAACCGTTGCATGGAGAATGCCCAAAGGATTTACGGCACTCCCTTGCCTCCCATAGTAGCTAATAGATTGGAAAGGGAGCTTTCTTCAATTATCGATAATGGATATGCCGTTCTATATATATCCGCAGAAAAACTTGTGGGGAAATCTATGGAGGACGGTTATCTGGTGGGATCAAGGGGATCTGTCGGTTCATCCCTTGCGGCAACTATGGGAGGGATTACGGAAGTAAATCCTTTGCCACCTCATTATATATGCCAAAACCCTGATTGCAGGAATTCAGAGTTCCCGGAAAACACTGGTTTTGACTGTGGTGTGGATCTGCCCCCAAAGAATTGTCCTCTTTGTGGGGAGCCATATAAAAGGGATGGATTCAACATCCCCTTTGAAGTATTTATGGGATTTGAAGGTAATAAGGAACCGGATATAGATTTAAACTTTGCAGGTGAATATCAGTCGGTGGCACATAAATACATAGAGGAAATCTTCGGATCAGAGAACGTTTTTAGGGCAGGAACCATATCTACGGTGGCTGAAAAAACCGCCTTTGGCTTCGTAAAGAAATATATTGAAGAAACGGGGCGCCCTATGAGCAAGTGGGAGATAGATCGACTGGCAAAGGGGTGCGAAGGTGTGCGGAGGACGACGGGTCAACATCCCGGAGGGATAATAATACTGCCAAGGGATAGGGATATTCATGATTTCTGTCCGGTACAAAGGCCTGCAAATGATATGAATAGCGATGTGGTCACAACTCACTTCGAATATCACTCTATAGACGAGAACCTTCTTAAACTGGACATATTGGGTCATGATGTCCCCTCCATGATTCACATGCTTCAGGAAATGACGGGCGTTGATCCCTTGACACTGCCTTTGAACGATAAGAGGGTGCAGGATCTTTTCAACGGTATTGAGAGCCTGAATATTAAGGATGAAGACTATGAATTTACCCATGGTACCTTTGGCATACCGGAGTTTGGAACCCAGTTCGTGAGGAATATGCTGGATGATGTCAAACCTGAAACATTTGCAGATTTGGTGAGGATATCAGGCTTTTCCCATGGCACCGATGTTTGGTTAAACAATGCCAGAGATTTTATTTTGGAAGGACAGGCTACCATAAAGGATGCCATATCCACCCGGGATGATATCATGAATTACCTTATAGAAAAGGGTCTCCCCCCGATAGATTCTTTCAGAATAATGGAGAAGGTTAGAAAGGGTAAGGGTGTTTCCGACGAGGATGTGGAGCTGATGGAAGTTAACAAGGTTCCGCTATGGTATATAGAATCATGTCGCAGAATCAAATACATGTTTCCGAAGGCTCATGCAGTTGCCTATGTGATGATGGCATATAGAATCGCCTACTATAAGGTGTATTATCCAGAAGCCTTTTATGCAGCAGCTTTCAGCCTTAGATGCAACGATTTTAAGGTAGATATAGCCTTAGGCGGAGGTGAAGTTTTAAGGCGGAGACTGGAAGAGTTAAAAGGAAGGGGCAGGGAAATGACACAGAACGAGGAAAATGAAATGTCATGCTTGGAATTGGTACGTGAAATGTATGCTCGAGGCTTTGAATTTTTACCAGTGGATTTAGAGAGATCCCACGCCACTAAGTTTCAGGTTATTGACGGAAAAATCCAGATTCCTTTTATGGCCATGGATGGTATGGGGGAAAATGCCTCTAAAAACTTGGCGGAAGAAATTGAAAAGGGGTTATTTTTCTCCATCGATGATATGAAGGCCAGGGCCAGATTGAATAGTAAGGCTATTGATGCCCTTGGCAGAGCCGGTGTTTTGAAAGGACTCCCCCAATCGGATCAGCTATCACTGTTTTAGTCCACGGCATGACTTTGGATTTAAAGGCTAATCAAGCCTCCTCCGGCATATTATATGTGGAGGAGGTGTTTTTAATTGGAAGAGATAATAGTGAATGGATATGCCTATCCTTTTATTGAGGATTGGATTTTGGCGGAGGCGATACCGAATCTTACCTTTCTGTCCATGTTTACCTATGGAATAACTTCCAATGGGGATTTGGTACAGTTGGACGATGAAGAGCTGATAGCTAAGGCCGGGGACTTCGGTGTAGGCGCTCTAATGGTCCTAACAGCTATGGACGAAGATGGAAAATTTGATAATGTTAAAGCCCATGAGATGTTCAACGACCCGGTTAAAATTCAGCGGTTAATCGATCAGATTGAAGCCAATATTAAAGCGAAGGGTCTTTCCGGCATTGATTTTGACTTTGAATTTTTGTTGCCTCAGGATAGGGAAGCCTATGCCGCATTTATCAATGATACCCGTCTAAGATTAAGCCAAAACGGATATTTTGTCTTAGTTGCGGCGGCACCTAAAACCTATGCTCAGCAACCCGGTTTGCTTTACGAGGCCCATGACTACAATTTGTTTGCCAAGGCGGCGGATTATGTGCTGCTAATGACATATGAATGGGGATATGCATACGGACCCCCTATGGCTGTCGCCCCCATCAATATGGTGCGCAAGGTTTTGGATTATGGAGTATCGGTAATCCCAAGGGGAAAAATCCTTATGGGTATTCCAAACTACGGCTATGATTGGACATTACCCTATGCGCCTGGTAATCCCCGGGCTGAAAACATTTCAAATGTGGAGGCGGTGGCAAGGGCTCAGCGATTCGGTGCAGAAATACAATGGGATCCTGTTGCCCAGTCGCCATGGTATACATATTTTGATGGGGAAGGAAACGAACATCAGGTATGGTTTGAAAACGAGGAAAGCATCAGGGCGAAATTAAACCTGGTTAACGAATACGGTTTAGGCGGAATAAGCTATTGGAATCTGATGTATCCCTTTCCGGGAAATTGGAGGGTTTTGAATTCGATGTTTAAACCTGTTGCCTATAGCGAGTTAAAATAAATGGCGATGATATGCTTTACAAGGCAATAATCATATTGTATAATAACGCTTGTACGTGGGGTGAGTGTAAGGCCGCTTTGCGTACGTTTGCACCCATAGCTCAATTGGATAGAGTGCCTGACTACGAATCAGTAGGTTGGGGGTTCGAGTCCCTCTGGGTGTACCACTTGATTAAACCCCTAAATCCGTTAGATTTAACGTGTTTAGGGGTTTTTATGTAGTGTTAGGTGTTTGGAGGATGCGTTGAAATGGAGGTTTGTGATGAAGCCTATAAAAAAAGCCGGAATCCTAATAGGTGCGACATTCGGAGGAATTGTGGGGGGAGTTATTGCAATAGCCGGTCATGTGACAGGGAAAAGGTTCCTGGATGATTTAGGTGGCAATATAGTGGATTCAACCATATTGACCGGAGAGATAGCAGGAGACGCGGTTAGTGGTGCCGCCCACCTGGCGGTAGGGGGGATGGAGGCAATTGGCGAAAGTGTCAACAGGAAAAAGGGCAACCCCAAAATGTATTTGAATATTAAAAAGAAACGTAGACACCTTTGTGCTGCCAAAAGGGATTTAAAAAGTGCAGGCAACAGAGTTTTGGGTAATATGGTAAGGAACTTTAAAATGACTGTAAACTCAGGTGAAGCCATTGTCCAAGGTGTATTAAAAGGAGACAAGGAAGGGGTAAAAAGGGAAATAAAGACCTTGGGAAAAATAATTGCGGTAGGTGCTATAACAGTCGGAGCAATTAAAGTAGATTCCCATGATGAGGATCAAATCAAATAGGAGGCAGGCTTATTAAATCACCCTGCCTCCTTTTTGATTATCAGCTTCAAATACACTGACTCATCTTTTACGGTTTGGAATAACCCTTATGGCGGTTACACCTTCAATATCCAGAAGTTTTTTAACGTCATCTTCCGTGACATCCGTATCTACATCCACCAGGGTACAGGCTAAATCTCCTTTGCTTCTATTAATCATATCGCTGATATTGATTCCCATATCGGCAAAGGTACCGGTTATCTGGGTTAGCATACCGGACACATTGGTGTTCAACACGACTATACGTGCTTTGGCGGTAGATACCCCCATGTTACAGGTGGGATAGTTTACCGAATTGACAATATTGCCATTTTCCAGATAATCCTTCATCTGATCTACCGCCATGATGGCGCAATTCTCTTCGGATTCTGAGGTGGATGCTCCCAGGTGCGGTATGCAGACCACTTTTTCATTTTCCACCAGCTTATCATTGGGAAAGTCGGTGATATAATAACCTAATTTTCCGCTTTCCAACGCTTCAGCAGCATCCCCGTCATCTACAATTATATCCCTTGAAAAATTAAGAAGGGAAACTCCGTCCTTCATCAAGGCAAATCGATCCTTATTTATCATCTGCTTGGTGTTTTCAATGGCAGGCACATGTATTGAGATGAAATCACAAAGGGGAAGCATAGCATCCATGCTTTCGTACACTTCCACATCAGAGGATAGCTGATGTGCCGATGTTATGGACATATAAGGGTCATGGCCTATGACCTTCATGCCCAGAGCATGTGCTGAATTGGCAACCATTACGCCGATGGCTCCAAGCCCTATTACCCCTAAGGTTTTCCCTTTGATTTCCTGGCCGGCAAACATGGATTTATTCTTTTCAACGGTGATAGACACGTCGTCAGTTAGAGTCTTGGTCCATGCAACGGCATTGGAAAGGTTGCGAGCTGCTATGAAGAGGCCCGCTAAAACCAGCTCCTTTACTGCATTGGCATTGGCACCAGGGGTGTTAAACACCACTATACCCCGTTGAGAGCAGGCATCTATGGGAATATTATTGGTACCTGCCCCTGCCCTTGCTATAGCCAGAAGATTTTTGGGAAGCTCCATGGATTTCATGTCTTGACTTCTAACAATTATTCCATGTGCCTCTGTAACATCGTCTGTTAGAACGTACTTGTCCGTAAGACGATTTAAACCTACCGGTGAAATCTTATTTAACGTAGCAATTTTATACATTCAAAAAACCTCGCTCCAAATCATCATTTATTGTTTTTCTCAAATTCCTGCATAAACTGTATAAGTTTTGTCACACCTTCCTGTGACATTGCGTTATAGATACTTACCCGCATGCCGCCAACGCTTCTATGACCTTCTAAGCTTACAAAACCAGCCTTTCCGGCCTCTGATACAAATTTCTTGTCCAGGTTAGGATCACCTGTTACGAACACCACGTTCATCAGAGAGCGATCCTTTTTGTTCACCGGACATTTAAAAAGGTTACTGTTATCGATTGCATCGTAAAGCAGGGAAGCCTTTTTCTCATTGTATTCCTGCATAGCGGCGACTCCGCCTCTTTCCTTGATCCACTTAAAGGTGAGGCCGGAAACGTAGATCGGGTAGCAGGGAGGCGTATTATATATGGAGTTGGCATCTGCATGAGCCTTATAATTAAGCATCGAAGGTACCGATTCATCGGCAAACCCTAAAAGGTCCTCTTTAATTATTACAATGGTCACTCCGGAGGGCCCTATGTTTTTTTGCGCCCCCGCATAGATTAGATCATAGTCTGTTACATCTACTTCCTCCGATAAAATCATGGAGGACATATCGCAGACCAGGGGAACCTTACCTGTATCCGGTATTTGAGTAAATCTTGTTCCGGCAATGGTATTGTTATGGGTGAAGTGAACATAGTCAGCATCTTTTGTGAAGGCAATCTTGTCCACGTCGGGGATATAGGAAAACTTTTTATCCTCCGAGGATGCCACAATATTTATTGTACCGAACTTTTTGGCTTCTGCCACAGCTTTATTTGCCCAGTAATCAGTAACGATGTAATCTGCAATTTTGGATTTCCTCAACAGATTTAATGGAACCATAGCGAACTGAAGGGACCCGCCGCCATGCAAAAACAATACTTTATAAGAATCGGGTATGTTCATTAAATCCCGTAGATCCTGTTCAGCCGTTTCTATGATGGATACAAATTCCTTTGACCTATGGCTCAGTTCCATAGCGGACATACCGCAGTTTTGATAATTTGTCATTTCACCTGCAGCCTGCTCTAATACCTGAAGGGGCAATGTAGATGGCCCTGCAGAGAAGTTAAACACTCTTTCTTTTTTGTTCATTTTTTGAGCCTCCTTTAACGATTAGTTCTAAAATAATGTTCATTATACCACAAGCATTCCCTTTGGGGAAATTGTTTATTAAAAGTTGGAGTAGTTTATTTATATTATCAAAGATATGGCTATCTTTTCTATGAAAACATATTGTTTTTCACCGGCTATGGTTTGCCTGATTATTAATTTATGATACAATATCTGAATAAATATGACAAATAAGGTCTTTATTATTACCTTTGAGGATATGGGAGGTAGCTTATGAAATATTGGATTTTACTTACTGATGGAGCTGGTGATGAAAAAATAGAATCCTTGGGAAACAAAACGCCCCTTGAAGTAGCAGAAATGAAAAATATCAATGGTTTGGCAAGGCGTGGTACTGTAGGTATGGTGCGCACCATTCCCCATGGCATAGCACCGGGAAGCGATGCGGCAAACCTTTCGGTTATGGGATATGACCCCCGAAAATATCATACGGGAAGATCGCCTTTAGAAGCAGCCAGCATAGGTGTGGATCTGGCAGATACGGATGTAGCTTTTCGATGCAATCTTGTCACCCTGGCGGGGGATGGTTCATATGAGGATCTTACCGTTGCGGACCATAGTTCAGGCGAGATAACCACCGAGGAAGCTGACGTACTAATTAAAGATATACAAAAAGCCTTTGGCAGCAGCAGGATAAATTTTTATACGGGAACAAGTTACAGGCACGCTATGATCGTAAATGATGGGGAAACTCACTACGATTTGACTCCTCCCCATGACATCTTGGACAGGAGGGTGGGGGATTATCTGCCTAAAGGCCAGGGAGTCGATTTCATTTATAATATGATGAAGGAGAGCTACAACATTTTAAAAGATCATCCAATAAATATAAGACGTAGGGAGAAGGGACTTAACCCGGCTAATTCCATTTGGATTTGGGGGCAGGGTAAAAAGCCGGCTTTAACTTCATTTTTCGAAAAATATGGTGTTAAGGGAACGGCCATCTCTGCCGTGGACTTGATCAAGGGAATAGGAATATGTGCGGGATTGGATACGGTTGATGTACCCGGGGCAACGGGAACAATAAACACAAACTATGAGGGGAAAGCCCGGGCTACCATTGAAGAATTTAAGAGGGGGCAGGACTTCGTATACCTCCATATGGAAGGCCCCGATGAATGCTCTCACCAGGGTGACCTGGCGGGAAAAATAAAATGCCTTGAGATAATTGATAGGGAAATCGCCGGTCCAGTCATAGAATATCTGGAAGGAACCGGTGAAGACTATAAGATACTTGTGTTGCCAGACCACCAGACCCCAATGCATATTAGAACCCACTCACCGGATCCGGTACCGTTTGTATTGTTTGATAGCAGGGATATTAAAGCTGATGACGGACTGAAACAGTATGGAGAAACCGCTGCATCTTCCGGACCGTTTTTTGAAAATGGATACCAGCTTGCTGACTATTTTTTTATCGGACAGTAAGCTAAAAGCATAAGTGGAAGGAACTATGGGATGAAAAAAGTAATTGCACTGGTAATAGCCATATCGTTGTTTTTGGGAACAGTACAGATGGCCTTTGCGACGGGAGAAAGGGATGTTGGTGCAGATGATCCCCTTGAGCTGGTAGCACAGGCAGCAATCCTAATGGATGGGGGAAGCGGAGAAATACTATACGAAAAAAATAAAGATGTACAGCATTTCCCGGCCAGCACCACAAAAATGCTAACGAGTATTTTGGCCATAGAAAGACTTGATTTAAGTGAAACTATACCAGTAGACAGTGAAACCCCCTTTACCGAAGGGAGCCGGATGTATCTAATAGAGGACGAAATCATCACCGGGGAGGAAATGATGTATGGTATGATGCTTGATTCCGCTAACGACGCGGCTGTTGCATTTGCTAAAAAGATTTCCGGAACCGTCGAGGAATTTGCCGGTTTGATGAACAAAAAAGCCAAAAAATTAGGTGCAAAAAACAGTAACTTTGTAAACCCCAACGGCCTTCATGAAAAGGAGCATGTGAGCACTGCCTATGATTTAGCCATGATAGCAAGGTACTGTATGGCAAACGATACCTTTCGTAAATATGTTGGTACTTATAGCCATATTATTCCTGCCACGAACAAACAGCAGGAAAGACCTCTTCATAACACTAATCGCCTGCTCTACGATGAAAACACAAAGGTTGTCGTTGGTGGTGTGGAAAGACCTTGTAAGTACGAGGGTGTAACCGGGATTAAAACCGGATACACCAGTCATGCTCAAGGCTGTTTGGTGGCTTCTGCAAAAAAGGGTGATATGGAATTAATTGCAGTAGTGTTGGCTTCCACCGATTTAGATCGTTTTAGAGACTGTATCGCCATGCTGGATTACGGGTTTGAAAACTTTAAGACTGTTAAGGTGTTTGAAGCTAACACAGAGGTAGATGAGATTAAAATAAAACGGGGCAAGGTCAACAGAATCCCCGTTATTACAGCGGAAACGGCAAATATTGTAATGCCTATTGATGGGGTGGAAAGAAGCCTACGCTGGGAAGCGGAGATATACCCATCTCTAAGGGCACCTGTAAAAAGAGGCGAGAAGGCAGGCACAATCAAGGTGTACCAGGGGGATATTCTATTGGGGGAATTTGATGCAGTGGCTGCAAAAGCTGTTCCTGAGGGAGGGATTCTTTCCCTGCTCGGTGTAAGCGATGGTACGATTAGAATTATAAAAAAGTGGATTTTAGGACTGTTAGTTTTCTTCCTTGCGTTATTGATTGCATATATAATTTTAAAAAGGAGACAGATTAAGAGAAAGAAGAAAAGAAAAGCGGAAAGGATGAGGAAAAAAGAACTTGAGAGGCAAAGACCATATGGTGCCAAACGTAAATTGGATGATCCAATTGAGAGAATAGAAGTGTATCGGGATAGCAGGCGCAGATATGAGAGAAAACCTCCGTTTTAGCCTGTGAAATATTTTGCTAAGGATTAGGGTGGAATCGTTGAAAGTAAATGTGCTTGAATATTTGGAGGAAACTAGGGAGAAAATACCGGGGAAGACAGCTTTTATCGATGCGGTAGGGTCTGTGGACTTCACTGAGCTTGTGAATAAAGGCAAATCCCTGGGGTGTTACATTCAGCGTATGCTGGGAGGGAAAAGAGGCTGCCCTGTAATGGTATTGGTGAATAGAAATATTTCCAGTATAATTTCCTTTCTTGGGGTGTTGTACAGCGGCAATTTCTATGTGCCTATCGATAATCAAACCCCTGAAACCCGCTTGAATTCCATAGCAACATCCCTTTTGCCGGCCGCATATATTGTGCCACCGGGAGATGAAAAGGTAACGATATGCCAGGAGAAACTAAATTCCCATTGTGTTGAAATAGCATATGAAGAAGCCATAAAAGAAAAGGTGGATGATGGTTTGCTGGAAAACATACGGGCAGCTTCCATAGATACGGATCCGGTATACGTTATGTTTACCTCAGGATCTACGGGTATTCCCAAGGGAGTGACCATCACCCATAGGGGGATTATAGATTTGATGGAATGGTTAAAGGAAACCTTTGGTTTTTCGGAAACGGATATTATCGGAAACCAAACGCCATTTTATTTTGATGCCTCTGTAAAGGATATTTATACATGTTTTAGAACCGGGGCTACTGTGGATATAATCCCCAAAAACCTTTTTGCCATGCCCGTAAGATTGGTTCAACATCTAAACGAAAGGAAAATAAACACCATCATGTGGGCCACATCTGCTATAAAGCTGCTGGCTAATCTGGATGTGTTTAAAGAAATAAAACCTGAATACTTGTGCAGGATAGTTTTTGCCGGGGAAAACATGCCGGGTAAACAATATAATGTGTGGAAAAGGGCGGTTCCCAAAGGAAGGTTTTACAATCTGTATGGGCCGACAGAAATAACTGTGGACTGTACCTGGTATGAAGTGGATCGGGAATTTTCGGATAATGAAAGCATACCCATAGGAAAGACTTGTAGAAACATGGAAATACTCCTTTTGGATGAAGCAGGCAACCCAGTAAAGGATGAAGAGGTAGGAGAAATATATATTAGAGGAACCGGAGTTGCTCCCGGGTACTATAATAATCCCTTACAAACAGAGAGTGCCTTTGTGCAAAATCCTCTTCATAACAGTTATCCGGAAAAGGTATATCGATCCGGGGATATGGCTCGATACAATCGGTATGGGGAGCTGATTTTCGTCGCCAGAGGGGACAAGCAGATTAAGCATTTGGGTAACAGGATAGAGCTTGGTGAAATAGAGACAGCAGTGAATTCGTTGCCCGGAATAGAAGAGGCGATCTGTTTTTATGATAGCCTGCGGGAAAGAATCGTATTAGCCTATAAGGGTAAGGATATTACAAGGGCAGATATAGTAAGGGGGATTCGAAACAAAATACCAAGATACATGATTCCGGGTAAAATGTATTCAATGGAGTCCATGCCGGAAACAGCCAATGGCAAGATAGACAGAAAAAAGATAGAGGAGGAGTTTCTAAATGGAAAAGATAGAGAATTTAATTCAATTGAATGATCTATTAGTACCGTATCTTAAGGGACGGCATATTACCAACAACTATACCATGCCTACGGCCTATATTCCCCTTATGGACGAAGGGCGTCTGTTTTATATTGATGGAGAAGGACTATTTTTTCTCGTAGATATGGACAATTACTATAGATTCTATTATCATCTGAATGATGCTGAAAAGACCTTCTCGATTTCTTCTGACAAGCCCCTTGTTGCCGAGGTTGCTTTTCAAAAGGGAAAAATCCCACCGGAGATAGTATCCGGATGCTTGTTGAAATCCGGGTTTACTCAGAAGGTGAAAAGGGTTAGAATGAAGGCTGATAATGATGAATTCCTGGTGGGAGAACAATCCCTTACCCTTACTTTTATAAGGGTGGAAGAAGCAGGTAGGGAGCAGCATGGGGAGGTTGTTGAGTTTTTACAGGAAAACTTTCATCCTTTAACCGGTTTTTTATCCTCAAAGGAAGACGTTAGGATTTCCATTGAACGGGGGGAAGTGTTGTGCGCTTATGAGGGGATGGGCAAGGATCTGGTCGGTGTTCTCCATATGGGGATAAATAAAAGAAATACAGACCTACTACATATTGCGGTTGCAAAACATGCCAGAAAGCGCGGGATTGGTGAAACCCTATTGCTGAAGTGGAAGGATACCGCAGAAAAAAGAGGCGTGGAAAACTATATTATATGGGTCGGGGATGATAACCTGGCTGCTCGTACTTTATATGAAAAGGTAGGATTTAAAGAGGATGGCTATCAGTCTTTAACCCTCCTTCATAGATGAGGCATATCAAATTAAAATCTCAGGAGAAAAGAAACATGAAAGAAACCATACTTGAAATACTGGCTGACATTCATCCCGATGTGGACTTTGAAAATGAGGAGAACCTAATAGAAGATGGGGTTTTAGACTCCTTTGACATGGTTACTTTAGTCATGGAGTTGAACGATGCTTTTGACATAGAAATCGGCGTTATTCACATGATTCCGGAGAATTTCAATTCGGTTCAGGCTATGGTTACGCTGATAGAGTCGCTTAACTAGTTGAAAGGATGTTAAATGTCTTATACCTCTTTGGCCTTCATTCCATTTATCTTGATATCCATAGCGGGATACTTTTTAGTGCCTAAGGAGTATCGTTGGATTATGCTGCTGGTATCAAGTTACATATTTTATATGTTCTCTGGCTTTAAGCAAATTGCCTTCCTTTTATTGACCACCCTTACCACCTTTGTGGCCGCATTGCTTCTTGAAAAATGCAATGGTCGTATGGATTTAACCATGGAAAAGGAAGAGAGGAAGAGACTCCAAAGAATTGTCAAAAGGGACAAGAAACTCATAGTCTTTATCTGCCTTATGCTGGATTTCGGTATACTGGCATTTCTTAAGTATTATAATTTTGTGGCGGAATCAATAAATGATTTGCTTAGAATATCGGTAGATGGGGGAGCCCTTCCTATCTATAATCTGCTTCTTCCCCTGGGGATTTCCTTCTATACATTCCAATCTGCCGGATATGTGATAGATGTTTATCGTGGGAAATATAAGGCGGATCGCCACATAGGCAAATTTGCACTTTTCGTATCCTTTTTTCCTCAGCTGATACAGGGGCCCATCGGCAGACACGATAGATTAGCCCATCAGCTATACGCGCCTAATCAATGGGATAGTACCCGGGCTAAATATGGAATTCAAAGGATGCTTTGGGGCTACTTCAAGAAAATGGTCATAGCTGACCGAGCTGCTGTTCTGGTAGGGACAGTTTTTTCCGGATATGAGGATTACGGTGGGGCTGTAATATTTACCTCAGTATTATTTTACAGCGTTCTAATATACTGCGATTTTTCCGGAGGAATTGATATCTCCCTTGGGATTGCTCAAATTTTGGGTATATACATGGATGAAAATTTCAGAAGGCCTTTTTTTGCCACATCCATAGCCGATTTTTGGAGAAGATGGCATATTACCCTTGGGACCTGGCTGAAGGATTATCTCTTTTACCCTATCACTCTTTCAAAAACCATGGGAACCTTTGGAAGAGCGTGCAGGCAGAAATTTGGAAACGAGCGTGGAAAGATTATTCCCGTAAGTCTTGCTACTTTTTTGGTATATATCGTTGTAGGACTTTGGCATGGAGCAAGCTGGAAATACATAGCATTTGGCCTTTATAGCGGGTCCATAATAACCTTTTCATTAGTGTTTGAAAATCGTTATTTGGTTATCAAACAAAAGCTTGGAATCAAGGATGGGAAGGCATGGCATATATTCAGCGTTTTCCGGACATTATTCCTTGTATGCATAGGGAGATACTTTTCACGAGCCGACAGCTTTATGTCGGCAATTCATATGCTAAGGAGAACCTTTTTTCATTTTGAACCTATGGAGATGTTTAATGGAACTCTGTTACAATTAGGCCTTACATTTAACGATTTCATAATAATTATCGCTGGATCAATGGTGTTGTTCACATCTGATTATCTTGCGGAAAAGGGTGTGGATATAAAAAGGAACCTGGAAACCAAGCCGTTTCTACTCCAATGGGCAGTGATGGTAGCGGCTTTGTGTGCGATTCTTTTTTTGGGAATATATTCGGAAGGATATACCGGGGTGGAATTCATTTATGCACAATTTTAGCAGGAGGACAAGCCTATGAATTCTAAAAAATGGTTGGCGGCTTTTGCCCTAACGATTATCATATTGATAGGTGCCGTAGCGGCTTTCAATATTTACACAGACCCCTTCGGAGTTTTTGGTGATAGACACTATAATTGGTATTCCAACAGCATGACACAGAATCCCAGGGTTGCTAAAATCGAATATCTGGATAAAAATCATGGGAAGTATGACTCCTATATTCTGGGAGCTTCGGGGACAAGCGCTCTATCCCCTCAGGTTTTAGAGGAATACACAGGAGATAAATACTACAATCTTTTTGTGTATGGTGCCGATATGTATGATACGGTTCAAATGGCTTCATATGTTTTAGAAAATTATAAGGTGAAAAATATCATTTTGAATCTGGCAATTTCAAGTGCTGCCACCTATCAAGGGGAAAAGGATGGTCCTACCCAGTACATGCACGCAAAGGTTACGGGAGGATCCACGATAAATTTTTATAGCAGGTATTTAACCGCTAACCCGAACTATGGTGTTGCTAAAATAAGAGATAAGAGGGCGGACACTTATCTGCAGCAGCCCTTTGATGTTTTTAATGTGGCGGATGGAACTTACGACAAGTCTTCAAGAGATGTGGAAGCTTTCGGAGAATTAGAGGAGTATTTTAGCAAATACCCCACATTCTTAGGTTTTGAACCGGTTCCAAAGGGATTGGGATATATCGATGAATGTATTGAAAGTGTAAGAATGATTAAAGGCATGTGTAGTGATAAGGGTGTGGAGCTGACAGTATTGTTTTCGCCTATGTATGGACCGGATTCCTTGAGCTATTCGCCGGAAGCCATTAAAAAATTGATAAAAGGCATGGCCGATGTTACCGGGTTTTGGGATTTTACTCTGAGTTCCATCAGTTATGATCCCAGGTATTTTTATGATACCACCCATTTTAGAAATGATGTGGGTAGGATGATGCTCGCCAGAATGTATGGGGATGATAAAGTTTTTCTCCCCGATGATATAGGATTCTTTGTCACCGGGAATAATGTGGAGGATCGGGTTGAGCAGCTGGAGGGGCACCTGAATTTTATGGAGGGCAATATAAGGGAGGGACGGCTTCCCGTAGAAACTAAATCCGCCCATGTTCCCATTTTGATGTATCATCACCTGGATGAGAGAGGTAAGGATTCGACGACTATTTCACCGGCCATGTTTGAAAAACATATCAAGGCTCTTTGGGATGCGGGGTATGAAGGGGTACTGCCCCAGGATCTGATAGATTATGTGGAAAAGGGAAGGGAGCTCCCTCAAAAACCGGTTCTTATCACCTTTGACGATGGATATATGAGCAACTACGAAATCGCATATCCGATTTTAAAGAAATATAATATGAAGGCCACAATTTTTGTCATAGGGGTTACCGCAGGCCAGAATTACTACAAGGGTACCGGGAGAGAGATAATACCCCATTTTGGGGAAAAGGAGATGAGAGAAATGACTAACTCAGGTCTAATATCCATTCAAAGCCACACCTTTGATATGCATCAGTCAGAGGAAATGGATGGACCCGGGTATCGAAAAGGGGTTTTAAGAAAGATCGATGAGGGGGAAGATGAATATATTGAGGCTTTTATGAAGGACATGGAGAAATCAAAAAGCCGGATAAAAGAAGCTACCGGCAGGGATGCCACAGCTTTGGCCTATCCTAACGGGCTTTCAGACATGTTCAGCGAAGTGCTCTTGAATAAATGTGGGATAAAGGTTACACTATTGACAGATGATGGCACGAATACCATAGTGGTAGGATTGCCCCAAACCTTGAGGGGGATGAGGCGAATAAAGGCAAGCGATGATCTTCCACCGGAGGAATTGATTAGAAGAATCCAAAATTGATGATAGGACTGTAATATCTTGGAAGGGCAAGAAAGAGATTATTTATACATGAATACAGGGGTTTTGGCCTTCATGGGGGATGCTGTTTATGAAATGTATGTGCGTCAGCGTCTCGTAGAAAGGGGTCAGATTCAGGGCGATAAGCTGCATTTTCAGGCGGTAAAATATGTAAGAGCGGAAAGTCAGGCGGAGGTGATGAAAGCTCTTATAGAGGATTTATCAGAGGAGGAGCTTGCCCTAATAAAACGTGCCCGAAATAAAAAAATAAACACAAAGCCTAAAAATGTTCAGCCTATGATCTATAAATGGGCTACTGCCTTTGAGGCTTTAATAGGCTATTTATATCTGTCGGGGCAGAAGGGGCGTTTAGAAGAATTTATGTTAAGGGCTTTTGAAAAAGGAGGGTGTGGGCAGTGAGCAAAGCGGATAAGATTTTTGCGGAAATGTGCCGAAAAATAATAGATCATGGTTATTCCTCCCTGGGTCAAACGGTGCGTGCCAGATGGGAGGATGGAACTCCTGCCCATACTTTAAAAATGTTCGGAGTTGTAAATCGCTATGATTTGGGGGAGGAGTTTCCGGCGTTGACTTTGAGGCCCACTGCGATAAAATCGGCAGTTGATGAGTTGTTGTGGATCTGGCAGAAGAAGTCAAATAGAATCAGTGAATTAGGTTCGCGAATATGGGATGCATGGGCAGATGAGGAGGGCACCATTGGGAAGGCCTACGGATATCAGTTGTCTATAAAGCACAAATACAGTGAGGGTGAATTCGATCAGGTGGATAAAGTTCTATATGATTTAAAACATAATCCATATAGCAGACGAATTATGACAAATATATATAATTTTCAAGATCTCCATGAAATGGCTCTCTATCCTTGTGCATACAGCATGACCTTCAATGTTACCGGTGATAGACTTAATGCTATTTTGAATCAAAGATCTCAGGATGTGCTGGTGGCAAACAATTGGAATGTAGTTCAATATGGGGTATTGGTAATGATGATGGCCCAGGTTAGTGGCTTGAAACCTGGGGAATTGGTCCACGTTATAGCAGATGCTCATATTTATGACAGGCATATACCCATTGTGGAATCCCTGCTTAAAAGGCCGTCATTTACGGCGCCTAAGGTCACTTTAAATCCAGAGGTTAAAAATTTTTATGATTTTAAGCCGGAGGATGTGTGGGTGGAAAACTATGAAAAGAATCAGCAGATAAAAAATATTCCGGTGGCAATATGAGGGGGAAAATGAAAGCTATTGTAGCGGTTGATAGGAATTGGGGAATAGGTCGTGATGGCAGGTTGTTGGTACACCTTCCCGGAGATTTAAAGTACTTTAAAGAAAAGACAAAGGGGAAGGTTGTGGTCATGGGCAGAGCGACTTTGGAATCCCTGCCTGGGGGAAAGCCTTTGAAGGACAGAGTGAATATAGTGTTGTCCAGGAACGAGAAATACGATGCGGATTGCTCCATATGCCATTCCAGGGAGGATTTGTTTGAAATCATAAAGAGGTATGATGAAGAAGACGTCTATATCATTGGTGGCGAGGATGTGTACAGACAGTTTTTGCCCTATTGCGATGTGGTGTATGTGACTAAAATAGCAGAAAATTTTCCTGCGGATAATTATTTTGAAAACCTGGAAAAGCATCCCCAGTGGATGCAGGTATGGGAAAGTGAACAGCAAGAAGAAAAGGGCATTAAATACGTTTTTACAGAATATCGCAGATCAACAAAAGGGAAGGCGAAGGTATGAACGATTTTATATACGGCAGAAATCCTGTGATTGAGGCTCTTAAAAGCGGAAGGGACATAGATAAACTTCTGGTACAGAGGGGGGCTTCCGGATCGGTAAAAAAAATCGAGGCCATGGCTCGGGAACGAAAAATAGTAATTCAGTACCTGGAAAGGAGCGCCTTGGCGCGAATTAGCGGGACCGACAGCCACCAGGGGGTTATAGCCTATGTTTCCCAATACCCTTATATGGATTTAGATGAATTGCTTTTTCAAATAGAGGGTAATGGGGAAGAACCTTTTGTGGTGGTGTTGGATGAATTGGAGGATCCCCACAATTTAGGTGCCATTATTAGGACTGCCGATGGGGCAGGTGTTCATGGAATAATAATAGGAAAACATAGATCCGTAGGGCTTACGCCCGCAGCAGTAAAAGCTTCTGCTGGTGCGGCGGAATATGTGCCTGTAGTCAAATCCGGAAACACCGTTCATACCATTGAAAAACTAAAGGACTCAGGATTGTGGATCTGTGGATGTGATATGGAAGGTGATGTTTATTGGGAAAGGGATTTGACCGGCCCTATAGGAATAGTGGTAGGTGGGGAAGGCTCCGGAATCGGAAGGCTTGCCAAACAGAAGTGTGATTTTATTGTATCTATTCCAATGGAAGGAGGTGTAGATTCCCTCAACGCATCAAATGCTGCAGCCATATTGATGTACGAGATAAAAAGGCAAAGGGCGGTAAAGGAAAAGAAATTGACAATGTATGACAGGGGTAAAGAAGATGAAGGGAAGAATCAAGGATAATATAGGGGAGACCGAATTAATAGAAAGGGCGCAGAAGGGAGACAGCGAGGCGGAAGAATATCTGATTAGAAAGTATAAAAATATGGTCAGGATGAAAGCCCAACCCTACTTTATTGCAGGTGCGGACAGGGATGATATTGTTCAGGAGGGAATGATAGGACTATTCAAGGCAATCCGCAGCTATAGCGGTGATAGGCATGCTTCATTCAAGACCTTTGCCGAGTTGTGTATAAGCCGTCAAATCATAACGGCCATAAAAACTGCCGGCCGCCAGAAACATAAGCCTCTAAACACCTATATTTCTTTGTCCCATCCCATATTTGAGGATTCGGATACGGAAACTTTTGGTGAAACCCTTTATTCAAACAGCAATACCGATCCGGAAGCCCGGTTGCTATTGAAGGAAGTGGTGGATTTTGTGGGGATAAATGGAGGGAAGATATTCAGCGAAATGGAGCTCAAGGTATGGAGTGAATATATGCAAGGCAAGAGTCCTACGGATATATCAAAGATTATTAACAAGCCCACTAAATCCGTAGAAAATGCAATCCAAAGGTCGAAGCGTAAGTTGGAAAGTTATTTGTCGGGGGATAATTGAGCCAAGGGTAAAATGGATTGGAACCAGGGGAAATATGTATTGACATGGCCGAGTCGGTGGGGTAAAATGTTAAACGTGTCAGGCATACGGCTTTTGCGCTGTTGTAGCTCAGTAGGTAGAGCACGTCATTGGTAATGACGAGGTAGGCAGTTCGAATCTGCTCAACAGCTCCAGCTCATACGAGGGACATTCTTCACTGACAATTAATGACGTGGAGAATGTCCTATGTGTTTAAAATGATACATACGTCGCAAGGCTGACGAGCCCCCTAAGGCGAATGTATAGAACTCACCTTAAAATGCATTTTATAGGAGGAAAAATCAATGGCAAAATCTAAATTTGAAAGAACGAAGCCCCACGTCAACATAGGTACCATAGGTCACGTAGACCATGGAAAAACCACTTTGACTGCGGCGATTACCAAGACGCTAAATCAAAGATACAATTTAGGTCAGATGGTAGCCTTTGACCAGATCGATAAGGCACCGGAGGAAAAGGAAAGAGGAATAACCATAGCCACATCTCACGTAGAATATGAGACACCGAACAGACACTATGCACACGTAGACTGCCCGGGTCACGCCGACTACGTAAAGAACATGATCACCGGAGCCGCACAGATGGACGGAGCAATACTGGTAGTAGCAGCAACGGATGGTCCCATGCCCCAGACCAGGGAGCACATCCTTCTGTCCAGACAGGTAGGCGTACCCTATATCATAGTATTCCTGAACAAATGTGACATGGTAGATGATGAGGAACTTCTGGATCTGGTAGAGATGGAAGTGAGAGAGCTTTTGGACAGCTATGACTTCCCCGGAGATGATACACCGATAATAAGAGGATCGGCTCTTGAAGCCTTGAATAATCCGGAAGGCCCCTGGGGAGATAAGATAGTAGAATTATTTGAAGCAGTGGACACATATATTCCCGAGCCACAGCGTGCAGTTGACAAGCCCTTCCTGATGCCGGTAGAAGACGTATTTTCCATAACGGGCCGTGGAACAGTAGCCACCGGCAGAGTAGAGAGAGGAATCTTGAAGGTATCCGACGAGGTAGAAATCGTAGGGATGACGGAGGAGAGAAGAAAGGTAGTAGTAACCGGCGTAGAGATGTTCCGCAAATTGCTGGATCAGGCGGAAGCAGGTGACAACATCGGGGCTTTGTTGAGGGGAGTCCAAAGGACGGATATCGAAAGAGGTCAGGTTCTTGCCGCAATCGGAAGCATAAATCCCCACACCAAGTTTTCAGCGGAAGTATATGTTTTGAAAAAGGAAGAAGGGGGAAGGCACACACCTTTCTTTAACGGATACAGACCCCAGTTCTACTTCCGTACAACTGACGTAACCGGGAACATATCCCTGCCCGAGGGAGTTGAAATGTGCATGCCCGGGGATAACATCCAGATGGAAATAGAACTGATCACACCCATCGCTATCGAGGAAGGTCTGCGCTTTGCTATCAGGGAAGGCGGACGTACGGTAGGTGCAGGTGTAGTAGCTGCCATCAAAGAATAATTGAAAACATAAGGTGCCGGAGCATTTCCGGCACTATTTTTTTGGTATGGAGAAATAGAAATATATGAATGCACATGAAATTTTGGCAATTGTTCTTCTGTCGTGGAATGTGATTACACTCTTTATCATGGGTATAGATAAACACAGGGCAGCCAAGGAAAAAAGCAGGGTAAGTGAAAGCACTTTACTGCTGTTGGCCTTTGCAATGGGGGGGCTGGGAATCCTTTTGGGCATGCTTCTTTTCCATCATAAAACTAGGAGGCCCCTGTTTATAGTATTAGTCCCGGTGACCCTCATAATCAATGTTTTGACTCTAATTGGTATATTAAAGATGATTTCAACTTTATGAGGGTATTGACAGGGTCAATTTACTATGATATTCTAATTTAGCGACTTTGGGCCGTTATTTTTGATGTTCGGATAAAGTTGTTGTACAAACAAATAAAGAAAAACTATAAGTATTAGAAAGTTGCGAGGGCACTAAAATGAGAACAAGGGTCACATTGGCTTGTACAGAATGTAAACAGAGGAATTACAATACGATGAAGAATAAAAAAAATGATCCGGATCGTATAGAATTCAATAAGTATTGCAGATTTTGCAAAAAGCACACGCTCCATAAGGAGACAAAATAGTTGATTGAGGGAATGTGAATAATATGGAAAAAAAACCAGTAGCAAATCCCAACAAAAAAAGCAGGCTCAGTCTGGGCTCCTACTTTAAAGGCGTTAAAACTGAAATGAAAAAGGTTGTATGGCCTACCAAGAGGGAAATGATATCCTATACAGGGGTAGTAATTTTTGCATGTACATTTTTCGCCTTGTTGTTCTGGGGTTTTGACTCCGCATTCTTGGCTTTGCTGAGAGCCGTTTTGAACATCAGTATTTAGGAGTAAACAAATGGATGATATGCGGAAAGAAGACATGCCTAATATTGTAACCGAGGAAGAAGATAAGGTTGATGTCGCCGATGCCGGCATTAGAGAAGTCGATTCAAGGGCAAAGTGGTATGTGATACACACCTATTCGGGGCATGAGAACAAGGTTAAAGTAAATATAGAGAAGTTGGTTGAGAACAGAGGCATGCAGGATTTGGTTTTGGAAGTCGTAGTGCCTACTGAGGATCATGTGGAAATTAAGGACGGGCAAAGGAAGATTAAGACCAGAAAAATGTTTCCCGGTTATGTAATAGTGAAGATGATAGTAACCAACGAATCATGGTACCTGGTAAGAAATACCCAGGGAGTAACCGGTTTTGTCGGTCATGGCTCTGAGCCTATCCCTCTTACCGACGAAGAAGTCAGGAGGATGGGAATCGAGAAAATCTATATCGATTTAGACATAAAGACGGGCGATAGCATCAAGGTTATAAATGGCCCCTTTGAAAGCTTTATGGGTGTAGTTGAAGAAGCTAACTTTGACAGGCAGATATTGAAGGTAAGGATATCCATGTTCGGAAGAGACACACCTGTGGAATTAGGATTTGATCAGGTGGATAAAATCTGACAGTAAAACTGTGGGAAATAGATAAAACACGGGTGAAAATCAGCCTGTGAGAAAGGAGAAAGCAAATGGCAAAAAAAGTAGACGGCTTGATAAAGCTGCAGATTCCGGCAGGTGCTGCAACTCCTGCGCCCCCCGTTGGGCCTGCCTTGGGGCAAAAGGGTGTGAACATTATGGATTTTTGTAAGCAATTCAATGCCAAGACGGCGGATCAGCCGGGGATGATTATCCCTGTTGTGATTACGGTATACACCGACAGGTCTTTTACCTTTATCACAAAAACCCCACCCGCATCCGTACTGCTGAAGAAAGCTGCTAACCTGGATGTGGCATCGGGTGAGCCTAATAAGAAGAAAGTGGCCACAATAGACATAGAGCAGGCTAGGGAAATAGCAAAGATCAAAATGGCTGACCTTAATGCGGCGGATTTGGATAGCGCCACAGAAATGGTTAAGGGAACGGCTAGAAGCATGGGAATAGTAGTTAAAGAATAATTGGTGGGAGGCGCCTTAAAGAAGGTGGCCGATAGAACCACGAGGAGGTAGAAAGATGCCAAAGAGAGGCAAGAAATACAAAGAATCGGTAAAACTTTACGATAAACAGGAACTTTTTGATGCCAAAGAGGCGTTGGAACTGGTAATTAAAACAGGAAAAGCAAAATTTGATGAAACCGTTGAGGTTCACCTTAAGCTTGGTGTAGATGGTAGACACGCTGATCAACAAGTTAGAGGTGCGATAGTTTTACCTCACGGAACAGGTAAGACGAAAAAGGTTCTGGTTTTCGCAAAGGGAGATAAGGCTAAAGAAGCTGAAAATGGTGGTGCTGACTACGTGGGTGCTGAAGAACTGGCTCAGAAGATTCAGACAGAAAACTGGTTTGATTTTGATGTTGTAGTTGCTACCCCCGATATGATGGGTGTCGTTGGAAGGCTGGGTAAGATTTTAGGGCCTAAGGGTCTCATGCCTAACCCCAAATCCGGTACGGTGACCATGGATATTGAAAAGGCTTTGGAAGAGATAAAGGCTGGTAAGGTGGAGTATCGCTTGGATAAGACCAACATTATCCACACCCCCATCGGGAAGGTCTCCTTCGGTGTTGAAAAATTGGAAGACAATTTTAAGGCATTGGTAGAAGCTGTGGTAAAGGCAAAACCCAGCGTAGCCAAGGGACAATATCTGAGAAGCGTTACCGTGAGTAGCACTATGGGGCCTGGAATAAAGGTGAATCCCATGAAGCTTACTTAAAAGATGCACAAGTGGGAAAAAGGCTTTCTAAAACTGCATACAAACTGTAGACAGCAGGTGCGAGATTATAACGAGATCTTGCTTAATCTCCTGCCGAGGTATGATATATTAAAAATTCTAAACCTTTTCTGTCTGCAGGATGGAAAGGGTTTTTTGATGAGTATTTAGCAAGAATTGACATTGGGAACCGATGTCGGAAAGGAGAAGGGATATGGCATCGCAGGAAAACTTAAAAATAAAACAGGCGGTAATCGAAGAAATTAAAGAAAAATTTGAGAAAGCTCAATCTGCTATTGTCATTGATTATATGGGAATCAATGTGGCTCAGGCAGATGCTATGAGGAAAAAACTCAGGGAAGCTGATGTTGATTATGTCGTCTATAAAAACAAGATGGCGGAAAGGGCCATACAGGGTACTGATTATGCGGAATTGACCTCAATTCTGGCAGGGCCCAGCGCATTTGCCTTTAGCTATGATGACCCCATTGCCCCCGCCCGGGTATTAAACGGGATAATTAAAGAATATAAAAAGATGGAATTTAAGGGTGGAATGATCGAGGGCGTTTATTATGATGCTGAAGGCGTTAAAGCCATCGCATCATTGCCTGGCAGAGAAGAACTTATCGCTAAATTCATGGGCAGTATTCAGTCACCAGTATCTAAACTGGTTCGTACATTCAAGGCAATAGCTGATGATAAAGAGGAAGCGTAAGAAATAATAGAAAAGGAGAGAAAGAAAATGAGTAAAGAGCAGATTATTGAAGCTATAAAAAATATGACCGTATTGGAACTTAATGAATTAGTAAAAGCATGTGAAGAGGAATTTGGTGTATCGGCGGCAGCTCCTGTTGCAGTAGCCGGCGCAGGGGCAGCAGTAGTGGCTGAGGCTGAAGAGCAGACAGAATTCACCGTGGTTCTCAATGGACCGGGAGCAGAAAAAATCAAGGTTATTAAGGTTGTAAGGGAATTGACAGGTCTTGGCTTGAAGGAAGCTAAGGAATTGGTTGATAATGCACCATCCAATGTTAAAGAAGGCGTTGAAAAAGCTGAGGCCGAATCTGTTAAGGCTGCTCTCGAGGAAGTTGGAGCATCGGTTGAACTTAAATAATACAGGAAATCTTTTGCACATTATTTAATCAATGCCATGGCCAATGCCATGGCATTTTAAGCCAAAAATATTGCTTGACGGCTTGTTTGATATGTAGTATCATAGTTTATTGCCACGTGTAGTGTTTTGTGTTTTATACAAGGAGTGATGAATATGCCGGAACCCGTAAAAATCGGTAAAAAGGAGCGCATGAGCTACTCAAAAATTCATGAGGTCGTCTCCATGCCAAACCTGATTCAAATCCAGATTGATTCATACAACTGGTTTATTGAAGAGGGATTGAGGGAAGTCTTTGAGGATATTTCCCCAATACGCGATTATGCCGACAATCTGGTCCTAGAGTTTATAGGCCATTCTTTGAACGATGAACCCAAATACGATCAGGAAGAATGCAAGGACAGGGATGTCACTTATTCTTCCCCCCTTAAAGTTAAGGTAAGGCTGGTCACCAAGGAGACCGGTGACGTGAAGGAGCAGGAAGTTTTCATGGGAGACTTCCCACTCATGACCGAAAAGGGAACGTTTATATATAATGGTGCGGAAAGGGTAGTTGTAACTCAACTGGTCCGATCCCCCGGGCCATACTATGATGTTACAATTGATAAATCAAATAACAAACTTTTCTCCACCACGATCATTCCTAATCGTGGTGCTTGGCTTGAATATGAAACAGACTCCAATGAGATAATATCCGTTCGTGTTGATCGTACCAGAAAGCAACCAATAACCACTATCCTGCGGGCTTTGGCCTATAGGTCCGTGGAGGAGAAGGTGGAAATTGAGCGGCGAAAGAACCAGGATATTTCAGAAGCTGAGCTGATGAAAAAGGTTCGGAGGTACAATGAGTTTTCCAGCGACATCGCAAAGATATTATATGAAGGAACCAACTCAGAAATACAAGAAATTTTTGGGGATTTTCCCCGTCTTGAAAAATCCATGGCTAAAGATGTATCCAGCAATTACGATGAGGGGTTAAAGGAGATTTACAAAAAGCTTCGTCCCGGAGAACCGGCTACCTTTGAAAGTGCTTATGATCTAATAGAAACTCTATTTTTTGATACGAAGCGCTACGATCTGGCCAAGGTGGGACGCTATAAATATAACAAAAAACTTGGAATAGCCAATAGAATAGTCAATTGCGTTGTGGCGGAACCCGTAGTTGACCCCAACACCGGCGAAATTATGGCGGAACCCGGAACCAGGATTTCAAGGGACCTGGGAAATGCCATTGAAAATGCTGGTGTTGAATATGTATGGGTGTATAGCAAAACCGAGGAGGAAAGAAAGGTCAAGGTTATAGGCAACCATTTTGTTAACTTGAAAGATCATGTTGATTTTGACACCTCGTCCTTAAAGATAGCTCCGAAGGTCTATTACCCTGCTTTAAAATGGATATTAGATAATGTGGAGGGAGAGGAGGCACAAAAGGAAGCCATTATAGGTAAGAGGAATCTTCTTTCACCTAAGCACATTATTTTAGATGATATAATCGCTTCTGTAAGCTATATACTAAACCTCGCCGATGGAGTAGGATATGTGGATGATATAGATCATCTTGGAAACAGACGGCTTCGCACCGTAGGAGAGCTGCTCCAGAATCAGTTTAGAATCGGTCTTGCCAGAATGGAAAGAGTGGTAAAGGAAAGGATGACCATTCAGGACATCGAGGTTACCACGCCCCAGGCTTTGATGAATATAAGGCCTGTGACAGCAGCCATTAAGGAGTTTTTCGGCAGTAGCCAGCTATCCCAATTCATGGATCAGACAAACCCCCTTGCTGAACTGACTCATAAAAGAAGGCTTTCAGCTCTGGGGCCAGGAGGACTTTCCAGAGAGAGGGCTGGATTTGAGGTTCGAGATGTGCATCATTCTCACTATGGAAGGATGTGTCCTATTGAGACTCCGGAAGGCCCTAATATCGGACTTATCGGTTCTTTAACCACCTATGGCAAGATCAACGAATACGGTTTCATTGAAACACCTTATCGCAAGGTGGATAAGGAGAACGGTATCGTAACGGAGGAAATACATTATCTGACTGCCGATGAAGAGGAGCAGATTGTGATAGCACAGGCCAATGAGCCCTTAGACAGCCAGGGACGTTTTTTGAATGCCAAGGTAGTAGTAAGAAAGCCTGGCGGTGAAATTGACATGGTGGCTCCGGGAGTTGTGGATTACATGGACGTTTCCCCTAAGCAGGTAGTGTCTGTAGCTACAGCCATGATTCCATTTTTGGAAAACGATGATGCTAACCGTGCTCTGATGGGGGCTAATATGCAAAGGCAGGCTGTGCCACTATTGATAACGGAAGCACCAATAGTAGGAACGGGAATGGAAAATGTTGCAGCAAGAGATTCCGGTGTCGTGGTTCTGGCTCGAAATTCCGGTACTGTTGAATATGTTGATGCGAATAAGATAAAAATCAGAAGAGATGATACCAATGGGTTGGACGAATACAAATTGCTGAAGTTTAAGCGTTCTAACCAGGGCACATGTATTAATCAGCGCCCCATAGTGTTTAAAAATGAAAGGGTGGAAAAGGACGAGGTTATAGCTGATGGCCCTTCTACTGATCTTGGAGAAATAGCCTTGGGGAAAAATCTATTGGTTGGATTTATGACCTGGGAGGGGTATAACTTTGAGGATGCCATACTTTTAAACGAGCGCCTTATAATGGACGATGCCCTTACCTCATTGCATATTGAAGAATATGAATCAGAAGCCAGGGACACAAAGCTTGGTCCTGAGGAGATTACCCGTGACATACCTAATGTGGGGGAAGATGCTCTAAAAGATTTGGACGAGGAAGGCATAGTTCGAATTGGCGCAGAGGTTAATTCTTCGGACATTCTTGTTGGCAAGGTAACACCTAAAGGGGAGACTGAGCTTACAGCAGAAGAAAGGCTTTTGCGGGCAATCTTCGGGGAAAAGGCAAGGGAAGTCAGGGATACATCCTTGCGAGTTCCTCATGGAGAGACGGGTATAGTGGTTGATGTGAAGGTGTTTTCCCGTGAAAATGGAGATGAGCTGCCCCCGGGGGTCAACAAGCTGGTCAGGTGCTATATAGCTACGAAAAGGAAGATAAGTGTAGGGGATAAAATGGCGGGAAGGCATGGTAACAAGGGGGTAATATCCCAAATCCTTCCCGAGGAGGATATGCCCTTCATGGAAGATGGGACACCTTTGCAGGTTATGCTCAATCCGTTAGGGGTACCTTCCCGAATGAATGTGGGCCAGGTTTTGGAGGTCCACCTTGGTCTGGCTGCAAAGCATAAGGATTGGTATATATCAACCCCTGTATTCGACGGGGCCAGTGAGTTGGATATAATAGATCTTTTAAAGGGGTGCGATCTGCCTGAAAGCGGTAAATTAATTCTGAGAGACGGTCGGACCGGAGAACCGTTTGACGGGCCCGTTACCGTGGGATATATGTATATGCTAAAACTTCATCATCTCGTGGATGATAAGATTCATGCCAGAAGCACAGGACCCTATTCCCTTGTGACACAGCAGCCTTTAGGCGGAAAAGCTCAATTTGGCGGACAACGCTTCGGGGAGATGGAAGTGTGGGCTTTAGAGGCCTACGGCGCTGCATATACGCTACAAGAGCTCCTTACAGTAAAATCCGATGACGTGGTAGGGAGAGTAAAAACCTACGAGGCTATAGTCAAGGGAGAAAACATTCCTGAACCGGGGATTCCCGAATCCTTTAAAGTTTTGATTAAGGAAATGCAGAGCCTTGGTCTTGATGTTAAGGTTCTTTCAGAAACAGAGGAGGAAATTGAAATAAAGGAATCCTTGGATATTGAAGGAATTGCCGGTCTTGAGGCTATTATAGAAAGGGAGAAGGAAGAGGAAGATCCCGAAGAAGAGGAACATTCCTATATTCAAGAGGATCCTGAAGAGGATGTTATTGGTGAGATAGAAACAGATGAAGTGGATGAAGATTTTGCTATATATGATGAAGAAGACGAGCAGGATATAGACTAGCAGATTTTTGTGCGCAAAAGACGTTACTTCATATAGGGATTTGTATATAGAAGGGAGAGAGCTCCTTGCACGAATTAAACAACTTTGAATCATTAAAAATCAGTTTGGCATCTACGGAAAAGATCTTAAGCTGGTCCAGGGGTGAGGTTAAAAAGCCTGAGACCATAAATTACAGGACCCTTAAACCTGAAAAGGAAGGCCTGTTTTGTGAAAAAATCTTTGGCCCTACCAAGGATTGGGAATGCCACTGTGGAAAATATAAAAGGATTCGCTACAAAGGGATCATATGCGATCGCTGTGGAGTTGAAGTCACAAAAGCCAAGGTTAGAAGGGAGCGGATGGGGCATATTGAGTTAGCTGCACCCGTATCCCATATCTGGTATTTCAAAGGGATTCCCAGCCGCATGGGACTCGTGTTGGATATTTCGCCGCGAAATTTAGAAAAGGTACTTTATTTTGCCGCCTATATCGTTACGGATCCGGGAAATACGGATCTGGGATACAAGGAGATTCTGACAGAACAGCAATACAGAGAGGCCAGGGATATTCACGGGACTGAATTCCATGCTGCAATGGGGGCCGATGCCATCTTAGATCTTTTAAAGCAGATCGATTTGGATGAGCTGGCGGAAACCTTGAGAAAAAAGCTGTCGGAAAGCACGGGGCAAAAGAAGGTCAGAATAGTCAGAAGGCTCGAGGTAATCGAGGCTCTCCGGGCTTCAGGAAACAGGCCGGAGTGGATGATATTGCAGGTTATCCCTGTGATACCACCGGATTTAAGACCTATGGTACAGTTGGACGGTGGCAGATTTGCAACATCTGATCTTAATGATTTATATCGGAGGGTAATAAACAGGAATAACAGGCTTAAAAGACTGTTGGATCTTGGAGCTCCGGATATAATAGTGCGCAACGAAAAACGCATGCTGCAGGAGGCTGTGGATGCGTTGATAGATAATGGAAGAAGAGGCAGACCGGTTACAGGTCCCGGTTCCAGACCCTTGAAGTCACTATCTGATATGCTAAAGGGAAAACAAGGTCGTTTTAGACAGAATTTGCTGGGCAAAAGAGTTGACTATTCGGGACGTTCGGTAATTGTAGTAGGGCCGGAATTGAAGTTTTATCAATGCGGATTGCCTAAGAAAATGGCCTTAGAGTTGTTTAAGCCGTTTATAATGAAGCGTTTGGTCGAAGAAGGCCATGCCCATAATATTAAGAGTGCAAAAAGAATGGCTGAAAAGGTCAGACCTGAAGTTTGGGATGTGCTGGATGAGGTGATAAAGGAGCATCCTGTGCTTCTCAATCGTGCTCCCACCCTTCACAGATTAGGAATTCAAGCATTTGAGCCGGTTCTGGTTGAAGGGAAGGCAATCAAGCTTCATCCCCTTGTCTGCACTGCATATAATGCAGACTTTGACGGGGATCAGATGGCGGTTCACGTACCCCTTTCTGTGGAAGCCCAGGCGGAAGCCAGATTTTTAATGCTATCGGTCAATAATATATTGGCTCCCAAGGACGGATTCCCCATTACGACACCCACACAGGATATGATTTTGGGAAGCTATTACCTGACTCACCCCGGAATGGAAGAACGTAATGTGGAAGCGGAAAAGGGCGATGGAAAGGTTTTCACCGATTATGATGAAATGCTGATGGCATACGCCAATGGGGTGGTTGGTATACATGCAAGGGTCAAGGTAAGGGTTTACGCTGATGGAGATAAGGTTGGGAAATTGGTTGAATCCACCGTTGGCCGATTCATCTTTAACGAGAAGATACCTCAAACCCTTGGTTATGTAGACAGAGAAAAGGATCCTTACTCACTGGAGATTGATTTCCTTTGTGATAAGAAAAAACTTTCTCAGATAATAGACAGATGTTACAGGAAATATGGAAATACTGTTACGGCGAATATGCTTGACTATATTAAGGATATAGGTTTCCATTATTCAACGGTGGGAGCCATAACCATAAGTGTTTCTGATATGGAAATACCGGAAGCTAAAAGTGAAATCCTTAAAAATGCTTATGAGATGGTGGATAAATACGGAGCTGCCTACAGAAAGGGACTCATGTCCAACAGTGAGCGTTATGAAAGGGTAATAAAAACGTGGAATACGGCAACAGATGAGGTTGCCAACGCCTTGATGGATTCCCTTTCAACATTGAACAACCTGTATGTAATGGCTCATTCAGGTGCCAGGGGAAGCAAAAAACAGATTCAGCAGATAAGCGGTATGAGGGGACTGATGGCAAACGCTTCCGGTCGCACGATTGAGATTCCAATAACATCCAATTTCAGGGAAGGTTTATCGGTACTGGAGTATTTCACATCCACAAACGGAGCCAGAAAGGGACTGGCAGATACTGCTTTGCGTACGGCGGATTCCGGATATCTGACTCGAAGGTTGGTTGATGTAAGCCATAACGTTATCGTAAGGGAGCAGGATTGTGTAACCGATGAAGGAATTGCGGTAAGAGCCTTTGCCGATGGCAAGGAAATAATAGAACCCCTCAAGCTCAGGATAATAGGAAGAACGGCATTGACGGATATTGTAAATCCCAAGACCGGTGAAATCATAGTGGAGGCGGATCATGAAATTATGGAGGATCATGCCGATGCAATCGAGGAAGCTGGAATTGAAGTTGTGGCTATTCGCTCGGTTATGACCTGTAAAAGCACCAATGGTATTTGCGGCAAATGTTACGGTCGCAACTTAGCTACAGGGGAGCCGGTGAATATCGGTGAAGCTGTGGGGATTACTGCGGCCCAGTCAATCGGAGAACCCGGAACCCAATTGACGATGCGTACCTTCCATACCGGAGGTGTTGCAGGTAGTGATATAACCCAGGGTCTTCCCAGAGTTGAGGAACTATTTGAGGCAAGAAGACCTAAGGGGCTTGCTGAAATATGTGAGGCCGATGGGACAGTGGTTTCTATAGCTACAAGAAAGGATAATAAAATAGAGGTTCGCATACAGGGCGAAGAGGAAAAGGCATATGTAGTGCCTTATGGCGCAAGGCTAAGGGTTTCGGAGGGTGACTTCCTTCAAGCCGGCGATGCCATTACCCAGGGACCGTTAAACCCTCATGATATATTGCGACTTAACGGGGTGGAAGGTGTCTATCAATATCTGCTCAAGGAAGTTCAGAGAGTTTACAAAAATCAGGGTGTTGACATCAATGATAAGCATGTGGAGGTTATAGTGAGCCAAATGCTGGCAAAATGCAGGATAGAGGAATCCGGGGACACAGGGCTCCTTCCGGGCGGGCTGTATAGCCAGTTGGAGGTCAGGTCTGCCAATGAAGAAGCGGAAAATAGGGGATTGGAGCCTGCTAAAGCTAAAAGGGTACTTTTAGGAATAACCAAAGCCTCTCTGGCCACCAACTCATTCCTTTCCGCAGCATCCTTCCAGGAGACCACCAGAGTTCTTACAGATGCAGCGATAAAGGGAAAAACGGACTCTTTGCTGGGGCTTAAAGAGAATGTTATTATCGGAAAATTGATTCCTGCCGGTACGGGAATGAAGCGCTATAAGAATATAAATGTAGATTATGGTGTAAATACGGAGTATATGGATTCCTTTAAAAACATGGGTGATGAGGATGATTATACAGATGGAGAGGTATCCGGATCCAGTGCCTATGGCGGCGATGAGGAGAATGCTGCCATGTTCAGGGAAATGGCAGGCATGTCGGAAACCTTAGAGTACGAGGAGCCCTTTATACAACAGGATGAGAACTTAGAGTATGAGGAATAAAGAGGAATAAAAAAGAATTGACAATATCGATGACCAGGTGATATACTTAGCGATGGCTTAAACTGGGTTATGCTGGCATGTATGGGTCGGCATAATCATAAGAATAAAAATTGCTTGAAATTAGCAAAGAAAGGAGAAGTAATGCCTACCATTAACCAACTGGTAAGAGAGGGAAGAACGCGTTCCGTTGCCAAATCTCAGGCACCTGCATTGCTGAAAGGTATGAATTCGCTTAAAAGACAGGCCACCGACATTCAGTCACCGCAAAAAAGAGGCGTGTGCACTTCCGTTAAAACTGTTACCCCTAAAAAACCAAATTCCGCTTTAAGAAAAGTGGCCAGGGTGCGTCTGACCAATGGTATTGAAGTAACCGCGTACATTCCCGGAATCGGTCATAACTTGCAGGAACATAGCGTTGTGCTGATCAGGGGCGGAAGAGTAAAGGATCTTCCCGGTGTAAGATATCATATCGTCAGAGGGGCTTTGGATACCGCCGGAGTAACGGGCAGGGGCCAGGCACGTTCCAAATATGGAGCGAAAAAAGCAAAAAAGAAATAAGATTTGGGAAAAAGTATGTGCCCTTGATATATAGAATTATAGATTAAGCGTGCACCGCGGCCGCCATAAGGCAGGTCGAGTACCAAAGCCTGAATATCCTTATGATAAGGATCAGCAGTCAAGGAGGGAAGAGAAGTGCCAAGAAGAGGAGATATCCCAAAGAGGGAAATACTTCCCGATCCCGTTTACAATAGTGTTGTTGTGGCAAAGCTCATTAACAGCATTATGTTAGACGGAAAAAAGGGAGTAGCTCAGTCAATTGTTTACGAAGCATTTGACAAAATCAAAGAGACTACCGGAGAAGAACCTATGGAAATTTTCCAAAAGGCTATTAACAATATCATGCCGGTGGTAGAAGTAAGGGCTAGGCGTGTTGGCGGTGCCAACTATCAAGTGCCCGTTGAGGTCAGGCCTGAAAGAAGGCAGACTTTAGGTTTACGTTGGCTGACCAGATACACCAGAGCCAGGGGAGAGCGCACCATGTCGGAGCGTCTCGCCAGAGAACTGATGGATGCTGCAAACAATACAGGGGCTTCCGTAAAGAAACGTGAAGAAACCCATAAGATGGCAGAAGCCAACAGAGCATTTGCACATTACAGGTGGTAATTGGCAAAAATTAGCTTGAAGGAAAAAGGAAGCTTCTCTGGCATAGGTCGGGGAAGCTTCTGGAAATTAAAAGCGAAGGGAGGGATTGAGAATGCCTAGAGAATTTCCATTGGAGAGAACGAGAAACATTGGGATTATGGCACATATAGATGCAGGAAAAACCACTACAACAGAAAGAATTCTGTTTTATACGGGCAAAACCCATAGGTTGGGAGAGGTTCATGAAGGTGGGGCTACCATGGACTGGATGGAGCAGGAACAGGAAAGGGGAATCACAATCACTTCTGCCGCTACTACTGCTCAATGGAATAATACGAGAATAAACATAATTGATACACCCGGCCATGTTGACTTTACCGTAGAGGTGGAAAGGTCTTTAAGGGTGCTGGATGGTGCGGTAACCGTATTGTGTGCCAAGGGAGGAGTTGAACCCCAATCGGAAACGGTATGGAGGCAGGCGGAGAAGTACGGTGTACCCAGGATGATATTTGTAAACAAGATGGACATTACCGGTGCTGATTTTACCGGCGTTGTTCAAATGGTAAGGGATAGACTTAAAGCGAATGCTGTTCCAATTCAGTTACCTATAGGAAGCGAAGATACCTTTGTGGGTATGGTGGACCTTGTGAACATGGAGGCAGAAATATATAAGGATGACTTGGGCAAGGTGTTTGAAGTCACCGATATTCCTCAGGAACTCATGGAGACCGTGGAAAAATGGAGACATAATCTTATGGAGGTAATAGCAGAAAGCGATGAAGAGTTGCTGATGAAGTACCTGGATGGGGAGGAACTGACTGTAAATGAGATAAAAACAGCCATCAGAAAGATGACTATTGAGGGGAAGATGATTCCCACCTTATGCGGTTCATCTTACAAGAATAAGGGTGTGCAACTTTTGCTTGATGCGGTTGTGGACTATATGCCTTCGCCGGTGGATATCCCGCCTATTCAAGGGATAGATCCCAAGACTGAGAAGATTGTGGAACGCCTATCGGATGATAAGGGACCATTTTCAGCACTGGCGTTTAAGATCATGGCGGATCCATTTGTAGGAAAGCTAGCTTTCTTTAGGGTTTACTCCGGTAGCGTCAAGGCGGGATCCTATGTCTATAATTCCACCAAGAAAAAGAAGGAAAGATTAGGCAGGATTTTGCAAATGCATGCTAACCACAGGGCTGAGTTGGATGAGGTATATGCTGGTGATATAGCGGCGGCGGTGGGCTTGAAGGAGACTACGACGGGGGACACCCTATGCGATGAGAAGCATCAAGTTATACTTGAATCCATGGAATTTCCCGATCCCGTTATAGAGATAGCCATAGAACCGAAAACCAAGGTGGGGCAGGACAAGATGGGGACGGCATTAGCTAAACTATCGGAGGAGGATCCTACGTTCAGAGCATACACCAATCCGGATACGGGTCAGACTATTATTGCCGGAATGGGTGAATTACATTTGGAGATCATCGTAGACAGACTTCTGAGGGAGTTTAAGGTGGAAGCCAATGTAGGTAAGCCTCAGGTCTCCTATAAGGAAACCTTTGGCAGCAGTGCTGATGTGGATTATAAATATGCTAAGCAGACCGGTGGAAGGGGTCAGTATGGACATGTAAAAATAAGGGTTTATCCCAGGGATCCCGGTTCGGGTTACGAGTTTAAAAATTCCATCGTTGGCGGAGCCATTCCTAAGGAATACATCGGTAAAATCGATGAAGGGATAAGGGAAGCTATGCAGACGGGTCCTATTGCCGGATACAATGTGGTTGACGTGGGAGTGGAGCTATATGACGGCTCATATCATGAGGTTGACTCTTCCGAGATGGCCTTTAAAATAGCCGCATCCATGGCTTTTCGCCAGGCAGCGGATAAGGCCAAACCAGTTCTTCTGGAACCGATATTTAAAATCGAAGTCACTGCACCGGAAGAATACATGGGAGATGTGATAGGAGATATCAGCTCTCGCAGAGGCAGAATCGAAGGGACTGACATTAAGTTAGGGGCTGCTGCTATAAAGGGATATGTGCCTTTATCGGAAATGTTTGGATATGCAACAGACCTCAGATCAAAAACCCAGGGGAGAGGGGTTTATGTAATGCAGTTCGACCATTTCGAGAAGTTACCGGAAAATCTTATGGATAAAATTAATAAATAGCAAAAGTCTATATAGGAGGAAAAATCAATGGCAAAATCTAAATTTGAAAGAACGAAGCCCCACGTCAACATAGGTACCATAGGTCACGTAGACCATGGAAAAACCACTTTGACTGCGGCGATTACCAAGACGCTAAATCAAAGATACAATTTAGGTCAGATGGTAGCCTTTGACCAGATCGATAAGGCACCGGAGGAAAAGGAAAGAGGAATAACCATAGCCACATCTCACGTAGAATATGAGACACCGAACAGACACTATGCACACGTAGACTGCCCGGGTCACGCCGACTACGTAAAGAACATGATCACCGGAGCCGCACAGATGGACGGAGCAATACTGGTAGTAGCAGCAACGGATGGTCCCATGCCCCAGACCAGGGAGCACATCCTTCTGTCCAGACAGGTAGGCGTACCCTATATCATAGTATTCCTGAACAAATGTGACATGGTAGATGATGAGGAACTTCTGGATCTGGTAGAGATGGAAGTGAGAGAGCTTTTGGACAGCTATGACTTCCCCGGAGATGATACACCGATAATAAGAGGATCGGCTCTTGAAGCCTTGAATAATCCGGAAGGCCCCTGGGGAGATAAGATAGTAGAATTATTTGAAGCAGTGGACACATATATTCCCGAGCCACAGCGTGCAGTTGACAAGCCCTTCCTGATGCCGGTAGAAGACGTATTTTCCATAACGGGCCGTGGAACAGTAGCCACCGGCAGAGTAGAGAGAGGAATCTTGAAGGTATCCGACGAGGTAGAAATCGTAGGGATGACGGAGGAGAGAAGAAAGGTAGTAGTAACCGGCGTAGAGATGTTCCGCAAATTGCTGGATCAGGCGGAAGCAGGTGACAACATCGGGGCTTTGTTGAGGGGAGTCCAAAGGACGGATATCGAAAGAGGTCAGGTTCTTGCCGCAATCGGAAGCATAAATCCCCACACCAAGTTTTCAGCGGAAGTATATGTTTTGAAAAAGGAAGAAGGGGGAAGGCACACACCTTTCTTTAACGGATACAGACCCCAGTTCTACTTCCGTACAACTGACGTAACCGGGAACATATCCCTGCCCGAGGGAGTTGAAATGTGCATGCCCGGGGATAACATCCAGATGGAAATAGAACTGATCACACCCATCGCTATCGAGGAAGGTCTGCGCTTTGCTATCAGGGAAGGCGGACGTACGGTAGGTGCAGGTGTAGTAGCTGCCATCAAAGAATAGAATAAAACATAACGAAAGACAAAATTGCCGGGATTGAACCCGGCAATTTTTATGGATATTATTTCCTGAAATAATATCGATTCTGTTTTCTTGATCTGCTGTTTCCAATGGCATTGAGAACCATGGAAGCGGCTCCAAGCACCATGGAGCCCATGCCAATTAAAATCCATGATCTGCTGCTATCCAGCGGAATAACATTAGGTTTTGCGATATTAAAGAGAAAAAAAGCAAGTAAAACAGATGCAATTAACAGCATTATGCCGGCTATTCGTCTTTCCATTACATCCTCCGCAAACAATCATATTTATAGTATATTAACATGATATGGGAAGAAAGGAAAGTCAGAGGATCTTGTCAGAAAATTAGGACATAAGATAATTAAACAATATGGAAAATTGACACTTTAATTTAAGCTATTGCCTTTATTCCAACGAGATGATAACATTAACATGAATTGGAAATAAGAGTTGATTATTAAAAAAATGTTTCACGAATTGTGATAAAGGTTTTACATTAGGGGGAGGAATTAACCCTTTTAAAATAGAGTGCGACAAACCACATACATTAAAAGCCCTTAGGAGGATGCTCTGCTTCAGCAGGGCATTTTCCTTTTGTAGACAGCATTTCGAAGGGAAATATGAAACACCAGGGGGTGTGTGATTGTTTTGCGGCTGAAACTATTGAAAACACATGGTTATAAATTCAAAAAAACTTTAGAAATAATTTAAATATAGCTTGCTTTTTGTTTAATACTACTATATACTTAAAAAGCTTGTAATGCGAAGAGGCGGGAAGTTACCTGGCTATAGGAGAATTTCCGCTGAGAATTGTCCGCTCCGGAAGCGGGCGAGGGGATTCTACAATAATTTGCGTAAAGCAATCAGGATACACACGGTTACGTGTAAGATGGGAATCCCTCGTACAATGCATAGCGAAACCGTACGAAAATCAAGGAGGAAAAGAAATTGAGCGCACAGAAAATCAGAATTAAATTGAAGGCATATGATCACAAATCTCTGGATCAATCAGCAGCAAAGATTGTGGAAACAGCCAAGAAAACCGGTGCGGAGGTGTCAGGCCCCATACCCTTACCTACTCAGAGAGAGATAGTAACAATCCTGAGGGCAGTTCACAAGTATAAGGATTCCAGGGAACAGTTTGAACAGAGAACCCATAAAAGGCTTATCGATATCCTTTCGCCAAGTCCCAAGACTGTTGATGCATTGATGAAATTGGATATGCCTGCTGGGGTTGACATAGAGATTAAGCTGTAAGAATAAAAACGAAATACTAAGAATTTAATATAGATTTGAAAAGCAAAGGCTTTTAGAATCTCCACTTAGTATGATTGCCCTTGGGGTAATCCGCTGTAAGAAAACGGGAGGTAAGAACATGAAGACAATTTTAGGGAAGAAAATCGGTATGACACAGGTTTTTTCCGAAAACGGTGAAGCGGTTCCTGTAACAGTAATTGAAGCGGGACCGGTGGTGGTTACGCAGATTAAAACTGTTGAAACCGATGGATACGATGCGGTACAAGTGGGTTTTCAGGATCTCAAGGAACAAAGAGCCAACAAACCGACAAAAGGGCATTTTGCAAGATGGCAGGCCCCATTGAAAAAGTATCTTGTAGAATTTCGGCCTGAGAATGGTGCCACCTATGAGCCGGGACAGGAGATAACGGTTGCAGATTTTGAAGAGGGGAAGAAACTTGACGTAACCGGCACTTCCAAAGGTAAGGGCACACAGGGTGTGATTAAGAGATGGGGACATGGCAGAGGGCCTATGAGCCACGGATCCAAGAATCACAGGCGTCCCGGAGCACTGGCGGCAGGGACATATCCCTCCAGGGTATTTAAAGGGAACAAAGCACCCGGACGCATGGGTAGAGAAACAATAACCATACAGAATGTAGAATTGGTTAAAGTCATTGCGGATAGAAATTTAATGCTGGTAAAGGGAGCGGTACCGGGAGCAAAAGGCGGTCTCCTCCGCATCCGGTACGCGGTTAAAGGTCAAAGCGAATAAAAGGCCTTGAAAAGGAGGGAAAAGAAATGCCTAAAATAACAATGTTAAACATGGCCGGGGAAACGGCTGGCGATATAGAATTAAATGAAGACATCTTTGGCATTGAGGTAAATGCCTATGCGGTTCACCAGGTGGTAAAGAACTATCTGGCCAACCAGAGGCAGGGAACCCAGTCGGCCAGGAACAGATCAGAAGTAAGAGGGGGCGGGAGAAAGCCTTTCCGTCAGAAGGGCACAGGGCGGGCCCGCCAGGGAAGCAGAACTGCGCCTAACTATGTGGGGGGTGGAGTTGTATTTGCCCCTAAACCACGGGATTATAGCTATACCGTGCCTAAGAAAATAAAGAGATTGGCTATGAAATCGGCTTTGTCGTCAAAGGTTGAGGAAAATGAAATCATCGTGCTGGACGCCTTAAATCTGGAGGCTCCGAAAACGAAGGATATGATAAAGATTCTTGAAAATATTAAGGCGGACAAAAAAGCGCTGATCGTAACCCATGAAGTAAACGAAAACGTGATAAAATCTGCAGCCAATATACCCGGTGTGAAGACCACCATGGTAGGACAGATGAACGTTTACGATATAATCAACCACACCAGTTTCATCATTACAAAGGATGCGGTAAACAGGATTGAGGAGGTGTACTCGTAATGAAAACCCCTTACGATATAATCATTAAACCGGTCATCAGTGAAAGAAGTATGGATGATGCCCAGCAAAGAAAATATACATTCAAGGTTGCTACCGATGCTAACAAGACCGAGGTTAAGGCGGCGGTAGAAGAAATTTTCGGAGTAGATGTTGAAAAGGTCAACATCATGAATATTAAAGGAAAATTAAAAAGAGTAGGAAGAAATGTAGGTAGGACGCCGGCTACTAAAAAAGCTATCGTTACCCTTACTGAAAAAAGTAAGGAAATCGAATTCTTCCAGGGACTGTAAGGAGGGACGCAGAATATGGGAATTAGAAAATATAAGCCTACCTCTCCCGGATTGAGAGGAATGACGGTTTCCACATTTGAAGAAATAACAACTTCCACACCTGAAAAATCCCTTACCCAAACACTGAAAAAACACTCGGGAAGAAACTCCAGAGGTAAGATTACGGTAAGGCATAGAGGTGGGGGCACAAGACCTAAGTATAGAATCATAGATTTTAAGCGGAACAAGGATGGAATACCGGGCAAGGTTGCAACGATTGAGTACGATCCGAACAGAAGTGCGAATATCGCCCTGATTCATTACGCGGATGGTGAGAAAAGATATATAATCGCTCCAAATAAACTGCAGGTGGGAGACGTTATATACTCCGGGCCTGATGCAGATATTAAAATTGGAAACGCCCTCCCCTTACAGAATATTCCGATAGGTACGCTTATACACAATATCGAAATGAAGGCAGGCAAGGGAGGCCAATTGGCAAGGGCGGCAGGAAATGGTGCACAACTCATGGCCAAGGAAGGTAACTATGCATCATTGAGATTGCCATCAGGCGAGGTTAGAAAGGTCAGAATCGAATGCAGAGCCACCATTGGCGAGGTTGGAAATATCGATCACGGTAATATCGTAATAGGCAAAGCAGGTCGTAAACGTCATATGGGAATTCGTCCCACGGTTAGAGGATCCGCCATGAATCCAAACGATCACCCCCATGGAGGCGGTGAGGGTAAGACCGGTATTGGACGGGTTAGCCCTGTAACACCTTGGGGTAAGCCGACTTTGGGTTACCGCACAAGAAAGAAAAACAAGCTATCTAATAAATATATCGTTAAGAAACGCAACGAGAAATAGCGGGAAGGAGGACATGATTTATGGGTAGATCATTAAAAAAAGGACCTTTTGTAAACGAAAAACTGTTAAAACTTATAGATGAGATGAATGCAGCCAATGACAAAAAGGTCGTGAAAACATGGTCAAGGCCTTCCACAATCTTTCCGCAGATGGTAGGCCATACGATAGCGGTTTATGACGGCAAGAAGCACGTTCCCGTCTATATTACAGAGGATATGGTTGGGCACAAGCTTGGAGAGTTTGCACCGACACGAACTTATAGAGGACACGCAGCGGACAAATCCTCGAAGGTTAAGAAAAAGTAATAAGGAGGATCTGAAAACATGGAAGCAAAAGCACTTGCAAAGTATGTCAGAATGTCTCCGATCAAGCTGAAGCCTGTGGTTGACCTGGTTAGAGGAAAGGATTTAAGCGATGCATTGACCATCCTTAAATTCACCCCGGGAAAAGGTTCCGAGCTGGTGGAGAGAGTAGTTAAATCCGCAGCTGCAAATGCAGAGAATAATCACGACATGGATGTAGATAATCTTTATGTCGCTGAAATATACGCCCATCAGGGGCCAACTATTAAAAGATGGAGGGCCGGGGCTCAGGGCCGGGCATCCATCATTCTCAAGAGAAGCAGCCACATTGGTGTAACGCTTAAGGAAAGAGATTAGGAGGTTTATTGAATGGGTCAGAAAGTAAGCCCTCATGGATTTAGAGTAGGCGTAATAAAGGACTGGAATTCCAAATGGTATGCGGATAAAAAGGATTTTGCCGACTATTTGGTGGAAGATAATAAAATAAGGGAATATATAAAGAAAAGACTTTATATTGCTGGTGTATCTAAGATTCTGATAGAAAGAGCGGCAGCCAATCAGGTTAAGGTGACTGTTCTGACAGCTAAGCCCGGGATGGTCATAGGCAGATCGGGCACAGGCATCGAAGAGTTAAAGGCTGAAGTTTCTAAGCTTACAGGCAAAGAGACATTGATCAATATCGTCGAGGTAAGAAAGATTGATGTTGATGCCCAACTTACTGCAGAAAGTATTGCACAGGCTTTGGAAAGAAGAATTTCTTTCAGAAGGGCGATGAAGCAGGCTATAGGCAGAACTATGAAAGCAGGGGCCAAGGGAATCAAGGTGGTATGTTCCGGGAGGCTGGGCGGAGCTGAAATTGCCAGAAGCGAGAAATATAGCGAGGGTAATGTTCCCCTTCATACATTAAGAGCGGATATCAGCTACGGGTTTGCAGAGGCTGACACACAGTATGGAAAAATCGGTGTAAAGGTATGGATCAATGTAGGCGAAATCCTGGAAAAAGGACTCCAAAGCCCTATACCGGAAGAAAGCACCGAAAAAGGCGGCAGACGGGATGGCAGACGTGACGACAGGCGTAGAAGGGATGACAGAGACAGGGGAGTTAGAGGGAGAAGAGACGATAGACAGGAAGCCCCCAGAGCTGTCAACCCAAGGAAGAGAAACAAGCCTGCGGCGGAGGCTAAACCTGTTGAGGTACAGCCTGCAGCTTCGGAGGAAACTGCTGCGGAGGAGTAAAAACGTTTACAGGATACTTGCCGGAGACGGTATTATATAGCTGACTATGTAATGCGAATATCCGAGAGGTAATGGAATAGATAGGAAGGAGGAACAGACGATGTTAATGCCAAAACGTGTAAAACGTCGTAGGGTTCACAGAGGAAGAATGAAGGGTGTGGCAACTAAAGGCAACACGATTACCTACGGTTCCTACGGATTGATTTCCCAGGAATGTGGTTGGATCACATCTAATCAGATAGAAGCAGCCAGAATCGCCATGACCAGATCCATAAAGAGGGGCGGAAAAGTATTCATAAAAATATTTCCCCACAAATCGGTTACTAAAAAGCCGGCAGAAGTACGGATGGGTTCCGGAAAAGGTGCTCCCGAATATTGGGTAGCTGTAGTTAAGCCGGGCCGGGTTATGTTTGAGATTGAGGGTGTATCAGAGGAAAAGGCAAGGGAGGCCATGAGATTGGCTACCCATAAACTTCCGGTTAAATGCAAGTTTGCCATCAAAGGACAGGAAGCTATAGAGGGTGGTGAAGCATAATGGATATAAAAAAATTAAGGGATATGACTGAAATGGAATTGACTTCAGAGGTTTTAAAACTTAAAAAAGAATTGTTCAACTTACGCTTTCAGCATGTGACGGGTCAACTGGAAAATCCCATCAAGATGCGAGATATTAAGAAGGATATTGCAAGAGCCAAGACAGTGCTTCGTGAAAAAGAATTGAGAAGAGCAGAAGGATAAAGAAAGGAGGATGTCGTTGTGACGGACAGAAACAGAAGAAAGACCAAAGTGGGAATGGTTGTAAGCGATAAAATGGATAAAACCGTCGTGGTAGCTGTGGAAGACTTTGTAAGGCATTCCCTTTATGGTAAATCCGTGAAGCGGACGAAGAATTTTAAGGCTCATGACGAAAACAACGAATGTAATATCGGTGATAAAGTCAGGATCATGGAAACAAGGCCACTTTCCAAGGATAAAAGATGGCGTCTTGTAAACATCATCGAAAAAGTTAAGTAGGAACAGATTCCAATAAGGAGGCAATAAAAATGATCCAGGTTGAAACCAGATTAAGGATTGCTGACAATTCGGGTGCAAAGGAAGTTCTATGTATACGTGTTTTGGGAGGTACGGGCCGAAAATATGCTAACATAGGTGATGTAATAGTTTGTACGGTAAAAGAAGCAACTCCGGGCGGTGTTGTCAAGAAGGGCGATGTCGTCAGAGCCGTGGTGGTCAGAACGAAAACGGGTGCAAGGCGCGCCGATGGCAGTTATGTGAAATTTGATCAGAATGCGGCGGTTATTATAAAAGAAGATAAGAATCCCGTAGGAACCCGTATTTTCGGGCCTGTAGCCAGAGAACTCAGGGACAGAAGCTTTATGAAGATCGTGTCCTTGGCGCCGGAAGTACTATAGGAGGTTTAAAGGATGCATATTAAAAAAGATGATACAGTGGTGGTAATCACAGGTAAGGACAAAGGTAAAAAGGGAAAGGTGCTTAAAGTCTATCCCAAAAGCGAAAGAGTAATCGTAGAGGGAGTAAACATACAGACAAAACATCAAAGACAGACCCGTACGGCGTCCTCCGAGATCAAGCATCAGGAAGGTCCCATACACGTGTCCAATGTGATGTATTGGGATAGTAAAGCCAAGGCTCCCACCAGAATCGGATACACAGTTGAAGGCGGCCGGAAGCATCGGGTTTCCAAGAAAACCGGCCAGGTCCTGGACTAAGGAAGGGAGGAGAAGAACTTGGCAGCAAGATTGAAGGATTACTATAATAATGAAGTATTTAAAGCCATGATGGAAAAATTCAATTATAAGAATGTCATGGAAGTTCCCAGGTTGGAGAAGATCACCATCAACATGGGATTGGGTGATGCAAAGGAAAACCCCAAAATAATGGAGACGGCCATTGAGGAGTTGGCCCTGATAACCGGACAAAGACCCGTCGTTACCAAGGCAAAAAAGTCAGTAGCTAACTTTAAGGTGAGACAGGGTATGCCGGTAGGTGCAAAAGTCACATTGAGAGGTGACAATATGTATGTGTTTGCCGATAAGCTCTTCAACATCGCCTTGCCCAGGGTTAGAGACTTTAAAGGGGTTAATAGAAATTCTTTCGATGGCAGAGGCAACTTTGCCATGGGCATCAAGGAGCAATTAATTTTCCCCGAAATAGTATACGATAACGTAGATTTAATAAAGGGAATGAATATCATATTTACCACAACAGCAAAGACGGATGAAGAAGCCCAAGCATTTTTAGAACTTATGGGCATGCCGTTTTCCAAATAATTAAGGAGGTTTGAAGTGGCAAAGACATCTCTCAAAGTAAAACAGCAGAGAAAACCCAAATACTCTACCAGGGCTTATACCAGATGCAAGATCTGCGGACGCCCTCATGCGTATTTGAGGAAATACGGTATATGCCGTATCTGCTTCAGAGAACTGGCGTACAAGGGTGAAATTCCCGGCGTTAGAAAAGCCAGTTGGTAATAATTATTATAGGAAGGGAGGGCGCATAAAATGACTATGACGGATCCTATAGCGGATATGCTTACTAGAATCAGAAACGCCAATACTGTAGGACATGCAACCGTTGATATACCTTCGTCTAAAATGAAAAGGTCCATAGCGGATATTCTTGAAAGAGAAGGATACATCAAAGGCTACAATATTATAGATGATGGCGTTCAGGGCGCTATCAGAGTGCACATGAAATACGGCAATGATAAGGAAAGAGTAATTAATGGAATTAAAAAAATTTCTAAGCCGGGATTGAAGGTCTATGCAAAGAGAGATCAGGTGCCAAAAGTACTGGGAGGTCTTGGCATAGCTATAATATCCACATCCAGCGGTGTGATCAGTGATAAAGAGGCCAGAAAGCTTGGTGTAGGCGGAGAAGTTATTTGTTACGTTTGGTAGGGAGGTAGAATCATGTCCAGAATTGGAAAAAGAGCGATAATTCTTCCTGCCGGCGTACAGGTCAACGTGGGCGATGACAACTCGGTCACGGTAAAAGGACCAAAAGGCCAATTGCAGGAAAATATAAGCAAGTTGATAAAGGTGGAAATGTCTGACGGAACACTTGTTGTAACAAGGAACTCGGACAGCAAAGAGGAAAGATCTGTCCATGGATTGTCAAGAACTCTTATTAATAATATGGTAGTGGGAGTTACAGAGGGTTTCCAGAAGAAGTTGCAGATCGTTGGTGTGGGGTATAGAGCAGAAAAAAAGGGCAAGGTGCTTGTTATGCAACTGGGTTTCTCACATCCAATTGAGATGGAAGATCCGGAAGGCATCGAAACAGAGGTTGCAGGAGCGGAAATCATCGTAAAGGGTATCAATAAAGCATTAGTAGGTAATTACGCAGCAAATATCAGGGCTAACAGACCCCCCGAACCATATAAGGGTAAGGGTATCCGCTATGCAGACGAAGTTGTTCTGAGAAAAGAAGGAAAAGCGGGAGCTAAGAAGTAAAGGAGGGAGTAAAGAAAATGGCAAAAAAGAATAGCAGAAATGACAAGCGGCTTGCAAGACACGCCAGAGTTAGAAAAGACGTTTTCGGGACTCCTGAAAAACCAAGACTCTGCGTATTCAGAAGCAGCGCCAATATTTCGGCACAGATTATAGATGATGTGGCCGGAAACACATTAATTGCGGCATCCACCATGGATAAAGACATTAAGAGTCAAACCGCCAATGGTGGCAATAAGGAAGCGGCAAAACTTGTGGGAGAGGCTTTAGCAAAAAAAGCTCTTGCGAAAGGAATAGAAACAGTTTGTTTCGATAGAGGCGGATTCCTGTATCACGGGAGAGTAAAAGAACTGGCTGATGGTGCACGTGCTGCCGGTCTGAGATTCTAACAGGAGGAGGAAAAGAATGCGACATAATGTAATAGATGCATCCAAACTTGACTTGCAGGAATCCATTGTTAACATAAGGCGCGTAGCCAAGGTAGTTAAAGGCGGCAAGAATTTTAGATTCAGCGTGACAGTGGTGGTGGGCAATGGAGAGGGCTATGTAGGCGTGGGACAGGGAAAGGCTCAGGAAATCCCCGAAGCCGTGCGCAAGGCTATCGAAGATGCAAAGAAAAAGTTGATAAAAGTACCTATGGTGGGAACAACTATTCCCCATAGATCCCTTGGGGTGTTTGGAGCAGGCCGAGTGCTTTTAATGCCTGCTGCTCCCGGTACAGGAGTTATAGCGGGAGCTTCAGTTCGTACGGTATTGGAGCTTGCAGGTCTTAAGGATGTCAGAGCTAAATCGATAGGTTCCAATAATGCGGGGAACATGGCCAGCGCCACCATCACCGGACTTAAAAATCTGAAGACGGTGGAGGAAGTAGCAAGGCTCCGTGGAAGGACCAGGGAAGAAATCTTAGGGTAGGAGGTAACGCAAATGGCGGATAAAAAGGTAAAAATTACTTTAGTGAAAAGTACCATTGGCGCTTCTCCCAAGCAAAGAAAAATAGTAGAAGCCCTTGGACTTACAAAGCTGCAGCAAACTAAAGAGCAGCCAGACAACCCTCAAATCAGAGGAGCTGTCGAAATAGTCAAGCATCTTGTGAAATTAGAAGAACTCTAGGAAGGAGGTGCCTCAGAGAATGAAATTGCATGAATTAAGAGCCCCTGAGGGCTCCACAAGCAAGCCTAAGAGAAAGGGAAGAGGTACCGCCAGCGGTCTTGGGAAGACTGCCGGCAGAGGTATGAATGGACAAAACTCCAGGAGTGGCGGAGGTACTAAACTTGGATTCGAGGGAGGGCAAATGCCACTGTATAGAAGAATTCCCAAAAGGGGATTTACAAACATATGGAAAAAGGAATGGGCCATCGTTAACGTGGAGGATTTAAACAGATTCGAAAGCGGAACGGAGGTGGACCCCAAACTTCTAGTGGAAAGCGGCATGATCAAAAAGATCGTGGATGGAGTTAAGGTTCTCGGAGACGGTACATTGGAAAAGGGTATTACCGTAAAGGCTCATAAGTTTAGCAAGACAGCAGTAGAAAAGATTGAGTCTGCCGGAGGAAAGGCAGAGGTGATCTGATATGGAGATGTTGCGGACCATTGCCCGGGCATGGAAGGTTGGGGACATAAGGAGTAAAATTATCTTCACCCTTTTAATGCTGCTGGTTTTCAGAGTGGGCACCAACATTCCCGTTCCCGGAATAGACAGGCAGATATTGTCGGAGATATTCAGTGGAGATATGGGATTGCTGAGTCTGTTTGATCTCTTTTCAGGGGGCTCCTTCAGCAACTTCACCATATTTGCCTTGAGTATAACACCATATATTACAGCCTCAATCATCCTTCAGCTTCTCACGATAGCCATACCCAAATTAGAGGCTCTATCTCGGGAAGGAACGGAAGGACGAAAGAAAATAGCTCAATACACCCGTTACCTGACCGTTGTTCTGGCATTCATACAGGCTATAGGAACAACGCTGGGGCTGTTTAGGGATGCGATTCCGGATAAAAGTTTCTTTTCCATATCGGTGATAGTTCTCACCTTATCGGCAGGAACCGCTTTCCTCATGTGGCTTGGTGAACAAATTAATGAAAATGGCATAGGCAATGGAATTTCACTTATAATCTTTGCAGGTATAGTGGCAAGAGCCCCGGCAGCGGTTCATAATACGCTAACCCAGCATAAGGCCGGAGAAATCGGAATTCTATCCATGATACTATTTGCCATATTTGCGTTAATAGTAGTTGTGGGTATCGTATTGGTCCAGCAAGGACAGCGGAAGGTTCCGGTACAGTATGCCAAAAGGGTTATCGGCAGAAAAATGTACGGCGGTCAAAGCACACATATTCCTATTAAGGTAAATCAGGCCGGTGTAATACCTGTAATTTTGGCATTATCCCTGCTGCAATTTCCGCTAACTATAACATACTTTTTCCCCAATGCAGGATTTTCCAGTTTCGTAGGCAAGTATCTGGCGCCTACCGGCTATCCCGGCGTATGGGTTTATGCGGTGTTCAATATTGTCCTCATAATGTTCTTCACTTATTTTTATACTGCGGTTACATTTAACCCTGCCGATGTGGCGAACAACATGAAGGCTAACGGTGGATTTATACCGGGAATCAGACCCGGGAGACCGACAGTTGATTATTTAAGCAAAGTTATGACAAGAATCACTTTTGCAGGGGCAGTGTTTCTGGCGGTAATAGCTACACTACCCACCCTTATTTCCCATTGGACTGCACTCCAGATACATTTTGGAGGAACTTCTCTGCTCATAGTTGTAGGCGTTGCCCTGGATACTATGAAGCAGTTGGAGAACCAGATGGTCATGAGGAATTATCAAGGATTCTTGAAATAGCGGGGGAAAGGAGTAGTGAGAGCAATGTTTAGACTTGTACTTCTTGGACCGCCGGGGGCAGGTAAGGGAACCCAGGCCGTGAAGATAGTGGAGAAATATAAGATCCCTCACATATCAACGGGGGATATATTTCGGAAGAATGTTAAGGAAGGTACCCCCCTGGGAACAAAGGCCAAGGAATATATGGATAAAGGGGAGCTGGTGCCCGATGAATTGGTGGTTGATCTGGTATGTGACCGTTTGACGGAGGAAGATTGCAGGGAAGGATTTCTTCTGGATGGATTCCCAAGAACGGTTTATCAGGCCAAAGAGTTTGACAAATTCCTCACTTCAAACGGCATTAAAATCGACTATGTAATAGACATCAATGTTGAAGAGGAAGAGCTGCTTAACAGAATGATAGGTAGAAGGGTATGCAGAGCATGCGGAGCCCCCTATCATGTGACTAATATGCCTCCTAAAAAAGAGGGTATTTGTGACATTTGCGGAGGCCAGGTATACCAGAGAGCTGACGATGTGGAGGAAACAGTAAGGAATCGTTTCCAGGTATATAAGGAGCAGACCATGCCCCTCTTGAAATATTATGAGGAAAAAGGCAATATAGTTCATATCCCCGGTGTGGGCGGCCCGGAGGCAGTGTTTGCAGAAATCACAAAGTCTATCGAGGCTAAGGAATGATTATCATTCGCTCTAATGAAGAAATACAATTGATGCGAGAGGCCGGTGCTGCCACGGCAGAGATATTAGAAGGCCTCACGCATATAATTGAGCCGGGAATCACTACCAAGGACGTGGACGACTTCGCAGCAGAAATAATTGAAAAGCGGGGAATGATTCCTGCCTTTAAGGGTTACAATGGCTTTCCTGCCTGTGCATGTGTTTCTGTTAATCAACAGGTAGTACATGGGATACCCTCTAAAAAGCACAGACTTTATGAAGGGGATATAGTCAGCGTGGATGTGGGTACGATTTATCGTAAGTATTACAGCGATGCTGCCAGAACCTATGGGGTGGGAAAAATTGATGAAGAGGCTCAAAGGCTTATCACCATAACCGAAGAGAGTTTTTTTGAAGCCTTGAAGTTTTGCAGGCCCGGTTGCAGGCTTTCAGATATATCCCATGCGGTACAAAGGCATGTGGAGGCGGCAGGATTCAGCGTGGTTCGCGATTTTGTGGGCCATGGCATAGGTACTAATATGCACGAGGACCCGCAAATACCGAATTACGGCCCTCCCGGCAGAGGCCCCAGGTTGTCTGCCGGAATGGTTTTGGCTATTGAGCCCATGGTTAACGCAGGGGGATATGGGGTGATGGTAATGCCGGATAATTGGACGGTGGAAACCATTGACGGAAGCCTATCTGCCCATTACGAAAATACCGTTGTAATCACAGAAGGGGAACCGTTGGTTCTAACGCTTTAGTCAGGAGGAGGCGACATTAGTGGCGAAGAAGGATGTCATAGAGGTTTTTGGCATTGTTGAGGAAGCACAGCCAAACGCAATGTTTTTGGTAAAGCTGGAAAATGGTCACCAGGTATTGGCGCATATTTCCGGCAAGATCAGGATGAACTTTATCAGGATTTTACCCGGTGATAAGGTCAAAGTGGAATTATCCCCTTATGATCTTTCCAGGGGAAGAATAACCTGGAGGGATAAGTAGCTTTGAAGGAGGATTTTAAAGATGAAAGTAAGAGCTTCAGTAAAACCCATTTGCGAAAAATGCAAGGTCATAAAGCGTAACGGTAAGGTTATGGTAATTTGCATCAACCCAAGACATAAACAAAGGCAGGGTTAGCAAACTTGAATGAATTGTACTTTGGGTGCGGCTGTGCCCTCCTGTCGAGAGACAGCGGGGCGACCCACTGGGCATTCAAATATATTTATGGTGAATCAGTGTAATTTAAAGGAAAGAGAGGAAATCATATGGCTCGTATAGCCGGTGTCGACTTACCGAGAGACAAAAGAGTGGAAATCGGACTTACCTATATATACGGCATAGGGAGGCGCACAGCAATAGAAATATTGGAAAAGGCCGGGATTAATCCGGATACCCGGATTAAGGATCTTTCGGAAGATGAAATAGGTGCAATAAGAAGAATTATAGACTCTGATTATAATGTTGAGGGTGATTTGAGAAGAGAGGTATCCCTTAATATTAAGAGACTCATGGAAATAGGTTGTTACAGAGGAATCCGGCACAGAAGGGGCCTTCCGGTAAGAGGTCAAAAAACAAAGACCAATGCCAGAACCAGAAAAGGTCCCAAAAAGACGGTTGGCAGAAAGAAAAAGAAGTAAAGGAGGTTAGGAATAATGGCAAAACAGGTTAAAAGAACTGTACGTAAGAAAAAAAGGGAACGTAAAAATATCGAGCGTGGTCAGGCCCACATTCAATCAACCTTCAATAATACTTTGGTGACGTTAACCGATCTTAACGGAAATGCACTTTCCTGGTCCAGCGCAGGATCACTTGGATTTAGAGGTTCTAGGAAATCCACTCCTTTTGCAGCCCAGATGGCTGCAGAGGAAGCTGCAAAGGGTGCAATGGAGCATGGTCTAAAGATGGTTGAGGTCTATGTGAAGGGACCCGGATCCGGACGTGAAGCAGCTATTAGGGCTTTACAGGCTGCCGGTCTTGAGATCAACATGATCAAGGACATCACTCCTATCCCCCACAACGGATGCAGACCGCCTAAGAGAAGAAGAGTATGAGGAAAGGAAGGTGTCATTAGATGGCCAGATATACAGGATCTTCCTGCCGTTTATGCAGAAGAGAGGGTCAGAAACTATTTCTGAAGGGAGAGCGATGCTATAGCACAAAGTGTGCTCTGGAAAGAAGAAGCTACCCCCCCGGACAGCATGGGCAAAGCAGAAGAAGCAAGGTCTCAAACTATGGTCTACAGCTTCGCGAAAAGCAGAAGGCAAAGAGATTTTATGGATTACAAGAGACGCAGTTTAGGAATTACTTTGGAAAAGCAGCAAAGAAAAAAGGTTTGGCAGGCGAAAATCTGTTGATTATGCTTGAAACGAGACTGGATAATGTGGTGTTCAGAATGGGTTTTGCATCTTCCAGAAAAGAAGCAAGGCAATTGGTGCGGCATGGGCATTTTACTGTCAACGGCCGCAAGCAGGACATTCCATCCTTTGCTGTCAAAGAAGGTGACCTGGTAAAAGTAAAAGAAAAGAGTACAGCATCCCCTAAATTTAAAGAAATCAGGGATATGTCCATCAGCACTCCTTCCTGGATAAGCGTTGATGTGGACAAATTGGAGGGAAGGGTCCTTGCATTACCTAGAAGAGATGAAATAGATACGCCGGTAGCGGAGCATCTAATCGTCGAACTTTACTCCAAGTAATCATGTGCAGCATGAGAGCTGCAGTGGAGGGTAAATAAGGAGGGTTATGCAATGATAGAAATTGAAAAGCCGACAATTGAATGTATTTCTTCCGGTGAGGAGATTAATTATGGCAAGTTCATAGTGGGGCCTTTAGAAAGAGGATATGGTATTACCTTAGGCAATAGCCTCAGGAGGATTCTTCTTTCCTCCCTGCCCGGAGCGGCTGTAACATCTGTCAGAATAGACGGCATACTCCATGAGTTTTCAACGATTCCCGGCGTTAAAGAGGACGTGACGGAAATCATTTTAAACCTGAAGAAGCTGGCGGTTCGTCTAAATGGTGAAAGCACCAAGAGGGCGATTATCAATGCGGTAGGGCCTAAGGTGGTTACCGCCGCTGACATTATTGCCGATAGTGAGCTGGAGATCTATAATACAGATTTGCATATTGCTACATTGGAGGAAAATGCTTCGCTTATGATGGAAATAAACATCGCCAGAGGTAGAGGCTATGTTCCGGCGGAGCAGAACAAGATGGAGAATATGCCGATTGCCGTAATCCCGGTGGATTCGATTTATACACCGGCTCGAAAGGTGAATTTCAATGTGGAAAACACTAGGGTTGGTCAGGTTACAGACTATGACAGATTGATTTTAGAGGTTTGGACCGATGGAAGCATTACACCTGAGGAAAGCGTTTCCATAGGCGCCAAGATCATGCAGGAGCATTTGAAGCTGTTTATAGACCTGACAGATAGCATGGATGCCGTTGAAATAATGGTGGAAAAGGAAGAGGATCAAAAAGAAAAGGCTCTTGAAATGACCATAGAGGAGCTGGAATTGTCGGTGCGTTCCTTCAATTGTCTAAAAAGGGCTTCCATCAATACGGTGGAGGAGCTTACGCAGAGGACGGAAGAGGATATGATGAAGGTAAGAAATCTAGGCAAGAAATCCCTGGATGAAGTGAAAAATAAGTTGGAAGAATTGGGTCTGGAGCTTAGACCCAGTGAAGACTAGGATTAGGAGGAAAGAGCTATGACTGGTTATAGAAAACTAGGCAGGCCAAGCGCCCATAGAAAGCTTATGCTGCGAAATTTAGTTACGGATCTCCTTCGGGAAGGAAGAATCACCACTACGGATTGCAGGGCGAAGGAAGCAAGCAGACTGGCTGAAAAAATGGTAACATTGGGTAAGCGAGGAGATCTGCACTCCAGAAGAAAGGCATTATCCGTCATATTTGATGAGGATGTGGTCACTAAACTATTTGAGGAGATCGCCCCCAAATACGAAGGACGTAACGGAGGCTACACTAGAATATTGAAACTGGGCCCCAGACAGGGGGATAATGCAGAAATGGTTTTCCTGGAATTAGTATAAAGGATAATACGGCAGGGGTATGCTTTACGAGGGTTAGAGCAAACCCCTGTTTTTTATTGAACTTATACTGCCAATAGTGTATAATAAATAGCGCTCTATTAATGAAGATTAATGACAGAAAAAGATTGCGGGATAGCTATAAATGAAAAATATTATAAAAATTGAAAACTTGGTGTTTGAATATAAGCGTGAAGATGATGCTGTGGCAGTAAGGGCTGTGGATAATGTAACGCTGGATATTGAGCGTGGTAGTTTCACCGCCATCATTGGCCGTAATGGGTCGGGTAAATCTACCTTAGCAAAAAATCTCAACGCTCTGTTGCTGCCTGATAGCGGGGCAGTCTATATCAATGGCTATAATACCGCCGATGAGGATAGGATATGGGAAATCAGACAGACTGCGGGAATGGTTTTTCAAAATCCGGATAATCAACTGGTATCTTCCATTGTTGAAGACGATGTAGCCTTTGGACCTGAAAACCTTGGGATTGAATCAAAGGAGATAAGGGAAAGAGTTGACGAGTCACTGATTTCAGTCAATATGTATGATGAAAGGAAAAAGGCACCTCATCTGCTTTCCGGGGGTCAGAAGCAGCGGGTTGCTATTGCCGGCGTGGTGGCTATGAGGCCGAAATGCATCATTTTTGACGAGCCTACCGCCATGCTCGATCCCCATGGTCGCAAGGAGGTCCTGGATATAATAGATAAATTGAACGGGGAGGGTATAACAATACTCCTTATTACTCACTTCATGGAGGAGGCTGCCAAAGCAGACAGGGTGATAATAATGGACAAGGGGAGAATTGTCCTTTCAGGTACGCCGGAAGAAGTCTTTGCAAAAAGGGATGAGATTAGATCTATGAACTTAGATGTACCCTTTGCTGTGGATATAGCCCATAGATTAAGATCCGGCGGCATACCGGTGCCCGTGGAGATTATAGAGGATGAAGGGCTATCAAAATATTTAATCGACAATAAGGATGAAATAGAAAAATTAAGTATTACTCCACCTGTTTTCGAAGAATGTGTAAGGGTAAGAAAGGAATACCTATCCCCTGATCCAGCGGTAAAGGCCACGGATTTAGTTCATATTTATGGCCAGGGGACACCTTATGAAACAATAGCATTGGAGGGAATAAATTTTACCATAGAAAAGGGGACTTTTGCAGGGATAATAGGGCACACCGGTTCTGGGAAGTCTACCCTGATCCAGCACCTGAACGGGCTTTTGAAACCTCATTCTGGAAAGGTTCATATCGACGGTCTTGACATAACCGACAAGGAAGTCAGAATGAGAGATATAAGGCGTAAAATAGGATTAGTGTTTCAATATCCGGAGTATCAGCTTTTTGAGGAAACTGTAGCCAAGGATATAGCCTTTGGACCTTCAAATCTGGGATTGCCCCAGGAGGAAATCGCACGAAGGGTCAGGGAATCATTAGAATTGGTGGGCCTTGACTTTGATGAAATATCTGAAAGATCGCCTTTCGATTTATCAGGGGGCCAAAAGAGAAGGGTAGCGATAGCAGGGGTATTAGCCATGAGGCCGGAGGTTCTAATTCTGGATGAGCCTACGGCAGGCCTTGACCCGAAGGCTCACAAGGACATATTGAATCTGATTAGAAAGGTTCATGAAAAGGAAGGGAATACTATTATCCTGGTATCGCATAATATGGGGGATATAGCAGAGCTGGCAGATCAGGTTTTAGTAATGGATCAGGGGAGGCTTGTGATGAATGGTACACCGGAAGAAGTATTTTCCCAAGCCCATGAATTGCATCGCATGGGGCTGGGTTTGCCTTCCGCCACTGAATTTATCGAACTGATGAGATTAAAAGGTGCTGAAATGGATCCGAAGGCTCTCACCGCCTGCCAGGCGGAAAGGGAAATTTTTAAATGGATCGGAAAGAACTGAGGTCTATGATATATGATAAGGGACATTACCCTGGGGCAGTATTACCCCGGAAATTCTAAAGTTCACAAACTTGATCCCAGGATTAAAATAGTAGGAACCCTCCTTTACATCGTGACATTATTCCTGGTAAGGGATTTTTTGGGGTTCATAATAGCAATTGCTTTTCTTTCCACGGTCACCGCTATTTCCAGGGTGCCTGTAAGCTTTATGCTTAAGGGACTTAAGCCTATATTCATAATAATAATATTTACCTTTACTGTGAATATGTTTATGACTAAGGGAACGACTTTAGTATCAATTGGTTTTCTAAGCATTACCAAGGAGGGATTCTATAATGCGGTGTTTATGGCATTGAGACTGGTTCTTCTCATAGTTGGATCCTCACTGCTTACACTGACTACCAAACCGATAAGTCTTACCGATGGAATTGAAAAGCTCTTATCTCCCTTCAAAAAGTTTGGGCTTCCAACCCATGAATTAGCAATGATGATGACCATTGCATTGAGATTTATACCTACGCTCCTCGAGGAAACCGATAAGATTATGAAGGCGCAGATGGCCAGGGGTGCTGATTTTGAAAGCGGAAACATATTCAGAAGGGCAAGAAGTCTGATACCCCTTTTGGTGCCATTATTTATAAGTGCATTTCGAATAGCACAGGATCTTGCAATGGCCATGGAGGCAAGGTGCTATAGAGGAGGGGATAATAGAACCCGAATGGTGGAGATGGCTTTTCATAGCAGGGATTTAGTTGCGGGGCTGATACTGGTTAGTTTCACGGTAATCATAATAATGCAAGCTAAGTTCCTGAGATTGTTATAAAGCGGTGATGAAATGAAAAGAGGTTTTCATATTAAGTTTTTAATTCAAGCTTCTGTAATAGCGGCATTGTATGTGGTTTTGACCATTACACTCATGCCTATAAGCTATGGATTCATGCAGGTAAGGGTATCAGAAGCGTTGACGGTGCTCCCATATTTTACCCCGGCAGCCATACCGGGGCTTTTTATAGGATGCCTCATTTCTAACGCTTTGAGTCCCTATGGAATTGTGGACATGATTTGTGGAAGCGGAGCAACCTTATTGGCAGCCCTAACTTCTTATTTGGTAAGAAGAAACAAATATATTGTCCCATTGCCTCCGATTCTGTATAACGGCTTAATAATAGGCGGTATGCTGTATTTTGTTTACGGTGTACCTATATCTCTACCTATATGCATGCTTTGGGTGTCAGCCGGGGAATTCCTGGCCTGTTACCTGATAGGTATGCCATTGTTGCTCTATTTAGAAAAAAGAAACCTTTTTCACGGGGAAAGGATCGGATAGAATAATGTTAAAAAGGATTTGGATCTCATTGGGATTAACCTTGCTTTTTTTAGGGGGAATAGCTGCCTTGGCTTTAAGTCAGCAAATGCTTCCGGATGTGTTAAAAGGATCGGGAGAATCGGAGCAGAATACGTTGCAGGAACCTGCTGAGGAGGAATCCGAGCCCCTTAAGGAATTGACTGATGAGGAAAGGCTTTTACTTCAGGCCGAGGGCGTTGGATTGGGCGAGGTTATCAAGGCGGAAGACGAATCGAAGGGGCCTGGGATGCGGATAGAGCTGAAATACAACCAATATAATACTACCGACATATATTTTGTTGTGGAAAACAAGGTTTTGAATATAAAGGAGGCCCCGGGGGATCATGGGCCGGCAGTCACAAAGCTGTTTAAAAATGATAAGCTGAACTATGTTGAAACGATAACGTTAAAAGCTCTATCCACCGATGGGACTGGGTATATTGTTGAATCGGCATTGAATGAAAATGATGTTGAAGGAGAGAATCAAGACCTTGAGGTGGAGGAAGAAAGGTCTTTAGAAAGATGGATCCCTCAGCGATGGTATCATGTAACTTGGGAATCGGGGGGCAAGGAAAGATTTGGGTTTATTAAAGAAGGTGAAATAACTAAGAGGATTTTTCAATATGAAAAGATGGAAGAGGCAATAAAAAACCTGGAAGCTCACGTTATAACAGGTCGGGTTACACACATATATAATTATAGAAATCGTATGGGTATGGCACCCCTTTGGAATGGAAAAACAAGGGATGGCCGTGGAATGGGAAGAAGTCAAAGTGCTCCGGGTTATTTCGAACCCGGGGATGCCGGTGATTTCATCTATCTGGAGGATGGCACCATTGTACAGATGCAGGGGGTTGTGGATGATCAGATAAAGGTAAAAGTCTTGCAATCGGAGGAGATACTTTATGTTCCTGCAAAATATATTCCCGAGTATCAAACTTTAGATCAGCTAACACGTGTGGTGGTTGTGGATAGAGGGTATCAGAATGAAGGGGTATATGAAAAGATTGAGGGCAAATGGACGCTAATTTCCAAATCCCTTGCTACCACCGGGACTACAGGGCCATATTCGTTTCCTACGCCTCTTGGTTATTATTATGTGATGGAAAAACGGAGTCAATTCCTTTATTTAAAGGATGGTACTAACGAGGTGGAAGGATATGCTCCTTACACTATCAGGTTCTGTGGTGGGGCATACATTCATGGGGTTCCGGTTGCATATATATACCGGGATGGAGAAAGGATTACCCCTGGTATAAGGGAATACTCTAAAACAATAGGGACAATCCCTCTATCTCATAAGTGCGTTCGAAACTACACCTCTCATGCAAAGTTTTTATATGATTGGTATGTGCCCCGGGAAACGGCGGTAATAGTTATAGAATAATTTTATTAAACTACATTTTGCTATTGTAATCTCATCCCTATTAATATACTATATATTGTAGCAGCAAAATAGGTTGCAACAATAGACAGTGCTATGACAAATAAATTGAAGCTTTGGGAGGATGAGGAATGAGTGTTAGCAAGATTCAGAAAAGAAACGGTGAGATAGTTGATTTTAATATTGTAAAAATCAGGGAGGCTATTTTTGCCGCTGCAAGAGCGGTGGGAGGACAGGATGAGCTTGAGGCACAAAGGCTTGCAGTTCTTGTGGAAGGGGTCATTAAGGAGACCTATGCGGCTGGAATACCGTCTGTTGAAGATATTCAGGATATTGTAGAAAAAATATTGATTGAAGAGGGGCATGCCAAGACGGCAAAGGCCTATATTCTTTACAGAAAAAAAAGGGAAGAAATCCGCAATGCCAGCAATATGTATATGGATGCGGAGCAGATGATAGAGGAGTATGTTTCCTTAGAAGATTGGCGTGTTAACGAAAACTCAAATATGGGATATTCCCTTCAAGGCTTAAACAATCATATCGTAGAAAGCATAACTAAAAAATATTGGCTCAACAAGATATACAGAAAGGAGCTTAGGGATGCTCATCTGCATGGGGATATTCACATTCACGACTTGGGGCTTTTAGCGCCATATTGTTGTGGCTGGGATCTGGAATCTTTTTTGATGAAGGGATTTAAAGGGGCTAAAGGTAAGATTGAATCCAGACCCCCCAAGCATTTTGAATCCGCTTTGATGCAGCTTTCCAACCTGCTATTCACCCTTCAGGGAGAGGCGGCGGGTGCCCAGGCAGTTTCCAGCATAGATACATATCTTGCGCCCTTTATCTATTATGATGGTCTGGAATACAACCAGGTTAAAAAGGCGATACAGAGATTCGTATACAACTTAAATGTACCTACCAGAGTAGGGTTTCAGACTCCATTTACTAATATAACCTTGGACATTGCCCCCCATCCCCTAATAAAAAGCCAGGGTGCAATAATTGGCGGAAAAACCATGGATAAAACTTATGGAGAGTTCCAAAGAGAAATGGATATGTTCAACGTCGCATACAGTGAGGTTATGATGGAAGGTGACGGAGCAGGAAGGGCTTTCAGTTTCCCCATACCAACGGTGAATATTACCAAGGATTTTCCGTGGGAATCTGAAGCGGCTACAAAGATAATGGAAATGACGAGAAAGTTTGGGACACCATACTTTGCCAATTTCATAAATTCAGACCTGTCACCTGAGGATATTCGATCCATGTGCTGCAGACTCAGACTTGACAACAGGGAGCTGCGTCATAGGGGAGGCGGCCTTTTTGGAGCAAATCCTTTGACGGGATCTATAAATGTGGTGACTATTAATATGGGAAGGATAGGATATACATCCAAGGATGTAAGTGAATTCAAGCGTCAGGTGCGCAGACTCATGGAGTATTCAAAAGAGATATGTGATGCTAAAAGGGAAATGCTCGAAGCCTATATGGAGGCCGGCCTTTATCCCTATTCACAGTTTTACCTTGAAAGCGTTAAACAAGCCACCGGAGAATATTTCAAAAATCATTTTTCAACCATAGGCCTTAACGGCATGAATGAGGCTTGTGAGAATCTTTTAGGGGTGGACATAACCACAGCGGAAGGCAATGCTTTTGCCGTGGAAATTATGGAATTCATGAATAGGGTAATACAGCTTTTTCAAGAAGAAACAGGAAGCCTTTGGAATTTGGAAGCCTCTCCGGCAGAGGGGACCAGCTATAGATTTGCAAGAATTGATAAAAAATTGTATCCCAGTATAAAAACTGCCGGTGGTCAAGAGCCCTATTACACCAACTCTACCCAATTGCCGGTGGGGGCTACAGATGATATCTTTGAAGCTGTTGAGTTGCAGGAAAAGCTCCAGACCCTTTATACCGGCGGGACTGTTCTCCACGCATTCTTAGGTGAGCAGATTGAAAGTGCAGAAATCTGTAAAATGTTCATAAAAAAAGTTATGGAGAGCACCGCCATTCCATATATAACCATAACACCTACGTTTTCTATCTGTGAGAATCATGGGTATATATCAGGTGAGCATTTCCAATGTCCGCAATGTGGCAAGGATGCCGAGGTATGGACAAGGGTTGTAGGTTTTCATCGCCCTGTTCAAGCATGGAACAAAGGCAAGAAGGAAGAGTATAAAGAAAGAAAAGAATTCGATGTTAATGTGAGTTTAAAGCTTTCGCCGGAAGATGTGGGGGAATCGGCTTTAAACAAAGCTGACCAAGGGGCAGCAGTATGATAATTGCAGGAATTGTAAAATCATCCCTAATCGATTTTCCAGGAAGGGCATCCACCGTGATTTTTCTCGGTGGATGCAATTTTAGGTGCGGATACTGCCATAATCCAGATATGGTAATGTGTAATCGCTCCGGAATCAGGGTGACTGAGGTTTTCGATTTTTTGAACAGGCGCAAGCGTTTTCTTGATGGAGTCTGTATCTCTGGCGGGGAGCCTACCATATGGCCTGAATTGTATGATTTCATATGTGGCATTAAGACCGAAGGTCTGGCGGTAAAGCTGGATACTAACGGGAGTAATCCACATCTGCTGGAGAGACTAATTTCCGAAAACCTGCTGGACTATGTGGCTATGGATGTCAAAGGTCCTAGGGCTAAATATGAGAAAATTACACGATGTAAAATAGCCGGAGGGTTTGAAGCAATAGAAAAAAGCAGTGAGCTTTTGAGGAGGGGCAGTTGTCCTTATGAATTCAGAACTACTGTTGCCAGAGAATTACTTACGGAAGAAGACTTGAAGGTAATGATTTCTCAGCATCCGGGGGCCGAGCAATGGTATTTTCAAAATTATAGGGATAGCGGGAAGAGATTAGACAGTGTTAGTGAATTCACACCCTATGGTGAGAAGGAGTTGGAGGATATCGGAGTCAGGTTATGCGCCAGCGTAAGGTGAAAAATGAGGCGGCGAAGCTTGCTGCTGTTGAAGAGTTTATGGTTAAGGGGGCTATGGCCTATAGGGGAAAATGGCGAAGCGTCTTTTCCTGTGAAAATGATGCTGCTCCCCTATTTGTTGAAATAGGTTGTGGCAGAGGTCATTTTTTAGCCGCCCATGCCTTGGCAAATCCTCAGAACCTTTATTTGGGTATCGAGGGTCGCAGCAGTATCGTATTACGGGCTTTGGAATTAATCAGAGATGAAGAGTTAACTAACATGCTTTGTATTCCCGACTATATAGAGGATATAGGCCATTATTTTGCTGATGGTGAGATAGATGGTATATATCTAAATTTTAGTGATCCCTGGCCCAAAATCCGTCATGCCAAACGCAGATTGACTCATAAAAGATATTTGGAGGGATATAGAAGAGCTTTGAAGCCGGGGGGGTGTATAGAGATAAAGACCGATAATGAGGGGTTCTTTAGGTTCACTCTTGACCAATGCCATGTCTTAGGGATGGATGTGGTTGATATATCTTATGATTTGCACAATTCCAATCTGCCCTCCCGACTAATTACAACGCAGTATGAACATCGGTTTCGCCTTTTGAACAAAAAAATTTTGTACTGCATGGTGAAAGTCTAAAAATGATCTGAAAGTATGGTAAAATATCTACAACAGGAATAGAAATATTAGTTGATTTATCGGGTTGGAGAGGGAAATGGACTTTGTACATTTGCACGTGCATACGGAATACAGCCTTTTGGATGGTGCTGCTGAAATAAAAGGATTACTTGATAGAACCGGTGAGCTTGGGATGAATTCACTTGCAATCACCGATCACGGTGCCTTGTTTGGTGTGGTGGAATTTTACAAGGAGGCGCAAAAAAGGGGGATAAAACCTATAATAGGCTGTGAGGTTTATACGGCGGCCAGGACTCTGAGTGATAAGGATGGAGATAAGGACAAGCACCAGGGGCATCTGGTACTTCTTGCAGAAAATCAAAAGGGCTATAAAAACCTGATGAAGATAGTATCCATTGGATTTATAGAAGGATTTTATTATAAGCCTAGAATAGATAAACAGGTTCTTAGAAAATATAGCGAGGGAATCATAGCCTTATCTGCATGCTTAGCGGGGGATGTACAAAGGAAGCTTCTTAACAGAGATTATGATGGTGCAAAACGGGAGGTTTTAGATTTCCTGGATATCTTTGGTGAGAATAACTTTTTTCTTGAATTACAAGATCAGGGTTTAAAAGAACAGCAGGATATACTTCCTTATATGAAGCAGCTCCATGAAGAAACGGGGGTGCCTTTTGTCGCTACAAATGATGTCCATTATATTATGAGGGAGGATGCTTCAGCGCACGATATACTGCTTTGCATACAGACTGCGAAAACCATAAATGATCAGGATAGAATGCGCTTTCCAAATGATCAGTTCTATTTGAAATCTCCGGAAGAAATGAGAAGGGTTTTTTCCCATATACCGGAGGCTATAGAGAATACGGTTAGGATTGCCAATAGATGTGAGGTGAATTTTGTTTTTGACGAAATACATCTTCCCAATTTTAAAGCCCCTGCAGGATTAAAAAATACAGATTATTTGAGGGAGCTGTGTAACAAAGGCTTAAAAGACAGGTATGTAAATGTGGGGGAGGATGAATACAAGAGACTTTCAGACAGGATGGAATACGAGCTTTCCGTAATCGAAAAAATGGGCTATGTAGAGTATTTTCTCATAGTGTGGGACTTTATAAATTATGCAAGGAAAAACAACATAGCAGTGGGGCCGGGTAGAGGCTCTGCCGCCGGAAGCATTGTAGCATATGCCCTTAGGATAACCGATATAGATCCCATCAGGTATGGTTTAATCTTTGAAAGGTTTTTAAATCCGGAAAGAATCAGCATGCCTGATATTGATATCGACTTTTGTTATGAAAGACGTTTAGAGGTTATAGATTATGTTATTCAGAAGTATGGAGAGGATAAGGTTGCACAGATAATAACCTTTGGCACCATGAAGGCCAAGCAGGCCATCAGGGACGTGGGAAGGGCTATGGATATACCTTATGGTCAGGTGGATGCCATAGCTAAAATGATACCCTTTGACCTTAAAATGACTATAGAAAGGGCCTTGGAAATGAACCCGGAATTGGCCAGAGCCTGCCGTGAGGATATGCAGGTGCGAAAGCTGATAGATACGGCCAGAGCCTTAGAGGGAATGCCAAGACATGCTTCAACCCATGCTGCCGGTGTGGTTATTTCTAAAGAGAGCATTAACGAGTACGTGCCCCTTTATATGGCGGATAAGGGGGTGTCAACTCAATTTCCCATGGGAACCATTGAGGAACTGGGGCTTTTAAAGATGGATTTCCTTGGATTGAGGACCCTTACTATAATAAGGGATGCTCTAAATCTGATAAAGGCAAATCACGGGGTTGAAATCGATTTTTCCCAGATGGATTATGATGACCCCAAGGTATACCAGCTGATAAGCAGCGGAAACACCTTTGGGGTATTCCAGCTGGAAAGCACGGGGATGAGGCAATTCATGAAAAATTTGCGTCCCGATTGTTTTGAAGATATTATTGCAGGGGTTGCACTTTACCGTCCCGGCCCCATGGATTCTATCCCCGTATACATAGAGAACAAGAAACACCCGGATCATGTGGAGCTGTTGCACGAAAAGCTTAGACCTATATTATCCAACACCTATGGGTGTATGGTATATCAGGAGCAGGTTATGCAGATTGTGCGTGATTTGGCCGGATATACCTTTGGCCGCAGCGATTTGATGAGAAGGGCCATGGGGAAGAAAAAAAGAGACGTGATGGAAAAGGAGAAAAAGTATTTTATATACGGCAAAATAGATGAGCAGGGAAATGTAGAACTTCCGGGATGCATAAGGCGAGGGATACCGGAAAAGGTAGCAGAAGAGATTTATGCGCAAATGGAGAGCTTTGCGGAATATGCATTCAACAAATCTCATGCAGCCGCCTATGCGGTGCTGGCTTATCAAACCGCGTATTTGAAGGCCCATTATCCTTTGGAATTTATGGCTGCTTTAATGACAGGGGTTATGGGGGATGAGGGGCAAATTGCCAAATACATCGGTAATTGCAATGAAATGGGGATAGAGGTACTACCTCCGGATATACTTGTGGCAGAGAAGAATTTTTCGGTATCCGATGGGAAGATAACATTTGGCCTTTTGGGTGTTAAAAACTTAGGTGAAGGGGCCGTAAATGCTATAATAAAGGTTAGAAGGGAGAAAGGGAAGCCAAAGGATATCTTTCAATTTATGGAATGGATTGACACTGGTGTGGTGGGGAGGAAGGCGATAGAAAGCCTAATAAAAGCAGGTGCCTTTGATAGCCTAAATGAAAACAGGGCACAATATTTGGCGGTTTATGAAAGGCTTTTTGATAGCGCTCAAAAGGATTCAAGAACTAATATTGCAGGACAGATTTCCTTTTTTGAAATGGAAACAGATATAATGGAAGAGTCTATAAATTCAAACAGACTACCTGATGTAAAGAATTTTTCACAGGAAATTCTGTTGGCGATGGAAAAGGAGGTTCTGGGGGTTTACCTCACATCCCATCCTTTGAAGGAGTATGAGGAACTAATCCGGGAGGTAGCAACGGTAAATGCTAGTGAAATTGTTAACCATGAGGAAAATGATCATATAAAAGATGGAATGAAGGTTACCGTAGCGGGTTTGATCACAGGCAGGCGGATTTTGGTGACAAAAAAGAATAACCAAATGGCATTTTTACAGCTGGAGGATTTACACGGGACTGTGGAGGTAATAGTGTTTCCGAATATTTATGAAAAACACAGGAATCTGATTGGAGACAGTGGGGAAAATGTGATAATCATTTGGGGAACAATAAATTTCAAGGAGGATGAAGCTCCAAAGATTCTGGCGGATAGGATAATGCCGTTGGAGGATTGGGATGGGGGAGGAAACATAAGGTCGGCAGTTCGAATTCGAATATCCTCATCCCTTGACGAGAAAAGGACGTTGGAAAGGATCGAAAGGATAATAAGGGATAATCCGGGAGATACGCCTGTAATCTTGTATTTGGAAAGAACGAAAAAAAGGTTTGTGGCCGAATCCAGTTTGTGGGTTAATCCGGGGGATGCTTTTAGAATTGCTGTTGCAAAGGAAGTTGGTGCGGACAACATTAAATAGTTTTCCTGATGAGGAGGGACAGGTATGAAAAGAATAGCGGTATTGACAAGCGGCGGGGATTCCCCGGGAATGAATGCGGCCATAAGGGCTGTTGTACGATGTGCGATTTATAATGATATGGAGGTATACGGGATCTATCGGGGGTTTGAAGGGTTGATCCAGGGAGACTTTAAAAGGATGGAAGTTCATTCCGTTTCAGATATAATTCAACGGGGTGGAACCATGCTTAGAACTGCCAGATCCGAGGCTTTCATGACTCCTCCCGGCTTCCAAAGGGCTTTGGACATGTTGGAAAACTTCGAAATAGAAGGTTTGGTTGTAATAGGTGGAAACGGATCCATGAGAGGTGGGAGAGAGCTTGCAGCTGCAGGTGTGGGTGTTGTTTATCTACCTGGGACAATAGATAATGATCTTGGGTATACCGACTTTACCATAGGTTTTGATACAGCTATAAATACGGTTTTGTATGCGGTTAGCAATATCAGGGACACATCTTCTTCCCATGGAAGAAACACAATCATTGAAGTAATGGGAGGTAAGTCGGGGGAAATCGCTTTATATGCGGGATTGGCGGGGGGAGCCGAGTATATATTAATACCGGAGATACCCTTTGATTTAAATGGGCTTTGTCGTAAGATTTTGGAAGGAAAGAATCGGGGTAAATTGCATAGTATTATAATAAGGGCGGAAGGTGCCGATGTGGGTGACGAAAGCTTGGAAAAAACAATTTTAAGACGCACCGGGCTGGAGACCAGATCGGTGGCTTTGGGACATATACAAAGGGGTGGATCCCCCACGGCTAATGACAGAATTCTTGCAAGCCGCATGGGGCATTATGCCGTTGAGCTTCTTGCGCAGAATAAGTACAATAGGGCCTTGGCAATGAAGGGTGTTGCCATCACAGATTGGGATTTAAACGAAGCTTTGACAGTAGACAGAACGGTGGATTCTTCTTTACTTAAATTGCTGGATACCCTATCCATTTAAGGTGTTGTGGTGGGGTGACTGAGACTTGAAACGTGAATGGGTACGGTGCACAAAGATGTTTGTTGGCAAGGGATGAAAATAAAGGAAAACGGGGATTTTGTTATGGAAGAAAAAAGAATCCTATTGCAAGAGGGAAGTATTAAAGAGAAAATGATCTCCTGGATTATTTTGCTCGTCATTTTTGTGACTTTTTGGTATATGATAGATATTGTGCTACTTACATTCCTTCTATCTTTTATTTTTTACCATTTGCTTGGGGTTGTTCAAAAGAGCAGCAAAAGGCTATTTTCTTTTTCCCTGCCGGATGCGGTAACGCTTTCGTTATTGTATGTTTTGGTTCTGAGTGGCCTTGTAGTGTTGGGGTATGAATTGATGCCCAGATTAGCGGTGCAGTTTACCGATATATGGAGAAGCATAATTGGATTTGATATAAAATCCTTAAAGGATATAATAAATCCCAGATTGTATGCAGTACTGTCTTCATTTGACTACAATAGCTATATAAAAGGGGCCGTGGATGCGGTAGCAAGGTGGGCAACAGGCATAGGCACCTTTGGTTTGAATATTTTTATAGCTGTACTTTTATCATATCTTTTATTGTTGGAGAAAAAGAGTATTCTTCATTTTGGAAGGCAGATGGCAAATAGTAAGATTTCCTTCATATATACTTATATTGTATTTTTTGGAGGAAGTTTTATAAAATCCTTTGGTAAGGTTATGAGGGTTCAGGTTACCATTTCATTTATAAATGCTTTAGTGTCCATGGCTGGCCTTGCAATTATGGGATTTCCTCAGATCTTAGGTCTTGGTATAATGATTTTCTGCCTGGGCTTGATACCTGTTGCCGGTGTAATAATTTCCCTGGCTCCCCTTTCCATGATAGCCTTTAGTATAGGGGGAATTCCCAAGGTGGTAGGCATCTTAGTGATGATAGCGGTGATACATGGGGTGGAGGCCTATATCCTCAATCCCAAATTGATGTCTAACAAAACACATTTACCGGTTTGCTTTATTTTTATAGTGCTTCTTGTGGCACAACATTATATGGGAACCTGGGGACTACTGATAGGTGTTCCTATCTTTATTTTCCTTTTGGATCTGATGGAGGTAAGCTATGCCGGTGCCCCTAAGGGAAGATCTTCTTTTAGCGTGAGGGGCAAAAGGAATTGATAGGAGTGCTAAGTCTTTTTCAATGTCACCACTGTAATTTCCGGTGGTGACATAAAACGCAAGGGAAGTTGGGTCATCCCAATCCCGGGATTTACATAAAGGGAGGCTTGATTTTTGTGAAAGGAATATAATCCTTTCACATATTTTTTTCCGTAAGGGGGCAGAAAATAATCATCCTTGATCTTTAAATTTATTTGTCGCCCATGGGTATGACCTGAGAGCATTAAATCGATATGGTACTTTAGAGCACCATCTATTATATCCGGCTCATGGCAGAGAAGAAGTGAAAAATAATCAGGCTTGGCCGATGATGCGTGAATAGGATCTCCCAGGCCGAACAGCATATCATCAATACCGATAATCTGAACACCCAGTTCTTCGATAGTAATGTTTTCATTAATTAAGACGGTGAATCCGCCTTCCTCCATAATGGATTTATAATATGAATGGGCGCCGCCACCATAATCATGGTTTCCAAAGACTGCAAATTTTCCGTATGGGGCCTCAATGCGAGATAGAGCCTTGCTTATGTCCCCTACATCATTCGTTTTGATATATTCTCGGTAATCGTCAATTAAATCCCCTAAGAAGATGACTAAGTCCGGCTCTATCCCTTCTAAGGTTCTTAAAACCTTTTCGAAGTCCTTTATGGAATAGTGATTACCAAAATGGGTATCTGCAAGGGCTGCAATCCTTATGCCCTCGTTAGTGGCTGAAATGTGGGGAGAGGAAAATTCCACTTCCTTTGCGGTCAACCAATAGGGTTCCACATAATGAGCGTAAAGAAAAACAAGGGAGGAGCAGATAATTAATGTGGTCAAGAGCCTGAGGAAAAATTTTAAAAATTGAAACATATCAAACTCCGCTATGTTAAAATAATTATTGAATCAATCAATAATATAATTTTATCATTCCTATTTGGAATAAGGCAATAAAGTATATGGAATTTCCACAGAAACTACACAGAAGGAGAAATAAAATTGAGCATAGCTATTGTGGGGGGGGGAGCCTCGGGGATGATGGCCGCCATCGGAGCAGGAGAGCAGATCAGTGGTGAAAACATTGTAATAATAGAGAAGAATAGTGTTGTGGGTCGTAAGGTATTGGCAACGGGAAATGGCAGGTGCAACCTTACTAATGTGAACTGTACCAGCGAGGATTATGCATGTGGTTCGGTTGAAAAGAATGAGTTTGTAAAAAAAGCTATGAAGGCTTTTGGATATGAAAGGACTGTAAATAAGTTCCATGAAATAGGACTCATGACAAGGTTGGAGGAGGCAGGTCGGGAATACCCCTATGATGGTCAGGCATCTTCAGTAACAGGAGCACTTGAATCCAGGATTAGATCTATGGGAATTCAAGTCATGACGGAGGCAGTAATAAGTAGGATTGAAAGGATAGAGGATGGATTCGTCTTGATTACTGAGGATGAAAGGACTTTTTTCGCTGATAAGGTCATTTTGGCCACCGGTGGAAAAGCGGGGATGCAATATGGTTCCGCCGGGGATGGGTATGGTTTTGCAAAGGGGTTTGGTTTAAAAATGGTTAAACCCAGGCCGGCTCTTGTTCGGATGAAGGTAGATTGTCCGAATTTTTCTCAGGCAAAGGGAGTGCGGGCAAAGGGGAGGGTAATGCTGGCATCAGATGGGAAGGAAATAGCGTACGCAGAAGGTGAGGTTCAATTTGCCGAGAAGGCATTATCCGGCATTTGCATTTTTGACATCAGCCGTTTTTATCGAAGGGATATGATAAATCCCCATGTAATAATTGATTTGTTTCCACACTTCTCATATGAGGAGCTGCTGGAAAAATTGTATGACAGAATGATTTTTTTGAAGGAACGGAGAGTGAATGATTTTTTGGATGGTATGTTGCACCCTAAGCTGAAGGCATTTTATCTTTCAAGGTGGATAGGAGATAGGAGGGATTTTAGTGTTTCAACGCTTTCCCGGGAGGACATAGAGTGTTTACCTAAAATTCTAAAAGCTTGGGAATTGCCGGTTTATGGAACCGCAGGCTGGAAGGAGAGTCAGGTTAGCGGTGGGGGAGTGGATGTTTCGCAGGTGTTGCCGGAAACGATGGAGATAGAGGGGATTAAGGGTCTTTATGTTGCCGGTGAGCTTTTGGATGTGGATGGACCTTGTGGCGGCTGGAATCTGCAGTGGGCATGGACTTCCGGTTATCTGGCAGGGAGAGCTGCGGCAAAAGATGGAGGTGGTGTATCTTTTGGATAAGGGTTTTATTCAGGTTTATACGGGGGATGGCAAGGGTAAGACCACTGCTGCATTGGGACTTGCCCTACGATGTTTGTGCGGAGGCTATAAGGTTTTTTTCGGTCAGTTCATGAAGGGCAGAGATTATAGTGAGTTAAAGGCTGTTGCGTATTTTACGGACTTGACTATGGAGCAGTACGGTGCTAAAGAATTTGTAAAAGAAGACCCGTCTGATGAGGAGATTTTAAAGGCACAGGAAGGATTGTCACGCATAGGGGAGGCGCTCAGGTCAGGTGGGTATAAGTTGGTGGTTTTGGATGAAGTAAACACGGCAATAGACCATAAACTATTGGATGTTATGGATGTTATAGAGGTGCTTGAACATAGATACAGGGAAACGGAAGTAGTTCTTACGGGTAGGAATGCTCCACCGGAAATAATAGGGATAGCGGATTTAGTAACGGAGATGAGGGAGATTAAGCATTATTATAGCAGGGGTGTGCGTGGGCGCAGAGGAATTGAATATTGAGAGAGTGATAGGGGGAGTCAGAGTATCTGGTTCCCCCTTTCATTTTGTTATTTGAGTTCTTTATATTTTTGACGTGTAGCAAGCCCCCCTCGGATATGACGTTCAGCTTTATTGTTATTTAAAATTGATTTAACCTCACCTGCCATGGTAGGATTTATCTCTAAAAGGCGTTCTGTTACGTCCTTATGTACCGTTGATTTGCTTACTCTAAACTTTTTTGCCGCTGCTCGAACAGTAGCATTTGTCTCCAGAATATATTGAGCCAATTCAATGACACGTTCTTCTATGTAATCCTTCAATCGTATGGCCCCCCTTTAATCAATCGTCACATACTTTGGCGATAGAACAGTCTCGTCAAATTATGTATATGTTAAGGGGGCTTAGGATATGACAAGGAGGCAGGGGGCAGAGTTCTTAATATGTCAAGGTAATGGTGCTTGCAGCTATAATCGACCTAAGCTCAAAAAGGTTTTCAGCCCGGAAAGTCAAGGCTCAACAAAAAACAATCGAAGCAGATTAGTTTTTCAATTGCTCCAATGCAATTCCAATAATCTTATTCGCATGATCAGCCATAAACAACGGTATATTCAGCAGGTCATCATCCATACGCAGGTTACTCAGTGAAAAACGGACACGCAGCTTCACTTTATCGCCGTATTTTTCCTTGTACTTTTTCAGACTCCGATTTTCCACATTGCTTTCCGCTTTTACTTCGACGGGTAAAATATCCTTTTCCCTCTGAATCAGAAAATCAACCTCATATCTTGGATTTTCCACCGTCCAATACCGGGGCATGGCCTCAAATTGGTTTTGCAGGGCTTGCAGAACATAGTTTTCACTTAAAGCCCCTTTAAACTCTACAAATAGCCTGTTGCCCTCGCCAAAAGCCGAAGGAGCTAAGAGAGATAGCCGACGCAATAATCCCACATCTGCCATATAAAGCTTAAAGGCAGACAAATCATCGTATGCTGAAATAGGCAGTCCCGGGGCAGTGCTGCGGTATATCTTATAAGTTAAATTGGCATCGCAAAGCCATTGCAGGGCATCCTCGTATTCTCGTGCCCTTGCTCCTTCCTTAACGACCTTGTAGATAAATTTTTTATTCTCTCTTGTCAGCTGGTATGGAATTGATATCCAGATCATTGATATTTTTGGAAAGTCCTTAGGGTCGGGGTGTTTGGCAAAATCACGCTCATAAGCTCCTAAAATGTTGGACAACACCTGCTGCATCAGTTCCACATCCCGATCTTGCACCCAGGAACTAACAGACTCCGGCATACCGCCTGTTACAAAGTACATTTTAAGTTTTTCATATAACGGATTGAAAAAGGCCTCCGGGATCGGCTCAATCCTATCTACGCTTTTCATATAATCGGCAAAGTTACCGTCACCATTGGCCATTAAAAACTCTGTAAAGGTCATTGGCATGATTTCCCAAAAATCAACCTTGCCCACTGGGAAGGAAGCAGGTTTGGAAAGGGCAATGCCCAGTAGCGAACCTGCACAGGCCACATGATAATAAGGCGTGTTTTCGCAGAAATATTTCAGTGTGTTTAGCGCATCAGGGCATTCCTGTATCTCATCGAATACAATAAGAGTGTCCTCCGGATTATCCTGTTTATTGATCTGGCCGCTGGTCATTATCAGATTTTGAAGGATACGATCCACATCCTTAGTGCTTTCAAAAAACTGCTTGTATTCCGGATGTTCGTCAAAGTTGAGATAGGTTATATTTCCATAATGAGTTTTGGCGAATTCTTTCAAAAGCCAGGTCTTACCCACCTGACGCACCCCTTTCAAAATAAGGGGTTTTCTATATTTGGAGTTTTTCCAGCACAACAGCTTTTGCTTTTATGTATTCTTTATTTTACCTGTAAGTTTAGCCTCTAAGCCGCATACTCGAACACCCAATGCAACCGACACCGATTATTATAACCGTCTATACTGTTGATTTGCTTACTCTAAACTTTTTTGCCGCTGCTCGAACAGTGGCATTTGTCTCCAGAATATATGGGTACTCTGACACCAAAAAGATGTCAAGGCGCCTGTACCTCCGGCATCTTTGTGTCCCCTTATATCCTTGCAGTTTTATGAAATTATTGGTAGCATAATAATCATATTGATACAGGAGGGATTGTTATGCACAGTGTTGAATCAAAACTTCGTAAAGGATTGTCCAACGTTCAAAAGGGTATAGGAGAAGGTAAAGCAAAGTTTCAAACTTCACAGGAAGTCGTAAGTTTGAGAACCAGCGTCGCTGAAAAGGAAAGAGAACGTACGATATTGATTCTTTCCCTTGGGGAAATAGTCTATGGTATGATAAGGAAAAACCAGCTATCCTTTGAGGAGGTAGGAACAATACCATCAAATATTGTAGAGGTAGACAAGGAGATTTATAGGCTGTTAAATCAAATAGGGGAAAAAACAAAAAAAGGAACTGACTTAATTTGTACCTGTGGCAATGTACTTTCTATAGAGGATAAATTTTGTAAAAAGTGCGGAGCAAAGGCAGATGATGTATCCGGAGAACCGTTGGATGACATTCTGTGTCACCGTTGTCAAAGTGAAATAGATAGCCAATCCAAGTATTGTAATTGTTGTGGCATAAAATTATAGTGGAGGATAGAAGAATGCACTGTAAGACATGTGGTCAAAAAAACCGGGATAATGCTGTTTACTGCCTCAATGATGGAACTTATTTAGGTAATGGTGCACCTGAAATAGTTTTAGGTAAGAGCGATGGGGCTTTTTGTAAGGGCTGTGGAAATCCGATGGATTCAAAGCACCTCTATTGTAAAGAATGCGGATCCTCCGCATTTGAAAGGGTGATAAGGAAAAAGAGGGTAACTAAACCGGAACAGGGGGTACTAAATGCTCTTTCTGCACAGGGTACATACAACCCGATTTTATCGTGTGCATATGCTATAATAGGTTTTATTTTTGTGCTGATTATCGCTTCAATGCTTTCGGGTTATTTAAATGAATCATTTACAGAAGAAATAGGGCTATCATTTAATATTAAACTTATAAAACCTCTGGATGTTTCAATGTTTCTTAATCTAATAAGTTTGAAGATAAAGCTGGCGGGAGGGGATTTTGAATATTCCTTTTTCAAAGTTAAAGCCGGTATTGCGGTATTTGCACTTGTTCCGGCTTTTATTTTTTTCGTACTGGGCATAGTTCATGGGCAACTGAAAAAGAAAAGCAGTGCAATATTCAATATTAAAGAAATCATTATAACCAGTGCCACATATGCCTTGTTACTGGGGATAATTGTACTTCTCTACAAGGGGAAGACGGATATACCCATACCTTTCTTCGATAGTTCTTTCCGTTTGGAAAAGTCATATAGCTTTATTTCAGCAATCTTATCAGGTCTTACATTATCTGCACTTCCCTTTATGACAGGCTATGGATTGCATGGGCTTACAAGAAAAAATAAGGGAGCATATCAGCCGTTTCCCTGGTTATTTTATGGAACTAATCTTTTGTTTATAAATCTGGCACTTTTAACTCTAATTTTGTTTATAACCAATAGGCTTGATCCCAATCCACCCATTTATTTTTTAGATGACAACATTTTAAGTGTACCCGCTGGGCTGCAGGCCTCGATTTTTGGACTGATTTTAATCAGTTTTGGTAAATTCAGTATAGACACAGGCTATGAAATATACCGCTATAACTTATTTAATTATGATAATGCATTTTTCTATGGTGAGGAAAGATTTATTATATTAGTGCTCATTGCTTCACTAATTATTCCGTTTGTCACCTTTTTTATTTATGGCTTAATGAGTAAAAAAACTGACAACAAAAAGTATTTTTATGCATGTATCGTCTATGGTATAGGCGTAGCAATAATAGGGGCACTGTTTCAATCATATGTATACGGAACTGGATCAATGGAAATTATTGACGATATTGTTGATCATAATATCAGTCTGAGAATCTCTCTCTTTTCAACTCTGATAGGAGGTTGTGCATCAGGAGTCCTTCCGGCCTTATCCGGATATTTATTAGGAAAGAGGAGGGAAGCTTAAATGAACAGGAAGATAGAAATCCTAATAGGTGTCTTGATTATTCTATTATATGTATTTTTCATAGGGGGAAGCATTGCCGGAGAATTTAATAACGTCGAAATGGCAGTAGAAAGAATGGTTCAGGCAATAAATGAGGAGAACTATTCCTACCTCAAAAGCAGAATAAAAATTGAAGGTATGGATAAAACCCCTGATGGTGAAGAAATCAAGAATCTTATCAAGGCCATACATGACGAGGGAGTGAATAAATACGAATTATGGGGCTCTATTGACATGTATGAAAATAGTTTTTATATGATAAAAAAGGGCAGGAATATGATCTTTTTCGATAAATATGTTTTGGTATTCAAACTATGTGATTTGCATTTGACATCAAACATTTCGGATATAGATGTGTATTTGGATGAACAATTCAAGGGTAGAATAACAAAAGCGGATAATGAATTGATTGCAAGTGATGTTATGCCGGGATACCATCGGGTAAGAATTGTACATGATGGTCTCTTTTCTAATATGGAGCAGGAAGAGACAATTTGTGTATTTGAAAAAGGGAGCACTGATCTGTCAAGTCACATTGAGTTTGAGGTATTCAACATAGATATTAAAACTAATGTTGAAGGTGCCAGGCTTTATGTCGATGATAAGGACACAGGAATTAAATTATCCGGCAGGACCCATGCAGGTCCTTTTCAATATGGTGATTCTAAGTTGATATATGCTAAAATTGATATTGAAGGGAGGGAGTATAAATCTGAATCTATTAAAGTAAATGGGCCGGGCTATTACGAGTTGATAATAGATTATAGGGAAGATGGATTGGTGGAGGAACATGAGAATCAGGAAGAACTAAGATCTCTTATCCATAATTATATGATTCAACTGGTAAATGCAATAAATCGAGGGGACTATTCCCTTGTGGAGCCCTATATAGCCAGGGGCAGTAAGTTGGAAGGGTATCAGACAAAATTAGTGAAGGATCTGTACTCTCAGGGAACAAAGGAAGAGTTGTTGAACTATGAAATCCTTAGTTTGGTAAGGATGGACGATGACAATTTGGAGGCAATTGTCAAGGAAAGCCATAAAATGATGTATGTCGATGGCACAGATGGCCAACTTAACCATCAGTGGAGATATACCATAGTTTTTGAAAACCGGGTGCCAAAGCTGGCAAATATACGGAAAGAATAATGCAAGAATGGTGATGGAGAGACGGACAAGGGTGGCAGAGGGTATCATGGGAAAAATATATTTGGTAACAGGAGCTGCTGGACATTTGGGTGGCGTAATCACGCAGAAATTAATCAAGAACGGAGTGAGCGTCCGTGCATTAGTGCTTCCAAAAGAAAAACAAATTCCTGAAAAAGCGGATTCTTTTACCGGCGATATACGGGACAAAGAAAGCATCAGACACTGCTTTGAAGACCTGAATGGGGATGAATTGCTGGTTATACATTGCGCAGGGATTGTTTCCATAACATCCAAAGTCGAGAGGGCTTTATATGATGTGAATGTGATAGGGACAAAGAATATTGTTGATCTTTGCATTGAGTATAGCGTGTCAAAACTCGTCTATATAAGTTCTGTTCACGCAATTACAGAAAAACCAAAGGGTGTTGTAATAAAAGAAACAACCCAGTTCAATCCTGACAAGGTTGTTGGGGCATATGCAAAGACAAAGGCGGAGGCAACGGCATATGTTCTGGGTGCTGTCCAAAAGGGTTTAAATGCCTGCGTCGTTCATCCTTCGGGTATAATTGGCCCTTATGACTATGGAGGAGGTCACATTAATGCTTTGATAATCGATTATTGTAAAGGAAGATTAACATCCGGTGTAAAAGGGGGGTATGATTTTGTTGATGTTCGTGATGTGGCAGCGGGAGTTATTAGTGCCAGCGAAAAAACCAACAAAGGTGAATGTTATATACTTTCAAACAGATACTATAAAATAAGTGAGCTGTTGGAGATGCTGCATGATATAACCGGAAGGAGAAGAATTAAACGATTTCTTCCCCTAATGTTTGTGAAGATTACAGCACCCCTTGCGGAGCTTTACTATAAAGTATTGAAACAACCCCCATTATTCACATCATATTCAATATATACCCTTAATTCCAATGCACTTTTTTCGCATCAAAAGGCTACCACCGAACTTGGATACAAGACAAGGGATATGAGGGAGACCTTGACAGATACTATAAGTTGGCTAAAAGGTGAAGGTAGGATACGGTGATAAAGATGTCCCCCTGTCATGCACCTTCGTTGTTTTTACAATTGACAAGGGGATTAGATTTTGAGAAAATTGAACATATTTAAATTAGGAGGGAAGTATGAAGACAAAGATTGTAATTGTCGGTGCAGGATATGCGGGAATTCTTACTGCAAAAAAGCTGGCAAAAAAATTTAAAAGAAACGATGATGTTTCTATTACCGTCATAGATAAAAATCCTTTTCATGCCTTGCTTACTGAACTTCATGAGGTTGCGGCAAACAGAGTTGACGAGGATAGCATACGGGTTAGCCTGGCAAAGGTTTTTGCGGGACGAAAGGTGGATGTTGTAATGGATACCATTACATCCTTTGATTTTGACAAGAAGAAGGCCATCGGTAACCTGCAAACCTATGAATATGACTACCTTGTGTTAAGTGCTGGCTCAAAGCCCACATTCTTTGGTGTACCAGGGGCGGAGGAAAATTCGCTTAAGCTATGGTCTTACGATGACGCAATAAAAATTCGTCACCACTTGATAAATCTATTCAGGAGGGCTTGCCGCATAGCGGATGAAGAAGAAAGGCAGAAGCTGCTTTCAATTTATATAGTGGGGGCCGGCTTTACAGGCGTTGAAATGGCTGGTGAATTAGCGGAGTATCTTCCCATTATATGCGACAAATTTGAGATTGATAGGAACGATGTTAACATATCGATAGTTGATATTCTGGATCGTACCATACCCAATCTTCCGGCAGAACTATCTGTAAAAGTGGAGCGAAGGCTTAAGAAGATGGGTGTCAATCTAATACTGAGTGCAAATGTGGTAGCCATAGGTGAAGATTATATTGAAACCAAAGCTAAAGACGGGACAATAACCAGAAGGGATGCATCGACGGTAATCTGGGGTGCAGGAATAGAAAGTGCCGATATAACCGGCGAGGCGGCCAAAGTATTGGAATCCGCAAACAGAGGAAGGATAAAGATAGACTCTAATCTGAGATCGGTAGATAATCCTGATGTATTTGTAATCGGGGATAACATGCTTTATACCCCTGAGGGTGCGGATAGACCAGTTCCGCAAGTGGTGGAAAATTGCGAACACAGTGCAGCTACCTGTGCGAAAAACATGGAGTGTTTGATTACGGGTAAGGGCAAGCTAGAAAAATATGACCCTAAGTTTCATGGATTCATGGTGTGCATAGGCGGGCGCTATGGTGTAGCCAGAGTAGGCTTCCCGAATATGATGGTTAATCTCCCATCGTTTTTTGCGATGTTGGCAAAACACGTGGTAAACATGATCTACTTCGTTCAGGTTCTGGGTTGGAACAAGGTTTGGAGTTATTGCAAACACGAGTTCTTTACAATTCGCCATTGCAGAAGTTTTTTAGGAGGTCACTTCTCTAATAGAACTCCCAGCTTCCTTATGGTACCATTGCGAATATGGTTAGGGGCTGTATGGCTGTTTGAAGGGATAATGAAATGGTCTGAAGGGTGGCTTTCAGAACCTAAGCTGAAAGCCTTTTTCGGGGGAGCAAGTGCCTGGTATGACAGCATTGTCTACGGTGGAGAAGGGGGAGCAGCGGATGCTGTAACAGCCGCCACAGGAGCTGAGAGCGGAGACGCTGTTGTATCCATGGGAACCACCATCTTTAACTGGGACTTTTTTGGATTATTTAGAGCCATCTTCGTAAGCGGGAAAGAAATCGCGGAATCTGGCATCGGTGACTATGCCTTCAAATTAGACATCCCATTGTTGAATAAATTCTTGGATAGCGTGGTTTTATCCAGCGATGGCCTTCAAGTGGCAATGCAAGGATTCATAGTAATTGCAGAAATATTGATTGGTCTCGCATTGATAGGAGGCTTGTTCACAACTCCGGCTGCTGCATTTTCCTTGTTACTGCAGTTAATGTTTGTGAGCAGCACCGGCCTTTATTTGGGAACATTTTGGATGATATTTGCGGGGATAGCTGTGCTTATAGCGGGGGGAAGAACTTTTGGGTTGGACTATTACGTCTTACCCGTGTTGAAGGAAAGATGGAAGAGGATCCCCCTTGTTAGAAAGCTATATATCTACAATGACTGATGGGCTATATAATGACTAATGGATTAAATAAGGATAAGAAAAAAACAGATGTTTTACGAAAGCGAGTAGATTTTGAAAATGCCTGTACTTTAGTGAAGGTTGAGGTGGATAGAATCTTATCTACCTCACCTCTCATCGTTCGTCAGTACATGGAACACCTAACTTCTACCACCGGAAAGCAGATACGTGCTGTATCTCTTTTAGCCTGTGCCATGGATTCCGATGATTTAATTAACAGGGATGCCGTTAAGTTTGCTGCGGCAATAGAACTTATTCATCTGGCTACTTTAGTCCACGATGATGTTATCGACAATGCAGAAATTAGGAGGGGAAAGCCTTCCCTCCAAAAAAAATACGGAAAGCGAACAGCGGTAATTTGTGGTGATTACCTGCTTTCGGTGGCTTTAAAAACTGCTGCTGATGTGGAAGATAAAGAGGACTATTTAAGGTTTAGTGCTCCGGATTATATGGGGAAGGTATGCCTTGGTGAATTATATCAACATGTAAACAATGGGAATTATGATCTTTCTGTGTATCGTTATTTGAAAATAATTGCAGGGAAGACCGCCGCATTATTTGAAGCATCATTTCATGGAGGTGCAATGCTTTGTACCGATGATGTTAAACTTATGAAAAAATATGCAAAGATGGGCAAGTACATTGGAATGATATTTCAGTTGACAGATGATTGCATGGACTATGAGACTACGGAGCAAGTTGCTAAGAAACCTGTTAAATCCGATTATGAGCAAAAAGTCATTACACTGCCTTTGATACATGCTTTTAATCGGGAGGAAGATTTTAGACGGCAGGCTAAATCAGGACTGCTTATGAAACAGGATGTGGACAGGATAATTACACAGACCGGAGGTTTGGCATATACGCGCTTTGTGGCAAAAAAATACTATAACAAGGCTTTGAAAATAATCGAGGAAATAGAGATTTCGAATGCAAAAAGGGAGATTTTTTTGGATATTTTAGATAAAGCTTACAGGGTATTCTGAAAGGAGTATAGTTATTGATAGAAGGATTCTTAGGATATGTGGAAATCAAAACTAAAATAACCAGCATCTTTGCTTTTTTGATGGCCCTTAGCTATCTTTTTTACCTTGGACAGCCCCTTGAGCTGCTGAAAACCGGAGTATTCTTTGCTGGAATGTTTCTGTTCGATTTGACTACCACGGCAATCAATAACTATATCGACACTAAGACTAACGAGCAGATACTGCCCTTTAAAAGAAAGAAAGCATTAATAATTATCTATATACTTTTCCTGGTAAGCGCAGCCTTTGGGATCTGGCTGGTAATACTAACGGATTTTGTTGTGCTTGCACTTGGATGCATTAGCTTTGCAGCAGGGGTGCTCTATACCTATGGCCCCATCCCCATATCAAGACAGCCTTGGGGAGAGGCGTTTTCAGGGTTTTTTTACGGATTGTTAATACCTTTGTTGCTCCTTTATATTAATATGCCGGAAGGGTATTACTTTTCCATTGAATTTACCCGGGAAACAATAAGCGGGCAAATTAATATTATGCCAGCATTCACATTGATGCTTCTGTCCATAAACCCTGTTTGTGCTACTGCTAACATAATGTTAGCAAATAATATTTGTGATTTGGAAAAGGATATTAAGGTAAAAAGGTACACGCTTCCCTATTATTTAGGAGACAAGGCTCTTTACCTATTCGCCGCCATATACTATATGACTTACCTGGCTACCATTGTGATGGTTGTCATCAGGATACTTCATCCCATATGCCTTCTATCATTGTTGACAATAGTTGCGGTGCAAAAGAATATAAAGGCCTTTATGGCTGTTCAGGACAAGGAAACCACCTTTATTGTTTCCATAAAAAATTATATAATGATAATGGCAGCCTTTACCATGACGATTTTTGTAAGCGGTTTAATATCGCAATAAGTGGAAAAATGAGATTTTACAAAAGGGTGGATCTGATCATTATAGCGGTGTTAATAGTCTTAAGCCTAATTGTCAGGTTGGGGTATGACCATTTAACACAGGACAAGCCTGCTAAGGCGGAAATATACTATTACTCCCAATTGATTAAGACTATATCCTTAACAACGGGGGAGGAAAGGGATTTTTCCATTAAGGAAAATCCTAATGTCATATTCAGATTGGACAAAGATGGGAAAATTGCATTTATTAGCTCTGATTGTCCGGATAAGGTTTGTGTGAAAACAGGAAAGATTCACAGGGTAGGTGAATATGCGGCCTGTTTGCCCAATGGAATAATACTGAAGATAGTGCCCGGAGGGGATAGGAAGGATAATGAGCCTGATATCATTATAACTAATTAGGATATAAATTATGGCAGAACGAATAATAAAGAGAAGCACCTTAGGTAAGATGAACAAAACTCATAGCATGGTTCTTACCGCAATGATATTTGCCACGGCTCTCGTCTTGGCAATCGTGGAGAACATGATGCCGCCCCTTCCTCTAACTGTGCCGGGGGTGAAGTTTGGATTATCAAATATTGCCGTAATGTATGCGCTGTTCTTCTTAGGGACTAAACAGGCATATCTGATAGCCATATTAAAAGGGGGATTTGTCTTTATTACGAGAGGTGTGGTGGCAGGTGTGTTGAGCTTTTTTGGCGGGATGTTATCGGTTACTGTAATGCTATTGCTGCTTCTAATTTTTAAGGAAAGGATATCCTATTTAAGCATCAGCATATTTGGGGCACTTTCACATAATATAGGTCAGTTTTTAGTAATAGTAGTTTTGTATGCTGGTGTAAACATGTTGCCCTACCTACCCATTTTGATTATTTCGGGTATCATTGCCGGAATTATCACATCGACATTGCTCAGGTTTATTTTGCCGGCCTTTAAAAGACTGGTTTGAAATAAAAGACTATATTTTCGGAGGAAAAGGAAAATGAAAAAGAAAATTATTTTAGCATTAGTATTGGCATTAGCGTTATTTGCTTTTGCCGCATGCGGAGAATCTACACCTTCTGAAGAGCCGGGTAATACTGAAGGAGGCACGGTAAAAACCGGTTTGGCGGTGGTAACAACCGCCGCAAAATCCGTTGAAGCAGGGGATAAAAATGGATTTGCCCAGGCTGATTCGACAATCGTAGCTGTTACTGTTGACGAGGATGGAATCATTACCAACTGTGTGATCGATAGTGCACAGACTCAGATTGAGTTTTCCAAGGACGGGAAAATCGTTTCCGATCTGGGCATGGTAGTACCTGGTAAGCAGGAACTTGGGAATGACTATGGCATGAAAAAGGCTTCATCCATCGGAAAAGAGTGGAATGAGCAGGCGACGGCTTTATCTAATTACGTAATCGGAAAGACTGTAAACGAAGTTAAAGGCATTGCCATCAATAGCGAAGGTGGGCCTGCCGACGAAGATCTTGCCTCCTCGGTTACTGTTAGCATTGGGGGATACATTGATGCCATCGAAAAAGCCGTAGCAAATGCTAAAGACATGGGAGCATCAGCAGATGATACCCTTGGACTTGGTGTTGTAACAACCATTGACAAATCTGAGAATGCTGGTGATGAGGATGGGATTGCACAGGCTTATACAAACTATGCAGCGGTTACCTTTGGTAAAGATGGCGTTATTACAAGCTGCATTATCGATGCATCCCAGGCAGAGGTTAAATTCTCTAAAGAGGGAAAAATCACCTCTGATTTGGCTGCGGCAATTAAAACCAAGAACGAAATGGGGGAAGCTTATGGCATGAAAAAGGCTTCGTCCATCGGAAAGGAGTGGAATGAGCAGGCGGAGGCCTTTGCTAAATATGTGGTTGGTAAAACCGTAAGCGAGGTTAAAGGCATTGCATTGACAGAGGATGGTTTGGCTGCTGATACAGATTTGGCGTCTTCTGTTACCGTTCATATAGGCCCTTTTATGGAAAACATTGAAAGGGCATTCAAAGCTGCAAAATAAGGGACACCTTTTAATGGATCAATAAGAGGTGGGTTAACCCCACCTCTATAATTTTAGGAGATAATATTTTGTTAAGAAAATCACTACCCATGCTGTTGGTGATGCTGATGATGTTTACCTTCATATCCTGTGACAGGCAAAAGGTTGCGAGATATGAAGGTGAATTCCTCCAGCTTTTCGATACAGCGACACGAATAATTGGATACACTGAAAGCAGGGATGCCTTCGAGGAATATGTACAGCAATTTCATGATGAGTTGGAAAAATATCATCAGCTCTACGATATTTATAATGACTATCCAAACCTTAACAATATTAAAACCATCAATGACAATGCGGGGATAAAGCCTGTAAAAGTAGATGGAAAAATAATCGATCTTCTGGATTTTGGTAAGGAAATATATGAGGTCTCTGAGGGCCAGGTTAATATAGCCCTGGGAGCTGTATTGAAAATCTGGCATGAATATCGGGAAACAGCGATAAATAACCCGGAAAAAGCCAAGGTTCCTCCTATGGAAATTCTTATGTCTGCGGCGGAGCATATCGATATAGAAGATGTCATAATAGACAGGAAAAACAGCACCGTTTTTCTCAGGGATCCGGAGATGAGTATAGATGTGGGTGGTTTAGCAAAAGGATATGCTACAGAGCAGGCCGGTTTATTTATTCAACAAAAGGGTCTTAAGGATTGCCTCATAAGTGTCGGAGGGAATGTAAGATCTTTTGGTTATAAGGGGGATGGAAGGCAGCTTTGGAATATTGGGATACAGAATCCGGATATGGGAGAGGATGATCTGTATACGTTGCAAATCACCAATAAATCCCTTGTAACAAGCGGTGATTATATTAGATATTATACCGTTGACGGAAAAAGGTACCATCACATAATAGACCCAACAACTTTAATGCCATCAGATTATTTCAGGGCTGTCACCATAGTCTGTGAGGATTCCGGTATGGCCGATGCGTTGTCTACCATGTTGTATAATATGCCCTATGAAAAAGGGCTTAAATACATTGAAAGCTTGGAGGATGCTCAGGCGGTGTGGATCTTCCCCGATGGGACTAAAAAATATAGCCAAGGTTTTGAAGAGATGTTAATGCAATAAACGCTGTTTTTTATCCTTTCCCCGATCTGGCGCAGCCTTTGCAAGGGGAAGGCATTTGTCCTGTTTCAACAAAATACATAAACCTTTTTAAGAAATTGACTTCCTCATCACCGCAAGCCCGGATGTATTCTACTATTCTCAATAGCCTTTCACGGGTTTCAGGCGACAGGTGATGCTCTATGCGACAGGCATCCTCTTCGGCCACTGATGGATCCAAACCCAGGACTTCGTGGAAAAAGGCAAATAGAAGTCGATGCCTATCGTAGACATCCTTACCTACCTTTATGCCTTTTTTCGTCAGCTCTATATGACCGTATTTTTCTTGCTCCACCAACCCCTTTTCCGAGAGGGTTCGTATGGCGGATACCACTGAGGGCATTTTCACCCCCATTGCCTGTGCCACATCCTTAACGCGGCATACCTTATCTTCCAGATGAATCAAGTATAATGTTTCAAGATAATCTTCTTCAGACTGGGAATAACCTGACATAGATACTACCTCCTACTTACCTTTTCATCCATTTTCACCTGATAGCTGCGGCTACATATATGGGTTCGGGTTTATGGATGAATCTTTTTGATGGCCTCATCAGAAAGCCTGAAAGTCTTTATTATGTCTTTGTTGCAGCTCTTTGCAAAGGGGCATTTTCCACAGTACTCTGCACATCCCACACTGGTTTTATCTTCTATCAGGTAGCCCATCCTTAAAAGCTGAAGGATTCCGTCATCGACAACCTCTTTGCTCACATTAAGATCGGTAGCCAGTTGGGATCTGGAAATATACCCTGTTTTATCAATGCTGTGCAATATATCCTTTAACATGGAATCACTCCCCTTTATGCAAATCCCAGAAGGGAACCTATTTGGAAAATTAAAACTGCAACAAACCATCCTATTGCAAAGGTATAAAGAGCCATGAACAAAGGCCATTTTATGGAGTTGGTTTCCTTGGCAACAGTGCTGAGGGTGGCCACGCATGGTGTGTAAAGCAGAGTCATGGCCATATATGATAATGCCGTTAACGGAGTGAAGTGCATTTGAATGGCATTCACCAAGACAACACCTTCCTCCATATATTGTCCGGCATAAAGCATCCCCAATGTGCCGACCACCGCTTCCTTGGCAGGGATTCCTGCAAACAGGGCAACGGATTCCTGCCAGGTGCCGAACCCTGCAGCTGCGAAAATAGGGGCAATCAGTTCTCCTATCCTGCCAAGAATACTGGCTTGACTGTACGGTTCTGCCGATGCAGGTAACACGGCCAACAGCCAAAGCAAGGTGATGACAAGGAATATAATGGTTCCTGCTTTTTTTATAAATCCCGAAACATTATCCCACATGTTCAAAAGTACATTCTTAATGGTGGGTATCCGGTAGGGAGGGAATTCCATTATGAAATAGGAGGACTCCCCTTTGAAAAGGGTCTTATTGAAGATTTTTGCCATAATCAGGGCAACAATTATACCGAATGTGTAAATGCCAAAAAGTATCAGTCCCCCGTGACTTGGGAAGAAGGCTGCAATAAATATTGAATAGATTGGTATCTTAGCTCCACAAGACATAAAAGGATTGATTAACGTTGTTATCATTCTGTCCTTTTTATTATCCAGAGTTCTTGCTGACATTATGCCGGGAACATTACAACCGAAACCGATTATCAAGGATACGAAAGCTTTTCCCTGCAGACCTAACCTTCGCATCAATTCATCCCAAACATATGCAGCCCTCGCCATATATCCGCTGTCCTCTAAAAAACCTAGTAGCAGATACAGAACCGTAATTATTGGAACGAACTCTATGACAGCACCTACACCATTGATAACACCTTCAATCATAAAGGATACCAGCCATCCCGGGGCATTGGCAAAGGTTAAATATCTTTCCAACAATCCACCGATGCCATCGATTAATGCTGCGGCAACACTCCCCAACATTCCTTCACCTATGACAAAGGTAAGCTGAAAAACAACCATCATAATGACAGCAAAGGCAGGGATACCTAAATATTTATTTGTAAGGACACGATCAATTTTGTCGGTTATTGTGACAGTTTCCTCCATGGGCCTTATTACGGTACCGTCGGCGGCTTTATGGGCGAAGGCGTACCTGGAATCTATAATATCCAGCTCAAAGCTTTCACCGGTATGGAATTTGAAAAAATTATCAATGTATTTGACAGCTTGTCCATCCACATCCAACTTTTTGACTTTTTTTAAGATTTCCTTATCCCCTTCGACTACCTTTAGAGCAACCCATCTGGCGGGATAGGGGAGATCTATTCCTTCGATAGCCTTTTCTATGTGCTCCACATGATGCTCCACAGAATCATTATACTTAATCGGGCTGGACATTGAAGGAGCTTCCTCTATCATTTCGATAGCCTTTGCTATGACAAGATCCACACCTTTCTCTTTAGCAGCGATGGTGGGAATTACGGGAACGCCTAATTTCTTTGACAGTCCTTCCACGTCGAAGCGGATGTCCCTTTTTTCCGCCTCGTCAACCATATTAAGTGCTATTACTATATTTTTCTCCATTTCAAGTAACTGAGTGGTAAGATACAGGTTTCTTTCTATATTCCCTGCATCTACCACATTGATAATCACGTCTGCATCCCCTGTAAGTATATAATCTCTGGCAACTACCTCATCTTCTGAAAAGGCTCCCAGACTATAGGTTCCAGGAAGATCTATTATGTGGTATTGTTTCCCTTCATATTTAAGGATGCCTTCTTTTTTTTCTACGGTAACACCGGGCCAATTTCCCACGTGCTGGTTTGATCCGGTAAGTGCGTTGAAAAATGTTGTTTTACCGCTATTGGGATTGCCCACAAGGGCCATAGTTATATTCTTCATTAAATCGTCCTCATTAATTAAAAGATTTTAAATGAATTATCAGACTGCCTTTCCATGAGGCACCCTTATATCCAATTCAATTTTTTCTGCCAGGCCCCGTCCCAAAGCTACCTTGTTTCCTGCCAAGGAGACTATGACCGGACCGGAGTCATTTTTGATTACCCTTACAGGTGCACCGGTGTTAAAGCCCATTTCATATAATCTTCTGGTTGCGGTTTTCCCGGCATTGATCAATTTGACATTTCCCATGTCGCCTTTTTTTAGTGTGAGTAATCCTTTGGCCATTTTATTGCCTCCTTTCACAAACATTACCTTAAACTAATTTTGTTAGCTTAGACTAACTAAGTTAAGTATAGCTATATTTTTCTATTTTGTCAACAGTTTTTTTGAAGGTTGTGTAAATCATGGAATCCTTGAAAATCGTGACAAAGTAGGTGTTGTGTGATAAAATTTATTGATAAAAAAAGATATTATTTTGCCTTTATGGTCGAATAAAATGAAAAGATTGAGGTAACCCAGCTATGAGTGGTAAAGGGTACAACAAAAATAAATATGGCAGATCCTTTTCAGCATTGCTTTTTTTTATGTCTCTGACATTGTTGTTTTTCACCGGCTGTTCGGATCAGGTGGGCGGGGAGCCTATTATGGTAGCTGAAGCGGGAATAAAGGCCTTAGAAGTAAATGTCAGGATAACAAACAATCTGTCCCCTGATGAACCTATTAGTATTTCCGCAAAAATGGGAGGAAAGGTAAGGGAGGTTAATTTTCAGGTGGGGGATAGCGTTTCCAAAGGACAAACCTTAGTGGTACTTGATACAACCGAATTGGAGGCAAGGCTTGATGCGGCAAAAAAAAACTACGAGGGTGCCTTGGCTAAAACGAAAACGGCCAAGGAGGCGATGGATGGAGCTGCAATAAACCTGGAGCGCATGCAGGCCCTGTATGATGAAGGTGCCGTTGCCTTGATAAAGGTGAATCAGGCCCGGTCTGAATATGACAGCGCAAGACAGGTTTATAATAGAGCAAACAATACCTTAACCCAGGCGAAAACGTCGGTAGATGGCGTGTTATCCCAATTAGCCAACGCAAATGTAACAAGTCCGATTAGCGGCCTTATCGTCTCTAAAGATATTGGGGCAGGTGAGGTGGCCTCACCTGGCGTATCCATCGGAGCGGTGGCTGACATCTCCAAGTTGAAGCTAAAAGGCAGTGTTGAGCATGATTTGTTTCCATTTATAGAGGAGGATCAGGTAATGGAGGTAACTGTCGACCAATTTCCCGAAAATGTATACGAAGGCAACATTACACGTTTAGGACCAATTACGGTGGGGAGTGGCAACTACTATCCCATAGAAATCACCATAGACAATCCGGGGGAGCTAACGGTGGGGATGAAGGCCCGTACGGGAATGACAATAATCAGGGATCTTGGAATAGTAGTACCTTCTTCTGCAATAGTAGAGGTTAAGGGGCAGATGTTTTTGTATGTGGTTCAGGGGGAAGTGGTGCATAGACGCCCTGTGGAATTGGGATTCAGCAATGGAGATGATGTTGAGATTGCCCGGGGGATAAAGCAGGGGGAAATGGTTGCAATTTCAAATGTACATAAATTGAAGGATAATATGAGGGTTAACCTTTCGGAGGAATAGGAGATATATGTTAAAACTAGGGTGTTACTTAAAAAGATTCTGTGTTTTGGTATTCATAGCCATAGGATTTATGGCTTTCCAGGCTGTTGCTGAACTTTCGCTGCCTAAGGTTATGGCGGATATGGTTAATCACGGTATGCAGGCAGGTGATATAAACTATGTGCTAAAGAGAGGCCCGACAATGATCGGACTGGCGCTTTTTAGTGCCCTATCCTCCATAGGAGGAAGTTTTTTTGCTGCACGAGTGGCGGCTGGCGTAGGCCGTGATTTAAGAAGGGATATTTTCAAAAAGGTTACGGATATTTCGTTAGATGAGTTCCAAGAGATTGGAGCTGCTTCGCTTATAACGAGGAATACCAATGATATTACGCAAATCCAAAACATCCTGGTAATAATGTTCAGATTTATGATCTATTCTCCCCTTATGTGTATCGGGGGAATCGTAATGGCATATACGGTGGATAACGGGCTTACCAAAATATTGGCCTATGTTTTGCCATTAATGTTGTTATTTATCATAGGAATATCAATCTATATAATGCCCATGTTCACAAGGCTGCAAAAGTATGTGGACAGACTAAACATGATAGTCAGGGAAAACCTTATAGGTATAAGGGTCATAAGGGCATTTAACAGACAAGAATATGAAAGAAACAGATTCGATGAAGCTAATAAGGACTTGACTGATCTTGCGATAAGAATAAACAAAGTCATGGCAGCTACCATGCCTGTGGTAATGCTTTTTATGAATGTCAGCGCCTTATTAATCGTGTGGTTTGGTGGGCTTCGTGCATCTTATGGTGATATTGAAGTTGGCAGCATTATGGCATTTCTTCAATATGCGATGCAAATAATGTTCAGTATAGTAATGATGATGATGATGTTTGTTATGCTTCCGAGAGCGGAAGCCTCAGCAGTGCGAATAAACCAGGTTTTAAATCTTGAAAACACAGTTTTAGATGAGGGAATCCAAATACCCCTGGAAAGGGATGGCAAGGTGGAATTCATCGATGTAACATATAGGTATAAAGGGGCGGAGGAACCGGCTTTACAGGGAATCAGCTTTACAGCTGAGCCGGGGCAGGTTACTGCGATTATAGGGGGTACCGGATCGGGTAAGACCACCTTGGTAAGTTTAATACCCAGATTGTACGATGTGGAATCGGGAAGTGTGAAGGTAAATGGTATAGATGTCAGGGAGCAGCCGCTTAAGGTTTTGAGAAACAGTCTGGGGTTTGTTTCTCAAAAAGCTACTTTGTTTTCCGGATCCATTTCGGATAATATTAGGTATGGCAAAGAAAATGCCACCGATGAAGAGGTTCGACGGGCTGCACGGATTGCCCAGGCAGACGGTTTCATTGAGGAAATGGCGGAGGGATATGATTCCATCATTGCGCAAGGGGGGACAAATGTATCAGGTGGACAGAAACAGAGAATATCGATAGCAAGAGTTCTTTTACGGAAACCCCAGATATATGTGTTCGATGATAGCTTTTCAGCCTTAGATTTTAAAACTGATGCAAACCTGCGAAAGGCATTAAAGGATGAGGCCAGGGGGGCCACTCAGATAGTGATAGCACAGAGGATAAGCACAATAATGGATGCGGATAAGATTATCGTTTTAGATGAGGGGCGAATTGCAGGGAAGGGAACCCATAAGGAGCTTATGAAAACTTGCCGTATTTATAGAGAAATAGCAAAATCCCAGCTATCAGAGGAGGAACTGGACCATGAACAATAAAAATGATCTGATAAGGGAGCAGCAGAAGCGTCAGACCGGCCGTGGAGGCGGACCGGCAGGAGCTCTCGTCAGGCCGGTGGTGAAGGCAAAGGATTTTAAAGGTACTCTTAAAAGGTTGGCCTACTATTTGGCACCGCAAAAAAACAAATTTATAGTCGTCGGAATTTTGGCGATTTTCAGCACGGTTTTCTCTATAATAGGGCCTTTTGTAATGGGATTTGGAGTAACAGAAATAGGGAGGGGATTGAAGTCCATGGCTCGGCAAGAATTTAACCCACAAGGGGGAGCCGGTGCCTATGTTGATTTGAATCTGATAGGGAAGATCCTTTTAGTACTTGCGGTTTTGTATTTGGCCGGTTCATTATTCTCCTATCTCATGGGGTATTTAATGTCAACAGTGGCTCAGACGGTGGTATACAATATGAGAAATGATGTAAAGTCAAAGCTTGATAGGCTGCCCTTGAAATATTTCGACAACAACGCCTACGGAGATATTTTGTCCCGCATAACCAATGATATGGATAACATTTCTCAGACCTTGCAGCAAAGCTTGACCCAATTTATCACCTCATTAATAACCATGGTGGGTGTATTCATAATGATGATAATAATAAGCCCTATCCTGACTCTGGTTCCTTTGGTGGCGTTACTTTTATCCATAGTTGTGACAATTACCATTGCCAAAAGGTCGCAAGGATATTTTATTAAACAGCAAAGGCATTTGGGTCTGTTAAGTGGCCATGTGGAGGAGATGTTTGGGGGACATATGATCGTAAAACTCTTTGGGGGTGAGGAGAAATCAATAGAGGAGTTTGAAAAGATCAACCAGGAGTTATACGAGGCGGGTTGGAAAGCACAGTTTATGACAGGACTTATAATGCCGTCAATGCATTTTATCAACAACGCTTCCTATGTGGCAATATGCATCTTTGGGGGGATAATGGTAGCCAGGCAAACCCTTAGCATAGGCAATGTAAGCGCCTATATTCAATATATTAGATCCTTCACACAACCCATCGTACAAATGGCGAATATAGCAAACATAATACAATCTACTATAGCGTCGGCAGAACGGGTTTTTGATATTTTGGATGAAGAAGAGGAGGAGAAGGATAGGGAAAAGGAGACCCCTTCTAAGTATACCAGTGGTGAGGTGGTCTTTGAGCATATCCGGTTTGGATACAGTGAAGGCAAGGTTCTGATGGAAGATGTTAACATAAGTGTTAAATCTGGTCAAACTGTGGCCATTGTCGGTCCTACTGGAGCGGGTAAAACCACGTTGGTAAATCTGCTCATGAGATTTTATGAGCTACAAGGGGGGAGGATTACCATCGATGGAATGGATATAAAAAGTATGAAAAGGAGCCATCTTAGAAGCCTTTTTGGGATGGTACTGCAGGACACCTGGTTGTTCAGCGGCACCATACGGGAAAACATAGCGTATAGTAAGCTGGATGCAACGGATGAAGAGGTCTGCAAGGCCGCCAAAGCCGCATGTGCGGATCACTTTATAAGAACCCTTCCCGGAGGTTATGATACCTTGTTGGACGAAGAGGCGGCAAATATCTCTCAAGGTCAAAAACAGCTTTTGACCATCGCGCGGGTGATATTATCCGAACCTGCCATTTTGATATTGGATGAGGCCACAAGCAATGTGGATACGAGAACAGAGCATATGATTCAGCAAGGCATGAAGGAGATGATGAAAGGACGTACAAGCTTCGTCATTGCCCACAGACTTTCAACCATAAAGAACGCAGATATTATCTTAGTGATGGATAAGGGAGCAATCATTGAAAAAGGAACTCACCATGAGCTTCTGGAACAGAATGGTTTCTATGCAGATCTTTATAGGAGCCAGTTCACTAATTAAAGATACTTAGGGCGGAAGATAATTACAAGAAAAGTATGTACCGATTCTGTTGTATGTTTACCGGGGAAATAGTACAATATAAGAGGGTGATTTAAATGATTTACTTTTGGATAAGTGTAATAGTAATCCTTACGATTATTGAGGCTACAACGGTCAACCTGACAACGATCTGGTTTGTAGGCGGTGGAATAGTCGCACTTATTACATCGCTTTTTACAAATAATTTCCTAATACAATTTGGCATATTTGTAGTAGTGGGTGTGGTTCTTCTGGTTACCACCAGGCCTGCTGCAATTAGATTGACAAATAAGGATAAGGTGGCAACCAATGCGGATAGAGTAATCAACATGTTAGGTATAGTGACTGAGGAAATAAATCCTAATGAAACCGGTGAGGTTAAAGTGGATGGGAAAAGATGGACTGCTTACTCACAACACAGGATTCACACAGGCAGGACGATTAAAGTAGTATCCATCGATGGAGTTAAGCTTGAGGTTGAAGAGGTATAGTGGATTTATTAGAAAAGAAAGGGTAAAGGTGAACAGATGGGCGATGGTTATTTTGTATTTACAATTATTTTAGTTCTGGTTTTTCTGCTTATAATACCAAATATTAAAATAGTTCCACAGGCAATGGCTTTTGTAATTGAAAGACTTGGATCTTATGTAACCACATGGGGCAACGGATTGCACTTTAAAATACCTTTTATAGACAGGATAGCCAGCAAGGTAAGCCTTAAGGAGATAGTCATGGATTTTGATCCGCAGCCGGTTATAACCAAGGATAATGTAACTATGCAGATCGATACAGTGGTTTATTTCCAGATCACAGATCCGAAGATGTATACCTATGGGGTAGAAAACCCTATAAGTGCCATAGAAAATCTTACGGCAACAACCTTGCGTAATATCATAGGTGATTTGGAGTTGGATCAGACGCTTACCTCCCGCGATATTATTAATTCTAAAATGAGGGCTATTTTAGATGAGGCTACTGATCCCTGGGGAATTAAGGTGACCCGTGTGGAATTGAAGAATATTTTGCCCCCGAGGGAAATTCAGGATGCGATGGAAAAACAGATGCGGGCTGAAAGAGAAAGAAGGGAATTGATACTGCGGGCTGAGGGAGAAAAAAGATCTAAAATATTGGTAGCTGAGGGGGAAAAGGCGGCGGTGATTTTAGCAGCCGAGGCAAGAAAAGAGCAAAATATCAAGGAGGCTGAAGGTGAAGCGGAAGCCATAATTAAAGTAAAAGAGGCTGAGGCCAAGGGTATTCAACTGATTAAGGAAGCCGGTGCAGATCGGGCGGTGCTGACATTGAAGAGTTTTGAATCATTGGTATCGGTTGCAGAGGGCAAGGCTACAAAGATAATAATACCTTCGGAATTGCAAAATGTTGCGGGCATAAGCACTGCCATAGGAGAAATGTTTAAGGATGTAAGTGAATAGTCGGTGGGCATAACCGTTATGGGACATGAATTTCATTCATTAATCTCGATTAAATAGGGCATTGGCCAGTACTGGCTTATGCCCATGGATTTAATTTCTTTTTTTCCATCGGCGTATGTAAAAGTGATCCAAGATTCGACGGCGAGACCGTCTGCTCCTTCAACTATGATTCTTTCTTCCCCTTTAGGTAGGGCAGTGTTAGTCACATAATCTTTGGGGGCCTCAATTCTGTTCAATATCTGGTGACCCCATTCCACATCAGGGGGTTCCTTCTTTCCGTAAAAGGCGATATAAAGCTTGTTTCCTATACCTTTGGCCCATATAAGTATGGGTTCTTCTGTATTGTTCCTAAACTTTAGATCCTTGGAGCCGTAGGATACGGTGGCATCCTGTCCATGAGGAACATAGGATACGGGCATGAAATGATTGTATCTTTCAACAACTTCCAGGCCTGCGGCTACCGAAACATTATATAGGGTTGTTGCAACTTTACATACACCTCCGCCTACGGTTTTTGTTATGCTTGAACCCAAATATGATTGCCCGGCCTTGTACCCTTTCTCTTCGGTATAAGGGCCGAGTTTTTCGTTTTGCGAAAAGACTTCACCAGGACTAATGATAGATCCGGAAAGATAATCGGCGGCAAGTTTTACGTTGGATTCTTCGTCCGGCGAAGGATCATTAAAGACAGTACAGTAAGCCGCCATTAATACGGGTGAATTATTTTCTTTCTGTGATATCAAAAATTTTGCATCATCATCCCAAGGGAGATTATATATGATACCGGAAATGCTGGGGCTGTCAACAGCGGTAGTTTTGTTGATTTCACTGTCCACAGATGTAAAGGTGGAGATAATGGCCAGGATGATTGATATTATCAATATGATATATATTTTTGTCTTCATATAAAAACCTTTCTGCCGATGATTTTTTTTGATCTTAGAACATAAGTATTATTGTCGTGGGAAAATATGTATAAAAGTTTGCGGCATGGATTAAAAAAGCCCACCCTATTAAAGGTGGGCCTTTCCGGCAAATCTATTGATTTGTACCCTGACGATCGTAGTTGGAATTTATGGCGTAAAAATTTTTTGAATTCAGGGAGTCTTGAACGATTCGTAAGCTTTCCCCAAACCTTTGGAAATGGACGACTTCCCGCTCCCGCAGAAATATAAGCGGGTCTCTGACCTGCGGGTTGTCTATAAGTCTAAGTAAATTCTCGTAGGTTTTACGGGCTTTTTGTTCTGCACTCATATCCTCGAAAAGATCAACTAAGGGGTCTCCGGTGGATTGTATGCTATTTGCACTCCATGGAATGCCAGCTGCCGATTGTGGATATATTCCGGTGGTATGATCGACAAAATATTTGTCAAAGCTTGAATTTTTAATTTCTTCCGGGGTAAGACCTTGAGTTAATTGGAGGACAATTGCACTAACTATCTCCATATGGGCTAGTTCTTCAGTTCCAATATCTGTAAGGGTTCCAGCAACTCGCCTATCTGGCATAGTGAAGCGCTGGGAAAGATAGCGTTGAGATGCTCCAAGCTCTCCGTCGGGCCCTCCCAGTTGGGTTAATACCAGTTGAGCAGTTCTAGCATCAGGCTTTGAAATATTAACAGGGAATTCTAATTTTCTTACATAAATCCACATAAATCATACCTGCCTTTCCCAGGGCCAGGGTGAATTCACCCAGGTCCAGCAATTATCCGATTCCACATATTGTGCGGTGATAGGACCATATAGTTTAGTGTATTCCGATAAAATCTGCGCATATAGATTTCTGAATTTCCTATAATAATCCAAAGCATCGCTATCCGTGGGATGCGTATCCAGATAAAGGTTTATATCCACAAGGGCGAAACCGGCGGCCTGTAGATTGATCATCATCTTTTCCTTGCTTTCAATCATTTTATTTAATCCTCCTTCCTTCAAAAGGAAGGTCTAAGTCCGGGAAAATGGTTCCTCTGCTTAAACCGTGGCTGGCCTCGTAGACTGTACCCCATTTCTGGAAGGGAACATAAGCCATGGCGAGGGGCAGATCATCCAGGGACATGCCTTTTTCGGAAGAAATAGGGTTGGTAGCATTTGGGCTACATACATTGGGGATGCTATCTGCAAGGCTTTTTCTCATTGCATTGTTAGAGGTTTTTTGATAAAAGCGGCTCTCCACCGGCATGGTGAAATCATGCATTTTCTTATCCAATACAATTGGCTCCTTTCATAAAGAATTATATCTTAGAATATGCAAATATAAGAAAAAGCGTGAGTTTGACAGCGGAGATGGGGAATTGATCTGATAAAGTAATTGAATAAATCGATTGAAATCATGGGGATGGAAGGGTATAATAATAAAGCGACATTTGAAAATAATATACAATAAAGTATAAGAAATAATATAGATTTGGGGAAAAGGAGTAAACCATGGCATTTTCAGAAGAAGTTGGAATCGATTTAGGGACGGCCAATGTATTGGTATATATTAAGGGAAAAGGAGTGGTCCTGGAAGAACCGTCGGTAGTAGCAATCAATCGGGATACTAATGACATAGTTGCTGTGGGTGAGGAGGCAAGGCAGATGCTTGGACGTACTCCAAGCAACATAATAGCAGTGCGCCCCCTAAAGGATGGAGTGATATCCGATTACGATGTAACGGAAAGACTTTTAAAATACTTTATAAGGAAAAGCTGCGGAAGCGGTAAGTTCTTCAAACCTAGAATAATGGTTTGCGTGCCTTCAGGGGTGACGGAAGTGGAAAAAAGAGCTGTCCGTGAAGCTGCGATACAGGCGGGGGGAAAATCCGTATATTTAATGGAGGAGCCTGTTGCAGCAGCCATCGGTGCCGGGATGGATATAACGAAGCCAAATGGTGTGATGGTGATAGATGTAGGGGGCGGTACCACCGATGTAGCGGTTATTGCCTTGGGGGGCATAGTAACCAGTAATTCGGTGAAGGTTGCCGGGGATAATTTCGACGAATCCATCGTCAAATATATGAGGAAGGAGCACAAGCTCTATATCGGCGAGCGTACCGCCGAGGAATTAAAGATGCATATAGGTACCGCGTATCCAAGGGAAGAGTTGGCGGTGATGGAATGCCGCGGAAGGGATTTGGTGTCAGGTCTTCCTAAATCCTTGGAGATAACCTCGCAGGAAATGATGGAGGCATTGGAAGAGCCGCTTCAAAGTATATGCGAGGCCATTCATAGCGTTTTAGAAAGAACACCTCCTGAGCTTGCGGGAGACATAAGCAACTCGGGCATTATTCTATCCGGTGGCGGTGCCATGCTATATGGTCTGGATAAGCGAATTGAAGAATGGACAGGCATTCCCGTAATCATAGCGGAGGACCCGCTGTCCTGCGTTGCTATTGGTACAGGGAAGGCTTTGAATACTTTAGATGCCATAGAAAATACCACTATGAATAGAAAGAATAAGTTTCTATAATGGCTAAAATGAACCTAATCGCAACGGCAACTTTTGGATTGGAAGCTGTCGTCAAAAGAGAGATACAAGCACTTGGATACAGGATAACGAAAACGGAAGATGGTAAAATAACATATCTGGGAGACGAAAGAGCCTTGGTCAAATCAAACCTGTGGCTTAGATCTGCTGACCGGGTATTTTTGCTCATAGGTGAATTCATGGCCTTCAGCTTTGAGGAACTATTTCAGCAAACCAAAGGCTTGCCCTGGGAGGAATGGATTCCTATGGATGGGAAATTCCCCGTAGAAGGAGTTTCGGTTAAATCTAAGCTGTATAGCGTTCCTGATTGTCAGGCCATAGTAAAAAAGGCAATAGTGGAGAGGCTTAAAGAAACCTATGAGGTTGATCAATTTCCTGAAACAGGGGAGGAGTACAGGGTAAAGGTTAGCCTCTTAAAGGATAGGGTTACGTTGTCTATAGACAGCAGTGGTCAGGGCCTTCACAAGAGGGGCTACAGGCTGCAGGATGTAGCAGCTCCCATAAAGGAAACATTAGCTGCGGCCATGGTTCAGCTTTCATTTTGGAAACCCGGAAGGCTTGTAGTTGATCCTTTTTGTGGATCGGGTACAATAGCCATAGAGGCAGCTATGATAGGTCGCAATATTGCCCCCGGACTTTCCAGGGAATTTGCTTCGGAAAGATGGGGATGCATTCCTACCTTCCTTTGGAAGGAGGAAAAAAGGTTAGCTTTTGAAGCCATAGATTACGATAAGAATGTTCGAATACTGGCTTCCGATATTGACAGGAGGGCGGTAGCAGCAGCCCGGGGAAACGCAGAAGAGGCCGGAGTTGACGATTGTATCGATTTTTCGGTCATGCCCGTTTCCCAGAGGCTGAATCCATTGCAGCCTGGTGAAACCCACGGTATAGTAATTGCCAATCCACCTTATGGTGAAAGAATTGGAGAGGCAGCCGACCTGAAAAGGATTTATGAGGATCTGGATAAATTTTTCCGGGCTCAACCTACCTGGTCCTTATATCTTATAACTTCCGATAAAGATTTTGAGAAAGAGTTTTTAGGAAGACCGGCTGATAGACGGAGAAAGCTGTACAATGGTAGAATAGAAATCTGTTATTATCAATATTATGGGGAAAAATTGCAGGAGCTTTGAGGTAGCCACCTGCTTTTTTGATGAAATCGTGTCAATAACTTGTGAAAATGTCCCTTTTTGAGCATCAAATTAACTTATGAAAATGTCCCTTTAGCAGCCCCGCAGAAATTTTTATCTTATTCGGTTGACATGGAGCCTCCTATGCTGTGTTTTTAGGCGGTAGGGTGGTACCAGTACCGCCCGGCCAGGGGCCTACCACAGCATAGCTCCATGTAAACCGCGATCAAATTTTCTGCTAAACGGCTTCTTTGTCAAAGAAAAGTTCATATAAGAACTTCAATGACAGTTCATAAGGTTCACTATGCCAGATTTCTTTCCATTTATCAGAACTATGAACAAGATGAGGTTGTACTACTTTTTTCACCTTGTGTCGGACGGTCAAGTTGGCATCTTTACGCTCTGGCTTTAAATATTGGATAGCTTCATATACTTGGTCTTTGTAACGAACCTTCATTCCAACTCTTGGCCCAAGCAAGACCTCGATTTCTTTTCTGGCGGGTACAAGTGGGTAGCCTTGTGTATCAATTTTGAACAACCTGCCTTTGAAGGAGAAACAGCTTGAAGAATCTGTTTTTCGTTTCTTTTTAATGCATAAAATTGTGTCTACATCAATGTTGGACCTGAGAGGGACAAAGATAGATTTTCCTTCCGGTTCTACCGCAAATTTACGATTATGCCTTGCAAGGTACTCCTCCCTAAGAAAGCGGTTCGCTTCCTCAATTGTCTTTATACCTTTTCTTGCAAACTCAACCGGCAGCCGACTTTGTAATGTATCCCAAAGCCGCTCTATTCGCCCTTTTGCCCAAGATGTTCTTGCAAAGATGATATCCGTCCCCATATCGTGCATAGCTCGTCCAAATTGGGTTAGATTCACGATCTTGCCCGCGATGACTTCTTCGACCGTTAATCTGTCTGACTTGGGTGAACGGAATATTGTATGACGATCTGAATAAATTGACTGAGGCACCCCATGGCTCAAAATGCATTGGCGCATGGTTTCAAAATATCCGTTTAAGCACTCATTTTCACAAATGTAAAGCCCCACTACATTACCAGTAGCATCATCAATGGCTCCATGCAAGGCGAGCATCCTGCCATCTCTGAACCAGTTATAAGGCGTGGCATCGATTTGAATCAACTCGCCCGGGCAGTCACGGCGCTTGCGACGGCTCCGGCGACGTTTTGATTTTTTTGATTTGGGGCTTTTATTTCCTGCGGATTTCAGTATACTTGAAAGTGCGGTATATGATATACGAATATCATAATCCTCAGCGAGGGCTTCTTGGAAGTGAAGGAAATTGACGCTTTCATACTGGGGCAAAACGTATGTTTTAAGTATCTTTTCCTTCACCTCGCTGGATACGGCATGAGAGGGCTTTCTGTTTGTATTTTTGTGGATCAGAAACGTCCCACCTTGTGTAATCAGTCCTTTCTTTAGGCGTGAAATCTGACGTTCTGAAAGGGAAAGCAGCTCCGATGCTCTCTTGCGATCGATGTTACCATCTATGTAGGCATTCATCACTTTTAATCGTTTAAGCTGGTTTTGAGTCAATGTAATTCTTCCTTCTTTCATGTTTCATATTCTATTTCAAAAAGGGACATTATCCCAAGTGAATTATATAGTGACATTATCATAAGTTAACCACACTTTTTTGATGAAATCGTTGACATGGGTTTTTCAAAACCCTATAATATGGTTACATGAACAGGATGGGGAGGTAATATGTTATGAAATGGAGGAGAAGGCATGAGATATGAGGAATTCGTTAGAAAGATTATGGAGGAATTCACTGGCGATGGCAGGAACAAGGGTATGGAGTTTCCTGGTGTAGATCTTTATGTGGATCAGGCAGCATCCTTTCTAAACAGTAAATTAGCTTCCTTTGACGCCGATAACAAGGATGAAATAATCACCAAGGGTATGATTAGCAATTACACGAAACATGGAATAATTCCGCGCCCCGTTGATAAAAAATACAGCCGTGAACATTTGTTATTTTTGAATATGGTTTATTATCTGAAAGGTATGTTTCAGATGAATGAGATACAACGATTGATGAAACCCATGATTAAAAACTACAATTCGGAGTTTGATGAAAAAATAGATCTCATGGCGGTGTGCCAAATAATAGAGGAACTGCAAAATAGTGAACGAAAGGATACTGAAAAAAAACTTTGGGAAGATATTGAACGGCTCAAGGCAGAGCTTGGGGAAAATGGGATGTGGGACGACGATCTGCTGGAAATATTCATGATTATAATGATCCTGGCTATAAGGGCGGATGCACAAAAATATCTGGCAAAACGATTGTTAAACGAATATTTTCCAAAACAGGAGGGTAAGAGGAAAGAATAGTAGACAAATAATGAAATAATGACAAAAAAATATGACGGGGTACTTTTTTTTAATAAAAAAATATAGTATGATTTATCATATTGAAAATTAGATTAAACATATTGAATTGAGATCGGTTGTCGGATTGGTGCCAGCCGATAATAAGATGAAGAGAGGATACGAAAATGACGGTAAACCTTAAAGGCAGAAGTTTTTTAACATTGCAGGATTTTTCTCCTGAGGAAATCCGCTATTTGCTGGATTTGGCTCATGACTTGAAAGCCAGGAAAAAAGCGGGCATTCAGGACTTTAGTTTGAGGGGAAAGAGTGTAGTTCTTCTATTTGAAAAGACTTCAACCAGAACCAGATGTGCCTTTGAGGTGGCTTGCGGAGAAGAAGGGGCACATGTAACGTTTTTGGATTTTGCCAGTTCCCAGATAGGGAAAAAGGAATCCTTGGAAGATACTGCCAAGGTTTTAGGTAGATATTATTCAGGAATAGAATACAGGGGATTTGATCAAAAAATAGTGGAAGATCTGGCGAAGTATTCAGGTGTGCCTGTGTGGAACGGACTCACCGATGTGGATCATCCCACCCAGATCCTTGGCGACATGATGACAATTGAGGAGCATTTGAAAAAGCCGCTGAATCAATGTAAATTAGTATTTTGCGGTGACATTAGGAATAATATGGCATATGCATGGATGTATGGTGGTGCAAAGATGGGTATTCATTTTGTTGCATATGGTCCCAGGGAGTTAGTACCCCATAAGAAGGCTTTAGAAAAAGCTGAAAAGATTGCTGCGGAGACAGGAGCCAGAATAGAAATAACAGATGATCCTGCATGTCTTTTAGGGGCAGATGTTTTGTATACTGATGTCTGGGCATCTATGGGTGAAGAAGACAAGATTCCGGAAAGGGTTAAGATGCTATCTCCTTTCAAGGTGGATATGAAAATGATACAGGCTACTAAAAACCCCAATGTTCTGTTCCTGCATTGTCTGCCTTCCTTCCATGATTTTGAGACAAAGCTGGCGATGGAGTGGAAGGATAAGGGATTGGACATAAGGGAGGTAACAGATGAGGTTTTCCGTAGTGGGCATTCGGTGGTATTTGACGAGGCGGAAAACAGGATGCACAGCATAAAGGCTATTGTAATAGCTACCATGGCGTAAAGGAGAGCAGATGGGCAAAGGGAAAATAGTCATAGCATTAGGTGGAAATGCACTGCAATCAGGAAAAGAATCTGCTACGGCGGAGGCACAATTGAAAACTGTGCATAAAACATGTGAAGAGATCATAAAAATCGTTAAAGAAGGCTATCAAATAGTGTTGGCCCATGGTAACGGTCCACAAGTAGGAAGAATTTTATTAGCATCGGAAACGGCAGGGCATGTTACCCCTGTAATGCCTTTTGATGTATGCGGAGCCATGAGCCAGGGATACATTGGATATCATATTCAGCAGGGGATGGGAGACGCCATTCGAAGGCATTTGAAAGAAGCTATTCCGGTGGTCACTGTTGTCACCCAGGTTGTGGTCAGCAGGGAGGATCCCGGATTTAAAAATCCCACTAAGCCAATAGGACCGTTTTACGACGAAGAAGAGGCGAAACAAATAGCTTATGAAAAGGGTTATACTATGCGGGAAGATTCGGGGAGAGGCTGGAGACGGGTTGTGGCATCCCCTATTCCTAAAAGAATAGTAGAGATCGATATCGTCAGAAGCCTGTGGAAGGAAGCCATAGTTATTGCAGCAGGCGGTGGAGGAGTTCCGGTTGCAGAAGATAAGGATGGCTCCTTAATAGGAGTGGAAGCGGTAATAGATAAGGATTTTGCAGCGGGATTGATGGCGGAAGAATTAAATGCAGATGTTTTACTTATATTGACTGAAGTAGAGAAAGCGGCTATTAACTTTGGGAAGGCAGATGAGACCAGCCTTAGCCTTATTACAGTTAGGGAGGCGGAAAATTATATTAAAGAAGGTCATTTTGCCCCAGGCAGCATGCTTCCAAAAATTGAGGCCGCTGTTAGGTTTGCCAAAAGTGGGGAGGGAAGAAGGGCTATTATAACATCCCTTTATAGCGGTGTGAGGGCCTTAAAGGGCGAAACAGGAACGATTATAATCGGGTAGGCAGGAAGGTTTTGACGGAGCGTCATAGGGATTTGAAAAGGAAGGGCAGGTTGACAACCTGCCCTGAAATATTATTTGCCCGGTACCACTATGTCATAGGCTGAATTTTTAGCTATAGCTTTACCAATCATTATGATGTCACCCATTACAGCACTACCTGTTGGTAAGGGGCCTGCCCCCTTTCCATAAAACATAAGCTCACCTACCGCATTGCCTTTGATGAATATAGCGTTAAATTCATTATTGACTCCTGCAAGGGGGTGAGAAAAAGGAACCAGTGTCGGCTTTACATCGTATTCTAACTTTCCGTCTACCAGCCTTGCATTTGCGGTTAATTTAATTTTATGCCCTGATTCGTTGGCCTTAGCTATGTCTTCCTTGGAGATACCTGTAATACCTTTCGTCGGAATATCGTTTGGGTGAATGCGCAAACCAAACAACAAGGATATAAGAATTGATAGTTTATTTGCTACATCTATACCCTCCACATCTGCCGTGGGATCCGCTTCCGCAAAGCCTTTTTCCTGGGCAATCTTCAAAACATCTTCGTATTTCATGTCGAAATCAGTCATTTGAGTTAATATATAGTTTGTGGTACCGTTGAGGATTCCCATTACTTCCATATAGGAGTTAGCCTGGAGGGCTTCAATTATAGATGTTATAACAGGAATGCCCCCTCCTACGCTGGCTTCATATCTAAACATGACTTTGTTTTTCTCGGCCGTTTCCCGAAGGATTTCGAAGGAATCGGCTATAGCTGCTTTATTTGCGGTAACCACATGCTTCCCGTTTTCCATTGCCTTAACCATAAAATCGACGGCGGGGTTAATTCCGCCTAAAAGCTCAATAATAACATGGATTTCAGGGTCTAAAAACAAGTCGTCGGGATTTTGAGTAAAGATTGACTTGTCTACGGTTATGCCCCGATCCCGATCCACATCCCTTTCCAGGATTTTTACTATTTCAAAATCCAATCCTGTAGATCTGATGATTGAAGGGCGGTTCATTTCAAGAACCTTATATGTACCCACTCCTATGTTGCCAAAGCCCATCAACCCTATTTTTATCTTAGATGTCATATTGTCGAACCTCCCCATTGAAATTTCTTTCCGTTTTTCCATATATGAAGACATTATAGTACAATAATCTAAAATTGTCTTTAAAAATGGTTAAATAAATATTATAGTATAGGCGTCATATAATTATTTTCAAAAATCAGCTTGATTGGAATGGGTTATAATATCATACAGGAGGAAGTTTTGATAAAGCAAAATGTGGATAATCCGGATGAGTGCTTTCATATAGTGCTGGTCGAACCGGAAATACCCCCCAATACGGGGAACGTAGCCAGGACCTGTGCGGCCACAGGAACAAGGTTACACCTAATAAGGCCTATGGGGTTTGAAATAGATAACACCAAGCTCAAACGTGCCGGGCTCGATTATTGGCCTAAGGTGGCATTGGAAATACATGAAAATTTAGATGCGTTTATGAAGAAATACGGCCACAGGAAGCTATATCTTGCTACCACTCATGGAGAGAGGATCTACAATGAGGTTTCCTATGAGCCGGGCTGCATGTTTCTTTTCGGCAGGGAAACGAGGGGACTTCCAAAAGAATTAGTCAGAGAAAACCGTGAAAGAACCGTTAGAATTCCAATGAGCAAGGCGGTGGGTGAACGTTCGTTGAATCTGTCTAACTCTGTGGCCATAATGATATTTGAAGCTTTGAGGCAGCAGGGTTTTCCGAATATGGAATAGAGGTTTGCAAGGGGGAGTTGAATTGTCCAATACTTTTATAATCATCACAAGCATCCTTGGTGGATTTGGACTATTAATGTACGGAATTGAAATTATGAAGGATTCCCTAGAATGGGTATCCAGGGGCAGCGGTCAAAGAATTCTGGAAATGATGGGCAAAAGCACTTTGAAAGGGATTGTATCAGGAATAACGGTTACGGTTATAAATCAAAAAAGCAGTGCTACAACCGGTATGGTCGTAGGGATGGTAAGTGGGGGCATGATTACCTTGATTCAGGCCACAGGTGTAATTATGGGCGCCAATATAGGAACTACCGTTACTGGCCAGATACTTGCATTTAGATTGGAGCTATTAGCACCCTGTTTCGTTGCCATTGGAGCCATAACCTGGCGAGTTTCAAACACAAAATATACTGAAAACACCGGCAAGATTATATTGGGGCTTGGCATCATATTTATTGGCATGATATTCATGGAAAAAGGTTTTGCACTCTTGTATAAGAACGAAGGGGTAAGGAATGCTATTCTATCCTACCACAGCCATTCTATTGGCAGATACCTTCTTTTGTGTCTGATTGCTTTTTCATTAACAGCATTGGTTCACAGCAGCAGTTTGTTTCACGGATTGATGATAGCGATGTCCGCCCAGGGCTTGATGCCGCTTGAATTGGCTATACCAATGGTATTAGGACTAAATGTCGGCAAATGTATCCCCACAATCATAAACAGCAGGGGAAGGACGAGGACAGCCAGGCAGGCCGCCTTAATACACCTGCTGCTCAATTTATTGGGAGCGATCATCGTCATCGTGTTTTTTCGAAACATGGTTTCTTCCGCAATGGAGTGGATTTCTCCCGGGAATCTTCCTCGCCAGATTGCCAATTGGCATACTTTATTTAATGTGGGTACCACCATTTTGTGCCTCCCTCTCATTCCCCTGTTCGTTTGGGCATCGGAAAAACTCATAAGACCAACAAAGGATGAGCCGGGAAAAGAGGATGCGCTTGATGTGAGAATGTTGGATGCTCCGGGCCTTGCTATGGCTCAGGCCTTTGCCGGCATAACTAAAATGATGAGTATGGCTCTTGAAAGATTCAGATTGGGTTTTAGACCTTTAATCCATGAGGGAGAGACCGGGAAAATTGCTGATACCCTGATGGCACAAGAGGAAAACATTTTACAATATCAAAAGGAAATTGAGGTTTATCTGGTTAAATTAGGTCAACGCAATATTACAAAGGAACAAAAACATAAAATTAATCTGATGTTTTCGGTTATGGGTGATATTGAAAGAATAAGCGATATATGTAATAATTTTATTTCCTTAAACAATTACAAAAGGAAGAATAAAGTCCTGTTCAGCGAAGAAGCTATAAATGATTTAAAGGATCTTCATGATAGAATCTATAACGCTGGTACTGATATAATCGGTGCCATGAAGCAAAACGATCCGGAAATGGTCAGGAAGGCTCTTGAAAAGGAAAAAGGCATAAGGGATATAGAGGAAGGCATGAGGCAGTCCCATATTGAACGATTAAACCTGGGCCATTGTTCACCGGGATCGGGGGTTCTTTTCCTTGATTATGCTGGAACTATGGAGCGAGTTGCGGAACATATTAGGAAAACAGGGTATTTTGTCATAGAGCTTTCGGCTAAATAGTGGTATTATAATATATAGGAGTATTTTTTTTAAAATTCAAAATCGGAAGATAAGGATATTGGAATGAAGCTCGGCCATGATATCACAATTGAACAGACGCAGAAGCTAATAATGACTCCGGAATTAATACAGGCAATACAGATTTTGCAGTACAATTCCCAGGAGTTGGAAGCCTATGTAGAGGAACAAATCCTTACAAATCCGGTTTTGGAAAAGGTGGAAAAACCCGAAACAGCATCGGGTGAGGAGGGCTCTTTAGAGAATGCGGGGAATGAAATAAAGGAAGGCTTACAAATCGATTGGGCTGAGCATATAAAGGACAGCCACTACGACGATATTAGTTATAAACAATGGGAATACGACAGTAATTATCCCGATTATTCTTATGAGCAATATGCCGCTTTTAACATCACATTGACAGAGCATTTATGTCAGCAATTACAATTTGGGGAAATCAAAAAGCCGTTGTATAAAATAGTGCTGTATATTATTGAAGCCTTAGATGAAAACGGGTACTTACGCATGTCTCTAAATCAGATCGCAAAGGTGTTCAATGTGGATCAAAAAATCGTTGAAGAGGCTTTGGAAATTGTGCAAAGCTTTGAGCCGGTGGGAGTGGGTGCCAGAAATTTATCGGAGTGTCTTTTGCTTCAACTAAGGGCAATAGACAAAGATGTTCCCATTCTATGCCAGGTGGTATGCAATCATCTGGAGGATTTAGCTAACAACAGGCTGCACACAATAGCAAAAGCCCTAAGTGTCTCTGTGGAAGAAGTCCAGAAGGTGGCGGATATTATTAAAACTCTTGAGCCAAAACCGGGCAGGGAGTTTGATTTTAGAGATGAGAATCGCTATATTGTTCCCGATGTAACGGTGGAAAAAGTAAATGAGGAATATGTGGTTCGCATAAATGAAGGGAGCGTACCAAGGCTTACCATAAGCCCCTATTATCGTCGAATACTCAGGTCGGAAGAAAAGGATTCGAATATTTCAAGATTTCTAACAGGCAGACTCAATTCGGCCATGTGGCTTATAAAAAGCATAGAGCAGCGAAGACATACCATTAAAAATGTGGTCGGTGCTATTGTAAAATACCAGAGGGACTTTTTTGAAAAGGGAGAAAAGCATCTAAGAACTCTTACTTTAAAGCAAATCGCAGATGAGGTGGGGATACACGAGTCTACTGTCAGCAGATCAATCCATGGGAAATACATGCAGACTCCCAGAGGATCCTTTGAAATAAAGTATTTCTTTACAAGCGGGATACAGAGGGAGCATGGAGGGGGCATAGCCTCCGGCAGTATTAAGAAGATAATCAGGGAAATAATCGAAGAGGAAGATCCCAAAAGTCCCTATTCCGATCAGGTATTAGCTGAAATATTAGGGGAAAAGGGTGTTTCAATATCTCGAAGAACTGTGGCTAAATACAGGGATGAAATGAATATGCCCTCTTCATCGAAAAGAAGGAGATATTAACAGTTAAAACGAAGCATATAATTATGTCGGCACTAACCTCGTTCCGGTTTTATTCGGTACGGGTCTGCATAATATATTATTTCTAAGCAAGATAATTAGGAGGTCAATTGAAATGAAAACAAAGGTGGGAATCAATGGGTTTGGGCGAATAGGCAGAAATGCATTTAAAGCGGCCATGGAGAAGGCAGACAAGTTTGAGATCGTGGCTATAAATGATCTGACGACGCCTTCTACACTTGCACATCTGCTAAAATACGATAGTTGCTTCGGTAGGTTTGAAGGGACTTTGGAGTCAACGGAAAATTCCATTATTGTAAATGGAAGAGAAATCAAAATATTGGCGGAAAGAGATCCTGTAAACCTGCCTTGGAAGGAGCTGGGTGTTGAGGTAGTCTTAGAATCAACCGGGCTTTTCACGAAAAAGGAAGGGGCAGAAAAACATATCGCTGCCGGCGCAAAAAAAGTCATTATTTCAGCTCCGGCATCTGGTGAGGATCTAACCATAGTGATGGGTGTCAATGAGGACAAATACGATCCCACAAAGCATCACATTTTATCAAATGCCTCCTGCACCACCAACTGTCTTGCCCCATTTGCAAAGGTTATAGATGAGGCCTTCGGCATTGAAAAAGGACTTATGACAACGATTCATGCCTATACAAATGATCAGAAAATATTGGATCTTCCCCATTCTGACCTTAGAAGGGCAAGGGCGGCGGCAGTTTCCATGATACCTACGACTACCGGAGCTGCAAAGGCGGTTTCCCTTGTACTTCCCCAGTTAAAAGATAAATTGAACGGAATGGCCATAAGGGTTCCTACACCGGCGGTTTCCCTGGTGGATATTGTCTTTGAGGTAAAAAAGGCAACGGATAAGGACGAGGTGAACAGGGTATTGAAAAATGCAGCAGAGGGTTCATTAAAAGGTATTTTGGGATATTGCGAAGAACCATTGGTTTCAATTGATTTTAAGCAGGATGACAGATCCTCCATAATTGATGCACTTTCCACTATGGTTATGGAAGGAAACATGGTAAAGGTTTTATCATGGTATGATAATGAGTGGGGTTATTCAAACAGGGTTGTGGATCTGATTAACTTCATTATAGAAAAAGGTCTATAAAATGAAAAAGACAATTAAGGATATAGATTTAAAAGGTAAAAGGGTATTAGTTCGATGCGATTTCAATGTCCCCCTTTCTGAAGAGGGAGAGATAACGGATGATAACAGAATCTTAGCTGCTTTACCCACCATCAGATACCTGATAGACCATGGTGCTGCTGTCATAGTGATGTCCCATATGGGTAGGCCTAAGGGAGAGGCTGATATGAGATATAGTCTGAAACCTGTGGCCAGGCGTTTTGCAGAGCTCATGGGGGAAGAGGTTATGTTCATCAGTTCTCCCCACGTTGTTGACAAAAGTGTTGAAGATAAAGCTAAGATACTTCAGCCCGGGGAGATATTGCTTCTTGAAAACCTGCGTTTCCGAAAGGAAGAAACGGAGAATGAAAGGAGTTTCAGCAAGGAATTGGCAGGCCTTGGGGATGTTTTTGTAAACGATGCTTTTGGTGCCGCCCACAGGGCACATTGTTCCACCGTAGGCATTGCGGAATTTCTACCAGCAGTGTCCGGATTATTAATGGAAAAGGAATTGAAGTTTTTAGGTGAAGCCATAGACAAACCCAATCGTCCCTTTCTTGCCATTTTAGGTGGGGCAAAGGTGGGGGATAAGATACCGGTAATCGAAAATCTTATGAATAAGGTAGATTCTATAATAATAGGGGGCGGCATGGCCTATACCTTTTTAAAATCCATGGGGTATGAGATAGGACAGTCTTTGTTAGAAGAGGATATGATACAGTTGGCAGGCGGATTTATGGAAGAAGCTAAAACGAAAGGCATAAAATTGCTGTTACCCATAGATATAAAAGCGGCAAAAGAATTCAGCAATGATGCGGAAACTGCTATCTTTGATTCGGACAAAATACCGAAGGATTATATGGGATTGGATTGTGGTCCTAAAACTATCAGATTGTTTTCGGAAGAAATTAAAAAATCAAATACGATAGTGTGGAATGGTCCTATGGGAGTTTTTGAAATGCCTAATTTCGCTTTGGGAAGCAGGGGAGTGGCCCAGGCTATGGCTGAAAGTGAAGGTGTTACGATTATAGGTGGAGGGGATTCCGCAGCAGCGGTGAGACAGTTTGGGCTGGCAGATAAGATGACTCACATATCCACAGGCGGAGGGGCATCTTTAGAGTTCTTAGAGGGAAAGCCTTTACCGGGAGTAGAGGTTTTATCAGACAAGTGAGAAGGAGGATCAGATGAGAAAGCCTTTTATTGCTGGAAACTGGAAGATGTTTAAAACCAAGGCTGAAGCGGCGGCTTTTGCCCAGGAGTTTAAAAGAATATATGTAGCATCCGATGTACAGGTGGCTGTTTGTGCACCCTTTACTCAATTGGAAACGCTAGTGGAAGCCTTTAAAGGAACGGGAGTAAAAGTGGGGGCACAGAATATGCATTTTGAGAAGGAAGGAGCCTTCACAGGTGAGATTTCAGGTGCCATGCTGGCCGAGATAGGTGTTGATTATTGTATTATAGGGCATTCTGAGCGGAGGCAGTACTTTGGAGAGACAGATGAAACCGTAAACAAGAAGCTGTTGACATCGTTAAGCTACGGCATTCTGCCCATCCTATGCGTAGGGGAGATTTTGACGGAAAGGGATGCAGGAAGGGCGAAGGAAGTGGTAGAAGGCCAGATTAAAGCAGCATTAGCCAATCTTTCAACTGAGGATATGGAGAAGATAACTGTGGCATATGAGCCTGTATGGGCGATAGGTACGGGAAGGACGGCAACACCTGAGCAGGCAGATGAGATGTGTGGACATATACGCAGCGTAATATCCGGGCTATATGGCGAGGAGACGGGGGATAAAATAGTTATCCAATATGGGGGTAGTGTAAAGCCGAGCAATGCCACCGACCTTATGAACATGTATGAAATAGATGGAGCCTTAGTGGGGGGGGCCAGTCTTGTCCCAGAAGACTTTATAAGTATTGTGAATTTTTAGGAGGGTATATAATGTGTTATATAGCAGATGTTTTCGCAAGAGAAGTGCTTGATTCCAGGGGAAACCCTACCGTTGAGGTGGAAGTTTATCTTGAAGATGATTCTATGGGAGTGGCCATGGTACCCTCGGGAGCATCTACCGGAGCCTTTGAGGCGGTAGAGCTCAGAGATGGCGATAAAAACAGATATATGGGAAAGGGGGTAATGAACGCAGTAGATAATGTCAACGATCATATAGCCCCGGAAATCATAGGTATGTCAGCTTTTGATCAGGTAGGCATAGATAAGCTTCTATGCAAACTGGATGGTACCCCCAATAAGGGGAAGTTAGGGGCAAATGCCATACTTGGCGTTTCCATGGCCGTGGCCCATGCTGCCGCCAATTGTTTAGGGCTACCGCTATTCCAATACCTGGGTGGGGTTAATGGAAAAATGTTGCCTGTTCCAATGATGAACATATTAAATGGCGGAGAACACGCCGATAACAATGTGGATATACAGGAATTCATGATAATGCCTATAGGGGCACCAAGTTTTAAAGAAGCGCTGCGAATGGGAGCTGAGATTTTTCACAACCTGAAATCCGTTTTAAAGGAGAAGGGACTGAACACTGCTGTAGGTGATGAGGGTGGTTTTGCTCCAAATCTGTCTTCCAATGAGGAGGCAATTAAGGTTATATTAGAAGCAGTTGAAAAGGCCGGATATGCACCAGGCAGGGATGTGAAGATTGCTTTGGATGTGGCGGCATCGGAAATGTACGATGAGAAGACGAAACTATATAACTTGGAAGGTGAAGGAGTCAAAAAGAATGCTCTTGAAATGGTGGACTACTATGAGATGTTGATAGAAAAATATCCGGTAGTTTCCATAGAGGACGGTCTTGCTGAGGATGATTGGGATGGCTGGAAGCTTATGACTGAAAGAATCGGCAGCAAGGTTCAGCTTGTAGGTGATGACCTGTTCGTGACAAATACTGAAAGGTTGGAAAAGGGAATAGATATGGGTGTGGCCAATTCAATTCTCATCAAGGTTAATCAAATCGGAACGCTGACGGAAACCTTAGATGCTATTGAGATGGCCAAGAAGGCAGGATATACCGCAGTGGTTTCCCACAGGTCGGGGGAAACTGAGGACACTACCATTGCAGATCTCGTAGTAGCTGTCAATGGAGGGCAGATTAAAACCGGGGCACCATCCAGAACGGATAGAGTTGCAAAATATAATCAGTTATTAAGGATAGAGGAATTGCTGGATGAAGGTGCCCAATACGGAGGCAAAAAGGCATTTTACAATTTAAAGGATAGATAAACCCGGTATAGAAAACTATTTTAGCTGAAATATCCCTTGATATTGGAAAACCACCATGTTAAAATACAATGGTCAATCTTATATGATGGAGGGCGAGGATGAAAACAGCTTTTATGATATTACTTGCAGTATCAAGCATTATACTTATTGCCAGCATATTGCTCCAATCCGGGAAAAGTGCAGGTCTGTCCGGAGCAATAGGCGGAGGCGCTGAGCAATTGTTCGGCAAGAAAAAGAGCAAGGGATACGAAGCCATTTTGAGCAAAATCAGTATAGCAGGGGCGATATTGTTTATTGTATGCTCATTGATATTGGTTTATATCGAATAAGAAGGCAGCACGGTATTTCGCATATTTCGTACTGAACGAATTAAGAGGTGTGTAAAAACGCCTCTTAAGTATTGTGTTGTTTGAATTGCAACAAAAAAGGAGGAAGGTTAACAAATGAACTCACTAGCATTTATTGCTCCCGCATGCGGAATCCTAGCATTAATTGTCGCATGGGGGCTAGCCTCATGGGTAGGTAAAGTCGATGAGGGAACGGATCGGATGAAGGAGATTGCAGGTTTCATCCGGGAAGGGGCCATGGCCTTTTTGAAGAGAGAATATCAGACAATGATCGTTGTTATTGTGGTATTATTCCTCATTTTAGGTTTTGGAATTAGCTGGATTACAGCAATACTCTATGTATTCGGTTCCTTGTTCTCCGTATTAGCCGGTTTCTTTGGCATGACTGTTGCCACTAAGGGAAATGTGAGAACGGCAAATGCAGCCAGGGAAGGTGGTATGCCTAAGGCCTTGAAGGTTGCTTTTCGGAGCGGCGCAGTCATGGGTCTTTGTGTAGCCGGGCTGGGACTTTTAGGACTTGGAACCATATTTGTAGTTATGGGGATAGATAGCGCCAGCGTTATAACCGGATTTGGACTTGGTGCATCATCCATGGCTCTTTTCGGGAGAGTAGGCGGTGGTATTTATACGAAGGCTGCTGACGTAGGTGCGGACCTGGTTGGTAAGGTAGAAGCCGGAATACCGGAGGATGATCCAAGAAATCCAGCGGTAATAGCCGACAATGTAGGCGATAATGTAGGCGACGTAGCCGGAATGGGATCCGACCTATTTGAATCCTATGTAGGTTCAATAATATCCGCTATTACCCTGGCGGTTATCATGCCTCGTATAGTGCCTCAAATTGGAGCACCTTTTGATTTACCTCCTGTTGAAGGCTCTGTATTTCCATTGCTATTATCCGCAGTAGGAATTATAGCCTCCATCCTTGGAGTTTTCATGGTTCGTGGCAAGGAAGGTGGAAACCCTGCATCTGCTCTTAATGCAGGAACCTATGTGAGCAGTATAATCGTAGTAATATTTGCATTTATATTAAGTAAAATATTCTTTGACAGCTACAATGCAGCCATTGCCATAGTTGCAGGACTGATAGTGGGAACGGCCATAGGCAAGATTACAGAGGTATACACATCAGGCGATTACAAGGCGGTAAAAGGAATTGCGGAGCAGTGTCAGACAGGCCCTGCAACTACCATAATCAGTGGTTTTGGAGTAGGAATGCTTTCCACGGTCTGGCCTATAATTTTTGTGGCATTTGGAATACTGATAGCCAATGCTTTCGCTGGGCTTTATGGAATTGCCCTGGCGGCGGTAGGTATGTTGTCAACGACGGGAATGGTGGTAGCGGTTGATGCTTACGGCCCCGTATCAGACAATGCAGGGGGAATTGCAGAAATGGCCGAACTCCCGCCTGAGGTGAGAACTATTACGGATAAACTGGATGCAGTTGGGAATACCACTGCAGCAATAGGCAAAGGGTTTGCTATTGGCTCAGCAGCTTTGACGGCTCTGGCACTCTTTGCAGCATTTTCTCAGGCGATAGAAATGGAATCCGGCATAAGCTTTGATATTAGTCTTTTGAATCCATTGGTAATAGCAGGACTCTTCATCGGGGCGATGCTTCCATTCCTATTCTCCGCACTGACAATGAATTCGGTGGGCAGAGCTGCTAATCAGATGATAGAGGAAGTAAGGAGACAGTTTAGAAGCGATAGCGGTATAATGGATGGGACATCTAAGCCCGATTACGCAAGATGCGTAGACATCAGCACTAAAGCAGCTTTAAGGGAAATGGTAGCACCTGGATTACTGGCCATCGTCGCTCCCTTAGCGGTAGGAATTATAATGGGGCCGGCGGCACTGGGAGGCATGTTGGCAGGAGCATTGGCTGCGGGAGTGCTGGTTGCAATTATGATGGCAAATGCCGGTGGTGCCTGGGATAATGCAAAAAAATATATTGAAGAAGGTCATTATGGTGGAAAAGGCAGTGAAGCCCATAAGGCAGCAGTAGTTGGTGATACCGTAGGCGATCCGTTTAAGGATACATCCGGGCCTTCAATCAATATTCTCATTAAATTGATGACTATAGTTGCCCTGGTATTCGTACCAATATTTGTGCAGATCGGTGGCCTGCTAGGTTAAAACCTCTAATTTCACAAAAATTTCCTCTAATATTCTCGTCTAAATCTTTGAATATAGCAAATACTATTTGTGAAATCAGAGAGGAGGAAGGGAAGGAAATGAAAGGCGGAAAGATCATAGTATCGTTTTTACTTGTTCTGGCATTATTCGCTTTTGTGGCCTGTGGCACTGGTACCAGCGGTTATAATAGGATAACGCCAAATAATGTGGAAGCACCCGGAAATGTGGACGGAAACAGAAATAATTTTGAACCCGGTAGCAGCTCACCTGGCAACTTCAATAACACAAACGATGCTGACCGTAATGTGGTACGGGACGGAACAAGAAATATCCTGGATAACAACAAGGATAACACGGACAATACAATCACCCCGTAATAGAAGCAATACCGACTTAGGTCGGTATTGTTTTTTAGTTCAAGGGGGCTGCCCTGGAAATGGCGGATAGAGCATCACCGGCTTCATCTACGTAAAGGTTTCTCCTTGCGATGTCTGAAAGTGATAAGACCCCTACCAAACGCCCTGCTTCTACCACAGGAAGTCTCCGAATTTGGTGCTTTGCCATTAGTAAAGCGGCTTCATGTGTTGAACCGTTTGGGCTGATTGAAATTATATTTCTGGTCATAACATCACCTGCGGTATTAGGTGATCCTCCTTTGGATACGGAGCGGATGACAATGTCACGATCGGTGACAATGCCAAGTATTTGACTGAGATCATCACATACCGGAATAGAACCAACATTTTCCCGTTGCATCTGTCGTGCCACTTGTGCAAGAGATGTTTCCGGTCTGACGCAGGATACAGAGTGTGTCATTAAATCCCTTATTTTCATAATAAGCCTTCCTTTCCATATATGATCGTTTACTTTTAGTATAACCTTTTTCGTGGTAAACTAAGCAAAAGGATAAAATAAGAAAAATTGGAGCAGGTATGAAGCGAGAAAGAAAAGAAACAAGAAAAAAAAGAAATAAAAATGGTTCAAGAGCCTTCCATCACATAAGCGTATCGGGAAGACTTGCAAAGACTCAAAAGGGTTTTGGGTTTGTGGTTCCTGATGATAAAACTCTAACCTTGGGAAAGGACGTTTTCATTGCACCGGCAGTTATGGGGCAAGGGATGAATGGCGATCATGTGGAGGTTGAAGTATCGGCATATAGTTTGATGGAAGGCAATCCGGAGGGCAGAATTGTAAGGGTAATAAAGCGGAATGTTTATCAGGTCATAGGGACGTTTAAGATGGATGGAGACATAGGTTTTGTCGCACCTGAAAACAAAAGGAATGGAGAGCAATTGCTTGTTTATAGACATAATTTCAACGGGGCTAAACAAGGGGATAAGGTGGTTGCCAAGGTGATTAGACGTCCTGACGGTCGCACAAAAGCTGAGGGTAAGATAACGGAAATTATCGGGAGGAGAGGCGAGGAAAGGGTTAGGGAAAAAGCGTTAATCCGTGCTTATGGTATGTCAGAATCTTTTCATAAGGGAGTGTTGTTGGAAGCTTTACAAATCCCGGAAATAGTAGGTGAAAAGGATCTTGAAAATCGAAAGGATTTAAGGGGAGAAAGAATTATCACCATGGATGGGGCTGATGCCAAAGATTTAGATGACGGGGTTTCAATAAAGATTTTGGATAATGGTAATTATCAATTGGGTGTTCATATAGCTGATGTCAGTCACTATGTTAAGGAGGGGACAGCACTGGATGAGGAGGCCTTGAGAAGGGGATGCAGCGTATACCTCATAGACATTGTGCTGCCTATGCTTCCCGGAAGGCTTTCCAATGGGGTATGTAGCCTCAATCAAGGGGTAGATAGATTGACCTTATCGGTAAGTATGGAAATAGATTTACAGGGGAGTGTGGTGGGATATGAAATATTTGAAAGTGTAATTCGTTCTATGGAGAGAATGACATATACAGATGTATCCGATATTTTAGAAAAAAATTGTCAAGAGCAAAGATATAGGGAATTGATTAATCGTTATGATAATATATATGAAGATTTATTGCACATGGACAGGCTTGCTCGAATATTGAAAGAGAAAAGGCAGAGGAGGGGAAGCCTAAACTTTGATTTTGACGAGCCATATATTGGGTTGGATGAAGATGGTAAACCCTTGTGGGTAGAGGCATCGGAGAGAAGGACTGCTAATGGCATAATTGAAGAATTTATGTTGGTGGCCAATGAAACTGTTGCACAACACCATCAGGGAATTGGCATCCCCTTTGTATACAGAATCCATGAAAAACCTGCTCCGGATAAGATGCTGGAATTCCAAAGGATTGTTCATCGATTTGGCATAAATCTTACCAAGGGCCATGAGGTTACATCCAGAGAATTGAATGAGGTTCTTTCCCAGGCCAAAAATCAGGATTGGGAGCATCTTGTGAATACCCTGCTCCTGCGATCCATGAAAAAAGCCGCCTATAATACGGAATGTAAGGGCCATTTCGGATTAGGAACAGACTATTATTGTCATTTTACATCGCCTATAAGGCGTTATCCTGATTTGATTATCCATAGAATAATAAAGGAAAAAATGAAAGGTAACATTAATAGGGATAGGTTAAGAATTCTTGAAAGTAAAACAAGCCTGGCTGCGGATTTATCCTCAGCTGCTGAAAGGGTGGCGGAAGAGTTGGAAAGGGAGATGGACAATTTGAAGATCGCCGAATATATGCTTGATCATTTGGGGGAGGAGTATGACGGTGTGATAAGCGGGCTGTCACAATCCGGTATCTTCGTTGAAATATCCGGGGTGATAGAAGGGCGTGTGCCATTGGAATCCCTGGATGACGATTATTACTATTATGATGAAGACAACTACCGTTATATGGGGAGAAGAAATCATAGAATTTACGGATTGGGTGGGAAGGTCAGGATAAGGGTTATGTCCGCTAATCCGGATAGCAGAGAAGTGTGCTTTGAAATAATCCAATAATCTATGAAAGCATTGCTATCTATCAGGATTCCAAAATGAGGGGCTGAATAATAGTATCATGGTGAATAACTCCAGTCTGCCTGCAAGCATTAGGAAGCAAAGATATATGCTGGAGAAATCAGAAAAGACAGCAAAGCTGCCGGAAGGGCCTACAAGGCCCAGACCTGTGCCACAATTGTTCATAGTGGCTATAACGGCACTGAATGTGCTCAGTAGATCTAAGTTTTCAAAGGAGAGGACCAATAGGCTTAGTATAAATAAGAAAAGATACAGGTGGAAAAATGCAGCAATTGAGGACACTACTTCCTGGGGGATGACCTTACCGTGAAATTTAACCGGAATAACTGCTCTGGGGTGGAGTCGTTTTTGGAATCCACGACGGATAAGGCTGAACAAAACCATGAAACGAATTACCTTTAATCCCCCTCCTGTTGAGGCGGAGCAGGCACCAATCGACATGAGAATTAAAAGCAACATTTTGCTGAAAGGTGGCCACAGGTTAAAATCAGTGCTGAAGTGGCCTGTGGTGGACATGGCGGATGAAGCTTGGAAGAGGCTAAGCCGGAAGGCTTCGAAAGGCGTTGAAACTACATCTGAGGCTACAAGGTTGCTGCCAATGAGTATAACCGAAAGAAAGAGAATTAACAGAAAAGTCCTCAGTTCCCAATTGCCGATGAAATCCTTCCAATTACCTTGAATCAGAGTGTAATACAAGGTAAAGTTTATGGAGGATAGAATCGTAAAAGATGATAAAACCATTTCCACATAGAAGTTATCAAAATAGGCGATACCTTCCGCATGGTTTGACAATCCTCCCGTAGCCACGCTCCCAAGGCTTTGTATTATAGCATCAAAGGGATTCATGCCCCCAAGAAGAAGCAACAAAAAAGCGGATAGGGTAAAGGAAAAATAAATAATATAGAGTATCTTGGCGGAATCGGTCATCTTAGGTGTCAACTTATCCAAAACGGGACCGGGAGTTTCCGCTCTTGCTATTTTTTGACCACCTATTCCCAGAGCGGGAAGGATGGAAATTGCGAATACCAGTATTCCCATTCCCCCCAGCCATTGACTTAATGAACGCCAGAAAATTAAACTCATAGGTAGGCCTTCCAAATCGGTCAATATGGTTGCACCGGTTGTAGTGAACCCGGAGGTTGATTCAAAAAAGGCTTTGGCAAAGTTATCGATAGCCCCGGTTAAGAGATAGGGAAGGGTTCCCAGCAAGGATGCTAAAATCCAGCTTAATGCAACTATTAAAACTCCGTCTCTTATTTTAAGATTTGGGCTTTTGGGAGAAGCTTTTTTCATAACAGGGTATCCTACACCTAATAATAGAAGAATTAAAGCTGCAAAAACAACAGCCGCCCTATACTCTCTGCCCAGGACTGCTATGATGAATGAAGGGAGCATTGCAAATCCCAACACTATGTGAACCGTGCATACCACTTTAATTATACCATGCCTGTTAAAGCCCATAATAAACTATCTCCTATCTGCGATGAGGGTTCCAAAAGGACGGAACAAACAACATAAAAAAGGCGAATAATTCAAGTCTTCCGGCTATCATGATAAAGGAGAGCAATACCTTTATTGCACCCGGAAAAAAGGCGAAGGTTTCCATTGGGCCTACAAGATTAAATCCGTATCCAACATTACTCAAGCAGGCTAAGCAGGCTGAAAGGGATGTTTCCAAATCTGTGCCGTAAAAGCAGATCATCAAGGATCCGGTTATGAAAACCGTTAAATAAAGGAATAGATAATTGGCCACGAAAGAAACCATATCAGATGACAGGGGCTTGATTCCTAATTTTATTCCCACAACCGCATTGGGATGGAGTCTTTTATAGATGCCCCGACGTATAAGTTTAAAGAGAATAATAAGTCTGATTATTTTGATTCCGCCGCCGGTAGAGCCGGTGCAACCTCCCGACACCATAAGTATGAATAAGATGATCTTACATGTTGTAGGCCAAAGGTTGATATCTGTTATAGTAAATCCACCGGTTGTAATGGATGAAACTACTTGGAAAACCCCGTGATTGATGGAAGATGTTAAGGTGTCATAGGTGTTGTTGAGCATAAGTAGACCTACTGTAATCGAAGAGGCTACAATGATGATTAGCAGAAAGGCACGAAGCTCAATATCCTTGAAAAAGTTTCTTTTTTGGTTTTTAAGAGCTTGGTTGTACAAGCTGTAATTTGTTGCCGCTAAGATCATAAAAATACATAATACAGTGGTTAAATAACCGTTTATATAGGGTATACCGGAATTGTAATTTGTAAAACCACCGGTTCCACCTGTGCTTAATGTAAGGATTAGGGAATCAAAAATGCCCACTCCTCCGGCCATGAGCAGGAGCACTTGCATAAGGGTGAAAGCTGAATAAATCAGACAAAGATTCCTTATATGCTGCTTCACAGGTTGGTTTACCTTGTAGGCGGTGGAGCCGGAGATCTCACCTGTGGCTATGTTGACACCATTTATCCCCAGGGATGGAAAAACCGCAATGCTAAAAATCAAAATACCTATTCCTCCAAGCCATTGGGCTAATGAACGCCAGAGGATCAGACTTTTGGCCATACCTTCCACATCTGTCAAAATGGAAGCACCTGTACAGGTGAAAGCGGAACAGCTTTCAAAAAAGGCATCGGTGAAGCCGGAAAAATGCCCTGAAAGAATGAACGGAATACTCCCCAATAGGGAAATCCCAATCCAGCAAAGGAAGACAGTAAGAAAAGCTTCCCGGATGTCTAAACTTGATATCGGGAGATGAACTTTGATCAGCGTCGTCAGGGACAGGATAATTGTAATGGCCATAGGAACCAAAAAAGCGACCGTACAGGGGTATTCTCTATCGTAAAGGGATATTAGAAGTGGTAAAACCATAAAGACTGCTGGAATCATAAGTGTGTATGATAAAATTCTAATGATCTGCCTATAATTAAAAACCATAAATAAGGCCTCGCTGTAAGTTTAAAAAAGTGCTTCTAACTTTGGAATATCCGAAAGCAGTGATAAAAAAATAACCTGATCTCCATCCTGAATTGATGTCTTTCCATTTGGAATTAAAGATGTGTCCCCCCTCTGTATGGCGGCCACAATAACACCCTTGGGAAGATTGAGATTTTCAATAGGTGTATTCAAGAGGCGCATCCTCTTATCTGCCAGTATCTCCACAAACTCTGCTTGACCTTGAATCATTTGGGAAAAAAGCACCTTTTTGGAACCTTGTATGAATCGGAGAATGCTGGTTACTGAAATATCTATGGGGTTTAATGCCATGGTAACACCCATTTGTTCGATTAAGGCCGCATAGTTTTTTCGGCTGATTTTAGCTACCACATCTTCTATATCATGTTGGTTTGCCATTAATGCCAGAAGCAGGTTTTCCTCGTCAAATCCGGTGACCGTTACAAAGGCATCCATTTCATGCAGATTTTCCTCAGCAAGAAGGTTGGCGTCTGTGGCGTCCCCATGGAGGATGAGAACCCTGTCCAAATGTTCGGAAAGATATTGGCAGCGCTCCTTGTCAATTTCAATGAGCTTAACCGAAATTGCGAATTCAGATAGCTTTTTGGCCAGATAATAACCGGTCTTTCCTCCGCCTACTATCATGACCTTTTGCAGGTTAGTGTAGGTTCCTTTCTCATGTACTATTTGATCCAAAGTTTTAATCGGTCCAGTTTCCCCGATTATATAAAGAATATCCCCCTCGTTTACAACAGTATCACCTTTGGGGATTATTACCTTACCGCTGCGGGAAATGGCTACGATCAGCATGTTCTCTAAAATAGAGCCCATGTTGCTGATCCTTTTATCGATCATTATGGGCAGTTTATTGCTGTTAAACTCCAGTATGCTCACTTTTCCTGAAGTAAAGATACCACCGGAAAGGGTATACTTCTCCACTAAATACTTATATATTTCATTTGCAATTGAAAGATCCGGATTTACGATATAGTCTATGCCCAGAGATTCCTTAATAAAATTTAGATCGTTTACGTATTCAGGATCACGAACTCTGGCGATAACACTTTTACAGCCCAGACTTTTTGCAAAGCGGCAGATGACCATGTTTTTTTCATCGCTTCCGGTAACTGCAATAAGATGGTCAAAATTTTGAATTTTAATATTCCGTAAAGTTAAAGGATTTTTAGCATTGGCGTTTATTGTAAGCAAGTCCAGACGATTGCTGACCTTTTGCAGAAGCTGGTTGCTTTTGTCTACCAGAGTGACCTCAATGCCAATGCTCAGCAGGGCCTCGGTAATATTGACTCCTAACTTGCCTGCGCCTATGATTGCAACTTTCATTTTACTTCCTCCGAAAACTGATATACAATTAATTTTAACACTAATTTGATTGAAATCAACTATATTTAAGCATACTGATGATCAAAGGAGGGACTTGTTCATGATGATTAAGAAGATAGTAAGCGGTTGCTTGGAAAGCAATGGTTATATAATTTTTGACAAGCAAGGGGGAGAGGGATTCGTTATAGATCCGGGAGATAATGCCCATGGCTTCATAAGGGAGATAAAGGATTTAGGTATAAAGCTAAAGGGAATACTTCTAACTCACCACCACTATGATCATGTGGGTGCAGTAGAGGATTTAAGAAATGAATTCTCATCTCCTGTGGCTCTTCATGGGGGTGATCTTAATATGTACAAGGGAAAGGTGGACCTAATTTTGGAGGATGGTGATCAATTCCCCATAGGTAACGAAGTGTTGAAAGTTATTCATACCCCAGGACATACGAGGGGGGGAGTATGCTACTACTCAGAGGAAAGCAAGTTAGCTTTTACAGGGGACACAATATTTAACATAGATTTAGGTAGAACTGATCTTGCTGATGGATCTCCTCAGGTAATGGGAGAAACCATAAGAAATATTATTTCAAAGTGGGAGGATGATATCGTCATCTATCCCGGTCATGGCGATTCTGCTTCCATGGATTTTGTGAGAAAGAGAAATCAGGAATATTTGGATTACCTATAATATGGAATATTTAAAACCCACATCCCTTATGGTGTGGGTTTTAAGGTTAGCTAATTGATGTCACTTGTTGCATTCGTGGGCGTGTGCATGATCGTGGCATATGGATCCTGTTGACACCAAATCGCCCTTTAAATAGGATTCCGCAGCGGCCTTTGCATCACCGGTAGCGCCTAAGACCACCTGGACATTTCTACTGTTAAAAATGTCTACAGCACCTCCACCCATGCCTCCGCTTATTATCACGTTTACGCCGTTGTCGGCAAGGTAATTCGGTAAAAATCCCGGTCGATGCCCCGGGTTCGGAAGGGATTCCTCCGAAATGATTTTACCTTCTTCTACATTAAAAATTAAAAATGATTCGCAATGTCCAAAATGACCGGTAACTTGGTTTCCTTCACTGGCAATGGCAATTTTCAGCATTTTTTTTTCCTCCATGTCTGTTTTTTATTTTTATGAACGTCAGTTATATTTCCATGACCGTTCCAGCTGTTATATAATGTATCCTGTTTCCCATTCTGCTTTTCAAATGTTGATAGGCCTCCATTCCGGTACAATGACATGTATAGTAGGATGTGGGATAGGATAAAAGATATTCTGCTATTTGCTCAATGGTTTCAATGGGTTCGCATTGGCAGGTGCTTGGGTTGGAAAGATGAAAGCCTCCGATAACTGCATCCATTGGGGCTCCTGCTATTTCCATAGCCCTGTCTATAATGTTCACTATACCGCAATGGGCACAACCGGCAAAAAGTACATATTTGCCATTTTCCTGGACCAGCAGATTCTGCTCATGGGAAAAGCTGTCTTTTTGATAGCGACCTAAGCATTCCACCAATAGAGCATCATTGGATTTTGACAAAAATCGATCGGTTTTCACAGATGAAAAAAGAAGCACTCCGTCAAGGATTTCAAGATCTCTTGAAACCTCAATTATCTGTGGGGATTCCTGGAAGATAGGGGGTATTCCGATAAAGGAATACTCACCGCATTGACGTGCGGCGAAGTGCTTTCCAAAGGCTTCCTTGTGAATATATATGGGTGCCCTATGGTTTTTGTACATAAAGCTTTGAAGGCCTCCGCCGTGATCGTAATGTCCGTGTGATATAATAGCTACATCGACATCCTCAATATCTGCGCCTAATAGTTTTGCATTTTCTAAATATAAATCACTTTGGCCCATGTCGAATAAAATCTTAGCATGGGCGGTCTTTATGAGTAGACTTAAGCCGTGTTCACAGGCGAAATTCGGTGTGGCAAGGTTATCCATAAGAACATATATCTGCATAAAAGCCCTCCTGATTTAATGACATATGACACTTACAACCTTATTATAAATTGTTTGCGTCATATGTCAATAACTAAAGGGCGATGGGATGATATTTTTGGTTTATTTCCTTATTCCCTTTTTATTTTTTTCTTCGCAAGCTATAATATATATATTGGTATTCAGTCGGAATTATTAATAAAGGGCTCAATAGGGAAGGGGAAAAAATGAGGATAAAGGATTGGATGGGATGGAAAGGTTGGGCAAGGGATATAGGAATAGCCTTGGTGATAGGCATTATCGTTCTACAATTCATCAGACCGATCATAGTACAGGAGCATTCCATGGAGCCCACTCTTTTTGAGAACGATTATCTTTTTTTAAGCAAACAGGCTTATCGGTTTGGAACTCCTGAGCATGGAGACATTATTGTCTTTCATACCGATTTAAAGGATGGTAGGGGCAGAGATAAATTTTTGATTAAAAGGGTCATAGGATTGCCTGATGACACCCTTAGCATCAGGGATGGTCTGGTATATAGGAATGGGAATGTGCTGAATGAGCCATATACCATGGATGGCTTTACCGCAGGGGATATGGATCAGATCAGGGTGCCTGATGGTTGCGTATTTGCAATGGGGGATAACCGCAATCGAAGTATGGATAGCAGGGATCCTTCGGTAGGATTTATTCCTATGGAGGAGATTTTCGGGAAGGTAGTCTTTCAGGTATTTCCCCCCAGCAGATTAGGAAAACCTTAGTGTAGAAAGGAGACAGTAATGAAAGTTTTATTGATAAATGGCAGCCCCCATAAAAACGGGTGTACGTTTACCGCACTCCAGGAGGTGGCTGGAAGTCTTAACGGATATGGAATAGAAACGGAGTTATACCACATAGGTTCGGGGGCAGTTCAGGGATGCACAGGATGTTATCATTGTTCCAAAACTGGAGAAGGCTGTATATTCAAGGGGGATCAGGTTGAGGAGATTTTGGGTATTATGGAAAACTCCCATGGTCTTATAGTGGGGTCTCCTGTTTACTATTCAGCTCCCAACGGAAGCCTGATGGCATTGTTAGATCGATGCTTTTATTCAGGGGGTGATGTGTTTGCATATAAACCAGCTGCCGCATTGGTTTCGGCCCGAAGGGCAGGTACCACTGCCGCACTTGACTGCTTGTATAAATATTTTGCTAACAAGGGAATGCCTATAGTAACGTCCAGGTACTGGAATATGGTTCATGGTAATAAGCCGGATGAGGTGAGGCAGGATTTGGAAGGTATGCAGATAATGCGTGCCCTTGGGGATAATATGGCATGGATGCTAAAAAGTATTGAGGCTGGAAGAGATGCCGGAATACAGATTCCTCCCCTTGAAAAGCGCGTAAGCACCAGCTTCATAAGATGATTCCAATTCAATCAAAAAACGGAATACCTGGCAAAACAAGGTGAGATGTAAAACTTGTATTTTAGAATCTGATTTGGTATACTAATAGCGAGATGAAGGAAAAAATAATCCTGAAGTGCGCGTTTAGGTTATGTAATTTAACCTACAAAGAGTTCACGGGACCTTGAAGTTTCTTTGCGGATGTCAGGCCTCCCAGGAGTGGAAGGCAGAAGCGGGAACAAAGGACCCACCTATCAAGGGATAGGTTGTGAATTTGTAACCTGACGGCACATTCGGGATTTTTTTAGTATGATCCCCTTTATTGACAAGCAGGGGGATTTTTAATATGATAAAGAATAAAGTGTTTTTATCGCATTCATCGATAAGTGATCAAATCAGAGATGGCATAAAGCTGATTTTAATCATAAACCAAAAAAGTGTGGAGGAAGCAAGTGTCGTATAAAAGTGATATAGAGATAGCGCAGAGCGTTCAGCCGGCACCTATTGAGACGATTGCCGAAAAGCTTGGGATTCAGGAGAGCTTTATAGATTGTTATGGAAAGTATAAGGCGAAGATAGATTTTAACATTTTAAAGGATGAGACGGCGGTGAGAAGAGGCGATGGCAAGCTGATTTTAGTGACGGCTATAAACCCAACTCCCGCTGGTGAGGGGAAAACCACTACTACGGTAGGTTTGGGAGATGCCCTAACATTCCTTGGTAAAAAGACTGCAATTGCTCTTAGAGAACCTTCACTGGGACCCGTATTCGGTGTAAAGGGAGGTGCTGCTGGAGGAGGGTATGCACAGGTGATCCCCATGGAGGACATTAACCTTCATTTTACAGGGGATATTCATGCGGTCACGTCGGCCAACAATTTGATTGCAGCCTTGTTAGATAACCACGTTCATCAGGGGAATGATTTGGGAATAGATGTGCGAAGAATTCTGTGGAAGCGCTCTATGGACATGAATGATAGGCAGCTGCGCTACATAACAGATGGATTAGGCGGGAAGGCAAATGGAGTTCCCAGGGAGGATGGCTTTAATATTACGGTGGCATCTGAAATAATGGCTATTTTGTGTCTATCACGGGATGTTGAAGATTTAAAAGAAAGGGTATCCCGTATAGTTGTGGCTTATGACTATAGTGGGAATCCTGTAACAGCCGGCCAATTAAAGGCTCAGGGTGCAGTGGCAGCCCTTTTAAAAGATGCATTAAAACCTAACTTGGTCCAATCCTTGGAAGGAACCCCTGCCTTTATTCATGGTGGTCCCTTTGCAAATATTGCACATGGATGTAACAGCCTTATGGCAACTAAGATGGGGCTGAAACTGGCAGATTATCTGGTTACAGAAGCCGGCTTCGGTGCAGATTTAGGTGCTGAAAAATTTCTTGATATAAAATGCAGATTGGGGAATTTAGAGCCGGATGCGGTGGTAATAGTGGCTACAGTCAGAGCATTAAAGCACCACGGCGGTGTTTCTAAAGACAATTTAGGTGAGGAAAACATAGATGCCCTTCAAGTAGGAATTGAAAACTTATTAAAGCATGTAGATAATATTACCCGTGTCTTTGGTTTGCCCGCAGTTGTAGCCATCAATAAATTCTATAAGGATACGGAGGCGGAGCTTAGCTATATTGAAAACAGATGCAAGGAGCTAAGAGTAAACGCAGTGTTGTCAGAAGTATGGGAGAAGGGGGGCGCTGGCGGTGTGGAGCTTGCAAGTGAAGTCCTTCGGATTATGGAACAGGAAAAGAAGAATTTTAATTTTGCCTACGATGAGGAATTATCCATAAGGGAAAAAATTGAGATTATAGCTACGAGCATATATGGAGCAGAGGGTGTGGATTATGCGAGTAATGCAATCAGACAGATAAATGAATTAGAAAGGTTAGGGTTTGGGAAAATCCCTATATGCATGGCCAAGACGCAATATTCCCTTTCAGATGATCAATCAAAAATCGGATGCCCAAAAGATTTTAGGATCAGCGTAGGTGATGTGAGGGTTTCAGCGGGGGCCGGCTTCATTGTGGTACTGACCGGCAATATAATGACAATGCCCGGGCTGCCCAGAGTGCCGGCAGCAGAATCCATAGATGTGGATATAGATGGTAGGATAAAGGGATTGTTTTAACCTGCTCATGCGTAATTAGTCGGAGGTGATTTAAATGGCCAAGCTATTATACGGTGCTCCCGTTGCCGAACAGATAAGGGAAAAGATGATTCAGATCATCGATGAGCAAAACAAAAAAGGGGACGATGTGATCCTTGCGGTTCTAAGGGCAGGGGAACGCCCTGATGATATGGCATATGAGCAAAGAATACTAAAAAATTGTCGTGATCTGGGTATTATCGCCGAAAGGTATAACCTGCGGGAGCATGTTGGAATGGATGAGTTCAGAAATGTTCTTCAGCGTCTAAACAACGATAGAAGAATCAACGGAATACTAGTTTTTAGACCATTACCTCCCCAATTGGATATGGAAGTTATAAGTAAGCAGATAGCACCGGAAAAAGATGTGGATTGTATGAATCCGGAAAACCTGTCTAAGTTGTTGATGGGTGAGGAAAATGTAATTCCTCCCTGTACCCCAGAGGCGGTTATAACCATGTTAAAATATTATGGATATGACTTAGAAGGTAAAAATGTTGTAATAGTAAATCGCAGCCTGGTTTTAGGAAAACCGCTTGCCATGATGTTTCTTTCGGAAAATGCAAGCGTTACAATATGTCATTCTAAAACCTTGAACCTTCCAAAGATTACATCAGCAGCGGATATAGTTGTAACAGGAATTGGAAAACCTCAATTTTTTGGTGCAGAGTACTTTTCTGATAACTCTGTTGTCATAGATGTGGGTATAAATTTCAAGGATGGCAGAATGTGCGGAGATGTGGATTTTGATAAGGTGGCGGATAAGGTAAGTGCAATAACACCTGTTCCGGGGGGAGTGGGATCTATTACATCGACGCTGCTGCTTAGTCATGTTTTGCGAGGTTTATAGGATTGAACAGTTCAAGAATTACAGTAGTTGCGGGGCATTATGGAAGCGGGAAAACGGAGTTTGCCGTTAACCTTGCACTTATGCTCAGCAAGATTAAGAAGAAGATAGCCTTGATAGATTTGGATATAGCTAATCCCTATTTTCGAAGCAGGGAGAGGCAGGGTTATCTGGAGGAAAGGGGCATTGATGTATATAGCAATGCCTATAAATTTGACATTACCCAGGATTTACCGGCTATTGATTCCGCTATACGGATGCCGTTGGCAGATCCTGATTGTCACGTTGTTTTGGATGTTGGCGGAGACGATAATGGAGCTAGAGTATTAAATCAATTTAAAAGGTTTTTGAACCCGGAAGAAACGGAAACCTTATGCGTGATTAATTCAAATCGAAGAGAGACGGACAAGCCCGAAGGCGCCCTCAAACATCTGCTGCAGATTGAAAAAGAAACTGGGATAAGAGTGGGAGGAATTGTAAGCAATACCCATATGCTGAGAGAAACGACAGCGGAGGATATAGCCAGGGGTGCAAGGGTATGCAAAGAGGTTCTGGAAAAATTAAAAGCCATGGGAAGAAATGTACCGGTAAAATATCTATGTTGTGTAAGGGATCTTGTGGATGATTTTACAAAAGAATATCCTAAATTGGCTTTGGAACAGGATCTCTTCCCTATGAAGCTATATATGAGACCTAAGTGGCTTGATTTCCCTGTTGACAGCGGAGGAACAGCCATTAAGCAATATTATCCGGAGAAAAACAAACGATGAAGGCTATTGTAAAATTCAGAATGAATAGATGCAAGGGATGCGAACTTTGTGTTTCCGTATGTCCTAAAAAGATAATAAAGACCCAGAATATGCTCAATCCAAAAGGCTATCACGCAGTTTTTATTGAGGATATGGATATGAAAGAATGTATAGGCTGTGCTAATTGTGCATTGATGTGCCCGGATGGAGTTATCAGCGTCTATTTGAAAGAGGAGGGGGATTTATGAGGGATAAAAAGCTTATGAAAGGGAATGAAGCTTTTGCAGAGGCCGCAATTTGTAGCGGTTGCAGGTACTATTTTGGATATCCCATTACCCCTCAAAATGAAATAACTGAATACATGTCCAGAGAGCTGGGAAAAGTGGGCGGTCAATTTATCCAAGCCGAAAGTGAGCTGGCCGCCATAAATATGGCATATGGCTGTGCAGCTTCAGGAGGCAGGGTTTTACTGTCCTCATCTTCACCAGGAATAGCATTAATGCAGGAGGGAATGTCCTTGCTCTGTTCGGTGGAAATGCCGGTGGTAATTATAAATGTGTCTAGAGGGGGACCGGGCATAGGGAGCATCCAGCCTGCCCAGGCTGACTATACTCAAGCTACAAGGGGAGGTGGCAATGGGGATTATCATTTGATAGTATATGCTCCCGCCTCCATTCAAGAAGCGGTAAACATGATTAACAAGGCCTTTAATCTGGCGGATGAATATAGAAATCCGGTTATGATATTGGCAGACGGCATGCTCGGTCAGATGATGGAGCCTGTTATAATGCCGGAGAATATCGAGCCCGTATGGGGAGATGAGATTGGAAAGCGGAAGCCTTGGGCACTAACAGGGCACAAGGAAAAAAGGGATCGCCATGCGGTTAATTCCGTTTGGTTGAAGCAGGATTTATTGGAGGAAAACATTGAAAGGTTCTGGGGTAAATACGATAGAGCCAAGATAGAGTTGACTGAATATGAATCACGGAACCTGGAAGATGCGGAATTAGTGTTGATTTCTTACGGAACTACATCTCGCATCGTGTTGGAAGCAATGGAAATTCTTGAATCAAGGGGAATAAAAACCGGGTTAATAAGGCCTAAAACCCTTTGGCCCTACCCCTATGAATGCTTTGATAGGATAGGAAAAAACACCAGGCAGTTGATATCCGTAGAGTTATCCAAAGGGCAGATGGTCGATGACATAAAAATTGGGGCAAGGGGAAGATGGCCTGTTGGATTGATAGGTCGTGTAGGGGGTATGCTCCTTACGCCACCGGAAGTTGCGGAGCGGGCCATCGGGATTATGGAAGGGAACTGAAAGGAATGATGAAATGAAGACCGTATTTGAATACACCAGGGGTATGCGAGAAACAGAGCTTACATATTGTCCCGGATGCACCCATGGCATTGCTCATCGCCTGATAATGGAGGTGCTGGACGAAAAGGGGGTACTGGGGGATGCTATAGGGGTATCACCTGTTGGATGTAGCATTGTTGCCCATCAGTTTCTCAATGTGGATATGCTGGAATCGGCTCATGGTAGGGCCCCTGCGGTGGCTTCAGGAATCCGGAGGGTTCATCCTGATGCATATATTTTCACATATCAGGGAGACGGTGATCTAGCATCCATAGGCACTGGTGAAATCATCCATGCGGCACATAGGGGTGAAAAATTCAGCACCTTTTTTATCAACAATGCCATATATGGAATGACGGGAGGGCAGATGGCTCCCACTACTTTGATAGGTCAAAGGGCGACAACATGCTCCGATGGACGCACAGAGGCGGCGGCGGGTAAGCCTTTGCGTATGTCCGAGATGATCGCTACAGTTGATGGTGCGGTATATGTGGAGCGGGTAGCTCTTAACTCGCCGGCCAATGTTCGCAGGGCTAAGAAAGCTATAAAGAGAGCCTTTGAAGTTCAAGAACAGAAGATAGGCTTTTCCTTTGTTGAGATACTATCCACCTGTCCTACTAATTGGGGATTATCCCCGGTGGCATCTTTGGAGTGGATTACAAATAACATGATTCCCTATTATCCCCTTGGGGTGTTTAAAGAACTTAGGGAGGTGGAATAGATGGGTACAGTCAGGCTTTTCTTAGCCGGTTTTGGGGGACAGGGGATTTTACTCATAGGCCAGATGCTGACCTATGCCGGTATGCTGGAGGGCAAAGAGGTTAGCTGGATGCCTTCCTACGGTCCTGAAATGAGGGGAGGTACTGCCAATTGTACGGTGATTATCTCGGATAAACCCATAGCATCCCCTATAATAACTGAGACAGAAGTTTTGGTAGCCATGAATGCGCCCTCTTTGGAAAGATTCCAGCCCATGCTCTTGCCCGGGGGGGCTTTGTTTATAAATCGTTCCCTCATTGATAGGGAAGTGGATAGAGATGATATCGACATCCATTATGTAGATGGAAATCAGATTGCAAGAAAAATAGGAAGCGAAAAATTTGCAAATATAGTAATGTTAGGGGCTATTGTTCGTAAAACCGGAGTGGTAAGTCTGGAAAGAATAGAAGAGGTAATGGAAAACATGTTTACGGGCAGTAAGGCAAGATTTCTTCCTATGAACAAAAAGGCCTTGCTGGAATGGCAGGGCTGACAGCCTATAGTTTTATGAAAGAGGGTTTAAGTTTATCAAAGGTCGTAAAGTAGCGAAAGCCTAAGCTCCTTAATTTATCATACCCCCATTCCAAACCGCTTCCAATGTGAAGAGGGGAGTGAGCATCGGACCCTACGGTAATTATTTCCCCCCCAAGATCCTTATATAAACGAAGCATTTCATGACTGGGTGTGGTCTTTTCTCCCATTCCGTATCGAAAGCTTGATGTGTTAATCTCTATCCCCCGGCCATCATAAATTATCATTTTTAGTATATCTTCAACCATATCCATGAAATAGAGGGGTTCGGGGACATACAGGCTATATCTATCCACCACATTTATATGTCCAAGGACGCTATAATCTTTAAATTCTTTTAGACAATCGTATACATATTTATAGAAGGAAGGGAAGGTCTCTTCCATGCTGCGCTCATCAAAGTAACCTCCATGTGAAAGTTCATATCCTTCGGCACAGTGAAAGGAGGCCAGCACAAAATCGTAATCATATGCAGCCACTGCCGCTTTGCATTTATCCAGAGTACTACCGTGCTGGACGCCTATTTCAATGCCTTTGACAAGTTTTATGTCACCCCTATATCTTTCCTTTACAGCCTCCATCTCCTTATGGTAGCTATCAAAATCCAGATTTACAGGCCATGCAGGATCCCTGTAATCCGGGTCATAATGGTCTGTAATCGCGATTTCCCGCAACCCGGCCTTGGCGGCAGCTTGAACCATCTCCGTCATTGGGGTTCTGCTATCAGGCGAAAAGGAACAGTGGACATGATAATCGTACATAATTGATTTCTCCTATACCTTTGTGCTATGATAATGTAGAAATTTTGTTATTTATGTTTTTACCTTACTATTAATCATATCATATTTTAAGCAATTGGAAAAGGTCAGAGGATGCAGGGAAACCAGGATGAGAAAACACTAATAAAGAAAGCGAAGACTGGCGATTCCCGCAGTTTTGAGCTGCTTATCGAAGGCTGCCAAACCAGAGCATATAATACGGCATTTAGGTATCTGGGCAAAGAGGAGGAAGCCATGGATGCGTTGCAGGAAAGTCTGATAAAAGTGTTCAGACATCTGGATAAGTTTAAAGGAGACTGCAAATTTGACACATGGGTTTACCGCATAGTCATCAATACCTGTAATGATATGGTTCGAAAGAAAAAGTTGGAAAAACAAACGGTAAGCATTTACAGAGAAACGGAAAAAGGAGAAATGACGTTAGAAATAGAAGACGAAAGCCCCACCCCTCCGGAAGCTTATGAGCGTGTGGAGGATGGGGAGTTTTTGCTTAGCTGCATAGAAAAGCTTTCTCCGGAACATAGGGAAATAGTGATTTTACGGGATATTCAAGGTTTTACATATGAGGAGATAGGGGATATACTTACCTGTTCGCCGGGAACGGTGAAATCACGGTTAAATCGAGCCAGAAATAAGCTTAAGTCTGTAATATTGGAACAAGTAAGGGATAAAAACGTCTAACGTATATCAGAAAAAAGAAAGGGGGGCCTTGCAATGGATAAAGATGATTTCACTAAAAAAATGGTAGAGGAACTTGGCAAGGTTCCTATGCAGGAAATGCCTGATCAGCTAAAAAAAAGGATTTCTTATGCCCTATCACAAGAAGGAAGAAGGATTAAGGATGAGGGAAAAGCACTTTACAGAAGGCGGATATATGGTATTGCAGGCGCCTTAACCGCTGCATTTGCGGTTGGTTTTATTTCCATTAGCATGTATAATGATGTGGAAAAGGATTACAATATTCCAATGGTTGCCCATGAGGAAAGGATGTCAGAGCATGGGGCAGAAGAAGATAGAGGCTTGACCGAAGAAAAGAAAGTTCCAATTAAGGGTAAGGAAGATACCATAAAAGTAGCGGAGGCAGGAGAAAGGGAATACGAAGAAAAAGAGCCTATGGCAGCTACAGAGACTCGGTCAGCTCTTTCCTGTTTGTCTGATGAGGAAGTCCTAAGCAATGGCAGGGAATACTATATGGAATTATTAAGGGAAGCCATGGCTGAAACCCCCTATACCTTAATATCTTATGAGGAGAAAGAGGATGTTGAAGGCTGTATTATTAAGGTAAGCAAGGAAAATCAGGTGATTACTTTTTTGGGAGCTTATGGGGAGTTAAAGGTTGTGGAGGATGTAATGGAGGATAAAAATGCCCAATAGCAGTGTTATAGCGATTATTGATGGCAACAGTTTAATCAACCGGGCCTATTATGCTATACGCAGCCCTATGATGACGAAAGAAGGACTGTATACCCAGGGAGTATACGGTTTTCTTAATATGCTGGCTAAAGTTAGAAAGGATTATGCCCCCGGGCACATGGTAGTAGCCTTTGACAGGAAGGCTCCTACATTTAGGCATGAGGAATATAGCGAATATAAGTCTAATAGAAAAAAGATGCCTTCCGAGCTTGCCGTACAAATACCTTTGTTGAAGGAGGTATTGAAGGCTATGAAGATCAAGATCATGGAGATAGATGGATTTGAAGCGGATGATATTCTGGGAACCGTGGCTTCAAAGGCAGAAGAGGAAGGTATGACCCCCCTTATAATTACAGGGGATAAGGATGCATTGCAGTTGGTCACATCAAAAACAACTGTTGTCATCACAAAAAAGGGCATATCTGAGATGGCTGAGTATGATCAAAAAGCCTTTATCGAAGAGTATGGTTTCAGACCGGAGCAATTGGTAGACTATAAAGGTCTTATGGGGGATTCTTCGGATAATATACCCGGACTCCCCGGCGTGGGCAGGAAGACAGCACAGAAATTGATTATAGATTTTGGAACTATAGATAATTTGTTAGAAAATGTGGATAAAATACAGAACAAAAAGCTGCGTCTGAATGTGGAGGAGAATGCTCAATTAGCAGTGATGAGTAGGCGGCTGGCCGAGATCAATAAAAATGTGCCCCTCCCCGTAGATTTCGATGAATGTGCAGAGGAGGAACCTGATTACGGGGAACTGATCGAGATTTACCGCAAGCTTGAATTTAATAGCTTTCTAAAAAAAATGCAGCAGAGACCGGAATCTGAGGAGCCTTTAGTATCAAAGAGGATTGAAAAGGATGGCGATTTGAAAACTAAAGACAGATCTGATTGCAGCAGAATAAGGATTGAAAAACCGCAGGATCTTTTAGAGTTGAAGGAGGAGCTTGACAAAGAAGTACCTATTTACATTAAGGTAATTCATGATGGTAATCATAGAGGGAATCCCAAAATAGAAGGGATAGGCTTTCTGACCGATGAGAAATACTTCTATATTCCCGGTGGGGATGAGGAATTATATGCAGCTTTGTATCGCAATCTGGCGCACTGCAATGCTCCTCTTATTGGACATGGGCTAAAGGATGATTATTACGCTCTTTTGTGCAATGGGTTTGACAGATGGATACCGGTAACAGCTTTTGATGGAGCAATAGGACAATATCTTTTGGAACCGGGAAGGGGTGGATACGATCTTCCCACCATGCTGCTAAGTTATCTTCATAAGGAATTGGGAAAAGGAGAGGATGGCACTCAGATGGATTTTCTCCCTTGTGAGGAACTGAAAGGTGAGGAAACAGCATTTCAATGGTGCATTGCATCTGCGGAAATTATGTCCTGTATCCGTCCGCAAGTTGAGAAGGAAGGACTTTGCCCTGTTATGGAGGGAATCGAATTGCCGCTGATATATACATTGGCATCCATGGAAGCGGAGGGGTTTGCGGTAGATCGCAGTGAATTGAATAGAATAGGGGAAATTCTACGAAGCCGAATAGAATCTATTAGCAAAAAAATCTATTCCCATGCGGGTGAGGAGTTCAATATAAATTCCCCTAAACAATTGGGAGTGATTCTTTTCGATAGGTTAGGGTTGCCTGCTGGCAAGAAAACTAAAAGCGGCTATTCAACAAATGCGGAAGTGTTAGAGCAGCTAAGGGGCAAGCATCAGATTATTGAAGATATTTTAGAGTACAGGAGCCTGGCTAAGCTGAATGGAACCTATGTGGAAGGACTTTTGCCGCTTATCCATGTTGATGGAAAAATCCATGCCCATTTCCAACAGACGGTTACGGCAACAGGGAGAATAAGTTGCACGGAGCCTAACTTGCAAAACATTCCCATAAGGCAGGAGCTGGGAAGGTTAATTAGAAAAGCTTTTATTCCATCAGATGAAGGCAGAATTCTAATAGGTGCCGATTATTCCCAAATTGAGCTGAGGGTTTTGGCCCATATGTCAGAGGACCCGGTTTTAGTGGATGCATTTAATAGGGGAGAGGATATTCATAAAAGTACTGCATCCCGAATTTGGAGTATACCAGAGAATGAGGTAACACCCCAGCAAAGGAGTAATGCTAAAGCTGTTAATTTTGGGGTGATATACGGCATGAGCGGCTTTGGATTGGCATCAGAGCTGGGCATAAGTCGCAAAGAGGCCGAAAGCTATATCGAGGATTATTACAAGAAGCATATGGGAGTTCGTCGGTTTATGGACGATCTTATAGCTCAGGCTGATGAGAAGGGCTATGTGACTACCATTATGGGACGGAGACGTATGATTCCGGAAATGAAGGCTTCAAATCGTTTTGTACGACAAGCAGGAGAAAGACTTGCGATGAACAGTCCAATACAGGGAAGTGCAGCGGATATAATAAAGCTTGCCATGATCAGGTGTGATGAAAGGCTTAGAAGGGAAGGGCTTAAGTCCCGATTAATACTCCAGGTGCATGATGAATTGATAATAGAGGCATTGAAAGAGGAGGAAGAACAGGTAAAAACACTGCTAAAGGAAACAATGGAAGACGCGATTACTTTAAAAGTTCCCCTAATTGTGGATTTGAATATGGGGAACAATTGGTATGAATTGAAATAGGGAGAATTACAGGGATGAAATTGATAGGTCTCACGGGGGGAATCGGCAGCGGGAAATCTACGGTGAGCGAGTATCTTATTTCAAAGGGATGCTACGTTTTAGATGCTGATGAGATTTCCAGGGAAATCGTAAAACCGGGATCGCCCGTTTTAGAAAGAATTGCGAAGACCTTTGGCAAGGATGTTATAATGGCTGATGGGAATTTGGACAGAAAAAAGGTATCTTCATTGGTTTTTTCCGATAAGGGAAAAAGGAAGGCTTTGGATTCCATAATGCATGGAGAAATCATAGATATAATTCTGGATCGAGCTGGGAAGATCTTTAGGGATTCACCGGATGCTATTGTATTTATCGATGCACCTTTGCTATTTGAGGCGGGGGTGGATCAGCACACGCAGCAAAATTGGGTGGTGGATACTGATGACGAAATACGGATTTCACGGGTTATGAGACGTAGCGGATTTAGCAGGGAAGAAGTTGAAAGACGCATAGCCAACCAGATGGCAAGAAAGGAAAGATTGAGCAGGGCAACCCATGTGCTTGATAATTCAGGGAGCAAGGAGTCTTTATTTGCACAGATTGACAGGTTGTTGGAAGGCATTATTTGATATCGGAAGGAAAAGAATTTCATGTACAGCAAAAAAGTAAAAGGGGTAGCATTGGTCATAGGATTAGTATTAAGTGTACTTCTTTTGCCGGGCTGTCAAAATGTGAATAACATTTTGGGGGGACCGGGTACCGGCGCTACCATAACAGTGGTTTCTAATGAAATCACCTTTCCAATAGTGAAAATCCGCACTTTAAATCCATTGGTAACAAAAGATGAAGACGCTTATTTTATCAATAAATTAGTATATCAAGGGCTCTTCGAGCTTAACCAGGATCTTAGGGCCATGCCTGTTCTGGCGAGAAATGCAGAGCCGGTAGGAGATGGTTCATCTCTGCTCATCGAACTGCAGGAAAATGTTTTTTGGAGTGATGGGGAGCCTTTCATTCCTGAGGATGTAAAGTATAGCATTGAGGCCTACAAGAAGGCGATGCAAGGCGATCAGGGCCTGTATTCATCCTATTTTAAATCCATTATTTCATGTAAAGTTGAGAAGGACAATAAGGTGCTAATTGGGTTTAAGGATAAGGAATCGGCTGTTTTGGAAAGCCTTACATTTCCAGTAGTATCATCGAGACAATCAGGGAAAAAGGGGGAGGGAACAAAGCAAGGCGGAGATGGTTTTTTGCCTATAGGTACAGGGCCTTATATGGTAACGTCCTTAAATGCAGACAAAGAGATAGTTTTAGGTGCTAATCCTCATTATGAGGGTAAGCAACCGGACAACATATTAATATTCAAGGTTTTTCCTGACAGGGTTACACCAATAAGTCTTTTCGAAATAGGTAGTGTAGATTTTATGATACTAAAAGAGCCGGATAGGGATATAATGATTCAGGATAAACCTGTAAAGGAAGTATCCTTTGCCTCAAATGAAGTGGAGATGATGGGCTTTAATCTGGGAAATCTCCATTTGAGTAAAAAAAAGGTTCGGCAGGCCATAGCATATGCAATAGATGTAAACACTATATTGGATGAGGTCTATTATGGCAAGGGAGTAAGATGTGAAACAATGTATCCCCCGGGTTATTTAGGTGTTCCAAAGGAGGAGGAGCACTACCCATTCAACTTGAAAAAGGCTAAGAGTATGATGGAAGAAGCAGGATATGAGGATGTAAATGGGGACGGCATATACGAGGATGCCGATGGAAATCCCCTTAAAATCAGATTGCTCGTAAATGAAGGGGATCAATTGCGCAATCGTGCTGCACAGTTGATTAAAGGGAATCTGGAAAAGGCAGGGATAGCTTTGGAGATGGAGATCCTTTCATGGGAGGCATATAGATTGGATATTCAAAGAGGCCGATATGATATATATTTAGGGGGGTATAAAGTACGGGATCCCTATTCAATAGGGGGACTATATAATGTAAAAGACGGGGAATCAGGTCTGGAAGATGGGGGAATCGGCATAATGGTGGATCGATTGAACTACGCAAGGGGGACAGAGGAAAAGGTTGCGGCTTTTGACGAAGTGAATAAGTTCCTTCTGGATGAGCTTCCTCAGTATTGCTTTTTTTATAAAACTTATGGGGCTATATGTGCAGAAACCCTTGAAGGGGAGGTGCTGCCAACTTATTTAAATATATATAATGGTTGCCAGACCTTTACAGTTAACAGAATAGTCCTGGGGGAATGACACCTCCCATACCAAACTCGTCTTCATCTTCAATATCCATAACTCTAACTATGATCATATAGGGAAGACCGGTGAAGTGGTGTTGTTCCTCCTGCATATCTATGACCACTAAGTTTTCAGTATCCAAAGTATCCATTGCTTGTTTTGGACTGCCGCTAAATATGGTATCCCCATAGCGAAGGACAGTAATGGTCATATCAGGCTTTGATCTTTCACACATATCCTTCAATGTGCTCACGCATCTGTTTTCTTTTAATTCGTTTTCCAATCCACTCTCTCCTCATTAACAATTTGTTTTTACCCTGATAATTCTTGTACTATCTATTATCATATCAAAATGGCCATATAGTTACAAGGAGATAGGAACTTTTTCGATATAATCATTGAAATGTATTGACAAACGTGGCCGTGAAAGCTAAAATTAAACACGTGGGTCATTGGAATTAGTGTTCAAATATGCGGTTGTGGCGGAATAGGCAGACGCGCACGGTTGAGGGCCGTGTCCGAGAGGGTATGGGTTCAAGTCCCTTCAACCGCACCAAGTCTAATAATTATGGATATCATGGGATTGAAGGTCATGATATCCATTTTTTATTGGAAACATGGTATGTACTACTTGCTTTATTTGCAAGTGAAGATCTGTTTATAGTACAATGGCTATATGAAAAGTAATATCACGAACAAAAAATTTTACATCTATATGTCCATAGCTTTTGCTTTCTTACTAATTGCAAGTGCTTTACGAAATATACGTCATTTTTATGATAACGGGATTTTCGATAAAGTAGTATTTTTGATTATATATTACATATATATAACGATGCTGGTTGCGTGGAGTTTATCAATTCTGATTAGGATAATGCATAAACATGTTCGATTCTATTTATTAACCGTTTCAGCTTTGATGTGTCTTTGGCTCTTATTTCGTAGCGTGAAGTATATTCCCGGTGGATCAACCGATCAGATAGCAAGGGTGCTTTGGTATTGTTACTATATACCCATTGTTTTAATTCCATTATTAAGCTTCTTAGTATCAATTTGCGTAGGAAAGCCTGAAAACTGGAGACCTTCCAACAGATTTCATTACCTGTTCATACCGGCCTTTTTGCTAATCGGATTGGTCTTAACAAATGATATTCATCAAAAGGCATTTGGTTTCAAAAAGGATTTTCTTCAATGGGATAACAGCTATTCATATGGTCCGGTCTACTATATAATCATTTTTTGGATACTAAGCCTAATTATAGTATCAATAAAAAACTTATATGCTAAAAGCTATGTCCCTTGTACAAAAAAGCGTATACACATGCCCTTTATAATAGTGGCAGGGGGCATATTATATGGGGTTATATATGCAGTAGAGATTTCAGCTGGTATGATTTCCACCCTTGAATTGACACCCATAATTTGTTTTCTGATTGTATGTCTTTGGGAAACGACCATACAGGCAGGGCTTCTTCCATCAAACACCAACCACTACATCTTTTTAAATAATTCCACATTGCAGATTCAAATTTTGGATGAAGATAAGGGCCGGCATTTTGGTTCATCTAAGGCGTTTCACATGGATTCCGAAATATTTAATATTTTGGTGGAGGAGGGCACTTACCGGATGGGCAGAAACATAATACTTCACTTGTGGCCAATTAGAGGTGGCTATGCTATTTGGGAGGAAGATGTTTCGACCCTTATGGACGTGGTGGATGAACTCAGTAATAAAGAAAGGGAATTGGAACAAGGCCTTCAGGTTTTGAAAAAGGAGATAGAAGCTAAGGCTCATCACTTTCATATAAGTGAACAAAACAGGTTGTACGATCTTATATTTACTCATATTTCTCCCCAGTTAGAAAAGGTAAAGGAAATCATAAGGCGGGGTAGGTCATATTCTTTAAATGAGCAAAAGGAATTGCTAAAAGAACTAAATTTGCTTGGCGTACATATTAAAAGAAAAGGCAATCTTATTTTAATAAAGGAAAGCGAGGGGTTTATAGCATCTGAGGAATTGATTTATAGTTTGAAAGAGATTTTTGAGAGCCTTAAGGCATGGGGTGTGGAAAGTACAATAAAGAAAAAATTAAAGGATACCATGGATTTAAACTTGGCATTAGCCTTCTTGGATTTTTTCGTACAAATAGTAAGGGACTTCATCGATGGTCTTTCAGGCGTTTATGTTTCCGTATCCGAAAGGGATGATGTGATAAGCTTTACGCTACAGATAGAAAACCTAAAGGCTTCAGCAGAAACCGAATTTAGGGTTGAAAACAATGAGGTGATTAATGGATTGGGCGGTGTCGTAGTCGTCGAGAATCAGGAGGAGGGAATAACATACTTTGCATTAAATGTACCCAAGGAAGGTGAGGAATTATGATGATTGTGGTGCTGCAATTATTGGTGTCGATTTATTTAGTCATTATAGTTTTTATTAAAAGCCTGGGTCATATTTCGAAGATGAAGGTACTGAAAGAGATATTCACCCCACTTATTTTCTCATGCTTTCATTTTTTCTCCACCCTTGCCTTTTTGCTTTCAGTTAAGCTACCTCTTGCTGTATATGGTGCAAATCTAATTATAGTCATCGCTTATGGAGTGATTGTTGCTATTAAAGATTTGGGAAAAGCAAAGATTAGTCCCTCTTCTTCGATTGAGGCCATGGAAAATCTCCCCATGGGGTTAAGCTTTACGACCAAAGAAGGATTTCCCCTACTGACTAATAGAAGGATGTATCTATTAGTAAAGGCGATAACTGGAGAATTCTATTTAAATGGGAAAGAATTCTGGGGAAGTGTTTCAAATAATAACACCGTGGTAAGACCGCTCGTAAGCTTGGATAATGGGCGCAAATGGCAGTTCAGCAAGAAGGAGCTTAGACATAAAGGATATAGCTATATTCAAATCACCGCCATAGATGTAACTCAGCTTTATCAACTTACCAAGGAGCTTGATGAAAGAAATAATGCTTTAGATATACAATACGAGCGGTTAGAAAGATTATCAGAAGAGATTGAGGAGATTAAGAGGGAGGAGCAGGTTTTAGCTTCAAAGATAAGGATTCATGATAGCCTGGGTCAGAACATTCTGCTTGGCAATCTGCTGTTAGAAAAGGCTAAGAAGAAAGACATTATTCGAGAGGATCTGGATCTAATAATTCAAAACTGGGTGTCATTATCAAGGCAATTATCAGGCGAAGGTGAGTTACAAAGCGAGGAAAAAGATGTTTATCTGGTACAATTGGGGGAGATGGCAAAGGCATTGGGTGTAAGGGTTGAGATTTTAGGGGATTTTCCAGCGGATGGGATTGAAGCTCATCTCATTTTTGCTGCCTTAAGGGAGGCACTTTCTAATGCAGTTCGTCATGGTCAGGCAGACCTGGTCACAGTGAACCTTTCAAAAGGAGATGATGAAGTTACAGTTATCATAACCGACAATGGCAAGGGACACCAGGGAAAAATAGATGAGAAGGGAGGATTGAAAAATTTGAGGAAAAAGATAGAGTTGGCGGGAGGAGAAATAGATATTGAGGCGGGGGAAAGGTTTAGGATACGAATAAACGTACCTGTAAGTGGGGTGGGAAACATACTATGGTAAGGGTAATGTTAGTTGAGGATCAAAGAACTGCAAGATTAGTGCTTGAGGATGCTATAGCACGGGGGAAGAGTTTTGAAATTGTCGTATCCATAGAGGATGCTTCGCTGGCAGAACTGTATTGTGAAAGTAACGAGATAGACCTTATCTTAATGGATGTCTATACAGCACAGCGGGCTAATGGCTTAGATGCTGCCGGTAAAATAAAAGAAAGGTTTCCCAGAATTAAGATTATAATAGTAACTGCTATGCCGGAGCATAGTTTTATCCAAAAGGCTAAAGCCATCGGCTGCGAAAGCTTTTGGTATAAGGATGTGGGGAATCTGGATTTGCTTTCTGTTATGGAGAGGACGATTGAAGGTGAGTCCATATATCCGGAAACATCACCCGTTTTGGATATAGGGATTGCAAAAAGCATAGATTTTACACCGAGGGAATTAGAGGTGTTAAGGGAAAAGATCAATGGTTATTCTAATCAAGAAATATGTAACAGGCTGGGGATAAAAAAGTCTACACTGGATTATCATATAAAAAATATCCTGAGCAAATCAGGTTATTCTAATGTCCTGCGCCTATCCATGGATGTGGTGGAGCAGAAGTTTATTATTCCGGATTTTTAGTTAATTGTGTGAAGATTCCCGTCTTTTCAGGTGGGAGATGAATAACACTTGCTATTAAGCAACATATTGTATCTGCTAAAATGAATTAGCAGATTGGCTATGCACCTAAGTTTTCCGATCTGCTTACTACAAGCAACAACCTGCCGTCAGAACTTTATGTTCCTAAGTCTGAAATGCAAGAACAGGACACCTATTATTAGCGCCACCTCCTACATCAGGCTTCCCCTTAGCAGCAATAAGGTCATCAAATGATGCTCCCTCGTTTACTGTGAATTCAGCAAAGGGCTGCCCCTTGTATCTATCGGATACATATTTAAAGAAGAATAAGACAAGTACATAGTCTTTATATCTTGATGGCTCTACGCCACCTCTTAATTTGTGTTAACGCCGGGATATAATTGACCCAAATCGCCGGTAAAATTGACCCACCCTTAAACCAGGGGCTATCATAGAAGTTGCAAAGACTTTTATGAAAGGGGCCCAAATATGTTAAGGAGTGGGATGATATTAATGATACGAGAAAAATCAAAAGATGGCAAGAGTGCATACGCTATTGCAAAGGAAATGGGTTTGTTGTGTTTGGCAAGAATAATTTCCCACACTTAGGAAGTTTATTTTTCCACACCCCCGGCCAATAACTATTGCATTTTAGAATGCCTTACCCGATAGCTGGCGCCATTATGCATGATTAGGTGCCCATGATGCACAATGCGGTCTAATATGGCCGTTGTAAGCTTCTCATCATAGAATATCGTGTTCCATTCATCAAAGGGAAGATTCGTCGTAATAACAATGCTTTTCTTTTCATAGCAGCTGGATATAGCCTCAAACAGCAGCTGCGTTCCTACCCTTTCAAAAGGTATGTAGCCCCACTCGTCTAATATTAGCATATCGGCTTTATCTAAGTGTCAGTTCTCACATTAAATTAGGAAATAATTATCGAATTTAAGTCGGACAAATAGCCCGGGTTTTCTCAGATTAAAATAGATAGCTTTCTATTGGCAAATAAAATTCTCAAATTTCATCCCACAATAAATGATTCCCCTTTCACCTGTTGCTGAAAGACATCTTTTTCCTCGCTAATAACAGTTTGAAATCCGGAGATTAATTTGCAAAGCGATCCATAATAGAAAAAATACCGGCTAAGTAGGTACCTGGCCGGCATTAGGGTTAAATAATATTTCCCACATTCTTGATAGCAGTTGCCACAGTGATAGCATCGGTTTTTCTGAAACACTTTGTCAAGCGTTCCACATTCCAAAAGAGGTCGCTAAAATCCGAAAGCTCGCATCCCACATTCCAATTGGGTATACAAACAAAGTTCCCAAAATCGTGTGTTCCGACGATTACATGGTAATAATGGCCCCTGCTTCTGATTTCGAACTCGCATTTTTTACGGTCTCTCTTTACCGCAGATATTACACCGGTCCAATGGGCCTTCCTCTTTTCGGTTTGATTTGTGCATAAAAACTCCATTTCCTCACCTCCTTGAGATTAACCATTCTTCTTATGTTAGCCTTTAATGGTTAGCCTTAGGCTCCAATCTCTATGTTGGCCTGAAATACTGCTTCCCCGTCAACGCTATCAACTCTTTTAGCTGCAGAATACATAAGTGCTGCCGTAGTGATATTGTTAATAACTCTTGGTGCTCCGTTGGAGATATTGTAAATAGCTTCTATGGCAGCAGGGGTAAATACATTTCTTGTGCATCCTGCGAGTCTCATTCTGCTGTCAAGATAGTCTGTGCATTCCTCTTTTTTAAGGCCCTGCATAGTGTAACGCATTACAATTCTTTGCTTTAGTGGGTAGCTTGTATTAAGCATCAGTTTGTTACGGATTTGAGGCTGGCCTACCATAATGAGCACAAAAGGATTTGCCGAATCCATCTTAAAATTAAAAAGTATCCTAAGATCATCCAAAATTTGCGTTGATGCCATATGTATTTCATCTACGATAAACACAGGCGTGATCCGTTGGTCGTAATAAAGCGAGTTTATGGCTGATTGTATTTCATAAAACATATCAATTTTGCGATAGGGTTTAGCACATCCTAACATGACGCAGATTGCCTGATAAAAGTCTTTTACCGTAAGAGTTGTAAGGGGAAGATAACATACCTTGTAGAGGGATTTGTTGGCATTTTCAGCGAATTTTCTTAAGCATGTTGATTTGCCCATCCCCGGCTCACCAATAATTAGCCCCATACCACGATTATCAAGCATGTATTTAAGACGCCCTTCAAGCTCAGTAAGGTCCTCGCCTTGGTACAGCTTGTCAACTTCAACTTCTTTATCAAATGGGTTAAATGTTAATCCGAAGAATTGCTTAAACATGTTTCTCTCCTCCCTTTAAAATTGCGGAAAACGAAATTGTGTTTTTATGTATTTCTAAAGGTGTCTCATTTGTTTGATTCTTGATGTCAGTTGCAAGTTTACTTTCACGTCTGCGAGACTTGCGCTTTACATGGACGTTGTCAAGGAAACGTACTTTTTTAGCCTCCCCAACCTTTTTGCCGTCTTCGTAGAGCATAAGGGCCTTGGTCGTATCTTCAAGCCACTCCGGTTCGTAGCGAACCTCCAGGCGCTTTCCTGAAAACATAGGATCCGTTTCAAAAAGTAAACTGTCGATTTGAATTGTTGCATCATGGTTTACCTTGCGGCTTACGCGAAGCAAAAAGCTCTCGGAAAACTGCTTCCTGTCAGTGACGAGTTTGACCTTATCAATGCCATCAATAAACATTTCATGTGGGGTTTTCCCATTAAGTGCCGAGTGTTTCTTCTTTTGGTAGTCGGTCTCCAGCCAGTTTTCATATGCTGAATTTAGCGCGTCAAGGCTTGATAGGCTTTCTGGATCAAGACCGCTTAGAAAACGTGTCCTTACGGTGCCGAAATATCTCTCGATTTTCCCGCGACCCCTTGGAACATACGGTTGCGAATGGAGCAGAGTGCAACCTATCGACGCACAGATATATTCTAATTGCTGGCTTCGGTAGATCTTTCCGTTATCTGTGTATAAAAGTTTTGGAATTCCATTCTTTAACATGGCTTCTTTTAGGCTAATCCTAAGGGTTTCGAAATTCTGTTCAAAAAAAAACTTTGAAAAGGTTATTAACCTCGTAGCGTCATCGATAAACGCATGAAGATAAGTTTGTTGTTTCTTTCTTCCTACCTGTATGTAAGGGCCATAAAGGACATCTCCTTGCCACATCTCCCCCGGATATTGATATGAAAAACGTAGACTTTCTTCCTTAGCTTCTCCCCCATCCGTCGGAAGCACCATGTCCGCCACATACCTATACACTGTAGGCCTTGATATTTCGATTGGATTAATGACTTTTTCGGAAACAAGTCGTTCATAAAGTATAGCTATTGGCACCTTTGGATGCTGCATCCTGAACTCTTTGATTTTCCCTCCAATTTCCTCTGTAATCTTCCTGCTCTTGCCTTTGTCGCTACGAAAGCCCGGGGTTAAGCCGTCTAAACCATATCTGTTGTAATCATAAAGCCAGCTTTCGAAGGTCTTGTAGTGATAAAGCCGCACACCATAATAGGGCATATCTAAAGGGGCCTTTGCAAGCTCCTGAAAATATTCCGTGTTGTTCTTTACATTGCCACTTATGACGGGGCTGATTACTGAAAACCGCTTTAGTGCAATTGCTTGCCTTGTTTTGTCATCCATTTTTCTCCTTTTTCTCCCTTCTTTTCTATGATTTTAAGTATTTCTAGGGTAATCCATTCCGTGATGGGAGAAAACTGGGTAAGCTCTGTTGCTGTCGAATTTTCGATATTCTTTGTAAAGTTTTCGTTTTTATGCTATTCTTTAGTTAGGAGCCAAAATGCTTTTTCCTGTCATGTTATGAAAGCGACATGAAAAATTGTGTGGTTGCAATATCAGTGCTTTCTTCAGGAATTCTTTGGCGAACATTTGGCTGTTTAGGGCGTCTTCCTTCGGGATCATGCCCTGGCAGCTAAAATTTAAAAAGTATTGTATTAATCTTTTGTTCCTAAATAGCCGATTAATGTAATAGCGAAAGTGTCTGCGACTAAAATCACCATTCTTTTTTCTAAACCAGAATTCATATCGTCTGAGTGACTTCCCCGATTTAAAAAAACCGTCTAAAAACCCAAGGATATGGCAGATAGCATATTGAAAGTATGGGATTGCGAAGTCTGGGAGATATGATAATGTACGCCCACAGATGGAGCAAAAATAACGGCGGATATAGATATATCCACTATATTCAGGACTGATGATGTATCTTGCGTAAAATCCATGTTTTTTCATTTGGATTGGCATTTGACAACCCGGCAATTGGCACTTCTTGGGTGCTTCAGGGAAAAGCCCGGCATTTGCTAAAGCGAAGCTTGATGGGGGCTCGCTGGTTGTAAAAATCTTCTGCATAAAAAAACCTCCCACAAGGAAGTTTACCATATTTACACATATATTTTAATATGAAAAGATATTCTCACATTCGGCAAGGTTTAAAACATTATCACATTATTTAATATGATAAGAATCAATGAATTTTGCCGTTTTTAAAATGAGAAATTACATGAAATTATTGCAGAAAGCTATGAAAGAAAAAGTCTGATCATCACACAAATATTGAGTTTTCCAGATGGGTCAATGTTCTGTATGATGAGCAGATGACGGGAGCCCTTTTAGACAGGCTTTTGCACCATTGCTACCTTTTGATATTTAATGGCGAAAGCGAAAGAATGAAGACTTCACTTATTGCAAAAGGCTAACAAAAAATCCCCACCGGTGCCTGGGGAAAAGTTTTTGCAGATTTGGGGAAAAAGTTATTGCAGAAAACAGGGTGGCTGACTATTTCTGTATGATCCTCATCATAAACTATTACATCATGTGCCGTAACCTCGAGCAGAACCCTTTTGTTTGGATAACTCCCGGAAGTCGAATACCTGTTTTTATCAAAAATAGCCATCCCTTGTATGTTGGTTTTTGCCCATATATATTTGCAGCAATCAAATTTTTCTTCCGGTAGCGGTAAAAATGCCTCTTTATCTTCTTCAAATAGATCCTTTACGTTTGCATTGAGTCTGTAGTGGCTACGATTCATATCCGCAAGGCATTTCTTCATAAGCTCTTCGTTGTATTTCTTTAAATCGTCAAATTCAGGGAGCGGTACGAAATAGTTCCTGCGACTGCAACCAACGTAGTTTTCAACGGAGCCCTTCTCCCTGCCACTTGCAGGGTTACAGAAGTTGCTCTCAAAGCCATAGTGACACTGTAGGCGGCGGAATCCCTCAGTTACTTCCCTTTCTCCATAGGCATTAATTTCTTTCACTGCAGTAGACATATTATCAAATCTGATAACCCTCGGGATACCACCTACGGCAATAAATATATCTGTTAGGCCTTTCATTAGGCATTCTAAATTTTCCCCTTTAAATAACTGGACAAGCTTTGCATCAGAGTGAGGAAAAGTTATACAAAGGTGGTGGCCTTCATATGTAATACCTTTCTCAATAAATGTTGTCTTCCCAAAATCAACCTGTGCTTCCCCGCAGGATGAAGAAGTGGTAATGCCGCCTCTTTGGACTGCCCAATTTCAGATTTTACCTTAGAAACAAGCGTGCGTATTGAGCGTTCACTAACATCAATTACTCTACCTTCTTTTGCCAGATCTTCAATTAGCCTATTGTATACCCTATGTGCTGTATGGTTTTGGTGCCTTGGGGCAGACTCATCTTTTAATAGCCATTCTTTGACTTTTTCTCTATACTTATCTGTCTTTGATTTTCGACCTTTTTTGGATGGTTTATCCGGTGAAAAATTCTCTTTGGCTATGTATTTTTTCACCGTCTTAACATCGTGGCCAGTTTCGCGGGAAATCGCCCTTATACTTTTTCCATTTACTTTGTGCTCATATCTGATATGATATATGTGCTCCATTGATAGCAACTCCTTTCATCTCCTTTCTGCTTGTTCACAAAAAGGATATATGTTTTTAGGGGGTGTTTCAATGGAGTTTCTATTTCCACTGTGGGAATTCTTATCTTCCGCTCTGTGGTAATTCTATTTTACCAAACATAGTTTGTCGAAAAACACAGTGAAAAAATATGTCAAAATGCCGTCCCTGGAAGACCAAGTCAAAAAAGCACACCCATCAAAATTGGATAATTTCAAACCAATAATACACACATGCATGGAGGCAGGTATTTTCAATTGCGAGGGAATATTCGCCCGGATAAAGCAAAAAGGTTACACGGGTGATATTACCATTCTAAAAGACTATGTCAAGCCTTATAGGCCTCCCAGGAGCCTTCCTGCCGTACCAAGATATGAAACACTGGCGGGCAAACAGGCACAAATAGATTACGGAATATGTCACTACACTGATCTTGATGGCCAAGTGCATAAAGTGCCGGCCTTCATAATGATTATGGGCCACAGGCGTGCGAAATATGTAGAGTTTGTAAAGCGGTGTGATCTTTACAGTTTAGAACGCTGCTTGATAAATGCCTTTGAATATTTTGGCGGGGTTCCGGAAACAATACTGGCAGACCGTATGAAAACTATTGTCTTAGGTGTGGAAGCCGGTCGTACAATATGGAACACGAAATTTTAGGAATTTGCCAAAGATATGGTATTTATTCCAAAGCTTTGCAAAGCAAGACGGCCACAAACCAAAGGTAAAGTTGAACGTCTGGTACATTATGTTAAGAATAATTTTTTACCGGGCCGCACCCTTACTGATATTGATGACTTAAACAGGCAAGCTCTTTCATGGTGCAGGGAAGCGGACAGTAAAGTGCATAGCACAACCGGTTTGGTTCCTCTAAGAGAATTTAGTAAGGAGCCTTTACTTCCGTTGCCTGAATCATCAACCTTAGACCTTTATCGCTTCGAAACCAGGATAGCATCAACGGATGGTTTTGTAAGTTATGATGGAATTAGGTATGGTGTTCCTTGGCACTATTCTGGGAAGGAACTTAGGGTTCGCATGAAAGATGGTCGCATACAGGTTTTCGATCAAAAGAAAAAACCCCCTCAAGATTGCTCCTGGGGAGGGCTGGGTTTTGTTGTTTTTGCTGGCTGAGGTTTCAGTCACCAGGAGCCATGCAGATTTGCTGGTTCAAAAGGTGAAAAATGCTACTTATTTGAATCCCTCTCAGGCACCGTTATGGTTTTCCAACAGCGTTCTTTCATAAAGGCAGTGATAACAGAAATATCTTCCCCCTCATAATATTTACCAAGGAGCTTCTTAAATTCCGGTACTTCCTTTTCGGGAATTACTAAAAAACCACCGCCATGGGCAATCAAATAGTGATTTGCAAAAATAACCGATGCTCGCTTGTTACCATCTAGAAATATCTGTGTTTTCATACAATACAAACAGAGCTTGATAGCAATATTTATGGCTTCATTAGTTTCTTCTGTGATTTCACGGATTTTGTCTTTTACGTCTGGTTCATAAGGTAAAGGCGGGGCATAGGATGAACCACCAATTGTAACGGGCACACCACGAATGCGACCACCCTCTGGAAAAAAGCCTTCATTAACGAGTCTGGCTATGTGGCTCAGCATATAGTAGTCAGAGCGACTAGCTATAACATCACGATCCAAAATGAACTCCCAGGCGTGCTTCAAATTCAAAATCTTTTGAACATCAGTCGCTATCATGCCGGTAACTTTTCCGTTTTCTATGATTTCTTCTGTCTGTGGGAAAGATGTCGCAACACCCTCCAAAACAGCCTGGTCATAGATATTATTTTTCATATTAACTCGTGCAAATACAATATTGTTTATAACATCAGTAGAAAGTTCATCTTCCGAATATCCGGCTGCAGCAAGTTTCTTTTCTATACTACGAAGTTCTTTTCTAATCTCTCTGGCTTCTCTTGCATTACGAAGGAGCAGGTTATAAAGTTCTTCTGTATATACACCAACATAAGTTGATGTCTGTTTGCCCGCCACACGTTTTCTGACATAGAGATATTTTCCATCTCCACGCTCCTTAATTTCAGGTGTTCCATCATAGGGCATTAGATTCAGTCTTGCGTGAAGGTCGGCTCGACTTCTTAGTAATTCCTGTATCTTTTGATATTGAACTGCCATAGCATTTTCTCCTTTGGGGAACGGTTCATGCTTTAATTATAGTGTATTGTTCCCCAACATTCAATACTAATTGAGGCAACTTTAAAGAATAGTGAGGAGTACATGGTATATTTATACCTATAAAGTAATTACCTTTCTATTTGATCCCCCCCAAAGCATAAAGAAAAATCCCCCCTGGGCTTTATTGGCTCAAGGGGGATTTGGTTGATTAGTATCTTAAGTTGTCTAAGGAAGTTTTAAAAGTTTGTGTAATTATTGGTATGGATTATTAGTTACAGAAATGAGCAGTTTTTTACTTGTACTTTTCGTCCAAGCTATACCATGGTACCAATCATTAGGAACAATACTTATGTTTACCTGTGTTTTATCAGGATCTTTTGGAACAAAATGATAGTCTGTTTTAGCGCTTAGCTCAATTACTGCTTCATAATAATATCCTGAATCTCCTTTGAATTTTGCTCCTGTAGCCATCTTCTTTGGTTCCCCATTTCCGTCCCCTTCATACCAGGTCAAACCAACTATCTCGTAGTTTGTATCAGTGGTTTGTAAATCGCTTATTTTGATAGGTGTTTGGCCAGTTTCAGCTCCTACAAAACCGGTAATGGTTACTGTCTCGATTTTAGTAGTGGGGTTGTGGGTGTAATTTGGCCCTGTTGGGGCCTCTGTTTCAACTCTAGAAACTATAAACTTGCCTGTCGCTGGTTCCCTAAAGTGTATGGCTTTAGCTTCATGATGTGACTGTTCTGTTGAAGTCATTATATCTACTGTTGTGCCACTTTCAATCTTTAGAGTTCCTCCAGTGTGATTGATATCTAATCCCCAAGAATCTTCCACTGCATTGGCTTTTATTCCTAGTTTGCTGCTATCCTTAATTTCAATGTTATTGGCTCTGATTGCAAATAAATAATAGGTCCAATAACCATTTTTTATATCAATATCTACTTCGGCATCTCCACTCAAGGTTAAATCACTACTATAAAGCCATATTGCACTATATTCCACTTCTTCGGTAATATTAACTTTTCCTCCGGAGATTATTATACCTCCCTTATCAACATACAATTGGCCATTCTTAATATCTATAGTGCCAGAATTAATCTCAATCTTTCCACTTCCAGACATTCTGATACTACCTTCTACTTCTAATTTCCCTGTTCCATTTTCTCTTATTTTTAAACTTGAACCTTTTTCGGGTGTTTTATCATAATTGCCCTTTATAGTTCCATTTACTTTATTGTCTCCTTCTAAGACAAGATTTAAAGTTTCCTCTCCAAATCCATTTAGCACTTCTATGGAACCACCATTATAACCTTTAAGGGTTAGGGTCTTGCTAGTGCTATTATAGTGGACAGTCCAATTAGTAGTATCTTCCTTTCCTTCATTATTAAGATAAGTGTCATCTTTAGTCCCTGATATTCCTGTAGCCCCTACTAGTAGTACATCATCAGCTTTTATCCATCTGGCATAAAGGGTTAGCTTGTTTTCCGTAAAAAGCTCGCCATCAATCCAGGAACCCTCTTCAATTTTGAATCCTCCAGTTTCTTCAGTAAACCAACCATGGAAAGTATGGTCAGTTTTTGTTACAGTTGGAAAAGTACCATAAGTCTCATAAGTGGAGAATGGAACGACTTTTATAGGATCTGTTGAATCAGAAGTAGTTCCTCCCTGAAGATCAAAGCTAACCGTATAAGTTGGCAGTATTTCTATCGAATCTGAATCTACTGTTCCTTTATAGTCGCCTGTTCCTGTTACTAGTAACCTAATATACTTGCCCTCATCGTCTTTCTTTACAGTATAAGTCTCTGCTTTTTCTCCTTCTATATCAGTAAAGTCTTCGTCCCAATGATCAGATCTTTGCCACTGATAGGTTACTGTTGCTCCTGCTTCTGTAGGCTCTAAGTTTTTAATTTTTAATTTTGCATCTACAACCGGTTTACTTAAAAGCGGGTCACTATTAGTCTCTACCTCTATACTTACAGATTTTAATGTTCTTTGATTAGTAATTGTTATCTCTGCAAAGCCACTTTTACCAGAACCATCTTTAGCCGTAGCCGTTACCTTAACTGTTCCATTAGTCTTGGCTGTTAGCAAACCTTCGCTATTAATTGTTGCTATGCTGCTATCATCCACAGACCAAGTAACATTTTTGTTACTGGCATTGTCCGGTTCTACTGTTGCTATCATCTGTAAAGTACCACCATCTGTAGTTATTTCTGTTCCGCCATCACCAGCAA